>CAWANG010000035.1:0-169581 GCA_963783175.1 uncultured Alphaproteobacteria bacterium
ATCTTCATCGTCACGGTGATCTATCAGTTCACCAACATCTGGAACGACTTCCTGTTCGGATCGACTTTCGCCGCCGGCGACAGTCGCCAATGACGGTCGCGCTCAACAACATCGTCAATACCTCGACCGGCGTCATCGAATATAACGTCAATATGGCGACTGCGATCATCGCCGCCGTGCCGACGCTCGTTCGTCTACATCCTCGCCGGGCGCTATTTCGTGCGCGGCCTGATGGCTGGGGCAGTGAAGGGCTGAGAAAATGGCGTTTCTCGAAATCAACTCGCTGCGCAAGCGCTTCGGTTCACTCGAAATCCTCAAGGGCATAGACCTCACGCTCGACAAGGGCGGGTTCCTGGTGCTGGTCGGGCCTTCGGGCTGTGGAAAATCGACCCTCCTCAACACCATTGCGGGCCTCGAGGCGATCAGTTCGGGCGAGATCCGCGTCGACGGCCAAACGATCAATGATCTGCATCCGTCGAAGCGTGATATCGCGATGGTGTTCCAGTCCTATGCGCTCTATCCGAACATGTCCGTCGCACAGAACATGGCGTTCGGCATGGAGATGCGCGGCGTCGCGAAGCCGGAGCGCGACAAGGCGGTGGCGGCGGTCGCCAAGACGCTGCAAATCGAGCACCTGCTGGAACGACGTCCAAGCCAGCTTTCGGGCGGCCAGCGTCAGCGCGTCGCCATGGGCCGAGCTTTGGTCCGCCAGCCTCGCGTCTTCCTGTTCGACGAGCCATTGTCCAATCTCGACGCCAAGCTGCGTGTGGACATGCGCGTTGAAATCAAGCGTCTGCACCAGCAGACCGGCGCAACGATCGTTTATGTCACCCACGATCAGATCGAGGCGATGACCCTGGCGACCCGTATCGCCGTATTGAAAGACGGCGAATTGCAGCAGGTCGGAAGCCCAGCCGAAATCTACAACACGCCGGCTAATCTGTTCGTTGCGGACTTTATGGGGTCGCCGGCGATGAACCTGCTCGAAGGCAAGGTCGCTCTCGACGGCAGCGGACCGCCCAGGATCGTGCTCCAGCGCAAGGATCATCCGCCGATCGTTATACCTGCGCCCACGAGCGCGGACGCCCGCAAACTCGGCGACGGAACGCCCGTGATCTTCGGCATTCGTCCGGAGGCCGTAAACGATCCTGAAAGTGTCGACCGCAACGCGAAGACGGTCGCCGCCTTTGAGTCCGACGTTGAAATCGTCGAGCCCGCGGGCTCCGACACTTTCGTGGTCATTCATGTCGCCGGTAAGGAACTGACGGCGCGCATGCGCGCCGACACTGTCGTCGGCGTTGGGCAGAAACACACCTTCGCATTCAACCTCGACAAGGCGGTCCTCTTCGATCCGTCGACCACGCGGCGCATCTGAACGGGCAAAACGCGATCCGCCCCTAGAGGATATCATGCCAAGCGAGGAGCGCGTTGACGTCGCCGTGGTAGGATCGGGAATGGGGGGCGCGACGTTCGCTGCGGGATTGGCTCCCGCGGGAGCCAAAATCCTCATTCTCGAGCGTGGCGAGCGGCTCGCGGACAGCGACGCGATTCGAGATGCGCGCGCGATTTTCCAGCAAGGGATATTCAGGCCCGAGGAATCGTGGCTCGACAGCGCCGGACAAGCATTCAATCCGGGCAACTACTACTACGTCGGCGGCAACACCAAGCTGTACGGAGCGGTGCTCATCCGCTACCGGGCGCAGGACTTCAGCCCGATCGTTCATCGTGATGGGACCACGCCCGGTTGGCCTTTCCCTTACGAAGAAATGGAACCCTGGTACACCGCTGCCGAGAGGCTCTACAGGGTGCGCGGCGCCCTGGGCTTCGACCGCACGGAGCCGCGGCATTCGAAACCCTATCCATTCGGCCCCGTGCCGGACGAACCCGCGATCGCAAGAGCGCGCGAACGCCTCAAAGGCGTCGGCCTGAATCCGTTTCCGTTGCCGCTCGGGATCGATATCGACAAATGGATGAAGCGCGCGAAAACGCCATGGGATGCATTTCCCGACGCCGGCCATGGCAAGATGGACGCAGAGAGCTGCGGCGTCAAAGAAGCAATCGCGCACCCTAACGTCGAGCTTCGCACCGCCGCTCGCGTCGATCGGCTGCTTGTGGAGCCTACCGGCAAGCGTATCGCCGGAGTCGAGGTCTTGCAGGGCGGCGCTCGCAGCACGATCAGCGCGAAAGTCGTCGTGCTCGCTGCTGGCGCCGTCAATTCAGCCGCGTTGCTGCTCCGATCCGGGGAAGGCGGCCTCGCGAATCGTTCAGACATGGTCGGTCGACATTTCATGAACCACAACGCTTCGGCGGTGGTGGCGATTGATCCGCGTGTCGTCAACGACTCGGTCTATCAGAAGACGCTCGGGATCAATGACTTCTACCTTGACGACGGCCGCGGCGGACCGCCGCTCGGCAATCTTCAGCTCCTCGGCCGAGTCACCGCTCCCATCCTCAAGGCCAACATCCGCTTGGCGCCCGAGTGGGCGCTCGGCCCGATAAGCAGGCGCTCGGTGGATTGGTACGCGATCAGCGAGGACCTCCCGAATCCGGAGAGCCGGGTCACGGTCGATGGCGCGCAGATCCGACTCGATTGGAAGCGCAGCAATTGGACGACTCACGAGATGCTCGTCGCGGCATTCAAGGAACGCTTGCGCTCAGCAGGTTATCCGATCGTCCTTTCGCGAGCTTTCGACCGTCGGACGCCATCGCATCAGTGCGGCACCGTTCGCATCGGGCTTGACCCTGCGACATCGCCGCTCGATCCCTTCTGCCGCGCCTGGGACCATCCCAACCTTTTCGTGATCGACGCTTCCTTCTTGCCGACATCGGCTGCGGTCAATCCATCTCTGACGATCGCCGCTCAGGCGCTTCGTGTCGCAGACCACATTGCGAAGAACGATCTTCAACGAGTTTAGGAAAGGGACGATGGCCTACGACTACATCATCGTCGGCGGAGGGCCTGCCGGCTGCGTTCTGGCAAATCGCTTGAGCGCCGACCCATCCACCAAAGTCCTGCTGCTGGAAGCAGGCGGCGGAGACTGGAATCCGCTTTTCGCCATGCCGGCGGGTTTCGCGAAGATGACCAAGGGCGTGGCGAGCTGGGGCTGGAGCACGGTCCCGCAAAAGCACCTCAATGGTCGCGTCATCTGGTACACACAAGCCAAGGTCATCGGCGGCGGCTCCTCGATCAACGCGCAGCTTTATACACGCGGCAACGCCAAGGATTACGACGCCTGGGTAAGCGAAGCTGGCTGCAGAGGATGGAGCTACCGCGAGGTTCTGCCCTATTTCGTTCGTAGCGAAGACAACCAGCGCCTTGTCAACGCCTATCACGGCTACGGCGGGCCCCTGGGCGTTTCGTATCCGGTCAATCCGTTGCCGATCAGCTTCGCGTTCTTGCGCGCGGCCCAGGAGGCGGGCATCCCCTTCAACGACGATTTCAATGGCGCAGTGCAAGACGGTATCGGCCACTACCAGCTTTCGACCAGGAACGCCCGGCGATCCTCCGCCTCGAGCGCGTTCCTGAAGCCGGTCAAAGCGCGAAAGAACCTGACTGTGCGCCTCAATGCGCAGACGCTGAAGGTCGACGTCCAGAAAGGCCGCGCCGTCGGGGTCACGATCGCCCAGGGAACCGGAACGGAGTCCCTGCTTGCAGATCGCGAAGTGATCGTGAGTTGCGGCGCGATCGGATCGCCACGCTTGCTTCAACTTTCGGGGATTGGCCCCGCGGATGCGCTGAAGGCGGCAGGCGTGGCGGTCGTCCACGATCTTCCGGGCGTTGGAAGCAACATGCAGGACCATCTCGACCTCTACGCGATTTCGGAATGCACCGGCGATCACACCTATGACCGCGTCGCGCGTCCGCACCGCACGGTATGGGCCGGGATCGAGTATCTCCTGTTCAGGACCGGTCCCGTCACTTCCACGTTGTTCGAGACCGGCGGCTTCTGGTACGCGGACAAGGGAGCAAGATCCCCCGACATTCAGTTTCATCTTGGCCTCGGATCGGGAATCGAGGCGGGCGTCGCGCAGATGAAAAATCCGGGCGTTACGCTGAACTCTGCTTTCTTGCGACCGCGTTCGCGCGGAACGGTGCGGCTCGCGAACAATGACCCGAAAGCCGCGCCGTTGATTGACCCGAACTATTGGGCGGACCCCTACGATCGCGCCTGCGCGTTGAAGGGACTTAGGCTTGCACGCGAGATCCTGCGTCAGCCCGCGCTGAAGCCTTATGTGCTCGCCGAGCGGCTGCCCGGCGACAACCTGACTTCCGACGAGGAACTCGCGGAATACGCCTACCGATCATGCAAGACAGACCATCATCCGGCCGGCACCTGCGCCATGGGCGACGGGCCGGAAGCGGTTGTGACGCCCGATCTCAAACTTCGCGGGATCGACGGCCTCAGAGTCGTCGATGCATCCGTCATGCCCTTTGTCCCCTCCTGCAACACGAATGCGCCGACGATCATGGTGGCGGAGAAGGCCTCGGACATCATTCTGGGCAACAAGCGGCTGCCGCTCTCAGCTGTCTGATCGCAAAAGCGGTTCAGCCCGGGCGCAGAAGCGACGAAGAATGGACGCGGCGAAGGGCGCCTTCGGGCGATCGATTCCGGCACCGTCTCAAGCCGGTACGTCGGCGGCTTCCACGCGGGCGCGTCCAGCCCTTTGGAACCTCTGGCGAGTTCGTTTGTTGTTGTGGCCGGCTGTCACCTCACAGGAGAGAAGGTCATGAACGCACGCTCCAAGTTTGTCTCCCTGGCTCTCGCGAGTTTCGCGCTGCTGGGGCTCATGTCAATCAGCGCGTCAGCGCGCATCGTTTGCAATACTGACGGCGATTGCTGGCACGTTAATCGAAGACTTCGCCTATCCACCGGCCGCCGGGATTATAATCCATCCGAACGATTGGCGCTGGAAAGAAGGCGAGCGCTATTCTTGGCGGGAGCATCCCGGGCGCGGATACTGGAGAGGCGGCCAGTGGGAGCTCTTCTGAGGCTGAGAAGACTTTAGGGTCGATTGAGCGGCCAGAGCGCAATTCAGAATCTGTTCGGCGGCGCGTTCCCTTCCCTCCCCGGCGCGCGCCCCGCGGCCCCGCGATACCGGCAGGATCGCGGGGCCTTTTCGCTCAAGCGCGCGCCAGGTTGAGCGTCCAGGTCTGGCCGACGAGGTCGTGGCCGAACGAGTGGTGCGGCGCTTCGCTGATGAGCCGGAACCCTGCAGCCTGATAGATCCGGCGCGCCGCGATCAATACGTCGTTGGTCCATAACGTGAGCTCGCGGTATCCGAACTCCCGCGCCCGCCCGATGCAGGCAGCGACCAGCGTGCGGCCGAGGCCGGTCCCGCGCGCGACCGGTTCGACATAGAGCAGCCTGAGCTTCGCAACTTCGGGATCGTCGCTCTTCATGAGAAAAATCGAGCCGACGATCGCGCCCCCTCGCTCGGCGACCCAGGCGTCTTCGCGCGCGGGATCGAATTCGGCGACGAAGGCGCCGAGGATGCGGCTCGCGAGCCCCTCGTAGGTCCAGTCCCAACCGTATTCCTGGTGGTAGAGAACGGTCTGGCGATGGATGATCCAGCCGACGTCGCCGGGCCGAAGGCGCCTGAGGCGCAAGTCGCCCGCCTCCGCCTCGCCGCGGTTCAGCGCCGTGCGAATGTCGCGCATCGCCTCCATGAGCCGCTCGCGCCCGCCCTCGCCGATCGGGGTGAGAAGGGCGTCGATCTGCGTCCGGGCTGCCGCTTCGGCGGCGCCAAAAGCTTTGCGTCCCGCGACGGTCAGTGTGAGCAACCGAAGCTTGCCGTGGTCGGCGCTGACGCGGCTTTGCACGAACCCTCGCGCGCGGAAGCGCGCGACGATGCGGCTCAGATGCGCCTTGTCCATGCCCAAGGCCCGGCCGATCTCCGCCGCCGTCAGCCCGCTCGCAGGCGCGTGGGCCAGTTCGTAGAGAACGCGCGCTTGTGGCAGCGACAAGTCGGTCGCCGGCAGGCGGCGGTTCAGGAGTCCGATCTCGCGGGTGTAGAAACGGTTGAAGCTGCGCACTTCGTCGGTGAGCGACATCGGTGAGTCTCCGAGTGTTGTCTGAGACAACATTACCGAGCCGTTGCGCCCGCCGCAAGCGGCCGGGGTGTGACCCCGCTCACAGCCGCCCGGCGAGATTCGGCGTAGACGTAACTGGACGAAGGTTCGGTGACTGGTCGGCGATCGCCCGATGCTTGAGAGAATTTGAATTGCAGTTGACTTCCCTCCACCGCGGAGGCTGCGATGGGCGAGTTCTTTACCAACCCAAATGAGTTTCGGTTATTTATCACTCAGGCGATCCAGTCCAGCGAATGGTTTATTCCGGCCGCGCTCCTGTTTGTGGTCGCGTGGCAGCGGTTCAACTCACCGCCGACCAATCGGTCCGGAACAACGTTCGCGCTGTTCTTTTGCGGCGTTATTTTCTATTACGCCCTGATCATCGCGCTTTGGCTTCTTGTCGCCATTGCGATTAGCCAGGGAGGCGTTGGCCTAGGTCGGCTCTGGATCTTCCGGCTCAAGCCCGATGGGCAAGGCGAGATCGAACAATTCAAGCCCATCTTTGCCGCCCTTATCATAGTGGTCGCCTCGCAATTCCCGGCTGTTAACCGAATCGACGGAGCGGCCCGGTCCTTTTGCGTGAGCCTCGCTTCAATACCGCGCGAAGCCGACCGAATCACAATCGAGCTCACGCAAAGCGAGTTTTGGCCCAAAAGGGAACAGCTTCGAGACCAGGTGGCTAAGGTCATCTCTGAAAACATTGGCGCGCATGTGCTCAATTTCGACATGAATTCCCCGGTCGCCGTGCGGTTCACGAGAACTGTCGGACTCTATTGCTTGTTCGTCGCGCCGAATAACTCCGGCGCACAACCGGCTTTCCCTGCCGGCACTCATGCGCTTTCAGCCTATGCGGCCATCATGCAGCTCAGCGAATTGATCGTGCGCAGGGCCGAAGAACGCTACGAAGAACTAATGCAGGCTGGGCTCGCCTATTTCGGCTCCGAGCAGCCAACCAAAGAGGCGAAGGACGGACTCAACCGAGCCATTGGTGATCTATCAAATCTGGTCTGCAGTTTGATCGCCAGGTACGTCCTCTATTGTGACAAGACTGCGCTTCGACGACGTCAGCGGCTTTCGAACATGGGCTTTGACCAGTCGCATCCAATGCCCAGCTTCGGACTCGATCAATGGGCGATGACGATCTTTGCGGTGATGCTCCTGAGCATTCTGATCATGACGACGACGCCCGGAGCGCAACCGATTGACGGCGACAAAATCCTCGTCATCGCCATCACCTTCGCCATTTCGATCGGGTTCTCCGTCATGGGCTCGATTCTTGTCGCCCAGCGCTTCATCGAAAGGCAGGAGAACGACAAATCCATGTTCCCACCGTTCGCGGAGCTCATTCTCGCGGCGCTTATTGTTGCCGGGCTGTCGGTCGTGCTGCGTATTGCAATACCTCTGATCCCCGCTTTGCTTCAGGGTGGAGGCTCGGGTTTCCAGGATGTGATCAGGCAATTCGTTGAGCGATGGCCCGGTATAATCGTGCCTTTCACCTGTACAATCTCCCTTGGTCTTCTGTGTTCGTATCTCGGGCCTTTGGAGTGGAGTTGGCCGCGCGTGGCGGCGCTTGCGGCGATTGGAAACGGGTTCGCCTGCATGGCCGCCGGTTTCGCCCTTGGTCGGCTGCTCGATGACACCGTGATGGGCCAGTTCTACCTTGATCCCCGGCAGGCAAGGATGACGATTGTCATAAACACGGGTCTGATCGGCGCGGCGATCGGGGCTATGGTTCTCGCGGCGTTTCGGAAATCCGAGCGCGTGCGAAAGGATGTCGCGGAGCGTGTCGCCAACGCACCGCGTTCCACCGTTCCAGAGTTCGCGCGTGCCGCGACCAGCAAAGTCGGGGTGACGCCTAGCTCGGAGGCGCCGCAGAACTTAGGCGGTTATACACACGCTAACGTCACGAGACTGGAGGGAAAGTATCTCTGCGTCAGGCCAGCGTTTTCTGCCAGCGGACTCATAAACGCCTACCTCGTGACGATACGGTGGGACGATGCAGAATCCTGCCTCATATTTGAGGAACAAGGCCGTGTCGATGCGGGGTACACGCAACGGGGACGCGTCTATGTTCCGGACGGAAAGCCATATATGAGTCTGGTGACGGTCGAGAGAGGTGCCATCCGCGTGATCATGGTGTCGCGGCCTGTTGGACAGACATCTGCCCGCGGCCTGATGATGACGTTATCAAATCCGAGCGGCATGCAGTTCACCCCGGTAAGCGCCCCAATAGCGTTGATGCCCATTGCAGACGGAGCGACACAACTGGGCTTCATTAAACTTGGTTCTGCAGAGTACGCTTCCTACTGCCAAGAGCTCGAAGCCGTCATGCCGGACTATGGCTTCTTCGCCGTCGCATCGGGCGATCCCACTCGCCGGGAAACGCGCTCCTCCAAACCAACCGAAGAGGCGCGCCTCACAATTGTGCGGTAACCTAGGCTCAAAGACCGCCATTGGAGGGGCGTGGGTCTTGACCTCCACCCCTCTCGTCTGAGTGTCAACATTCTGCTTTAGGGTCGAGACTCAATCAGGTCCACCAAAGGATGATTGCGGCGATTGCGACGGCTGCGGCGAAGCTTGAGGCGAGCTTGTCGTAGCGGGTGGCGAGGCGTCGCCAGTCCTTGAGGCGACAGAACATCCGCTCGATGAGATTGCGCTGACGATAGGCAGTTTGGTCGAAAGGATGCCTGCTCTTGCGCGTTGGGTTGTTTGGGATGACGGGCAGCGTGCCTCGCTCAGCAAGAAAGCGCCGGAGACCGTCGCTATCGTAAGCGGCGTCGGCGGCGAGGCGCGAGCCGGGCGGGACGGCGCTGATCAGAGCCGTGGCGACGCGGACATCGCCCAGTTCGCCCGGCGTCACCTCGAAGGCGATGGGGCGCCCGCGGGCGTCGACGATGGCGTGGATTTTCGTGGTGCGGCCCCCGCGCGAGCGTCCAATCGCCTGCGCCTCGGCCCCCCTTTTCCGCCCGCTGCCGAGCGATGCGCTTTGGCGGTCGTGCTATCGATCGCCTGATCCTCGCCGGGGCTGGTGTGCGCAAGCGCTTCAAAGAGCCGCCGCCACAGCCCTCGCATCGTCCAGCGACGAAACCGATTGTAGATCGTCGTCGACGGCCCATAGACGGGTGGGCAGTCCTGCCAGCGACAGCCCGTCTTGAGCACATGAACGATGCCGCTGATCACCCGGCGATCGTCGGTCCTGCGCCCCCCAGGCTGGTTCTTCGGGAGAAGCGGCTCAATGGCTTCCCACTGCGCCTCCGACAGCCAAAATGCCCCTGCCACGATCCAAGCCCTCCAATCAATTCGGCTTAAATCACAACACAATAATCAGTTCAATACATTGATCGAGTTTGGAGCCTAGGGCCCCTTAAAGCTCGTCGCCGGCCAGTGCAGCCTTGATCCTGCCGGCCGCCTCCTGGGCGTTGCGCCAATGGGGCGCGATCGCGAGCGCGCGCTCGTAGACTTTGAGCGCGTCCTCTTTCTTCCCGCGCGCTTCGAGGATTGCCGCCATGCCCATGAGCGCGCCCAGGTGCCGGGGCTCGCGCTTGAGCGTTTGCGCGATGTCGGCCATCGAGCCGTCATAGTCGTCGTCGAGGTAGCGGGCGGTCGCCCTGGCGTTCCAGCCTTCCGCCCAGTCGGGCTCGAGCGCGATCGTCGCATCGAGGATTTTCAGCGCATCCGGATATTCCTCCGCCCCGATCGCCTGCCGGGCCCGTCGCAGCAGAAGATCGGCGGTGTCCGAGCCGGATTCGGCATAGGCGTGTAGGAGCAGGGTGATGATCCCGGCAGTCTCGTCCGCGTCCTTGGCGGCGGCGAGCCGCGCATAGAGATCGGCGCGCGCCTCGGCCGGCGTTTGCGCCGGCGGCTCATCCTGCTTGGTCTGCGGCGTCTCGCTGTCGGGCTTGGCCTGGCCGTCAGGCTCCGCCTGGGCGTCGGGCCTGGCTTGGGGGGCGGCGGGCGTGTCCTCCGCGAACCCAGGCGCTCCGGACAGGACAAGCGCCAGGCTGATGAAAAGGGAGTGCGCGCGAAGCCGCATGGGCAGCATTTTACCGCGCGGCGCGGCGGCCGTCAAAAAGGATCGGCGCGCCGAAGGGCTCCTATCCCTGCCGGGCCTTGTAGCGCTTTTGCGTCTTGTTGATGATATAGACGCGGCCCTTGCGGCGCACGAGGCGGTTGTCGCGATGGCGATTGCGCAACGATTTCAGCGAATTACGGACTTTCACGTTCATCACCAGGGGTTCTTCGCGCGCGAGAACGAACCCACGGCGGATAAAAGGAAGCGCGCTCTATGCCTCAAAGCGTCTCGGCGATCAAGTGCGTGTGTCCATAGTCCGGCGGCGTCGGCCCCCGCGGCCTTTTTTCAGTCCAACTCCGCCGTCAGATTGCCGGCCAAGCTTGCCGGCAGGGGATCAAACGCGCGACAGGAGGCTCTTTCCATGAGAGTGTCGGACGTCCTCCAATCGAACCGCCAGACGCTTCAGACCTGCATCGCGGAAGAATCGATCGCGTCGATCTGCACCCGGTTGAGCGCCCTCAACATCGGCGCCTTCCCGGTCTGCGACGCTCACGGAACGCTCATCGGAATCATCTCCGAGCGCGACGTCGTCCGCGCCTTCGCCAAGGACGGAGCGCGCCTCGCCGACATGCACGTCCGCGATCTGATGACCCGCGAGGTTACGACCTGCGGGCTGGAAACGCCGATGGTGGAAGCGGAAAAGATCATGAACAGGCGCCGCGTCCGCCATCTGCCGGTGATGGACGGGGGAAAGCTCGTCGGCATGCTGTCGATCCGGGACGTCATGGTCTGGCGGCAGCAGGAAGCGCGCGATGAGGTCAATGTGCTTCGGGACGCGATGATCGCGGTTCGGAACCGCTGATCGGAACGGCGCGGCCGCGCCCCGAGCGGCGGCGAGGATCGGAATTCCAAATCCGGCGCAACAATTCCCAAGCCGGGCGCAACAATATCAAAGCCGCCCGCAACGATAACCAAATCCAACGCAACAAAAATCAAAATTCATTTTTCACCCGCGGATTGAGCCTTTTCAAAGACTTGCGGCGAATCCGCGCCAAATTGAGTGGCTGCCCTTCTCTCCCGGCCTGCCGCTCGGGTCGCTTCGACCGGCGATCCACCCTTGGTACCACGGATTCTGATTTTCGTAAAGCAATTGTCCATAAATTGAAGAGGCAATCGTGGGGACGAGAAAGAACCAAGCGGCTTCGTTCCGGAAGAGTCAGTCGGGGCCGCGCGGCGCCTTCAGCCCCTCCATCAGCCGCCGATGCCCGTCGGGAATCGAAACCGGGCGGTTCGTCGCCCGCTCGACATAAACGTGGGTGTACCGTCCGGCGGCCGCCGCCGTCGCCGCGCCGGCCTTGAACACCGCGAGGTGGTAGCGCACTGACGAGCGGCCGAGGTGCTCAACCGCGACCCCGACTTCCGCCGGCTCGGGATAGGTGAGGCTCGAGTAGAACCGGCAGCTGCTCTCGACCACGAGCCCGATGATCGGGCTCGACGCCGGATCGAGGAGCCCCGCCTCGATCAGAATCGCATTCACCGCGGAATCGAACAGGGCGTAATAGACGACGTTGTTGAGATGGCCGTAGGCGTCATTGTCGCTCCAGCGCGTCGCAAGCGCGACGAACCGGGCGAAAGCCTCGCGAGAAGGCGGCCCTTGGCGATCGGGATCGGCGGCCATGCATGCCCCTCCAGTCCGCTCGCGGTTGGCTTCGCCTCTTAGCCCTGGCGAGACTATCATGACAAGGCGACGCGCCGCTCCGTCTCACTTCGGACTCCGGGTTTGGGCGGGAAGCGGACAACGCCCAAGACGGCTCACGACGTCCGGTGTCGGTAGAGTAGGAGTGTGGCGCGGTGACTTTAGGTTGAGCATATCTGTTTGCCGCCCCTTTCGTCTGGCGGTGTCTTAGTGGCTCAGCCGTGGCTCCGTTTCCACACCCCTCTCATCGAACCGGACGTGCGGATTTCCCGCATCCGGCTCTCGGACAAGACCTCACGCCTTGTACGCAATCGTGAGCGGCTAGGCGTAGAGCGTAGTGGTAGAGGTGCGAGAGTGGATAGCTCGCCTCGTCGTCTGACTTTGTGCTTGGAGCGCAACCACCGGCGCAACCGCACTGCTGTGTAAGCGTCGAGCGCCGATACGCTTGTTGATGGTTCCTACTTGGAAGTAGTTGCCATCCGCGCAACGCACGGTTCACTTACTCACCAGCGTTGTGGTCTCTTGCCATGTTCCCGCTCGGTCGGTAGGGCGTGGACTTTCTCGACCACGCGCTGAATGCTTTTCTTTGACGGCCGGTAGCGATACGGGCCTCGCCGGTCTGCGAAAACATTCGCCGAACGTGTATCCAGAAAGTCGACTCCCTCCGGCACTTTGCAGACGCGCGTCTTCTCCTCGTTCACCGTCAGCCTCAGCTTGCCCATGATCTCCGCAGTCGTTGCAAGGCTTCTTCGGCCTTGCCCTTCTGCACAGGATCACGAGGTCGTCGGCGTAGGTCACGAGCCGCGTGCCGAAGGTTCGCTCGAGCCGAACATCTTCCATCCCAGCACGAACCGGCGCATGTAAATGTTCGCCAGCACGGGTGAGATGGGCGAGCTCTGCGGAATGCCGCGCCGCGTGTCCCGCGCTCGGTCGTGCGTGTCTTCCGACCCGATCATCGGTTTCTTCCACGGGACAATCCAGCACACCCTGATCAGATGCAGCACGCGCCGATCAACGATCCGGCGCGCTACGACTTCAAAAGCTCGGCATGGGGAATGCTCCCGAAGTAGTCCGCGAGGTCGGCGTCCACCACTTCCGGATGGCCGCGAAACAGCAGCTCTCCCGCGCGACACGCTGTTGGGCGTTTGCCGGGGCGGTAGGGGTAGAGTTGATGGGAGGTCGCTTCGAAGATCGGCTCCAGCACCAGCATCGCTGCTGTCATGCAGACCGATCCGCAAGGTTGAGACGCCAGCGGCCTGAGCTTGCCGTTGGCCTTCGGTATGTAAACGCGTCTGATAGGGTCCGGTCGGTAAGTTCCTGCCTGAGCGCAAGCGCCAGTTCGCCAGCCATCGCTCGACCCGTACGCTTCGACTGCCTCGAAGTCCTGACGGTCCACGCCCGGCGCGCCCTGTTGGAGCGGCACTGGGCATAGGCGTGCGCCAGAATGTCGTCGCGGCTGATCTTGTCGTAGAGGACGTAGAAGCGGTAGCCGGGTTCTGCCTTCGCTTTCGCGTGCAACGCCGTCTGCAGTTTCTGAACGCTGTCGGAGTTGATAGGTTGCCCAATCTCCAGGTCCCTCGCTGCGTCTTGCGTCTGTCTTGAACTGAGGCCCCTTCCCTCCCCCGGCGTTACCCGGCTTCACCGGTACTACGAACCTCTCCGCCACCCCATGAGGCCCGGCCTATCCCTCGCGGGCGTCTGGTTGGTCATCCCTGACCGCGCTATGGGGCTTCCCGTGTTGCGCGCGCTTTCCTTGTGTACGTGCTGCCGCCACTACCCCGGTGCAGCGACTGGGCGTCGTCTTCGCTCATCTCGCTAGCCGTATCAGCCTTCCCCGAAAACGTCGTCGGGTCGGCCTGCACATCGTCCTTTTCGAGGCTTGCTCGGCGTTTACTCGCGTTGCGGCCCGCACACTCGCGCCGTCACCTATACGTGACCACCTACACCGAAGGCTTCAGCCATTTCGTCACCTCCATGACTGCTCCGGTTGCTTCCGGCTGGAGCGTTCGCCGGGTGGGGCTTGCACCCACTGGAAAGCGCCGCCTTCTCACGGCGCACACGTGAAGCGGACATTGCAGACGGCGGTTCTGAGCGCCTCAAGTGGGCGAAAGAGGCGCCCTTTCTCCACCTGATTTCAGCACCGCATGTTCTGCTAATTTCATACGTAGTACAAAGATCTTGATGAGGTGGACGGCCCCTGCTCCCCGGCATCGATGTGCCACAACGTGGTCGTCAGTGAACGCCACAACTGAGAGGAGCCGTCCGCCATGCAAACTATCACAATCGGTCTCGATCTCGCCAAGCACTGGTTTCAGGTTCACGGGGTCGACGCTGCTGGAAAGATTGTTATCAAGCGAAGGCTGCGCCGCGCGGAAGTTGTCGAGTTCTTTCGCGGTCAAGAACCTTGCCTCGTCGGCATGGAGGCCTGCGCGACGGCGCACCATTGGGCGCGCGAACTGATCGCGTTGGGCCATGAGGTCAAGCTGATGCCGCCGGCCTACGTGAAGGCCTACGTCAAGCGCAACAAGAACGACGCCGCGGACGCCGCGGCGATCTGCGAGGCGGTGACGAGGCCGTCGATGCGGTTCGTTCCGGTTAAGGACGTCGATCAGCAAGCGGTGCTGATGATGCACCGGGCGCGCAACCTGCTGGTTCGTCAGCGGACCATGGCTGGTCAATGCGCTGCGCGCGCATCATGGCCGAATTCGGCGTCATCGCGCCGCAGGGTCTGCGCCATGTCGAATGGTTGGTCGAAGCGATCGAAGAGAACAAAGCTGGCTTGCCGGAATTGGCGCGGTCGATCCTGCGGCTCATCGTGGCGCAACTGGACGATACGCAGGCCAAGATCCGGCAGATCGAGGCGAGACTGGCGCGATGGCATCGGCGGCAACCGGCTCAGCAAGCTGCTGGCGACCGTTCCGGGCGTCGGAATCATGGGGGCGAGCGCGATCGCAGCGACGGTTAGCGATCCAAGCCTGTTCCGGTCTGGGCGAGAATTCGCGGCCTGGCTCGGCATGACGCCGCGACAGAATTCCTCCGGCGGCAAGGAGCGGCTGGGGCGAACCAGCAAACGCGGCGACAAATACATTCGCTCCCTACTCGTCGCGGGGGCGGTCGCCGTTCTGCGGCATGCGCGCGAGCGCGCGACCGAGGACGGCGAATGGGTGCGCGCCATGCTGGCGCGAAAGCCGGCCAAGCTCGTGGCGGTCGCGCTCGCCAACAGGACCGCCCGCATCGTCTGGGCGGTGATGGCGCGCGGCGACGGCTATCGAGCAAAAGAGATCGTCGGGCAAGCGGCCTGAAACGGCCGTAAGGTCCGCAAGATTGCGAGGGTGAAGAGGAAGTGATGGCGAAACGGTCGAGCCGTGGATCGGGAAGACCCGAATAAATCAAGGCGCACCTCAGCGCGCAATCTTGATAGGGACCCGATCCGCGAACTCCATCAGGGCCAGCGGCCATATGCGCCGCACCAACGGGCCGGACATATGACTGCACCCGACCAGGTCGCCAAGCCGATACTCAAACCCCTTGCAGGCGGGGGCCGTCCACATATGACGCCGCGACAAAATTCCTCCGGTGGCAAGGAGCGGCTGGGGCGAACCAGCAAACGCGGCGACAAATACATTCGCTCCCTACTCGTCGCGGGGGCGGTCGCCGTTCTGCGGCATGCGCGCGAGCGCGCGACCAAGGACGGCGAATGGGTGCGCGCCATGCTGGCGCGAAAGCCGGCCAAGCTCGTGGCGGTCGCGCTCGCCAACCGAACCGCCCGCATCGTCTGGGCGGTAATGGCGCGCGGAGACGGCTATCGAGCAAAAGAGATCGTCGGGCAAGCGGCCTGAACCGGCCGTAAGGTCCGCAAGATTGCGAGGGTGAAGAGGAAGTGATGGCGAAACGGTCGAGCCGTAGATTGGGAAGACCCGAATAAATCAACGCGCACCTCAGCGCGCAATCTTGATAGGGACCCGATCCGCGAACTCCATCAGGGCCAGCGGCCATATGCGCCGCACCAACGGGCCGGACATATGACTGCACCCGACCAGGTCGCCAAGCCGATACTCAAACCCCTTGCAGGCGGGGGCCGTCCACATATGACGCCGCGACAAAATTCCTCCGGTGGCAAGGAGCGGCTGGGGCGAACCAGCAAACGCGGCGACAAATACATTCGCTCCCTACTCGTCGCGGGGGCGGTCGCCGTTCTGCGGCATGCGCGCGAGCGCGCGACCAAGGACGGCGAATGGGTGCGCGCCATGCTGGCGCGAAAGCCGGCCAAGCTCGTGGCGGTCGCGCTCGCCAACCGAACCGCCCGCATCGTCTGGGCGGTAATGGCGCGCGGAGACGGCTATCGAGCAAAAGAGATCGTCGGGCAAGCGGCCTGAACCGGCCGTAAGGTCCGCAAGATTGCGAGGGTGAAGAGGAAGTGATGGCGAAACGGTCGAGCCGTAGATTGGGAAGACCCGAATAAATCAACGCGCACCTCAGCGCGCAATCTTGATAGGGACCCGATCCGCGAACTCCATCAGGGCCAGCGGCCATATGCGCCGCACCAACGGGCCGGACATATGACTGCACCCGACCAGGTCGCCAAGCCGATACTCAAACCCCTTGCAGGCGGGGGCCGTCCACATATGATTTCTGCACAGCTGACGGGTTCGCTTCTCTATTCCAGATAGGGCGTCAGGACATCTTCGATCCATTTCATGAATGCGCGGACTCGGCGCGACAGGTTGCGCCGATGCGCTACTACGAGGGACACGGCAAGCGACCGGCGACCAAAGTCGGGTAGAATTTCCACCAGTGCTCCGCTCTCCAAGTATCGGCCGATCCCCAAGAGTGGCGCCTGAATCAGGCCAAGGCCGGCGAGCGCCGCGGCTTCGTAGGTCTGCGCGCTGTTGACGTGTAGCGCACCCGGCAACTGAAACGTCGCATAGCTGTCGCCGTCCGGATATTCCCATCCATAGGGTTTTGCGCCCAGTGTCGTTGAAAAATGAATTGTCCGATGTTCCTGACGCTGGAGATCTTCTAGTGATCGAGGGACGCCATAGCGCGCCAGATAGGCAGGACTGGCGGCGTTGACCATGCGTAACTTGCCCAGCGGGCGGGCGATCAGCGTCTCGTCCCCGATGGGACCAAGCCGCAATACACAGTCAAACCCCTCATGAACCAGATCGACCTGCCGATCCGTACTCGACACCTCCAGCTCCAACTCGGGGTGAGTCGCCATGAAATCCGGTAAGGCCGGCACGATCGTTGTGCGCGCCACCTCGGTCGGAAGATCGACCCGCAGACGCCCGCGAAGCGCCACGCGATCGCCTGCGAACATCGAGTGGAGATCGTCAACGTCGGCGAGCAGATCGCGAGCACGGGCATGAAATGTGCGTCCGTCCTCCGTCAACTGCACGCTGCGTGTCGTCCGGTGCAGAAGCCTGGCGCCGACATCTTCTTCCAGCTTCCGGACCGCCGTTGAGGCCCGTCCCTTCCGAATGCCCAGGCTATCGGCCGCGCGGGTGAAGCTCCCCATTTCCGCTACCGTTACGAAAATGAGGATGGGTTCGAGATTCTGCACCGTCGCCCCCGGCATTGTTCGCCAAATAGAGAACAGTCAGTTCATTTCTGCGGTGTTTATCATATCTAAGAGACACAATAAGTTAAGATCCGAATATGGGATGCCCCCATCGGAGAATGACAAATGTCCGAAACCATGAACCTGCACTATGTGCCTGAAACTATGACCTTGCGTCGCGCCCTATGGGCCGGCGGGATAATGAGCGCCATTGTCGTTATCGCTCTGGTGGCGGACGGCGCTGTTCAGCTTTTCATGCCGGCACGGGTCGCGAGCGTGTTGCAGGAAACCGGGTTCGCGATGGACGTGACCCGTGTCGTGGGTCCGATCATACTCGTCTGCGCCATCCTTTACGCCATTCCGGCCACCTCCGTCCTCGGCGCGATCCTAGTGACGGGCTTTCTGGGAGGCGCCATCTGCGCCCATGTCCGCATCGGTGAGTTGGGATCGCCGCCGGAAATCATTTCCCTGCTTCTGGGAGCGATGACATGGGGCGGCCTTTATCTCCGCGATCCCCGCATCCGGGGCATTCTGCCGCTCATCCGTTGAACCAACAGGGGCGTGCTCTGTCCCTCAAGATCAGGAGAAAACGCATGTTTCTAGTAATGGGAATCACGGGAAAAGTGGGCGGCGCAACGGCAGAACATCTGTTGGCGAACGGCAAGGAAGTACGCGCGCTGGTCCGCAGTCGCAAGAAGGCGTCAAGCTGGGCGAATCAGGGCGTGGAACTGGTTGACGGCGATTGGAATGATTCGGCAGCCATCGAGCGGGCGCTCAAAGGCGTCGAAGGCGCGTTTGTCATGTTGCCGGCCGTCTGGGCGCCCTCGCCCGATTTCAAAGAAGCAAAGGGCGTGATTGCGAACTATGTCGAGGCGCTCACCAAGGCAGCGCCGCCGCGGGTGGTGGCGCTTTCGTCGATGGGTGCGAACAGGACCAGCGGGCTTGGGATGATCACGGCCTTGTCGCTTCTGGAGCAAGCTTTTCGCGACCTGATATCGCCAATCGCATTTGTGCGCGCAGGTGGATTCTTTGAGAATTTCCTTTACGGTCTGCATGTTGCCCAAGGCGGGACGCTCCCCGTCTACTACACCCCGACCAACCGCAAATCGACCATGGTCGCGACCGATGACATCGGTGCGGAGGTCGCAACCCTTTTGACGGGGCCAGCCTGGTCAGGGCGCCGCGTCGTCGAGCTTGGTTCGATGGTCACTGCGGATGAAGTCGCGGCGCAATTGGGTGAGGTCCTGAATCTCGACGTGAAAGCCTTTGCAGTCCCGCGTGCACGGTGGGCGGAAGCGTTCGAGCAATTCGGCATCCCGAAGGGCCACACCGGACCTGCCGAAGAAATGTTCGAGGCCGTGAATGCGGGATGGATGGACCTCGGAGTCGAGGGTACTGAGCCCGTAGCGGGTACGACGTCCGCACGCGATGTATTTGCGGCGGCCCAGCAGGCCGCGACGGCGTGAACTGCGGCGTTCACGCCAAGGACGCATGGCGCCTGCAGCCGGGGCCGGATCGGCCCGCGGCGCGAACCGGCGGAACGGCCGGTATTTGCGCAATTGCACCGTTCGCGCATCAGTGCTGGAACATCCGCTTCAGGTCGAAACCCGAAATTCAGATTGAGACAGCAACGCGGCTTCGGGCCCGCGGCCCAAGGCCCTGAGCTGCGGAGGGTAGCGCGCAATGGCCGACGACGACAGCCAACCCGACCTTTTCGCAGGGCTGCGCGAGCCGCCGCCGCGCGCTCTGACCAGGCTTTCGCTGAGGGTGCGCCGCCTCGTCGCGCCGAACGCCTCGCCCTTCACCTTCAACGGCACCTGCACCTATATCGTCGGCGAAGGCGCGGTCGCGGTCGTCGATCCGGGCCCGGACGACGATCCGCATCTCACGGCGCTGCTCGCTGCGGTCGATGGCGAGCGCGTCGAGACGATCCTCGTTACCCATACCCATCGCGATCACAGCGCCGGCGTGAAGAGGCTCCGTGCGGCGACGGGCGCGCGAGTGATCGGCGCCACGCCGTTCATACCCAGCGGCGACGGCGCGGCCGGCCTCAACTCGTCCCATGACCTGGATTATTCCCCCGACGCGGTTCTCGCTGATGGCGAGCGGCTGCAAGGCGCGGGCTTCTCGATCGAAGCCGTCGCCACGCCGGGCCATTGCTCCAATCATCTGTGCTTCGCGCTCCTCGAGGAGGGCACGCTGTTCTCCGGCGATCACGTGATGGCTTGGTCGACGTCCGTCGTCGCGCCGCCCGACGGCTCGATGCGCGCTTACATGGCCTCGCTCGAGAAGCTGCTCGGGCGCGGCGAGACTGTCTATTGGCCAGGGCACGGCGGCCCGGTCGTCGATCCGCAGCGATATCTGCGCGCTCTGATCCGCCACCGGCGCCAGCGGGAAGCTTCAATCCTGACTGCGCTCGGCGACGGTCCGCAGACGATTCCCGCTCTGGTCGCCAAGGTCTACGCCGGCCTCGACCCGTCATTGACCCGGGCTGCCGGCCTCTCGACCCTCGCGCATCTCGAGGACCTCGGCGAGCGCGGGCAGGTCGTCGCCGAGACCGCGAACGGCGAGGCGCGCTTCCGTCTTGCCTGAGACGCGGCCTCTTACCCCAGAGGCGCGCCGCCGCTGCCGGCTACTTCGGCGTTGCCGCCCCGGCGCCTGCGGCGTAGCCGTTGCGGGTCGCAATCTGTCCGCCCGCCTCCGCGAATGACTTGTCGTCGTCGCCAAGCTGCACGCTCGGCATGCATTGGGGATTGCAGGCATACGATATCCGGGAGTTCCCGTTCTGCAGGACCAGCACGGTTCTCGCCGGCAGGACCTGGACCTGTTTCTCCTCGATGATCGATCCTTCCGCGTCGATGGCGATCAGGTTCGTCTGCCCGAAGCCTTTGCCGGTAATGACCATCGAATTGTTATTCTTGAGCATCGTCACGTCCGCGATCATCGGGTTGCCGATGATGAGGGTCGTCGCGCCGGGCGGCAGTTTGGCGATTTTGGCCTGGTCGAGCGTAACCGCGATCAGGTCCGTCTCGGCGCGGGCCGGCGGCGCGCCGAAGGCGAGAACGAACGCGATAACGAGCCAAAGGCGCGACGGCATGAGAACCCTCTCTCGTCCGGAGACCAGGGTTCATTTCGCTCGACAAAGATGAAGAAAATCTCAACTTTCGCTGCGTCAGACCGCGGGGAAAATCGCCGCCCCCTCGTCCGCCGAGCCGACCGCGCCGCGGAAGACAGAGAACAGCTCGCGCCCCACGCCGACGTGGGAGGCGGAAAGGTCGACTTCGGCATGCGGCCTCCTGGCCCAGACGTCGTCGGCAACCATGACCTCGAGTTTACCCGCCTGCGCATCGAGGCGGATGACGTCGCCGTTCCGGATCTTGGCGATCGCGCCGCCCGCCGCCGCCTCCGGCGTCACATGGATCGCCGAGGGCACCTTGCCCGAGGCGCCCGACAGGCGCCCATCGGTGACCAGCGCCACCCGGTGGCCGCGATCCTGCAGCACGCCGAGCGGGGGCATGAGTTTGTGCAGCTCAGGCATGCCGATCGCCTTCGGCCCCTGGAAGCGCACCACGGCGATGAAGTCGCGATCGAGTTCACCTGCGCGGAAGGCCGCGTGCAATTCCTCCTGGCTGTGGAACACCCTCGCCGGCGCCTCGATCGCGTGCCGCTCGGGCGCGACCGCCGAGGTCTTGATGACCGCCCTTCCCAGCGGTCCTTCCAGCACCCGCAATCCGCCCGTCGACTGGAACGGGTCGTCCGCCCCGCGCAACACGCTGCGGTCGCCGGACTGAGCCGGCGCGGGCGTCCAGGTGACGGCGCCTTCAACGTCGAGACGCGGTTCGACCGCATAGTCGACGAGTTCGCCCCAGACGGTCTGCGCGTCGCCATGCAGCAGGCCGGCCCCGAGAAGCTCGCGGATCAGCAGACCCATGCCGCCGGCGGCGTGAAAATGATTAACGTCAGCTTTGCCGTTCGGGTAAATCCGCGTCAGGAGCGGCGTGACTTCCGCGAGGTCCGCGAAATCCTCCCACCTCAGCGCGATGCCCGCTGCGGCGGCCATCGCAACCAGATGGATGGTAAGATTGGTCGAGCCGCCGGTCGCGTGCAGCCCCACGACGCCATTGACGATCGCGCGTTCGTCGATGATCCGCCCGATCGGCGCGAACTGGTTGCCAAGCGCGGTAATCGCCAGCGCCCGCTTGACGCCGAGCATGGTGAGCGCGTCGCGCAGCGGCGTGTTGGGATTGACGAACGACGCTCCGGGCAAATGCAGGCCCATGATCTCCATCAGCATCTGGTTGGTGTTGGCCGTGCCGTAGAAGGTGCAGGTGCCGGGCGCGTGATAGGCCTCGGCCTCCGCGGCCAGCAAATCAGCGCGGTTCGCCTTGCCTTCAGCGAAGAGCTGGCGGATTTTCGATTTCTCGTCGTTTCCGAGGCCCGAGGGCATCGGTCCGGCGGGCAGGAACACCGCCGGCAAATGGCCAAACGACAGGGCGCCAATCAAGAGGCCGGGCACGATCTTGTCGCAGATCCCGAGATAGACTGCGGCGTCGAACATGTCATGCGAAAGGGCGACCGCGGTCGAGAGCGCAATGACATCGCGCGAGAACAGGGAAAGCTCCATCCCCTTCTCGCCCTGGGTGACCCCGTCGCACATCGCCGGAACCCCGCCCGCGACTTGCGCCGTCCCGCCCGCCGCGCGCGCCGCCTGCTTGATTAGATCGGGAAAGCGGGCATAGGGCTGGTGGGCCGAGAGCATGTCATTGTAGGCGGTGACGATCGCGAGATTGGGCCCGGTCCCCTCGCGCAACGCCTCCTTGTCGCCCGCCGCGCAGGCGGCGAAGCCGTGGGCGAAATTGGCGCAGCCGAGGCGTTTGCGGGCCGGTTTGCTGGCGGCGGCGGCGTCGATCCGCGCGAGGTAAGCCTGGCGCGAAGTGCGGCTGCGCCGGACGATGCGTTCGGTCACTTCGCCGATGCGTGCATTGAGCTTTGTCGTCATGCGCGTATCGCCTCCTCGATCGGCCCAGGCGGGCTCCCGACCCTCTTTTATCGCAATGATGCGCAATAAAAAGGGCGGCGCCTGGAAGCCCCTATCTCCGATTCAGCGGCTGAAGGCCGGGCGTCAAAAGCCCCCCAGCTCATGAACCATCTTGGTGAAGCGCCGGCGCTCATCGAGCGTGAGAGCGGCGGTGGCGACATCGAGGTCCTGATCCTGAAGTCCGGCAGCCTTTGCGAAGCTGTTCCACGCGGCGGCCTTGGCCAGGTCCTGCGGCAGCGCACGACCGCTGACATAAAGATGAGCGATGCGATTCTGGGCGATCGGATTGCCGCGGGCGGCGGCGACAAGAAGGATCTTGGCGGCGCCCGCTTCATCTCTCGCTACGCCTTCGCCGTTGAACAGCATGATGGCGTATTCGACCTGACCGGCGATGATTCCGCCATCAGCCGCGCGCTTGAGCCAGTGCGCGGCCTCGATGATGTCTTGCGGCACGCCTTTGCCCTCGCGCAACATCACGCCGTAGGAATAGGCGGCATTGTCGTCGCCGGCGTTCGCCGCGCGAAGGAAATATTGCGCCGCTTTGGCATAGTCCGGCGTCTTTCCGTCCACGCCGTTAAGCTCCATGATGCCGAGATTGTAGAGCGCGCTGGGTTGGTTCTTGGCCGCCGCTCTCTCGAACTGCGCCCTTGCCGCGACTGGATCCTTCGCCACGCCCTTGGCGCCTTGAACCAGCAGCACTCCGAGTTCGTAGGCCGCTTGAGGATCGCCAAGATTGCTGGCTAGGCCATACCAGCGGGAAGCCTCGCGATCGTCGCCCACAACAGCCGCTCCGTCGTGGTAGATTTCGCCGATCAGCGTCATTGCGGCGGCGTCTTTCGGATTGGCGTCAAGGCGCCGTTCCGCCTCGAGCAGAGCGTACAGGAAATTGCCGCGCTGATAGGCGCCGAAGGCTAAATCCGGCGGGACTCCATCAGCCCGCGGCGGCAGCGCGGGCGGCAACGAGGCACGCGACTCAACGTCGGCGCGGGTGACGAATGGCGAATCGACCTTTGGCGCCTGCGTCTGGGCGAAAGCAGCGCCGGTCGGGCTCAGGGCCAGCGCCAAGGCAAGCGCAAAGCGCATCACGAGACCTTGGCGCTGACGCCAGCGAGGAGGGCCTGCGCCTCGCGCGCGGCCTCGGCCGGCGAAGGACGCCCCCAGATCGCCTCGCCAAGCGCGACGAAATCGGCGCCAGCGTCGGCCAGCGCCCCCGCCGCGGCGATCGTGTGGGCATAGGCGACGCACGGCGTTTCGAAGATTTCCGCCCACCAACCGACGCGTTCGGCCAGCGGCTGCAGCTCCATACTCGGCATGCCGTGATGCGGCTCCCCGAACATCACGTAATCCGCCCCCGCTTCGCCCGCGGTCATCGCCTCATCGCGCGTCCGCAGAGATCCCGCGCCAACGATCCGTTCCGGCTTCAGGCTTTCGACCGCCGCGACAAGATCCGCGCCAGCGCCTTCGACATGAACGCCGTCTGCGCCGAGTTCGAGCAGCCAAGCGGCCGTCGTTCTCGACCAGGAGCGCACAGTCGGCGGCTAGCGCGGCGCGAAGGACTGGGGCCACTATGGTTCTCGCGTCGGCTTGGGTCACGGGCGCCAGGCGGACGAGCGCGCAAGCGATCGTCGCCGCTTCGACTACGCTGGAGAAAACCTTCGCGAAGGCGTCGCCGTCAGCGGCCGACAGGAGTGGAGTAATGAGATAGAGCGAGCAGCGAGGGGACTTTCGAGGCGTCAAGGGCATGAGCGGAGAATTCGGATCCGAAACCGGTATATTTCCGACCAATGCGGCCAAAAGGGGGTCAAGACAAGGGTGTCGGAGGGGTCATCCGCGCAAATTCGGGCAGAGAAGCAAGGTTTCAATAAAAGTCTATTGGCCTGTCAGTGCGAAAACGCCGCGCGAAGCCGCTCGACCTGAGAGGCGACCTCCGATTGCGTCATCGCCGGCTCGGGCGAACGGGCGACGATGAGGCCCTGATCAAGATGGATGACGCGTTCCTGGATGCGGAGCGATCGCTTGCTCAGGCTGCGCAGGGTCGGCGGCAATTGATCGAAGACCTCGGGCGCACAGCCATATTCCTGGCGGGAAAGCTTGACCCGGACGCGCTCGGCCTGGGCCTGGCTCGCGGTCAATTCCCCTTCGTTGACCGCCCGCTGGAGCAACAGCCACGACGCGACCTGCATGAGACGGGTGGTCAGACGCATGCTTTCGGTCGAATAAGCCAGCGCCGCCGGGCGCGAAAGGGCGCGCGATTCCGCTCGGCCCGGACCGTCGAGATAGGACGCAGCCTCCTCGACGAGCGTCATCCCCTCGTGAAAAAGAGTCTTGAATGCGCCGGATACCGCAAGACGGTGGATAAAAGGAATCGTGCTCGGCGGCGAAGCCGGAGCGGCGAAATTGCGCTTCGATCCTTCGAACTGACGGCCCATACGCTCTTACTCCCATCTCGTTGACGCGAGGCGGCGCCAACGCCGGCGCGGAATCTGAGGGACACGAGCGACAATATCTCGTGCGCGGCCACTCCGCGCATTTACTATTGAGCAAGGTTAACTTGGAAGCGCCGGCTCTGGCAATGGACAAAAAAAGCCGCCCGACGGCGGCGCCGCATTCCAGAACCCGTCCAGTTGGGCTGCCTCATTCGTAATCGGCGAGGTTGACCGAACTTAACGAGCAAAGCGCGTCCAGCTCGCGCCAAGGCGACCCTCGACCCGTCAGGTCTTGAACGCCGAGTGGGCCGCCGCGCGGGTCGCGTTCCGCGCCTCAATCGCCCTCTCGAGCCGCTCAATCTCGGCGCGCAAAAGGCCGATGCGCTCCGTGAGCTCGGGCGCCGACAGGTCGTCGAGGTTCTGCCCGATCTCGTGCGCGAGGAGCGGCTTGCGCTTCTCGCTGAATGGGGATTCGTCGTCGGACGCGGCCATTGCGGTCTCCGCGGTCTCGACCGTCAGCCGGCGGCGATGAATCCGCCCCCGAGCACTCGTGCGTTCGGATCGACGGAGGCATAGAAAACGCAAGCCTGGCCCGGCGAGACGCCGCTTTCGGGTTGGGCGAATTCGATCTCGCCCGTCGGGCTGAGCAGCGCGGGCGCCGGCAGACGCGTCGACCGCACGCGGGCTGCAATCGGCAGTCCGTCGGCCGGCAAATCGGCGAGTTCGCCCTCGCCGATCCAATTGACGTCGCGCAACCTGAGCCGCGCCACCGCTAGCGAGGAGCGGGGACCAACGACAACTCGGGCGTTGGCTGCGTCCAGGGCGACCACATAGAGCGCCTCCGCCGCCGCGACGCCAATGCCGCGGCGCTGGCCGATCGTGTAGTGAACAACGCCGTTATGCCGTCCGAGCACTTGGCCGTTGATATGAACGATATCCCCGGGAACGGAGGCGCCGGGCATCAGCCGCTCGATCATGTCGGTGTAATGCCCCGACGGCACGAAGCAAATATCCTGGCTGTCGGCCTTTTCGGCGATCACCAGGCCAAACTCGCGCGCCAGCTCGCGGACCCGCGCCTTCGGCATCGTCCCCAATGGGAACCGGAGCCGAGCGAGTTGGGCGCGGGTGGTGGCGAACAGGAAATAGCTTTGGTCGCGATCCGGGTCGGCGGCACGGAAGAGCGCCCGTCCCCCGCGCTCGTCGTCGCGGCTGACGACATAATGGCCGGTCGCCAGCAGGTCGGCGCCGAGGTCGTTCGCGGCGGCGAACAAATCGGCGAATTTCATGTACTGGTTGCAGGCGACGCATGGCACCGGGGTCTCGCCGGCGACATAGGCGCGGGCGAACGGCTCGATCACCTTCTGTCGAAAGCGCTCCTCGTAATCGAGCACATAGTGGGGAATCCCGAGCCGTGCGGCGACGTCCCGTGCGTCGTGGATATCCTGCCCGGCGCAACAGGCGCCCTTACGATGCGTCGCTTCGCCGTGGTCGTAGAGCTGCATCGTCACGCCGACGACGTCGTAGCCTTCAGCGGCAAGCATCGCCGCAGTCACCGACGAGTCGACACCGCCCGACATCGCCACGACGACGCGGGTTTCCGCCGGCGCCTTGCGCAGGCTCAGGCTATTGAGCGCGACGCGTGCGGGCGGCGCGAGGGAGGGTGCAAGCATGACCGTCTTACCCGGCCGGATTGCCGGACAACGCGTTATCTTGGGCTTCTCGCCCGATCAAGCAAGCCCATAGCCCAATTCGGCCGCCCCCGCCATAGCGACTCGAGAGTGGAGCCCACAACGCATCATAGCACAGATTCATGCTTTTCAGAAGCAGTCGTCGACCCCCTCACACGTGCTTCGGGGCCGGGCGCGGCTGGCGCTTCCTACTCCGGCCCAGCCAGCTTGTCCGCGAACTGCGCGATTGTTTTGGCGTAGACCGGGGCCGAGTTCCATTCGAGCAGGGCGGCGAAGTTCGGCTGGCCTTCGTCCCAGCCCGCGCCCGGCGCCCACCCGTGGGCGCGGAGGAAATTGGCGGTCGACGCCAAAGCGTCGGCGGGGCTCAGCAGATTGCCGCCGCCGCCGCCCTCGACGTTGACGGCGTATTTGAGATAGGCCGACGGCATGAACTGGGTTTGGCCGATCTCGCCCGCCCAGGCGCCGCGCATCTGTCCCGGCCGCAACAGCCCTCGCTGGACAATCATCAGGGCATCGACGAGCTCGGCGCGGTAGATTTGCGCCCGCCGGCAGTCGTAGGCGAGGGTCGCGAGCGCGCTGAAAGTCGGAAAGGCGCCCATGTCGACGCCATAATCGGTCTCGAGCCCCCAGATCGCGACCAGGACCGGCGCGGGCACGCCATAGCGCTGTTCGATTTTCTGGAACGGTTCGGCATAGGCAAGGAGCATCGTCTTGCCCTTCTTGATCCGGCTCGGAGTCAGGTGGCGCGCCGCGAAAGCCGCGAAACTCTGCCCGAATCCCTGGCCGCGATCGTGCGCAGCAACGGACGGATCGAAGGCGACCCCATTCAGGGCCGCATCGACGACCTGCGGCGAAACGCCGTCGCGAATCGCGACTTGCTTGAACGAGGCGAGCCAGTCATCGAAGCCGTTCGCGCTGTCTCCGCAATCGGCGGCCCGCGCCGAGGCGACGCCGAATATCGCTGCGCCCGCAATCGCGAACATCAACCTCTTTAAATCCCGTCGCATTTCGGCGCTCCAATTCATCGTCTTCGATTCGGAATCCTGCTAGCCGCGAAACAGGGCCGAACCTTGGCCGCGCCGCGCTTTTGACCAGTTATCCGCACTGACAGCTCACCGCCAGCGCTTCGGCAAAACCACCCGTCTAGAGGCAGGTATTGCTATATTTGCGCCACCTTCGCTTAGGTAAATCTTAAATCGGTTCGCCTAGCATCGGTGAAAATGTGACATGCGTTCGAGTGAGAGTGCAATGAGTGAAATGCTGCGGCCGAGAGTGAAATATGTCATCGGTCCCGACGGCAGTCCGCTGACGATCGCCGATCTGCCAGCGCCCTCGACCCGCCGCTGGGTCATTCGCCGCAAGGCCGAAGTGGTCGCCGCGGTCAGGGGCGGATTGCTTTCGCTGGAAGAGGCATGCTCGCGCTACACGCTGACGGTCGACGAGTTTCTGAGCTGGCAGGTCTCGATCGACCAGTTTGGCCTGGCCGGACTTCGGACCACCCGCATCCAGCAGTATCGGCAGTAGCCGAAATACCGGGAACAACCGAGATACCGGCCGCGAGGGCCGACGGAGCCGCCAGGAGCGCAGCGCCTCACGGCATCAGTTGTCCGCCATTGACCTCGATGATCTGGCCGATGATGTAGCCGCTCAAAGCCTCGGAGGCCAGGAACAGATAGGCGCCGACGCATTCCTCGGGCGTGCCCACGCCGAGCGGAATGGTCTTGCGCAGCGCCTCCATGGCCGCCGCGTCCGTATAGCGCTCATGAAACGGCGTCGCGATCACGCCCGGGGCGACCGCGTTGACGCGGATTTTCTTGCCCACCAGTTCCTTGGCGTGGCCCCGGGTCAGCGTCGAGACGAAGCCTTTGGCCGCAGCGTAGAGCATTGCCCCGTTAGCGCCGCCGTTTCGCGCCGCGATCGAAGTCGTATTGATGATGAACCCGCCCTGGCGCTCGAGCCACGGCGCAGCGGCGCGGGTCATGGAAACGACCGAACGGGCGTTGAGATCGATCACCGCCTGGACATGCTCGTCGCTGGCCTCGAGCGAGTGGACGCGTCCGAGCATGAGGCCGGCATTGTTGATGAGGCCGTCGAGGCGGCCGAACCGGGCCGCGGCTTCCGCGACGATCCGGTCGCACGCTTTTGGATCGGCGACGTCGCCTTTCACCGCCAGCGCTTCGCCCCCGGCCGCCTTGATTTCGCTCGTAAGCGTCTGCGCCTGTTTCTCGCTTGAATGGTAACCGATTGCGACAATCGCGCCCTGCTCGGCGAAGCCTCGGGCGACAGCCGCCCCTATGCCCGTTGAGCCGCCGGTAATCAGCACGGCCTTGCCAGCAAGATCGGGAATAACGAGGCGGCTGGCGGTCATGGGGGGCCTTCTTGCTGCAGGGGTCCGACACCAAAATGCGCCAGCGGCGGCGGACCGGTCAAATCAGGCCGTCATTCGACGTCATGCGCGCGCGCTTGCGACACCCGCGCTCAGCTGTGCTGCACTTGCGTCAGCCGGTGCGCGTCCAACTCGGCGCCCCGACCCCGCGTCCTGGATAGTCGCCGCTCGGCCCCTATATAGATCCCGGAACCAGCGGAGAGTTCAACCCCATGACCGAGGCGCGCAAGCTGGCGGCTATTCTGGTGAGCGACATCGTCGGCTTCTCGCGGCTCGCCGGCGCGGATGAAGACCGGATCCTGGCGCGGCTGCGCACGCTCAGGAGCGACCTCATCGATCCGACGATTTCCGTGCACCGCGGCCGCGTGGTCAAGCGCACGGGCGACGGCAGCATCGTCGAGTTCCGCAGCGTTGTCGACGCCGTGCGTTGCGCCATCGAGTTGCAGCAAGGCCTGGTCGAGCGCAACGCCGGTCTGCCGTCCGACCGCCGGATCGAATTCCGCGTTGGCATTCACTTGGGCGACGTGGTCGAGGAGAGCGACGGCGACCTGATGGGCGACGGAGTCAATATCGCCGCGCGCCTCGAAGGCATCGCCAAGCCTGGCGCGATCTGCCTGTCGGAGGACGCCTACCGCCAGGTCAAGGGGCGACTCGACCTCACGGTCAGCGATCTCGGCCAGACCGAGCTCAAGAACATCGCCGAACCGATCAGGGTCTATTCGCTCGAGGTCGGCGCGAGCGTCCAAGTCAGTCCCGAACCGAGCGCCCCGGCGCCGGACAAACCCGCGCCGCCGCGACTGTCGATGGTGGTGCTGCCTTTCGCCAGCCTTGGCGGCGACGCCGAGCACGAGCACTTTGTCGACGGAGTGACGGAAAGCCTGACGACCGACCTGTCGCAAATCGCCAACGCCTTCGTCGTCGCCCGCAACACCGCCTTTACTTACAAGGGCAAGCACCTCGAGGCCAAGCAGATCGGCCGCGAATTGAACGTTCGCTATATCCTCGAGGGCAGCATTCAGCGCGGCGGGAATCGAATTCGCGCCAACGTGCAGCTCATCGATGCGACGACCGGCAATCATCTTGTGGGCGGACCGCTTCGACAAGCCGATGGCGGATCCGTTCGACATGCAGGATGAGATCGTCTCGCGCCTCGCCAACCAATTGCGCCCGGAGCTGATGGCCGCCGAGGCCCGGCGCGCCGAGCAGGAGGAGAATCCCGATTCGGTCGATCTCTATTTCCTCGGCCTGCAGAATTTCGGCCAAGGAGGGGACGACAACATCAGACGCGCCCGCGACCTGTTCGAACGCGCCGTCGCTCTTGACCCCAGAAACGTCGATGCGCTCGTCGGCGCGGCGCGCGCCAGCGTCATCGTCGGGGCGATCTATGGCGTCGACGACCGCGCCAGCGCGCTCGCGGAGGCCGAAGCGCTTCTGATCAAGGGGATCTCGATCGCGCCGCGGAACTTCTGGGCCCATCTGTGGCTGGGCTTCGTGCTCATTTGCACTAACCGGGCGCAGCGCGGCATCGGCGAACTCGAGCAGGCGGCGGCGCTGAATCGCAACCTCGGCGCGGCGCACGCCTGGATCGGGCTCGCGAAGATCGTCCTGGGCCGCGCCGAGGAGGCGGAGGCGCACATCAACGAGGCCTTTCGGCTAGCGCCCGCCGAATCTTTCGGCTTCATGTGGTGGCACCTTCTGGGCGTCGCCAAACTTCATCTCGGCACGGATGAAGAAGCCGTGGCGCTGTTCCGTCGCTCGATCGATATGAATCGGAACTACCCCTTAAGCCAGCTCTACGGCGCCGCGGCGCTCGCGCTGCTCGGGCGCCTGGACGAGGCGCGCGCTGAGACGAAGTCCGCGCTCATGCTGGCCCCGAAATATTCGCTCGCCAGATTCCGGAAAACCGCAGAAGGCGACAATCCGGTCTTTCTCCGCCAGCGCGAACGCATCGCCGAAGGACTGCGCAAGGCAGGCGTCCCGGAGGAGTGAGCCCTCCTATCGCGGCGCAAGCTCCGTGATGAGATCGTTGGCGGTCTTGGCCATCGCCAAGCCGGCGTCGACGTCGAACGCGTTGACGGCGGCGCAGACGCCGGTCCCGCGCGCAGGGGCGAAAGCGACATAGGAAAAGATCCCCTGGAGGCCGCCCGCCTTCTGCAGGATGAGCGGGCGGTCGCCCTCAGGCGCCATGATGACCCAGCCGAGCCCCATTGCGTCCATGCGCCCGGATTCGTCCATCCCGAACACCGCGTTGAGCCCATCGCGCCACAGATAGGCGGCATGGTCGATGAGCCGTTCGGCGGCGCGCTCGTTTCCGAACCGGTCGAGATGCCACTGGAGCCAGGTCAGGAGATCGCGCGGAGTTCGAATAGAGGCCGCCGGAGCCGACGATGACCGGGCCGGTTGTTACGTTCGGCAGCGGCGAACCGTCGAAATTGCGCCCAGTCATGATGCGCTGACCCTGGACTGCGGAGGGCGCGAAGGCAGTGTCGCTGAGCCCGAGCGGGCGGAGGACGCGCGCCTCGAGAAGGTCGGGATAGGGCTCGTGCGCGGCGCGGGCGAGCGCGGCGGCCAAAAGATCGAAGCCGAAGTTGGAATAGGAGACCGACGTCCCGGGCGTGAACATCAGCGGATTGGCCTTGAGCCAGGCGACGAAGGCCTCGGGCGTGATGTTGGCGAACGGATCGTCCGGGGGGCCCGGCGGATGGGGGACCTCGCGCGGCAGCCCCGCCGAATGGGTGGCGAGATCGATGAGCCGGATCGGCCGCCCGCCCTCCGACATTGGCGCAACAAACTCGGGCGCGTACTTGGTCAGAGGATCGGCAAGGCTGACCAGGCCGTCCGCGGCCAGGCTCGCCAGCACCTGGCCGGTGAACGCCTTGGTGATCGAGCCGATCCGAAACAGCGTATCCGCGCTTGGGGCCTCGTTCGGATTGTCAGCGCGGCGGCCGAAGCCCTGGATCGACGTCTGACCGTCGTGGACGACGCCGAGGACGAGCGCCGGCGTTTTGATCGCCAGGAACAGGATCTGGCCGGCGAAGCCGACCGATTCGTCGAGCAGGGCTTGCCCCGCCCGCGCAGGGCGCGGCCAGGGCAAGGCCGCGCCGGCGAGGAGTCCGAGGACGTCGCGTCGCCGCATTGCGTTTCCTCTCCGAAAAGATCTCCGTGCGGCGCTTGCGGCGCTCCAAGCGCGTGGCCGAAGCTAGCACGACTGTGGGGCGGCCAGGAACGGTGATCCGCGGAGGGCGGTCCGCGGCATTGCTGGACGGCAGCGGCCGTTGTGGTAGTGTTTATGGGCGTGGCCGAGGCTTGTGTGGCCGTCCGAAGCCGGGTTTCGGAGCGGGGCCCGCTTGCGCAGAGCAATCCGATCCCGGATTCGGGTCGCCAACCGGATCGCTGCAAGGATGGAAGCGCACAAACCCGATCGCCGGCTTGCTGCAATCGTCGCGGCGGACGTGGTCGGCTACAGCCGTCTCATGGAAACGGATGAAGCGGGGACGCTGGCGCGCCTGAAGACGGTGCGCCTGGAACTCATTGACCCCGCGATTGCGAGGTGCAAGGGGCGCATCATCAAAACGACCGGCGACGGCATGCTGGTCGAGTTCCAGAGCGTCACTGAAGCATTGCGTTGCGCCGTCGACTTCCAGGAGCGCATGGCGCGACGCAACCGGGACATGCCGGCCTCGCGCTCCCTGCTCTATCGCATCGGCGTCAATCTCGGCGACGTCATCATCGACGAAGACGACATCTTCGGCGACGGCGTCAATGTCGCAGCGCGCCTCGAGTCGATCGCCGAACCCGGCGGCATCTGCATTTCGGCGGCGGTGCGCGATCAGGTTGGCGACCGGCTCGAGGTTGGCTACGAGGATCTCGGCGACCGGCAAGTCAAGAACATCAGCCGGCCGATCCGCGTCTTCAAGGTCGTAATCGGCGGCCAGAAGCCGGCCGCCGGCCACGCTGCGGAGGACCGGACAGGCGCGCCGAAGGAGAGCGCGAAGAGGCCAGCGATCGCGATTCTGCCCTTCGTCAACATGAGCGGCGACACGGAGCAGGAATTTTTCGCCGACGGACTCACGGAGGACATCATCACCGAACTGTCGCGCTTTCGTCAGCTTCTGGTGATCTCGCGCAACGCCGTGTTCGTCCACAAGGGAAAGCCGGTCAAGGCGCAGCAGATCGCCCGCGAATTCGGGGTCGACTACATCGTCGAGGGAAGCGTGCGCAAGGCGATGGACCGGGTCCGAGTGACCGTGCAGCTTATCGACGGCGAGACTGAAGCCCACATCTGGGCCGAACGGTACGACCGAAAGCTCGAAGACATTTTCGCCATCCAGGACGAAGTGACCTCGTCGATCGCATCGACGCTCTTCGGCCGCGTCGAGGCCGCGCGGCTGGGTCGCGCCCAGCGCAAGACCACCGAGAACATGGCGGCCTACGAGTACCTGCTCGCCGGCAAGGTCCTGCATCACGCATCGAAGCGCGAATGCAACGCCGAGGCGCTGCGGAATCTAAACCGCGCCATCGATCTCGATCCCAACTACGCTCACGCCCATGCGTGGAAGGCCTGTGTCGTCGGCCAGGCCTGGCTGCACAATTGGTGCGAGGACCGGCCCGCGAGCGAGCGGACGATCCTTGAGGAGCTGCAGACCGCTCTGGCGCTCGACGACAACGACGCCGACGTTCACCGGATCCTCGCCGCGCTGAGGCTCAATTTCAACGAGTACGAGAAGGCGGCCTATCATCAGGAACGCGCGCTAAGCCTCAATCCGAACAGCGACCTCATCGTCGTCCAGCAGGGTGAGCTTTTGACCTGGCTCGGCCGTCCCGAAGAGGGGATCGAGTGGGTTCGCCGCGCGATGCGGCTCAACCCCTATCATCCCGAACGGTTCTGGAGCCACCTTGGCCGCGCCCAGTACGGCGCCCGCGCCTATGGCGACGCGATCGAGTCCTTCAGCAAGCTGACGGCGCCCGACTATGGCCACCACGCCTTCCTCGCCGCCTCGCTGGCGCAGGTCGGAAACCGTGTCGCGGCCAGCGCCCATGCCCGCGAGGTGATCGGGCGGGAGCCGGCCTTCAGCGCCAAGACGTTTCTCGATACTCTCCACTATCGCCAGACCGCCGACGCCGAGCACGTGCGCGAGGGGATTCTGAAAGCAGGCCTGCCCGAGTAAACCCGGCCCTTCGGGCGCTCAGGCCGTCCGGCCAAGGCCGAGTTCGACTTCTCTTGCCCGGTTCAGCCGGCGCATCGTTTCGGCGAGGTCGGGGGCGATCTCGAGGCGCCTGGCGTAGATGCGAGCGATCGCGACGCTGAGCCGGCCGTCGCGGCCGAGAAGCTCGTCGGCGACCGCGATCATCCGTGAGTTGGGCCAGGCCTGCGGCCGGATATCGAGCAGCCGATCGACAACCGCGTCCTCCGATTCATCTGGATGAGCCTGCGCCAGGATCATCAGCATCGCGGCGGTCGAGCGCGATATGCCGGCATGGCAGTGGATCAGGAGGTGGCGCACGTCGCCCGCATCGCGGGCGAACGCCAGGATCGCGTCGACGTCGGACTTCTGCGGCAGCACGACGCCAGGCGCGGGCTCGATCGCGTCGTGAAAGCGCAATGTCGCGCGAAAATGCGGATCGAAGCCCTGGAACGCCCCCGGCTCCGGCCATCCGGGGTCGAGAATCGAGAGGACATGGGTGACGCCGCGCCCGCTATGGCGGTCGAGCTCGTCAAGGCCGCAAATGGTCAGCGCGGAAAAGGCAAAGGGCTTCATGCCCGGACCCCTATCATGAAAGGCGAGCGGGCGGCGAGCCGCCCTTTCAGCCGCCCGATGGCTTGCCCGGCGCGGCGACTTGGGCCAAGGGTCAAGCCGTGGTCCGGCGGCGTTCCTTATTCGCGATCGTGGCCCGCGGCGCCGGCTGGGCCGGGATCGCGCTTCTGGTTGTCTTCGCCGGGCTCGTCGCCCTCTATTCCGTCGTCCCGCCGGTCTCGACGCTGATGCTCGCGCGCACGATCGAAGGCAAGAGCTACGAACGCGATAGCCGTGCGGCTCAGGAACATAGCGCCCGCGGCCATCGCCGCGGTGATCGCATCCGAAGACGCGAGCTTCTGTCTGAATGACGGTGTCGACTGGGGCGCTTTGCATGAAGTCCTCGGCAGCGCCGGGGAAAACGGCCCAAGCCGCGGCGCCTCGACAATCACCATGCAGACGGCCAAGAACCTGTTCCTGTGGCCGAGCCGATCCGTCGTTCGCAAGGGCCTGGAGATCGGCATGGCGCTTGTGCTGGGCAAGGCCTGGTCAAAGGCGCGCACGCTCGAGATTTATCTCAACATCGCCGAATGGGGCGACGGACTCTACGGGATCGAGGCCGCGGCGCGCCGCTACTTTCATAAGAGCGCGAGCGAGCTCGATGCGCGCGAGGCGGCGCTGCTGGCGACGGCGCTTCCGGACCCGATTCGGCGCAACCCCGCCCGTCCGACGGCCCTCCATCGCCGCCTCGCCGCCGGCATCGAAGCAAAGGTCCGCGACAGCGCTGAATTGTTCAATTGCTTGCCGCGTTAGGTCGTCGTCCTTGCATCAGAGGTTCCGCCACGGCTTGCGAGAGGCGGAATAGCCAAGGAGCCGCAATGGTGATGAAACATTTGTTTGTGGTCATTCGCACCTATGGTCCACCCTACGCACGTGACCTGCCGCTCGAGGAGCAGCAGGATTGGGAGCCTCACCGGGCATTCATGAATGCTCTTCAGGCTGACGGGCTCGTGCTCCTTGGAGGACCGCTGGAGGAACGCGAAGACGTCCTTTTGATCCTTCGGGCGAAGAACAAAGCCGAAATCGAAAGGCGTCTCGCCCGCGATCCCTGGACAAAGTCCGGCATCCTCTCGACCACGCGCATTTCGCGCTGGCACTTGCGGATCGGGCATGTGGCGTAAGCGTCGCCCCTCAAATCGCCTCGGCCACCATCTCGATCGCGCCGCACGGGCATTCCTGGGCGCAGAGGCCGCAACCCTTGCAGTAATCGTAGTCGAACTTGAACCTCTTGCCGGCCCCGAGCTTGATGACCGCGTTGTCGGGGCAGACGCCGTAGCAATTGTCGCATTCGAAGCAATTGCCGCAAGACAGGCAGCGGCGCGCCTCGTAGAGCGCGTTGGTCTCGTCGAGGCCGCCGACCACCTCCTCGAAATTCTCGACCCTGCGCACGGCTTCGAGCACCGGGCGCACCGTCGCCGGCGCGTCCTCGTAGTACCAGGCGTTAAGGCGGTCGAAGCTCGCGAGCGCATGCTTATGCGGGGCGGTGTAAGCAACCCCACGCAGATAGGCGTCGACGCAGCGCGCCGCCTTCTTGCCGTGACCGACGGCGACCGTCACCGTGCGCTCGGAGGGCGCCATGTCGCCGCCGGCGAACACGCCCGCGCGGCCGGTCATCATGTCCGGCCCGACCTTGACCACGCCGTTTTCGATCACGATTCCGGGCGCATGCTCGAGGGGAGAAAGATCGACGTCCTGGCCAAGCGCCAGCACCAGCGAATCGGCTTCCAGCGTCTCGAACTCGCCGGTCGGCTGCGGGAACCCGGTCGCGTCAAGCTTCATCCTTTCGATCGTCATCGAGCCGCCGTCGACCGACTTGATGGTCGAAAGCCATTTCATCGACACGCCTTCCTGCAGCGCCTCCTCGAGTTCGAAATCATGGGCCGGCATTTTTTCCCGGGTGCGGCGATAGACGATGATCGCTTCGTCCGCGCCCAGGCGCCGTGCGGTGCGCGCGGCGTCGAGGGCCGTGTTGCCGCCGCCGTAAATGACGACCTTCCTGCCCAAGAGCGGCGGCGCCTCGCCCTCCATCGATCGCAAAAGGCTGACCGCGTCGAGAATCTTCGCCGCCCCGCCGGCCGGGATATAGGCGCGTCTCGCGATATGGGCGCCGACCGCAAGAAAGGCGGCGTCATAGCCGCCCTCGCGCATCGCCTGCTCGATGTCGTCGACCTTGGCCTCGAGGATGAGCTCGACGCCCATGTGGGTGATGCGCCTGACCTCGGCGTCGAGCACGTCGCGCGGCAGGCGGTATTTCGGAATGCCGAACCGCATCATGCCGCCGGCGAGCGGCCCCGCCTCGCGGATCGTCACGCCGTGGCCGAGACGGCGCAGGTGATAGGCGGCCGAAAGGCCCGCCGGACCGGCGCCGACGACGAGCACGCGCTTGCCCGTCTCCGTCTGCGGCTTGTCGAACGTCCAGCCTTTGGCGATCGCAACATCGCCGAGGAAACGCTCGACCGAATTGACGCCGACCGGTTGGTCGATCTGCGCCCGATTGCAGGCGGTTTCGCACGGATGGTAGCAGACGCGCCCCATAACCGCCGGCAAGGGGTTGTCTTGGGTCAGCGCGCGCCACGCGGCCTCGTATTCGCCCTCCTCCGCGTGGCTGAGCCAGCCCTGGATGTCCTCGCCGGCCGGGCAGGCCGCGTTGCACGGCGGGAGCCGGTCGACATAAATGGGCCGCTGGGTGCGCCAGGAGCCGGTCAGGTTGAGCTTGCTCGTGCCAACGTCGAGCGCGATGGCGTACGGATGCTTCATCTCAGGCCGCCGCCTCCAGGAGTCCGTAGTCCTTGATATGGCGGTCGGCGACTGCCTGCAGTCTGGCGACCCGCGGGTCTACTTTTCCGTCGCGGAACAGGTGCGCGAAACGGCGCTGGAGCATCAGATATTCAGCGACCGGCGTCGGGCGCCGGATCTTGCGCACGCTGGTGACGTAACCACTCTCGGCCTCGAAGATCGGAAAGAGACCGGTCTCGATCGCGAGCCTGGCAAGCTTGATCGTGTGCTCAGAGGCAGCGCCCCAGCCGAGCGGGCAAGGGACGTTGATCTGGATATAGCGCGCGCCGTGAAAGCCCATCGCCTTCAGGACTTTGGTCTCGAGGTCGTGCAGGTCGGCGACGCTGGCGGTCGCGACGTAGGGAATCTCATGCGCGACCGCGATCTTCGGCGCAAACTTGCCGGTTCCGAAGACGTTGCCCGGCTCCTTTCCGAGCGCCGGGGTGGTGGCGGTGCGCGCAGCCGGCGGGGTCGCCGAAGAGCGCTGAACGCCAGTGTTCATGTACCCCTCGTTGTCGTAACAGATGTAGAGCACGTCATCATTGCGCTCGAACATGCCCGAGAGACAGCCGAAGCCGATGTCGGTCGTGCCGCCGTCGCCGCCCTGGCGACGACCGTGTTTCGCTCTTGCCCGTGACCCTCATCGCCGCCGCGACGCCGGTCGCGACCGCCGCCGCGTTGCCGAACAGCGAATGCATCCACGGAATCTGCCAAGAAGTCTCGGGATAGGGCGTCGTGAACACTTCGAGGCAACCGGTCGCGTTGACGGCGATGAGATTGCGGTCCGCGGCGCGCATCGCCGCATCGATCGCGTAGCGCGCGCCGAGCGCCTCGCCGCAGCCCTGGCAGGCGCGATGGCCCGATGTCAGGGAATTGGAGCGATCGCGGCTCGCCTGGACGTTGCGCTCAAGCTCGTCGACCAGACGATTGCCGACGGTCAGCGTGCCCTTCTGGTAGAACTTGAGCTTCTGGACCTCGTTCATCGCGCGGTTTCCTCGAGTTTCTTGACCCGCTCCTCCTCGACCTGCTTGAGGATGCTCTCGGCCGCCGGACCAGCGCGTCGCGTCTTGCCGCGACGATGGATCTCGCTCGCTGCGACGCGCTCGTTGAGGTCGAGGAAATGCGGACCCTCCCACGGCTGGATGGCCGCCTGGCGGAAGAGCCGGTGCAGCGAAGCCTTGGGAACCGGCCGGCCGCCCAAGCCCACGATTGCCGAATGCATCGCCGGCGGATCGGCCAGCTCGCGCAGCGCGATCGCGACGTTGCTGGCGAGCGGCCCACCCATGCCGACGTCGAGCGCCTTGTCGATGACCACGACGTCGCGCGCCCGGGCCAGCGCCTGGCGCAACGCCTGGGCAGGAAACGGCCGAAAGGCGATGAGCGTCACGAGGCCAATCGCGATCCCATCGGCGCGCATCTCGTCGATCACGTCCTTGATCGTGCCGTTGATCGAACCCATCGCGACGACCAGGGTCTGCGCGCCGTCGGCCGCATAGGTCCTCAGCAATCCGCCCGCCTGGCGGCCGAAGCGGCGCTCGAAGTCGCTCGCCAGGGTCTCGATCAGGCCGAGCGCGGCGTGTTGCTTGAAATATTGCAGGTAGCGCACTTCGGTGAAAGCGTCCGGCCCAACCATCGCGCCGATCGAGATTGGATCGGCGGGGTCGAGGCTCTGCATCGGTTCGTACGGCGGAAGATAGGCGTCGACCGACGCCTGATCGGGTATGTCGATGCGCTCGACTGCGTGGGTGAGGATGAAGCCGTCGACGCAGACCATCGTGGGGACTGACAGTTCCTCGGCGAGGCGGAAGGCGATGATATGGAGGTCGGCTGCTTCCTGGTTCGATTCGGCGAATAGCTGGATCCAGCCCGATTCGCGCAGCGCCATCGCGTCCGAATGGTCGTTCCAAATGTTGATCGGCGCGCCGATGGCGCGATTGCCGAGCGTCATGACGATCGGCAATCCGAGGCCGGCGGCGTTATAGACCGCCTCGGCCATGAACAGAAGGCCCTGGCTCGCGGTGGCGGTGTAGGCGCGCGCGCCCGCGGCCGAAGCGCCGATGGCGACGGACAGCGCCGCAAATTCGCTCTCGACGTTGATGAACTCGCAATTGTCGAGCCTGCCCAATCGAATGAGTTCGCCCACGCCCTCGACGATATGGGTTTGCGGCGTGATCGGATAGGCGCAAACCACTTGCGGCCGGCAAAGCGCGATCGTGCGCGCCATCGCCTTGGAGCCTTCGATCTGCTCGAACATCGCCGGGAAGCCTTCCTCTTTATCCTCAGGCGGCGGCCCGGGTTGCAACGAGAGCATGCGCCGCCTTGGCGGCCTCGACATTGGCTTCGCCCACCTTGCCCGGAAAGGCGCGCCGGATCGCTTCCAGGACGCTGTCGAGCGAGACGACGCCGACTTCCGCCGCGAAGGCGCCGAGCAAGGCCGTGTTCGGCGCCGGACGGCCAACGAATTTCATCGCCAGCTCGGTCGCGGGTACGGCTCTCACGTGTCCCGCCGGCAGCCGCGCGACGATGGCGTCGAGATGAATCTCGGACAGGGTCCGCGCGGTGTTGACGATGAGATAGCCATCGCCCTTCAGCCCCTCGGTGACGTCAAGCGCCCGGAACAGCGTCGGATCCTGGACGATCAGGGCGTCGGGCGTCTGGATTGGCTCGCGCAGCCGGATTTCCTTATCCGCGATCCGGCAGAAGGCGACGACCGGCGCCCCGGTCCGCTCCGAGCCGAAGCTCGGAAACGCCTGCGCGTGCTTGCCTTCGAGAAATGCGGCGACCGACAACATTTCCGCCGCGGTGACCACGCCCTGGCCGCCGCGGCCGTGAATCCTCGCCTCGAACATCCGCGCTCCTCGACGGCGCTGCACAGCGGTCTCAACGCGTAGCGGAAGTCGTTGCGCAACCCACGGCCCAAGTCAATGCGGCGCGCCGCCGCGGAGCCGGGGGACGCTCCCAGCCTTTGACCGGCGCGCAATCGGGTGGGCGCGATGCCAACGTGTGCGAGGTGTGTTATCGTTACCGGAGCATGCGGCGGGGCCACGCACGGGTGGTCTGCATCTGCAACCGGAAGGTCGATAGCGTGGGCGGTGGGGCAAAAATCTCCGCGCAGACGGCGCCGTCTTTGGGCGAGCGGCGTCAGGTCACGGTGCTGTTTGCCGACATGGTTGGCTTTGTCGAGGTTTCCGAGCGCATCGGCGAGGACGCGACCTTCTCGCTGATCCGGCAGATCTATGAATTGCTGATCGCCGCGATCAAGGATCAGGGCGGCTGGGCCAAGGACTTCACCGGCGACGGCGTGATGGCGCTGTTCGGCGCTTCCGAGGCGCTGGAGGATGCGCCGCTTCGAGCTTGCCGCGCCGGCCTCTCGATTCACCAGCGCCTCGCCGCCGCCGCACCAACGTTCGAGAGCCAATACGGAATCCGGCCGCAGATGCGCATCGGCGTCAACTCAGGGCTTGCCGTCGTGGCGAAAATATTCAGCCAGGACGCCACCGTCACGGCGCTGGGCGATACGGTCAACCTGGCTTCGCGGCTGCAGAAGCTGGCCGAGCCCGGAACCGTCTGCGTGAGCGAAGCCACGCGACGCCTGGTCGAAGGACAGGCCGAGACCGCGTTCGTCGGCGAATTCGACATCAAGGGCAAGTCCGAACCGCAGAAGGTCTATCGGGTCGACTCGGTCCGGCCGGGCGCCACTCGATTTGAGACCTCGGTCTTCCGGGGGCTCAGCGCCTATGTCGGGCGAGAGCGCGAGTTGCAGCTGCTCGAGCGCAGCCTGGCGGAGGCGCGGCAGAAAGTCTGCATCATCGACGTCGTGGCCGAACCGGGCATGGGGAAGTCACGGTTGCTTTATGAGTTCCGGCGCCGGTTGAGCGATGGCCGGGCGTTCCTCCTTCAGGGAAGCTGCTCGCCCGACGGCAGGCAAACGCCGTTCCGGACCTTCATCGAGGTGGTGCGCGACCTGTTTCAGGTCAGCATCGTCGAACCGGAAAACGAGGTCAGACGAAAGCTCGAGCAAGGGCTCGCCGGTCTCGAACTGAACTCGTCCCAGAGTTTTGGCCTTTTGCTCAACATGATCGGCCTCAAACCGCCGGAGGGGGCGCTTACGGGGCTCGACGGCGTGCTGATCGGACTGCGCACGCGAGAGACGCTGCAACGGCTGCTGGAGGCGCGCTGCCGCCGCTCGCCGGTCGCGCTATTGATCGAGGACATTCACTGGATCGATCGCGCGTCCGAAGAGGTCCTGAGTAACATTGCCGTCGACGACGCTCGCTTCGGCCTTTTGATCCTCCACACGCGCCGGCCTGAATACCAACCTCCCTGGGGCAGCCGCCGCAGCGTGACGGCGCTGCGGCTCGATCCTCTGTCGGCCGAAGACATCCAGCGCCTCGTGCAGACGAGGCTCAGGGTTGACGCCATGCCCCAGCCTCTGGCTCGGATCGTGACCGAGAAAGCGGATGGCAACGCCTTGTTCGCCGAGGAGATCGCGAGCTTCCTCGTCGAGCACAAGGTGCTCAGGGTCAGCGACGGAGCGCTGGAGTTCGACCTGGGCAAGACGACGACGGTGCTGCCGGCGAGCATTCAGTTGCTGCTGACCGCCCGCGTCGGCAGCCTCGCCGTCGAGGATCGTGAGGTCCTCCAGGTGGCTTCTGTGATCGGCCGAAGCTTCGATTACGAGCTTCTGGCCGCGGTCGTCGGACCCTCGCGCGACCTCATGCCGCACCTCGCCGCGGCAGAGGCGGCGGATCTTTTGCGCTACGACGGCGCGGCGCACGATTTTTCTTTCAAGCACGCGATGCTTCGCGACGCGCTATACGACAGTATGCTGGCGACGCGACGCGCGGAGCTGCATCAGAGGGTGGCGCACGAGCTCGAGCGTCGGCGCGCCAACCAGCTGATCGAGGTCGCCGAGATCCTCGCCCACCATTATTCGTTCACCGACGAGGCGGGCAAAACCTTCGAGTACCGGTATCTCTCGGCAAGGAAGGCGCTCGGCGTCTACCTGCTGGACGAAGCGGAAAAGCATTTTCGCGAGGCGTTGGCGGTGGTCGAGCGGGCGCCCGGTTGCGCCGACGACGAGGCGTTCGCGAACGCGGTCGCCGGCCTCCAGGAAGTCCTTCATCTCAAGGGGGAAGTGCGGGAGGAGAAGAGCGTCGCCGACCGCTATCTCCCCAAGCTCGAACAGGCGGGACCTTCGCCCCAATTTGTCTTCGCCCTCCATATTCAAAGCATGATCCTCCTCCACGCATACGAATTTGAACGGGCCGAAGCGACATCGAAGCGCGCGCTTGAGATCGCCGAGCAGATCGGCGACGCCAGGGCGGCGGGCTACGCCCGGCATGCGCTGATGTTTTGCTCGACAGTGCTCGGCCGCTGGTCCCTCGACGAGGCCGAGCGCTTCGGCGCCGAACTGATCGCGAACGCCGAACAGGTCGGCGACAACTACCTGCTCAACTGGGCCTACTGGTCGGTCGCCTGGGACTACCTCACACGCGGTCTCATCGCCGACGCGCGCGTCTGGGCTCACAAGCTGATCGAGTCCGGTCGCCAGCGCAACGACCGGCGAACGCTGGCCATGGCCTATTGGACTTTGGGCTGGATCGACCTCGCGGGGGAGCGCTTCGAAGATGCGATCAAGGACGCGTCGGAGTGCATCAAGACCGCCGTGACCCGGTTCGACGTCGTCACTGGCAATTACGTGAAAGTGACTGCCGAGCTGCTCAGCGGCCAAATCGAGAAGGCGTTGACGCAACTCCAGGAACAAAGGGAGTGGCTGGAAACCAACGGATGGGTCTACAGCGCCAACGGAGCCGATTGCTCCATCGGCACAGCGCTGGGCCTCAGCGGTCAGTGGAAGGAGGCGATCCGCTACCTAGAGAAAGCGATCTCGGTCAGCGACGAGCACGGAGACGTCTACGCCGCCACTTGGAATCGGATCGCGCTGGCGGAGATCTACGTCGCGATTGTTACGAACTCCGGCAACCCGCCGCTGCGCATCCTGACGAGCAACCTCGACGTCATCCTGATCGGCAAACTCTACGGCGCTGGCCGGGCGCTCGCCCTGCTCGAACAGGCCCGCAACAACAACCAGGTGCACGAGCGGGGCGTCCTCAGAGCACGCATTGACCTTAACGTCGGCTTGCTGTTCGAGCGGAAAGGGCAGTTCGACGCCGCTCGCAAACGCCTCCTCTCCGCGCGCAGCGCGGCTGAGGCTCAGGAGGTCCTGCCGATGGTCGCCCGCATCGATGCGGCGCTCGCCCATCTGCCCGCCGCCACGGCGGCTCGCTGAGTCGCTGGCGCGGGCGACGAGAAGCAGGCTGGCGCGCCGGCGCCGTCAAAACCACCACCATGGAGAATTGTTGGCGAACAGGGTCACCACCTCGCCGAAGGTGAAGCTGCATTCCATATGATACTGCAATTCCGGAGCGAGCGGCGCGCCAGCTGGAATCCCGAGTCGCGACGCGAGCTGAAGGCTCGGATAATCGTTGATCGTGATTCGCGCTGGCGGAAGCGTCTCAATGTCGCCTGCCGCTTCGATGAAGGTATAAGCTTGCAGGATCGCTTGGTAGCACGCGTTTATCGGGAACATCGGGTCCCGAAACTGCTTCATCAGCACGCATCCAAAAAACTCTGGAGTTGGGACGATCGATCTCCCCAATGCCTGATGGGCCAGGTTCATCGCGCCGGCGTCGATCTCTCCCCATGGCCACTTTTCCCGGGGCGCCCTCGCGGCCGTTGCGCCGAGGCCGGCGGCTTCGATCGTGACGACGGGCTGCGGCGACGCCATGACCTCGCCGACGAAGGTCGTGAACACCGGCGTGGAGACGGTGGTGAACGGACTTTGCGCCGCGGTCGCGGTGAAGCTCCCAAGCAGCTTCGGGTATCCGAGGACGTCGCGGCCGGAAAATGCGGACAAGGGATTGTCGACAATGAGGAAAGGACAGAACATCAAGACTTCCCCGTCGGGCACAAGCAGACCGCCGAGGGCGATGTATTTCATAACGAATATGCGCACGCATAGTTCACTTTGAGTGATATAGCCAAGCGGCGGAAAGTATGCGTATTCCATTCTTGGATAATACAAAACCTCGACATCGAAATAGCTGGAGATCGGTCGAAACTCAAAGCCGCGGTCTCCGACGTCGCCCACATTGAGAAGGTCATCGCATAGCGCGGTCAATTGATCGAGATCGCCCTTCAGGCGAAAGCTGTTGATGCTAACGTTCGGGAAAGTGTAGGGCGGCAGCGCCTGCGCCTCGCCGATTTGATTGCGGTACATCATGGCGTTCCTCCGGTGGCGGTGAAACCCTGCCTCGCGCGGCGGTGAGCCGCGCCGTCAAGCGACGGGATGCGGCAAGCTCATTTCGCGCGCCTGCTCGCCGGCGCGCAAGTCGAGATCGATCCGCGTCGTGCCCTCGATGCTCAAGACGAAATCGGCGCCATAGACCCCTCCGGGCGTCTGGAAGCCGGGTTCGAACTCACCGCCGATGACGCGCTCGGCGATGGCGACCGCGGCCAGCGCGGTAAAGTCGTATCCGTCCGCGGTCGTGAGTCGCGCCCGGCAGATGCGCCTCCAGGCGTCCTCAGCCTCGGCGACGATGACCGGACGGGCGAGCTGCCGCGCGCCCTCGGCAGGTCCCTCCGGCAGCGTCGCCGCGCCGAGGCGAAGGACCGAGCGCAGCACCGGCAATTGGAACGCTTCGCCGATCCGCGCGGTCAGCGGAGCGAGGACGCGGGCCGCCGCGCCGACCTCCATGTAAGCTTCGATGTTGGCGATGCCGGTCGTGTGATGAGCAGTCACGACATCCGGCCAGCTCAGCGCCATGCTCGTTCGATCGCCTTCGCCGTAGTCGAAGGCGCGCTCCATCCGGCCGATGGGAACGGACATGAGCCTGCCGTTCCGGCAGATGGCCACATCGGACGACATGAGCCCGAACGCGCTGCGGGCGGTGCCGCGCGAATAAAGCTTAGACCGGGTCATGCCGAGCCTGAGATATTTCGCGCCCGGTAGACGCCCCGCGACATGGGCGGCGAGGCAATCCGTCGCCACGACCGACCACGCGGCGCCCGGCATGAGCATCACGCCCGCGCGGATCGCCTCCGAATCGCGCCCGAACGCCTCGCGGAAGACCGGCAGTTCGCCAGAGACGTCGAGATAGTGAGTCTCGGCGCGCAGGCACGCCTCGATCATCGGCGGCGCGGTGACCATGAAGGGACCGGCCGCGTGCACGACTGCGTCGACGTCCGATACGGCCTCCGTCAGCGCCTCGATCGAGTCGAGGCTGACCGTCCGCCATGGCGTTCCGAGGAACTCGGCCTGCCGGCGCACGCGATCCTCATCCCGGCCGGCCAGCACCGGGGCCAGGCCGATCTCGACCGCCCTTTGCGCAATCAACCGGCCGGTGAAGCCGGTGGAGCCGTAGATCATCAGGCGGCGGCGCGCGCTCTTGCGCGGCTTAGGTCCCGTTTTGCCCCTGGTTCGACCGCCGCGGCCGTTCCGATCACTCGCCATGCCCCTGAGATCCCCCGCCCTCTCCATTCACGTCCGTTCGAAGATCCAGGTGATCAGGCCGCGCAGAAAATCCTTGTCTCGCGACGCCGGCAGGCCGCCGAATATTCCGGCGAACTCATGCAAGGCCGCTCCGGCCAGCCCGTGGCCGATCTTGCGCGCATAGTCGAGCGAGCCGTAACGCTCCATCAGGTTTCTTATCCAAACGACGTCCTCCGCCCGCCGCTCGCTGCGAGGCGCTCCCAGGATTGTCCTCAGCTTGGCGCGCTCCGCCTGTGCGCCGCGGCGAAACGCATGGATCAGCATCAGCGTGCGCTTGCCCTCGAAGAGGTCGCCGAGCGCTTCCTTGCCGTAGCGATGGTCGGCGCCGAGATTGAGAAGGTCGTCTTGGATCTGGAACGCGGCGCCGAGGAAAAAGCCGAAGCGGACGAACCGATCGAGATCGACCCGGCCTCGGGTTCCGATCATGGCGCCGACGCGCGTGGGGTAGATGACGGCGAGCCACGATGTCTTCTTCAACACCATGGTGAAATAGTCCTCGTCCTCGAGGTCCAGGACGTTGTCGCGCCGCCAGCCGAGCTCCATCGCTTGCCCTTCCGCAGACTCGCGCGCCATCCGCTCGGTATCGAGCAGCACGTCGAGCGCGAGTTGCGGACCGAGGTTTCGCCTGTTGTCGAGCAGCGGACGCAGGCTGAGCAGAAGCATGGCGTCGCCGGCGTTGAGGGCAAGCGGGACGCCGTGCAGCGAATGGAGCGCGGGCGCGCCGCGCCGCATCTCGCTCTCGTCCTCGATGTCGTCATGGACGAGGAAGGCGTTATGCAGGAGCTCAATCGCCACCGCGGAGCGCACGGCGTCCGACGAGCTGGCGCCGAACGCGCGCGCAGTCGCGATGCAGATGCTCGGGCGCATCATCTTGCCGCCGCGCCGAGGATAGTCGGCGGCGAGTTCGTAGAGGTACGGGCTGGGTTCCCCCGCCGCCAAATACGGCTTCATGGCGCCGAGAACTTCCAGACGGCACTCCTGAAGCAGCTCGGCGACAAGCGGGGGCGTCGCTGGTCCGGCTGATCGACCCCGCCGCGCCGGCCTAGTGATTGTCTTCTTCGGTGACCCGGACACTGACATAGCCTCCAGGCTCGTTCGTTTTGGAGTCGACGATCGCTCCGGTGTAGAGCCCGCTCGGGTGCTCGTCCGGGATGTTGACGACGAGCACATGACGTTGCCCGTCCCCCACCCGGAAGTGGACGTCCCGAAGCGGCTCTTTTTCCCGGTCAGCGGAGTGTAGCGGCGGCACCGAGGGGCTAAAACCCGCCGGGCTCAAACTGAGATCCCACTTAACGTGGGCGCGCTTCTTGGACTTCACTTCGAGATCGACCGCCCCGCCGGCGGAAGCCGCGAATGCGCCGGGCCCGGCCATGCGCCGGACGGCGTCGAAAAAATCCATCCCCACGACGCCGAACTCTTTCGAGAGCCGGAGCGCGCGGTCGAGGCACATTTTCAGGTCCGAATCGAAATCCGCCGAACTGTAAGTTCCCGCGCGGAGGCGCTCGGCCGCTTTCTGGCCCTGGCGGATATGGTCGTCGACGACGCCATAGGCGAGTTCGACGGCCCGACTGATGACCTTCCTTTGGGCGCCGGGCGGACCTGCAGGCCCGCTCGTCGTCCGATTGGGCTCGGTGCGCTCAGGGTTCGGTTTTGTCGCGCGAGGAATTGTAGCCATATCAGCCTCTCCGATTGTCAGCGGCGCCCGCTGCTCAGGGATGATCGTACCCAATGATTTCTTTCAGCGCCGGCGAACCGGACAAAGCATGCGCCGCCAGCCGCCCCGACATCACCGCCGCCTCGACGCAGCCGAGATTGAGCCCGCAACTCGTCCAGTCGCCAGCCACCGTCAGGTTGTCGTAGGTATTGTCAAGCGGCGATAAGCGATGCTCGGCGCTCCCAGGAATGGACTGCGTGTAGCGGTCGGTCGGGTTCACGTTCGCGACCCAGAACTGCGAATCGAAGCGGCTCCGGTCCGGCGCCCCCGCCTGCCGGCGGCGAGCAGGCGCCGCTTCGACGGATTGCTGATCGTTCGCGTCGACGAGCAGCTCCCACCGAAAGCCGCCCTCGGCGTCCGCAGCCTTCGGCCACAGGTGGCGCACCTGCCGGTCGAGAAAGTCGAGCGCGTTGCTGCGAACTTTCTCACGGCTCGCGACATAATAGCCGTCAGTCGCCACGGCTTCGCCCTCGTCGGGCTCGTGGAGCGCGCCGCAAAAGTAAGCGATGGTTTGCGGAGGCCGCCGCCAACCTTCGGCGGGGACAACCTGGCCCATGTCCGACCACGTGTCGAACGGCTTGACGAAAGCCGAGAGGGTCACCGGCGGCGGCTCCCACCCGAGTTGTTGCAGATCCTCGCTGAGCCAGAGTTGGAACGCCTGGGTGGCGACGGTCTTGACGCTCTCCGCCATCTTACGCCATCGGCTGTCTCTGGCAATGAATTCCTTGCAGACATAGGGGATGGCGCCGAGACCAACCCCGAGCACCACGAAATCGAAGTCGTGCGTCACCCTGAGCGTCCGGCTCGCCGTCTTCGTTCGCTCCCAGTGCGATTCGAAATCGCGCGCCTGGGCTTCGAGCGCCGCGCCGTTCTCGAGTTGTGCGTAGTGGGGATCGGACGGCCAGCAAGGCCGGCCATTGACGGTGACGAGAGGCCGATAGTCCCGGCCCCCCCGCACTTTCGCCTGCACGCTGAACTCGAGCGCCTCCACGTATGCGCGCTTGCCGCCGTCCCCCGGCGCGGGCTCGGAGAGCCTGACGTTTTCGAGGCGATGGAAGAACTTGAACTTGACCCCGCGGCGACGAAGGACCTCGTAGAACGGGGCGAAGACCACGTCGCCCATGCCCCGCCGCATCTTCCAGAAGAACGCGCCCCGGTAAGTGTAGAACATCCGGAAGCCGCCCCGCAGCGCATCGCCGGCCGCGAGCCGCGGACGGCTCGGATCGCCGCCCTCATAGGCGAACACAAGGTCGTAAAGCGCGCGCAGAAAAGATGAATTCAGCGCGTGCTCCGAGGCGCCGTTGAGCCGCAGCCATTCCCGGCAATCGAAGTGGTTGATCGCGTCGAGCCCGCGCGGGTCGGCGAGCAGGTCGAAGCGCACGACCCCAACCAGGACGGCGAGGACCAGATCGACGATCTCCCATCGCCGGCGCACCTCGTCGTTGGCCGCGACCAAATTTTCGACCCGAGCCTTGATGTTGGCGGCGACCGCTTCGACAAGCCGCAGTATGACCCCAGCGGGAAGTTTCGAGCCCATCTTCAGGCCGGCCTCCACGACCGCTAGCGCCTCGACCGCCGCCGCTGCGGTGGCCAGGAAGCCGTAACGCAGGAGAAAACTGGCCTTTTCGACGAGCGCGCCGGTCGAGGCGAGGTCACCGGTCCCGCCCTCGTTCCCATGCGACGAACTTATCGTTTCGACGCCGACGAGCAGCGTGCGCAGAAGGATCGCCGATCGAATGACGTAGTTTCGGAGGCTGAGCGGATCGGTGGTCGGCGGGTCCCCGGGTAGACCGTCCGCGGGCGGAAAATGGGCGGTAAGATGGGCCCACCCGTCGCCGCGACGATGCGGCTCGCTGATCGCGATATGCGGATCGGGAAAGAACGCGTCGCGCCAATCCTCGTGGCGGCGGGCCCGCGATCCGGCGCCGAGCTCGGCATAGCATTCGCGCAGAAGCTTGAACGCGTTCTCGTAATAGCCAAGCCAGATGTGCAGACCGTGTTCTTCGATTCGTCCCGCCGGCCCGCGGCCGGACGCCCCCTTGCCGCCGAGCCGCCACCCGGTCTGATAGACCGTCAGCTGATAGCGTCCTTTGTGCTCCGGGCGCGTCAGTTCGAACGCCGCGGCCATCGAGGCGCAGCCTCCGCCGATCACCGCGACTTTGATCGGCCGTGACTGCTGCCCCATGACCGCCCTCGTTTTGGACCGCGACGCGGACCTGACCCGGAACCCGAACTCACGGCGTCAATCAAAACCACCGCGTCGGAGCACATTCCGGAGCCGGTCAACGCCTTCCTTCGTGCGGCTTGCGACCGATCGAGATGAGCGCCAGGCCTTCCGCAACGCTTCTTATCGTTACCCCGTGGCAAGGCGTCGAGTACGGATCGATTGGTCTTCCCGCAGCCAAGGGCGACTATAGTGGCCGCAATCGTTCCGTGGCAATCGTCTTCGTCAGCTATATGCGCCTTCGAAATGGGTTCGCCCGACATGAGCGCCGCGGCTGGGCACGGTCGCAGACGGGGCGAACCCGGTCGCGGATCGGCCCTACGCCGCCAGGGAGGACGGAGCCGGACAGATCGCCGCCGCCCCTCTAGCCTACCGCAGTTCGAGAGCGTTCACTACGGCCGTTCAATTTCGAAGCAGGAACATGTGACGAAAGTGTCTTTCCGCATCGGTCGGCGTGTGCCACAATTCGGGTGATGGGCGTGCCGCCTTTCCGGCGGCTCACTCGATGCAGACCGCAAAAATTGTCGATACGCTTCATGTGTTTGAAAGACTTTGATAGTGTCCGCGCTCAATATTCTTGAAAAACTTGGAAGCATCGAATCTCGCTCCTTGACGCAATTGCAGCGCATTCTTATCGTTACCGACGGCACCTTGACCGAAATCCTCGAGGCGGCCTTTCTTGAGCGCATTCGTTTGGTCAAAATATCGCAAGAAACTGTTTCTACCACGACTTCTGACGCACAACTTGTCCCTGTGCGCGGAGAGGTTTTTCTGGAGAGAAAAATACTTCTTCAGGGAACAAAATCGAACAAGAACTACGTCTATGCGGAATCCGTAATTGCGATTAATCGCTTGCCGCCTCGTTTCGACGAAGAGCTCGTTCGCTCCGATACCCCGCTCGGCCAATTATGGCTCGAACATAGACTTGAAACATTCAAAGAATTGATTGGGGCGCGGTATGAACGCGCCGGCGAGCGGAGCAAGCACTTCTCGTGCGATGCTTCCGCCATGCTGCTGGCCCGCGCTTATCGAGTATCTTCAGCTGCCGTGCCGGTAATGGTCATTTCCGAATATTTTCCCGTTGAATGGGATTGACTTGAGTGCAGGCCGCAATCGGCCTTTTTTGCAACCGTCGAAATAGTCGAAATAGTTGCGCGCAGTCGGGAGACGGCAGTCCCCCTTTTGATCCTCGCAAGGCTTGAGCAAAGACATGCGCCGAATTGGTACCCTGGCCGGCACATAATCCCGGTCCGCACCATCCGTAGCCGTCCGACAACTTGGCTATTTTTCAGAGAGTTGCGCGCCGCGTCGCCTTCCTGTTCGCGAAAGCGCAGCAAGAGCAACTTGCCGACCGGACCATCGACGAAGCGCCCGTCCCACAGTCAGCGGCCAGTGAGCCGAATGGCTGACTTGCCGTGCGCTTTCGGCCGAAGGGTAACGGGTTTCGCTGAGCAGCGAGGAGACCCCCCTACCCCCCACGCCCGCGACCCTGCGCAGCCCCCCCCGGGGTCCGGCAATCGAACCCGTGTGTCCATTCGACCGATCCATCCGCCCACTTTCTCCGATTCTTCTAATGAATTTCGGTGCTTTTTTTGGGGAGTACGCGAGGTCGTTTTGCCAAAGAAAAGACCGATCCTTGCGGCACTACGGAGTTCGGCGAAACCGCCGTTCCCTCCGCGAAGTTCCCAACGTTTGCGGAATTGGCCCGTTTCGCCGCGTGTGGTTTCTAGGCGAGCGAACGTGGCCAGAGTTTGAGTGAGGGAGCCGCGCGTCGATGATCCACTTCAGCTGCAGCATGGAGCTTAGGGCCCTGTTGGACTCGCGGTGTCGGGCCGAGCGTTGGGCTAAGGTCTCGCTTCCCAGTAAATGATTGAAATTGCTTAATGCAGTGGGCTAGCCGGCATCAAATTGACGTGATAAGTGTCTGAAAATACAGATCTTACAATGGCAAAGCAGACTGTGGTACCAACAAACACACCAACGAATTTGCTGGCTTGCTGTGCAGAAACCGGGACCATTGCAGACGGAGGTGGGGGAATCGATTAGCCTTCAGAACCGGCAAACGCTCGAAAAGCTGGTTTCAGGTAACACATGGACGATAAACGCCCAGAGAATGGATTTTTCCAAGCTAACACCCTTCTTGCAGATTTTGGCTATTGGGCAAAAATGCCAAAATGGACCGAGCATGAAGCTGCCGCGATCCTATTGGGCATAAATCCCAACTATATATTTCCTGGGGCCCTATCAGGTCGCTCTCCCCCAAACAAACATCAGTACGATGGCCTGCTCGAAGCGGCCAGGCGCGCGGCAACCTATGATCGGGTCGGCAGCTCTCAAACCCCTGCTGACTGGATCGAATGGGCCGAACACTTCGAACATCCTCTGCCGGAGGTTCTTGCATCGGAGGTGGAGAAATGGAATGCACCTTCGACCCATGAGGCGACGATCGCGCAGCTAAAAGCCAAGGTTGCGGCTCTGACTGAGCAAACCCGACAAGCCAAGCAGTCATCTCCCGCGGCTGCAGAAAATCCAAATCCTCGCGAACGCGACACGATGTTGCGAATGCTCATTGCCATGGCAATCAGCAAATACGGCTACAATCCAAAGTCTTCACGAAATGAGACGGCCCAACTAATCGTGTGGGACGTTGAGAAAGCGGGGCTTCGTACGTCCCCTGATACCGTTCTGAAATATCTGCGTCAGGGCGCAGAACTACTACCTCCGAATGAAGCTTGACAAAGATATAAGGCCAAAGACTACCACCAAGTCAGAATTGCCCAACCTTTCCATTAATCCAGAATGACCCGACGCTAAGCTTTTACTCGGTGCCCACACGAATTTTGCTGCTCATCCCGGCGTTACGGGGATCGTCTTTGCGGTCGGCTCTTCTGCGCGGCTGGGGCGCTCCGGCTTTCGAACGTATTTGAGGTCTTTGCCAAACGCCAACAGCAAATGCTTATGAGACCTTAGGATGCTTTCCCACTGCGAGAGGAAGTGAGCCGATGAATGAGCGCGATGTGATCACGCCACAGATGCGGCGGCCATTTTATCCGGCGACGGCGGATTTTGTCAGCGGAACTGATTCACCGCGCGAATTTCTGGAGCGCTGCATTGCGGAACTCGATGCCTGGGAGCCGAAGATTTGGGCCTTCGTCACAGTCAACCTCGCCGCTGCCAGGGAGGCCGCGGACCGCTCGACCGAGCGCTGGCGGGTCGGCAAGCCGCTTTCGCCAATCGATGGCATGCCGATCGGGGTGAAGGACATTATGGAGACCATCGACATGCCCACTGAATACGGTTCGCCGCTGTTTGTCGGTTTCCGCAGTGAGCGCGACTGCGCAAGCGTTGCGGCGCTGCGCGAGGCCGGCGCGGTGATCCTCGGCAAGACGGTGACGACCGAGTTTGGCCTTACGGAGCCGCTCGGGACACGCAATCCTTGGGACCTGTCCCGTACGCCGGGGGGTTCCAGTAGCGGTTCGCCCGCCGCGGTCGCCGTGGGCGCGATCAGCGTCGGGCTTGGCACCCAAGTGCTCGGCTCGATATTGCGGCCGGCCAGTTTCTGCGGCTGCTTCGGTTTCAAGCCGACGTTTGGAGCGATCAACCGCGGCGGGAGCTATGATGCCCTTTCCCAAAGTACGCACGGCCCGCTCGCTGCAAGTCTGCCGGATGCATGGCAAGTTGCTTTCGAGATGTCTCACCGCGCCGGCGGAGACCCAGGTTTCCCGGGCCTTTACGGTCCGCCGACCTCACCCACGCCGTGCAAACCGCAGCGACTTGCGGTCCTGGAGACCGATGGCTGGGGAGCGGCGACACCAGGGGCCAGGGAGGCTTTCGAAAAAGCGTCGGCAAAACTCAAGTCAGCGGGCGTCACACTCGCGTCGCGTGTCGCAGCGCTCGAGGGCGCAATCCAGGGCGCTCGGGAACTCTCCCTGAGAATCATCATCTGGGAGTCGCATTGGCCGATCAATACTTACCGGGCGCGCGACGCCAGCAAACTCAGCAAGGCGACGCTCGAGCGCTGCACCCAGGCTGAGGCGATGACACTCGATGACTATCGCAGCGACCTGAGGGAACGGGATCAACGACGGGCCGCCTATCAAGCGCTGGCGGCGGAATTCGATGCCTGCATCACCCTAGCGGCGCCCGGCGCGGCTCCGATCGGCCTCGGTGCGACCGGAGACCCGACATTCGCGGCGCCAGCTACCATGCTCGGCGTCCCTGCGATCTCTCTTCCAGTGCTTCAAGACGACAGCCTGCCGCTCGGGCTTCAGCTGTTTGGCTTCGCCGACCGCGACGCGGAGCTGTATTCCACAGCGGGTAGTGTGCTCGCGGTGGTGAAGTGACGCCGACTCGCAGGAACGTCGGTGCGATGTCGCATTGTAATTCGGCGAGTCCACCTCAAGCCCTGACGGCCGCTTCACGTCGACCTCGACTTCTTCGCTGGGCGGTCGGCAATGTCCCCTCGTTGCGCGGAGGGGACGGCTGGAGTTGACGTTTAGCGGTCATTCCTTGATTGCGGTCCGCAAGCGTCGCAATTGGGCGCAGGCTGTGTGAAAACGTTGGTTGGGTTAGAATCCTGATGAATTGAGTCGGGGTTCATGATGAAGCGCTTTGTCGAGGGCGAGGACCGAACGCAAGGCGTTTTGCTGCCCGAGTTCGTTGACGACTACGTGGCTGAAGACAATCCGGTGCGGGTGATCGACGTCTTTGTCGACGAACTGGATTTGCGGGCGCTGGGGTTTGAGGGCGTCGTGCCGGAAACGACGGGTCGGCCGGCCTACCATCCCGCCACGATGCTGAAGATCTACGTCTACGGCTACATCAACCAGGTCCAGTCGAGCCGACGTTTGGAGCGCGAAACGGCGCGCAACGTCGAGATGATGTGGCTGACGGGCCGGCTCACGCCGGATTTCAAGACGATCGCGGATTTTCGCAAGGACAACGGCGCGGCGATCCGCTCCGCCTGCCGGCAGTTTGTCGCGCTGTGTCGTGGTCTGAATCTTTTCGCCCAGGCGATCGTCGCGATCGACGGCAGTCGGTTCAAGGCGGTCAATTCCCGCGACCGGTCCTTTTCGCGCGGCTCGATTGAGCGCCGCATGGAGCAGGTCGAGGCGAGCATCGAGCGCTATCTGGCGGCGCTGGAGACGGCGGACCGTCAGGAAGGCGAGGTGGCTGAAGCCACGTCGGCGCGGCTGAAGGACAAGATCGCCTCATTGCGGGAGCAGATGCGCAGGTACAAGGCGCTGGAAGCCGCCGTGCGCGCCGCGCCGGACAAGCAGATTTCGCTGACTGACCCCGACGCGCGATCCATGGCGACGAGCGGCAAGGACACGGGGTTGGTCGGCTACAATGTGCAGGCCGTGGTCGATACGCAGCATCACCTGATCGTTGCGCACGAGGTCACCAATATCGGCAACGATCGCAGCCAGCTCTCCACGATGGCCAAGCAGGCGCAAGAAGCGACGGGCGTGCGCGAACTGACGGCGATCGCCGATCGCGGCTACTTCAAAGGCGAAGAGATTCTGGCCTGCGAGGCGACGGGCGTGACGCCGCTCGTTCCGAAGCCGCTGACCTCAGGCGCCAAGGCGGACGGCCGGTTCGGCAAGCAGGATTTCGTCTACGACACGGGCGAAGACGTCTATCGTTGTCCTGCCGGCGAGAAGCTGACCTGGCGATATTGGAATGTCGAGGCGGGGCGAAAGTTGCATAACTACTGGACGACGAAATGCACCGGCTGCGCGCTGAAATCGAAGTGCACGCCTGCAAAGGAGCGGCGCGTCAAGCGTTGGGAGCACGAAGCCGTGCTCGACGCGATGCAGGAGCGGTTAGACCGGGCGCCCAAGACCATGCGCATCCGACGCCAGACCGCAGAACATCCATTCGGAACCATCAAAGCGTGGATGGGCGCGACCCACTTCAGGCTGCGCATCCTCGAAAAGGTCAGCGCGGAGATGAGCCTTCACGTTCTCGCCTACAATCTGAAGCGGATGATCGCCATCCTCGGGGTGCAGCCGCTCATCCAGGCGATGAGGGCCGCCTGAGCCCCTCTCCGTATGAAAATCTAAACCGCCAGCAAACCCAACCGCGCCTCCTGCGCTCCCCCAATAGGCTCTTGAAATTCGCCTTTTCGCACGGCCTCGGCGGATTGCAGACGTTCGTTATCCCTCGTCGACACGGCGAGGATCGTCGTCAACTCGCTCGCGAGCGGCGGCGCATTCACTCCCCCGGCAGCCCCGCCTTGCGTAGCGCGTCGTACCACGCCTGCGTGTAACTCGGGAAAGCTTGCTCCCCATCATCCATTTGACGTTTAGCTTGGGATTGAGGCGGCGAGAACCTTGATCGGGACGCCGGCAGAACTTCGCGAAGGCCGGAAAGCGGACTTTAGGGAAGGCTGCGGTCGCTCGCTTCGCGCCGGTCACTCCTCTGGCAGCCCGGCCTTTCGAACGCCCTCGAACACGGCTGGCCAATTCGGCATATGCTCGATCATCGACTTGACCGTGAACTTCGGATTCAGGCGGCGAGCATCGGCCAAGGAGGCCTTGGCCTCATCGATTCTGCCGGCATCGGCGTAGGCCGCCGACAGCCTCGCGTAAACGAAAAACTCGCGAAAGCCAGAGTCGAGCGCCTTGCGATAGGCGTCGATCGCCGCGTCGAAACGGCCGAGGTTGATGTCCGCGTCGCCGGCGATCATGAGAAATGTGGTGTTAAGGAAGTCGCGCGGGCTCAGCCACATCGCCCGCTCTGCGTCGGTCCTCGCCTGTTCGAAGCGGCCGAGAGCATTTTCGGCGCTGGCGCGCGGCATGTAGAGCAGGACGTCATTGGGGTTGATGGCGAGTCCGACGTCTGTGACATCAAGGGCTTGGCTGGGCCGGCCAGTTTCCGACAGATACATAGCCTTTGTGTAGTAGGCAGGGATATTTGCAGGATTGAGCACAATCGCCCGATTGGCCTGCCCCAGCACTTTGGCTTCGTAGTCGGTTCCGGGATCGCGCCACCCGAAGCCATAATCAACCAGGTAGGTTTCGGCGCTTCCAGCCACCGCCAAGGGGTCGTTGGGATCAATCTGGAGCGCGCGGTCGAACAAATCCCGGGCTTGGTGGAAGGTCTCGCGCTTGTCTTCCGAGGGGAGTCGATTGGCGCGCAGGACGAGGTCCCAGCCGCGTATGGCCAGATCGACGGCGTCCGGATTTTTCGAACTCACCCCCTTTTCAGCCTCCGCCCTGACCAGCTCCGGGCCCAAAGCGCGAGCCAATCTGGCGACCACTTGATCCTGCACTTTGAGGAGGTCGGCCACGTCTTCGTCGAATTGGTCCGCCCACAGATGCGCGCCGGTCTCGGTGTCGATCAGCTGCGCATTGACCCGCAGCCGACCGGGGCCGCGCTGCACTGAGCCTTCGAGCACGTAGCGAACGCCAAGCTCCCTGCCGATCTCTTTGGCGTCTACATTTCTGCCCTTGTAGGTGAAGGCAGTGTTGCGCGCGATGACGAGACTGTCGGACATGCGCGAAATCTGGGTGGTGAGGCTCTCGGTGACGCCGTCGACGAAATAATCCTGAGCAGAATCGCCGGAGAGATTGGCGAACGGCAGCACGACGATCGAGAGGTGGGGAGCCTGCGCCGGTTTAGTCACGCGGCCGCCGATGAGAAACCAGCCGCCGCCAGTAGCCAGCAGGACAATAGCGGCGATGGCGGCGGCGAGCGGTACGAAGCCAAAGCGGAGCTTGGTCGCCGGCGGCCTTACCCGATCGTCCGGCGTCGCCTGCGACGCCGGCTCCAACTCAGCCGCCCATTCGGCTTTGGCGCATTCCTCCGGCGGCGCGGGGCTCCCCGGGTACTGCTCCAGGCGCCGCTGATCGTTGTGGGGCGCGAAGACGCCGATCGGAGGATCCTGCCGGATGGCGGAGTCTTCGACAGCCCGTCGAACCGATAGCCCTCGCCTGGGACGGTGACGATCAGCCGCGGCTCCTTGGGGTCGGCCTCGATCTTGCGGCGTAGTCTGCCGATCAGCACGTCGACGCTACGGTCGAACGGCTCGAAACGTCGACCGGCGAGAGCGTCCAGCAGCGTATCTCGGCTGACCACCCGTCCCCGTCGGCTGACGAACACACGCAACAGCGCGAACTCGCCCCGCGTCAGCAGGATCGCCTCGCCGGATTCGCGCGTAAGCGTGGAGGCGTCGAGATCAAGGACGAGGCCCGCGAAGCGCTCGGGCGACGACGCTTCGCCAAGAGGCCTTAGACCGCCAGCTTCCGGAACGTCGCGCATGGCGAGCCCGTCCAAGTCCAGAGTCTGTCGAGACTGCATCCAACCTGTGCGGTTTACAAGCCATTTACAGGGCTGACGTCCGCTGTTTACGGCAGTCGTTCAATCTCGGCGCTTCGGCGTAGCCAGTTCCGTCGAAATGAATCAGGAGCAAACCATGCCTAGAGCATCGAAATTGATTTCAATAACTGCATTGGCGCTCGTATTCGGCCCTCCCGTCGTTGCGGTGGCAAGTCCCGTCACTGACGCCGACTTGCGGGGCAAGACGGTTTGCTGGAGCTATGGTGGAACTCGCAACACCTATCGCAAGGACGGGTCTTTCGATTCGAACCTGGTCGGTCACGGCACATGGCGCTTGGTCGCTGACCGGCTGACCGAAGACGGAGACCACGGCGTCTACACCTTCACGATCGATAAGGACGGACAAACTCTCCACATGTACCGGAAGACTCCAGACGGTGGCTCTGTGGAGGTTTGGGGGCACTACTGCAATTGAGTCCCCGGGACCTAAGCCGATTCTCCTGGGCCGATTGCGGTCGAGGCCCGCCCCACAGACCTCGGGCCGCCACTCCGACTTCGCGCGATTGACGCAGAGCCTCCCCGTCGGCCTCCTTTCGTGCTCATGCACGAACACCGGGTAGGCCCTCACGGAACACAGGGGGATTTGTATACAGCCTAGGTCTGCGCGCTCTTCTGCACCGCCTCGATCTGCTTTTTGAGCGGCTCGAAAGCGGCAGTGAACACGGCGGTGGTCAATTGGGCTATGTGCTGGCTGTCGCTGACAGCGGCTTGAACCCCTTCCTTGATCAGCCGCTGCTGCAATTCCATGAACTCCATCGGGCTCTTTACTGCGGCCAGCGCCCGCATCGCAGTGGTCAGGTTCTTGGCATTCTTAGTCGCCAATTCCTGATACGCCGTTGTCAACTCCTGAATGGCGGCTCTCGGTAATGTGCGCCATGCCCGATACTATGATGGCGTCGGCGATTTGTGAATCCCGCTAGCCGAGCATTCGCAAGGTCTGCAAGGATTTCGCACCTCAATCCTGAGGCGTAAAAATCGAAGAGTTTGAGATGGCAGAAGCGTGGGAGCATGCCTTTGCGCGCCCACGAGGCGGCGAGTTGTTCATGACATGGTTCACGCCTGATGTCTGTCGAGCCTATGCCCCCTGATATCGAGCGGATTCTGGAATTGGCCTTCCCGGGGGAACACGCCCGATATTTTAGCCCGATGGCGATCGGAAGCACACCCGCTACCGCCGATGAAGGCGCAGCAGCCATCTTGGATGGTATCAAGACGACCACGTCATCAGGCTTCTGAGACTATCCGGATTGGCCGGATTCCCTTCGTTGTAGCCCTATGCGTTCTGCTGGACGGACAAAGCCGTATGCGGGCGATCATCGAGACAGTCCGAGTCGAGATTATTTCGTTTGGGTCGGTCGGTGAAAGCCTTGCCTGGTCTTACGGCGAAGGTGACCGAACGCTGAGTTGGTGGCGTTCGACGATGGGAGACTTCTATCGAAACGCGGCGGCCCGCCAAGGTCTCGCATTTTCGGACGATACTGCACTCATATTCGAGTGGATGGCCGTGGCAAGACGGCTGTAAACTCGTTGAGCCGAGTTTTCGCACGGTCTCCATGATTTTTGCATCATCGGCAATGACCGCTATTTGCGCATTCCTTCCGTACCGGTTACCAAGCGAGAAGGGCAGCAAAGGGCCGATTTGATCCGTCCGCTACGCGTCGGGAATGGCTGCTACTTGCGCAAACGAGACATAGCCTCTGGGACGCGCGGCCGCGTTGGCCACCCTTCTTGTTCGAGTAGCCAAGCCGCGCTCGTGGTGGCACCGTATGCGTCCACCCGCCAAACCTGAGCCGCAAGAGGCGAGATTCCCGAATTCGGTAACCGATTACCGAGTTCGGCCCACGGTCGACTAGGACGTGCGAATTGCTCCGGATCACAACGGACGGAGCAACATCTTGGCAGACCACAACGCTATTCCCGAAACTGGCTTTGTTCGCCTAAAGGCGATTCTCGCCCCGAGCGGTCCGATTCCAGTGGGCAAGTCAACCTGGTGGCAAGGGGTTCGAGACGGCCGCTTCCCCAAGCCAATTAAAATAGGGCCCAAGACAACGGCGTGGCGCGCACACGATATTCGCGCGCTTATCGAGCGGCTCGGCCAATAGCGGTGGCAAACCGTCGCCACAGCGCCCAGCGGATCAAGCATCGTTGGACCTACAATGTCCGCGAGGCCGCCAAGGCAACCGGCGCAACGCCAGGAACCATACGCAATTGGCAGAAGAACGGTCTGGAGGCGGTCGTGGACGTCCACCCGGCCATATTCCGGGGCGTCGACATCATCGCCTTCCTCCGGTCGCGTAGTCGGGCGCGTAAGCAACCGTGTGGCCCAGGGCGCTTCTTTTGCTTTCGCTGCAAAACGCCCAAGCGACCAGCATACAATGAGGTCGAATTTTGGCCCGATGGACCGAAGCTCGGATGGCTCCGAGGCCTCTGCCCTGACTGCGCGGCCGTTATGAACAGGCGAGTTTCACGCGCCAAACTGAAGGCGGCGGCGGGCGATTTGACTGTTTCAATGCAACGCGCGGACTCGCGCCTAAGCGAGATGCCCATGCCCAACTGCAATGATAACTCTGAAGAGGTTACGGCCCGTGTCAAAATATTGTCCGGAAAATGAACGCGTGAAGCGGGATTACGCGTTCTATTTGGAGGCCGCGTACGGCAAGCAGAATGGGACGATTGACCCTGCTCCGCGTGCGATCGAGCGCCTCGAAGTGTCGACCAACTACAAGCCATTCCGAAAGCTTCATTCGGAGCAGGTACGGTCCTTTCGCGCTGGGCTTGCTGAGGAACGGAACGGCCAAGGCAGGCCGCTGAGCGCCGCAACGGTAACGTCGACGCTAAAGCAAGTGCGCGCCTTCTTCCTTTGGCTGTCGCGCGAACCAGGCTTTCGCTCGGCGCTCAACCCGAACGTAGCAAACTACTTCACGCCCTCCGCCCAAGACATTCGCGTCGCGACCGCGAGGCGTGAGAAGCGGGTGGCGACGATCGAAGAGATCAAGCACGTCCTGGCCATCATGCCGAGCGACACAACCATTGAGAAGCGCGACCGGGCACTTATCGCCTTCACAATCTTGACCGGCGCGCGTGACGGAGCGCTAGCCTCCTTTCGGCTGAAGCATCTCGATATCACGGCGCAAACTCTCTTCCAGGACGCCCGCGAGGTCCGTACGAAGGGTCGCAAAACATTCACGTCTATATTCTTCCCCGTGGGTCCCGAGTCGCGCGAGATCGTCGCCGACTACGTGGCCATACTCAGGGGTGAGCTGGGTTTTTCCGATGAAGATCCGCTTTTTCCTTCGACCCAAATGGGCCGGGGCGACGATCGTGGTTTTGTCGCACAAGGGCTTTCACGCAGCTTCTGGAGCGGTGCCGGACCAATTCGGAGGATTTTCCGGGACGCCTTCGAGGCTGCTGGTCTTCCCTACGCAAAGCCTCATAGCTTTCGGGACACGCTGGTTCGCCTCGGACAACGCATTTGCCGAACCCCCGAGGAATGGAAAGTCTGGAGCCAAAACTTGGGACATGAAAGCGAGGCGACAACCTTTGTCGGCTACGGCCAAGTGCCAGCGCATCGGCACGCCGAAATCATGCGGGGATTCAACGAAGGCCGCCCCGACTTTCTGCCAGCTTCCTCTTAGTGAGCGCGTTTCTTGAGCAGCGAAGCGACAGGAGTTTTAAGTGATCTGCCCCATTCTGAGCAGGCCTCAAGGCGCGGACAGCTCTGATGACACGATCGAAGCGCCCCGATTTTTCTGACGCAAGCGACTCACGACGCCGCAACATGGCGGCCATAAGGGGCAAAAATACAAAGGCAGAAATGTTGGTGAGGCAGTTACTTCACCGACATGGGTACCGATATCGCCTTCATGCAAGAGCGCTTCCAGGGCGACCTGATATTGTCTTCCCCGAACGCAGGAAGGTAATCGAAATCAGGGGATGTTTCTGGCACCGGCATGCGGGCTGCAGCCTGGCCGCGACCCCCGCGACCCGCGTAGACTTCTGGAAGGAAAAGTTCGACGCCACAGTCAACCGTGACGCATGCAATGCGGAAGGCAGTCAGTCGCTTGATGGCGGTGCGGTCTGCCATACTTTCTCTCTCGCGGCGTACAAATCGGCGAGCCGATTTGCTTTCATCGATCCTATGGGCGCCCAGCCGTCAAGGATGAGCGATGGGATGCGCGAGGACTAGCCGTTCACCTATTAGCTTGCTCCGGACCTACCGACGGGAAGCGAAATACCGAACCAAGAGTCAGGCTCGCAGGGCAATGATCTCAGCGCCTTTCCGCAGCGAGTCCAATTTGTCCGCCCAATAGCTCATCATGGCGACGCGTTCGTCCCAAAAATCCGCGCGTGCGTATGCTCGACGAACGGCATTGTTCTCAACGTGGGCAAGCTGCGCCTCAATCGCGTCCGCGTTCCATTTCCCACTTTCATTGAGCAAGGACGAGGCGGCTGCACGAAACCCGTGGCCGCTCATTTCATCCTTGCCGTAACCGAGGCGGCGCAAAGCCGCGTTGATCGTGTTTTCGGACATGCATCGCGATTGCGAACGGACCGACGGGAACAGCAAAGCACCACGTCCTGTGATCTCCTGGAGACGCCTGAGAATGGCTATGGCTTGGGGCGCCAATGGAACGCGGTGAGAGCGCCGCATCTTCATTCGGCCAGCGGGAACGGTCCAAACTCCGGCTTCTAGATCAAATTCGCTCCAGCGGGAGTTACGCAGTTCGCCGGGACGCGGAAAGAGCAGCGCCATTAGCTGCAAAGCAGCGACTACCTCGGGTGTTCCCTCATAGCTATCGATTGCGCGAAGGAGCGCACCGAGAGGAACGGGCTCGACAATGGCGGCGCGGTTTCTTGTTTGTGGGGTGACTAGCGCACCGCGTAGGGCAAAGGTCGGGTCATTCACGGCGTTGCCGTTGGCGATCGCGAAGCGGAATACCGCGCCAATAACTGATCGCAACCGAGTCGCAGTCTCTAACCGGCCGCGCGCCTGGACGTGCTTTAAGGCAGCCAAAACCTCGGGAGCCGCAATTGCGGAAATGGCACGGGAGCCCAAGTCCGGCGTCGCTAGACCTAACATCCACTCCAACTTTTCCAAGGTGCTTTCAGCTTTGCCCTCGCGCCGCTTCTTCGCGAGAAACTGGTCGGCCATCGTCTCAAACGTATTTGAAGCCGCTGTCCGCGCCGCGATTCGGTCCAGCTTCTTTTTCTGGCCGGGATCGATTCCCAAGGACAGTTGCTCCTTCAGAGCGTCCCGCGCAGTCCGGGCATGCCTGAGGCTAACTGCTGGATAGACACCCAGGGCGCAGAGGCGCTGCTTCCCGGCAAACCGATACGCAAGCCGCCAATATTTTGCGCCCTTCGGGGTAATCCAAAGCTGCAAACCGCCGCCGTCCGAGAACTTTTGCAGAGTCGCGATTGGCTTCGCTGTCTTGATGGCAAGGTCGCTGAGCATGTTGGTATCCGATTGGGCCGGTTTGCCGATACCAATAATTATACCATCAAAATGTCCTGGATACCAACGAGCGACGCCGGACGACTCTGGCCGACAATTTGCCACTAACTTGCTGCAAGGAAACGATTTTTGGATTACCTTAGACTGTATCGGACAGAGATTTGGTGCCCCTAGCCGGAATCGAACCAGCACTCCTTGCGGAATCCGATTTTGAGTCGGACGCGTCTACCAGTTCCGCCATAGGGGCCCGCGCCAAAGCGGACGGCGGGATATAGAACCCATGGGCGTTGAGGGTCAATGCGCGCCGGGGGCGTCTTGACCCTGCCCGAAGCTGCGATCCCGCGAATGAACCGGAACAAACCGTCGCATGGACGCCGTCGTCGCACTCGCTTATATGTTGCGCCGCACAACCTGGGCTCCGCAATGTTCGACTCGCTCTACCCCCAACTCAAAGCGCTTGCCGAGGGTCCGCGTGCGGAAGGCGCCCTGGCCGCGGTCGCCTTCGCCGAGAGCTCGTTCTTTCCCGTTCCGCCCGACGTCCTGCTCGCCCCGATGGCGCTCGCCAAACCCGCACGCGCGTGGCGATATGCGCTCATCGCCACCGTCGCCTCGGTCCTTGGCGGGACGCTCGGCTACGCCATCGGCGCCATGCTCTACGACACGGTCGGGCAGTGGCTCGTCAACCTCTACGGCTACGGGGCGAAAGTGGAGGCGCTGAAGCAGACCTACGCGCAATGGGGCTGGCTAGTGATCCTCGTCAAGGGCTTGACGCCGATCCCCTACAAGCTGGTGACGATCGTGAGCGGCCTGCTCGGCTATAACTTCCCGCTGTTCGTCGCGTTGTCGATCGTGACTCGGGGGGCGCGGTTCTTCATGGTCGCGGGCGCCCTTCACTGGTTCGGCGAACCGCTGCGCGTGGCGATGGAGCGCAATTTCGCCGCGGTTCTCGGCGGATTCGCCGCGCTGGTCGTCGCCGGCTTCGTGATCGCGATCAAGGTCTTCTGATGAGAGACACCCGAGCCGCTCAATCCTTGTCATGCACGCGAAGGCGGGCGTCCAGGGGAACCGCCGCTGCAGCCTGCGATGTCGTCGAGACCGCTCTCTCCCTTGCGCCTCCGGATTCCCGCGTTCGCGCGAGTGACAGTAGCCCCCCGGGGGTGGCCACGCGGTTCTTCCGATGACGCTCGCCGAGATCGTCCTGCCGCCGTCGCCAGCGGCGAGGGCGCTCTTGATCGCCGCCGCGTCGCTCGCGATCCTCGCCGCGGTCTGGATTTTTCAGGGGCTCGGCTATCAGCCCTGCGAACTCTGCCTGACCCAGCGCTATGCCTTCTACGTCGCCGCTCCGCTCGCCGTCTTGACTGCCTTTGCCGCGAGCAGCCCGGCCCGATGCGTGGCGCGGGCCGGGTTCGCGTTGCTCACGGCGGCCTTCATCGCCAACGCCGCGCTGGCCGCCTATCATGTCGGGGTCGAATACCACTGGTGGGCGGGACCTACCGCCTGCACCGGCGGCCTGGCCGGATCGCTCGACGTCAACGACCTCGCGAAGGCGCTCGATTCGGTCAAGGTCGTGCGCTGCGACGAAGTCCAGCTGCGGATCGCCGGACTGTCGCTTGCCGGCTGGAACGTTCTGGCCAGCGCCGCGCTCGCCGTCTACGCGGCGATTGCCGCGCGCCTTTAAGCGTCAAAACTCAATCGGCGCAAACAGACGCCGCGGCCGCTTCCGGCATACAAGGTCCGCGAGCGAAACTTGGTGTCTGCGACAAGCGCTGATTCGATCATGTAGGCCGAAAAGCGTGGTCCTGCCCAAAGGTTTAGACCAAGAGACCTGACCACTTTTTTGGTAAGGCGGCGCGTTGAGCTGCCGGAAGAATAACGACGCGTCCAACGCCTGGCTTAGTCTGGCCTACCGCTGAGTTGCGAAAGCGACGCTTCGGGCGCGACCTCGCTCCTAAGCCGCAGCCTCGAATGGGACGTCGCCGGCTTCGGCAACCAGCGCCCTTGCAATGCGTTCGCCAGCGTCACCAAGGCCGAAGGGATTTGCTTTGGTAAGCAGTTGACGTTCGTCGGAACAAGTCAGCTCGCGCACTCCTTCGACGATGGCGCTGTAGTCCGAGCCGACGAGTCGTCCGAATCCAGCCTCAACCACCTCGGGCCGCTCTGTAGTGTCGCGGGTAATCAGGATTTGCAGTCCAAGGGTCGGAGCTTCCTCCTGGATGCCGCCAGAGTCGCTCACGACGCACCATGCGCGGGACATGAGATGCACGAAGTCTAGGTATTGAAGCGGCGGCAGAAGATGCACATTCGGCGCGTTCCCGAGGATGTCGAAGACTTCCTTCCTCACATCGGGGTTCAGGTGCACTGGCAACGCAATAACCTTATCGCCATCTTCCCCGATTGTCCGCAGCGCGCGCAGCACGTTGCGCAGCGGTTCGCCGATATTCTCGCGGCGATGAGTAGTGGCGAGCACAAGCTTCTTATCCGTTGGCAGCATCGCCAGCGCCGGTTCAATCGGTCGGTAGTCTGACGTCAGACGGTCACGAGCATAGAGCAGCGCATCAACCACGGTGTTGCCGACTTCCCTAATTGTCGTTTCAGGCACATTCTCGCTGCGCAGATTTAGGGCGGCTTGCGCGGTTGGAGCGAAGTGCAAGGCGGCCGCCAGAGTGATGACTCGACGGTTGAACTCCTCCGGCCAAGGCGATCCGAGATCGCCCGTCCGCAGCCCCGCCTCAACGTGAGCAACCGGCACCCTGCAAAAGAAGCCAGCCATCCCTGCAGCGAGTGCAGTCGCAGTGTCTCCCTGCACGACCACCCAGTCGTACCGCTCGCGTCGTAGGACTTGTTCGACCTGCCGGGTCATTTCGCCGACCTTGCCTCCGAGTCCGGGTTCCTGCATGACGCGTTCGCCAGCCGCAAAAGTCACGGGTATCTCAAAAAGATCCAGAAGGCCGGCCGCAAGTTCCTGATGTTGGCCGGTCCAGAATACGTCCATCGTTACGCCGGGCGTCCTCTGCAGAGCCCGGCAGACGGGCCCCAGCTTGATGATTTCGGGTCGGGTGCCAACTGCTATGAGTACGTTCACGGAACTACCTCCTTCATCTTGTCGCGGTTAAGAAGTCTTCGGGGAGTTCGTGGGCGGTTTTCGACCACACGATTGGCCGCGTCGCGAAGGCGGACTCTCCGAGGAAGGTTTTCCACGCGCGCCAGACCGCGGCCATGTTCACGTAAAGAGCAACCGGCCAGCGCAGCGCTATGCCGAGCGGCTCATAATAGCCATACACACGATGGCAGGCGTCGAGCCGCACGAAATAGCGCAGCGCCAGAAACCCGAGGTTGATGCCGAGTGAGACCGACAGCAGATCCTGAACCTCTGGCGAAGCCATAGCCGGGTCGATCACTCCGAAAAAAACCAGCGCCAGGAAGATGAGCGATATCGGCGGCAGGAAACTGGTGAGGATGCCCTTGCGATCTCGCATAAAGAAGTAGCGATCCCACACATCGCCCTCCCATCCGAGCTTGCGTGTCGCCTCAAAGTTGATGCCGTAGACCCATCGGGTCTTCTGCTTGATCGAAGCCGCCAGTGATTTCGGGAAGAACTCTCGCGTGGCGACGTGATCGAGCCCATGTTCTTCTTGGGAGGAAACTGCCGCAAAAATGGCCTTAAAACCAGCGCGCTTTGCCTCGACGCCAAGGATGTAGTCCTCAGTGACACACCCAGTCATCAGCACATTGCCGCGCGTGCGTACAAAGTGCTCGATGAGACGTCTTGTCATGCACGTGCCGACCCCGGCCGACGGGATCGTGGCGCCCAATGCATGCCGCACGATCATTTCCCGGGTATGGCGTTCGGCAAACTCATCCATATAAGTCGCCGCGACCATTGAGCGGTGGGCGGATTTAAGCGAGAAAACCGGTACCTGGATAAAGTCGTGATCCGCCGCATGGGCTGCGTAGACTTCGAACGTACGCGGATCGATTACGTCCTCGCTGTCGTGCAGGACGGCGAGGTCGGGCGCGTCCGGCGCGCCATAGACCTGCCGAAACATCTCGTTGAGCAATTGACCCTTGGATGTGGGGCCCGCTAGCGTGTTGACGATCACTCGGACACGGTCCGGATGCTTCTTGGCGAGCTCCATCGCCACGTCACAGGTCGCGGTGTCGTTTGGATAAACGCCAAGGTAGAGCCGCACCGTGGGAGTTGTGATGCGCGCCAGGTTGCCCTCGACCATCCGGTGGAGCACGTCCTCTTCGCGCCAGTTGGCGACGAACACTCCGATGCTCGGCTTATCGGTTTTCGAGGCGTGTTCGCTAGCAAACGATGAATGGGCGATCCCGAACGCCAACGCGTCGATCAGAGCGTCGTCGAAAGAGGAAAGGTTGATCAGCGCGCTCGTGCAGAGCATCGAGTTAATCAGGAAATCGTTCACGATGCTAATCCCGGCCAAAGGATTTTTGGCTTGACGCCGTAGACCCTTCAGTCAGACGAATTGGCTCCTTCGCTTTCGACCCCTCTAGGGTCGCGGCGCCAAAGAGGCGACCCAGCGCGGAGCGAGTCTGGTCAAGCGCGGATTCGATCACGCCGACACGACAATCGGTCGCGAAACACGTCGTTATCTGGACGCGTTGATCCACCGGGAGCTCATTGGAATCCAGCAGGTCGATACGCACCAATCGTCCGCGCTCAAGCATCCGGTTGGGCGCCTGAAGGTCGTTCGGCAGAGTCTGGGCAAGAGGCAGGACACGGTCGATTCGGCCATTCAAAACCGCGTTTCGTGTCCTGACGCCAACATTCTGCCCCTCAGAGACCTCGAAGACATAGGCGTCCGGGACATAGGCGAGCACGAACCTCTTCCCAGTGAAGATGTCCGCGATGCCGCCGGTTCCCGTCGACACCGCCTGGCCGACGGCCGCAACAGACCCCCCGATGTCGCCGCTGACCGGGGCGTAGAGGGCCCCATCTTCGTAGGTGCTCATCAACTCGTCATAGGCAGTAGCGGCCTGCGCGAGCGCAGCGCGGTCAGCGTCCAATTCGACGGACAAAGACCCCTGCTCCGCCTGCAAGCTCGCGGCATGTTCGCGAGCCAAAAGGGAAGCCGACGTCATTTCTTGCACCGACTTGTTGAGTGTGAGGCCGCTCGCCCGCGCCTGATCGAGGTCGTTCAAAAAGGCGGCGGTTTGCGTCGCGCTCGACTTGGCCAGTGGGAGCGTGTCGGCAATGACCTGTCGTCGAGCTTGGAGTTCCCCGATCTTGCCCATCAGGCGCGCCTTTTCGGCGGCGAGGTCTGCAAGCGTCCGGCCGATCGCGACGGATTTCACAATCGCGATCTTTTGGCCCTTCTCCACGTGGTCGCCTGGGCGCACCAGGACCTGCGCCACTCGTCCCTCGAAGGCGGGCGCGACAGCCACTCGGTCGCGCATAACATAGCCATCGGCGCGCAACAGGACGCCCGAGAGGCCTCCTTGCAAATAGAAGACCGTACCGCCAATTGCGGAAACGAGCAGGCCGCCGTACAGCGCCAAGCGCTGAATACGCTTCCAGCTGACGCGACTGGCGCGCAGCTCTCCAGAATTGCGAATAGTCTGGTCAGTCATTTCAGTCCCGCCGTCGTAGAGTTCGAAAACCGCTTGTCGACAGCTCCGCTGGACGGTCGCGACCTAAGATGGTTCCCGTTGGTTGCACGAGTCGCTGTGGCAGCGCTCGCAAGATGACAGTCACCTTGCAGGGTTCGTGCCACGGATGGGACGCCCTTTGCCAAAGCCGCGTCATGCTCACCGTCGCTCGGCCCGAACGCCGCGCGAAACAGGGCCGCTTCGTGCCGTTTCGTTTAAGGTTATGGGGGACGAGCGGCTCGGATAAGGCCGGCATCTTGCATTGCGATTATTGCCAAATGCGAATCGTTATTGGCGAAAAGCGACATTCGAACGTCAGCCGAAAGCGTCTGGTATTAAATCGACTGAGACCGCCCTAGTGAGGAGGCACACGCCGTTGCCCGCGGATTGAGGCGAGAAAGAGAAGGCGCGACGATTGCTTTCGATAATCAGAATATCGTGCTATTGTGCCTCATATCGAATGGATCGGAATCGCTGCCCGGGCGCGAGAGGAGCGCCGCGCAGTATATTTTTTAACAGCGAGCGGTTCGCCTGATGGGGATTTAGGGCCTAAGCCCTTGAGAACTTTGAATCGGCGGCAGGAAAAGGCATTTGGATTCCCTTCCGCTGGATTTGGATTCTCTTCCGCTGGGTTTTGATTTCCTTCCGCCCGAATTTGGATTCCCTTCCTTCGGCTTGGAAACCTTTCCGGCGGCCCGCTCAGTCCGGCGCCTTGCCGAACGGGATGCCGTTGACCATCAGCGACCGGTCGGGGTTGAGTTCGACCAGCCAGCTGAGGCTGCCGTCGCTTTCGCTTTTTCCCAGCCCCTTGGCCAAGGCGAGGGCGGGCATGACCTTGGCGGCGATGTCGGGCCCCAGGGCCTTGACTGCCGCCATCGTCTTGTCGAAACCGCGCATGTGAACGGTCAATGCGCCGGTAGGTTTGCGGTGATCGAAACGAATGACGCCGGTAAAGTCGGCGTCGACCGCGGGCGCGATGACATGCGACGGCGCAATTTCGACCCGGACCGGACCAGCGCTCAATAGGGCCGCCTCAACCTTGTCGGCGTCCTGGTCAGTCATCACATCGCCGTCGCCCTGCAAGTTCAGGGCGTCGATCCACGTATTCGCCGCCGCGGTCAGGTCGATGCCTTTGACCGTCGCCGCCACGTCGATCTTCGACGGCGTCAAGTCGCCTCCTCCGGGCGGGAGCAGCCCGACCGGCAAGCTCAGTCCCTCAGCCGAGACCCCCAGGCTGATCGAGCTCTGCGGCCCCGCGTTGGCCGCGCCGAGCTGATATTTCGCGTCTGTCAGGGCAATCGCGCCAATCGACGCGGCGACGAAGGTCTTCTGTGCTTCAATGCCTTCGGCGAACCTGAGGCCGGGGGCGGTCAGCTCTTTGAGCAGGCCCTTCAACTCCGCCTCGTGGGCGGCAAGATCGGCGCGCGCCGGGTGAGAAGCCACCAGGCCCCATAGCTCGAACGCCTTGAGGCTTTTGAACCCGTCGACGCCGACATCGATCAGCGCCTTGTCCGACCGCCCGCTGACGTTGACCGGAGCGTCATTCCCCCCAACCCCGGTCGCTTTGAACCCGATGTCGGAAATGTCCTCCTTCACCACCGTTGAAACCGAGCCGTCGGTGCCGAGGGTGGTCGTGACGTTCTCCTGAACGGCGCCGAATTCGGCCGCCTGCTCGAGCTTTGGCGTATGAATCAGCAGAGTTCCCTTGTCCACGCTCGCCGAACCGCCGAGAAGCCAGGCGATCGCCGGACTGATCAGCGCGGTCGAGCGGAAATTCGTCAGTTCGACGCTGCCGTTCGCTCCCTCGGAATGAAAAACGATGCGGGGAAGCGAGTCCATCATGAGCCGCCAATTGCCGTCATCCTGTTCGACGGCCTTGTAGACGATGGTCGCCGGATCGTATGACGCGCCCGTCTCCTGGAGGAGCGCGTTGAGCGCGCTGAGGTCGGCCGAGATGAGATAGTCGGCGCCCTCCGGCGTCACCGTCACGAGGGGGGACGCCCCGGCCTGCGCCGCGGGCAAATAATTGGCGATCAGGGTTCTGAGCGCGTCCGCGCCCTCGGGCGTGGCTGGCCGGTCGGCCGCAAGCGCGGGAATCGCCCACAGCGCCGCCGCGGCCAGCGGCGCGAGCGCGAAACGCCGACGCGAACGGCTCGGGCGCAGTCGTATGGAGGGCATTAGGCGGCCTATTTGGTTCGGCGAGGACAATCCGAGTTTGCGCGAGCCTACTCCGATTCTCCGCCGCCGCGCGACAAATACCGCCTATGCGCGTTCGGCGGCGGCTCGTCGGCGTCGCTCTCAGCGAGCCGGCAATGCGGCCGGCGAATGGCTTCTCGGCGCTTGCGCCTTGGCGACGCCGGCCTTCACCGCCTCCTGCACCTTTTCGAACGCGCGCACCTCGATCTGCCGCACGCGCTCGCGCGACACGCCAAATTCGGCCGACAGCTCCTCGAGCGTAATCGGCTCCTCGGCGAGCCGCCGGGCCTCGAAAATGCGCCGCTCGCGCGGGTTGAGGACGGTCAACGCGCTGCGCAGCGCGCCCATGCGGGCGTCCGATTCCTCGCGGTCGGCAAGTTGAGATTCCTGATCGGCGCTTTCATCGACGAGCCAGTCCTGCCACTCGCCTTCGCCGCCGTCGCGCAGCGGCGCATTGAGCGAGGCGTCGCCGCCGAGGCGCCGGTTCATGTCAATGACGTCCTGCTTGCCGACGCCAAGCCGCTTCGAGATCGATTCGACCTGATCGTCGCGCATGTCGCCTTCCTCGAGCGCCGAAATCCGGCTCTTGGCCTTGCGCAAATTGAAGAACAGCTTCTTCTGGCTGGCCGTGGTGCCCATCTTCACCAGCGACCACGAGCGCAGGATGTATTCCTGGATTGACGCGCGAATCCACCACATGGCGTAAGTCGCGAGCTTGAAGCCCTTGTCCGGCTCGAAGCGCTTGACCGCCTGCATCAGGCCGACGTTGCCCTCGGAAATCACCTCGCCGATCGGCAGACCGTAGCCGCGATAGCCCATGGCGATCTTGGCCACCAGCCGCAAATGCGAGGTGACGAGCTTGTGCGCAGCCTCGCGATCGCCGTGCTCGCGCCAGCGCTTGGCGAGCATGTATTCCTCTTGCGGCTCCAGCATCGGGAACCGCTTGATCTCTTGCAAATAGCGAGCAAGTCCCGATTCGCCCGCAATGATGGGAAGCGATGCGGCCATGTTTTCCTCTGATGGGAGCCCGGTTCCATGCCGTCTCCGTCGGCGCTATGGCCGGATGGACATATTGTGGTCGAGCAAGCGTGGCCGAATAAGGGCCGAGCCTAGTCAGCTATTCGCAGCCAATATGAAATTGTTTCAGCGGCGCGGAGGCCGAACAAAGGGCGTCAGACTGCCGACGCGGCTCGTAACGCATTGAGCAGATGCGAAAAATCTTCCGGCGGCGAACTCTCGAAGCGGAGTTTCTCGCCAGTGGCCGGATGTTCGAAACCCAATACCGAAGCATGCAAAGCTTGGCGGCCGAGTTCGGCCAGCGCGGCCTTGGCGGCCTCGCCGAGACGGGCCGCCTTGGTCTTGAACCCCGCGCCGTAGACCGAATCACCCAGGAGCGGATGACCGCTCGAGGCCATGTGGACGCGAATCTGATGGGTCCGTCCGGTCTCGAGCCGGCAGGCGATGAGGCTCGCCGAACCGAAAGCCTCCTTAAGCCGCCAATGGGTCGTGGCCTGGCGGCCGCGCTCCTCGGCGATCGCCATTTTTTCCCGATGGCGCGGATCACGGCCGATCGGCGCCGCGACCTTCCCGGCGATCGCGTCGAAGCGGCCCCAAACGAGCGCCAAATATTCGCGCTCGAGCGAGCCGGTGCGGCCGTGGTCGGCGAAGAGCTCGGAGAGCCCCCGATGCGCCGCATCCGTCTTGGCGACGACGAGCATCCCCGAGGTGTCCTTGTCGAGCCGATGCACGATTCCCGGCCGCCTGACCCCGCCGACGCCTGAGAGGCTCGCCCCGCAGTGGCGGATCAACGCGTTGACCAGTGTGCCGGCCGGATGTCCCGGCGCCGGATGGACAACGAGCCCGGCCGGCTTGTCGATCACGATCAGATGCTCGTCCTCGTAAACGACGGCAAGCGGCAGATCTTCGCCGGCGATCGGCAATTCCTCCGCGGACGGCGCTTCAAAGGCGATGCGCGCGCCCTCGACGAGCCGCAGCGAGGGATCGCGCGCAACCTGCCCGTCGACGCTCACTTCGCCGGCCTCGATCAGGGCCTTGAGCCGGGTGCGCGACAGCGCGACGCGGCGCACGGCCGCCGCGCCGCCCAAGAAACGGTCGAGCCGCTCGCCCGCGCCCGCCGCATCGACGTCGAAGACCTGCGGCCCTGACGGCGCGGCGAGGGGCTGGGGAGCCGTTGCGGGCGGCGGCGCGAGTTCGGGCTCGCCTGCGGCGCTCCAGGCGCGGCGTTTGGCCTTGGCGTTCATGCCCGCTCCCGCCGGCGCGCCCGTACCGCGGCCTCGGCGGCGGGCGGGGCCACGAGCGCTCCGAGCGCGGCGACGATCGCCTCCACGTCCGGACGTGGCCTGGCTTCGTGGGCGTCAAGACCGCGCCGCATCGCCGCCACATGGGCCGGCGTGGCGCCGCAACAGCCGCCGATGATGCTGGCGCCGCAATCGACGGCGAGCCCTGCGTAGGTCGCCATGAGCTCCGGAGTGCCGGAATAGTGGATATGCGCCCCGTGCCATTGCGGCACGCCGGCATTGGCCTTGGCAATGAGCGGCGCGCCCGGTCGCGCCGCGCTCATGGCGAGAGTCGCGGCCAAGAGATCGGAGGCGCCGACGCCGCAATTCGCGCCATAGGCTACCGGCGCCGGCTCGAACGCTTCGACCAGGGCGCCGAACGCGGCGGGCGCGAGGCCCATCATCGTGCGGCCGGCGGTGTCGAAGCTCGCGGTGATCGTATAGGGGAAGCCGCACTTGGCCGCCGCCCGCGCCGCGGCGCGGATTTCCTCGGCCGCCGACATGGTCTCGATCCAGGCGACGTCGGCGCCGCCTTCGCGCAGGCCTTCGATCTGTTCGGAGAAGACGTCGACCGCCTCGTCTTCGCTCAACGGTCCGAGCGGAGCGATGAGGTCGCCGGTCGGTCCGACCGATCCGGCGACGACGACGGGTCGCCCGGCGCTGTCGGCGACGTTGCGAGCGTTTTGGGCGGCGAGACGGTTGAGTTCGCGCGCCCGGGCCTCGAGGCCGTGCAGCATCAGTCGGCGACGATTGGCGCCGAAGCTGTTGGTCAGAATGATGTCGGCGCCGGCATCGACGAAAGCCCGATGCAGGGTCTGGGTTCGGTCGGGATGGACCGCGTTCCAAAGCTCCGGGCTGTCGCCGGAGGTCAGTCCCATGGCGAAGAGGTTGGTGCCGGTCGCGCCGTCGGCAAGCAGCGGCCGGCCTTCGGTGAGTAGGGTTTGCAACATGTCGGGCTCTCTTGGCGCTTGGCGCGGCGCAACTACCCGCGAGGTAAGCGCCTTTGCGGCTCCGCGCAAGGCGACGAACTCAAGCGGCGGCCCGGATTGCCTTGATGTTGTCGGAATAGCTCTTGGGATCGCCTTCGAATACGGCCGAGCCCGCAACGAACACGTTCGCGCCGGCCCGCGCCAGAAGCGGCGCAGTCTCCGCCGCCACGCCGCCATCGACCTCGATCATGATGTTGCGGTCGCCGACCATGCGCTTCACCCGCGCGATCTTGTCGAGCATCGCCGCAATGAACGCCTGGCCGCCAAAGCCCGGATTGACGGTCATGACGAGGATAGTGTCGAGCCGGTCGAGCACATATTCGATCGCGCTCTCCGGCGTTCCAGGATTGATCGCTACGCCCGCCTTCTTGCCGAGCCTGCGGATTTCCTGCAGCGAACGGTCGAGATGCTTCGTCGCTTCCGCATGGATCGTGATGTGATCGGCGCCCGCCTTGGCGAAGGCTTCGAGATAGGGATCGCAAGGTTCGATCATCAGGTGGCAGTCGAAGGGCTTGTTGGTATGCGGCCGCAATGCCGCAACAACCGGCGGGCCGAAGGTGATGTTGGGGACGAAATGGCCGTCCATCACATCGAGATGGATCCAGTCGGCGCCGGCCTCGGCGACCGCGCGCACCTCCTCGCCGAGCCTGGCGAAATCCGCCGACAGAATTGACGGCGCCATGATCACCGCGTTGGTCATGGCGTTCTCCTTTGCGATCAAGCTTGCGGGGCCGATAGCGACTTCAACCTATCGATGGTCGGCCGTTCGCCTCGAGTCAACGCGGAAGGCGCGGGGTTGTGGTCATTACGGGTCGAGCCCGCTTTCTCTATCTGCATTTGTGATATCAATCTAACAACTCGTTCGTAGAGTTTAAATCGGTTGCCTTCGGCCCGGAAGCCGCCTATGGAACGCGCCTTCTCAAGGGAATTCTCGATGGCGAGCGAATTGCCGGCTCATCTCCGGCGGCTGGAGGCCGAGTCGATTCACATCATGCGGGAAGTCGTCGCCGAAATGCGCAATCCCGTCATGCTGTATTCGATCGGCAAGGACTTCGAGCGTGATGCTCCACGTGGCGATGAAGGCGTTCCATCCCGCCAAGCCGCCGTTCCCGCTGCTCCACGTTGACACGACGTGGAAGTTCCGCGAGATGATCGCATTCCGCGACGAAACGGCGCGCCGGCTCGGCCTCGATCTCATCGTCCACATCAACGAGGACGGGGTCAGGCGCGGCATATCGCCGATCGCCTCGGGCTCGCAACTCCACACCCAAGTGATGAAGACCGAAGCGCTGCGGCAAGCGCTCGACCGCGGGCGGTTCGACGCCGCGTTCGGCGGCGCGCGGCGGGACGAGGAGAAGAGCCGCGCCAAGGAGCGCATCTTCTCCCACCGCTCGGCCGCGCATGCGTGGGACCCACGCAACCAGCGCCCCGAACTGTGGCGTCTCTTCAACACCCGCCTGCGCGAAGGCGAATCGATGCGAGTCTTCCCGCTCTCGAACTGGACCGAGCTCGACATCTGGGAATATGTGCTGGCCGAGGCCATTCCGGTCGTGCCGCTCTATTTCTCCAAGCTTCGCCCGGTGGTCGAGCGCGCGGGCGCGCTCATCATGGTCGACGACGAACGGCTGCCGCTCATGCCGGGCGAACAGCCGGCAATGCGGCGGGTGCGCTTCCGCACCCTCGGCTGCTATCCGCTTTCGGCAGCAATCGAGTCGGAGGCCGACACCCTCCACGACATCGTCGCCGAAATGCGCAAGACCACCACGTCCGAGCGTCAAGGGCGCCTCATCGATTCAGACGAAGCCTCGTCGATGGAAAAGAAGAAGCGCGAAGGGTACTTCTGATGGCCATCGCTGAGACAGAGGCGACCCTCCCGACCCTGCGTCTCCTGACCTGCGGGTCGGTCGACGACGGCAAGTCGACGCTGATCGGGCGATTGCTGTACGAGAAGAAGCTGATCTTCGACGACCAGCTCTCGGCGCTCGAACGCGACTCGAAGAAATTCGGCACGACCGGGGACAGCGTCGACTACGCGCTCCTGGTCGACGGGCTCGAAGCCGAGCGCGAGCAGGGCATCACCATCGACGTCGCATATCGCTACTTCGCCACCGCCCGGCGCTCGTTCATCGTCGCCGATGCGCCCGGCCACGAGCAATATACCCGCAACATGGCGACCGGCGCGTCCAACGCCGATCTCGCGATCGTGCTTGTCGACGCGCGCAAGGGGCTGCTCACCCAGACCCATCGCCATTCGATCATCGTGTCGCTGCTTGGCGTGCGCGACGTCGTGCTCGCGGTCAACAAGATCGATCTCGTCGACTTCAGCGAGACGGCGTTTCGCCGGATCGAGGCCGACTACCGCAAGTTCGCCGAGACGCTCAGCTTCCGCTCGCTTATCGCGCTGCCGATCTCTGCCCGTTACGGCGACAATGTCTCCTCTTTGAGCCGGCGCACGTCGTGGTACGAAGGGCCGCATCTGCTCGATCATCTCGAGCGAATCGAGGTCGAGGAGGATCGCCGCAGCGCGCCGTTTCGCCTGCCGGTGCAATGGATCAACCGCCCGCATCATGATTTTCGCGGCTTCGCCGGCACGATTCCAAGCGGACGGGTGGCGCGGGGCGACGCGATCGTGGCCGCCAATTCCGGCCTCCGGAGCACTGTCGCAAGCCTCCTCGTCGGCGATCGCGAGGTCGAGGCCGCCGAGGCCGGCGACGCGGTCACGCTCACTCTCGCCGACGAGATCGACATCGCCAGGGGCGACGTGCTGTCGAAGCCTGAGAGCCGCCCGGAGGTCGCCGATCAGTTCACAGCGCACATGATCTGGATGAGCGCCGAACCGATGCTGCCCGGCCGATCCTACCTGCTCAAGATCGGCGGGCGGACGACGCCCGCTTCGGTTACCGAGCTCAAGCACCGCCTCGATGTCAACAATTTCGACAAGCTCGCGGCCAAGCATCTCGATCTCAACGAGGTCGGCTTCTGCAACGTCGCGACCACCATGCCGGTCGCCTTCGATCCTTACTGCGACAATCGCGTGACCGGCGCCTTCATTCTCATCGATCGCGCGACCAATGAGACCGCGGCGGCGGGGATGATCGCCCATGGGCTCAGGCGCGCGACCAACGTGCACCGGCATGGCGCGAGTGTCGGGCGCGAGGCGCATGCGGCGCAAATGCATCAGAAGCCGGCCATCCTGTGGTTCACCGGGCTCTCGGGGGCGGGAAAATCGACAATCGCCAATCTGGTCGAGGTCAAGCTTCATGCGCGCGGCGTCCATACCGCGCTCCTCGACGGCGACAACGTCCGCCACGGCCTCAACAAGGACTTGGGCTTCACCGCCGCCGACCGGGTCGAGAACATCCGCCGGGTCGGCGAGGTCGCGAGGCTGATGACCGACGCCGGGCTCATCGTGCTCTGCTCGTTCATTTCGCCGTTCCGGGCGGAGCGGCGGCTCGTCCGCGACACCGCGGCTCGGGATGAGTTTCTCGAGGTTTTCGTCGAGGCGCCGCTTGAGACCGTCATCGCCCGCGATACCAAGGGCCTGTACCGGCGGGCGCTGGCCGGCGAGATCAAGAACTTCACTGGCGTCGACCAGCCGTACGAGGCGCCCGAGGCGCCAGAACTCATTCTCAATTCAGCCGCCGAAACGCCGGACGCCCTCGCCGACCGGGTCATCGCCGAGCTTGAACGGCGCGGGCGGATCGCGCGGCTGTGACCCCCGAGCGCCGGCGAGGCGGCGCAACGATTCCCAAGCCGCGGGCGCCATTATCCAAATTCCCCGCAATGGATTCCAAGGCCAGCGCAACGAAATCCAAATCGAACTTTCTTCCGCGGATTGAGCTTTTTCAGCGGGTTGCGCCGACACCGGACCCGAAATCCTCACTCCCTCGGCTCCGCCCGCTCAGCCGCCGCGCTGGCGGACGGCAGCCGCTTCTCAGGAGCGTCGACACTAGCAGAAATTCTGATTTTCTGGAAGAAAATGTTGGCGAAACTCACGAGCGGGCCTGGAAGCCGATCCGGCGCTCGCTCGCTGGAAATCGAAATCGGTGCGAAATCGGCGCGATTTTCGGGATCGATGACACATGCGTAGATTGCCGGAAGTGTAAAAGGGGCGCAGATTGCGAGCCAAGCCCGAGGCCACCCGGGCAATGCCGGTCAAAACCAGCAACTCGCCTCGAGGAGGGAACATGGCGAATCCGCCCCCGCTTCCGCCGATTGTCAGTGGGCCGGTCTACACCACCAGCAAGCAGGTGCTTGTCGACAGCGTGCTGCCGAACGCGAAGGTGACGGTCTATAACGACTCCGCCAGCACCCACGCGGTAGGAATGGCGACATCAACGAGTCCCGGCGCGATCTGGGTTCCATTGACCGGAACCATCGCGCATGGGCAACCGATCACCGCGCGCCAGCAATACACGGGTTCGGACCCGAAGATCTTGGTGACCGGCCTGAGCCCTCCTTCCACCTTGCCCGTTCCGGTTTTACTGCCGCCCACGCCGCTGCCCGCTCCCATTTTCGCCTCCGGATTATGCACGTGCATGGACTGGGTCTACATCGACGGATTGATCTCCGGGGCGACGCTGACCATCACGATGGGGGCGACCACCATGGTCGCCGCTGCGCTCGTGACCCAGACGCCCCAATGGTTCCAACTCGCCGCGCATACGATCCCTTCGGGTTCGGTGCTGACGGCCCAACAGAATATCGGCTCCGCGACGAGTTCCTGCCGCGCAAAGCAGTCCGATCCCGGTGGCGCCCGCTCTCGGCACGCCGGCGATCGCACCGACGCCCATCGACTGCGACACGAGCATGAACATCTCCAGCGTGCAGCCTGGCGCAGACCTCAAGATTATCAATGGCGCCAACCAGTATTCAGCCACCAATCCATCGAGCTCCTATAATCTATACGATTTGTCTCCGCCTTTACTGCCCGGACCGTCGTCCGTGGAACAGTATTTCCCGAGGTGCAAAGAGCAGCAACCGAAAACTTTATCATTCACCGTCAAGAAACACGCGCCGCCAACGCCGCAGGTCACATACAGCCCATGCTCCGACGTCAACATTTTAATTGTTTCCGACTTCGTCACGGGCGAAATCTTCACGATCGAAGTGGCCTACAGCACGACGGCGGGGCCGCAAAAGAAATCTCTTGGATCGTCCGGCGTATCCAGCTCGGGCCAAATCGGCTTGCCGAAAAATTGGTACCCTTCGGGGGCGGTCGGCCCGGTTTCGCTTTTGATCGAAGGACTGCTTTGCGACCTTGCGAGCCCGAGCCCGGCCACGGTTCCCGTCGTGCAACCCCCGGGTCCTTACCCCGCGCCGACGGTGCAGCGGCCGCTCTACGATTGCGCCACCTCGGTGTTTGTCCGGGGAGCGAATCCCGGATGCCTGATTCAAGTGTTCGCCAAGGGTTCGCCGCCGACGCCACGCTCGAACCCGGTGGTCGCGACGACGGCGAACTTCCCGGTCCGCCTGTTGTGGCCGCTCGTCACCGGAGAACAGATCTTCGTGCAGCAGCTGGGCTGCGGCGCCAGCGCCAAGCCGGCCGCCGCGGCCAAGGTCCTGGCCCCGCCCGCCCTGCCGCTCCCCACGGTGGCCGGCAGCTATGTGCTGACCACCGCTGCATCGGTCCTGGTGAACAATGTCGTACCCGGAGCGCAGGTTGCGCTGTTCGTAAACCATCATGCGCGCAACGCGCCGGTAGACAGCATCGGAGCGGAGACCGGTCCGCCGACAGGGTCGCCGGCGAGGATTCAAGTGAGCGTGCCGGTGGGATGGCCGCCGCTGGCGGCGGGCGACATCCTCACTGCCGGACAGACGCTCTGCGGCGTGAACGAGTTTCCCACCGACAAGGGCGGCGTAAAGGCCCAGACGCCGGTCCCCCCTCCAGGCCTGGGCCCGGGGGAGCCCCGCGGGGGCCTTGGCAGCAACAACAACTATTTTATGTTCACGCCCCTTGCCAGCGGCGGCTGCGCGAACTTGATAAACGTATCCGTGACGATCGCCGTTACGCAACCCATAGTTTGGGCGTCAACGGGGCCTTCAACTCCGCCAGGGGCGCCGTTCGCCCCCCCAGGGTTCAGTTTTCAGTTGAATTGTTATTCGCCGACACAAACCTCCTCGAATCCCTTGTATCCTGCTTGGCAGCAATACATAATAAATCTGTGGTCTGCGCAGCTTTGGGGGGCTATAAATACCTGGCACACTTTTAGCACTCCTGTCATCTTGCCGGGCCCGAACGAATACAAGACAACTTTGGGCCCAGCGCTGCCAAGCAACACAATACCCGCCGGCTATACTCTGACGATCAAACTGGGCAACAACTCGAGCGGCAACGTCAACAGCGTTACTTGGGTTGTGAACGGGGTATCATACACCCCATCGCCGCCCACGATACCAGGGCTGCTAGCGGCGAATGGGTTATCGGCGACCGACGTGGCGCCAATCGTCGCATTCACACTGGACCTGGTCGGGCCCGTGAACGGAGAGAGCGCGGTGCTCTTATCCGGCGCGGGAACGATTACCTATTCGGCGAAAAGCCCTCTTACGGTAACGAATCAGGAGCCCACCCAATGCGTGGAGCAGCTGACCGGATTCACCCTGGAAACAGCCACGAGCTCCTATGGCGTTTTGCCGGCGAACCCCGGCAACCCGTTTTCGCAGTCTTTCGCTGCGAGCGCCACAACGCCGCTGATCCGCGCATTGCGAGGACCTCCTCTCGTTCGAGGGCGATGAGCCAAAGCTGGATACATGGGATAGGCGCGGTCAACCGGCGCCAATCGTCATTGCGGGGAAATCGGCGACACATGCGCTTTATTCCCGCCGGTCAGGCGCGCGCTCGAGGGCCAAGGGCTGGCGTAGGCGAGGGCGCCTCTCCGCCGCCAGCCCGCGCAGCAATATCAAAATCGGCCGCGACAATTTCCAAACCCGCCGCAACAGAATCAAAGGCCGGCGGAACAAAATCCAAATCGGACTTTCTTCCGCGGATTGAGCTTTTTCAGCGGGTTGTGCCCGATTCCGGCCCAGAAATCCTTTTCTCCCCCGCCTGAGCCCGCTGCCCGCCGCAAGGCCCGGACCATTTCTCAATAGCGGCGACAATAGCACGGATTCTGATTTCCAGGAACAAATTTGTCCAAGAACTTTGGCGAGGAATGGCCAACAGCCCCGTTGTTATCCTCGGTCAGCTGCTCCCGCCGGGTGCAGCGGTGGTCTGTGAAGCCGAGCCCCGCAAAGCCGGTGAGCGACAACGCCAGACGCGGCGGTTTCGGCTTGGCTTTGCCGTCGGACTGGCGCAGTCTGTCGGTCCAACCGGCGGCCATTTTGTGAATGTCGGTCGAAAGATTACCGCAAAGTTTTTTGGGGAGGAGCGTTGACATGCCTAGCCCAGCATCGATTGCATGGCGTCGTTCGATCCTGGCCGGCGACGACGAAATCTGGATCGTAATGACGAATTCGGCGGGTTCGATAATGAGCTATTGGGTCGAAGTTCCCGATCCAGTGGCTTCTCCCCAGCCGTGGAGTGTCCAACAGATTGCAGGACCTGGATCTGCGAACGTCCCGACGGCCGCCGGTTACGCGCCTGCCATCGCATTCGACCCATTCCCATCGGCGAGGGGGGGCCGAAGGGCGCACGTCGCCGCGGATGGACCTAACGGCGTTGTTTACTACCTCACTTACGACAGGCTTGGGGGGCAATGGTACAGTCGAGATGTCTCTGGCGCGACGGGTTCAGTAGTAGGCATGACGGTAATGCCAGACGACTACGTGTACATGCTCACGGTCTCGTCCGGCGAAGAGCTGATTGGCTGGTTGGGGGGCTATCTAGACTTTCCGTTCGTCCAGGTGCCGATTCCCGCGGCCGGCACAACGAACGCTGCGCCGGCTGTCGTCGCCGCCATGGCGGTTCGTTCTGTGAACTCTTCGCAAATCGAGGTGCACGTGGTCGCCGTACAGCAACCCGGAGCGAACGCGCCGAACATGGACAATGTGCTGATGTATTTCTGGTCAACCTATACTGCGGGATCCTCAGGTGCGGCTGGATCCTTCGGGCCATGGCAGTCGAACCAGATCTCTATGCCATCTATAGCGGGAACTACTACTGTATATCCAAGCTGGCCAGTATCGATAGCGCTCAGTCTGAACCCGAACGGCGAGATCATCGTCACTGCACCGGTCGAGACGAAATCTGGCCCATTGAATAAGAGCTATTTGTACTATTTTGTGGCGAATACTCCGGGTTCCACATGGAGGTCCGTAGAGATCAAGGGGCCATCCGGAGGGGGACTCGAAATGTCATCGGGCGGAGTTGCTGTCGATGGCAATGGCACAGCCCACTCTCTCGTAGTAAGTTCCTTCACCGGGCCGACGGCGCCCGGGGACAGTCAATTTAATCAGCCGTCGCTCACCGATTTCACGCTCGCGCAAGGATCTACAATTGTTGGCAATATTCCAGTTGACAACTACCAAGGCGGCTATACGACCGATCCTCTTGATTGGGATGACCTCGCCTGGTCTGGTAACACCTATAGCCTCGGCGGACCAAAGTTTCCTTATTCGTTAGATATAGTCCCCGGGATGACTGCGCGCGCGAGCGGCGAAGTTGACGTTGCGTTCTGGAACTTCCCCTTCGCCTCAATAGGCTTCTTTAGCCTTCCTCTTGGAAGCAACCAATGGAACTATACCAAGGTTGGCTAAACCTGAGGAATATTCCAAGATAGCCGGCGACACCCCGCCGGGAGCTTGCTTTGGCGACGAAGCGATCGAAACTCTGGATTGCTTCGCTTCGCTCGCAATGACGGGGCCCGCGCCGTCGAACGAAGGCCACTCAGGCGATCTTCACATATTCGAAGTCGCCGGGCTGGTTGTTGACGCCGACGCGCGGGGGGGCGATCCAGCTCGCGTATTTGCCCGGTTCGTGACACGGCTTCATCAGAGAAGCGATGAAGCGCATGTCGTCGTCGTTGGGCAGCCAGTCGCCGCTTTGCGCCGTCCATTGGTCCTCGCTAAGGACCTCGCCGGCCGGGCTCACGCGCTGGCCGGCGAACTCGCCGATCCGGCGGTTGAAGCCCTTGTGCGGCTGGACGAACTTGAAAGCGACGCCGGCCTTCTCGATCGACTTGTTCCAGCGGTCGATCCCGCCCTGGCAGTCGACGATGAAGTCGTCGAGGAGACGCGCGTTGATGGCGCGGAGAGCCGGGACCTGCTCGACGACGAGCTTGCCGTCGACGACGCGTGTGACGGGATAGGTCGCCTCCTGAAGCACGTGATCGTCGCCCTTGAGGTTCATCTCGTTGAAGCGGCCCTTGATGCCGGCGCTGAACGCCTCGGCGGCGTTGGAAGAGATTTCGCTGCCGAACAGGTCGCGGGTGACCGAGATGTGGAAATTGGCCTTGCGCTGCAAGAGCGGCAGGTCGACGACGCCGAGCTTGCGCACTGCCTCGACGTCATTGGGATCCTTGATCCCCGCTTTGACCATCGCCGCGCAGGTCGCCTCGATCGTCCGCTGGACGCCGGTCTCGCCGACGAACATGTGATGGGCCTCCTCGGTCAGCATGAACCGGCAGGTGCGCGACAGCGGATCGAAGCCGCTCTCGGCGAGCGCGGCGAGCTGCATCTTGCCGTCGCGGTCGGTGAAGAAGGTGAACATGAAGAACGCTCAGCCAGTCGGGCGTGCGCTCATTGAAGGCGCCGAGGATGCGCGGATTGTCCATCTGCCCGCTCTGGCGCTCGAGAAGGGCCTGGGCCTCCTCGCGCCCGTCCTTGCCGAAATATTTGACCAGGAGATAGACCATCGCCCAGAGATGGCGGCCCTCCTCGACATTGACCTGGAAGAGGTTGCGCATGTCGTAGAGGCTCGGCGCGGTCGCGCCGAGGAAACGCTGCTGCTCGACCGAGGCCGGCTCGGTGTCGCCCTGGACAACGATCAGCCGGCGAAGCAGCGCCCGGTGCTCGCCCGGCACTTCCTGCCAGGCGGGCTCGCCCTTGTGGCGGCCGAACGGAATCGTGCGGCCCTCGACCTTTGGCGCGAGCAAAATGCCCCAGCGATAGGTCGGCATCTTCACATAGCCGAACTTGGCCCAGCCGGCGGGATCGACGCCGACGGCGGTGCGCAGATAGACCTCCGACTGCTGGTAGCCGACCGGGCCCATGCCGCTCCACCAGTCGAGATATTTCGGCCGCCAGCCCTCGAGCGCGCGCTGCAGCTGCTTGTCGGACGAAAGGGCGACGTTGTTGGGAATCGCCTCGTCGTAGCTGATTTCGACGAAGCTTTCGGCGCTCATCGATCCTGCCGAGTCGCTGAGAATGTCTTCGGCGGTCATCGGTTTCTCCTCATGATCATCGCTCAGTACGTTTCCAGATGCAGCCGGCCGTCGCGCTTGAGCGCCGGCCCGTGCGTCTCCCAATCGAACCCCGCCTTGTTGGCGATGTCGCGCAGCGCCGAAACCACGCCTTCCTCCATTGCCCTGAGGCCGCAGACGTAGAAATAGGCGTCCGGGTCGGCGATGAGGGGCGCGAGATCGGCCGCCCGCTCGCGCATCGCGTCCTGCACATAACGCTTTGGCTCGCCCTGCGTGCGGCTGAAGGCGAAGTTGATGTCGATGAAGTCCCTCGGCAGATTCAAGAGCGGGCCGAAATAGGGCAGCTCCTCCTTTGTGCGGGCGCCGAAGAACAGCATCAGCTTGCCGCCTTCGAACTTGCCGGACTTGCGCAAGCGGCGCCGCCACTCGGTCATCGCCCGCATCGGCGCGCTGCCGGTGCCGGTGCAGATCATCACGATCGCGCTCTTCGGGTGGTTGGGCATAAGGAAGCTCACGCCGAACGGTCCGGTCGCCTCGACCGTGTCGCCGACGGCGAGGTCGCAGAGATAGTTGCTGGCGACGCCGCGGACGGGACGGCCCTGGTGATCCTCGAGCACTCGCTTCACCGTGAGGGAGACATTGTTATAGCCCGGCCGCTCGCCGTTGCGCGGGCTCGCGACCGAATACTGGCGCGGATGGTGCGGCCGCCCGTCTGCATCCGTTCCCGGAGGAACGACGCCGATCGACTGGCCCTCCAGCACCGGGAAGGTCATCGCCCCGAAATCGAGCACGATGTGATGGGTGTCGTAGTCCTTGCCGACGTCCGTCACCCGCACGTTGCCGACGACCGTGGCGGGCACCGATCTCGCCGCCGCCTTGGGCCCATAGAGATTGGCGATCGCGCGCTCGGCCGACCAGGGCGGGGTCACGGCGGCGTAGGCGCTGACGTCGAACGCCGCCTTGCCTGCAGTGTCGGGCAAGACTGGGGGCGCCGGCGCGTCGGCAAAGGAAGCGTCGGCCGCGCCGCCAGCGAGAGCAAGCTCGTCGGCGCTCAGCTCCGCCGGCAGGACGTCCCAGCCGAACTGCGCCTCGACGCTATAGGCGCGCGAGCGCGGCATCGCCCGCCAATTGTCGATGCTGCCGGTCGGACAGGGCGGGACGCAGGCCATGCAGAGATTGCAGATGTTCGCGTCGACCACATAGTTGCGCGCGTCGTGCGAGATCGCGCCGACCGGGCAGGTCGATTTGCAGGTGTTGCAGCGGATGCAGATTTCGGGGTCGATCAGGTGCTGCCTGATGAGCCCGCCTGCAGACTGGTCCATCGCGCCCACTAGACCCGGCTCCAGTCGAAGGCGGCTTTTTCGCCCTTGCCGTAGACCTTGAGCGCGCCCTTGTCGCCGACCGCGTTGGGGCGCTGGAAGATCCAGTTCTGCCAGGCGGTGAGGCGGCCGAAGACGCGGGTCGCCAATGTCTCGGGGCCGTCGAAGCGCAGATTCGCTTCGAGCGCGGTCAAGGCGTCAGGGCTCATCGAAGCGCGCTCTTCGACCGCGATGCGGATCTCGTCCGCCCAGTCGATGTCGTCGGGAATGCTGGTGGCGAGGCCGAGGGCGAACGCCGCCGGGGCGTCGAGCGGCTGGCCGATGCTGGCTTTGAGCGCCTCGAGCGCCGGCTTTTCGTCGTAGAAGCGGCGCCCGAGACGGCTCTGGCCGCTCGCCATCGGATAATCGCCGAAATTCGCTTCGCTGAGCGCGATCCTCGGCGCCCGCGCTTCGCCGCCCGGCAGCGCCAGGTGGTAGATGCGATCGCAGGCGAGCGCGAGCTCGAAGAGCGTCCCCGCGAAGCACGAGCCCTCCTCGACCAGCGCGAACAGGCTGCGCGAGGTGACGTCGAGGCGGCTCATGGTGCGGCGCAGATAGCCGACGGTTTCGCGCACGAGCCAATGCCCTTTGAGCGCGCCGAGCGTCGCGTCCATCGCCAGTGCAGCCTTGACATCGCCTTCGGTCTTGATCAGCCAGACCCCGATATCGAGCTCGTTGGTGCGCATGGAGAGGATCGCATCCTCGAGCTCGCGGGCGAGCGCCAGCGGATACCAGGCCGCGCCTTGAGCCTCGATCGCCGCGATGTCCTGCGGCTGAGGGCCGTTAGGCCCATGAATGGTGAATGTCGCGGCGCGCGCTCCGCGGTCGATCGTCACCGTCACATGCGAATAGCGCAAGGCGTCGGCTTCGATTGCGCGCTCGATCGGGGTCAGCGCGACGCCCTTGGCGGACGGGGGGCGGTCGCTGGTTGCGGCAAGCGCCAATGCGCGCTCGCGAACCGCGGCGGCGAACTGCGCCGGCTTGGCGACCGCGTCGACGAGGCGCCAGGCCAGCGCCTTTTCGCCGCGCACGCCTTCGCTCGTGGTGCAGAAGACATCCGCCAGATCGTGGCGGACATGGCGCTTGTCGGTGAGCCGCGTCAGGCCGCCGGTGCCGGGCAGGACGCCGAGCAACGGCACCTCTGGGAGGCTGACCGCGCTCGAGCGATCGTCGATGAGGATGATCTCGTCGCACGCGAGCGCCAGCTCGTAGCCGCCGCCGGCGCACGAGCCGTTGACGGCGGCGAGAAACCTGAGCCGCTCATGCTTCGACGAGTCTTCGAGGCCGTTGCGGGTCTCGTTGGTGAATTTGCAGAAGTTGACCTTCCACGCGTGGCCGGAGAGGCCGAGCATGAAGATATTGGCCCCCGAGCAGAACACCCGCTCGCGGGCGCTGGCGATGACCACCGCGCGCACCGCGGGATGCTCAAAGCGGATGCGGTTGACGGCGTCGGCGAGCTCGATATCGACGCCGAGATCGTAGCTGTTGAGCTTGAGCTTATAGCCGGGACGCAAGCCGGCGTTCTCGTCGAAATCGGCGAGGAGCGTCGCGACCGGCCCGTCGAATTTGAGCTTCCAGTGCTTGTAGCGCGACGGCGCGGTTTGATAGTCGACCCGGTCCATTGCGATCCCGTTGATAGGCATTTTAATGCAGGCAATGCACCATAGTGCACTCCAGGTTGGCGGGCAAGCCGCTCAGACAGTTTTGCGCATCACGTTTGAGGCAGGCCGATCGCCTCCCGCACCTGCGCCCGCACGATCTCAAAGGTTTCCATCAGCGGCTGTGCGCTGGTGTCGATGTGCATGTCCGCCTTCGAATAGAAGGCCGCCCGGCCGGCGAGGATGGTCTTGAGATCCTCCATCGCCTCGCGGCTCGCCGCCATGGGCCGGAGATCGCCCTGGGCGGCGACCCGGCTCATGTGGTCTTCAGGATCGGCCTTGAGCCAGACGCTGGTGCAGCGGCGCAACAGAAGGTTGAAGCTCACGAGGTCGCTGACCAGGCCGCCCGCAGTCGCGATGACCGCTTCGGGATAGGCGTCGATCGCCTCCTCGAGCGCGCGGCGCTCGTAACGACGGTAGGCGTTCTGGCCATAGAGCCCGAGAATCTCGCTGATGCTGCATCCGGCGAGCTTCTCGATCTCGCGACTGAGCTCGACGAACGGAAAGTCGAGATCTTCGGCCAGCATCCGGCCGAGGGTCGATTTGCCCGCGCCGCGCAGGCCGATGAGCGCGACCCGCGACGATCGGGCGGGCGCTTCGTTGCTGCGCGGCGGCTGAGCGCCGACGAGTTCGGAGGCCGCGAGGCGCACCCGGCGCAAAGTCGCCTCGTCGCGGTCCGAGAGCATTTCGCGCAGCATCAGCCATTCGGGCGAGCTTGTGGTGACGTCGCCCAGGACCTCCGCCAGCGAGCATTGCAGCGCCTGGGTCACGTTGAGGAGAATGAGAATCGAGGCGTTGCCGACGCCGTATTCGAGATTGGCCAAGTGCCGCTCGGACACGCCGGTCGCGCGGGCCAAAGCCTTGCGGGTGAGGCCGCGGCGCGCCCTGAGCGCCCTGACGCGCTCGCCGAGCGCGCCGAGGAACGGCTCCTTCCGCTCGTCCGCGGCGGCCGCGAGCGCGCCATCGTCGGTCGCGACGCGAGGCGCGACAGCTTCTGCCGGCGAGGACGCCAGTTCGTTTGACAAGATTCTTGCACGCCCCTAAGAGGACTTGAAGCACAATATTGCATCAAACCGAGGCAGGCAAGCCTTGGCGCGGGCCACGGACGGGACCTCGAGGAGACGCCGATGAGCATGTGCGCCGTTGAGCATCCGCCCGAGGCGTTCAACTTCGCTGCTCATCTCCTGGCCGCCAATGCCGGGCGGCCGGGCAAGAGGGCCTTCATCGACGACGCCGGCGCGGTGACTTACGGGGAACTCGACAAGCGCGCCCGGCGGTTCGCCGCAGCCTTGAAGGAGCGCGGCGTCAAGCGCGAGGAGCGCGTGCTCATCCTCATGCAGGACGGCGCCGACTGGCCGGTCGCCTTCTTGGGCGCAATGCTGGCGGGCGCCGTTCCGGTCGCGGTCAACACCCTGCTCACCGCCGACGATCTCGCCTATATGCTCGAGCATTCGCGCGCCCAGGCCGCCTTCGTCAGCGGCGCGGTGAAGCCGGCGTTGAAGGCTGCGCTGACGAAGTCGGACCACGAGGTCCACACCGTCGTCGTATCACAGTCCCTGACGCCGCCGGACTTCGGCGACGTCGCGTTCGAGGACTTCCTCGCCCTCGCGGCGCCGCTGACGAAGCCCGCCCGCACCCATGCCGACGATCCCGCCTTCTGGCTCTATTCGTCCGGCTCGACGGGCCGGCCGAAGGGGACGGTGCATTCGCACGCGAATCCGTACTGGACGACCGAGCTCTACGGCAAGGCGATCCTGGGCTTAAAGGAAAGCGACGTCTGCTTCTCGGCCGCGAAGCTCTTCTTCGCTTACGGGCTCGGCAATGCGCTGACCTTTCCGCTGGCCGTCGGCGCGACCACGCTGCTCATGGCCGAGCGGCCGACGCCGGAGGCGGTGTTCAAGCGCTGGCTGGGCGGCGTCGGCGGTGTCAAGCCGACGGTCTTCTACGGCGCGCCGACCCTCTACGCCGGGATGCTCGCTTCGAACCTGCTGCCCAAGCGCGAGGACGTCGCGCTGAGGCTCGCATCGTCCGCCGGCGAAGCGCTGCCGGCCGAGATCGGCGAACGCTTCAAGCGCCATTTCGGCGTCGACATCGTCGACGGCATCGGCTCGACCGAGATGCTGCACATCTTCATCTCCAACCGCCCGGACAAGGTGCGCTACGGCTCGACCGGCTGGCCGGTGCCGGGCTACGACATCGAATTGCGCGGCGAGGACGGGCGAGCCGCGGCGGACGGCGAGCCTGGCGACCTCTTCATCCAGGGGCCGTCGGCGGCGCTGATGTACTGGGGCGCCCGCGCCAAGACCCGCGACACCTTCCAGGGCGGCTGGACCAAGAGCGGCGACAAGTACATCCGCAACGCCGACGGGTCGTTCACTTACGCTGGCCGCTCGGACGACATGCTGAAAGTCGGCGGCGTCTGGGTGAGCCCGTTCGAGGTCGAGGCGACGCTGGTGCAGCATCCCTCGGTCCTCGAAGCGGCGGTGATCGGCGCGCCCGACGCTGACGGCCTCGTCAAGACCAAGGCCTACGTCGTGCTGAAGGACGGCGCCTCGGTGGACGAGGGCGAGCTCCAGCGCTTCGTCAAGGACCGTCTCGCCCCCTACAAATACCCGCGCGCCATCGCCTTCGTCGCCGACCTGCCCAAGACCGCAACCGGCAAGATCCAGCGTTTCCGCCTGCGCGAGCAGGAGGCGGCCGGGGGGTGACGCCTTGCCGCACCCGGCTTACCTCACAGGGCGTCAGGCCGGCATGCTAAACGCTGTCATTACCGACGGTTCAAAGGTCTGACCCGGAATGACAGCGAGGCGAAGCGACAAACGGGCTTTCGTCGGGCCTCGCCGTTCGGGAGCGCTCGCTGCGGATGAAAATTGCCGATTTCGTCGTCGCCAAGCGGCCGAAGCTCAGCGTCATCGAGCGCTTCCCGCATGTCGACTTCTCCGATTACGAGCACGGGCTCACGACCGTGCAGGAGACGCTGCAGCGGGTGCAGCAGGCCTATCTCGGCACGCCGCAGCGCGCCGTCATCGTGCTCGAAGGCTGGGACACGGCGGGCAAGGGCGGCGTGGTCAGGCGGCTCGGCTGGGCGCTCGATCCGCGCAGCTTCAAGGTCCACACCATCGCCGCCCCCGAGGAGCGGGAGAAATCGCTTCACTATCTCCAACGTTTCTGGGAGCGCCTGCCGCGGCACGGCCAGATCGTCGCCTTCGACCGGTCGTGGTACGGGAGGGTGCTGGTCGAGCGGGTCGAGGGCTTCGCCACGCCAACCGAATGGCGGCGCGCCTACGAGGAGATCAACGAGTTCGAACGCATGCTCATCACCGACGGGGTCAGACTGGTGAAGCTCTTCCTCCACATCACGCCCGACGAGCAGATGCGCCGGTTCCGCAACCGGCTCGCCAATCCGCTCAAGCGCTGGAAGCTCTCTTATGAGGATTTCCGCAACCGCGGTCGCTGGAAGGAGTACGAGACGGCGATCGAGGATATGATGGAAAAGACCTCCACCCGCCGGGCGCCCTGGCACTTGATCCCCGCCAACGACAAGCCCTATGGCCGCCTCGCGGCGCTGCGGGTCATCGCCGAGCGCCTCAGCAAGGACGTCTCGCTCGAGCCGCGCCCGCTCGACCCCAAGATCGTCGACGCCGCCGAGAGCCTGCTCGGCCTCCGCCTGGGCCCGCCGCTGGCGAACGGCCGCCGGTCGGCGCAATCGCCGACCGAGGCGTGAAGTCGGCGCATTGACCCCGTCCCGCGCCCATGCCTCAATCGGCGCATGTCGCCCGCGCTCATCGCCATCGACTGGGGATCGTCGAGCTTTCGCGCCTATCTCATGTCGCCGGACGGCGAGGTTCTCGAAGAGGTCGCGTCGGCCGACGGGATCGCGAGCATAGCGGCCGGGGAATATCCGGCGACGCTGAGGCGCCTCGTCGGGCGCTGGCTTGACGCCAACCGTTCCTTGCCGGCGATCGCGTCGGGCATGGTCGGCAGCCGGCATGGCTGGCGCGAGGCGCCCTATGTCCCCTGCCCGGCCGGCCCGCGCGACATCGCGGCGCGCCTGACGGCGGTCGAGGCCGACGGCCGGCGCGTCGTCCTCGCTCCGGGCCTGTCATACGCGGACGAGGCGAGCGTCGATGTGATGCGGGGAGAAGAGACGGAAATTTTCGGTGTCGCCGAATCCGGCGCCCGACTCATCGTGCTGCCAGGCTCGCATTCGAAATGGGCCAGGATCGAGGGCGAGCGCGTCGTCGCGTTCAAGACCTTCATCACCGGCGAATTGTTCGCGAGCCTGCGCGACCACACCATCGCCGGCGCCTTCGCGCGGGCGGCGCCGGCGAAGGCGCCCGGTTCGGCGTTCTCGCTCGGCGCGGAGCGCGGCGCGGCTGCGGCGGGCGGCAAGACGAAGTCCGGACTTCTGGGCCTCCTGTTCGGCGCGCGCGCGCTGCCCCTAATGGGCAAGCTTGAGCCCGACGATTCCGGCGAATATCTCTCCGGCCTCCTGATCGGGGCGGAGATCGGCGAGGCGCGCCGGCTTTATCCGGGTGAAGAGCCGCATGTCGCGGGGGCCGAGGCGCTGGTGAAGCGCTATCTCAAGGCATTCGACGCCCTGGGGTTCTGCGCTCATGCAGCGCCGCCGCGCGCTGCGGCGCGCGGGCTTTTTCGCATCGCCCGCGACGGTGGGCTCCTTTGACGCTCGAGCTCGCGCCGACGCCGCTGGTCGCGATCCTGCGCGGGGTCAAGCCGGACGAAGCCGAGACGATCGCCGCGGCCATTGTCGAGGCCGGCTTCGGCGCGATCGAGGTTCCGCTCAACTCGCCCGAGCCGCTCGCCAGCATCGCCAAGAATCGCACGCCGGTTCGGCGACCGCGCGCTCATCGGCGCCGGCACGGTGCTCGAGCCGCGCGAGGTCGATGACGTGGCCGAGGCCGGCGCGAGGCTGGTGGTCGCGCCCAACGCCGATCGCACGGTGATCGAGCGGGCGGCGAAGCTTGGGCTCATGGCGCTGCCGGGCGTCGCCACCGTCACCGAGGCGTTCGAGGCCCTGAAGGCGGGCGCGTCGGGGCTGAAGCTGTTTCCGGGCGAGGCGATCGGCCCCGAGGTCGTCCGGGCATGGCGCTCGGTGCTGGCGAAAGAGACGCAGCTCTATCCTGTCGGCGGCGTCACGCCCGAGCGCATCGGCCCGTACCGGCGCGCGGGAGCTAACGGGTTCGGCATCGGCTCGGCGCTTTATAAGCCCGGCGCCAGCATCGAATCGGTCGCCCGCGCCGCGCGGGCGTTCGTGAAGGCGTGGAACGACGCGGGCTAAACCGTTATCAGATCGCGCGGGGACGTCATTGTGAGGAGCGGGCGACGAAGCCATCCAGGGTTCGTCGGGCGGCGGCGTCGCCGGCGCTGATTGACGCCAAAGGATGGAGGCAGTTTTACTGATTGATTGAGTGGCGCGAAGGATTCGCGCGATGCCCGCCGCAATAATGTTATGAAAGGCTGTTCGGCTGAGGCGCCTCGGGCGTTGGGCAGGCGCTCGACAGACGTGCGTCAGAGCGGGAGGCCGTTGTCGCTGGCGGCGATCCGGAAGGGGATGGAAACGAACAAATGCAGGCGAATCGAGCAAGAGTTCCGCGCACGTCCCGGCGAAGTGAAGGCCGAGCGCAACGGCAAAGAGTTCGATCCATGAACGTATTGGCTGTCGACGTGGGCGGCACCCACGTCAAAATCCTCGCTACCGGCCAAAACGACAAGCGGGAGTTCGCCTCCGGTCCGACGCTGACGGCTGAACAGATGGTGGCGGGAGTGCGGGAGCTCGCCGGCGAGTGGAGCTACGACGTCGTGTCAATTGGCTATCCTGGACCCGTCCTTCACAATCGGCCGGTCGCTGACCCGAATAATCTGGGGCGCGGCTGGATGGGATTCGACTTCAGCGTCGCGTTCAAGCGGCCGACCAAGGTCGTGAATGATGCGGCAATGCAGGCGCTGGGCAGCTACAGAAAAGGGAAGATGTTGTTCCTCGGGCTGGGGACCGGGCTCGGCTCGGCGCTGATTATTGACGGAATTGTCGAGCCGATGGAGCTTGGACATCTCCCCTACAAGAAGGGCACGTATGAGGATTACGTGGGCGTTCGAGGGCTTGAGCGAGTGGGCAAGAAGCGTTGGCGAGAGTACGTCTTTGATGTGGTCGACCGGTTGGTCGCTGCGCTTGAGCCCGACGACGTCGTGCTCGGCGGCGGGAACTCCAAGGTGCTCAAGGAGCTGCCGCCGTTGTGCCGGTTGGGCGACAACGCGAATGCATTTAAGGGCGGGTTCCTGATGTGGGAGGACCCCCGCGATCGGACGCGCGCGCGGCGGGGTCCATAAAAGTTCGAACGGTCACTGGTGATAACGCATAACCCGATTTTCTGAAGGAGGCGCTCGTGCAACTTGGAATGGTTGGTCTCGGCCGGATGGGCGCGAACATGGTGCGCAGGCTCCTGACGGGAGGTCACGAGTGCGTCGTCTTCGATATGTCTGCGAAGACGGTCGAGGAGCTGGTCGAGGAAAAAGCGCTCGGCAGTTCCTCGCTTGCGGATCTGGCGAGGAAGCTGGAGAAGCCGCGCGCGGTGTGGCTCATGGTTCCCGCGGCAGTCGTCGACAAGACCATCGCCGACATTTTGCCGGCGCTCGAGCGCGGCGATACGCTCATTGACGGGGGCAATTCCTACTATGTCGATGACCTGCGCCGCTCCCACGAACTGGCGTCAAAAGGCATCGACTATATCGATGTCGGCACCAGCGGCGGCGTCTGGGGGCTCGAGCGCGGCTATTGCATGATGATCGGCGGGCCCGACCAAGCGGTGCAGCGCCTTGATCCGATCTTCAAGACGCTTGCCCCCGGATCTGGCGTGATACCGCGCACTCCTGGACGAGGGAAGGCGGCGAGCACCGCTGAGCTTGGCTACCTCCATTGTGGGCCGAGCGGCGCCGGCCATTTTGTCAAGATGGTTCACAATGGCATCGAGTACGGAATCATGGCCGCCTACGCCGAGGGACTAGACATATTGCGCGCCGCAAATATCGGGAAACAGTCGCATGCAATAGACGCCGAGACGACGCCGCTGCGCAATCCTGAGCACTACCAGTATGATCTCAATCTGCCTGAGGTCGCCGAGGTGTGGCGACGCGGAAGCGTGATTGCATCGTGGCTCCTTGACCTGACAGCGACCGCCCTTCAGGAGGACCCGGCGCTCACCAAGTTTTCTGGCCGTGTGTCAGATTCTGGCGAAGGTCGTTGGACGATCGCGGCGGCCATCGACGAGGGGACTCCCGTCCCCGTATTGACGACCGCGCTCTACGAGCGGTTCAGCTCGCGCGGCGACGCCGACTACCAGAACAAGCTGCTGTCGGCGATGCGCTTCCAGTTTGGCGGCCACCTGGAAAAGCCGGCCGGCAAATAGTCAGGCGACGCGGTCGATGCGCCGGCGATGAGCAACGGCGAGCAACAGGACGCGGGCCCCCGCTCCGCCGAGCACGCACGGCTCGCTCAGGGGTCAGCGGGCGCGGCGGGCGACTGGAAGTTCATTGGCCCTTACGTCAGCGAGCGCGCCTGGGGCACCGTGCGCGAGGACTACAGCGCTGACGGAGACGCTTGGCGCTACTTTCCGTTCGATCACGCGCGCTCGCGCGCCTATCGCTGGAGCGAGGACGGTCTGGCGGGCTTGTGTGACCGCGAGCAGCGCCTGTGTTTCGCACTCTCCTTTTGGAACGGGCGTGACCCGATCCTGAAAGAGAGGATATTCGGTCTCAGCGGGCCAGAGGGAAATCACGGCGAGGACGCCAAGGAATATTGGTGGTCTCTCGACGCGACGCCGACCGCCTCCTGGCTGCGCTGGCGCTATCACTATCCGCAAGCCGAGTTCCCCTACGCGCGGCTGCGGGAGGAAAACGCAAGGCGCACAAGAGAGGAGACGGAATTCGAGCTTCTCGACACCGGTGTGTTTGACGGCGATCGATACTGGCAGATCACGGCGGACTACGCCAAGGCGGCGCCAGATGACATCTTAATTCGCATCGCCGCGCGCAACGCCGGGCCGGAGCCAGCCGAGCTCCATATCCTGCCGACGCTCTGGTTCCGCAACCGATGGTCTTGGGAAGACGGCGTTTCCAAACCTGTGATACGCGACGCGTCCAGCGAGACCGACACCGTCGCGATCGCCGAGGATGAGATGCTCGGCGCATGGAAGCTCGCCGCCGGCCCTGATCCTGCGGGGCGGCCGCCATCGCTGCTGTTCTGCGAGAACGAGACCAACGGTCAGCGGCTCTTCGGCCGCGGCGCTTCCCGGACCCCCTACCCCAAAGACGGGATCGACGACCACGTCCTTCAAGGCGCGGCGACGATCAATCCCGAGCGGCGCGGCACGAAAATGGCGTGCTGGTACCGCATTTCGGTCGGAGCCGGGGAGACCGTCGAGCTCAGGCTTCGCCTGGCGCGCGACGCTCCGGGCCGCGCCATCGATCTCGGCAAGAACTTCACGCAAACGCAAACGGATCGGCGCCGCGAAGCCGACGAATATTACGCCGCGCTGCGCCCTGAAGGAGCAACCGACGACGAGGCGCTGGTGATGCGCCAAGCGTTCGCGGGAATGACATGGAGCCAGCAATTCTATCACTATGACGTGCCGCGCTGGCTCGCGGGCGACAGCATGCCGCCCCCAGAGGTGCGAAAATCCGGCCGCAATTCAGGATGGCGTCACCTCAACAATCATCAGATCGTCGCAATGCCGGATAAATGGGAGTACCCCTGGTACGCGTCGTGGGACCTTGCTTTTCACAGCGTGGTTCTCGCGCATACCGACCCGGCGATGGCGAAGGGCCAGCTGCTGCTCCTCGGGCGCGAATGGTACATGCACCCGAACGGCCAGCTGCCAGCGTACGAATGGAATTTCAGCGATGTGAACCCGCCCGTCCAGGCATGGGCGGCGCTAAAGGTGTTCCACATCGACGGCGGCACGGATTTTGATTTCCTCGCGCGTATCTTCCACAAGCTGTTGATCAACTTTACTTGGTGGGTCAACCGCGAGGACGCCCGAGGAGACAATATCTTCGAGGGCGGCTTTCTCGGGCTCGACAATATCGGCCCGTTCGACCGCTCGGTGATGCTCGCGGGCGAAGTCCTTGAACAGTCGGATGGCACCGCGTGGATGGCGAAGTTCTGCCTCAATATGCTCGAAATGGCGCTTCGGCTGGCCAATCGCGATCCAGTCTACGAGGATGTCGCGATCAAGTTTTTCGAGCACTTTGCGCTGATCGCCGTCGCTATGGACAAGCTATGGGACGAACAGGATGGATTTTTCTATGACCGGCTCCGCAAACCCGATGGCTCCGCAATCACGGTGCGTGCGCGCTCGATGGTAGGGCTGCTGCCGGTCTTCGCGGCGGTGGAGTTGGATGGTTCGCTGTCGGAGCGATTGCCCAACTTTCGCGACCGGGCGCACTGGTACCTCGAGCATAAGCTCGGCGCGACGAAATTTCTGTACAACCTCCCCACCGGCAGCAAGCCCGGTCTGATCTCGCTGGTCGACAAGTCGCGCTTCCAGCGCATCCTGGCGCGCATGCTCGACGAGGGTGAGTTTCTATCGCCCTACGGGTTGAGGTCGCTCTCGCGCTACCACGAGAAAAACCCATTGGTTCTTGATTTCGACGGCCGCGCCAGCCGGCTCGACTACGAACCGGGAGAGTCCCGTAGCGGCCTCTTTGGCGGCAACTCCAACTGGCGGGGGCCGGTCTGGTTCCCGCTGAACTTCCTCGCGATCGAGTCGCTGAGGCACCTCTACGACTTCTTCAAGGAAGACCTGACGGTTGAGCTGCCGACCGGATCGGGTAAGCGGGCGAATCTTGACCAGGTGGCTACGGAGCTCAGGCGCCGTCTGCTCGGTCTGTTTCTGCCCGACGCGAACGGCCGGCGGCCGGCGCATGGCCCAAACTCCCGTTTCCAAAGCGATCCGATATGGCGCGATTCGCTCCTCTTCTATGAGTATTTCCACGCCGAGACAGGAGAGGGGCTGGGCGCCTCACACCAAACCGGATGGACGGCTCTCGCCGGCGCGCTCGTGGCGTACCGGCGTCCTCCCGCCGCCTCCAAACCGAAAAGCTGAGCTGACCGATTCGGCGCGGCCGCTATTTACCCCAAGCACCTCGATCTCGTGGTCGCCAACGACGACTCGATCGCCAATCGCTTTGCCGATCAGAGCGCGCGCGACGGGAGAGACGTAGGAGATCGATCCCGCTCGCGGATCGGCTTCGTCCTCCCCGACGATCCGGAACGCCTGCCGCCGGCCGTCGTCGCGGACGAACGTCGTGAGCGAACCGAACGCAACCGTGTCGCTTTCGGCCGGATCCGGCATCAACTGGGCGGTCCTGAGACGCTCCGCGAAATACCGCATGTCCCTCGACGCCGTAGCGACCGCGCCGCGGCGCTCGTTGAGGTCTTCGATCTGTTGGGCCGCGTGATACGCGGCGCGAGCGGCCGCCATCGCCAAATCCAGCGCCTTCAACCCGGACTGCGTCACCAGATTCGGGTGCGGCGAGATCGGACGATCGGGAAGCTCGACGGCAGCGGCCGTTTCGGCGCTTTCTTCTCGGGTGAACGCGACACTCATAACTGAAACCTCTCGGATATCGGGTGGCTGATTGGCCGAGGCGCCGGGCGCGGCTACACAGTCTCCGGTGACGAAGTCTCACGAAGGTAGCTCATCGCCGCGAGCACTCCGCTAGCCTCGCAATCGACGCCTGCGAGGCTGAGACTCATTTCAACGCCGGCGAGCGCGCCGAGCAGCGTCAATTCGTTGGTGTCGCCGAGGTGGCCGATCCGGAACGCCTTGCCGGCGAGCCGGCCGAGACCGGTGCCGAGCGACATGTCGAAGCGGTCGAGCGCAATCGCGCGGAAACGGTCTGCGTCGCGCCCCTCCGGCAGCATCACGCCGGTCAATACGGGCGAATGCAGCCGCGGGTCGAGGCAGATCGTCTCGAGGCCCCATGCCGCTACCGCGCGCCTCGTCGCTTCGCCATAACGTTGGTGCCGCGCGAAGACGTGGTCCAAGCCTTCCTCGTTGAGCATGTCGATAGCGACATCGAGGCCGTAGAGCAGGTTCGTCGCGGGCGTCGAGGGGAAGAAGCCGCGCGCATTGTGGGGGATCATCTCCTCCCACGACCAGAACTGCTTGGCCCTCTCGGCCCCGCGCGCAAACGCCAGCGCCTTTTCGCCGACGGCGTTGAAGCCCAGGCCAGGCGGCAGCATCAGGCCCTTCTGCGAGCCGGAAATGCTGACGTCGACGCCCCATTCGTCGTGACGGTAGTCGGCGCAGGCGAGCCCGGAAACGGTGTCGACCAGCAGCAAAGCAGGATGGCCCGCGGCGTCGATCGCCTTGCGGACTTCGTCGATCCGGGAGGTCGCCCCCGTCGAGGTCTCGTTGTGCACAACGCAGACCGCCTTGATCGAATGGCCGGCATCCTCGCACAGCCGGCTCTCGATGCGCTGCGGATCGACGCCGCCGCGCCAATCGGAGCCGATGAATTCGGCCCGCAGGCGCAGTCTCGCCGCCATGTTCTTCCAGAGGGTGGCGAAATGTCCCGTCTCATACATGAGAACGGAGTCGCCCGGGGAAAACAGATTGGCGAGCGCCGCCTCCCAGGCCCCCGTTCCCGACGTCGGGTAGATGAAGACATGGCTGTCGGTCTTGAAGACGCCCTTGATCTTTGCGAGGACGCGCTGGCCCAACTTCTGGAAATGCGGTCCGCGATGATCGATGACGGGCATATCCATCGCCCGCAAAATCCGGTCGGGGATCGGGCTCGGCCCCGGAATTTGCAGGAAGTGCCGGCCCACGCGCCGCCCTTCGTTGCCGCCCATCTCCGCTTCCTCCGAAACCCGTTCTCCCGCCCTTGTGGAAGAGGGTCGGGGCGAAGCGCTCTGAAAAATGCGATGACCCTCATCCGCCTCGCATCGCTCGCGTCTTCCCCCACGAAGACCGGCGGAAGGGGCGAGCGTCACATTTTGACTTACTCAGCCTATTAGAGACATTCAATACCGAACGAAGGATGGCTAGATGGGCGGTTCGGTTGCGGGGTTGGAACGCGCGCTGCGCGAGGAAGGCGTCGGCGAAGTCCAGTTCGACGCTTTCGCGCGGGGCCGTTACGCGACCGACGCCTCATCCTATCAGATCATGCCGCTCGGCGTCGTCATGCCGGGCTCGATCGAAGAGGCGACGCGAGCCCTGAGCGTCGCCCGGTCGCGCAACATTCCCGTTCTGCCGCGAGGCGGGGGAACCTCGCAAAGCGGGCAGACGGTGAATGCGGCGCTGGTCGTTGACTGTTCCAAACGGCTGACCAAGCTCCTGTCGCTCGATGCGCAGGGGCGGCGCTGTCGGGTCGAGCCCGGCATCGTGCTCGACGACCTCAATCGCCAGTTGAAGCCGGAGGGGCTGTGGTTTCCGGTCGATATCTCGACGGCGTCGCGCGCGACGATCGGCGGCATGGCGGGCAACAATTCCTGCGGCGGCCGATCGCTTCGCTATGGCACGATGCGCGACAACGTGCTCTCGATCGACGCCGTTCTCGCCGACGGTTCGCCCGCCCATTTCGGCGCCGTTCAGGCCGACCTCTCCGATCTCGCTGTCGACGACCCGCGGCAGGCGCTATTCCGGGACATATTGCGGATCGGCGCGCGGGAAGCCGATGAAGTTGCCGCTCGGTTTCCCTCCGTGCAGCGACGGGTCGGCGGCTACAATCTCGACGCGCTGACGCCACCGGGCAGCCAGTCCGGGGGTAGCGTCAATCTTGCTCATCTTCTCGTTGGCTCCGAAGGCACGCTCGCCTTCTCGACGGCGATCGAACTGAAGCTGTCGCCGCTGCTGGGGCGGCGCGCGGTCGGGGTATGCCATTTCGGATCGTTCTTCGACGCGATGGACGCCGCGCAGCATATCGTCGCGCTGAAGCCGATCGCGGTCGAGCTCGTCGATCAGACGATGATCGGACTCGCGGCCGATATTCCGATCTTCAAGCCGACGCTCTCCGCGTTTCTGCACGGCGCGCCCGAAGCGCTCCTCGTGGTCGAATTCGCCGAAAGCGACGACGAGAACCGCAAACAGCTCTCCAGTCTGACGCAGCTCGTCGGCGATCTTGGCTTCGGCTGGGACCGTGAGGGCAGAAAATGGGGCGGCGTCGTCGAAGTGCTCGACCCGGCGCTGCAAACGTCGATCGCCGAGATGCGCGCGGCGGGGCTGAACATCATGATGTCGATGAAGGAGGCGCGCAAACCCGTCTCGTTCGTCGAGGATTGCGCGGTCCCGCTGCCTCATTTGGCCGAATATACGGCCCGGCTGACGGAAGTCTTCGAAAGGCACGGCACGCGCGGCACATGGTACGCGCACGCCTCCGAAGGATGCCTGCACGTCCGCCCCGTGCTCAATCTGAAACTGGACAAGGACGTCAAGGCGATGCGCGCGATCGCGGAAGAGGCCTTCGCGCTCGTGCGCGCCTACAAGGGGTCGCATTCGGGCGAGCACGGCGACGGCATCGTGCGCTCCGAATTTCACGAGAGCATGTTCGGCTCGCGGCTCGTGCGCGCGTTCGAGGAGGTCAAGGACCGCTTCGACCCGAATGGGCTCTTTAACCCAGGCAAAATCGTCCGCGCGCCCCGCTTCGACGACCGGACGAATTTTCGCTTCCATCCGGACTATCGCGTCCTCGAATTCGAGCCCGTCCTCGACTGGTCCGCCTTTCCCGGCGCCGCCGGCGGCTTCACCGGCGCCGTCGAGATGTGCAACAACAACGGCGAATGCCGGAAGCTCGCCGGCGGCGCGATGTGTCCCTCGTATCGCGTGACCCGCGATGAGCGCGACGTGACGCGGGGCCGCGCGAATGTGTTGCGTCTCGCGATATCAGGCCAGCTGGGCCCGGGCGCCCTGGCGTCAGATGAAATGGCCGAAACCCTGAAGCTCTGCGTGTCCTGCAAGGCGTGCCGCCGCGAATGCCCGACCGGCGTCGACATGTCGCGAATGAAGATCGAGGTTCTCGCGGCGCGCGCGCGCAACGGTCGCCTTGGCGCGCGTGAGCGCCTTTTCGCGTACCTGCCGCGCTACGCGGGGCTGGCGTCTCGCCTGCACGCTGTGATGAATTTGCGCGATCGGGCTCCATTTCTCGCGAAATCGTCCGAGTGGCTGCTAGGGCTTGCCGCCGAGCGAAGCTTGCCCTCGTGGCGTCCGGATTCTTTCCGCGTCGGTCGTGAAGCCTATGGTCCCGAGGCGGGTCCGGAGGTCGTCCTGTTCGCCGATACGTTCAACGTGACATTCGAGCGCGAGAAGATCGACGCCGCGTTGCGGGTTCTCGTCGCGGCGGGTTATCGCGTACATGTCGCGAAGACTGCCGGTCGGCCGATCTGTTGCGGCCGCACCTTCCTCGCGGCCGGGCTGGTGGATGAGGCGCGCTTCGAGGCCTCGCGATCCCTCGCCGTTCTCGCGCCATACGCGGAGCGAAACATTCCGATCGTGGGCCTGGAGCCGAGCTGCCTCCTGACGTTCCGTGACGAGGCGACCGCGATGCGGCTCGGCGAAAGGGCCGACAAAGTCTCGGGTTGCGCAGTCCTGTTTGAGCAGTTCGTCGCCCGCGAACGGGATGCGGGGCGCTTCAAGATCGAACTCGCGCCGATCGCGGCGAAGGCGCTGTTGCATGGTCACTGCCATCAGAAGAGTTTCGGCGCCATGGCGGCGACCGAAAAAGCGCTTCGCCTGATTCCCGGGCTGGAGGTGCAGACGATCGAGTCCAGTTGCTGCGGCATGGCCGGCGCATTCGGCTATCAGGCGGAAACCTACGAAATTGCCCTCGCGATCGGCGAACTGTCGCTGCTTCCCCGCGTGCGCGAGGCGGATGAAGCGACGCTCATCGTCGCCGACGGTTTTTCCTGCCGCCATCAAATTCGCGATGCGACGAAGCGCGCGGCGATCCACGTCGCGGAGGCGCTGGATCGCGCGCTGGCGCCCGGGCGCTGAGGAGCGGAGGCTGCCTTCGAAGCCCATCAGCCCTGGAAAATCAATTTCCAGAGCGCACTCTAAACCGTTTTCGTCGCTTCATAACGTTTCTTGCTCTCGGCGTCGGGCGGGTAAAGACCCGGCAGAGACGCCCCTGCCAGGACCTCCTGCATGATCCAATCTTCGAGCCGTTCTTGCTCAGGCGCCAATTCGACGACGATATCAACAAGCGCGGCCGGGATAAGAACAGCGCCGTCGTTATCCGCCACGATGAAATCGCCTGGAAACACGGCGACGCCGCCGCATGCGATTGGTTCCTGCCAATTGACGAATGTGAGCCCGGCTATCGATGGCGGGGCAGCCGCGCCCTGACACCAAACCGGCAGGCCGGTCTCGAGCACCCCGGCCAAATCCCGCACGGCGCCGTCGGTAATGAGCCCGGCGACACCTCTCCTCGCCATCCTTGCGCACAAAATGTCGCCAAAAATACCCGCGTCATCGACCCCCATCGCATCTGCGACGGCGATGCAGCCTTCCGGCATGGATTCGATCGCGGCGCGAGTGGACTTCGGCGAAGACCAGGATTCCGGTGTCGCCAGATCTTCGCGCGCTGGAACGAACCGCAAAGTGAACGCGCGTCCTGCAAGTCGAGGTTGCGCCGGCCTCAGCGGTCGCGCGCCGCGCATCCATACGTTGCGGAGGCCCTTTTTAAGAAGGACGGTCGTAATTGTCGCTGTTGTAACCTTGCGAAGAATTTCGATTATTTTCGCGTCCGTCATCCGCGTGGCCCTCTCGCCGCCTGAAGCATAGCTTGGATGATTGTGATCATGCCGCCGTTTTTACTCGGAACGCCAGAGGCCGCATAGGCGGCCCGCGGCCTTGGCCTTGTCGCGAATTCGACGAGCTGCGAGGTTCCTTGATCAAGCCGCCGCCCGGGGCAATATTGCCGCGCCGAACAGCCGTTCCCCGCTCTTGTGAACGGGTTCATCACGATTGAGGAGATTCACCGATGCCCGATTCTCTGCCGAATATCGCCGACATCGACGAGCGCATCGCCATTCTAAAGGAAAATCTCCGCGAGCTGGTTGAGCAATCCGCCTCATATTCCGGCGCCGCGGACGAGGACCTCGTGTCGCGGCGCATCGCCGAACAAGAGGCGGAGCTCGAGCTCTTGACGAAGCGTCGAGACGAGCTTTCTCAAACGCGCTCGTAGCTCTGCGGCTCTCGAGGCCCACGTGGACAGTCGACGCCCGGCGCCCGGCGCCAAGATGGCGGCAGCTCTCACCGCGTCTTTGCTGAGCCCGAACCGGGTTCGCCGGGTCGGCGCTCTCCTTGTCGCCGCCGATGGGACGGAGATCGCGGCCTGCAACACGTTTCCGGCTGGCGTGCGCGACCTCGAGGAGCGCCATAAAGGCGACGGCCAATTCGTCTGGATGGAGCATGCCGAGCGCCGCGCGATCTTTGAAGCGGCCCGGCGCGGCGTTGCGACGGCCGGCGCCCATCTCACCACGACCTTCTTCCCCTGCATCGATTGCGCGCGGGCGATCGTCGACGCCGGCGTCGCTTGCCTGGACGCGCCGGCCCCCGATTTCGACGATCCTGTCTGGGGCGCGTCGTTCGGGCGATCGCAGACGATCCTGGCCGAAGGCGGCGTGGAGATCCGCATTATCGCGGCGGCCGCTCGCTCATGAGACCCAGCCGCGGGCGGTCACCCGATCTCCTGTAGTCGTCCCGTCTGGCGCACAATGAGGCTCTCGACGTCGGCGATGTCGGCTGCGGAAAGGGTCGCGCCGGGCTTGCGCAGCGTGGGGGAAGCGATCGCGCCTCGCTTGGCGAGGATATGTTTGCGCACCGCGAGGCCGATTCCCGGCTGTTGTTCGTAGCGGGCGAGCGGAAGATAGGCGTCGAACAGGTCGCGCCCCCGCTCGCGATCGCCGTCGCGAAACGCCTTCACCACGCCAATCATCATCTCAGGGTATGCGAAGCCGGTCATCGCGCCATCCGCCCCGCGCTGAAGCTCCTCCGGCAGGAACAGGCCGCCGTTGCCGGTCAGGATCGAAATGCGCCGCTCGCCTTGGTCGCTCGCCGCGCGCAAGGCCGCGATCTTGGCCAGGCCGGGCCAGTCCTCGTGCTTCAGCATCACGCAAGTGGGGAGCGCCTCGACGATGCGGAGAATGACCTTGGGCGCAATCTGCACTTGGGTCGTGAGCGGATAATCCTGCAAGGCGAACGGCGTTGCGCCCAGCGCCTCGGCGACGCTGTCGAAATAGCTGAAGATCTGCTCGTCGGTGCGCAAATGGCCGGGCGGGGCGACCATGACGCCCGCGGCGCCCGCGTCCATCGCGCTCGCCGCGAGTGTCCGGATCGACGCCAGCCCCGGCGCCGACACGCCGACGATGGTCGGCGCGCCGCGCGCGCGGGCAATCGCGCGGCCGATGAAGGCGCGCGATTCCTCCTCGGTCAATTTCGGCGCTTCGCCCATCACGCCGAGGATGGTGAGGCCGTTCGCGCCGCGTTCGAGATAGAAATCGACCAAGCGATCGACGCTCTCGAGATCGAGCGCCCCGTTGTCGGAGAAGGGCGTCGCAGCGATGATGAAGACGCCGTTCGCGCTTTCGTCGAGCAAAGCCATCAGCCAGTCCCCTTGCGGTCGCCCTCGTGTGGCGAGCCTCGACCCTGCCATTCGCGCATCGCGACCAGCGGATGGTCGAGCGCGCTGACGTGCGCCGAATCCGCGCCGCCGGGCGAGCCCCAGCCGGTGACCGCGGAGGCGGAAAATTCGGCGTTAGCGCGTTCGAACCCGCGCTCGTTTTCCGGCAGATCGGCGACGGCGAATATCGCGTCGACCGGACAGACGGACAGGCAAAGCCCGCAGTCGATGCACTCGTCGGGCTGGATATACATCATCCGCCCTCCCTCGTAGATGCACTCGACCGGACACGCCTCCTGGCAGGCGCCGTCCTTGACGGAGATGCAAGTAGAGGCGATCACATACGCCATGTGCAACTGTCCGCCGCCTCAGCGCCCGCGCCATTGCGGCGCGCGCTTTTCCTTGAAGGCGCTGACTCCCTCCTCTTGATCTGACGATTGCAGCGCCTCGATCAGCGCCGGCAAGCGCAGCATCTGCGCCTCTCTCGCGGTGACGCGCTCGCCGGCCCGCACCATCTGCTTGATCGCACGCACCGAAAGCGGCGCGCAGGCGAGGATGTCGGCAGTCCAGCGGGCGACCGCGTCATCGAGCGCTTCCGGCGCCACGACCTCGTTGACCAGGCCCAAGCGCAAGGCCTCGTCGGCGCCGATGCGCCGGCCAGTGAGCAGCATGCCCATCGCCTGGACATGGGGAATTCGGCGCGCGAGAAGCGCAATGCCGCCGTCGAGCGCGAGGCGCCCGACGCGCGGCTCGGGCAGGCCGAAGCTCGCATCGGCCGAGGCGACGACGATGTCGCAGCCGAGCATCATCTCCATGCCGCCGCCCAGGGCGTAGCCGTTGACGCGTGCGATCACCGGGACATCGAGTGTATCGCGCAGCGCAATACCGCCGAAACCGCCGGGTCGGGCTTGAGCCCAATAGTCGAGGCCGGTCGCGCCCGAGCCGCCCTTCATGTCCGCGCCGGCGCAGAACGCGCGCGCGCCGGCGCCGGTAAGCACGGCGACGCGGATATCGCGATCCCTCTCGATCGCCTCCCAGATCCGGATGAGCTCGGCCTCGGTCGCCTGATCGACGGCGTTATGCCGTTCCGGCCGGTTGATCGTCACCCGCGCCACGTGGTTATGAACCGAGAACAGCACGCTCAAGCGACGATTCCCGTGCGCTTCAAGGCTGCGATGCGCTCGGCCGAATAGCCGGCCTCGCTCAACACCGACTCGCCGTCTGCGCCGAGCGCGGGCGGGGCTCGGCGCAGCTGGAACGCGCCCTCGGCCATGGCGAGCGGCGTGCCGATCAGCGCCTGGGCGCCGGCCTCGCCGTTAAGCGTCACCACCGTTCCGTTCGCCTTGGTCTGGTCGTGGCCGAGCGCCTCGGCGAGAGTCAACACCGGGGCGCAGAGCAGGTCTCGTTCGTCGAGCCGCGCGAGCCAATATTCGGTGGTGTTCGAGGCGAAGCGCTCGCGAAACATCGCCTGCAATTCCGCCTTGTGAGCGACCTGCCCGGCGAAGGTCGCGTAGCGCTGATCGGCGGAAAAATCGGGCAGTCCGAGCGCCGCGCAAATGTCCTGCAACGGGTTGGTCTTGAAGGCGCCGACCAGCACGATGGCGCCGTCGGTGGTCTCGAAGCCGCCGGTCAGCGGATACGAGCCCCAGGAAAAGTGCCGGCCGCGCTGCAGCCACATCGCCGCTTCCTGCATCTGCATGGCGAGCATCGATTCGAACAGCGACACGGCGACCTGCTGGCCGCGGCCGGTCTTCTCGCGCTGCAGCAGCGCGAGCAGGATCGCCTGAACGAGATGCATGCCCGCGGTATAGTCGCAAAGCGCCGTCGCATAGACGGCAAGCGGCTCGTCGTCGTTGCATTTGCGGCGCATCACGCCGGAGAGCGCCTGAGCCAGAATGTCCTGACCGCCCTTATAGGCGAGCGGCCCGCTCCGTCCGAAGCCGGAGCCGAAGGCGCAGATGATGCGCGGATTGATCCTGGCGAGATCGTCGTAGCCGAAACCCATGCGCTCCATCACGCCGGCGCGAAAATTGTTGACGACGACGTCGGCCCCGCGCACGAGGTCGTAAATGATCGCCTTGCCGTCATCCTTGCGCAGATCGAGGGCGATCGACCGCTTGTTGCGGTTGAGGCTGCGGAAAACCGGGTTGTCGAGGCCGTCCGGATCGTCGGGGATCGAGGAGCGCGACAGATCGCCCGCCCCGGGCCGCTCGATCTTGATGACGTCGGCGCCGTAATCGGCCAGCACCTGGGTGGCGCTCGGTCCCAGCATCACCTGGGTGAAGTCGATGACGCGCACACCGGACAGCGGCTGGATGACGGAAGAGTCCATGGCCCTCGATCCTATTCAGCCGCGATCGTGATCTGCGCGTTCGCCGCGGGGCGGTCGCCCGGATCGGCGCCGCGCGCGCGGAGCCGCGCCTGGAGCCTCACGACGTCGATCTTGTCGACAGGGACATTTTCCTCCAGCGCCAGCCCGGCGGCCACGCCGGCCGCCTCGCCCATCGCCATGCACGGAGGAATCTCGCGCGAGCTGCGCTGCGCCGACGGGGTCGCTGAATAATGGCGGCCGGCAACCAGCAACTGCCCGACATCGCGCGGCAGCAACGCGCGATAGGGGGTGTAGTAGTCGCGGCCGCGCGCGACGCTGTCGGGAAAATGCCGGCGCTGCATCACGTCGCCCTTGGTCATCACGTAGACGCCGTCCAAGAGCCGTGTCTGGCGCACCCCGATCTGCGGCGCGACGTCGACGACGAAGGCCTTGTCGAAACCCGGCAGCTTTTCGCGGACGTAGGCGACCAGCGCCGCGATGCGTTCACGGCCCTGGAAGTCGGCTTTGGTCAGATCCTCGATGTCGATCCCGTCGAGGCCGGTCATATGCGGGCAGTTGCACCACACGATGCCCTCGAGCGGCGTCTTGAGCCACCACTTGTCCCACGAGCCGCCGATGATCCTCTTGGCTTCGCGATCTATCGCGCGGAAAGCGCTCGGCTCTTCGTATTCGAATCGTTCGGCCGCGTCGGCATCGACTCCGCCAAGCCGGAAGACCGTAGTCACCATGTAGGAGCCGTGGGTGAACGGCGCGCCGGCCGAGGCGGCGACATCGAGGTCGCCCGTGGCGTCGACGACAATTCTGCCCATGATCGCCTGCCTGCCGCTCTTGGTCTCGCAGATGACGCCGGTGATACGGCCGTCCTCGACGATCGCGCGCGAAAACCAGCTGTGCAGCCTCACGTCGACTTTCGCTTCGCCGACCATGGCGTTGGATGCGCGCTTGAAGCCGTCGGGGTCGAAGGCGGCGGCGTAGCAGATCGGCTGGGGCTTGACGTGCGAATGAAAGTCGAACACGCCCCAGCGCGACCATTTGCGCCACAGCGCTTCGTCCGAGCGGCGCTCGGATTCGGGGGGCACGACGCAGAGCCCGATGCGCTCCATGCGCTCGACCATCTCGCTGCAGAGTCCGCGAACCGAGATTTCGGGACCGTTGCACATGTCGTCGAGCACCAGCACCATGCCGCCCGAGGCAAGACCGCCGAGATAGGCGTAGCGTTCGAGAAGCGTGACGGAGAGGCCGCTGCGCGCGCCGGCGACTGCCGCCGCGATGCCCGCCGGCCCGCCGCCGACGACGACAAGGTCGGCGCGCCGCACGATCGGGACCTGGCCCGCCGGCTCGAGGATCGTGTCGCGATCGGTCATGGGCTTACTCCTTCAGGAACGGCAACTCGAGCTCTGATCATCCGGACTGAGCGACATTCCATTTGAGGAAATGACTTTCGAGCCAGGAGATCACGCCGAAGAACGCCGCCGAGAAGGCGGAGCCGACGACGATGGTCGCGTAAAGCAGCGGCGAATCGAAATTGTAGGTCGCCTGAATGATGAGCGCGCCGATGCCGGTCGTCGCGCCGATCCATTCGCCGACGATCGCGCCGATCACCGAGGTCGCGGCGGCGATCTTGAGCGCCGCGAACAGATAGGGCAGCGAGCATTTGAGCCTGAGCTTGAAGAAGATTTCACTTGGGCTAGCCGAGAGGATGCGCATCAGCTCCATTTGCTGCGAGGTGACGGCGCGCAGGCCGCGCGTCATGTTGACCAGGGTCGGGAAGAAGCAGATCAGCGCGGCGATGGCGACCTTGGCGCTGAGTCCGTTGCCGAGCAAGAGCACCAGGATCGGCGCATAGGCCATGACCGGGATGGTGTGAACCATCACCGCGATTGGAAAGAACGCCTCCTCGGCGGTGCGCTGATAGGCGAAGCAAGTGGCGATCACGATCGCGGTCGCATTGCCGATGATGAATCCGGCGATCGCTTCGGTCGCGGTAGGAACGAGATTGCCAATCAGGAGCCCGAATTTGGCGTAGAGCGTCGCGGCGACTGCGGTCGGCGCCGGGGCGATGAACGGGCGGACGTGGAAGACGACGACGGCGAGCTCCCAGAGGACCAGGAGCAGGATCGCCGCTCCGACCGGCAACAGACGCCGCCGCCACGCCGCCGAACGCGCCGCCGCGATATATTGGGCCCGCGCCGCTTCGTCGCTGACGTAGGTCTCGCCGGTTTCGGTTTGGGTCAGCGCCGGCGCGGTCATCAGCACGTCTCCAGCACGCGGCGCAGATGCGCCGTGAGCTCGACAAACTCAGGCGTCTCGCGCTGTTCGACGCCACGCGGGGTGGGCAGCGGCACGTCAACAACCTCGCGCACGCGGCCCGGCCGCGCGGCCATCAGCAGCACCTGCTGCCCGAGGAAGGCCGCCTCGTAGATCGAATGAGTGACGAACAGAATCGTCGCGCCGGTGTTCTCCCACACCCGCAGCAGTTCGACGTTGAGCCGGTCGCGGGTGATTTCGTCGAGCGCGCCGAAAGGCTCGTCCATCAACAATAGCTTCGGGTCGTCGACGAGCGCGCGGGCGATCGCCACGCGCTGGCGCATGCCGCCCGACAATTCGTGCGGATAGGCCTTCTCGCGGCCCGAGAGGCCGACGAGCGCGAGCAGCTCGCGCGGACTGCGGCCGCCGCGACGCTTGGCGCCGCCGCCGACCTCGAGCGGCAATTCGACGTTTTCGAGCGCGGTCCGCCAGGCGAGCAGAGAAGCCTCCTGGAAGACGAAGCCGATGTTGCGCGCTTCACGCGCCGCCGAGGCCGAGGCTCCCATGACCTCGACTTCGCCGGACGTGGCCGGGACGAGATCCGACACCACTCTGAGCAGCGTCGATTTTCCGCAGCCGGACGGGCCAAGGAGGGTGAGGAAGCCTCCCTGCGCCACAGTCATGCTGACGCGGTCGAGCGCCGTGATCGCCCCCCGCTCTGTCGTGAAGCGCACCGTGACGTCGCGCAATCGAACGGCGGGGATGTCGGTCGGGGCTGGCGCCTCCGGCGCGCGCTTCAGGGCGGCCTGGGACAAAGTCTCGTCTCCTCAGCCGATCTTCGGCCGGTCGTTTTCCGTCATCTCGAGGATCTTCGTCGTCATCACCTGGTCGAGTTTGGGCTTGCCGGCCGGGAATTGCTTGAGCTCATCATATTGGTCGATCTGCGCCTCCCAGATCGCGGGATCGAAGCTGCCCCAGCCATGGTCCTTGGTGCGGGCGGTGAACTCCACGTTGAACATGATCGGCGCGGCGACGAGCTCGTCGGCGCGTACGAGATTGGGATATTCCTGCACCAGGAGATCGACCGCCTTCTCGGGGTTGGCCTTGGCGTAAGCCCAGCCGCGACCCGCCGCTCGCAGGAAGCCGGCGATGATGTCCGCCTTCTGGGTCAGCGTGTCGGTCGTCGCGTAATAAGGGAGCGCGTAGAGGCGGACGCCACAGTCCCACAGGCGCAAGGCGATATAATCCGAACCGAGAACCTTGAGCGCGGTCGTGTTGGTGATCCAGCCGGTGACGGCGTCGACCTGGCCGGTCATCAGCGGCGTCATGTCCGAGCCGATGATCACCTTTTGCACCTGGTCCTCGGCGATCCCGTTCTTGCGCAGGAGCGCCGCAAGTAGAATTTGTCCGGTCGCCTGAACGCCGATCTTGCGCCCGATCATCTCTTTTGGCGTCCGGATCGGCACCCGCGGCAGCGAGAAGAACGCATAAGGGTGCTCTTGCGCTCCGACCGCAAAGCAGGTCACCGGAATGCCCTGCGAGGCGGCGAGCATAAGCGAGGGGCTCGACGACACCTGGCCGACTTCGTAGCGGCCGGAGGCGACGATGGCGACGCCGTCGATGTTCGGACCTCCCGCCTGAATGGAGAAATTGATTTTCTCCTGCTCGAAATAGCCTAGGCGCTTGGCGACCACTTCGCCGAGCTGGTTCCCCCCGGTGATCCAGCCGAGTTGCATATTGACGGGCTCAAGGCCGGACTGGGCGAGGCCACGCGAACCGATCGTGAAAGGCGACGCGGCGCCGGCGATCGCTGCGGCGGCGCCCTTGAGCAGCTTTCGCCGTGTCGAAAGAAACCTCTTCGCCATCGATCGGCCTCCCTGCGCCGCCACGCAGCCGGCAGAGCTCAATCCAAGCCGGGCGGCGCTCGGCTTTGAACCCCTATTGAATAGTGGAGGCCAGGCGCAGTTGGGAAGCGCAAAGATTCGGCCCTTCATTCCGCCGGCGGCGCCCCGTTTCTGGCCGCCGGTCCAGCTATGGAGCCAATTCTATGACTTCGGTCAGAAGACCGGCCGGATCGGCGCTTTGGCCGACATGGATCTGGAACCGCCCCGGCTCCAGGACGCGATCGAGATTCGCGCCAATGAAAGACAGGTCATTGGTCGGGAGCCGCCACGTCACCTGCCCGCGCCCTCGACCCTTGAGGGCGATCTTGCGCACGCCCTTGAGCTCCAAGAGCGGGCGGGCGACGCTCGCGACCAGCTCGCGTACGAACAGGAACAGGGTCGCTTCGCCGTCGACGTCGCTGTCATTTCCGACCATTAGGGAGACCTGGACGAATTCGCCTGCCTTCGCCGAACTCGGATCGCACTTGAGATCGCCGAGCGCAAAGCGGCTATAGGACAGGCCGTGGCCAAACGGAAATTCCGGCGTCGCCAGCACATCGAGATATGAACTCGAGAAATGCTCTCCAGCCCTAGTCGGGCGGCCGGTCGGGCGCTGGGCGTAAAAAATCGGAACTTGGCCGACCACCCGCGGCCAGCTTAGCGGCAATCTTCCGGTCGGATTGAATCGTCCGGTCAACACGTCCGCGACCGCATGTCCGGCTTCGCAGCCGAGAAACCAGGTCGCAAGAACGGCGTCTGCGCGCTCGAACAACCAGGGCAGCGTCAGCGGGCGGCCCGAGGAAAGCACGACGACGACTGGCTTGCCGAGGTCGAAGACCGCCTCGGCGAGCGCGCGCTGGCGTCCCGGGAGGCCGAGGTCGGCTCGACTTGCCGCTTCCCCGCTCATCGCGGCGGCTTCGCCGAGGCACATCACGACCACTTCGGCCCCGCGGCACAGATCGACCGCGGCCGAAATTCCATCCGTGCTCTGGCCCTCTATGTCGACGCCGGGCGCGTGATCGATCCGGCATTGCGGCAGAGCGGCTTTGAGCCCTTCCAGAATCGACACGGCGTCCCGAGCGCGGCCCGCCGACGCCCACGGCCCCAGCATCTCGCGCGACGCGGCGGCCAGGGGGCCGATCAAAGCGATGCGCCGAATATCGGGCGAGAGGGGCAAGACTGCCGCACGGTCGGTCAAGAGCACGATCGCCCGTCGTCCGACCTCGCGCGCCAGGTCGCGACGCTCCGCGTCCCGGGCGCCGTGCGGCCATGCCGAGCCGCGCCGATAGGGGTCATCGAAAAGGCCGAGGCGGTCCTTCAGATCGAGCACGCGCTTCACGCTGGCGTCGATCTCCGCCATTGTTACGAGACCGCGCTTGAGCGCCTCCGGCAGACCTCGAACGTAGATGTTGCTCGTCATGTCGATGTCGACCCCGGCTTTGAGGGCCAGAGCGGCGGCATCGGCAGCGTCCGCCGCCACACCGTGGTTCATGAGTTCCGCGACGGCGTTATAGTCGCTGATCAACACGCCGTCGAAGCCGAGCTCTCCCCGCAGCCAGCCTCTCAGCAGCGGAGCGTTGGTTGTCATCGGCACGCCTGCAAGATCGACGAAAGCCGGCATGACCGCCGCCGTCCCCGCGGCGACCGCGGCAGAAAATGGCGGGAGGTAGATCTCGCGCAGCGTTCTCTCGGACACATCGACCGAGGCATATTCGCGCCCGGCGGTCACCGCGCCATAGGCGCAGAAGTGCTTGGCGGTGGCGGCGAGGCTGTCCGCGGCGGCAAGGTCCTGGCCCTGAAAGCCGAGCGTCTTGGCGGCGGCCATCTGCGAGGCCACCCATGGATCCTCGCCCGGGCCTTCGACGATGCGCCCCCAGCGCGGGTCGCGCGCAACGTCAAGCATCGGCGCAAAAGTCAAGGCGACGCCATCCTGGGTCGCTTCCTCGGCCGCTGAGCGCGCCGTTTTCTCCCATAGGTCGGGAGCAAACAGGCAAGCCTCCGCCAGCGGGACGGGAAAAATCGTGCGATGGCCGTGGATGACGTCGAGGCCCAGCAGAAGGGGCACGCCGAGGCGGGATTCTTCCACAGCGAGGCGCTGGACAGCACGCGCTTCGTCGGCGCCCCAGTGATTGAGCAAGTTTCCGATCCGTCCCGCTCGAATCCCTTCATTGATGTCGTCGAGCTGGCCGGGACCGGTAACCGCCAGCGTGGAGGGGACCATGTTCAGCTGCCCGATCTTTTCCTCGATCGTCATCATCGCGAGCAGCGTATCGATGCGTCCCATGCTGTTGCCTTACCGTGAGTCGCGGGCGGATGGTCTCGACCCGCCACGCTTCTTAGACCAAAATGAGGCTTCGGATGGAGCGCCCTGGCAACGGCCACCCGTTCGCGCGTCAAGACGACTTGGCCCGATCATGCGAGAATGGGCGCGGGGGAGACGGATCGAATTCGATGGCGCAGCAATCAACTCAACCACCAGACGACCCGGCAAGCGCCGACAAGGCGACGCTGAGCAGTCTTTTTTCCGATTTCCTTTGGATGGCCGCAGGTTTCTGGGTCTCACCCCAGCGCAACAAGCTCATGGCGTTAGGCGGCGCGCTCGTCGCGGTCGTGGGCGGGACGGCCTACATGCAGATCAGGCTCAATTCCTGGAACCGTCCATTCTACAATGCGCTGACCAACAAGGATATGCCGGGCTTCCTCTCACAGCTCGTGGTCTTCGGCGAGCTGGCGGGAATACTCCTCGTCCTCAACGTCGCGCAGATGTGGCTCAACCAGACCTCCAAGGTCGTTATGCGCCAGGGCTTGGTCGACGATCTCCTGGATGAGTGGCTCAAGCCGAAGCGGGCCTTTCGGCTGTCGAATTCGGGCGTCATCGGCGCCAACCCGGACCAGCGCCTGCAGGCTGACGCGCAGCATCTGACCGATCTTTCCACCGACCTGGGCATTGGCCTGCTGCAATCGAGTCTTCTTCTGTTGTTGTTTGTCGGCGTCCTCTGGGCGCTCTCGCGGGGCGAGTTCCTGCCTGTGGCCGGTCGCGACTTCGCCCCGCCCGGCTATCTGGTGTGGTGCGCGCTTCTCTACGCCGGCGCCGCGTCCTATCTGAGCTGGCGGGTCGGCCGTCCGCTGATCAATCTCAATGCCGAGCACTATGCGCGAGAGGCTGAATTTCGTTTCGCGTTGGTGCGGATAAACGAGCACATCGACGGCATCACCCTCTACGGCGGCGAAACCGATGAGAGGCAGAGCCTCAACGGCGTGTTCGGCAGCGTGCTTGACATTTCGCGCCAAATTGTCAGCGCGGTTACGCGGCTGACCTGGGTTACCGCCGGCTACGGCTGGTTTACGATCATCGCCCCGATCCTGGTCGCGGCCCCAGCCTACTTCCAGGGTAAAATGAGCTTCGGCGAGCTCATGGTGATTGTCGGCGCTTTCAACCAAGTGCAAACGGCGCTTCGATGGTTCGTCGACAATTTCTCCAACCTCGCCGACTGGCGCGCGACGCTCTTGCGCGTCGCGAGGTTCCGCAAGGCGATCATGGGGATGGACGACCTCGGCCAGGCGACGAGCCGCATCCAGTTTGCCGAGGAAGCGGACCCTTCGATCAAGATTGACGACCTTCGCGTCGCCTCGCCCGTGGGCTGCGTCATGCTGAGCGAGCCGCACGCTAGTATGAACGCCAGAGAGCGGGTGTTAATCACCAGTGAGAACGGCGAGCACAAGGCCGTGCTGTTTCGCGCCGTCGGCGGACTTTGGCCGTGGGGGAGCGGCCGGATCACATCCCCGGCGCGGAACAGCATCATGTTCATGCCGGTCCGCGCCTATATCCCGCCCGGCACCCTCCGCGCGGCCGTCGCCTACCCGACGCGCAGCCCAGGACTATGAGGCTCCCGCCATCGTCAAGGCGCTCGCCGCCGTCGGACTCGGCCACCTCGAGCCCCACCTCGATAAGGAGAACCGATGGGACCGGGAGCTGACCGACAACGAGAAACAATGCGTGGCTTTTGCCCGGGTCATTCTGCAAAGACCGGGCTGGATTGTCGTGAATGACGCGCTCGACGTCCTCGATCCAGAATCACGAATGCTCATAAGGTCGCTCTTCCAGGGTGAATTTGCCGATCTGGGCATCATCAATATTGGCCATGACCTGCCTGACAGCCCTTTCTATGGCCGCAAGTTGCATATCGTCCTGGACCCTCTCGGGGTGACCTTCACGCCCGAAAGCGAGCACGGAATCCCGGAGGCGACCAATTCCGCCTCCGAATCTGTTTCGGCCGGATAGCGATGGGCGCGGACCAGGCGCCTGCGTTGGCTGCCGATGTGCCGCGTTTCCCGGTCGCGCATTTCGGAGGCGCTCCGACGCGCGGCCGCGAAGTCAATCAGAAGTCGATTTCGAGCCGGCTCCAGTTCCTGGTCGTGATGACGTCGGCCCGGATGTCGCACGGACGGCCGTCCGCCCGGGCGTGCTTCGCCCCCGGATAGCGCACGAGGATTCGCTCGGGCGCCGGACCTGTAAGGGAAAGGTCGACCGTCACGCGGCGTCGCTCCCGCCGCGCCCCTCAGATTGGCGACGCCGAAGGCCGTCGGGAGGTCGTTGAGCGTTATGCCCCCGCCGGCCCACCAGCCGTCAGGCGCGGCGCGGAAGAGTTCGAGCATAGGGCCGTTTTCCCTCAGCAACATGCGCCGGATGGCGCAGGAGAACTCTGCGCCGATCCAGGTGTGGGGCATGTCGCCGATATATTCCGGCGCCCGCATGTCGGCCCACACGACCTCGGCCCAGCCGCGCCAGCCGCGCGGCCTTCGACATGCGAGCATGACCGAAAGCAGGCGGAAGGCGTCGTCGTATCGTCCCAAAGACACGAAAGCGTCGATGTTGCGCAAGTCATAGGGCGAGTAGTTGGCTTTGAAACCAGCCGCAGAAATCTCCCTCACGCGGGCGGCGGCGCGATCGTACGTGGCCGCGACCAACTCGGGCGGAAGCGCGTCCTCAACTCGGCAGGGTTCGAAGGCGATCGAGGTCGCGGTCGGATCGATGTCGTCGCGGTCTGCGGAGCCCGGGATGAGGCCGGTCTTCATCTTCTCGGCGGTCATGCGGATCGAGCGCGTCAGGTTCGCGGCGAACTCACGGCCCATCGCGTTGGCGTGAGCCGCCACGGTCTTGTCGCCGATTTCGCGCGCCAGATATTCGCAGTTGCGCCACGCGCTCAGAGCAAAATAGTCGTCCCAATAGCTGTACGACGGCTTGCTGTAGCCCTCGTGGCTGATCGATGGCGCGAGGAGGCCGTGGAAGCGCGTCTCGGGCTTGTGCTCGGCGTCCGTTCGCGCGCAAAGCTCCTCGATGAACCGCGTCGCGCGGACAACGGGCTCAAAAATCGCGGCGAGGAAGGCGCGGTCGCGGCTGACGCGATAGACGGCGGCGGCGATTCCCACGAACTCGCCCTGCGCGTCGAACTCGATGTCGCTGCCGTAGCCCCTGTTCACCGTGCCGTCCACGTTGAGGATCGGCGGAGCCATGCCGTTCTTGTAGATACGCTTCGCGTACCAGACGACATACGCCTTGGCCTCATTAATGAGGCCTGCCCACAGCAGAGCGAGGGCTTGCGCTGAGCCGTCGCGAATCCAGGTGCGGTCATAGTTGCGGGGACCGGGTTTGAACGCGTGTTCCGTGGAATTGACGAGGATGAAGGCCGTCTGCGCTTCGACCGTGTCGCTCACTTCCGGGTCGCCGACCGTCATCTTTCGCGGGCCGATCTTCGCCCGCCAGTCCTGCGCGACGGTCTCGCGCAAGGCGTCGAACGGGGCGGCCCGCGGCTTAACGCCGTCCCGCATCGGCGACGCCACGACGATGGCGAAGCTCGCGCCTGGCGCGAGGGAGAAGGCGAATTCGCAAGCCGCGCTGAGGAGGCCAGAGTCGGAGCGAAGGCTCGGCGCGGTCTTTCTGGGTCCTTTCTCGATCAGCCTGACCACATCGCCGTTGTCGAACTCGGCGACGGCGAACCAGTCGGGCTGACGCGAGAACGCAGCGTAGGGCCGGTCGTTGACGCTAAGCTCGCTGCCGTCAACTGCGATGGAATTGATGGCGGCGTGGCCGCCGTGCTGCCAGTAGGGATCGACCTGCACGGGGCGCACCGCGAGCAAGAGCGCGCCCTTCCGCGCCGCGGCGCTCCTGTTCGTGACCCGATGCTCCACGACCGCAAGTCCCTCGTGAGCAAGCGCTGTGCTGCGAACCTCAACCTCGCCGGCCGCCCACTCGACGGTCGGAATGGGCAGCGAGCCGCCGGCAAGGGCATGGCGGATCGAGGCGCTCGCCGGCGCGCCGTGCAGCGTGCGGCCGAGGCGGATGAGGGGGGTGATCTGGGGGGAGCCGCGCTGCGGTTCGAGATTGCCATATTCGTCGAAAAGCGCCTCCCCGGCCTCATCATATTCGCCGAGCGCAGTCCAGTAGATCTGGCGACCGAGAAGCGACTGCGGATAAAGGTCGCCACGCCCGGCCGCCGCCGCACGTTCGAGCTGGCCGATCGGCATCCGATCCTTGTTCAGTATGCGGAGCTTGAGCTCGTTGACAATCGCGCCCTCCGCCGCGCTCGTTTCGTGCACGGTCAAGCGAAAATAGCGGCTCGTGGTCGAACGCCACCAGAAGCTGTCGCTGCCGCCATTGCCGGTCAGGATGCGGCCGACCTCGCGAAAGCTCTCGCCATCATCGGAGAGGTAAACCGAGAAGTCGGCTCCGTAAGCGGCGCCCCATTCGATGAACGCCCCGAGCGGAGAGCGCACATAGCCGAAGTCGACCGTGATGCTCTCGCCTTTGGGAAGCTTCACCGGGGCAAAGCCGAGCGCCGCAACCCGGCCCTTTTCCTCCACCGACGCCGCGTCGGCGGGACCATAGAGGTTGATCTCGACGATCTCGTTTCCTCGCTCGGCCTGCGGGTCGTCGCAGGTCCAGCGCACGAATCGCGCCTTGACCGGAGGGAAAGCAAACACGTCCTGACCGCCCTCGCCGTGGCGCGTCCGACAAAGATGGGTCCATCGCTTGCCGTCGAGCGAAGACTTGAATCCGTAGACCACCGGCGCATCCGGGCCCCAATAGACCTCGAGTCCGGCGAGGGTGGCGGCCTTGCCGAGGTCGATCTTGAGCCACGGCTTTTTCGCCGGCTTCGCCTTCCAAGTCGTGGCGTAGTGGTCGTCGATCGCGAGATGCGGATCGCCGCTGCTGGCGGTAGCCTTCCACCGATCCTTGCGCGGCGCTTTCATCTAGAGCTCCGTTCGATCGCGCCGCGGGCGCCGAGACCCGCAGATTCATGCCGCCTTCATCACCGCCGCGGCGAGCCGCCACCGGGCCTGCCAGGCCATGCGAGGGTGAGATCTTTGCGCGACTTTCTGAGGCCTGACGACACGATTCGCTTGCCGAATTCGCGTCGCAACCCGAAGGTATGACGAATGAGCATGTTGGCATAAAGGCCGGGGCCGCTCGAATACACGCGCCAGCCGCCGTCGACGGCGATCGAGTTCGCTTTGACGCGCGCCCACTCGTCGCTGGCCTGATAGCGGTCGTGGAAGGCGGCGTCGCTGCTGCTGAAATAAGCATTGCGCTGCCTCAGCAAAGCGTGCGGAAGCTCATCCGTGACGGCGATCGGGTTGGCGACCAACAGCGCCTCCCACAGCGCGGCGAATTCGTCCATGTCGCTCACTGCCTCGCCGTAGCGCAGATGCGAATGCGTATACATGAGCCCGATTTCGCGGCCGAAGAACGCAGCCGATTCCGCACGCTGAAAGAACGTCTCGGGTCCGCCGTGGTAGGCGATCGGCTTGTCCATGAGGCGCGCGCCATCGGAAAACAGCAGATGCTCGCGGATCAGCCCGAGATGGCGGCGCGCCTGCGTTTTGGTGAAGATCCCGCCGATGATGCCCTGCGTCATCGGCAGCAGCGAGAAGGAGAGACCCGTCTGCTCGTCGCTCGGATGAAGCAAGAGCTCGGGCGGGCTGCCTTCGGGTTTGAACACGCCGTAGCCCGCAACGACGCCGTCGCGAATCAGAAAACGATTGAAGTCCATGCGCATCGCCGCGGCGAGGGCGTCGAGTTCCCTGGCGCTCTTGGCCCGACGTCCGGCGTGGCGCAGGATTGCGGCGTAGCGGCGTAGCTGCTCGTAGAGGAGCGCGACGGTCCAGCTGCTCGACCATCCAATCGCGCTTCGCCGGATCGACGGGTTGCAGCGAATCGTTCCAATCGCCGTTGCCATACCGTATCAGGCTGGTGCCGGGAATGAAGCGGGCGCGCACCGTCTCGATCAGCTTGTCGATGTGGCCTGTCAGCGGGTCGGCGTGCGCAGTCTTCTCGAAATTGTCCTCGCGGCGCCACGCGATCGTCTCATCGAGGACAGCAAAATCGCCGGTAGCTTCGATATAGTCGCAGAGCGCCTTAAGCGGCCAGACGATGATGTCGCCGGCCGACTCCTTGCTCTGAATGGCGGAATAGGGTTCGAGCATGAACCACTGCGGCCAGTCGCCGCTGTCCGCGTATTGCTGAGCGAAGATAATGCGTAGGATTTCCTTCACCGGCTCGTCATGCTCGAGGGTCAGCAACAGTTCGATCGATCCCTGGCAGACGTCGCGCGTACCCCAGGCACCGCCGGTATATTGTTCGAGACCGTGAGGCGCGGTGAGATGGATCATGCCGTCGTGGGCGAGCCAGGGGAGGATCGTATCCACGGCGAGCGCGTCGGCGGAATTCTTGGCGCTCTTCACGCGAATGCCGCGGGTGAGATTGCGCCAGAAGCGGTCGGCGGGCTTGAGCATCTGAGCTTCGTCGACAGGCCTTGCGTATTTCGCGGCCCAAGCCATCGCCTGCTTCGCGTCGATCATCGAGCCGATTACCGCGAACGCGAATTCGCTGGTCGGACGCGTTCGGATCGCGGCGTAAGCGCCGCTGCGTCGCTTTCCGTCGGCGTAGAGCAGTTCGTCGCCGCCCATCGCCTCGATGCGCCCAGGCGTGCTTGTCACCAAGTGATAAACGGCCGCTGGATATTGCTGACCCCAGCGATCATCGGGATCAGGCCGGAAGTTGAAGCGCTTTCCCCCTGCGTCGATCTCAACTCGACCGTGATGGGCGAATTCCTGTTCGCCGAGGACGAGATGGCCGTAAACGAGGAAGCGGCATTTTGCGCCTTCAACGGTCACCCGCCATTGCATTGCGGGTTCGTCGCCGGAAACGGTCGCGGAAATGGTGACGGTCCGCTCGCCGACCCGATAGACCCAGCGGCAATCGCTCAAGCCCATCTCGAAGGCGGAGGGAACGGTCAAAAGCCGCCATCCATCCTCCGTTTCCATGAGCATCCTGAGCCCGCTGGCGCGGGTGATGTTGTAGGGATCGCGCGAGACGGAAAAGAGCTTGTGGAACGACGTGTTGCCGATGGTGAGCTGGGCGCCGAACACGCCGTGCATCCATGCGGTCGCGCACAAGATTGCGTCGTCCGGCAGCATCTCCTCGCCGCTGCGCGCGAGCGCCCCGTGGCGGCGCGCAACCACACGCTCCTTGTCGCGCAGGACGATGTGACGGCTATGCGTTCGCCCCGGCGTGAAGAGAGACAGAAGTTGGCCGTCGACCCGTTCGACGTGGATGCGCTTTCGGTAGCGCGCCCGGATCGCTTTCTCGTCGAGCGCCTCGGCGACGGCAGGCGGCGCATCCTGAACCAGAGAGCGCGGCGGAACCGAAAGGGCGAGTTCGCGCGGCGCCCAATCCTCGCCGGCGCGCTCGACGGCTTCGATCAGGCTGAGGTCGGCGTCGCTCGACGCCGCGGGATGATCGGGCGCGAAGACGCCAAAAAACGTCCGCGACGTCGCTGCGCCAGCCGCAAGCGACGCAGCCTTCGACTGCAGGGCGGCGCATGCCGTCTCAAACTGAAGCCGCTTCGAAGGCAGGGCCGTCCCAAACCCGCAGCCGAACTGATCCGCGTCACGGTAGCCTGGTCCCATCAGGTCGCGATAATCGGTCGCGAAGCCGGCGGCGCCTTCCAGGCAGCCATGCGCAGTCCAGGGATATGTTCCCCCTTGCGAAAGGTTCTGCCGGCTCATGAGAACATGGCTCAGGCGCGGATGCGCGGCGACATGGTGATCCATATACTGACTGGCGTAGGCCTCGTTGTTCATCAGGAAGCCCTGGTCTCCGAGCCCGAGATCCTGGATGAAAACGGCGTCGCAGGAGAGCTCGCTCTCGCGCCGGTTGACAATATCGAGCCGCCAGAACCAGGCGTTCGAGTTCGGGTGCAGCCAGAGGGTGACCCGATGGCTGACGGCGCGATGCTCCCCCTCCCAGACAAAGCGGTCATCTGAGCCGCCGATGCGGAGCCCCGCCTCGGGACCGATCACCGGCACGATTGCCGGCTCGGACCCGCCGACGCGCAGGAAAAGGCGCCCCATGCCGCTGGCGATGGGCGAGCCGAGCACCTGATTGATCATGATCCGGCGCTTCGGCTCGACATGCTCGATGGCGAAGATCGCGCCGCTTGGCAGAAGAGAGATGGAGAGCCCGGCGCTATTGGCGATCTGCACGAGGCCGAGATCGTCTCGCCGCGGCGTCGTCAGGCACTCTGTTGAAGACTTCGACATTGCCTATTCCTTGAACGGCCTTGTCACTCCGGCAAAGCCAACAGCCTCTTTATCCACCCCGCAAACCTGGCGCCGAGCGAGTTCAGGACAAGTCGCGGAAGATTGATCGGTTTCGACTCGCCCTTGCTTGATCGACCAGTCAGATGGTCTTCGAGGTTGCGCGAGAACTCGGCGATCATTCGGCCGGCGAGATTTCGCACCAGACTAGGGCGCCCGAATTGGGCGAGCGCGCCTTTGAGGGCGTAGCCGACCGCGAGCTCGACGCGGGCGGTCCCCGGCTCCTCGCCGCCGACAACGCGATAGCGAATTTCGCCTTGCATGGTCGAGCGCTCGCCGGCGTCGGCGCCCGCTCCCAGGATTCGACCGGCAAGTTTTTCTTCATCCCGTTCGATCAGGGCGGTCCCACGAAAGACCGGAGAGATCGGCCCAAATCTGATGCGAATGCCGCCCTCGACCCGGTTCGGCGTCGGCTCGCCGTCGACCATTGCTCCGGGAATGCAATCCGCGATCTCGCGGATACGGGCAAACGCGGCAAACACCTCCGCCGGAGGGCGGCGAATAGTGAAGCTCTGCTCGAAACTGTCTGTCGGCCTGAACGGCGCGGCGACATTCGCGGCCGGCGGGGCAATCCGCGGGGCCGCGGTCTTCGGCTGCGCGTTCGCCACTGCGAGGCCGGATCCGATCCGCGCCCCGATCGGACCCAAGCCGCGCTGAGGGTTAGCGACGATCGCGGCGATCCCGCGCTCGCGTCGGGCGGCGATGACGCTTCGGACCGCCTGGACGATGCCGACATAGCCGGTGCAGCGGCACAGATTGCCGCTGAGGCCCAACCGGATGCGCCGCTCGTCGGGCTCCCGAAGGCGAAGAACAAGATCGCGGGCGGAGACCAGCATTCCCGGCGTGCAGAATCCGCACTGCAACGCGTGCTCGCGGTTGAAGGCGGCGCGCAGCTCGATCGCGATCTCGTCGCCATTGAGGCCCTCGATCGTGGTCACGTCGGCGTCGCCGCAGACGGCGGCAAAGGTGATGCACGAGCGGACCGGCTCGCCGTCGACGAGAAGGGTGCAGGCGCCGCAAATCCCATGCTCACAGCCAAGATGCGTGCCCGTGAGATTGAGCGCCTCGCGCAGGAAGTCAGCGAGATGCAGACGAGGCTCGACCTCAGCCGAAACGGCGTAGCCGTTGACGCTGAGCGAGAGGGTCATCGTCGGCTCCTGCGTCGCGATCATGCCGCGTCCTGGACCTTCGCCGGCCCCTCCCCGCTCGCCTGACCGATCGCGCGCCGCAGGACCGTGACATGCACGTGACGGTCGACGGGGTCGCTCATCCCGGCCACGGCGAGTAAAGCGTCGGCGGCCGGCGCGTCGAAGCGCGCAGCGAACCAAGGGCCGATGGCGCCGCCGAACAGGATGCGCGCATCCTCGATCACGACTGGCGCCGCCTCGACAGCGCCGATCACGGCGCGTCCCCAGCCTCCCTCCGGATCGATCACGACCGCGCCGATCGCCTCGGCGAATTCCCCGACCTTGCGGCAATGCTTGACATAGCCCCATCGCGCCGACGGCGGCAGCGCGGGCACGCGGATCGCCGTCACGAGCTCGTCGGCGGCCAGCGCCACGTCGAACGGGCCGAGAACGAATTCGCCAATCGCGATGCGCCGGTTGCTTCGGGCGCGCGAGGCGATTTCGACTTCCGCCCCCAGGGCTGACAGCGCCGTAACCCAGTCCGCCGCCGGGTCGGCGTGGGCGAGGCTCCCCCCGACCGTGCCGCGGTTGCGCACCGCCCGGTAGGCGATGCCGGAGGCGACGCGGGCCATCATGCCGTTCGCGACATCGGCGATCCGGCCGTCCTCGATATCGGCGTGGGTCACGCAGGCGCCGATGACGAGCGCGCCGTCCGCCCGGTCGATGCGCCGCAGTTCCGGGACGCCGGAAATGTCGACAATCCGCTCCGGCTCGACCAGCCGCAGGTTGAGCATCGGGCCGAGCGATTGCCCGCCGGCCATGATCTTTGTCGTGCCCTCGGCGCCGGCGATCGTGGATAGCACGGCGGCGAGGTCGAGCGGCCTCTCCATGACGAAGCGCGCCGGCTTCATACGGCCGTCTCCCTTTCCGTCGCCATCGAGCGCGCTTCGAGAACAGCTTCGACAATCCGTCGCGGCGTTATCGGCGAATGGCGGAGCTCCACGCCGAGCGGTCTCAGCGCGTCGTTGACGGCGTTGGCGATCGCGGCGGGCGGGGCGATCGCGCCGCCTTCACCGACGCCCTTCGCGCCGAACTGCGTATAGGGCGAGGCCGTCTCCATGTGGACGATGCGCGCCGCTGGCGCCTCGGGCGCGCCGGGCAGAAGGTAATCGGCGAAGGTCGAGGCTTGCGGCTGCCCGGCGGCGTCGAACAGCATTTCCTCATAGAGCGCGGTGCCTATCCCTTGCGCGAGCCCACCCCATATCTGGCCGTCGACGATGAGCGGATTGACGAGGACGCCGCCGTCCTCGACCACGACGTAGTCGAGGATCTCGACTTCGCCGAGGTCCGGGTCGATCGCGACCGCGACCGCGTGGGCGGCGTAACTGAAAACTCCGGTGTCGCGCGCGGGCTTATAGCCGCTGGTAGCTTCGAGGCCGCCGGCGTCGACGTCGGCGGGGAGATCCTGCGGACGCCGATACCAGGTCCGCGCTATGGTCGGCAGCGAGACCTCTCCGGATGGACCAAGCACCCGCCCGTTCTCAAACCGCGCATCTTCGGGACGGACCTGGATGAGATGGGCGCCGATCCGCGTCGCTCTCTTGGCAAGCTCGCTGCAGGCGGCGGCAACCGCGCCCCCGGCCATCACCATCGCCCGCGAGCCCCAGGTACCGGTCGAATAGGGGGTCATCGCGGTATCGCCCAACACCACCCGGATGCGCGCCACGGGAACGCCGAGGATTTCGTGCGCGACTTGGGAGAGCGTCGTTTCGAGACCCTGCCCGTGCGAATGGAGGCCGACCCGCAGCTCGAGCCCGCCGTCCGGCGTCAGTCGCGCGCTCGCCTGCTCACGTCCGGGCACCATGGGGATGCCCCAGCCGGCATAGACCGACGTGCCATGCGCCGACTGCTCGCAATAGATCGCCATGCCGAGCCCGATGCGGCGCCCATCCTGCTCGCCTTTTTTCTGGCGGGCGCGGATCGCGTCGGCGCCGATCGTCTCCAAAGCGCGCGCCAGCGCCTGCGGATAGTCGCCGCTATCGAAATGCTTCCTGGTGATATTTTCGAACGGCATCTGTTCGGGCCGGACCAGATTCCGGAGTCGCACCGTCTCAGGCCTCAACCCGGCCGCCGAAGCGACCGCGTCGAGCATGAGCTCGAGAGCGAAACAGACGCCCGTCCGCGCGACGCCGCGATAGGGCAGGATCGGGCATTTGTTGGTTGCGACCGACCAGGTCCGGCAGCGATAGGCCGGAATATCGTAGGGGCCCGGCAGGATGCTCGCCACCTGAGCGGCTTCCAGACAGGCGGAGAACGGATAGGCCGAGTAGGCGCCGGAATCGACCATCGCCTCGCACTCGAGGCCGCGCAAGCGCCCATCGCGCTCGGTATAGACGGTGATCTCGTAATGGTGCTCGCGGCAATTCGCGTTTGCCGTCAGATGCTCGCGCCGGTCCTCGAGCCAGCGAACGGCATGCCGTCGGCGAAGCGCGAGCCAGCCGAGGCATATTTCCTCGGCAAGCAGAATAGCCTTGTAGCCGAAGCCGCCGCCGACGTCCGGCGAGATGATGCGAATGCGGCCTTCCTCCAGGCCCAGGCATTCGGCGAGGCCGGTGCGAATGACATGCGGCATCTGGCTCGCGGTATGGAGCACGAGCTGGTCGGCGCGATGGTCGATGACGGCCACGCAGCCGCGTCCCTCGATCGGCGCCATGCACTGGCGCCCCGTCGAGATCCTGCGCGTGACCTTGATCGGGGCGTCGAAGGCCGCCGCGATGCCGGTGTCGATCGCGGTCTCGAGGAAGACGTTGTCGCCCCAATGCTCATGCACGAGCGCGGAGCCCGGCTGGCGCGCCGCCCGCATGTCGTGGACGGCCGGGAGCTCCTCTAGGTCCAGAGTGACGCTCGCGGCGACATCCTCCGCTTCGGCGCGGGTCGGCGCGACGCACATGGCGACGAGCTCGCCGACATGCCTGACCTTGCCGGTCGCGAGAGGCGGCTGTTCGGAGACCTTGAAGCCGGGCAATCCCGACACCGCCCGGATCGCCTTGACGCCGTCAAGATCCGCAGCCGTGACCACCCGGTCCCGGACCGCTTCGGGAATGTCGATCCCGCGAATGCGGGCGTGGGCGAGCGGGCTGCGGACAAAGGCCACGTCCTGCATGCCGCGCAGGCGGATATCACCGACGTATTGGCCCAAGCCCCGCATCAGGCGCTCGTCCTCCTTGCGCGGCATCCGCGCGCCGACGCCCTGGGGAGTTTGCGGGCCGTCGGCGTCGGTCAATGCGAGACATCCTCGATCAGGCGTTCAGCCGCGCGGACGAGCTGGCCGTCCGGGCGGCGCAGCTCGTCGAGGATGGTGAAATGATCGGCGCCGGCGATCGGCAGCAAGGGGCCCGGCGCATGAGCCGCCAGGCGCAAGGCATGGAGCGTGCGGGAATCATGAACCAGCGCGGGAAGCTCGCGCGTTCCGTAGGCGATGGCGAGCGGCTTCGGCGAGGTCGGCGGCGACAGCACTGGGGAGAGCGCCGCGATCTCGTGGTCGCTCGAGCTTCAGCACATCGTTGAGCGCGGTGTCGCGCAACGGCCTCAAATCGTAGACGCCGGAAATGGCGAGGCCCGCCGCGACCACGCGATGCCCGAGATGCATCGCAGCCAGCTGGGCGCCGGCCGACCAGCCGGCCAGCACCACGGGGCCGGCGACGCCATGCACCGGTCCATGATCGGCGAGCCAGTCGAGCGCGGCGCCGATCTCTCGCACAATTGTCGTCACGCTCGCCTGCGGCGCGAGCGTATAGCCCGGCATCGCGACCGACCATCCGGCCGACGCGAGCCCCTCGGCGTAAGCGGCAAAAAGCTCGCGGGAATTCCTGAGCCAATAGCCGCCGTGGATGAAGACGAGGCAGGGCGCGCCAGCGGCGGGCGCGGGGTAGAGATCGAACGCCGTACGCGCCCCGGGCGCGTAGGGGATGTCGAGGCCGCCCGGATGGGCCTTGCGATAAGCCGCCGAGGCTGCGTTGCGCGCTTCGATGAGCGCGGCGCTATTGGCGACCGCCGCGTTGTTGTCGTAGGCGGCGTTGCGTCGCGCCTGGTCGAGCGACGCCCAGACAGCTTGAGGCGCGGGCGTCTCGGCGGCGAGGCTCACGCCGCCACGGCCTGCGGCAGAATGGGCGAGTCGGCGTCGAAGCGCTTACCCGAGCGCAGGCAAAAGGCCGGACGCAGCAGCCGGTCTGCGACGACCTTCGTGTCTTCGTTGTCGCGCAGGAGGAAGCGTCCGCGGTCATCATGAAGCACCGTGACGTCGGCCTCGAACCCGACCGTCAGCGCGCCGATTCGGTCGGCAAGGCCGAGCATCTCGGCGGCGTTGCGCGTCACCATGGGCACGACCGTTTCGAGCGGCAGGCCGAGCGCCATCATCGAGCTCATCGCCTGGGTGAGGCTGAAGCGGGCCTGGCCTTTGAACGGATGGTTCTCGTCGTCCGCGTGCTCGCGCGGGGTGCCGGGCGGCGCGGGGACTTCGGTGTTGTAACCGTGCATGTCGGCGCCGAGCGTATGCGGGACCACGCCGGCCTCGAGCGCCTTGCGCGCCAGCCGATAGGAGAAATGGCTGCCGTGGCCGACATCCACCTTCAATCCCTTGTCGAGCGCCGCCTTGATGACTTTATGAACTTCGCCTTTCCGGTTGACGAAGCCGCCGGGGTGGCGGGTGAACGGATGCGCCAGCACGTCGCCGGGTTTCAAGAGCGGAATGACGCGTTCGAGAATGGTGTCCGCGTCCTCGCCGTTCGCGCCGCTGTCCGGCAGGCTCCACAGCGTTCCGAAATGGACATAGAGCGGGAGATCGGATCGGCGGCCGATCTCCGCCGCCATCTCCATGACGCGGATGCCCCAGCGGGCGAAGCCGCCGATCTCGGCATGCCCCTTGATGCCGCGCACAATATCCTTGTTGGCGTTCGCCGAGGCGACGGTCGCGTCGATATCGACGCCGGCCGGACTGTAAAGGTTCGGATAGAAATGGCCTTCGAGGCCGCCGACCAGATAGGCGGAGAGGAATGCGTAGACCCGCGTCTCGGCCCTTTCGGCGATGAAATGCCGGAAGCCCGGCAAGGTCATGCAGGACGGGCCGCCCTGGTCGACGACGGTCGTCACGCCCGAGCGCACGCCGACCATGTCGGCGTTGAGGCCGAACCGGCCGGTCACATATTGGTAGACGTGGCCATGGGTGTCGATGAGTCCGGGCAGGACCAGCTTGCCGGACACGTCAACGGTCTCCGTCGCGCTGCTCGGAAGGATCGAAGGCTCGACCGCGGCGATGCGGCCGTCGCGAACGGCGACATCGAAGACGCCGTCGATGCCCGAAGCCGGACAGATGACCCGTCCGCCGCGTAGCAGCAAATCATATCCGCTTCTCGCTGACATACTCGCGCCTCCTTCGGCGTTGTGGCGGCAAGGGTAGCGCGTTTGAGCCTCGCCGGTAAGATGGTCAATGGCGGCGCTATTGTTCGCGGAAACCGCGTCATTTTGCTGCGCGCGTCTCTTGAGCGATCCCGGCGACCCTTTCGGCAATCGCCAGGCTCGACGTGAGACCGGGCAATTCGATCCCGAACAGATTGACCAATCCGGCCACGCCGTGATCTCTCTGGTCCTGGATGAGAAAATCCGTGCTCGATCCGCCCGGTCGTTCGATCTTCGGCCTTATGCCCGAATAGTCCGGCTGCAAGGCGCCGTCGGGCAGGTCCGGCCAGTAGGAACGAACGGCCGCATAGAACGCATCCCCGCGTCTGGGATCGACCGCGTAATCGATCGCTTCGATCCATTCGACATCTGGGCCGAAGCGCGCCCGGCCGCTGATATCCAAAGTCAGATGGACGCCGAGTTCCCCCGGCGTCGGTATCGGATAAATCAAGTGCGAAAAGGGCGACGGCGCCGCCAGCGCGAAATAGTTGCCTTTGGCCAAATGCAGCGGCGGAATTTTTTCACGCGGCATTCCGGCAATCGAACGCGCCACCGCCTGTGCGCCGTGGCCCGCCGAATTGACCACGATGCTCGCGGCAATTTGCGTCGGATTCGGTCCTCCAGTCTCAATGATCAGCCCCCGTGCAGCGGCTCGGCCGGAAACCACCGGCGTCTCCAGAGCCAGCATCGCATCGTGCCGCTCCGCGTCGCCCAGCAGAGCCAGCATGAAGGCATGGGAATCGATGATGCCCGTCGAAGGCGAAAGCAGCGCCTTCGTTACGGCAAGCGCCGGTTCGAGCGCGCGCGCCTCATCGCGGCCGAGCCAGGCCAGATCCGTGACGCCGTTGGCCTCGGCTTGCTTCTTGATGGCCGCAAGATTTCCGATTTCGCCCTCGGTCGTCGCCGCCAGTATTTTGCCGCAGCGCCGGTGCGGTACGCCATATTCCCGGCAAAAAGCGTAAAGCATCGCCTTGCCCTCGACGCACAGGCGTGTCTTGTCGAGACCGGTCGGGTAGTAGATGCCGGCGTGAATGACTTCGCTGTTGCGGGAACTTGCCCCCGAGCCAATGATCCGCTCGCTTTCGAGCACGACCACTTCGCGCCCCGAGCGCGCCAATGCGCGTGCGATCGCAAGACCGACGACGCCGGCGCCGATCACCAGACATTCTACCGAATCCATTAAGCGGAAACCCTCCGGCGCAGAGTCCGACGAATGAGCGACCCTAGTCCCTGTCGGCCCGCGCGCGATTTAATATCCTGAGTTGGAGCGCCCAAGAAGCGGCTGAGGAGGCAGGAAACGGCGGGCCAAGTCGCCAAGATGAACTCGGGCCCGAATTGAGCTATTGAGGATTGACGTTGCGGGTTCAAGACCGGCACCGCCGGGCGGGTGAGGCGATGGAGACAAAGTTTCCGAGTTACTGGATGTGGTCGGAAGCCTTCGAGATGCTGGCGCGCGCGGAGCGCATGCATCGGCAATTTTTTCAGCCGTCAGGCGCCCCCGCGTCGGTCGCCTGGGAGCCGCCGGTCGACGTTCTCGAGACGAAGGACGCGGTGCTCGTGCTCGTCGCTCTGCCCGGGGTCGACTTCGCCGAGGTCAAGGCGCTCATCAGCCAGGGCGAATTGCTGATCTCGGGAAGCCGGACCTATCCGGCGGAGATGCAGGTCGCGACCATCCACCGTCTCGAACTGCCACAAGGCCGATTCGAACGCCGCATTCGTCTTCCGGCGGGCCGCTACAACGCCGTTCATCGGACGTCGTCCAACGGTTGCCTGCTGATCACGCTGCAAAAGTCGGAGGCCCCGAATGGCTGACGCGACGGCCGCCGCGGAGAGAACCTCGGCGGGGCGCCGTTGCCGCCCGACGCCCTGATCATTGTGCCGGTGCGCGGCATGGTTCTGTTTCCCGGCGTGGTCCTGCCGGTCACGCTCGGCCGTCCCCGCTCGGTTCTGGCGGCGCAGCGCGCGGTCAAGGAGCAAAAGCCGATCGGCATTGTGATGCAGCGCAACGCCACGGTCGAGGACCCGCTGCCCGTCGACCTGCATCGGATGGGGACGGTCGCCAATATCGTTCGCTACATCACTGCGCCGGACGGGACCAATCATCTCATCTGCCAGGGCGAGCAGAGGTTCCGGGTCCTCGACTATCTGACCGGTTGGCCATTCTTCGTCGCCAGGACGGAAAGGATTCCCGAGCCCGCTCCGTCGTCGGACGAGATCGAAGCCCGTTTCGTCCATCTCAAGGGCCAGGCGATCGAGGCGGTTCAGCTCCTGCCGCAGGCGCCCAACGAATTGCTTGCGACCATCCAGAATATCGACGCCCCTGGCGCGCTCGCCGACATGGTCGCAACCTTCATGGACGCGACGCCGGACGAGAAGCAGGACATCCTCGAGACAGTGGATATCGGCGCCCGAATGGAGAGGGTCTCACGACTTCTCGCCCATCGGATCGAGGTTCTTCGACTGTCGCAGGAGATCGGTCGGGAAACCAAGGCGTCGCTCGACTCCCGCAACCGCGAGGTCCTGCTGCGCGAGCAGATGGCGGCGATTCAGCGCCAGCTCGGCGAAGTCGACGAGGGAAAGTCGGCCGAAATCGCCGAGCTCGAAAAGGCGGTCGCCAACGCCCATATGCCGAAAGAGGTCGATGACCAGGCGCGCAAGGAGCTCAGGCGTCTGCAGCGGATGCCGGAAGCCGCCGGCGAGTACGGCATGGTCAGGACCTATCTCGATTGGCTGGTGGACCTGCCATGGGCCCTCCCCGAGGAGGCGCCGATCGACATTGCGGCGGCGCGCCGCGTCCTCGACGAGGATCACTTCGGTCTCGAGAAGATCAAGCGCCGGATCATAGAATATCTGGCCGTTCGCAAGCTCGCGCCGGACAGCAAGGCGCCGATCCTCTGCTTCGTCGGGCCTCCAGGCGTCGGCAAGACCTCGCTCGGTCAGTCGATCGCGCGCGCCATGAACCGCAAATTTGTCCGCGTCAGTCTGGGCGGGGTGCACGACGAAGCGGAGATTCGCGGCCATCGGCGAACCTATATCGGGGCTCTGCCCGGCAACATCATCCAGGCGATCCGCAAGGCCGGCGCACGCAACTGCGTCATGATGCTCGATGAGATCGACAAGCTTGGCGCCGGCATCCAGGGCGACCCGGCCTCCGCGATGCTGGAAGTTCTCGACCCCGAGCAGAACAACAGCTTTCGCGATAACTACCTCGGCGTGCCGTTCGACTTGAGCCGCGTCGTCTTCATCGCCACCGCGAATATGCTCGACACGATCGCCGGCCCACTCCGCGACCGCATGGAGGTCATCAGCCTCGCCGGCTATACGGCAAGCGAAAAGTTCCAGATCGCGCGCCGCTATCTTGTTCCGCGTCAACTGGACGCCAACGGCCTTAAATCCAGCCAGGTCGAGATCGCCGATGAGGCGCTCAAGGCCATCATCGAGCGCTATACGCGGGAGGCAGGGGTCCGGAACCTCGAGCGCGAGATCGGGCGGGTGTTGCGTCAGGCCGCAATGCGAATCGCCGAGGGCGAGACCGGACCGATCGCGATCTCCGCCGGCGATCTCTTGGGCATTATGGGCCCGCCGCCGTTCGAGGACGAGGTCGCGATGAGGACCAGCATCCCCGGCGTGGCGACGGGGTTGGCCTGGACGCCGGTTGGCGGCGACATCCTGTTCATCGAGGCGACGGCGATTCCGGGAAACGGCCGGCTGATCCTGACCGGCCAGCTCGGCGAAGTGATGAAGGAAAGCGCCCAGGCGGCGCTCAGCATCGTCAAGAGTTCGCGCCGGCTCGTATCGGAATCGAAACCTCACGCTTCGAGAAGACCGACATCCATATCCATGTGCCGGCCGGCGCCACGCCGAAGGACGGCCCGAGCGCCGGGGTGGCGATGTTCATGGCGCTGGTTTCGCTCCTGACCGATCGCACCGTGCGCAGCGACACCGCGATGACCGGGGAGATAAGCCTCAGGGGACTGGTGCTGCCGGTGGGCGGCATCAAGGAGAAGGTCGTCGCCGCGCACCGAGCCGGGATCCGGCGCGTCATGCTGCCGGCGCGCAACAGACGTGACTTCGAAGACATCCCCGAAGAGGTGCGCCAGCAGCTGACGTTCGTTTGGCTCGAACGGGTGGACGATGCGGTGTCGTCGGCCCTCGAGCCCGCCAAGCCGATCAGGGCCGTGGCTGAGTCGCCAGCCGATCGCGAGGCCATGTCACCTTCGTAATCGCCCGTATTTTTGTATCGCGGGGGACGGGGCGCCGTCCTTGGGCCCCCTGCGTCAGCGAACACAAGGCTCATCCTAGGCAAGGAGAGAACCGTGTCGACCACATCCTCAACACAGCCTATTCGCGGCAATAAAGGCGCGACCGATCCCGGCCCCAGAAATCTTGAGCTGGATCGACAGAATCCGGACGTCTTCACGCCGCCTGAAACCAATTCCGGCTCATTGCCCAACATGAAGTTCTCGTTCGGCATGGCGCACAATCGGCTCGAGGAAGGCGGGTGGGCGCGCGAAGTCACAGTGCGCGAACTCCCGGTTTCCAAATCAATGGCAGGCGTGAACATGCGTCTCGATTCCGGGGTCGTTCGGGAACTGCACTGGCACAAGGAAGCCGAATGGGCCTACATCCTGCAGGGTAACGTGCGTTTCACAGTGGTGGACACCGACCGCAACGTATTCGTGGACGATCTCAAGGCGGGGGACGTCTGGCTCGTGCCGGCCGGCATTCCCCATTCCATCCAGGGCCTGGATGGCGGTTGCGAATTTCTGCTGGTCTTCGACGACGGCAATTTCTCCGAGAACGAAACGTTCCTGATCACCGAAATCATGGCGCACATGCCGCCCGAGGTGGTCGCCAAGAACTTCGGAATCGGAACCAAGCATTTCCTCACCATTCCGAAGTCCGAAAAGTACATTTTCCGCATGCCTGTGCCGGGCGTGCTCGATGAGATCCGGAGGCAACTGCTTGGTAGCCCGCCGCCGCTCCCCTTCACATGGCACGCGTCGGACCATCCGGCCGCGCAGTATCCAGGGGGATCGATCAAGGTGATCGACGCCAAGCAGTTTCCCGAGACCTCTTTGTCCGCGCTGGTCATAGAGCTCGAGCCCGGTGGACTACGCGAGATTCACTGGCATCCCGATGCGGACGAGTGGCAATATTATCTCGGGGGTGAAGCGCGGATGACGGTATTCGACGCAACATCAAAGGCAAGGACCTTCAACTTCCAAGAAGGCGATGTTGGATTTGTGCCGCGAACAATGGGCCACTACATCGAGAATATCGGTGCGACGCCGATGCGCTGCATCAACGTCTTCAACAAGCCGATCTACAAGGATGTCTCGCTCAACAACTGGATGGCGCTAACCCCGCCGGATCTCGTGCGCGGACATCTCAACCTGGACGACGTCGCCATGAAGTCGCTCCGGCGCGAGCGACGCCCGATTGTTCGTTAGGCGCGCGCCCACGATTTCCGATCCGACTGGATGGAAGCTAGACGACCCGCGGAAATCCGGGCGGATCGCCCGAATGACGCAACCGGGCGACGGACAGCTCAGCGGTGGACGACAAGGGTCGGACGTTGCTGGCATGTGGCCTCGAGACGCGGGTAGGTCAGGGAGCCGTCTTCGCCCGTCGCCTCGCCGCTGAAACCTCCGCAGCTGAAATGGCGCCGGCGTAGCTGTTGCCAAAATGGGTGCGGACGTAGTTGACGACGTCGGCGACCTGCTCATCGCTCATCATCCCTGCGAGCGGCGGCATGCCTCTCAACCCGCTGAACAGCACGGTCAGCATGAGGTCGGTCGAGGCGAGCTTCTTGTCGGCGGCGAGCGGCGGATAGGCCGCAGCGCCGGCCGCGCCTTTCGCGTCGGGCTGGTGGCAGCCAGCGCAGATATTGGCGAAGAGATCCGCCCCGCCCTGTTCGTTGAATTCCCATCCACGGCTCATGCCGGTTGTGGACGAGGTTCCGTCAGCGAGCACAGGCGCGCCTCCCGCTGCGACAATCGCGAAACTTACCCATGCGACGCATGTCCACGCTGCGCGCCGGAAGCTGTCCGATGTCGATCGCGCCGTCACGATGCCACGACGCGTTTGTGCAGGCGCCGGATCGCGTCCAGCGCCGACAAAATGGCGCCCTCCTGCCACGCGGGGATGTAAGAAGCATGCTCGCCGGCGAGGACGATGCGGCCGTCGATCTGACAGAGGTCGTTGTAATGGGCGCTGCGCGCTTCATCCGACCAGTCGCCTGCGCACCCGAGCGTGAACGGGACGCGGTGCCAGGCGACCGAAACGCCGTTCTCGAACTCGGTCCGATATTGCGGGTGGATCTGGGCGCCGAACTCGACCGCGCGTCTGAGCCTCTCGGCCGGCGACATCGCGGTGAATTCGTAGGAGTTCGGTCCGTCGAACGTGTAGCCGCCGAGCAGCACGCCCTTGCCGCCGGCGTTGAAATTCGCGCTCGGGTAGGAAATCTGGTGGATGGGGAGGTCGGTATAGCTGATGCCGCCGAAAATGTGTTCGTCCTCCTCCCAGAACCGGCGTGAGAACTGCAGGCCGAATTTGACCGCCGAAGCGTAGGGAACGGCGTCGATCGCGGCCTTCATCGGCGCGGAGACATTGATTGGCAGCTGGCTGAGAATGGTGAGCGGCAGCGCGCACACGCACCAGTCGGCTCTGGCCTCCTGGACGGCGCCGCCGGCGGCGAGGTCCTCGAACGCGACGCTCACGCCGGTCTCGTTCTGCTGGATCGCAATGACTTTCGCGCCATATCGAATGCGATCGGGGATCTGCCGCGCGAAGGCCTCGCCGATCCGGCCCATGCCGCCGACCGGCTGGAACATGGTGGTCTGGAAGTCGTAGGAGAGGAAATTCTGCAGGCCCCGCCAAAGGCGCGACGTCAGAATGTCATGCAGCCCGATCGGCTCGCCGTCGATCGGCTCGGCGCCGAGGCCGCCGCCCGGATCCTTGGCGTAGCCGCGGTGATAGGCCGAATCGTCGCCGGCCTTGTAGCGGAAATCCTTGTCGAGCGCGCCAAGCGACCTCAGCGCCTCGAGCAGGATCTCGCGATCTTCCGCCGACACCTCGTCGTCAAGCGCGCCCTTGCGCGTCGCCTTGGCCAGGAGTTCGGAGACGCCGCCGTCAAAATCGGCCTTGACGTCCCGAATGCGCTGCGGCTTGCCGTCGAACGCGTTCGAGGAATGGAGGAACGCGTTGTGATTGAGCTGGATGAAAGGTTCGAGCGCGACCCCGAACCGGCGGCAATAATCCAAGATCGCGTGATGATGATAGGGAATGCGCCACGGTCCCGGATTGATGTAGAGCCCGGGATCGAACGCGCAGGTTTGGGTCGCCCCGCCGAGTTCGGTAAAGACGTCGCCGCCCCGCATCGTCCAGTTCCGTCCGCCGGGACGGAGGTTGAATTCGAGGACGCTGACGCGATAGCCCGCGCGCTCGAGTTCGATCGCCGCCGTCATGCCGGCGAGGCCGGCGCCCAAGATGACGACCGAAGCCCCTTTCGGATCGCCGTCGAGCTTGATCGGGCCCCGGTACGGCGATTCCGCCGCGAATCCGAGCCGCGTCATGACCTCATAGGCCGCCGCTCCGCCGACGCTGGCGCCGACGAGTTCGATGAGCCTTCGCCGGTTCAATGAGGGCGCCGCCGCTTCGCTCATCCTTCAGTCCTGTTCTCCCGGCCCGGAGCGTCCTGATTGTCGCATTCTCGATTGATGGGCGCAAAAGTGAGGCGCAAGGCTTTCATCGGGAATGCCGCGCCGCCTACGAACGCTCGAGCCGCGCCAGAACGGCCGCAACCGGCGCTGAGTACGCGAGCACGAGATCGGCTGCTCCGGCGATGTCGTCGATCGACGCATGCGGCAGGCGCGGGGGCGGATCGGCGACATCGCTGACCAGCGCAACGATGCGATCGTCTTGCGGGTGGATCGGCGGCTTGCCGTTTGCGGCGCGATAGACCTCGATCTTGGGCAGGGAATCGCGCTTGAACCCCTCGATGAGGATCAAGTCGACCGGCGCGACCAGGCGCAGGAGATCGGCGAGCGACGGCTCCGGCGCTCCGCGCAATTCCCGCATCAGCGCCAGCCGGTTGGCGGAAACGACCAGCACCTCGTGCGCGCCGGCGGCGCGGTGCTCATAGGAATCCTTGCCCGGCCGGTCGATATCGAAGCCGTGATGGGCGTGCTTGATCGTCGAGACGCTGAAGCCGCGCCGGTTGAGTTCCGGAATGAGCCGGACGATGAGGGTCGTCTTGCCCGCTCCGCTAAAGCCGGCGAAGCCGATCGCGCGCATGGGTCCTGGCCTTCCTTCCGTCCGTCCCGCCGCTCTTTATCTAGCCGCCCGGCCAGGGAAACGCGAACGGGGAAGCGTGAAGGCGAGACGCCGGTCGGGATTTCGCGGCATAGGCAAAACGCCGTTCGCGAGAATAGGATTGCCCTGTCGCTGTCCGGCATCGCCGCGCACGACCTCGTTCGCCTCCGGGAGCCAACTATGACCGACGCCGCCGACGTCTTCGCCGCGTTCCGCACCGAGGTTCTCCCGCAGACGCCGCTCAGGGCCGCGATCACCGCGGCTTATCGGCGCCCGGAGCCCGAATGCGTTCCGCCGCTCATCGCGATGGCGACCGCGAATCCCGACGAGGCCAAGCGCATCGAGGCCCTGGCCCGCACCCTAGTGACCCAGCTCCGCGGAAAGACGCGCTCGAGCGGCGTCGAAGGCTTGATCCACGAATATTCGCTTTCGAGCCAGGAGGGCGTGGCGCTGATGTGTCTCGCCGAAGCCCTGTTGCGCATTCCCGACGCCGCTACTCGCGACGCGCTGATCCGAGACAAGCTCGCGCCCGGCGATTGGCGCGCCCATCTCGGCCACAGCCCGTCGCTGTTCGTCAACGCCGCCACCTGGGGCCTGGTGCTGACCGGCAGGCTGGTCACGACGACCAGCGAGCAGGGCCTCTCGGCGGCGCTGACCCGCCTCATCGCCCGCAGCGGCGAACCGATCATCCGCCGCGGCGTCGATGTCGCCATGCGGCTCATGGGCGAGCAGTTCGTCACCGGCCGCACGATCGAGGAGGCGATCGGATCGAGCCGCGAGCGGGAGGCCCGCGGCTTCACTTTCTCTTACGACATGCTGGGCGAGGCGGCGACCAACGCCGAGGACGCCGCGCGCTATCTCGACGAGTATCAGCACGCCGTGCACGTCATCGGCAGGGCCTCGCATCGCCGTGGCATCTATGACGGGCCCGGCATTTCGATCAAGCTGTCGGCGCTCCACCCCCGCTATCAGCGCATCAAGCGCGCCCGGGCGATGAACGAGCTCTTGCCCCGGGTCAAAGGGCTCGCCGCGCTGGCGAAATCCTACGACATCGGCCTCAACATCGACGCCGAGGAGGCCGACCGGCTCGATCTGTCGCTCGATATCCTCGAGGCGCTTTGCTTCGACCCGGAACTCAAGGGCTGGAACGGACTCGGTTTCGTCATTCAGGCCTATGGCAAGCGCTGCGCGTTCGTCATCGATTGGCTGATCGATCTCGCGCGGCGGTCAGGGCGCCGGCTGATGATCCGCCTCGTCAAGGGCGCCTACTGGGATTCGGAGATCAAGCGGGCGCAGGTCGACGGGCTCGACGGCTTCCCGGTCTTCACCCGCAAGGTCCACACCGACGTCAGCTACCTCGCCTGCGCGCGCAAATTGCTCGCGGCGCCGGATGCGGTCTTTCCGCAATTCGCCACTCATAATGCCCAATCGCTCGCTTCCGTGCTCGTCTTCGCCGGCCCCAATTTCTATCGCGGCCAGTACGAATTCCAATGCCTTCACGGCATGGGCGAGCCGCTTTACGAGGACGTTGTCGGCCGCGACAAGCTCGACCGTCCGTGCCGGGTCTATGCGCCGGTCGGCTCGCATGAGACGCTGCTCGCCTATCTCGTCCGCCGGCTGCTCGAGAACGGCGCCAACACTTCGTTCGTCAACCGCATCGCCGACACGAGCGTCGCCATCGACGACCTCGTCGCCGACCCCGTGGCCATCGCCCGCGCGATCCAGCCGATCGGCGCGCCGCATGAGAAGATCGCGGCGCCGCGCGACCTCTACGCGCCCGATCGCCTGAATTCGCGCGGACTCGATTTCTCCGACGAGCAGCGCCTGGCGACGCTCGCCAACGGTCTCGCCGCAAGCGCTGAAACCGCGTGGCGCGCCTTTCCGCCGGGTGCGGCAAACGACGAGCCGGGCGAACCGGTCCTGAACCCCGCCGACCGGAGCGACGTTGTCGGCTTCACCCGTCACGCACGTGCCCACGAGATCGTGGAGGCGCTCGACTTCGGCGACCGCGCCGCGCCCGCTCTTGCCGCGATTCCGCCCTCCGAGCGCGCCGCGACCTTGCGCCGCGCCGCTGACCTCATCGAAGCGCGAACCGATTTGCTCGTCGGCCTCATCGTACGCGAGGCCGGGAAGTCCTACGCCAATGCGGTGGCCGAGGTGCGCGAGGCGGCCGACTTCCTGCGTTATTACGCCCATGAGGCGGCGCGCACGTTCATTCCCGGCTCCCCTGCCCCGCTCGGCCTCGTCGTCTGCATCAGTCCGTGGAACTTTCCGCTCGCGATCTTCACCGGCCAGATCGCCGCCGCGCTGGCCGCGGGCAATTCGGTGATCGCGAAGCCCGCCGAAGAGACGCCCCTCATCGCCGCCGAAGCGGTGCGCGCGCTGCATGAGGCCGGCGTTCCTCGCGCCGGGCTCCAGCTCGTGCCGGGGGCAGGCGACATCGGCGCGGCGCTGGTCGCCGATCCGCGCGTCCAGGCGATCGTCTTCACCGGCTCCACGCCGGTCGCGCGGCTGATCGAAAAGGAGCTCGCCGGCCGCCTGACCCGGCGCGGCGCGCCACTGGCCCTGATCGCCGAAACCGGCGGCCTCAACGCGATGGCGGTTGATTCCTCGGCGCTCGCAGAACAGGTCGTCGCCGACGTCATCTCGTCGGCGTTCGATTCGGCGGGCCAGCGCTGTTCGGCCCTGCGCATCCTCTGCTTGCAGGACGACGTGGCCGAGCGCATCCTCGAGATGCTGAAAGGCGCGATGGCGGAGCTCGAGGTCGGCGATACGCGCAAGCTTTCCGTCGATGTCGGACCGGTCATCACCGCGGAGGCGCGCGAGACGATCGTGAACCACATCGAGACCATGTCGCGGCGCGGACATAACGTAACCCAAACTCCGCTCGGCGGAGCGGCCGCGCGCGGCACATTCGTCGCTCCCACCCTGATCGAAATCGCCAAGATCGCCGACGTCGAGCGCGAAGTGTTCGGGCCGGTGCTGCACGTCCTTCGCTTCAGGCGCGAAACGCTCGACTCTCTGATCGACGACATCAACGCCGCCGGCTACGGCCTCACCTTCGGCCTCCATACCCGCATCGACGAGACGATCGCGCGCGTCACCGAACGGATCGAAGCCGGCAACATCTATGTCAACCGCAACATCATCGGCGCGACCGTCGGCGTCCAGCCGTTCGGCGGGTCGCGGCTCTCGGGCACCGGCCCGAAGGCCGGGGGGCCGCTCTATCTCTCGCGCTTGGCCGCCGAGCCGGCGCCAGGCGCGCTCGACGGCGTGGAAGGGGCGGGTCCCGCGCTGGGCGCCATCCGAGCCTACGGCGACTGGCTCGCCGCCCAGGGCCATGGCTCCGAGGCCGAGCGTTGCGTCGGCCTGATGGCGCGCTCGCCCCTGGGCGCGCGGGCGGAACTCAAAGGGCCGGTCGGCGAGCGCAACGTTTATGCGCTAAGGCCGCGGGGCCGGATCGCCGCGGTCGCGGCGAGCGAGAGCGGGCTATTGATCCAGATCGGCGCGATCCTGGCGACCGGCAACGACGCTGTCGTCGGCGCCGCGCTCGCCCATCGCGCGCTCCGCGGCCTGCCGGCCGAACTCGCCCATCGCATCATCGAGGTCGAGGATCCGCTGGATGCGCCGGCGCTGGCCTTCGCCCTCCTCGAAGGCGAAGGCAAGGCGACAGCCGAAGCCTTGCGCCGGCTCGCAGCCCGCCCGGGGCCGATCGTGCGGCTCGAGGCGCTGTCAAGCACCCGCCTCGCCGCCGGCGAGGACTACGACCTCGCCGAGCTGGTCGAGGAATGCGCGGTCGCCACCAACACCGCCGCCGCCGGCGGCAATGCGAGTCTAATGACGATCGGCTAGGATGCGTGGATCGAACCGGAGGCCCGGAATGTCCGACGACGACCTGACGGACTCGCAAATCGCGCTGCTCTGCGCCATCGAAGAGCATGACGATTCCGAGTCCACCAGCGAACAGAAACGCGATCTGGAGCGGCTGATTTCTTTGGGCTATGTGCAGCCGACGCAAGACCATCCAGGCTCGGCTTTTGAGCTCACGGCCAAGGGTAACGCGTTTCTCGGCGAGCGCGGCGCCGGACTGAACGAGGGGTAGCGGCGGCGACAATTGGGTCGACGTGGAAAAGCAGCAATAGTTTGCGATAATCAGAAGGACGGGATATTCTGCCTGCGGTCGTCGGATCGGGATTTTGCCTTTCGGCGAACGGAGACAGAACAGGGCGCGCGAAGTAGCTTTGGCAACTCGTTAATTGGCGGCCGGAAATGAAAATGGGACCCGTCCGTCCCTGGATTCGTGGTTTAAGCCGTTGTAATCTCTCGATTGGCGGAAAGAGAATCCTTGGATTTTCCTTCCATTTTCTTTGCTTTTGCTTCCGTGTGATTTGGTTTTTCCTTCCTTTGGCTTGGAAAACCGGAGGCATCTCACGCCGCCTCGAGCGCCAGTCCCTGCGCGGCCGGCGCGATCCGCAGGCGGCCTCCGCGGACGAGGATGTTCACATGCGCCAGAGCCTCGCTGAAGGCGAACACGAGCTGGTGCGGATCCTCGATCCTGCGGCCGAAAATGACCGGCACCAGTTCGGCGACCGTCTGCGGCCGCTGCTTGCAGGCCTCGAGGATGGCGGCGCAGCGCGCCTCGTGATGGGCGATGAGTTCGTCGGCGCGCGCGCCTAAACCGACGAACGGCAGATTGTGCCCGGGCAGGACCAGCACGTCTTCCGGCAGCCTCCGCTTGAGCGTTTCAAGCGAGCGCAGATAGGCGCCAAGCGGGTTCCCTTCAGGATCCATCGCCTCGACGCTGACGTTGGGCGAGATCTTGGCCAGAACCTGATCGCCGCAAAGAATCAGGTTGTCGGCTTCCGAATAGAGCATCACCTGCTCGGGCGAGTGGCCAGCACCGGTCATCACCTCGAACTCGCGGCCGCCGATCGCGAGCCGTTCCTCGGCGATGAGGCGAAAGAAAGTCCTCGGCGGCGGGGAGACCATCCGCAAATATTGCAACCCATTGCCGAGCAGGAGCTCGGTGCTCTCCTCGGTCAGCCCATGCGAGCGGTAGAAGGAGCGGTAGGGCTCCGATTTGAGCCCCTGCGGGTCGAGGCGGATGTTGAGCGCGATCAGGTATTCGGTCTCGCTCATCGCCAGTTGGAGGCCGAAGCGCTCGCAGAGCCACCCAGCGAGGCCGACGTGGTCGGGGTGGAAATGGGTGGCTATGACGCGGGTTAGTCTGCGCCCCCGTAGCGGCCCGGCGAGAAGCGCCTCCCAGGCGGCGCGCGAGGGCGGGTTGTCGATCCCTGCGTCGATGAGCGCAAGCCCATCGCCGTCCTCGATCAGATAAACGTTGACGTGGTCGAGCCGGAACGGGAGAGGAAATCGCGCCCACAAGACGCCCGGACGAACCTCGATCGCTTCGCCGGGCTTCGGCGGAACGGGATTGGGGAACACGATCGTCTCGGGCATTGCGCGGTTGGACATCGTCCGGTTTCGTCCTTGTTGTATTCGCCTGGGCTAGTCTCAGCCGAGCGGAAAGAAGCGCGGCGCGGCGGCCGCGGCGAGTTGGCCGCTCGCGCCGATCCGGTAGACACCGCGCGCCGCATTGTGCGGATCGGCCCCAGCCTCGGCGAGGCTCAATACCGGGGCGAAGCACGCCTCGCTCCCCTCGAGCAGCGTTCGCCAATGAGCGCTCGGATGGCTCGCGAAGAGCGCGCGGAACCGGGCCTTCAGCGCCGGCCACGCGGCCCGGTCGTATTGCGCTTTCGGATCGAGGTCCGCAAGGCCGAGCTTTTCGAGAAGAGCCGCATAGAACTGCGGCTCGAGCGCCGCGATGGTCACGTACCGGCCGTCGGCGCAGGCGTAGACGTCGTAGAATGGCGAGTCATGGAACATGCTCGGGCTCGACCCGTCCAAAAGTCCGGAGGCGCGCGCCGCGAGCGCTATCCCGCTTAAGTTCGCCACAATATCGACGATCGAACAGTCGATCACGCAGCCCTTGCCGCTGCGTCCGGCGGCGAAGACCGCGCTCATGACGCCGAAGGCGAGGCCGAGCGCGCCGCCCCCGTCGCCGAGAACCGTCGGCGGCGGGATCGGCGCCGCGCCCGGGCGGGCAGCGAGCGACAGCGCGCCGCTCAGCGCCAGATAATTAAGGTCGTGGCCTGCGGCTTGCGCAAGCGGACCGTCCTGCCCCCAGCCGGTCATGCGGCCATAGACGAGCCGCGGATTTCGCCTGGCGCAGTCGGCCGGGCCGAGGCCGAGCCGCTCCATCACGCCGGGCCGATTGCCCTCAATCAGCGCGTCGGCCGTCTCGACGAAGCCAAGCGCCTTCTCCACCGCTTCCGGACGCTTGAGATCGAGGGCGACAATCCGTTTTCCCCGCCGAAGCGGTTGATCGGAGAGCGGGCGTTCCGGATCGCCAAGTGCCGCCTTGTTCGGACGAACGACCGCGACCACCTCGGCGCCGAGGTCGGCGAGCATGCGGCCCGCAAGCGGTCCCGGGCCGATGCCCTCGAACTCGACGACGTTCAAGCCCTCAAGCGGATAAATCATTGACGGGGCCCCCAGCGTCGAATCCATGCTCGGCTCATTACCTCGACCGCCGGTCCGAGGACAGAGATGCGCCGCAGCCCTAAGTTCGCTCCGGAAACAGCGCCTTGAGGCCCTGCGGCGAGGCTTCGGCGACGCCGCGCTCGGTGATAAGCCCGGTCACTAGGCGGGCCGGCGTGACATCGAACGCCGGATTGGCGGCGCGGCCGCCTTCCGGCGCGATTCTGACGCGCCTGATCGCGCCGTCGTCGCCCAAGCCCTGGACGAAAGTAACTTCATCCGCGCCGCGCTCCTCGATAGGGATCTCCTTCACGCCGTCGCGAACCGTCCAGTCGATGGTCGGCGACGGCAGCGCGACATAGAACGGCACCGAATTGTCTTGCGCCGCGAGTGCTTTGAGGTAAGTGCCGATCTTGTTGCAGACGTCGCCGTTGGCGGTCGTCCGGTCGGAGCCGACGATCACCGCGTCGATGAGGCCGTGCTGCATCAGATGTCCGCCCGCGTTGTCGACGATGAGCGTGTGCGGCGCGCCGTGATGGGTCAGTTCCCAGGCGGTGAGAGACGCGCCCTGATTGCGCGGCCGCGTCTCATCGACATAGACATGGACATTGAGGCCCTCCTCCAACGCGAGGTAGATTGGCGCGGTCGCGGTCCCGTAATCGACCGTCGCCAACCAGCCGGCGTTGCAATGGGTGAGGATGTTGACCGGTTCGCCCGCCTTCTTGCCTTCGGCCAGGCGCCTTAGGAGCTTGAGGCCGTTGCGGCCGATGGCGCGGTTGATCTCGACGTCCTCGTCGGCGATACGCGCCGCCTCGGCGTAGGCGGCGTCGCTGCGGGCATGGGGGGCAAGCGGGGCAAGACGTTTGCGCACCGCGTCGAGGGCCCACCGCAGGTTGATCGCGGTCGGGCGGGTCGCTGCAAGCCGGTCGCGCGCGGCGTCGAGCGCGGCGTCGCTTGGGTCCTCGCGCATGGCGAGCGCGAGCCCGTAGGCGGCCGTCGCGCCGATCAGCGGCGCGCCACGCACCCACATGTCGCGGATCGCCATCGCCGCCTCGGCGACGCTGCGCAGGGTCGCGATGCGGAACTCGTGCGGCAGCCAGCGCTGATCGATGATATCGACGCCCCAGCCGTCGGCGTTGAGCCAGATCGTGCGATACGGGCGTCCGTCGACTTTCAAGACCGCTTGCTCCATTTCCCCGCGCCGCTTCACTCACGCTTCGGCGCGCGGCGGGAATATCACAGTCGGCGAGCCCGCGGAATTCAGGTTCGGGCGCCTAAATAATCGACTTTATTGCGCCCCGATCGCGGCCATATCCTGCGGAAGGCGGGAACTGGCCAGGCGGCGAAGGGCGGCCGTGAAAATCACGAACATCCGGGCGACCCCGGTCAACATTCCCCTCGAGGCGCCGTTCTGTTGGACGGGCGGGCTTTACCCCGGCACGTCCAAAGCGATTGTCGAAGTCGAGACCGACGAAGGCCTCGTCGGCCTCGGCGAGGCGCCCTCGACCAATGTTTGCGCCATGATCGTCGCCATGGGCGAGGCGCTCGCCGGCAAGGACGCACTCGACATCGCGGCGTGCGAGCGCATTTGCGTGCCGCCCTGGCAGATCGTGCAGAACACCGACGACGCGCGCGTCGTCAAAGGGTTTGGCGCGATCGAGATCGCGCTCTGGGACCTGCGCGGGAAGGCGTGGGGGCAGCCGCTCTCGACCCTCATCGGCGGCAAGGCGCGCGACGCGGTCGCCTTTTCCGAATATTTCGCTTCCCGCGAGGGTCGCGAGATGACGCCCGAAGCGGTTGTCGAATATTGCTTAAAGATGCGCGATGGGCAGGCGATGCAGGAAAGCACGATCTCGATGCTCGCGGCGGTGCAGTGCCGCGCGCATTTCATCCTGCATGCGGCGGGCTGGCTCGAGGGCGGGCTCACGATGGGCTACGAGAAGCTGATCATGGACGCGGATTTCTGCGCTGCGCTCCATGTCTGGATGGGCGGCCTCAAGCTCGACGACAACCAGATCGCGCTCGACGCGTTCCGCGAGGTCGGCCCCGGCAAGCACTTCTTCGGCTGCGCCCACACGCTCGCCAATTACGAGACGGCGTTCTGGGAGAGCGCCGTCGCCGACAACAATTCGTTCGAGCGATGGCGCGACGAGGGCATGAAAGACGCGCCCGCCCGCGCCGCGGCTCGAGCCAAGCGCCTGCTTGCCGAATACGAACCGCCGAAGCTCGATCCGGGAATCGACGAAGAGCTCGCCGATTTCGTCCAGCGGCGCAAGGCGGAGCGGCCGGATCAATGGCACTAGAGGACGCAAGCCCGTACGGGGCCGTGCTCGGGAACGGCGCCCCGAAGCTCGTCAACGCCATCATCACGTTCGAGACCGAGGAGTCGGCGCGCCGCCGGCTAGAATCGTTTGGCTACTCCTCCGAAGTCGCCGCCGAGATCGCCGTTTATCTCGCCCAGTCGACCGACCTGCCTCTTTTCATCGACGAAATAGGCGGCGCGCTGCGAAGCGAGGGGATCGTGGCGGAATTCGTCGCGCTCGATGGCTTGCCGGGGCGCCTGCGCGAACTGGCGCCAGCGCGCGACCGGACGATCGTATGGGCGTTCACCGACGGCGTGCGCTTCTATCGCGGCTCTTCGGTTCCCGCTCTCGCTCGCCTGAAGGGCTTCGCGCGCTTCGGCAGCCCCGCCGCGGCGGCGCATCTGTGCCAGGACAAATTCGCGAGCCTCGCGCTCGCTTCCGCCGCCGGCCTGGCCGTCCCGCCGACCAGGCTGATGGAAGGGGAAAGCGAAATCGCGGCGCTGGGCGAGTGGGCGCGCGTTTCCGGCCCTCTGTTCGTCAAGCCGAATACGCTCGGGGCCAAGATCGGCATCTTCGCCGACAGTCTGTGCCGCGACCGGACGGAGGCGGTCGATCGGGCGCGGCGCATCTGGGAGCGTTACCGAGATCGGGCGCTGGTCCAGCCCTTTGTCGGGGGCGACGACGTCCGCGTCAGCTTCATCGATCTTGGCGGCGAGTTCGCTGATCAGCTCGGCGTCGAACGGATCGTCAAGGACGCGGCGAGCGAGGCCGGCGGGGCCTTTCTGACCATGAAGGACAATGAGACTTTGTCGGGCGCGCGCGACACCGCGGGCGGGCGCGGCGGCTTCGGCGCCTCGCGCCCGGCCGCCTTCATTCCACGCATGGTCGATCTGCGCGACGAGGACGACGAACGGTCGCGGCGGGCGGTCGCGCTCATCCTCAACTTCAGCGCCCGCCTCGCCCGGCTGATCGGCCTTCGCGACCTCTTCTCGATCGATTTCCGCATCGACGCCGACGGACGGCCGACGTTCTTCGAATTCGAGGTCTGCCCGGGCGTGACCATATACGACTTTCAGAACTACCTGCGCTCGCGCCGCGGCCTGAGCGTCGGCGAAGCGCTCGCGAAATCGATGCGGCTGGCGTTCCCCCGGCGGACAGAGCCGAGCGAGGCTTGAGCGACTACGATGAGACAGTTCGGCCGTTGCACGCTTCTTGCGATCGCGTTAACGTCCCGCGATAAATGTACAGGCGTGTCCACCATGCGGTCACAAAGCCACGAGCCGGCGCGAGAACAGCGGTCGGCGCCAAGATTTTGGGCGCTGCGACCCCGGCATCCTCATCCGCTCCCTCTAGTGGCGCGCCCACCCCGACATCGAGAAACGAAGATTCGCGCCCACAGCGCGACAGGTTGAGATCGAGGCAAGAGGAGAACGTCAATGCTTAGCGAATCGGTCAGGAAGCGGTTTTGGCGGGGGAAATTGCAGGGCTTCGCCCGGCAGGCGAAGGAGGGCTCGATCGATCGGCGCGAGTTTCTCGCCCTCGCCACGATATTCGGCGCGTCGACCGCCACCGCCTATGGCATGCTCGGTCTCGTGGCGCCGACGCCGGCCCTGGCCGAAACCCCCAAGAAGGGCGGCGTCCTTAGGGTCGGCATGTTCGTCAAGGACCAGAAGGACCCGCGCACCTACGACTGGCCGGAGATGGGCAACGTCGCGCGCCAGTTCCTGGATTCGCTCGTCACTTACACCCGCCAGTTCACCTTCGAGCCGGCGCTCCTCGAATCCTGGGACGTCAACCCGGACGCGACCGAATATGTCCTCCACGTCCGCAAGGGCGTGACCTGGAACAATGGCGATGCGTTCAATGCCGATGACGTCGTCTTCAACATCAACCGCTGGTGCGATCAGTCCGTCGAGGGCAATTCGATGGCCGCGCGAATGGCGGCCCTCATCGACCCCGCAACCAAGAAGGCGCGGGACGGCGCGATCACCAAAGTTGACGACTTTACCGTCAAGCTCACGCTGAAGAAGCCCGACATCACCATCATTCCCGGCATGTCGGACTATCCTGGGCTGATCGTTCATCGCGATTTCGAGAAGGACGGCAAGGATCTCGTCAAGCACCCGATCGGCACCGGCGCATTCGAACTCGTGTCGTTCGAGGTCGGGAAGAAGGCGGCCTTCAAGCGCCGCGTCAATGGTAAGTGGTGGGGTGGCGAGTTCCATCTCGATGGCGTCGAGTTCATCGACTACGGCCCTGACATTTCCGCGACCGTCAGCGCTTTTGAGTCGAAGGAGCTCGACTGCACGATGAAGACCGACGCGGCCTATGTCGCGATCCTGGACAAGGCCGGGCTCACCCGCTCCGACGTCCAGACCTCGGCCACCATCGTCGCCCGCACCAACGTCAAGCAGAAGCCCTACGACGACCAGCGGGTGCGCAACGCCCTGCAGATGGCGGTCGACAACGCGACGATCCTCAAACTCGGCATCGAAGACCACGGCACAGTCGGCGAGAACTTCCACGTCGCGCCGATCCACCCGGAATATGCGGAGCTGCCGAAGAAGACCCGCGACATCGCCGGCGCCAAAAAGCTGATGACCGACGCAGGCCAGATCGAATTCGAGCACGACCTCATCACCAGCGACGAGGAATATTACAAGAACTCCGGCGATGCGATCGCGGCGCAACTGCGCGAAGCGGGCTTCAAGGTGAAGCGGACGGTTCTGCCGGGCTCGACCTTCTGGAACGACTGGACGAAATATCCCTATTCGATCACCGATTGGAACATGCGCCCCCTCGGCGTTCAGGTCCTCGCGCTTGCCTACCGCACGGGCGAAGCCTGGAACGAGAGCGCCTATTCCAACCCGGAATTCGACGCCACGCTCGAAAAGGCGCTGGCGATTCCCGATCCGAAGGCCCGCAAGGTGGTGATGAAGGACCTCGAGCAGATCCTACAGGATTCGGGCGTCATCATCCAGCCCTACTGGCTGACGCTCTACAACCACCGAACTCCAGAGGTGATGGATTACGGCATGCATCCCCTCTACGAGACCCATCTCGAGCGCGTATGGCTGAACGCCTGAGACTTGGCGCCGAGAGGCTTGAAGCCGCCGGCCGATTCGCTCCGTGAGGGCGCGATAGGGCGGCGCTTTGAGCGGGAAGGAGGAACGGGACGATGGCGTCGTTCGTGGCTCGTCGGCTCGGAGCGATGCTGCTGACGATGCTGTGTCTGACGCTAGTGGTCTTCTATCTCGTCAATCTCGAGCCGAACCTGCGCAAGCTCGCGATCAGCCAGACCGAAATGCACGCGTCCGACCAGGAACTGGAGAGCTGGCTGGTCAAGAACGGCTACCGCCGCCCCTTTCTTGTTCGCTACGCCGCCTGGCTCGGAATTTGGCCGAAGCAGCCCAGCATCGACCCGGCGACGGGCGTCGCGGCGCCGCGCTTCTCTTTCTGCGACGAGCCAAAGACGCCGAGGTTTTCCGGGGTGCTCCAGGGCGATCTCGGCTGTTCGACCAAGTTCAAGGTCAAGGTCGCCCACAAGCTGGGGCCGGCGCTCGAGGCGACGGGGATTCTCATGTTCTGGGTGCTTGCGGTCATGGTCCCGGCCGCGCTCGCGATCGGCGTCATCGCCGGGATGCGGGAAGGGTCGCGAACCGATCGAACCCTGTCGATGATCTCGATCGCGACCACGTCGACGCCCGAATACGTGTCGGGCGTGGTGCTCACGATCATTTTTGCTGCCTGGCTCGGCTGGCTCAACGGTTCGGCGGCCTCGGCCACGGAGGGCCACATTACCTTTTATAACTTCGCCCTGCCGGTGGCCACGATTGCGATCTACGGCATGGGCTATGTCGCCCGCATGACCCGCGCCTCGATGATCGAGGTGATGAACGCGCAATATATCCGCACCGCGCGCCTGAAGGGCCTCGGGTTTAGCGCGGTCGTGCTCAAGCACGCGCTGCGCAACGCCCTGATCGCGCCGTTCACCGTCGTCATGCTGCTCTTTCCATGGCTCTTGACCGGCGTGGTGATTGTCGAGGTGATGTTCCGCTATCAGGGCTTTGGCCAGGCGCTGGTCGACGCCGCCGGCAACAACGACATCGATCTTCTGCTCGCCTGCTCGCTTGTCTCAGTGACCCTGGTGCTCTTGACCCAGCTCATCTCCGATGTCGGCTACGCCTACCTCAACCCGCGCATCCGCGTGCATTAGTGGGGCGCGCTTGCAGTTTTTGAACCCCGGCGAGATCGTTCTCAAGACCCTCGTGCAGCTTATTCCCGTCTGGGCGAGCCTCGCGCTCGTACTTGGCGCAAGCCTCGTCTTTCGCCGCCGGCTCGGGCTCTACGGTCACGTGGTTGCGAGCGGGCCCGGACTCGCGGGTCTCCTGCTGGTCGGCTTCTGGCTGTTCGCGGCGATTTTCGCCAGCCGTATCGAGCTGTTCGATCCGCTCAGCCAGATCGCGGAACTGCAGCACGCGCCGCCGGGCGCGATCGACCCGCACTCCGGCCTGCCCTACCTGTTCGGCGGCGACAAGCTGGCCCGCGACGTGTTCGGGCGCGTCATCGCCGGCGCTCGCATCGTCCTCATCATCGCGCCGCTCGCGACGCTTCTGGCGCTCGCGGTCGGCATAGCGCTCGGCCTGCCGGCCGGCTATTTCGGCGGCCGCATCGACGCGGTGCTCTCCTTCCTGGCCAATCTGGTGTTGGCCTTCCCGATCATCCTCCTGTTCTACCTGCTGGTGTCGCCCGGTATCCTGGAGACGCCGATCCCCTATGCGCTGGCGGCGATCTTCTTCGCCTTCCCAATCGTGCTGTTCGGCGTCTTCTTCATCGCCGGCTATCGCGCCCGGCCCGGCGCGCTCGCGGTCAGGCTGGCGCTAACCTTCCTTGCCGGCGGGTGGCTGTTCGCGACTTTCGTATTCAACGCCGACCCGTTCGGGCTCATCCAGGTGAGCCCCAGCACGCTCAACATCTTCGTCGCCGTCGCGCTCGCCTCCGGGCCCGGCATCTTTCGCATCGTGCGCAGCCTGACGCTCGACATCAAGACGCGCGAATATGTGTTCGCCGCCCAGACCCGCGGCGAAAGCCCGTGGTACGTGATGCTGTGGGAAATCCTGCCCAACGCCCGCGGGCCGCTGATCGTCGACGCCTGCCTGCGCATCGGCTACACCACCATCCTGCTCGGCGCGCTCGGCTATTTCGGCCTCGGCATGCCGCCCGAAAGCCCGAACTGGGGCACGATGATCAACGAATTGAGCCGCTTCATGCGCATCTACGTCCACCCTGCCCTGCCGCCTGCTCTGGCGCTGATGTCGTTCGTGCTCGGCTTGAACCTGCTCGCCGACGCGCTGCGCGAGCAGTCACTGCGCGATTGATGGAGGCGCGCATGGTCGATCCGCTGCTCGAAATCGACCGCCTCGGCATTTCGTTCTTCACACGCGGCGGAGAAATTCCGGCGGTCATGGACTTCTCCTGCCGGGTCATGCCCGGACAGGCGATGGGTCTGGTCGGCGAATCGGGCTGCGGCAAGTCGACGGTCGCGCTCGCCGTCATGCGCGACCTCCCCGGAGCCGGGCGCATCACGAGCGGCGCGGTCCGATTCGACGGCCGCGATATGGCGAGCTTCTCGCAACCGGAGCTCCGCTCCATCCGCGGCTCGAAAATCGCAATGGTCTATCAGGAGCCGATGGCCTCGCTCAATCCGACCATGCTGATCGGCCGGCAATTGATGGAAGTGCCGCTGATCCATGACAAGGTCTCGAGGAAAGAGGCCCGCGCCCGCGCCGTCGAGATGGTCAAGGCCGTGCGTCTGCCTGACCCGGACCGCGTCATGCGCGCCTATCCGCACCAGCTCAGCGGCGGCCAGCAGCAGCGCGTGGTCATCGCGATGGCGCTGCTGTCGAACCCGAAGCTGCTCATCCTCGACGAGCCGACGACGGCGCTCGACGTCACGGTGGAAGCAGGCATCGTCGCGCTCGTCAAGGACTTGACCGCCCGCACCGGCGCTTCGTCCCTGTTCATCTCCCACAATCTCGGGCTCATTCTCGACACCTGCGACGAAGTCACGGTGATGTATTCCGGCGAGGCGGTCGAAACCGGCGCCGTCCGAAACGTATTTGGCGCGGTCAGGCACCCATATACGCAAGGTCTCTTCCGCTCGATGCCGATGCCGGGGACGAACAAAAACGACAATCCGCTCGTCCCCATCCAAGGCCAATTGCCGCTACCGCACCAACGGCCGAGGGGCTGCAACTTCGGCCCGCGCTGCGGATATTTCGTCGACGGCCTCTGCGATCGGGCCGACGTGCCGATGCGCGAAGTTTCGGGCGCGAGCGGCCATCAAAGCCGTTGCCTGAGGGTCGAGGCAATCGACTGGGCTCAATCGTCACGGCCCGCGACGCGGCTCGAGCCGGTCAGCATCGGCGCTCCGGTGCTCGACGTCGAGCGATTGAAGAAGCACTATCGCATCGCCGCCAGCGCGCTTCTCCGCAAGCGGGAGAGCCGCGCGGTCAAAGCGGTCGAGGACATCTCGTTCGTAGCCCGCGAGGCCGAGGTTTTGGCGATCGTCGGCGAGTCGGGCTGCGGCAAGTCGACCCTCGCCAAGGTGCTGCTCGGACTCGAGACGGCGAGCGAGGGCCTGGTCATCTTCGATCACGAGGCGATCCAGAACCAGCCGGTCGAGAGCCGCGCGGTCAAGACCATTTCGTCGATCCAGATGATCTTCCAGAATCCGTTCGACACCCTCAATCCGAGCTATTCGGTCGGCTCGCAAATCGTCCGCACGCTGGAGCGGTTCCGCATCGGCGCCAACAACCCCGAGCGGCGCGAGATCATGCTGCGCCTGCTCGATCTGGTGAAGCTGCCGCGCGCCTTCGCCTCCCGCTCGCCGCGGCAATTATCGGGCGGGCAGAAGCAGCGCATCGGGGTGGCGCGGGCCTTCGCCGGGCGGCCGCGGATCATCATCGCCGACGAGCCGATGTCGGCGCTCGACGTTTCGGTGCAGGCCGCGATCAGCGAGCTCCTGATGAGCCTGCAGCGCGAATCCAAAACGACAATGGTGTTCATTAGCCACGATCTGTCGGTGGTGCGCTATCTCGCGGACCGCGTCGCCGTCATGTATCTCGGCCATATCGTCGAGATGGGCGCAACCGAGCAGATCTTCACGCCCCCGTTCCATCCCTATACCGAAGCGCTCCTATCGGCGATTCCGATCGCCGACGCCAGGGTGAAGAAGCGCCACGTGGTGCTCGAGGGCGAGATCCCCTCGGCGCTATCGCCGCCGAAGGGCTGCCCGTTCCAGACGCGTTGCGGGCACAAGCGCGAGGTTCCGGGCGAGCTATGCGACCATGAGATGCCGCCGACCCGGACGGTCGCCGCCGGCCACACCATCAAGTGCCATCTGCCGGTCGAGACGCTCAAGCGCATGGAGCCGGTGTTCGCATGACCCGGCGCTTGAGCCTCGAGGAGGCGACCGACCTTGCCGTCGACGCGGCTCGCGCCGCCGGCGCCAGCGACGAAGCGGCGCGGTCGCTGGCGCGAGCGACTATCTCCGCCGAGGTGCACGGAAAAAGCTCGATCGGCTTTTCCCATCTCATCGACTACCTGATGGCGTTGCGGGCGGGACGCATCGTAGGCAACGCCGAACCGGTCGTGACCTCGCCCGCGCCGGCCGCGATCCATTGCGACGCGCGAGGCGGGATTGCGCAAGTCGGCTTCGATCGCGTCTTCGGTGATCTTCGCCTCCGCGCCGAGAGCTTTCGGGATCGCGCTGTTCGCGCAAGAAGGAAGCTACACGACAGGGGAACTCGGCTACTACCCGCGCCGTCTTGCCGAGGCCGGACTCATTGCGCTCGCTGCGACGAGCGGACCGGCGCTTATGACGGTCGCCGGGGCGAAGACGCCCGTCTATTGCACGAACCCGATCGCATTCGCGGCGCCGCTCGACCAAGGCCCGCCGCTGCTCATCGACCAGGCTTCCAGCGCGACCGCCTTTGTCGAGCTTAGGCGTTACGCTGATCGCGGCGAGTCCTTGCCCCCGGGCTGGGCGGTCGACGCCGATGGGCGCCCGACCACCGATCCGCGCGCGGCGATGCGCGGCGCACTTCTCGCGTTTGGCGGCGCCCGCGGCGCAAATATCGCCTTGATGGTCGAGGTGCTTGCCGCCGGACTTACGGGCGCGAACTGGGCCCTTGACGCGCCTTCGTTCACGTCAGGCGATCGCTCGCCGGGCGCCGGCCTGACGGTCGTCGCGATCGCGCCCGCGCTGCTGGCGCCTGACTTTCCGCAGCGGCTCAGGTTTCAGCTCGACCGGCTCGCGGAGCTTGGCGTTCATATTCCGGGGCGGCGCCACGCCATCGCCGAGATCGAATTGCCCGACGCGCTCTTGGCTGAAATCGAACGCGCCGGGGCGCCTTGAATAGGTTCCGGCCGACGGGCTAGAGAGCCGACTGTCCGGCGGCCATGGAGCAGCGAATGGCAAAACGAATGAGTCGGAGGCGCCTGCTTGAGATCCTCGCCGGACTTCCATTCATGAGCGGCCTCGCGCGCGGCGCGTCGGCCGCGGTTCAGCCGAAATCGCGCGTTCGTCCTAGCGATCCGGCATGGCCGTCGGACGAAAGCTGGGATCAGCTCGACCGCGAAGTGGAGGGACGCCTCATCAAGGTGCGCTCGCCGCTCGCTGCCTGTGTCGGCGCATCCTCGGACGCGACTTGCGCCGAAGTCTTCAAGGAGCTCAAGAATCCCTATTACCTCGGGGACGAGATCGCGCTGACCCAGTCGCTCGGCTGGGTCGGGGCTTGGACCTCGCAGCCAAGTGCCTACGCCGTCGCCGTCAAGACCAAGCAGGACGTCGTCGCGGCGGTCGATTTCGCCCGCAAGAACAATCTGCGGGTCGTGGTCAAGGGCGGCGGCCACAGTTATCAGGGAACGTCGAACGCAGCCGACTCCTTGCTGATCTGGACGCGTCACATGAACGCGATCGTTACTCACGACGCCTTCCTTGGCGCGGGATGCGAAGGACGAGCTGAACCGCAACCGGCGGTTTCGATCGAGCCGGGCGCGATCTGGGCGCAAGCCTATAACGAGGTGACGACCAAGGCCGGGCGTTATGTGCAAGGGGGCGGCTGCATGACGGTCGGCGTCGCCGGCCTGATCCTTGGCGGCGGCTTCGGCAGTTACTCCAAGGGCTACAGCCTGGCTGCGGCGAGTCTGATCGAGGCGGAGATCGTGACCGCCGACGGCGAGGTCAGGGTCGTCAACGCCTGCTCGAATCCCGACCTCTTTTGGGCGCTGAAAGGGGGCGGCGGCGGATTTGGCGTCGTCACGCGCGTGACTCTCAAGACGCACCCGCTGCCCGAATTCTTCGGCGGCGTGTTCGCGACCATCAGGGCGGGGTCAGACGAGGCCTATCGCCGCCTGATCGCAAAAATCGTCGAATTCTACGCCGAGGCGCTTTTCAATCCGCACTGGGGCGAGCAGATCCTGATCGGGCGCGGCGCCGTCGCGATTTCGATGGCCTTCCAGGGCCTTGATCATCAACAGGCGGAGGCGGTGTGGAAACCGTTCTTCGATTGGGTCGCCGCTTCGCCGCAGGATTTCACCGTCGTATCGGCGCCGAGGGTCTTCGCCGGACCGGCGCGGCGCCGCTGGGACCCGTCCGCGCTCAAGCAGATTCCGGGCGTGGTCCTCGCCGACGATCGCCAGAATGCGCCGGCGGACAACGTCTTCTGGGCCAGCAACCTCGAAGAGGCGGGAGCGTTCTGGTACGCCTACCAATCCGCTTGGCTGCCCGCTTCGCTCCTCGAAGCGGACCGGCGGAAAAGCCTCGCTGATGCGCTATTTGCGGCGGCGAAGCATCTGGGCGTGGCGCTGCATTTCAACAAGGGGCTTGCGGGCGCGTCGGCGGAAACAATCGCCACGGCCAAGGACACGGCGATGAATCCGGCTGTCGTCGACGCCTTCGCGCTGGCGCTCAGCGGCGCATGGGGGCAGCCCGCCTATCCCGGCTTTTCCGGGCACGAGCCGGACGTAGCGGCGGCTCGCACCGAGGCTGAGGCCGTCGAGGCGTCGATGAACGCTATCCGAAAGCTCTTGCCGAGCGTCGCGTCGTACGTCTGGGAAACCGACTTCTTCCAGCCGAACTGGCAGGAGGCCTTCTGGGGCGAAAATTACCCTCGGCTTCGCGCGGTCAAGGACAAATATGATCCCGAGGGCCTGTTCTTCCTCCATCACGGCGTCGGCAGCGAAACCTGGAGCGCGGACGGCTTTACCCGCCTGAACTGACGATCCTCTATCCCAAACGAATCTCGACCTTCCGCCGGACCCAAGACCGCCCATGCCCTATACGCCTTCGCCGACCCGCTACGAGACGATGCCCTTCAACCGCTGCGGCGTGAGCGGGCTGAAGCTGCCCGCTATCTCGCTGGGCTTGTGGCACAATTTCGGCTTCGGCAAGTCCCCCAATTCGAAGAGCGCGATCTGCCGCCGCGCGTTCGATCTCGGAATCACTCATTTCGACCTCGCCAACAATTACGGGCCCCCGCCGGGCTCGGCCGAGATCGCGTTCGGCGACATCTTGCGCCGCGACTTTCGTGGGCTTCGCGACGAGCTCGTCGTCTCGACCAAGGCTGGCTATCTGATGTGGCCGGGGCCCTACGGCGAGTGGGGCGGCCGCAAAACCATGCTCTCGAGCCTCGACCAGAGCCTCAAGCGAATGGGCCTCGACTATGTCGACATCTTCTATTCCCATCGCTTCGACCCCGAGACGCCGCTCGAGGAGACGATGGGCGCGCTCGACTCCGCGGTGCGCCAGGGCAAAGCGCTCTATGCCGGCATCTCCTCCTACAATTCGCGCAGAACCAAGGAGGCGGTCGCGATCCTCAAGCAGCTCGGAACGCCCTGCCTCATTCACCAGCCGAGCTATTCGATGATCAACCGCTGGATCGAGGACGACCGCCTGCTCGATACGCTCGAAACGGAGGGCGTCGGCGCGATCGTCTTTTCGCCGCTCGCGCAGGGCTTGCTCACCGACAAATACCTGAAGGGGGTTCCAGCCGGCAGCCGGGCGACCGCCAGCCATTTCTTCAACAAGGCGATGCTGACGCCTGAGAATATTGAGCGGGCGCGCCAACTCGACGCGATCGCGAGGCGCCGTGGCCAGACGCTCGCCCAGATGGCGCTGGCGTGGACGCTGAGGGACAAGCGGGTGACGTCAGCGCTGATCGGCGCGAGCAGCCCCGAGCAGGTGACGGACAGCGTCAAGGCGCTCGACAACCTTTCGTTCGCCGCCGAGGAACTCAAGGAGATCGACCGCCACGCGGTCGAAGGCGGCGTCAATCTGTGGCGGCAGTCCGCCGAGCTCGGCGCCTCCTAAAGGCGCGCTTCGGCTCTGAGCTGGCTAGTTTTGGCAATCGTGCTCATAAAAGGAGCTAGCCCCACAATTGTGATTCGACGGAAGGAGCAAGCGCCATTGACCAAGCGTCCGCGCATCGGAGTTGTCGGCTCGACCAATATGGATCTCACCACCACGGTCGAGCGCATGCCAGTTTGGGGCGAGACCGTCCTTGCCAAGCACTTCGAAACGAGTTTCGGCGGCAAGGGAGCCAACCAGGCGGTCGCCGCGGCCAAGCTGGGCGCCGGCGTCGTCATGGTCTCGAATCTCGGCGATGACACGCTGGGCGGTAGCGCGCTTGACAATTTTCATAGTTTCGGAATCGACACTCATCACGTCCGGCGCATTCCGAACCAATCGACCGGCACCGCGACGATTTTGGTCGACGAGGCCTCCGGCGACAACGCGATCCTCATCGTCGCCGGCGCTAACGGCGACCTGAGCTCCGCCGACGTTGACGAAGCGAGCGAGGCGCTGAAGCGGTGCGATCTCATCCTGCTTCAGCTCGAGATCCAGCTTGAAACCGCCTATGCGGCGATTCGCTTCGGCCGTGAGAACGGCGTGAGAACCGTGCTCAACCCGGCGCCCGCCCGCCGCAACCTCGACATGGGCGTCGTCACGCAGGCGAGCTTCCTCATCCCCAACGAGACCGAACTCGCCATCCTGACCGACATGCCGATCGAATCGGAAGACGAGGTCTCAACCGCCGCGCAAAGCTTGGTCAAGCAGGGCGTCGAAACGGTCATCGTGACGCTTGGCCCGCGGGGTGCGCTGCTCGCGACGTGCGAGGGCGCGCAGCGCATCCCGCCGGTCAAGGTTCAAGCGGTCGACACCACCGGCGCCGGCGACGCCTTCATCGGCAGCTTCGCCCGCTACCTCGCCTCCGGCCTTGCGCTCGATGCGGCGCTGGAAAAGGCGACCCGCTATTCCGCGCTCTCGGTCACCCGCCACGGAGCGCAAAAATCCTTCGCGACCGAGGCCAAGTTCGAGGCGTTCTGCGCCAAGCTCGGGTGAGACTGGAGACTCGTCGGCGCTCGCGATCCCCTTCTCCCACATAGGGCGCGGAAAGACGTCCGTCTCTCGACGCCCTTTGCGGGAGAGGGTTGGATAGGGCCGGCTTTGCCTATTTTCCCGCGCCGTGGTTGACTGACGGCCATGCGCATAGTGGTGCTCGGCGGCGGCGTGGTCGGCGTCACGACCGCCTATCAGCTCCAGCGGGATGGCCACGAGGTCGTGCTCATCGAACGCAATCCCGAAGTCGCCGCCGGCGCGAGCTGGGGCAACGCCGGCATGATCGCGCCCGGCCATTCCTTCGTCTGGTCCTCCCCGCGCGCGCCGATCATCCTGGTCAAGTCGCTGATGCTCAAAGACCAGGCGCTGCGCTTCAGGCTCTCCGCCGATCCACGGCTCTACGCGTGGACCTGGGGCTTCCTTAAGGAATGCACGCCAGCCAAGGCGCGCCGCAACACCCTGCTCAAGCATCGGCTCGCCGCCTATTCGCAAACGGTGCTCGACCGCGTCGTCGCCGAGGAGGCGATCGACTACGACCGCAACACGCGGGGCATCCTCTATATGCACCGCAGCCAGCAAGCGCTGGACGAAGGCGTCGAGCACATGAAGCTGCTCGAATCGGACGGGCAGTCGATCAAGGTGCTCACGCGCGACCAGGTGATCGCGCTCGAGCCCTCCTTGGCCCACGCCAAGGAGGAGATTGCCGGCGCCATCTTGTGCCCAACCGACGAGACCGGGGATTGCGCCAAATTCACTCGCGCGCTCGGTGCCCGGATCGTCGAACGCGGCGGCGCAATCGTCACCAGCGTGACCGTCGACAAGCTCGAGAGCGCCGGCGAGACGGTGACCCGAGCCCTGACCAGCCGCGGGCCGTTCGTCGCCGACGCCTATATTCTGGCGCTCGGCGCCGAGAGCCCCATTCTTGCGCGAACTCTCAGCATTCGCCTGCCCATTTATCCGATCAAGGGCTATTCCTTGACTATCCCCATCGGCGGGGCGAAATCGCCGCCGACGATCGCCTGTCTTGACGAGCATAACCTCGTCGCCATCTCTCGCTTTGGCGACCGCCTGCGCGTGACCGCGACCGCCGAGTTCGCCGGCTACGATGCAAGCCACAAAGCGTCGGACTTCGCGTTCATGAAGCGGGTGACGCGGGAGCTCTTCCCTGACGGCGCTGAGTACGATCGTGCGGAAATGTGGGCGGGCCTCAGGCCGATGACTCCGACCAATCTTCCGCTCATCGGCCGGCGGCGGTTCAATAACCTCATCCTTAATTGCGGCCATGGCCACATCGGCTGGACCATGTCGCACGGCTCGGCGCGCATTGCCGCAGACATCATCGCCGGCCGCACGCCGGCCATCCCCATGGACGGCCTCATGGCCGCCTGACAGAAGCGAGCCTAGCCATGTCTCTCAACCTTGCCGGCGTGGTTCCGACGACGATCGATCTCGGCGTTCTGCCGTCCGAGCTCGACCGCGGCCTCGCGTGGCGCGCGGCGATCGGCCTCGTGGTGTTGGCGACCGACCAGACGATGGAGCACGAGTTCCGCGCCCTCATCGGCCTGCCCGGCGTCGGTTTCTACGAGTTCGCGCCTCTTCAACGACGCCGAGATCCGGCCCGACACCCTTCGCGCGATCGGGCCGAGGATCGCGCCCAGCGTCGCCCTGATCCTGCCGGGCCTGCCGCTCGACGTCGTCGCGTTCGGCTGCACGTCCGCGACGATGACGCTCGGCGAAGAGGCCGTGTTCGCCGAAATCCGTAAAAGCCGTCCTGACGTCGCCTGCACGACCCCGGTCACCGCCGCGCTCGCCGCCTTCAAAGCGCTCGGCGCCAAGTCGATCGGGCTCCTGACCCCTTACGCGCCCGAGATCAACGCGTCGCTGATCGCCAGTTTCCGCGCCCGCGGAATCCACATCGCCGCCGCCGCCACCTTCGACCGCCGCGACGATCGCGACGCGGCGCGCATTTCGGTCGCCTCGATCGAGGCGGCGACGGTCCGCCTCGCCGAAGCGCCCGGCGTCGAGACGGTCTTCGTCTCCTGCACCAGTCTGCGCGTCGCCGAGGCGGCGGCGAAGCTCGAGCGCCTCGCTAGCGTTCCGGTCACCTCCAGCAACCACGCGATGGCGTGGCATTGCCTGCGGCTCGCGGGCGTCAGCGATGCCCTGCCCGCCTCGGGACGGCTGTTCGAACTGCCGGCGCCCCGACCCCCACCTGTCACTTGCCCGAGAACGACTCGTCGCTGAACGGCGAGGTCTCGATCGGCGACAATCGCGGATCGCGTATCTTGATGAATCCGAAGCCGGTCGCCTCATGGCACGAGTTGCAGGCGGCGGTCAGCTTGGAAAAGGCCTTGACGAATTTCGCGCTGTCCTTGGCCTTGATAGCCTCGTCAAGGTCGTCGGCCGGCGGCGTGATCATCGACATATTTGATTGCGATTTATTCAAATAAAACTTGTTCGCATCAACAATATTGGCTCGGATTTGGGTCAATTCATAATTGGCCAGCGGCCAGTTTTGAACAGCGCCCGCGTACCATAACTTGAAATGTCCGAGTTGTGACACCATCATCAAGGTGTTCAACCGCGGCACATAGCGTTCTTGAGAGCGTTCCTGGGAGTTTTCCGGTTTTTGTTCTTGGGCCAGAACCGGCAAAGACGCGCTTATGCACAAGATGGCTAGCGCCGCAAAATGCTTCATCGTCGACATCGCGCATCCCCCGGATTGCCGCCAAATCGCGCGCCACTTTGGTCTCTTGACCGGGGCGTTCGGCGATGACCGCGGAGCCAACGGAAAGCGTGCCTCAAGTTCGGGTTTCTGACAAGCCCGAGTCCGAACGTCCATTCTCACCTGGCGATTGGCTCCTTGGTCGGCGCAAGCAATCCAATCTGGCGAGCCAATTCCGCTAGTGTCTAAGGCTTGTCGAGCCTCGGCAGGCTTCCCCGCGCCTGTTCCCGCTCCGAGTAGCCGGTCGCCAAAAGCAGCGGCAATCCGGGATAGATTTTGTGGACCAAGTCCGCCAACACCGAGCCGGACATGTCGGGCATTGCGTAGTCAAGGATTGCAAGGTCCGGCCGTTCTCCCGCCCGCAGAATCTCGAGCGCCTTCTTTGCGGACGTGGTTTCGATCGGCTCATGACCCAGCTCGCGCAACATGTCCGCGGTCGCAGCGAGCACAAGCGGATCATCGTCCAGACCGCAGGCTTGCCCCAACTTCGCCATTTCCCGCGCCCTGCCCGTGGCTGCGCCAATGGCCGCAGCGCGCTTAACGGGAGAAAGTTCCCTGGCCGCCTGAAAAAAAGGGACTATAAAAACATATAGCGATTGTAAACTCGTCAGAAGGCGCTTTTGACGACGCCGCCGTCGATTCTCAGCGCCGCGCCGGTGATCGCAGAGGCAAGCGGGCTTGCGAGGTAGGTCACGAACGAGGCGATTTCTTCCGGCTCCTCGAAGCGCTTGAGGAGCGACGTCGGGCGAATCTTCTGGAAGAACTCGGTCTGGTACTTGTCGAAGCTGGCCCCGCCGCCGACGGCGGCGACGAAATCGACGACGCCGCGCGATTTGGTCGGGCCGGGCAGCACGCTGTTGACGGTGATACCCGTTCCGGCGACGGCCTCGGCCAGTCCGCGGGCGACCGCGATCTGCGCCGTCTTGGTCATGCCGTAGTGAATCATCTCGACGGGAATCTGCAGCGCGCTCTCGCTGGAAATGAAGATGATCCGGCCCCAGTTGGCGCGCTTCATCGCCGGCAGATAGGCGCGGGCGAGGCGCACCCCGCTCAGGACATTGACTTCGAAGAAATGCATCCAGTCGGCGTCCGGGATGTCCTCGAACGGCTTGGGTTCGAAGATGCCTAGGTTGTTGACCAGGATGTCGACCTCGGGATGGCGGCGCACGAGCGCTTCGGCCGCCGCGGCCGTCCCCAGGTCGCCCGCAAAGACGATCAGATCGCCGCCGGTCTCGGTCTTGAGCGCCGCGACCGCCTTCTCCACCCCTGCCGCTGCGCGGCCGTTGACGATCACGCTGGCTCCCTCGCGGGCAAGCTCTGCGGCAATGGCCGCGCCGATGCCCGCGGTGCTTCCCGTCACCAGTGCTCGTTTGCCTTTGAGTTTGAGGTCCATGCGGGTTCCTTCTGGAAAGTTGGCCCGTCCAGAAGCGGACGGCGCCGTGGTCCTTTTTGGCGATGACATTATGTATTATGGCGACCTTTCCAAGCCAACCGCAAATTTAACAAAATCCAGCCAAGCCGAGCCAAGCCGGCCAAAGGAAATCAAAAGAAAAGGCTTGGATTTTCTTGGATTCTCTTGGCCGGATTTCGCCTTTTCAATGGGTTATAGCGACTCCCAACGCTAAAAAACTTTCTTTGCTCTTTCACCGCCGCCCAGGTCTGGCGACCCTGACGACCCGTCAAATTACCACGAATTTCTGATTTTCGCCAGGCAAATGCCGACAAGTCTTGACCCCGGCGATGAGCCCGAAAGTCGCCCTTACCGAACGAAGGTATACCGGAAGCGCTCGCCGTCCGCCGCGATCAGGCCGGTGGTCGGGTCGGGAAAATGGATCGGGAGGACAAACACGCCGGTGTCGGCTACCTGCCCCAAAAAGCGCCGACGCGACAGCGCGGCTTGAACGGGATCAATGTCAAAGACGGTCGACCAGTCAGGCTCCCGGCATTGTAGGGCGTGATGCATCATGTCGCCGGTCACCACGGCTTGCTGGCCCCGCGAGCGAATATTGACGCAGCAATGGCATGGCGAATGGCCAGGCGTCGGCGTCAGGGTAAAGCAGTCGTCGAGCTGAAAGGTATCGTCGACGAGCAGCGCCTGTCCCGACTCCACGATCGGCCGGCAATTATAGCTCCATGAGTTCCCCGGCTGGCTCCCCTTGAGAATCCCCGGCGGCAGGAGCTCACGCGAAGTTACCGCCTCCCAATGGGCGTACTCGCCTTTGTGAAATATGTACTTCGCGTTCGGGAAAGTCGGCGTCCATCGGCCATTGCGAAGCATCGTATTCCAGCCGCTATGGTCGAAATGCAGATGCGTGCAAAAGACGTGCGTGATGTCCTCGAAGCGCAAGCCCGCCGCACGGAAATTGTCGAGCCAGGGCTGCTTGGGGAAGTCATAGGGGGCCTGATAGCCCTTGTCCTCGCCGGTGCAAGTATCAATCAATACCGTATGCCTCGGCGTGCGCACGAGGAACGTCTGGTAGGTGATCACCATCCGGCCGCTTACGGAATCGAACACGATGGGGTCGAGTTCAGCGAGACGCAGGCGCCCGATCTCTGGATCGTAGGCTGGGAACATATACTCTGGCGTGCGCCAAGGACCGTCTCGCTCAATGAGGCTGGTCACGGTGACATCGCCGATCTTGAGCGTTTTCATGACAATTTCCTCCGTTTGTGTCCTTGGGCGGCCGTTTCCCGGTTGCCGCATTCAGTCGGCCAACTCCGCTAGCGCGCCGGCCGCAATCTCGACTACAGCGACCTGAACGTCCCGCCCTTCATGATCGCCGGCATTGGGCGCCGTCGTGTTGGAGCACGCCGACGTCGCGAAAAGGGTCGCCGTCGACGATGGGGAGGTCGGCCAAGGCGCCGGGAACGATCGCGTCGACCTGGCCCCCGAGCCCGACGAATCCAAAAACTGCCTCGCTGCCGCCGGGATGGATTCAGATGAACGTCCGGCGCTCTAGACTTGAGCGAGAAAGGCCTCCAGGGCCGCGTTCGTCGCCTCGGGGGCCTCCTGCTGCACCCAGTGCCCGACGCGCGGTAGGATCACCGAGCCGCGGAAGTCGGAGCAGGCCGCGCCCGCGATCTGGTAAAGGTCAAGTCCGGGAATGAACCGGCGCACGGGGTCGCGCTCGCCGGCGATGAAGTAGGAGGGCTGGGTCACCGGCTTGCCGGCGTAGTCGGCCATGTCGACGAAATCGATCTCCTGCGCCCGGTAGCGGTTGAGCGGACCGCGGAAACCGCCGGCCCGGAAGGCGTCAGCATAGACTTTCAGCTCGGCTTCGCTCATCCAGGCCGGGAATGGCGACGGGTCCGCCATCCCGTCCAGCAACCTTGCGTCCGCGGGCTTCGCCGCCAGCAATGCGTCGAGCGGAGCGTCGCCCGAAGCCGCGAAATAGAGCTTTCGCAACGCCGTGGAGATGTCGGACTCGAACTCGGCTTCGGCTATGCCTTCTTCCTGGAAATAGAGCTGATAGAAGAACCTGCCTGCATAAAGCGACCGCGCCAATTTGATGAAGGACGTTTCGCCGCGCGGGACGTAGGGGACGCTCAGGCCCGCGACCGCCGTGACCTTTTCGGGGTAGATGAGCGCTGTGTTCCAGACGATCGGGGCGCCCCAGTCATGGCCAAAAAGAATGGCGGCGCCGTCCCCGAGCCGGTCGATGACCGCCGCGACGTCGGCGGCGAGATTCCTCATGCTGTAAGCTGAGATCTCAAGCGGTTTCGAGCTTCCGCCGTAGCCGCGCACGTCCAGCGCCGCCACCTTGTAACCGCGGGCCGAGAAGCGATCGATCTGATGTCGCCACGAATACCAGAGCTCGGGGAACCCATGGACGCAGACGATCAGCTTCCCTTCGCCCTCGACCGCGACGTTCAAAGCAATCGGCCCGTTATGTATCGTGACAAAATCCACGGCTGGGTTCCCTCGCTGGGGTAGGGCCAAAGGGCGGGTGTTCGCGGGCCTCAGTTCACCGACAACAAGGACGCGTTGGCCGCCGCCGGACCTGCAAGCTTTCCGTAGCGTCCGAGATGCTCGATCACCTCGGTTTCGGTCCCCTTCAGCGCCGCAATCTGCCTCACGAAGATGTCGAGCCGCGCCCGCGCCTGCCAGCCGCGGATCTCCTCATTCGCCGCCCAACAGGCTCGATTGGCGAGTTCGGTCGCCATCAGGCGCACCCAATCGGCAGGAGTGTCCGGCGGGGGAACAGGCGTGCAGATGCGGTTCTTTTCCGCTTCGTCTTGATAGGCGGCTTCGACATGGGCGATCAGCGCTCCGCTGAAAGTAGGCTGGCATAGCCGCACCATCTGTAAGGTGATCCGATTCCCTTCGAACACCGGCTTGGGCGGCGTCGTCGTGATCCCCGACGCGGAGCAGTCGATGTAGAGACAATCTCGATTTGCGGCGACGGCGCCGAGCTCAAGGACGATCTGATCGGCGTCGATTCGGATCACGCGGCCGAGGCGAACGATGTCGCGGATGCGGCGCAGAAGTTCAAGTTCGCCCTCTCCGATAACCGCGCAATGGTAGGCCGTGGGCTTCTGAGCGACGTCGATCCGTTTGACGACGCCGGATGCCTCGAGGCGGACGAACACGTCATCGACCGATCGCCCCTTGGCCAGCGCATCGACCTGATCGGCGACGCTGCGCGCGAGGAGGGCCAAAAACTCCTTGCCCGGCTGGACCCCGGCGCGGTCCAACAGCCAGTAGTCGCGCGGCATGATCCAGCGGATCCGGTCCGGATCCGCTCCGTTCTCTATGAGCCAGACGCAAGCGTCCATTCCCGTTTTCCCGGCCCCGACCACGACATAGTGGCCGTAGGCATGCGCCAGGCGCGGCAGATCGTTCGGCGGCGCGCAGGCGACGCCCGCCGCCACTGCATATTGAGGCGGGCGCGCGGACGGGACCGAAAACTTCATGTAGCTTGCGTCCACCACCTTGCGCGGCTTGGCCAGCCGGCGTTCGCCCGACACCAGGGAACTGACCGACAAATCGGGACCGACGTCGCTCATCGGAAAATACTGGACGCGGCCGGAGCGCAGGAACCGTCGCTGCAAGACCTGATCGAAGTGGTTCAGCACCTCGAGACCGGATGCAAGCTCATAGAAGCCTTTGTTGAGCCCGGTTTCGTCCTTTTCGCCGGAGCCCAGCGGCCACGAGTTGACGCCATAATAGGCGGACGGCTGATGGAGACGAACGTACGGATAGGCGTCGTTCCAGTGGCCGCCGGGGCGATGGCGCCGGTCGACGAGCGCGATCGTCGCCTGCGTTTCGCTGAGAAGCGTGTCGGCGAAGGCCATACCGACCGCGCCGGCGCCAATGATCAGATAGTCGGCTTCGATCGGCTGACGGGGCGTGATTTCCTCCGCTGCGAGTTTGCCGCTCTCAGCCATGGCGCCCTCGACTTCTAAGCAGCCCGGCGCGCCGCGATCGCGCCGCCTGAAATAATACGAGCGCGACCGCGCAAATTCCAGCGCTTTCGCGAAATTCGGTTTTGGCCGGCGTTAGGCGTCGCCCGCTCGTCAACAATCTCGATATTCTGATCGCCGACGAGCCTGGCAGCAGCCACGACGTTCGCAAAGCCCGGCGCCGAAGAAGGCGTCGAGACGCCGCGCCCCGGCGCGGCACTCGCCGCCCGAACAAAAAATGTGGCTGGCGCGTCCTGCGCCAGCCGGTCTCGCCCGTCGGGAGTAACGGGTCAGAACTTGATGCGCAGGCCGGCCGTCGGGGCGATTAACTGGGTCTCCTGGTAGCCGTTGGCGAGGCCGCCATAGACGTTCGAGATCATCACGCCGGCATAGAGGTCGACACGCTTGACCGGCCGATAATCGATCAGGAACGAAATGGAGTCCTGGAGCCTGCGCAAGCGCCGTTGTTGAGGCGGGTGACGGTAAACTTCTGCCCGTTCGGTTCGGGATGAAGGTGGCGTTCGCGCATGCGCAAGGCGTGGTCGAGGAATTGTAGTTGTTCTGCTCCAGGTAATAGAAGGCGGCGGTCACGTCGATCTGCGGGGTGACGGCATATTTAGCGCCGAAGAAGAAGACGTTCACGATCCTGTTGTCGGCGTAGGTGGTATAGCTGATCCAAGTGGTGGGAAACAGTTTGTTTCCAGTGATGGTTCCGGGTACACTATAGCCAGCGATCGACTGGAAGCCGTTGGGGAAGGTGCTGCTTGGGTCCGACTGCTTCCAGTGCTCCCAACCGCCGGAGATCGTCAGCGGGAATTGGTCAAACTTGTGAGCTTCTTGCATAATACCCTGAGCGAGGTGAATTTTCCTGCGCCGGGCGGGTGCACCTGGCTGGGTCAGGCAGGGGCGGTCCTGTAGTCGACGACACGGATGATCTGATCGACGGCGAGCGCGACGATGCCGAACATGAGATGGCATTTGACCTTGAGTGCGCCGCGGACGCGGAGAAATCTGGCGCCGAACTCGTCTTTGAGACGGGCGTTGACGCGTTCGGCCATGGTGCGGAAATCGTAGATCAGGTCGTCGAAGTCGGGCATGTGGATGAGCTTCAGGCGCTCGACTTCGCGGCCCCATTCGGCCTTGGCTTGGTGGTCGGCGCGAAAGTTGCGGTCGACGATAGGAGCGTGGCCCAGCGTCCGGCTCTGGTCGTGGATCGCGGCGGCGTCGTAGGCGGCGTCCATGAGATCGTAGAGATAGGAGACGCGGGCGCTCGTCATGGTCATCAAGGGAATGGCGACCTGGCTGTCGTGGACGGAGGCCGAGGTCAGCACGCAGGAGACTGGGATTTGGCCGCAGGCCACGTCGATGTGGAGTTTGTACCCGGTCCAGGTCTCTTTGTAGCCCTTGCTGTTTTTCTTGCAGCCGACGTCGCAGGCGGTGGGCAGGTCGGCGAGCATCTGGCTGAGGTTCTGCGTGACCTGCCGCTTGAGACGCGTCGGCTCCGGCCTCGGACGCTGTTCGCCCTTGCGTGGACGTCCGCGCTTGCGCGGCGGCGCGGGATTATCGGGCGCCGGGGGATCGTCTTTGCCGTCGTTGGCCGTGTTGTGGACCGGCTTCTCGCGCGCTTCGATCTCGGTGGCGTCGCGCGCGATCGCCCCGATGATGCGTCCCCCGAGCGCACGCTCGATCAGCGCGGCGTGGATCTTGTCTGGCAGCGCGCCGCGCGCGAATTCGGCGAACGCCCGGGAAAACGTGGCTTCGGAAGGAACTTGCGAGCGTCGCTCCCAGCCGAGGATGCGACGCAGGGACTTGTCGACGTCGAGGCGCTCGATCAGGGCGCTGGTGGTGGGAACGCCCAGGACCGCCTTGGCCACGAAAGCTCGGGCGAGGGCGCGACGGTCCTCGGGCGGCCGGCCCGGCCCCCTGGGCGGCTCGGGAACGAAGGCTTCGAGGCCGATCACGTCGAGCGTGGTGACGAGACGGCCCAACGCTTCGGTGATCGGATCGTTGTCCTCGCGCATCCAAGGGAACAAAAAGCCCTGGATGTAGCTCCAGCGAGCCTTCATCGCGTCGAGAGGGTCGTCTGTCATGTCTACAGCTAAGGCTGAAGCGAATCGGTTTCTACAATAACAGCGCCACACCTGAACACAATCCAAATCTATTTCAATTCAGCACTTGTAAAGACAACAACAGCCATAAATACCACAGCCTTACTAGACTGCATTTGCCACCCTTTTTGCAAGAGGCTCTTGTACTTGCCGAGCAGGAAAGTGCCGACATTGTTGGATAGCGTCGCCTTCAGGCTCACGATGACCCGGCCCGTCGTTTCCCCAGGCCGGTCGCTTAAGCCGCTCGACCCCGATTGTCTTCAACAGGAAGCGCTCGTATCCGGGCTCGCTCGATCCGTTGC
>CAWANG010000036.1:0-272229 GCA_963783175.1 uncultured Alphaproteobacteria bacterium
TGAGATTCGAACTCACGGTGGACTTGCGCCCACGGCGGTTTTCAAGACCGCTGCCTTAAACCACTCGGCCATCCTTCCCTAAAGCGGGTGCTTTGCCAGATCGCCCGGCCCTCGTCCAGCATGGCGCGCGCCTCGCCGCCCGGGTTCGGGCACGGCGCTTGCTAGGATGGAAGGTTCAACTTGGTCTGGAGTTCTGATGCCGCCGCCCTCCGCCGCCCCGCCGCCCGCCCGATGGGTTCAGCTTCTCCTCGGCCTCGTGGTCATGATGGCCATCTCGAGTCCGCAATATGTCTGGACGCTGTTCGTCAAGCCGTTCCAGGCTGCGACGGGCGCGGCGCTGCCGACCGTGCAGATCACATTCTCGATGCTGATCGTCCTGCAGACGCTGTTCTCCCCGGCGCAGGGGTGGCTCGTCGACCGGTTCGGGCCGAAGGCGCTGGTTGCGGTCGGCGCGGCGCTGACGGGGCTCGGGTGGGTTCTCTCGGCGCACGTCGACAGCGTCTGGATGCTGTTCCTGACCTACGGGCTCTTCTGCGGCGTCGGCACCGGCATCGTCTATGTCGGGGTCATCGGCCTGATGGCGAGGTGGTTTCCGGACCGGCGCGGGTTCGCCATCGGGATCGTCGCGGCCGGCTATGGGATGGGCGCCATGCTGACGACATTTCCCATTTCCTCGATGCTGACCGCCTCCGGCGCGCCGACGACGTTGATCGTGTTCGGAGTCATTCTCGGCGCCGTCGGCGTTCTCGCCGCGCTCGGCCTGCGCGAGCCGCGGGCCGGCGAAACCCCGGTCCCCGCCGCGTCGCGCGCTCACGGCAAAGACGTAACGCCGGCCAACATGCTGAAGACGCCGATCTTCTGGTTGATGTTCGTCATGATGACGATGATGTCGACCGGCGGGCTGATGGTGACGTCCAACTTCGCCAATTTCGCCCGCGACTTCGGCGTCGCCGATATCCTGGTGCTCGGCCTCGCCGCCCTGCCGTTCGCGCTGACGGTGGACCGCCTGCTCAACGGATTCACCCGGCCGTTCTTCGGCTGGGCGTCCGACCGGATCGGCCGCGAGAACACGATGGGCCTCGCCTTCGGGCTGGAGGCGGCGGCGATCCTTCTGCTGCTCGTCTTCCGGCACGACGCGCCGGCCTTCATCATCCTCTCGGGCCTCGTCTTCTTCGGTTGGGGCGAGATTTTCTCGCTCTTCCCCTCGACGCTCACCGACACGTTCGGCAGCCGCAACGCGACGACGAATTACGGCTTCCTCTACATTGCTCAGGGAGTCGGATCGATTCTCGGCGGCCCGGTCGCCGCGGCGATGAGGGTGGCGACCGGAAGCTGGACGCCGGTGTTCGGCGTCGCGGTGGGAATGGATGTCGTCACCGCGCTCCTGGCGCTCATCGTGCTCAAGCAGATGCGCGCCGCTTATCTCGGCGCACAGGGACGCGCGCCCTCGGGAGAATTGGCTGCGGCGTCGCGCTGACGCCCAAGCCATCGGGAAGCTTCTTCCAAGCCAAAGGAAGGAAATTCAAAGAAGGAGGAAGGAAATTCAAAGCCGAAGGAAGCAAAATCCAAATTTTTTCCTTCCGCTAATCGAGATTTTTCAAGGGGTTAAGCCCGAAAAAAAAACAATTCTCCCCCTTTTGCCCGCCGGACCACTGACGGGACATTCCAGGACATGAGCACACAGCGCATCGCCCACGTCCGGAGGTCAATCCGCGATCCGACGACAGCGCTATGTTATCATCTATTTCTGATTATCGCAAATAGCTGTTGCGTCTTCTCAATTCCCGGCGATCTCGGGGAGACCACGCTGCGCGACCGCGGCCGGAACGCCGCGGGCTTCCGCCTCAATTAGCCTTGCGTGTCTTCTGACTTCCTCGTCGGTCGGGCCAGCAGGAACCGGGGTTCGCGACCCGAAGCTGACCTACAGGTAGGCTTGACGGACTTCCGCGTTGCGCCGGATTCCTGACCTATGCACGGGTCTCGTAACGCGCAAAGCAGCCACACGTCAGACGACTTGGGCTGCCCTCCTTCGGACCGATCGTTCTCCATCCGTAGGCGGGCCACTCTGACCGGTCCCTGTGCTATTCTGCGCGGCGCGTGAGGGCGCAATGGCGGGAACCCGAAAAATTGCGGCGATCCTGGTCGCGGATATCGTCGGATACAGCCGTCTCGCGGGAGCGGACGAGGATCGAACGCTGTCGAGGCTACGCGGGTTACGGAGCGACCTGATCGACCCCGCCATCGAGGCCCATCATGGCCGCATCGTCAAGCGCACCGGCGACGGAAGTCTCATTGAGTTTCGCAGTGTGGTCGACGCTATGCGCTGCGCCATCGAAGTGCAGCAAGGCCTCATCGAGCGAAACGCCGGATTGCCGCCCGAGCGCCGCATCGAGTTCCGCGTCGGCATCCATCTCGGCGACGTGGTCGAGGAGAGCGATGGCGATCTGATGGGCGACGGCGTCAATATCGCCGCGCGATTGGAGAGCATCTGCAAGCCGGGCGCGATCTGCCTGTCGGAGGACGCCTATCGCCAGGTCAAGGGGCGGCTCGATCTCGCGGTTGCCGACCTTGGCCCGACCCAACTCAAGAACATCGCCGAGCCGATCCGGGTCTATTTGCTTCAGGTTGGCGTCGCCGCGCAGGCGAAGCCCGGCGAACCGAAGAGACGTTTGTCGCCCGCTCTGCTCGCGCTCGGAATCGCTGCGCTGGTCTTACTTGTCGCGAGCGGCGCTTGGCATTTTCTTGGCGGCGACCATGCCCCACCCGCTGAGGCCGCACAACTTTCCCTAGTCGTGCTGCCTTTCTCAAATCTCTCGGGCGATGCGAGCCAGGATTATCTTGGCGACGTTCTAACCGAAGAGCTCACCACCAGCCTGTCGCGTCTGCCCGGGAGTTTCGTCGTCTCGCGCACGACGGCGTTCTCCTATCGCGGCAAGGCGATGGACGTAAAGCAGATCGGCAAGGAGCTCGGCGTGCGCTATGTGCTGGAGGGGAGCGCGCAAAAGAGCGGGACGCGCGTGCGGGTCGACGCCCAGCTTATTGACGCGGTGACGGGCGCTCATTTGTGGGCCGATCAGTTCGACGCGGATCAAACCGATCTCCTTGCGATGCAGGACGAGATCGTCACTCACCTTGCGCGGGCCATACAAGTCGAATTGACCACCGCGGAAGCGAGCCGCATCGCGCGGGCGCACCCTGAAAATCCTGACGCCGAGGAACTCGCTCTACAATGCGAGGCCGCCTATCTTCACGGTGGCCCAATATCGAAAGAAATGGCGCAAGCCTCTGGCCTTTGCGAACAGGCTCTGCGGATCGACAAAAACAATGTTCGCGCCCTGGTGGTTTTGGCGATAAGACGTCTGGCGCTCCTGTACAATTGGCAAAGTGTCGACCCACAAGCCGATCGTCTCGCAGCCGATGACTTGATATCGCGCGCCCTTGCGATTGATTCGAACAATTACTTCGCTCATTACGCCAGGTCGCAGTTCCTCGCGCCGCAGCGCCCAGACGAGGCGATTGTCGAAGCCGAGCGGGCTCTTGCTCTCAATCCGAGTTTTCTTCCGGCCTACATTTCGCTTTGGGTCGCGGACTGGACGGCGGGACGCACCGAAAAGGCCGATCAATACCTTGATGAGGCGTTGCGACTCGGTCCCCACGACTCCCTTGCCAACGTATTTCTCGGAGAGAAGGGGGACGGACTGTTCAACCAGTCGCGCTACGAAGCGGCGACTGAGTTTTTCAAACGCGCGATTGCCGTGGCGCCCGAGGCCGTGAATCCCAGCTTCAAGCTGGCGGCCTCCCTCGCGCTCTCAGGCCACGATGCGGAGGCGCGCGAGGCTTTGGGCCGCTATCTTGCGCTGCCGCTCGACATCCCGAAGACGATCGCCCAATTCAAGGCGCGCCAGCCATACGACACTTCTAATTTGCGCAGCTATTACGACCGCCTCTATGAAGGTCTGCGCAAGGCGGGGCTGCCGGAGGAGTGAGTGGGGCGCTTGCGTGGGCAAGTTGAAGGCGATCCTCGCCGCGCCGCCTCGCGATTCGTGAATGTCGCCTTCCCCCGACTGCGACGTCCACCGCCGCGATCGGGAGTGACCGCTTAACCGCCCATCTCTGCCGTTTGCCCTAGACCAGCCGGCTCTGCGCCTTGGCCGCGGCGATGAAGCTCGCGAATAGCGGGTGGGGCTCGAATGGGCGCGATTTGAGCTCGGGATGGAACTGGACCCCGATGAACCAGGGATGATCGGCGAATTCGACCGTTTCGGGCAAAAGTCCGTCGGGCGACATGCCGGCGAAAATCATTCCTTTCGCCTCGAGACCCGCGCGATAGGCGGTGTTGACCTCGTAGCGGTGGCGGTGGCGCTCGGAGATTTCGGTCTCGCCGTAAATGGCGGCGATGCGCGAGCCGGGCTTGAGGTCGGCGCGATAGGCGCCGAGCCGCATCGTGCCGCCGAGATCGCCCGCCGCCTGGCGCCGTTCGAGCTCGTTGCCGCGCAGCCACTCGGTCATGAGGCCGACCACCGGCTCGGGCGTCGGCCCGAACTCGGTCGAGTTGGCCTCCTTCAGCCCGGCGAGCGAACGGGTGGCCTCGATGACGGCCATCTGCATGCCGAAACAAATGCCGAAATAGGGCACCTTGCGCTCGCGCGCGAACCGCGCCGCCAGGATCTTGCCCTCGGCGCCGCGCACGCCGAAGCCGCCGGGCACGAGAATGCCGTTGACGCCCTCGAGCCGCGGCGCGGGATCAGCGCTCTCGAAAATCTCGCTCTCGATCCAGTCGAGCTTGACGCGCACGTGATTGGCCATGCCGCCGTGGGTCAGGGCTTCGATCAGCGACTTATAGGCGTCCTTGAGCCCGGTGTACTTGCCAACGACCGCAATCGACACTTCGCCTTCGGGATTGTGGTAGGCCCGGGAGACGCTGTCCCACCGGCGCATGTCGGGCTTGGGCGCGGGCTCGATGCCGAAGGCGGCCAGAACCTCGCGGTCGAGGCCGGCGGCGTGATAGAGCGCCGGCACGTCGTAGATCGAAGGCGCGTCGCGCGCCTCAATGACCGCGCTCTCGCGCACGTTGCAGAAGAGCGCGAGCTTGCGCCGCTCCTCGCGCGGAATCTCACGGTCGCAGCGGCAGAGCAGGATATGCGGCTGGATGCCGATCGAGCGCAGTTCCTTGACCGAGTGCTGGGTCGGCTTGGTCTTGAGCTCGCCCGCGGTCGGAATGAAAGGCAGAAGGGTCAGGTGGATGAACACGACGTGGCCGCGCGGCAGGTCGTTGCCAAGCTGCCGGATCGCCTCGAAGAACGGCAGGCCCTCGATGTCGCCGACCGTGCCGCCGATCTCGACCAGGACGAAATCGAAGCCGTCGTTACCCTCGAGGATGAAGTCCTTGATCGCGTTGGTGACATGGGGGATCACCTGCACCGTCGCGCCGAGGAAGTCGCCGCGCCGCTCCTTGGCGATGATCTCCTGGTAGATGCGGCCGGTGGTGATGTTGTCCTGCCGGTTGGCGCTGCGGCCGGTGAAGCGCTCGTAATGGCCGAGGTCGAGGTCGGTCTCGGCGCCGTCGTCGGTGACGAACACCTCGCCGTGCTGGGTCGGGCTCATCGTGCCCGGATCGACGTTGAGATAGGGATCGAGCTTGCGCAGGCGCACCGTATAGCCGCGCGCCTGCAAGAGCGCGCCCAGAGCCGCCGAAGCGAGACCCTTGCCAAGTGAGGAGACCACGCCGCCGGTGATGAAGATAAACCGCGCCATGGGGCTTCTCTCCTAACCGATCGCGGATGATTCGGCGAGGACGAAATTTGGCCTCGCGGCGCGCTCGGGCTCGCCGCCCCGCCTCATCTGCGCTCGCCGGCGCCGGGGGCTTGAGCGGGAGGCGTTCCTGGGCCACGAAGGGGAGGATGAGAAGGCCGCTGACCATCGCCCTTTTGAGCTTCGACCGGCCGGACTATTTGCGCCGAGTCGTCCGCTCGCTCGTGGCGCAGCTCATTCCGGGCGACGAAGTCTTCCTCTTTCAGGACGGCGGCTGGAACCCCTTTTCCGGCAATCGGAAAGCTTTGGAGAGCGCGATCGACGCGTGCGTCCGCGTCTTCTCTTCGCCCCGCCGCCGCCTGGAGACGGTCGAGCGGCGCGTCTTCCGCTCGCCGATCAATCTCGGCATCGCCGGCAATTATCGCCGGGCGGAACAATATATCTTCGAGGCTCTCGGCCGCGACGCCGCGGTCCTGCTCGAGGACGATCTCGTGCTCGGCCCGCATTATCTCGAGGCGATCGCCGATCTGCTGGCGATCGGCGCCGAAGAGCCGAGAATTGGCTATGTCTCGGCCTATGGCGACCTTTGGGCGCCGCTCAGGGAGCAGCGGAAACTGGCTGACCAGTTGATCCCGATGCACGAGAACTGGGGCGCCGCCTTGACGCGTGCGTCGTGGCTGGCCCAGCGGCCGGTTCGCGAGCGCTATTGGGAACTGGTGAAGGAGGTCGACTATAGCCAACGCGACTATGAGGCGATCTTCGCCCTGTACCAGGGCATGGGCTATCGCTGCCGGGTCGCGAGCCAGGACGCCTCGCGGTGGGTCGCGTGTCTCGCGGCCGGCATGGCGCGGCTTACGACGGCGACCTGTCACGCGCAGTACATCGGCGCGGTCGGCGAGCATGCCCGCGAGCACCTCTTCGAACGCTGGAGGTTGGGCCGGGCGAAACTCTTCCCCGAGCGCCCGGTTGTGCGAAGGCCGACCGACGAGCAGTTCGACGCCTGGCTCATGGCCGATGCGACGGCGTTCACCGAAGGTTACGTCCATCCCTATCAGAAGCCGGGAGCGACAGCGGCTTCGTCCGGCGGATGAGCGGGAGGGGCGCGACGAGGCATCGCGCTGCTAGGCCCGACCTGGCTCGACCGCGCGCTTGCCCGCATGTTAGCCTTGGGGCCACGCGATCGGAGCGTCGCCAATGGCGGGATCCGCAATTGTATTCGACGCAGAGGACGGCGTCCGTCTCAGCGGGCGCCGCTGGCTGCCCGAAGGGCGCCCGCGCGCGATCGTGCAGATCGCCCACGGCCTCGCTGAGCATAGCGCTCGCTATGCGCGGCTCGCCGCCGCGCTGAACGCCGCGGGCTATGGGGCTTATGCCAACGATCATCGCGGCCACGGACCGATGGCCGCCCCGGCCGACCTCGGCCATTTTGCCAATAAGGGGGGATGGGGCAAGGTCGTCGGCGACCTTTGGACGATGAACCGGCTGATCGCTAAGGAGCAGCCGGGCGTTCCGATCGTGTTCCTCGGCCATTCGCTGGGCTCGTTCCTCGGCCAGGCGTTCGTCGCCGAGCATTCGGACGCGCTTGCCGGCGCCGTCTTTTCCGGCTCGAGCGGCAAGCCGCCGGCGATCGCGACGCTCGGACGCCTGGTCGCGCGCGCCGAGCGGCTGAGACTCGGCAAGCGCGGCAAAAGCCAACTCATCGGCCAGATGTGGTTCGGCGCCTACAACAAGCCGTTTCAGCCCGCGCGCACCGAGTTCGACTGGCTCACGCGCGACGAGAAAGAGGTCGACGCCTATGTCGCCGACCCGTACTGTGGCTTTCCGGTCTCCACCCAGCTCGCCATCGACGTTTTCGATGCGGCGCCGGGTCTCATCACGCCCGAGCGCCTTGGGCGCATCCGCAAGGACCTGCCAATCTACGTCTTTTCCGGCGAGCGTGATCCGGTCGGGGCGAACATTCAGGGCCTCATCTCCGCGCTGAAGAGCGCGGGCTTCACCCGGCTCACGACCCGCATTTATCCGCAGGCGCGGCACGAGACGCTCAACGAAACCAACCGCGAGGAGGTGACGCACGACCTCATCGCCTGGCTAGACGGGGTCGTCGGGCGGTAGGGCGGGCCGGTTCGAAGTACGTTCTTGCGGGGCCGGGCCGGCGACCCCGTCCGGGTCGGCTACAACCTTGCGATCCCGCTTTGCTTCGCAGCAGCGAGGCCAGTGCGAGCATCCGACGCTACGCCCGTCAGCCCGACGCCGGATTGTCGTCGACCAGCGTGTGGGCCTGCCGGCGTCGCGACCGCAGCCTTTCGGCCGGATCGCGCCAGTGCGACATCGCTTCGAGGTTGTGCTCTTCCTCCGGGTCGATATCCGGGACGCGATGCTGCTTTATCCGGGCCAGAACCCAATCCGCCGGAGACCGCGGTTTGGCGTTAATAATCGCGAACTTCCTCATTGTCGCCTCCAAGCGACAAGCCAATGTTACACTTCAATCCGGGCGAAGTTATTGCGACAGGTCAAGTTTTTGACGGCGCGCGGACCGCCCGTGGGCGGCTGCGCTCCTGCCTGGCGAGCTCGATGAGCGAAATGTGACCCAGGTCACTGCCGTAGCCTTCACCATATGCGAACAGATTTGCGCCGGGCCTATGAGGCTCTGGGACGTCGAGCTTTTTTTGGATTGGGCAAATTGTTGGGTGGGACGCACAGCGCGCGTGATCATTCCAAAGAATTGACAGAGCGTCGGACGGAGCGCGTTGCAGACGCCGACCCTGCAAGGAGGAACTATGACTGATCGTCACAATCCCAAATTGCGTTTCGGCATGACATCGCGCGAGGCCGAGGATTTCCAGCCGAGCCTCGCCAATGGGCCGCCGCTTCCGGCCGTTAACTACGGACTGGTCGGCAAGCAGGCGCCGACCCTCCTTTCGACACAATCCGGACAATTGCCAAGAGCGTCAGCGGTGGTGATCACATGGGCGAGCGCCGAATGGGCGGCGCTCGAGCATGTCTTCTGCGCCGGCGGGTCCGCTATGCCCTACAGCGAGAGGTCGCGAGGGACCTGGGCGGGCTGGGAGCAATATTCCGCCAACCTGCCGTCCGACCGTCCGACCGGCTGGAGCTATTGGGGCTATTACCGGACGGTGCAGATCAATGGGGAGACCGTGCTGCTCTTCAAGTCGAACACGCACCTGGATTGGCCTGGGCCGACGTTCCTGACCGCATTGATCAAACTGATCATCGCAGAGGTGAAGCCTGGCCTGATCCTGTCCATCGGCACAGCTGGCGGCACGAAGCCGCAGGACCATATCGGCACGGTGAGGGCGGTGAGCGCCGGGACGATGTTCGAGAGCGGAAAGCCGGCGTCGAACTGGCCGGAATACAAGAACGGATGGACGGCGAACGGCGCGACCTTGGGAAACGCCAAGTTCCAGCAGCTTCTGTTCCCCGTGCCGACGAAATCCAGCGACCTTCAGACGCTGTGCTCGCATTTCAACCAGCAATACCAATCGAACTACACATTGGCGCAACTCGATCCGAACGGACTGAATCTCGGCGACCCCGTGCCGCAAATCGACAATCAGACCGGAGGCGGAGCTTCGCTCCTGACAGCCTCCACGTTCGTGGTCGGAACGACGGCCGGGACCTATCAGAATTACACCTCGATCGAGATGGATGACGCAGTCATCGGCGAGGCCTGCGCGGGCAGCAGCACGGCGTTCGGGTTTGTGCGCAACCTCTCGGACCCGGCGCAGAACGCAGCGCTGCCGTCGAAGGTCCAGGGCAACTGGGGAAGCGCGGTCTACGATCAGTACGGCTTCTACACCAGCTATAACGGCGCGGTGGCGGCCTGGGCGATGCTGGCCTGAAAGCATCAAGCGGACTTGCGCGCGTCGAGTAATCAGGTCACGCCGGCCAGCGCTTGGCGACTTCGTCGCGCACCGGCGTCTGGACCTCGGCCGGCGCGTTGCGGATATAGGCCAGCGCGCGCGCGAACGCGGCGGCGTCCTTTCCCTTCAGCGTTTCGAGATACCGGATCGCCGCGGTGACGGAGAACGGCTCGCCGCCCTTGCCGGACTGATCGAAGTTGCTCGCGAGCGCGGTCCAGATCGCGGCGTCGTAGCCGTTCGCGCCCGCCCAGGCGCCGATCGTCGCGACGACTTGCGGATGGCGTTGCAAGGCGATGTCGCTCTGCTCTGCCGGAGGCGGGCTCGGCAAAGCCTATGTTCCGCGCGTCTGTCTCTTCCCTGCGTCGGAGGTTCTCGATCGCCGCATCGAGACTTTCGAGCGCGCTTGCGGCGGAATAGGTCGTGCAGACATCGCCAAAGGTTTCGTCGATCGCGAGCGTCAGTCGTCCGTCGGCCGAAATCCGGCAGAACTCGACAGGCAGCAGCGGACCGTTCGGCCACGAATTCGCGGCGGTCTTGAGCTCGCGAGGATCCCAAACCAGCGATCCCCATGCCAGAACGGCGATCTTCAATATCGTCTCCTCAACAACGTCGGCGAGAGGGAAAGCCTATTTCAGGCGTAGAACACCTTGCCCGGATTGAACAGGTTCTTAGGATCGAACGACGCCTTGACGCGGCGCATGAGGTCGAGCGCGATCGCGCCATGCTCTTCCTCCATGTAGGCGCGTTTCTTCTGGCCGACGCCGTGCTCGCCGGTGCAGGTGCCGCCCATGGCGATGGCGCGATGGGCGAGGCGGGCGGTGAAACCTTCAGCCGCGTCGATCTCGGCCCGGTCCGCCATGTCGATGAGCGGGCTCACGTGGAAATTACCGTCGCCGACATGGCCCACGATCGGCGCGACGAGGCCGCTTCGTTCGATATCGGCGAGCGTCTCGTCGACGCAGTCCGCGAGGCGCGAGATCGGCACGCAAGCGTCGGTGGCGAACGGGCGCGCGCCGGGGCGCAGCGTCATTTGCGCCCAATAGGTGTCATGACGCGCCTGCCATAGCCGGCTGCGCTCCTCGGGCTTGGTGGCGGAAGCGAACGGGCCGGCGCCGTGGCCGGCGGCGATCTCGCCGAAGCGGCGCGCCTGTTCCGCGACGCTGGCCTCGGAGCCGTGGAACTCGACCATGAGCATCGGCTGCTCAGGCAGCGAGAGCTTGGAGTAAGTGTTGAACGCGTGCACCGACAGCGCATCGACAAGCTCGACGCGGGCGATCGGCAGGCCCGACTGGATGGTCTCGATCGTGGTCTCGCAAGCCGAGCGCACGTCGGGAAACGAGCATGTCCCGGCGGCGATCGCCTCGGGGATGCCGGAAAGCCGGAGCGCGATCTCGACGATCACGCCGAGCGTGCCTTCCGAGCCGATGAAGAGATGGGTGAGGTCGTAGCCGGCTGAGGACTTCTTCGCTCGCGTGCCGGTGCGCAGGAACGATCCGTCGGCGACGACGACGCCAAGCGACAGCACCACGTCCTTCATCGTGCCGTAGCGCACCGCATTGGTGCCCGAGGCGCGGGTTGCGGCCATGCCGCCGAGCGAGGCGTCGGCGCCTGGATCGATCGGGAAGAAGAGGCCGCTGTCGCGCAGGTGCTCGTTGAGCTGCTTGCGGGTGACCCCGGGCTCGACGATGCAGTCGAGATCGTCGGCGTTGACGGAAAGGACGGTATTCATGCGCGTCAGGTCGAGCGAGACGCCGCCATGCGGCGCGTTGACATGGCCCTCGAGCGACGAGCCGACGCCGAACGGAACGAGCGGCGCGTCGTGCCGCGCGCAGAGCTTGACGAGGTCGATCGCGTCGTCCCTCGATTCGGCGAACACCACCGCGTCGGGCGGCTCGTTCTCGAGCCAGGTCAGCGTGTGCCCGTGCGCCTTGCGGATCGCCTCCGAGGCGGTGAAGCGATTGCCGAACCGGGCGGCGAGATCGGCATTGAGCGCGGCGACCGCCTCGCTCGAGAGGCGGCCTTGGCGCTGGCGGACGGAGGGTTGGGTCACGTGCTTCATTGTCTGTTCCTTGGGCGGGCACAAGACTAGGCGCGCGCAGGGGGCGTGGCTAGGGCTTCGAGCTTTCTGACTTCAGACAGCGACCCACGGGAGCCGCTGTCCGGCTATGCGCGTCTATCCTAAGGCCTGTGCGTCGCCTCGAAGATGTAGGCCTGATAGCCGTCGCGCAAGCTGCGCAACAGCGTGTTCAATAGCCATCAGGGAACCGATACGGCGCCAAGTTCGCGCGCCCGGTCGATGATCGAGACATGAACAAGCAGACGGTACCCGGCTTCGACAAAGGTTCGGGTCGGATCGTCGGCAGGTTCGGCAAAGCGGCCGCCCAGCTCTTTGATCCGCCGTCTGATCCCGCCGCTGTAGCGGCGGATGAAACGCGCGGTCATCAGATCGCAGATCAGGACATGTCCCGGAAAGGTCTTGACCAGGACGTCCAGGGTCCGGCGCCTCGTGTCGTCGCTCAGATAGGGGTTAACGCCTTCCATCACCACGACTGTCGGAACTCTCCCTCCCATGGCGCGAGTTTGTCACCGAGCGCATCGACTGCGAAGTCAATGGCCACGCGGCTCAGCGGGTTCGGCGCCTGCTCGATTGGAAGTTCGGCCTCCTTGACCGCGATTGTCTGGGGTTGGTCGAGTTCAACCCAACGTCCGCCGCGAAGCCGGAACGCCCTTGTGTCGAATCCCGCGCCGAGCAGTACGAACTCGCAAGCCGGGCGTCGCGCTCAATCGCTCGCGAAGCCAGTCGTCGATGATGCGATGGCGCGTGACATTCGAGCCGTTCGGGTTCTTGAAAGCCTTGAAGAGGGCGAAGATCGCCCTCGCCTCGGCGTTCATGAAACGATGCGCAAGATGGTCGCCGCAAATCGGGTCGGCGCGTTCAGCGTCGGCGGCGCGAACGCCGCAACAATAGTAAGCGGTCTTGGCGATCGGGTCCAAATTTCAACCCCTGCCGCAGGCTGTCACGGCTGGCCAACGCTGACCACGCGGAAGGTGAGAAGCTCGCCATCCTCCTCGCGCAGCGACACGTACTCGCCGACCTTGAAGGCATGGTCGCCGAAGCGGAAGCCTTCCTCCTCCTCTTGGTCCCTGCTTCCGCCCTTCCACTCGAACGCCCAGGTCGAGCCGCCGGCGCCGCCGGCGCGATGGACGAGGAGGCCGCGCATCGCCGGCTCGCCGCCCCAGAAGCGGTGGGCGAAACACTCGCCGCGATGCTGCTTCCAGGCTTCGAGGTCGATGTGGCCGCCGGCGGTCAAGGGAGCGACGAAATCGTAGCCGTGCCGGATCGACCCGTCGGGGAATTCCTTCGAACGCGCGGCGTTCAGCGTCACCTTGCGCAGCGCGGCCCGATTTGGCGCGGCCATCGACCGTCCTCCTTTTCCCTCGGCCCGTCACGCGAGCCGTTGAGCCCTCTGTTTTCCTATATCGGATCGCGCCGGCGAAATCGCCAGTCGCGTGCTGACGCGCGGATCAGACCCGCTCGAGCGCCAGCGCCGCGCCTTGGCCGACGCCGACGCACATCGTGGCGAGCGCATAGCGGCCGCCGCGGCGCTTGAGTTCGAGCGCGGCGGCGCCGGCGATCCGGGCCCCAGACATGCCGAGGGGATGGCCGAGCGCGATCGCCCCGCCGTTCGGATTGACGCGCTCCGAATCGTCCTCAAGGCCGAGGCCGCGAAGGCACGCGAGCGCCTGCGAGGCGAAGGCCTCGTTGAGCTCGACGACGTCGAAGCTCGAGGGTGTGAGCTTCAGCCGCTCGCAGAGCTTCCTGACCGCCGGGATCGGCCCCACCCCCATCACCCGCGGCGCGACGCCGGCCGAGGCGAAGCCGAGGATGCGGGCGATGGGCGTGAGCCCGTGCGTTTCGGCGGCTTCGCTCGAGGCAACGATCAGCGCCGCCGCGCCGTCGTTGACGCCCGACGCGTTGCCCGCGGTCACGCTGCCGTCCGGGCGGACGATGCCGGCGAGCCTGGCCAGCGCCTCGAGGGTCGTTTCGGGGCGGGGATGCTCGTCCTTCTCGACGCGGGTCGCATTTCCCTTGCGGTCCTTGATCTCGACGGCCAAGATCTCCTTGTCGAACGTCCCCTTCGCCTGGGCCGCGGCGGCGCGCTGTTGCGACCGCAGCGCGAACGCGTCCTGGTCGGCGCGCGAGACTTGGTGTTCGTCGGCGACGTTCTGGGCGGTCTCCGGCATCGAATCGACGCCATAGAGCTTTTTCATCATCGGATTGACGAACCGCCAGCCGATGGTGGTGTCGAAGACCTCGGTCGAGCGCTGAAACGCGCTTGCCGCTTTGCCCGTCACGAATGGCGCGCGGGTCATCGATTCGGCGCCGCCCGCGACCGCAAGCTCGATCTCGCCCGCCTTGATCGCCCGCGCCGCCGCCGCGACCGCGTCCATCCCCGAGGCGCACAGGCGGTTGACGGTCGCGCCCGGAATCGAATCCGGCAGCCCGGCGAGCAGGAGCGCCATCCGGGCGAGGTTGCGGTTGTCCTCGCCGGCCTGGTTGGCGCAGCCGAGGAAGACCTCGTCGACCTTGTCTGCGAGGCGCGGATGTCGGCGCATCAGCTCGCGGATCGGCCAAGCCGCGAGATCGTCCGCGCGCACGCTCGCGAGCGCGCCGGCGTAGCGGCCGATCGGGGTGCGGACGTAGTCGCAGATGAAGGCTTCGGCGGTCATGGCGCAACGGCTCGCGGGTTCTGGCCAATAGGCTTCAGGCGCGACCCGGCCGCCGCCGTCGCCCATCCAATCTTGACGCCCCATCGTCCCATTGTCGCCTCCCTTGACCGGCGTCTAGTATAGACGTTCCCGCCGCGCCACGGCGACCCCATGTACTCAAGGGAGAACGCCCGTGACCGCAAGCCCCGATGCTTCGTCCCAGCCGGTGGTGATCGAACGCCTCGAGGCCGGGGTCATGACGCTGACCCTGAATCGGCCCGGGCGCCTGAACGCGCTCAATACCGCCCTCGTCGAGGCGCTCAAGGCGGCGGTCGGACGCGCGGAGGCGGACCCTGGCTGCCGCGCGGTTCTCATCACCGGCGCCGGAAGAGGGTTTTGCGCCGGAGCGGATCTCGCCGACCGCGCGTTTACTCCGGGCGGTCCTCGGCCTGACCTTGGCCAATCGCTCGAAAAGGGCCTCAATCCGCTCGTCCGTGCAATTCGCCGCCTGGCGAAGCCGGTCGTCTGCGCGGTCAACGGCCCGGCGGCGGGGGCGGGAGCCAATTTCGCGCTCGCCTGCGACATCGTGCTGGCGGCGAAGTCGGCTCAGTTCTTGCAGGCCTTCGTCCGCGTCGGCCTCATTCCCGACGCGGGCGGCACGTTTGTGCTGCCGCGGCTGGTGGGCGACGCGCGCGCCCGCGCTCTGATGATGCTCGCCGATCCGATCGGCGCCGAAGAAGCCGCAGCCTGGGGGATGATCTACCGCGCCGTCGACGATCAGGATCTGATGGGAGAGGCGCGCACGATCGCCGAGCGCCTCGCCGCTGGCCCAACCCATACGCTCGGCCTCATCAAGCGCGCGCTTGCCGCCTCAGCCGGCGCCAGCCTCGACGCCCAGCTCGACCTTGAGCGCGACCTGCAGCGCGAGGCCGGGGGGCGGGACGAATATGTCGAGGGCGTGCGGGCGTTCCTGGAGAAGCGGCCGGCGGATTTTTCGCGCAAGGCGGCGACTCTGTAGCCGCGCGTCACAGCTCACCGGAAGTCGAGCGCCCTTCCGGACGCTCTACCCACCGCGGCGGACGCGACCCGTGTCTACAAAAGCCTACAAGGGAGCGTGAGACGCGGTCAGCGACCGCGCCCCTGACGCATCGTCAGTTCGAGCCCGCGTTCGGGGCTGGCTGCGATTCCGCCGTCTGCGGCGTAGTATCGGGCGTCGCCGCCTGACTGGAATCGGGCGTCGCCTGTTGCGACTGGGCTACATCCTGATCGGTCTTCACGGTCTGCTTATAGAATTCGCAGGCAAACGCCGGGGCGACAAACGCCGCCGCCAGTCCGCAGCCCAACGCCAGCTTGACGAGATTTGATCGCATGGTGTCCTCCGTTGCGGCCCGCCAGATGAACCGAGGTTAGCACTCTGGCGGACGGACGCAAGACCCGTCAAACGGCCCAAGACGCCATGACGCGAAAGTGATCCCGAGCCCGGCCGCCACCCCTGGATTAGCTGCAGGGGTTGAGCGGGGCTTCGCCGGCGAGATATCGGCGCACTTCCTCGGCGGCCGCTTCCGCGGCCCGTTCGATCGTCTTCAGCGACGCTCCGGCGATATGCGGGGTGAGCGTCACGTTGTCGAGGCGCAGGAGTTCGAGGTTGGCGGGAGCGGGCTCGACGGCGAAGGTCTCGAGCATCGCGCCGCGAAGGTGGCCGCTTTTCAGCGCGTCCGTCAGCGCGTCATAGTCGACCATCGGCCCCCGCGCCGTGTTGATGAAGACCGCGCCCCGGCGCATGGCGGCGAATTCGGCCCGGCCGATGAAGCCGACCGTCTCCGCGGTCACCCGCGCGTGCAGGGTGACGACGTCGCTTTCCCGCAGCAGCGCGTGAAGCGTCGTCTGGACGACGCCGTCGCGTATGTCCTCGGCCGACAGGTCGACGTACGGGTCGGCGACGAGAATGCGGCCGCCGAACGCCTTGAGCAGGCGGACGACCTTGGTCCCGATATGGCCATAGCCGATCACGCCGACCGTCATTTGCGACAGCTCCCGGCCGACGAGGTCGGCGCGATAGAGGTCGCCGCGCCACGTCCCCCGGCGCAGCGCGTCGTGACCGCGGGTCATGAGGCGGGTCTCGGCGATGATCGCGCCGATGGTGAATTCCGCGACTGCGGAAGCGTTTCGCCCGGGCGCATTGACGATGAGGACGCCGCGTTCGCGCGCGGCGGCGAGGTCGATATTGACCGGCCCGCCGCGGGCGACGACGATGAGCTTGAGGGCCGGCATGCGCTCGAGCATCGCGGCGGAGAACGGCGCGAGCTGGGTGATCGCGACCTCGGCCGCGCCGACGAAGCTTGTGATCGTCTCGGCGTCGCCCTGGTATTCCTTGAGGCCGCCCATTCCCGGGTCGACGTAACCGTGCCGCATCGGTTCGTCGGGCCATGGCAATTGCATGGTCGCGATATCGACCAGCCCATCGCAGCGGGCGCGGATCGCCGCCTCGAACGCCGCAGGCGTCATGAACCGATCGCCGATGATGGCGATTTTCGTTCGCCGCCGCGCCGCAACGCTCATGGGCCGCCCCTCCGGGCCGAAGACCTTTTGGCGTCATCGAGCCCTTGCACGCCCGGGTTGGCGGAGGGCGATGACATTCGCAAATATCGGAGCATCAGCCGCGTGACTTCGTCCACGAACTCGCCAGCCTTCTTTTCGTCGGCGAGGACATCCGGGCGATGCAGGACTGCGGCATGCGTCAGCGCCTCCACCGTCGTTACCAGGATGAAAGCCGCGAGGTCGAGATCGACGACGTCGATCTCGCTCCGATGAGCCTCGAGATAAGCTCGAAGGAGCGCACAGGCGTTTCGCAATACGGCGTCGACATTTTCGAGACGCCCGGTGCGGGGAACTTCTTCGTCCAGGACGCGGTGAAGCTTCGGATCGACGCGGTGAGCATTGATCCCGGCCGCGACGAGTTGGCGCATGGCGATCTCGATCGGGTGCGAGGCGACCCTGAGAAACGTGTCGCGGCCGACTTGCGACAATTCTTGCGCGTGCCGCTCGATGACGGCCGCGACCAACGCCTCCTTGCTGGGGAAGTACTGGTACAGCGAGCCGATACTGACGCCGGCCGCGGCCGCGATCCTGTTGGTGCTCGCCCGGGCAAAGCCTTCCTTGATCAAAATGCGAGCAGTCGCTTCGACAAGCGCATCGACGGTAGCGCGCGATCGCTTCTGGGAGGCTATCTTTCTTGGAGTTTTTTGTGGTCTGTGGGCCATGTGCGGATTCCGGGAATGCGAGTATATAAAATGAGCGATTCGCTCATATCTTGTCGACATGCAAATCATCGAACGTTGAGACTTTGAAGCTCATGTCGCGCGCTGAATATGGCATCGACGCCCCCGGGTTGGTTCGTGCGCACCTTGTTTTGGGGTTCCTGCTGGCGGTCACGGCGGCGATTGGCCTCGCGTGGCCCAAGCCAAACCCCGTTCCCCAACCATTGAGCATCGGCGCAGCTGCGATCGCGGTCCTTCTTTTTATGGGCGCGGCGGTAATGCTGAGGTCGAGCCTTGTGAGCAAGAAGCGGGTATGCGACCGCATGGTTGCGGCGCTTGCGCTTTCGGGAAACGAGCACGTGCTCGACGCCGGGTGCGGCCGTGGATTGGCGCTCATAGGATGCGCGAAGAGACTCACCACCGGCAAGGCAGTCGGCATTGATCTCTGGGCCGCGAAGGACCTTTCAAATAACAGTCCGGAAGCGACGCGCGCTAACGCAGCGGCGGAAGGCGTGGCCGACCGGGTCGAGGTGGAAACCGGGGATATCAGCAAGCTGCCGTTCGCCGACGCGTCGTTCGACGTCGTCATTTCGATGACCGTGATTCACAACATCCCCTCGCGTGACCGGCGCGATCAAGCGCTGTCCGAGCTTGTCCGCGTGCTGAAGCCGGGCGGCCGCATGGCCATCTTCGATCTCTTGCACACGGCGCTCTATGCCGAAGCATTGAGAGGGGCCGGCATGAAGGTTCAGGACTTGGGCTACGATATCCTCTGGTTCCTGTCTGGCCACACTCTGCTCGCGCAGAAACCCTTCGCTATGAGCTGCCAAGAGCGCCCCACGCTCCCGGGTCAAATGGCGCCGGGCGCGCCTCTGATCGCGTGAAAGACCGCGAGCGGGGTCGCGGGCATGTCGATGTGCTCGACGCGATAGGCGCGCCATAGGGCGTCGGCGATCGCGTTCATCACCGCCGGCGTCGACCCGATCGACCCGGCTTCGCCGGCGCCCTTGAGGCCCATCGGGTTGGTGGTCGAGGGCACGTTGCGGGTCTCGAAGTCGAACGACGGCAGGGTGTCGGCGCGCGGGAGGCAATAGTCCATCAGGCTCGCGGTCAGCAATTGGCCGTGGCCGTCGAACGTCGCCTTTTCCATCAGCGCCTGGCCCGCTCCTTGGGCGATGCCGCCGTGGACCTGCCCCGCCAGCAAGAGAGGATTGAGGGTGAAGCCGAAGTCGTCGACGACGGTGTATTTGACGATCGCCGTCTCGCCGGTTTCCGGGTCGATCTCGACCTCGCAGGCGTGAGTGCCGTTGGGGTAGGTCGCGTTCGAGGGCGTGTAGGACTCGGTCGCCGTCACTTTCGCCGCCGTCGCGGCGGGAAGGGCGGCGATCTCGGCATAGGAGATGGCGCGATCCGTTCCGGCGATCCGCACCATGCCGTCTTCGATCTCGAGGTCGGCGACCGCGGCCTCGAGCTTGTCGGCCGCAAGCTCTTTCAGCGACGCGGCCAGGGTTTGCGACGCGCGGGCGACCATCACCGCGCCGATCGGGATCGATCGGGACGCGCCCGTGCCGGCGCCGGTCGCGATCCGGTCGGAGTCGCCCTGGACGACCTTGATCCGCTCGAGCGGCGCGTCGAGATGCTGCGAGACGGCCTGGGCGTAGGCGGTCTCATGTCCCTGGCCGTTCGATTGGGTGCCGATGAGCACGGTGAAATCGCCGTTCTTGTCCAGCGTCACCGAGCCCTTCTCAAAGTCGTTCCAGGCGGTGCATTCGATATAGCTCGAGATGCCGAAGCCGCGGATCTTGCCGCGCGCTCCCGATTGCTCCGCACGGGCAGCGAAGCCGGCATGGTCGGCCTTCTTAAGACATGCGCGCATCGCGCCCTCGAACTCGCCGACGTCGTAGTCGCGATCGGTATGGGTGTGATAGGGCATCTGCTCGGGCTTGACGAAATTGCGCGCGCGCAGCTCTTCCGGCGCGACGCCGAGCGTCCGGGCGCAGACGTCGACCAGCCGCTCCAGCACATAGGCCGCCTCCGGCCGTCCCGCGCCGCGATAGGCGTCGACGGGAACCGTGTGGGTGTAGACGCCGCGGACGCGCGCGTGGAGCGCGTCGATGTGGTAAGGGCCGGTCGCCATCGTCGCCCCGAGCCAGGGGATATAGGGCGCGAAGGTGGAGAGATAGGCGCCGAGATTGCCGAGGATGTCGAGGCGGAGGGCGAGAAACCGTCCCTCGGAATCGAGCGCCATTTCGGCCGTGGTCACGTTGTCGCGGCCTTGCGAGTCGCCGACGAAATGCTCGGTCCGATCCGCCATCCAGCCGACCGAGCGCCCGAGCTTTCTGGCCGCCTCCAGAACGAGCGGATATTCGCGGTAGACCACCTGCTTGGTCCCGAAGCCGCCGCCGACGTCCTGCGTCACGACCCGAAGATTCGCCGGCGGAATTTTGAGGATGTCCTCGGCGATGATTCTCTTGAAGAGGTGGACCCCCTGGCTTCCGATGTTGAGCGTCAGGCGGCCCGTCGTCGCGTCGTATTCGCCGACCGCCGACCGGGGCTCCATGAAGTTCGCGACCACCCGCGGATTGACGACCTTGATCCGGACCCTGTACGCCGCTTGCGCGAATGCCGCGTCGGTCTTCTGCTTGTCGCCGATGAAGCCGTCATAGGCGAGATTGCCGGGCGCGCCGGCGAAGACGAGCGGCGCTCCCGGCCGGACGGCCTCTTCCATGTCGACGGCGGCGGGAAGCTCTTCCCACACGACGCCGATGAGTTCGGCGGCGTCGCGCGCTTGAAGCGCCGTGTCGGCGACCGCCATGGCGACAATGTCGCCGACGTGGTCGACCTCTCCGGCCGCGATGAGCGGGAACGGCTTGAACGGGGTCAGCGAGCCGTCGGCGTTGAGCACCTTCTCCTGGCAGGGCAGGTCGCCGAGATGGGCGAAATCGCTCGCGACATAGACGGCCCGCACGCCCGGCGCGGCGCGCGCGGCTTCGAGATCGTCGATGCGGAATTTCGCGTGGCCATAGGGACTGCGCAGAAAAACGGCCTTGAGCTCGGCGCCGTCGACCGCGTCCGAGGCGTAGTTGCCCCGCCCGCTGACCAGGCGCACGTCCTCGACCCGCTTGACGCCTTGGCCCACCCCGAATTTCATCAGTTTCGTCATCGTGCTTTCCTTTGGCCGGCTGATCCGCTTTCGCGAGCCCCGCGCGATCGCGCGACCTTACTAGAGCATGACGCGTCCGGACGGAATCGCCTTGGGCGGCGGGATGGCGAAGAACCAATCCAATCCATGATCGGGGGATTTAGCTTGCGAAAATCAGAAAAACGTATTATCTTGACCCGGTCGCCGCATGAACGCGCCGCCGGTGCGAAGCGAACGGGAAGGAATGGCGCGAGCAAAGATTTTTTTGCCGGGGGGTCGCGATAACCCCCTGAAAAGGCTCATTTCGGACAAGGGAATCCAAGGAAATCCAAGCCTTATTCTTGGAAAAATTTGGCTGGAGCGTGGGCCGGCTTTGCTCGATTTGGCTAAATTTGGATTTGGCTTGGACGCCGTAACACGCAAGTTAAATATGTAATATCTGCGCCGGCGGCGGACGCATTTGATGGTCAAGCGGCATGGAGCTTGCTATCACCCCGGCGCAAAGCGGCCTCGAGGGTTCCAATCTCCATGCGCAAGGGCGCAATCATCCGCAAGACTAAGGAGACGAGCATCGAGGTCGGCCTCGATCTCGACGGGTCGGGCGCCGCTGATGTCGCGACCGGCGTCGGCTTTTTCGATCACATGCTCGATCAGCTGGCGCGTCATTCGCTCATAGACTTCACCATTCGGGCCGAGGGCGACCGCCACATCGACGATCACCACACGGTCGAAGACGTCGGCATCGCCCTGGGCCAGGCGCTGGCGAAGGCGCTCGGCGACAAGCGCGGCCTCGTCCGCTACGCCGACTGCTTGCTGCCGATGGACGAGACGCTGACCCGCGTCGCGCTCGACGTGTCGGGCCGGCCGTTCCTCGTTTTCCGCACCGAGTTTCCGACCGAGCGGATCGGCGCTTTCGACACCGCGCTGGTGCGCGAGTTCTTCCAGGCCTTCGCCGGCAATGCCGGGCTCACGCTGCACATCGAGACGCTCTATGGCGTCAACAGCCATCACATCGCCGAATCCTGCTTCAAGGGTGTCGCAAGGGCGCTTCGCGCCGCGGTGGCGATCGATCCGCGTGAGGGCGACAGGGCGCCGTCGACCAAGGGCGCGCTTTAGCGCGGGATTACGATGAGCGTCGCGATCATCGACTACGGCTCGGGGAACCTGCACTCGGCGCGCAAGGCGTTCGAGCGCGCCGCTTGCGAAGCCGGCGTGAGCACCCAGATCAAAGTCACCGCGCGCCCCGAGGACGTGCTTGCCGCCGATCACGTCGTGCTGCCCGGGGTCGGCGCTTTCGCCGACTGCCGGCGCGGGCTTGACGGCGTCGCCGGCATGGTCGAGGCGATGGAAGAGGCGGCGCGCAAGCGGGGGCGGCCGTTCCTTGGCATTTGCGTCGGCGCGCAACTCATGGCGACGCGCGGCCTCGAGCATGAAGTCGTCGCTGGCTTGAACTGGATTGCGGGAGACGTCGCGCAGATCAAGCCGCGCGATCCGGGCTTGAAGATTCCGCACATGGGGTGGAACACCCTCGACGTCGTGCGCGCACATCCGCTTTTGGACGGCGTCAGGACCGGCCCGGGCGGATTGCACGCCTATTTCGTCCACTCCTATCAATTCTACCCCGACGACGTTGGCGACATTGTCGCGACCGCCGACTACGGCGGCCGAGTGACGGCGATCGTCGCCCGCGACAATATCGCCGGCACCCAGTTTCACCCTGAGAAGAGCCAGACACTCGGCCTGGCGCTGATCGCCAACTTCCTCAGGTGGCGTCCGTGATCCTTTACCCCGCCATCGATCTCAAGAACGGCGAGTGCGTGCGGCTGGTCCATGGCGACATGGCGCGCGCGACCGTGTTCAATGCCGACCCTTCCGCTCAGGCGCAGGCGTTCGCGACGCAAGGGTTCGACTATCTTCACGTCGTCGATCTCGATGGGGCGTTCGCCGGCCGGCCGGTCAACGCCGAGGCGGTCCGGGGCATTCTCGCCCGTCTCTCAATCAAACTCCAGCTCGGCGGCGGCATACGCGACATGAAGACGGTGCGCGGGTGGCTCGAGAGCGGGGTGACGCGGGTCATCGTGGGCACCGCGGCGGTCCGCGACCCCGATTTCGTCCGCGAGGCGGCGCGGCTCTACCCCGGCCGCATCGCCGTCGGCGTCGACGCCCGCGAGGGCATCGTCGCCATCGAGGGTTGGGCGAAGACTTCGGACATTTCGGCGCTCGACCTCGCCCGCCGGTTCCAGGACGCGGGCGTCGCGGCGATCATCTATACCGACATCGCCCGCGACGGCGCGCTCGCTGGCCTCAACCTCGAAGGCACGGTGGTGCTCGCAAACGCGCTCGAAATTCCGGTCATCGCCTCGGGCGGCCTCGCCTCGATCGACGATGTCAGGCGGCTCCTGGAGCCCGACTGCGCCCGCCTCGCCGGCGCCATCGTCGGGCGCGCACTTTATGACGGCCGACTCGACCCGCGCGCGGCGCTGGCGCTCATGCGGTCGAAGCGCGCCCGCGAGGCAGCGAAAAGGCCGGCGGGGTTGGCGCAGTGACCCTCAAGGCCCGCGTCATACCCTGTCTCGACGTCAAGGACGGCCGCGTGGTCAAGGGCGTCAATTTTGTCAATCTGCGCGACGCGGGGGATCCGGTCGAGAGCGCGATCGCCTACGACAAGGCCGGCGCGGACGAATTGTGCTTCCTCGACATCACGGCGAGCCACGAGGATCGCGGCATCCTGCTCGATGTGGTCACGCGCACGGCCGAGGTCTGCTTCATGCCGCTCACGGTCGGCGGCGGCGTCCGCACCATCGAGGACATCCGCAATCTCCTGCTCGCCGGCGCCGACAAGGCCTCGATCAATTCGGCGGCGGTCGCCGACCGCGAGATCGTACGCCGGGCGTCGGAGAAGTTCGGCGCCCAGTGCGTCGTCGTCGCCATCGACGCCAAGCGGGTGTCCGCGCCGGGCGCGCCGCCGCGCTGGGAGATCTTCACCCACGGCGGACGGCGGCCGACCGGCATCGAGGCGATTGCTTACGCGCGCGAAGTCGCCGCTCTCGGCGCGGGTGAGATTCTTTTGACCTCAATGGATCGCGACGGATCGAAACAGGGCTTCGACCTCGAGCTCACTCGCGCGGTCGCTGACGCGGTCGCCATTCCGGTCATCGCCTCGGGCGGCGTCGGCAACCTCGATCATCTCGTTGCGGGCGTGCGTCAAGGCCGCGCCAGCGCCGTGCTCGCGGCGTCGATTTTCCATTTCGGCGAATTCACAATTCGGCAAGCGAAGGCCCGGATGGCGGAAGCGGGCGTCCCCGTCCGCATGGACTGACCGGCGTCGGTGTACGCTCAGCGCCCGGCGCGCTAAGGTTCGGTTCGCCTCAAGGAGAGCCCCTGATGCCCGCCGCGCGCGATGACACGCACTTCGGCCTCCGCGCCGTTCCCCTGGACGCCAAACAGGACTTGGTGAACGACGTGTTTCACAAGGTCGCCGGTCGCTATGACGTGATGAACGATCTCATGTCGTTCGGGCTGCACCGCGCGTGGAAGGATGCTCTCGTCGCCAAGGTCCGCCCGTCGTTGACGCGCCCGTTCGCACATGTTGACGTCGCTGGGGGCACCGGCGACGTTGCGATGCGGGTGGCGCGGGCGGGGGGGCCGCTGACGACCGTGACCCTCGTCGACGTCAACCCCGACATGCTGCGGGTCGCGGAGGAGCGCGCTGCCAGGCGCTCGTTTTCGAGCCGGCTGACGTTCATCGAAGGCAACGCCGAGGCGCTGCCGCTGGCCGGTTCGCGCTTCGACGCCTATACGATCGCATTCGGCATCCGCAATGTGCCGCGAATCGAAACCGGTCTCAGCGAAGCCCATCGCGTTCTCAAGCGCGGCGGGCGTTTCCTGTGCCTCGAATTCTCGCGCGTCGATTTGCCGATGGTCGAGCGAATCTACGACGCTTATTCGTTCGCCGCGATTCCCGCCTTGGGCAAGGTCGTGACCGGCGACGGCGCCCCTTACCGCTATCTCGTCGAATCGATTCGCAAGTTCCCGTCGCCCGATTCGTTCGCCGAGATGATCAGGGAGGCCGGCTTCGCGCACGTCGACTTCACGCGCCTGAGCGGGGGGATCGTCGCGATCCACTCGGGCTGGAAGCTCTGATTGATGTCGATCCTGTCGTCGCTCGGCCACGGCCTGCGGCTGGCGCGCGCCGCCTACGTGTTCGCGCGCGAAGGCGCGTTCCTCGGCGTAGATCCGGCCCTGTTGCCGCCGGTCGCACGCTTGCCGCTCGGTCTCGCCAATCTGATCGCCAAGCGCAATGTCGATGGGCTGACCGGCCTCTCCCGCGCGATCGACCGGTTGGGGCCGTCCTACGTCAAGCTCGGCCAGTTTCTCTCGACCCGTCCCGATATCGTCGGGGCGAAAGTCGCCCTCGAACTCGAGCGTCTGCAGGACCGCGTGGCGCCGATGAGCCGGGAGACCGCGATCGGCATCATCGAGGCCTCGTTCGGCGCGAAGATAGACTCGCTCTTCGAGAGCTTCGGCGAACCGGTCGCGGCGGCTTCGATCGCCCAGGTCCACCGGGCCGAGGCGAGGACCGGCGACGGCGCGCGGCCGGTCGCGGTCAAAGTGCTGCGCGCCGGCATCGAACGGCGGTTCGCGCGCGATCTGGGGGACATGTTCTTCGCCGCCAGGCTCGCCGAGCGCTTCGCCCCGGATCTTAGCCGGCTGCGTCCGGTTCAGGTCGTTGAGACGCTCGCGCGCTCTGTGCGGATGGAGATGGACTTTCGGCTCGAAGCGGCGGCGGCGTCGGAATTCGCCGAAAATTCCAGTCACGATCCGGATATCCGCGCCCCGGCGATCGACTGGAACCGCACCACCCGCGAAGTGATGACGATGGAATGGATCGACGGGGTTCCGCTGACCGATCCGGAGCGCCTGACCCAGCTCGGCTTCGATCCTCCCGCCCTGGCGCGGACTTTGATTCAGACGTTCCTGCGCACCGCGCTCCGCGACGGATTTTTTCATGCCGACATGCATCAGGGAAATTTCTTCGTCGACGAGGCGGGCCGCATCGTCGCCGTCGACTTCGGCATCATGGGCCGGCTCGGTCGCAAGGAGCGCCGCTTTCTGGCCGAAATCCTCTACGGGTTCATCCGGCGCGACTATACGCGCGTGGCCGAAGTCCACTTCGAGGCGGGCTACGTGCCTCATACCTATAGGGTCGAAGATTTCGCCCAGGCGCTCCGCGCCATCGGGGAACCGATCCACTCGCGCACCGCCGATCAGATTTCGATGGCGAAGCTCCTGACGCTCTTGTTCGAAATCACGGCGTTGTTCGAAATGGCCACCAGGGTCGAACTGGTGATGCTGCAGAAGACCATGGTCGTCGTCGAAGGGGTGGCGCGAAAACTCGATCCTCAGCTGAACATGTGGTCGACCGCCGAGCCGGTCGTGGGCGCGTGGATTGCCGATAATCTCGGGCCCGCCGGCCGGCTCGAAGACTTGAGCCGCGGGCTTTCCTCTCTCGCTGTCTTTCTCGCCGATGCTCCGCGGCATCTGGAGAAAATCGCCGCTCGGCTCGAATCGGACGCGGATGAGGCGGTCACGGACGCGGACCATCTGTCGCGATCCGTTATACACCTTTTGGAGTTCGCAGCCTTCGTGTCCGTCCTGGCGTTCTTGTGGTATCACTGGTGATGACACGGCGAGGGCCCTCGAACCGAACGCGCCGACGCCCCGAGCCGTCTGAATGCCTCACCAGACGCATCGGCGCGGTCGCGGATTCCGCTCTCGGCGAGCGCGTCTGAGAACCAGCCGCCGCAGTCGCGGATCGCCAACACCACAATTGTGGTAATTGCAATTTCATTAACCGTTGTGACATTCCTCTGGTATTGTTGGTGGCACTAGAGGAACCACAGAGGAAACCGCGGGCCGGGGGGCAGAGGCGGACGAAAACGCAGATGAACGTTTCGCGCACTGTCACAAAAGGTTCCGTCGCGTCGCGGGCGCAGGCCCGCCGCCGCGGGCTGTCCTAGCTCCGGGACATCGCCAAATGATCGCCATCCCGCTGTCGCGCGCGCGTATTCTCCTGATCATTAGTGGAGGAATCGCAGCCTACAAATCGCTGGATTTGATCCGGCGGTTGAGGGACCGGGGCGCGACGGTGCGCGTCGTCATGACCGCGGCGGCTCGGCAATTCATTTCTCCCCTTTCAGCGGCGACGCTGAGCGGGCAGCCGATTCGCGACGACCTGTTCAGCCTCACTGACGAAGCGGCGATCGGCCATATCGAATTGTCGCGCGCCGCCGACTTGGTGGTGGTGGCGCCGGCGAGCGCGAATATTCTCGCCCGGATGGCCTCAGGCCTCGCCGACGATCTGGCGACCACCCTCTTGCTGGCGACTGACAAACGCGTGCTCGCGGCCCCGGCGATGAACGTGAGAATGTGGCTGCATGCGGCGACTCGCCGTAACCTCGATCGCCTGAAAGACGACGGCGTCCTGTTCGTCGGTCCTGAATCGGGTCCGATGGCCTGCGGGGAGTTCGGCCCAGGCCGCATGGCGGAGCCGACGGCGATCGTCGAGGCGATCGAACAGGCGCTGGCGGCGGGAACAGCGCTCGGCGAATCGTCCGAATCGTCCGCGACTGATTCGGGTCCGCTCAGCGGGCGGCACATAATTGTCACTTCTGGACCGACCTATGAGCCGATCGACCCGGTCCGGTTCATTGGAAACCGGTCCTCGGGGCGGCAGGGACATGCAATTGCGCAATCGGCGGCTGGCGCCGGCGCAAGAGTAACGCTCATAACCGGGCCGGTCGGGCTGTCCGATCCCGTCGGGACCCAGGTGATTCATGTGGGTTCAGCGCGCGAAATGCGGGAGGCGGTCGAGGCCGCGCTGCCCGCCGATGCGTTCATCGCAGCGGCGGCGGTTGCCGATTGGCGAACCGAGAGCGTCGCTCGTCAGAAGATCAAAAAGGGCGCCAAAGGGTCTCCGACGCTCCATCTGGTCGAAAACCCCGATATACTTGCGGAAGTTTCGAAGAAGACCACAATGCGGCCGGCAGTCGTGATCGGCTTCGCGGCAGAGACCGAAAACGTTACGGCCAATGCGAAGGCGAAGTTACGGCGCAAGGGCTGTGATCTCATCATCGCCAATAGTGTCGGTGAAGGAACTTCGACATTCGGCGGCGAAACCAACCAGGTCGAAGTCATCGACGCACGCACGGCCGAATCCTGGCCGCCAATGACCAAGACCGAAGTCGCCGACGGCATCGTGCGACGCCTCGCGCTCGAATTGGCGAGGCGCCAATGATTTCGATTGTTTACAGGCGCTTCCCTCATGCCGAGGGGTTGCAATTGCCAGCGTATGAGAGTGAACATGCGACCGGGATGGATCTTGTGGCGGCGGTGCCGGCTGGCGAAGGCGTTGTCCTGGCCCCTGGGTCGCGCGGGTTGATCGCGACCGGATTGGCGATTGAGTTGCCGAAGGGATTTGAAGCTCAGATCCGGCCCCGGTCAGGGCTGGCTCTGAACGATGGGGTGACGGTCCTCAACAGTCCGGGGACTATCGACGCTGATTATCGCGGAGAAATTGGCGTCATCCTCATCAATTTTGGAACGAAACCCTTTGCCGTTCGGCGGGGTGCGCGCATAGCGCAACTCGTCGTTTGTTCTGTGGAACGCGTCGCTCTGATTGCGAGCGAGCGGCTCACGTCGAGCGTCCGTGGCTCAAATGGATTCGGTTCCACCGGACGCTCATCGCAGGAGGTATGAGATGAACCTATTGTCGCGACGGAGCGTTCTCGCGATCGCCGCTGTTGTCGATGTCGCGTTGCATTCGCGCTCGGCGCCGGTGGCAGCCAAAGCCTTGGCCGCGCGTCATAAGTTGCCCCCCCGCCACTTGGAGACGTTGCTCCAGGGGCTCGTCCACGCCAAGATTCTCAAGGGCGTGCGTGGCCCGCGGGGCGGCTACGAGCTGGCGCGCGAGCGCCGGCGGATCACGGTCGGCGAGATCGTGCGCACCGCGATGTCGCTAAGCACCGCCGATCCGGAAGATCTCGGCGCCAACTCGATCCTGCTCGAGCGGGTGATCGATCCGGCCGTGCGCAAGGCGGGTGAAACCTTTCTCGCCAATCTCAATTCGATCACCATCGAACAGATGTGCGAGACGGCCGAGAGGTCGCATGTGCTCGACGACGAGAAGGCGACCGGAGATTTTGCTATCTGATCCCGGTATTTGCGGCGTTCTATAGTTTTGTTCTGCATGAAATGTTATCGTCGGCCCGCGCCGTAAGGCGCGGGTCAGGCGAGTATTTTGGAGTAGCGGTTAATGACGGATGCAGGCGCTGCCCGGCGGATGCCGGGCCGCGGGAAGATTTATGCATCGATCACCGACACAATCGGCGATACGCCTCTCGTCAGGATGAACCGGATCGCGAAGGAGAAGGGCGTCGTCGCCCATCTCCTGGCCAAGCTCGAGTTCTTCAATCCGATCTCGAGCGTCAAGGACCGCATCGGCGTCGCGATGATCGACGCGCTCGAGACCGAAGGCAGGATTTCGCCTGGACGCGGCGTTTTGGTCGAGCCGACTTCCGGCAACACCGGCATTGCGCTCGCTTTCGTGGCGGCGGCGCGCGGCTACCGGTTGATCCTGGTGATGCCCGAATCGATGTCGATCGAGCGTCGCAAGATGCTGGCCCTCCTCGGGGCGGAATTGGTCCTGACGCCCGCTGCGCAGGGCATGAAAGGCGCGATCGCCAAGGCGAACGAGATCATCAATGAAACGCCCGGCGCGGTCATGCCGCAGCAGTTCGAGAATCCCGCCAATCCGGAGATTCATCGCCGGACCACGGCGGAGGAAATCTGGAACGACACCGGGGGCGAGGTCGACATCGTCGTCTCCGGCGTCGGCACCGGCGGGACGATCACCGGGGTCGGCGAGGTTCTGAAGGCCCGCAAGCCAAGCGTTCGCATGGTCGCGGTCGAGCCTGAAGACTCGCCCGTTCTTTCCGGCGGCGCTCCGGGGCCGCACAAGATCCAGGGCATCGGCGCCGGCTTCATTCCAGCGATTCTGGATCGCAGCGTGATCGACGAGATCATCGCCGTCGGCAACCAGACCGCCTTCGACACCGCCCGACTGGTGGCGCGGATCGAGGGCATTCCGGTCGGCATTTCCTCCGGCGCAGCCGTCGCCGCGGCGATTGACGTCGGCCGTCGGCCGGAAAGCGCCGGAAAGACGATCGTGATCATCATTCCTTCGTTCGCTGAGCGCTATTTGTCGACGGCGCTGTTTGAAGGGCTGTGACGAGCGGCCGGTGCGGCGGGCCGACCGCAACGAAATCAAAGCCGACCGCAATGAAAGCAAAGCCGACCGCAACAAAAACCAAGCCCAGCGCAACAAAATCAAAATTGAGCGCAACAAAATCAAAGTTTATAAGTGTGATATTTCAATAGCTTAGCCTCATTCAAGCGCCACCGAGCCCGTTTCCCCGGCCCTCACGCCTCAAAGCGCCCGATGGGGGCGTCCGGGAGGGGCTCGGGTCGAAGCCATCTGGCGGCACCATAGCACAGGATTCCGCTTTAGGGAATATATCGCCGCGTTTTCTGACTTTCCTGACCGAACGGCGGCGCCCGCTGCCGCGCCGCCGCAGTCGCCCGCGCTCAGCCTGCGGGGGCGAAGACTCGCAGGCGCTGCCCGTCGGGATCGAGGGCGACGAAGCTGTAGCCGAAATCCATCTGCGTCGGTGCGAGCGCGATCTTGACGCCGCGCCCGCGCCACTCGGCGAAGGTTGCGTCGACTTCCGCAGGGTTATCCACAGAAAAAGCGATCTCGCCGCCGCCGGCCGCCGAGGCCGCCGGTTTCACGCCGTCGCGCCGCCATAAGCCAAGCATGAGGCCGGGGGCGGCGTGCAGCATTGCGAAGGTAGCGGACGAACTCGATTGCCGGACGGCCGAGGATCGAAGCGTAGAAGGCTTCGCTCGCGGCGACGTTCTCGACGTAGACCAGAATGAAACCGACATTACGCATGGGACAAGCTCCGGGTTTTGACCGGCTCAACCCTTATCGCTTCGAACTGTCAGTTTCCGTCAGCAGCGGTTTCGCCCGGGTTTAGAAAATAGGGCTCGACCGCTCCGGTCATCTTGATGACCAGCGGCTGGCCCCGGCGGTCGAGCGCCTTGCCGGCCGCCGCTCGGATCCATGCCTCGCTCACGCAATATTCCTCGACGTCGCGCCGCTCGACGCCCCGGAATCGGACGCCAACTCCGCGCGCGAGAGTGGCCTCATCGTAAAAGGGACTGGCCGGGTCGATGCTAAGCCGGTCGGGAGGAACGTCGGTCATCGTGGGAGCAGCGCCAAGCGTAGGCGCGCGACAGCCGAGGCGATTAGCCGGCGAGAGCCTTGACCCGCTTGGTCAGGCGCGAGATTTTTCGCGACGCGGCGTTCTTGTGCACGATGCCCTTCTGCGCCGCCCGGGCGAGCTTCGGTTCGGCCTCGCCGAGCGCCGCGGCCGCAGCCTTGGGGTCTTTGGAAGCGATCGCCTCCTCGACCTTGCGGACATAGGTACGCATCTCGCTGCGGCGCGACTTGTTGACCGCGGTGCGGCGGATCGTCTGGCGGGCCGCCTTCTGGGCCGACTTCGTATTGGCCATGAACTTCTTCTTCCCTTATGGGCTCGGCTCAAAATCAAACAGGCCGGGTTTGAGCCCAGCCTTTCGGAGCGGCGCTTATAGGCGCTTCGCGGCGGACGCGTCAACCGCCCCACAAAGGGTGGGGAGGAGAAAATCTCGGGCGCTGTCGGTGATTGATGTCGCTGTGCAGCGCGTTGGTGCTAATCTTCTTCCGGCTAAGATCATCCGGGAGGGATAGCGCCATGCTGTTTGCCGTTAGTGGTCTGCAAGGTTGCCGGATCGCAGCGAGCGACGGCCGCATAGGCGCCGTCAAGGACTTCCTGTTCGACGACCAAAGCTGGAAGATCCGCTGGATGGTGGTCGACACCGGCGATTGGCTGCCGGGCCGCAAGGTGTTGATTCCCCCCTCGGCGATTGCTCCGCTGGAGATTCCGCCAAAGCCCCGGTTGCCAATGATGAGCCCGGGCGATTCGCTCGAAGTGTCCGTCAATCTGACCAAGCAGCAGATCGAGGCGAGTCCGGAGGCGCGCGAAGATGACCCGGTGACAAAGGATATGGAGGGGCTCTTGTACGACTATTACGGGTTGGATGCCGGTTGGGCAGCAACGAATTCCGGCGAAAGCGCCATCGTGGCCGAAGCCGCGGAGCACCAGTCGGACTACATCGAGACCGGTCCCGGAAGCGAGCCGCATCTGCGCAGCGTCGCTTCGGTCAACGGGTATCACGTCCACGCCACCGACGGCGAACTCGGCCATGTCGAGAACCTCCTGGCCGACGACGCCAACTGGGAAATTCAATATCTCGTCATCGCAACGAGAAGCTGGTGGCCGGGCAAGATCGTCCAGCTGGCGCGCTACGCGGTCACCGACATCGATTGGCTTGATCGTCAGGTCAAGCTCAACGTCACCCGCGATCAGGTGAAGTCAGCCCCGGCCTGGGATCCGCTGGCGATGACGGATGAGGTCAGCGAGGAGCAGTTGCACCGCCACTTCGGTTGGCCGGGCTATAAGGGGTAGTTGGCGCCTCGGCCCAGCCGGCCTCAGTGCGTTGCGGCGGCGCGCGCCTTTTCGATGTGATCCATGAGAGCCGGGAGCCCCACGGCGCCCATCACGACATCGTTGCCGACGACATAGCTTGGGGTACCGGAAAAGCCGAGCGCGCTCGCTAGCTTCATATCCTCGCTCAACGTTAAGCCAACCTCGTCGCTCGCCATGTCTTTCTCGATCCGCTCCATATTGAGGTCCTGGTTCTTCGCCGCTGCCAGAGCCTTCTCCTTGCTTGCCGGTCCTGGGCTGCCGAGCAGCTCCTGGTGGAAGGCGAGGTACTTTCCGGGATCCTGCATGCGCACGGCGATCGCGACCCGCGCCGCCTCCGACGAGCCGGGTCCGAGGATCGGAAACTCCTTGAGCACGACCTTGAGATGCGGATCGTCCTTGATGAGGGCGAGCGTATCGGGCAGGGCGCGTTTGCAGAAGCCGCAATTGTAGTCGAAGAACTCGACCAGCGTGACGTCGCCGTGGGGATCGCCGAGCGTCACTTGGCGCGGCGAAGAGAAAAGTTCTGCCGCATTGGCGGCGATGGCCGCGCTGCGATCGGGGACCGACTTGCCGCCGGCGCTAGGCGCAGCGTTCTGATGGCGCTTGATGAGTTCGGCGAGGATCTGGCCGACCGCTTCCGGGTGTCTGATGAAATAGCCCTTCACGATTTCGCCGACCTCGTCGGGATGGGTCGCGAGGTAATCCTTGACGATCGCCTCGGTCTCGGAACGCTGATCTTGGGCCCAAAGGGCCTGAGGCGCGAGCGCGGCCGATCCAGCGATGACGGCGCTGCCGAACAGGATCGCAAGTTTCATCGACCGACCTCCATAATGAATGTCATGGGCGTGGCGTTTCGCCCCCTTGCCCCGGGACGAACGGGGCGCGCGGCGCAAACTCGCCCGGTCCCCCCTGCGGAAAAGATCCGGGAAATCCCCTGAACGGAACGCAGACGCCAAAGCAATTCCGGAATTGGCCCGGCGGACATCCGAACGGCCGCGCCGGCGCGCACACCCCGCGGAGATTGCGCGCGAAACCAGGCGGACAAGTGGCCGGCGCAATCAGCGCGCACCTTCCGTTACGGGTTCGCATCTCGCCGGGCGGACAGACCGGCGGCGCATTCGGCTCGCACTTGCCCTCGCGGGTTCGCATCTCGCCGGGCGGACAACCCGGCGCCGCGTTCGGCTCGCACCTGCCCTCGCGGGTTCGCGTCTCGCCGGGCGGACAGGCCGGCGGCGCGTTTGGCTCACACTTGCCTTCGCGGGTTCGCGTCTCGCCGGGCGGACAGGCCGGCGGCGCGTTCGGCTCGCACTTGCCTTCGCGGGTTCGCGTCTCGCCGGGCGGACAGGCCGGCGGCGCGTTCGGCTCGCACTTGCCCTCGCGCGTCCGCGTCTCGCCGGGCGGGCAGGCGGGCGCCTTGATCGCAGGCGGCGGGGCCGGCGCGACCCGGATCGGGACGCAAGCGCCTTGCCGGTCGTGGGTCTCTCCGGGCGCGCACGGTCGCGCACCGACGATGCATTCGCGTCCGTCGGGGCTGACATATCGATTGTTGCAGCAGGTGCCATCGGCCATCTTGGCGTAGCCGGCGGCGCAGGCGGTGATGATCTCCGTTGACTTCGGGCACTCGGACCGATCTGCGGCGTTGACCGGCTGCGAACAGCATTGGCCAGTCGTCGCCACGTTCGCCGGCGAGCAGCACGCGCCGGTCGAGGTCGGAATGAGGCCGGAGGCGCAGCAGAGCGGTCCGATCGGAACATGGAAGATCGGACTGCACGCCTTCTTGTCGGGTCCCGGCGCTTCTCCGGCGGGACAGCAGGCGCCTGTCGAGGTCACCTTGCTGGCGAGGCAGCAGGAGCCCCCGGCCGGAACATAGCCGGCGGCGCAGACAGGGCAACCCGCGTTCGACGATCCTGGCGGACAGTTCGGCGTTTGTGGCGGACAGCGGCCATTGACAAGCGGGCCGCTGCAGCACGCCTGCGCGCCGCCGGCGGCGGTATAGACCTGACTGCTGTTGCAGCAGAAGTTGCTCGGCCCGACCGCCGTCTCTCCCGCGGGGCAGCTTGAATTCGAGCAGGCGCCCCCGGCGGCGAGTTCGCCGATGGCGCAGCATCTGCCGCCGATCTGAATGCCGGGTCGCGGGCAGCTGGGCTCGCAGGCTCCGGTGCTGACGCGGCGCACCTGATCGGGAGCGCAGGCGCCGGGCGGAGGCTGGGGCGGGCCGGGCGGGGTTGACGGCGGCGAACCTGGCGGTTTGGCGGGCGGCGCGCCGGGAGGCGCCGGAGGCGGCCCAGGTGGACCAGAAGCGATTGGGGGAGGCGCCGCAGCGGAGCCAGGCGGCAAAACGGTTTGCGAGGGCTGCGGCGCGAGGACGCCGGCGCGGGTCGGCGGCGCGCAAGCGCGCTCGATCGCGACGTCGCCGAGCGTCCCCCGCGCCGCGGCATCCGCGGATTGGTCGATGTAGCTGATGAAATAACTTTCGAGCGACGGCGCATTGCGCGGCCGGTCCTGCCACAGCCCTTCGCCTTGCAGGCCATGGACATGCAAAGCCCCGGTCAGCGACAGACGCGCGGCGAGCGCGGCGTCGGAGGAATTGCGCAAGTCCTCGCCCGTCGACCATAGGAAGCCGCCGCACGATGAGCGGTCGATCTCGCCCTTCCGGTCGTAACTGTAGCCGAAATCCAGTCCTCCGTTGCCGTTGCGCAGATTGCCGGCAAAGCCGATCGCGTATTCGTCCGGTTGCTCCTGCCAAACCCGCCTGCCGCCCGGGGCCGCCCCGACGATCGCATAGCGCAGCACGCGGCCGATCGCCGGAACGGCCAGCGCCTCGAGGTCGAAGGCGCCGGTCGGCGCGGGCCGCTCGGCGAGGAACATCCGCCCTTGATCGTCGAAGGCGATCTTTGAGATTTCGGTCGGCCCCGACGACGGCGGCGCCGCAAGTTCGATTACCGCGTCGTCGCCGAACGATCCGTCCGCCTTGAGGCCGACCGACCAGATCTGCAGGTTGTCCGCCACGGCGTAGTAGAGGCGGCGCTGATGCACGGCGAGGCCGAAGATGCGGCGCTCGGGCGCGGCGATGTTCCAGGTCGCCCGGTCGGCGCTGTCGAATTGCGCGCTCGTGATATCGATCGTCTGTTCAGCTTTCCATGGCGCTGGCGGCAGCTCCTGGGCGGCGCGGCCGATCAGCCCATGGTCGTAACTGCCAAGATCGCCTCCATTCATCGCGAAGCGATGAATGAGTCCGGTCTCGCGGTCGGCGACGAAAAGCGATTTCGAGTCGGGGTCAAAGGCGAGCCCGCCGAGCGCCGGGCCCGAATTGGCCCGGCCGTTAGTGGCCACGTTGGCGAACAGACTGACGCGAGCGGTCGCGCCGTCGATCTTCCAGATCGACCCTGGACCGCCCTGCGGACCCCACAAACCATGCATGAAAGTCGCGCCCGGCGCGCCGACCCGGATATGGCCGGGCTGTCCGTCCGGTCCAGGCGCGACGATCGGCAGCCCATAGGCCGAGCTCGCCGCTATATAGATGTTCGGCGGCTCGTTGTCGTCGAGCGCGACGCCGAACACTTGCCCGATCGCGGCGGCGCCGAACGTGAACGGCTTCGGCGCGCCGACAAGCTGGGCGGCGGGCGGCCCGCCCATGTGTTGCAGATCGACGATTCTGAGCGAAGGGCCGTTCAAATCGATGAAGGTCAGGCGAGCCGGGTCGTCGCCCGGAGCGATTTGCGGGGGCGGCATAGCGCCGGAGAAGCCAGTCACGGCGGCGTTCCCCGGCCCGATGACAGCGACCCGAGGCTGCTCGGCGCTGAGGCCGGCAGAGAGGAGGCAGCCGAGAACGGCGCTCAAGGCCGCCGCGAGCCAGACAGCGACTTCACGCCGGTTCAGGCGGGACGTCCAAAAAGGATTGCCTCGCCGGCGAGCCATCGTCGACCTATTGGGTCGTTTCGTTCGGGCCGCACGTTCCAAGCGTCAGGTTGGGCACGGTCCCCGCTGGGCAGCACGTTCCGCACGACGTCACCTGGGTCGGATCGCAGCACGTCCCGCCGGGCGTCATCACCTGGCTCTTGCTCGTGCAGGGGGCGACGCATTGGCTCCCGACGCGGACTTTTCCGCTGGGGCACGGAATTCCGGTCAGTGGGATCGGGCAGATCGAGCCCTCCGGGTTATAGCTCGACTTGACCGGTGCCACGGCCGCCAATCCGGTCGAGTTGCAGATGCAGACCTCGGCCAGGGGACCCGAAGCCGCCGCAGGGTGGGTCGTCTGCCCGGGACCGAGATTGGGGCACTGGCAATAGTAGATGACGTAGCCGTTGCTTGGGGTCCCGCCGTTCAAATAGGCGTTTGGCACGGCGGCGAGTTTCATCGGGCTCGGGCAAAAGCAGTAGCGGTCGGGCGAGCACCAGTAGCTCTTACCGTCCCAGCCGTCGGTGACGTCGATCACCATTGTGCCGTTCGAGATCTGCTTGACGATCTGCCCAGGGGGATTGCTCTGGGCGCCGTAAATGGCGTTTTCGCATCCAGGGTCGGTGTTGTTGATGACGCAATCCGGCGGCGGCGTGCAATTGGCGGCGACCGGGGGCGGCGGTTGGCAACCGCATCCCCCCCATCCGAGATCCTGCTGAAGGCCGCAGATGGCGTCCTGGAAGCACGACAGAGTGTCGGAGCCAAGCTGATTGACGCCCTGCTCGAGCGAGCAGCTGCATTGAACGATGCTGAGCGGATCGCCAATGCTGCCGAGCGCGCTGACAAGGTCGAGGGACATGCCTGCGGCGTTCGCCCAACTCTGCAGCGCGCTGACGTCGCCCAAGGTGGTCTGCGCGTTGTTCACTTGAGCGCAGAATCCATCGACTGCGCCTTGACCCTGGCTCGCAGCAGCAGCGCCAAGTCCGGCTGTGATCCCCGCGGCCGCGGTGCACCCGGCTCCGGCGGTGTCCGCGCAGGCCGCGGCGCACGCGCCGGACGTGATCGCCGAAGCCGTGCTCTCGATCGCGCTCCAGAGGTCGTCGACGCTGCAACCGTCTGCCCGAGCCGAAGCCGGCGCCGCCGCCGCGAGCAGCGCGGCGCCCAGGCCAGCTGCAATCCTCCCCAGCGCTCTCATGCGCCACTTTTCTCTGTACGCCGGACAGTCCCCGGCGCTTCGTTCAACCAACTGCAAACTGTGTTCAGCGTCAAGCACAGTCGGTCGTGGTCCGCGGGCCCGCGCCGGCCCCGGACATTGGGTCGCCGAAGCCGGCATGCGAGGATAGGGTCGCAAACCGAAATTCCGACTGAGACGCCGGAGCCGGGCGCCTTAACCAAGTCCGGAAACAGTCTGCGGATCTAGCCGGTCGATCGCCCGAGGCTGATTGCTCTGGCGCTTTTAACATCCTAAGACTAAGCTGCGATCAGCCCTGGACAAAGGCTTGGCAGATCCGGGGGCGCGATAGGGCCATTTTTGTATTGGCGCCGCCGCGCCAGAGGGGAAGTTGGTCTCGATTGCGGCGGCAGTTCTGGGGCCTGCATTGGGGTACGCCGATAGTCAACCGCGCGAAGCGCCCGGGGCGCCCGGGTATCGCCGCCGATCGAGGCGGCGGGCCTGACGCTCCACGAAACGCAGGATGGCGATGCTCCGCCGCTGCTCGACGAGGCCGAGCGCCATCGGGTGCTGGTCGAGTGGAACGCGACCGAAGCGGACTATCCGCAAGACAAATGCGTGCACGAACTCATCGAGGTGCAGGCGGCCCGGACGCCGAACGGCGTGGCCGTCGTGTACGACAGTGAGCGGCTGACCTACGCCGAACTGAACGCGAGAGCCAACCGCCTTGCCCACCATCTCCGTGCCCTGGGCGTGCGACCGGACGACCGCGTGGCGATCTGCGCCGAGCGCAGCCTTGAGATGGTGGTTGGACTTTTGGCGATCCTCAAGGCTGGCGGCGCTTATGTGCCCCTTGATCCGGGCTACCCGGCCGAGCGGCTGGCTTACATGCTCACCGACAGCGCGCCGGTGGTGGCGTTGACGCATGGCGCGGCGCGGGCGGCGCTCGAGCAAGGCATGACCAGCCTGGCGCATCGCCCGCCAATCCTCGCGGTGGAGGATGACGCGGCATGGGTCGACAAGCAGGCGGTCAACCCCGATCCAGCCGAGGTCGGTCTCACCTCCCGTCATCTGGCCTGGGTCATTTACACTTCCGGCTCAACCGGCCAACCCAAGGGCGCGATGAACGAGCATCGCGGCGTGGTCAATCGCCTCGCCTGGGGGCAACGCGCTTATCAGCTCACACCTGACGATCGGATTCTGCAAAAAACGCCGTTCAGTTTTGATGTCTCAGCGTGGGAATTCTTCTGGCCTCTATCGACTGGCGCCGGGCTGGTGATGGCTCGACCGGGCGGGCACAGGGACCCGGCCTATCTCTCCGATATCATCCGCGACGAGGCCGTCACGATCCTGCATTTCGTGCCGTCGATGATGGGGCCTTTCCTGGACGTCGCCGAACCCTCGAACTGCGCCAGCCTGAGGCGAGTGTTCACGAGCGGCGAGGCGTTGCCCGCTAGCCTTGTGCGGCTCTTTCATCAGCGGCTTCCCCGGGTCGAACTGCACAACCTCTACGGACCGACGGAAACCGCGATCGAGGCGACAGCGTGGACGTCCTCGGCCGACGCTTTGACGGCGAATGTTCCGATCGGCCGTCCGATCTCGAACGCCCGGATCTACATTCTCGACCGTGATCGCGAGCCGGTCCCAATTGGCGAGGCGGGCGAGATTCATATTGGCGGCGTCCAGGTTGGCAGGGGCTACCTGAACCGCCCGGGGCTGACGGCGGAGAGGTTCATCGCCAATCCTTTCGTGGAAGGAGAGCGGCTCTACCGGACTGGCGACCTTGGCCGATATCGGCCCGACGGGACCATCGAGTATCTCGGCCGCAATGATTTCCAGGTGAAGATCAGGGGCTTCCGGATCGAACTCGGCGAGATCGAGGCGCGGCTCGCCGAGCATCCGGCGGTGCGCGAGGCGATTGTGCTCGCGCGAGAGGACGCGCCCGGCGACAAGCGGCTCGTCGCCTATACCACAATGCGGCCGGATGCAGTTGCGCCAGGGGCCGATACCCTGCGCGCCTATCTTGCCGCCAGCCTGCCCGAATACATGGTTCCGGCGGCCTATGTCATGCTCGACGCGCTGCCGCTAAACCCGAACGGCAAGCTCGACCGCAACGCGCTGCCGGCGCCGGAGAGCAACGCCTTCTCCGCTCGCGACTTCGAAGCGCCGCGCGGAAAAACCGAGGAGATTCTGGCGCGGATCTGGGCCGACCTGCTCCGAGCGGAGCGCATCGGCCGCCACGACAACTTCTTCGAACTCGGCGGCCATTCGCTGCTTGCGGTAAGAATGCTTTCCCGGCTGCGGCAGATCCTTGGCGTCGACCTGCCGCTGGCCGATCTCTTCGCGATGCCGGTTCTGGCTGAGTTTGCCGCCGCCGCCGGGGGGGCGCGCGGAACGCCTTGCCGCCGATCGGACCGGCAAGTCGCGCCGGCCCTTTGCCTTTGTCGTTTGCGCAGCAGCGGTTATGGTTCCTGGCGCATCTGGAGCGGGTCAGCCAAGCTTATCACATCCCGCTGGGACTGCGGTTGCGCGGCGACCTCGACAGCCACGCCCTCAGGCGCGCGCTGGACCGCCTCGTCGCCAGGCACGAGGTGCTGCGGACGACTTTCGTCACTGTCGACGGCGAGCCGGTTCAGCGCATCGCCGCCGAGGGCATCGGCTTTGCGCTCGCAGAGCATGACCTCAGCCGTCAGGACGACGCCGAAGCCGCCTTACAACGGCTCACCGTCGAGGAGAGCCTAGGCGCATTCGATCTGGAAGCCGGTCCGCTGGCCCGCGGCCGGCTGATCCGGCTGTCCGCCCGCGAGCATGTGCTCCTCGTCACGTTGCATCACATCGTCTCCGACGGCTGGTCGATCGGTGTTCTGAACCGCGAGTTGAGCGCGCTCTACGCAGCGTTCCACGAGGGCCGTGTTGACCCTCTGCCGGAAATGGCGATCCAATATGCGGATTACGCGGTCTGGCAGCGCCGTTGGCTCTCAGAAGCAGTGCTGGCGGAGCAGGGCGACTATTGGCGGCGCGCGCTGGCGGGCCAGCCAACGGTTCTGAACTTGCCGACCGACCGCCCCCGTCCTGCGCAGCAGGATCATGCCGGCTCGACTGTCCCGGTGGAGTTTGACGAGCGGCTCATGGGCGCCCTGAAGACTCTGAGCCTGCGCCGCGGCGCGACCCTGTTCATGACGCTGCTGGCCGGCTGGGCAGCGCTCCTGTCGCGACTCTCGGGCCAGGATGACGTGGTGATCGGCGCGGCTGCGGCCAATCGCGGCCGGGTCGAGATCGAGCCTCTGATCGGCTTTTTCGTCAATAGCCTGGCGCTGCGGCTGGACCTGTCTGGCGATCCGTCGGCCGCGGAGTTTCTGGATCGGGTCAAGGCCCGGGTGCTCGAGGCGCAGGCCCGTCAGGACCTGCCGTTCGAGCAGGTGGTGGAGGTCGTGCGGCCGCGGCGAAGCCTCGCCCATGAACCGATATTCCAGACGATGTTCGCCTGGCAGAATCATGAAGAGCCCGCTCTCGATCTGCCTGGTCTGACGGCGACGCCGCTGAGCGTCCCGCGCGCCCATACCCAGTACGATCTGACCCTGAGCCTCGCGGAGGAGGGCGGCCGCATCGTCGGCGAGATCGAATATGCAACGGCGCTGTTCGACAGAGAAACCATCGAGGCCCACGTCGGCTATCTGCGGCGGCTGCTCGACGCGATGGCGGCGGATGAGATGCGGGCGGTCGATCGGCTACCGCTGCTCGACGAGGCCGAGCGCCATCGGGTGCTGGTCGAGTGGAACGCCACGGAAGCGGACTATCCGCAAGACAAATGCGTGCATGAACTCATCGAAGCGCAGACGGCGCGGACGGCGGACGCGATTGCGGTCGTGCATAACGACACGCGGCTGACTTATGCGGAACTCAACGCGAAAGCCAACCGCCTTGCCCATCATCTGCGCGCCCTGGGTGTGGGGCCGGACGACCGCGTGGCGATCGCGCTCGAGCGTTCCATTGGGCTCGTGGTCGCGCAATTGGCCATTCTCAAATGCGGCGCCGCGTATGTGCCGCTCGATCGGAGCGCTCCCCTCCAACGTCAGACGTTCATGGTTGCGGACTGCGAAGCCCGGGTTGTTTTGACCGCCTCGGGGGCGATCGGCCCCGAGATGTCCGGCGTGACGCGGGTCGACATCGAAAAAGCGTTGACCGGACCAGACGCGCGCGATTGGGACCTGTCGGCCGACGGAGGAGCGATCGGCTATGTCATGTACACCTCCGGCTCGACCGGCCTGCCTAAAGGCGTGATGGCTACGCATCGGGCGATCGTGCGGCTCGCGCTCAATAACGGATATGCCGATTTCAGGCCGACCGACCGTGTCGCTTTCGCCTCCAACCCGGCCTTTGACGCCAGCACGATGGAAGTGTGGGCGGCGTTGCTCAACGGCGGCTCTGTCGTCGTCGTCGACCAGGAGATCCTGCTCGATCCTCAGCGCTTCAGGCGCTGGCTCGAAGATCACGCGATCAGCATCCTGTGGCTGACCGCAGGGCTCTTTCATCAATACGCCGACGCGCTGGGCGAGCCGTTCGCGCGGCTGCGCATTCTCATTACCGGCGGCGATGCCGTGGATCCGCGCGTTGTGGCGCGAGTGCTCGAGAGAAGTCCGCCTCAACATCTGCTCAACGGCTATGGCCCGACCGAAACGACGACTTTCGCCACCACTTACGCGATACGGGAAGTCGCGGCGTTGGCGACGAGCATTCCCATCGGCCGTCCGATCTCGAACGCCCGAATCTACATTCTCGACCGCCATCGCGAGCCGGTCCCGATTGGCGAGGCGGGCGAGATTCATATTGGCGGGGCGGGGGTCGCGCGCGGGTATCTCAACCGCCCCGGGCTGACGGCGGAGCGGTTCATCGCCAATCCTTTCGTCGACGGGGACCGGCTCTACCGGACTGGCGATCTTGGCCGATATCGGTCCGACGGGACCATCGAATTTATTGGCCGCAATGATTTCCAGGTGAAGATCAGGGGCTTCCGGATCGAACTCGGCGAGATCGAGGCGCGGCTCGCCGAGCATCCTGGGGTGCGCGAAGCTGTGGTGCTTGCACGCGAGGACGCGCCCGGCGACAAGCGGCTAGTCGCCTATACCACAACGCGGCCGGACGCGGCGGCGCCGGGGGCGGAGACGCTGCGAGCGCATCTCGCGGCGAGCCTGCCCGAATACATGGTTCCGGCGGCCTATGTTGCGCTCGAGGTGCTGCCGCTGACCGCCAACGGCAAGCTCAATCGCAACGCGCTGCCGGCGCCGGAGAGCAACGCCTTCGCCGTCAGAGGCTACGAACCGCCGGTCGGCGAGACCGAAGAGCGTCTGGCCCGGATCTGGGCCGATGTGCTCAAGCTCGAGCGGGTCGGCCGCCACGATAACTTCTTCGAACTCGGCGGCCATTCGCTGCTTGCGGTTCGTTTGCTGTCGAGAACCGGCGCGGTTTTCAAGACTGACCTCCCGTTGTCCACGGTGTTCCATTCACCAACTGTTGCCGCGCTAGCCGAATTGCTGCAAAATCAAAGCGCGCCATCTCAGTGGTTTTCGTTGCTTCCCATTCGCCGGGGGGGTTCCAGACCGCCCCTGTTTTGCATTGAAGTCGTTGGCGTTGAGTTTTTCGAGCGTACTGGCCCCGACCAGCCAATTTATAATCTCCGTTTCGGAGTTGGAGCGCCGCTTGAGAGCATACTCCAGCTGCCGACGATTGAGGCCTTGGCTGCTCACTACATCGAGGAGATCCGGACAGTTCAACCAAACGGTCCATACTTCCTCGTAGGATATTCCTGGGGCGGCTTGGTGGCGTATGAGATAGCTCAGCAATTGACCAACGGCGGGGAGGTTGTCGAATTTGTCGCCTTGGTGGACACTCTCTTACCGGCTGCCGTTAGAAGTTTGCTCGGAGTTCGCGCTGCCAGAATAATTTCATACTCACCCTCCAAATTATTCGAAAAACTAAAGTACAAAGTGAAGACGAGACTCAACAAAGAATCTCTCAAGTATAACTTGAATCTTAAATTTAAAAAATTGATTTATGGGTCCACTTATTATCGTTCTGATTCTTTCGACGTTGAAACGATTTATACGGTGGTGAGAGCGTATCGCCGAACATCATACTCGGGAAAGGTCATTTATTTCAAGGCGATGGAGAACTCGAACTTACCGGATGGGTTCCATGGATCATCCGAAACAGAGTGGAAGGAGCTCGTTGGGCGGGGCTTGGAGATCGAAGAAGTTTCTTGCGACCATGCAACCATCATGAAGGGTCCATATGTCGCGCGGATAGCTCACAAAATCAGAGCGAACATGGATAGAGCGATATACCGCGACCCGAGAACAAAAGACGAGGTTCGCGGCCGCGCGGAACGTTCAGCCGACACCAATTCCCGCCGTCTGGCGCGGATGGGCGAATAGAGATTTTGCTGGCGGAGCTGGCAAAGGGCGAAGGTTCTGTTGCAACTTCACGGTCGAGCCCGGCTTTCAGTTCACGCGGGCCGGGTCTGCTCTGAGTCCGAAAACGACCTGACCGCCGCCGGCCTAGTTCCAGATGAAGGCGAGCGGCCCGCCGGGCGCAGCCATGAGCCGGAGCGCCATGGCGCAACTGACGGCGACAATGAGCAGGCGGACGAGCCACGCCCCCGCCCTGAGCGCCGTGTGCGCGCCAAGCCGGGCGCCGAGGAAGGCGCCGGCGCCCATCGCCAGTCCGGCGGCGACGACGATATGACCGGACATGGCGTACACGACGAGGGCGCCGAAGTTGCTGCCGAAATTGCTCGAACGCGCCCCGGCCATCGCCGGAATGATCCCGAGGCCCACCAGGACCACAAGGCCGATCATGTAGAACGACCCGGCGCCGGGACCGAACACGCCGTCATAGAAGCCGATCGCCGGCGCCAGCGTCGAGGCGTAGAGGGCGGGCGACAGCCGCTCTCGGCGCTGCGCATCGCCGAGGCTGGGAGCGAAGGCAAAATACAGCGCAACGCCGATGAGGACGAACGGCAAGGCCTGGCTCAGCAGTGCGCGGGGCGCATAAGGCAGCGCCAGCGCCCCGAGCACCGCGCCGACGCAGGCGGCGAGCGCGGCCGGGGCCATGTTCGCCTTGATCTTGCCCGCCCGGGCAAAGGAAAGCGTGGCGGAGGCAGTGCCGAACGTGCCAGCCAGCTTGTTGGTCGCCACCGCGGCGACCGGATCGAGTCCGGCGAGCGCCAGCGATGGTACGGTCAGGAGGCCGCCGCCGCCGGCGATCGCGTCGACAAACCCGGAAGCGAAGCCGACCAGCGCCAGGACGGCCAGGGCGAAGAGCGACACTGACGGAGCGCCCGCCGCTATGCGTGAGCCAGCGGAGCGGTCGGCCCGCGAAAAGCGAATTTCGCCGCCCGCTTGGCCGCGAACGCCGCGCGCCCTTCGGCGAAATCGGGCCCAAGCGCTGCGGCCTCGGCGAGCGCGCGGAACATCGGTGTCTCGTGGGTCATACCGGCGGCGACCGCATCGACCGCGCGCTTGCCGCCGCGGATTGAGGCCTGGCTGAGCTCGGCGAGCCCGCGCGCATAGCCGAGCACGGTCTCCTCGAGCGCGGTCTCGATCCTACGGTCAATGAGCCCGATCGCCAGGGCCTCGTCGGTTTCGATCCGCCGTCCGGTGAACAGGAGATCCTTGGCCCGCGACGGGCCGACGAGCTCGACCAGCCGGCGCGTCTCGGTATGGCCATAGATGAGGCCGAGCTTGGCGGGGGTGATCGCAAGGTGCGCGTCGGCGGCGCAGAACCTGAGATCGCAGGCGAGCGCGAGGCCAAGGCCGCCCCCGACCGCTACGCCGCGGATCACGGCGATGGTTGGGCGATCGAGATCAATGAGGGCCCTGAGACCGTCCTGAACCGCATCGCCGTAGTCGCGCACCGTCGCGGGGTCGCGATAAACCTCGTCGAATTCGGAAATGTCGGCCCCGGCGCTGAAATGCGCGCCCTCGCCCTCGATGACCGCGACCAGCATGTCCTCGCGCGCCTCGATCGCCAAGCGGATCGCTGGAAGCGCCCGCCACATCGCGCGGGTAATCGCGTTGCGGCGCTCCGCGCGGTTGAGAACGATACGGGCGAACGGTGGCTCGAAGCGCAGGGATATGTCGGTCATGAGGCCCTCAGGACGCCAGACGCGACGCCTTTCGCGCTTCCTTAGCATTTTGTCTGCGGCAAGGGACGATGATGAGCGCGGCGGCTAACGGTACAGACCAGGATCAAGCGCGCGGGCCCCTGCGATCCGTCGCGAAGCCCGCAGGCGCCATAGTGTAGCCCCATGCCGCCGGCATGAACAGACAGGGCGCGCGGAATTCAAGGCGGCAGGCGTGAGTGGAGCGCAAAATAGGGGGAGACGGCGGCGCAGTCCCGCTTTCCACGCTGGCTGGTTGCGATCGGGCTCGGCGTTCCGGTGGCCCTGATCTTGTTGGCGGCATCTCCGCTGGGAACAGATTTTCTCTATGTGATGGCTGGAATAGCCTCTCTCTTATTTGTGTGGGCTGTAGGGGGTGTAGCAGCCCTGATCATAAGCGCTCGGTCCGCAATGCGAAAGGATTGGAGACGGTGTGTCATCGCTTCGGTTCTACCCATCGTTTTGCTGGTTGTCGCGCTCGACCCATTCGGATTTGTCAGATCATGTAATTACATAGGAGACGTTCTCCACTTTATTATCGCAAAACCGTACTATGATCGGCAAGTGGCCGCCCTCCCAAGTGATCTGCGGCCCCGGTTGGTCGTGTTCGACTGGGGCGGCATGGTCTGGGCTTCCAGTGGACTGATCTACGACGAGACCGATCAAGTCTCTTTGCCGCCGGGTCGCCAATCCGCCGATTGGTTGGCGGAGGCGAGCCACACCGAACTAAGCTGCGGAGGTTATGGCGTTCGACCGCTTTGGGATCACTATTATCTAGCAAGTTTTCCTTGCTAAATCCGTGTCGAGGATGAGCGGCGGCCGCCGAAATAAGCGAAATCTCGCCGGCTGTCGGCCTGGCGGCCCGAGCCGGGTTGGAGCAAACGCCTGTCCTATCGTAGCGTCGCGCCGGCGGCGATCAGAGCCGAGCCGGGAACGGATGGGCATGACGGACGGCGAGACCTACCCGCGCGACATGATCGGCTACGGGCGCACACCCCCGTTCGCCGACTGGCCGAAAAGCGCGCGCGTGGCGCTGCAGTTCGTCATCAATTACGAGGAAGGCGGCGAGAACAACATCCTGCACGGCGACGCCGCGTCTGAAGCATTCCTGTCCGAGATCGTCGGCGCCGCGCCCTGGCCGGGCATGCGGCATATGAACATGGAGTCGATCTACGAATACGGTTCGCGGGCCGGTTTTTGGCGCCTGTATCGTCTGTTCACCGAGCGATCGGTTCCCGTCACCGTCTATGCGGTCGCGACCGCGATGGCGCGCAATCGCGAGGCGGTTGCGGCGATGAACGAGGCGGGGTGGGAAATCGCCACCCACGGCTTGAAATGGATCGATTATCGCGACATTCCGGCCGAGGTCGAAGCGCGCCACATCGCCGAGGCGGTGCGTATTCACGCCGAGGTCGGCGGGGTCCGCCCGCTTGGCTTCTACCAGGGGCGCGCGTCGATCAATACGGTCAGGCTCGGCATGGAGGAGGGCGGGTTTCTCTATTGCGCCAACTCTTATGCCGACGACCTGCCCTACTGGCTCGACGGGCCGCGCGGGCCGCAGCTCATGATCCCCTACACGCTCGATTCCAATGACATGCGCTTCGCGACGGCGCAGGGCTTCAATTCGGGCGAACAATTCTACGCCTATCTCAAGGATTCGTTCGACACGCTCTACGCCGAGGGCGACGTCGCGCCGAAAATGCTGTCGATCGGCCTGCATTGCCGCCTGGTCGGCCGGCCCGGCCGCGCCCTCGCGCTGGCGCGGTTCGTCGAATATGCCGCGAGCCACGATCGCGTCTGGATTCCGACCCGGCTCGACATCGCTCGTCGCTGGATCCAGAAGCATCCGCCGCCGGGCGGCTGGAAGCCCTCCGGCCTCACACGCACGCTGTTCCTCGAGCGGTTCGGCGGCGTTTACGAGCATTCGCCCTGGGTCGCTGCGGCGGCCTATGACGCGGGCCTGACGAGCGGCGCCGACGCGGCCGAGGGCTTGGCGAAGGCGCTCGCCGCGGCCGCTGCGAACGGATCGGCGGACGACAAGCGGGCGCTGTTCGAGGCGCATCCCGATCTGGCGGGCAAGCTGGCGCTGGCCAAGACGCTGACCGCCGAATCGACCAGCGAGCAAGCGAGCGCCGGGCTCGACCGCCTGACGCCTGACGAATTGCATCAGTTCGCGGCCCTCAACGACGCCTATCGCGTCCGCTTCGGCTTCCCCTTCATCATTGCGGTCAAGGGCAAGAGCAAGGCGGACATTCTCGCCGCCTTCCAGCGCCGGCTCACCAACGACGCCGACGCCGAGACAGGGACTGCGCTCGCCGAGATCGACCGAATCGCGGCGTTGCGCCTCAAAGACATCCTCCCTTGAGCGCGAACGCCCGCATCATTCGCGGCCGGATCCTGTCGTTCAACGACGATCCGGCGGTGAGCGGCCCGTCCGCTCATTCCCTGATCGAGGACGGCGCCGTTCTGGTCGCCGGCGGACGGATCGAGGCGGTCGGCGAGGTCCGCGACATTCTCGCCCGCGCGCCGGAGGGCGCATCGGTCGACGATCATGCCGGGTGCCTCATCATGCCCGGCTTCATCGACGCCCATGTCCATTATCCGCAGACACAGGTAATCGGCTCCTACGGCGCCCAACTGCTCGACTGGCTCCACAATTATACGTTCGTCGAGGAGCAGAGATTCGCCGATCCGGCGCATTGCGCGAAGGTTTCGGCGTTCTTTCTCGACGAGTTGTTCCGGTCGGGCACCACGACCGCGATGGTCTACTGCACGGTCCATCCGCAATCGGTCGAGGCCTTCTTCGCCGCGGCCGAGGAGCGCGGCGCGCGCATGATCGCCGGCAAGGTGATGATGGACCGCGACGCGCCGCAAGCGCTCATGGACACCGCAGAGCGGGGCTACGACGAGAGCAAGGCGCTGATCGAGCGCTGGCGCGGTCGCGGCCGGCTCAGCTATGCGATCACCCCGCGTTTCGCGGTGACGTCGACCCAAGCGCAGCTCGAGGCCGCGGGCGCCTTGGCGCGCGAGTTTCCCGACTGCTATGTCCAGACCCATGCCGACGAAAACAAGGCCGAGATCGCCCGCGTGGCGGCGCTGTTCTCGGAGGCAAAGAGCTATGTCGATGTCTATGCGCGGACTGGCCTGACCGGGCCCCGCTCAGTGTTCGGCCATTGCATTCATTTGCAAGACAGCGAGGTCGCCGAACTCGCCGCCAGCCGTTCGGTCGCCGCATTCTGCCCGACGTCAAATCTCTTCCTCGGATCCGGACTGTTCGACCAGGCGCGGCTCGCGGCGGCCGGGGTTCGGATCGCGCTTGCGACCGATGTCGGCGGGGGAACGAGCTATTCCATGATGCGCACTGCGGCCGAGGGCTACAAGGTTCTGCAGCTGAACCGCCAGTCCTGGCCGCCCTTACAGGCCTTTTACCGCATGACCCTCGGCAACGCCCGGGCGTTGAGCCTGGACGACAAGATCGGTTCGGTCGAGGCCGGCAAGGAAGCCGATCTCATCGTCGTCGATCCGCGCGCGACGCCCGCGCTGGCGCACCGGATGGAGACGGCGGGCGGCAATCTCGAGGTCGAGCTCTTCGCCCTCCTCACGCTCGGCGACGATCGCGCCGTGCGGCAGACCTACGTCGCCGGCGAGCCGCGGAAGGGGTGAGCGCTAACGATCGCGACCGAGCGCCGGGCTTCGACGGCGGTCGAGCAACTCCATCGAGTTTTTGGCGGCCTCGGCGCGGAATTTGTGGTAGCATGCTCAAAAGGGAGGGCCTGCATGAGCGCCGCCCGGAGGCTTGCGGCGATCCTGGCCGCTGATGTAGTCGGTTACTCGCGCCTCATGGGCGAGGATGAGGCCGGCACGGCCAAGCTTGTGCGCGAGCGGCGCGAGGCGGCGACCCCGATCGTGCGCGCCTTCGGCGGAAGGCTCGTCAAAACGACTGGCGACGGCGTCCTGCTCGAATTCCCGTCCGTCGTCGCGGCGGTCGAATGCGCCATCCTCATCCAGAAGATGATGTCGGAGCGCAACGAAGCGGCTCCCGAGGCGAAACGGATCCTCTATCGCGTCGGCGTCAATCTCGGCGACATTCTCATCGATGGCGAGGACATCCTGGGCGACGGCGTCAACGTCGCCGCGCGTCTCGAAGGAATATGCGAGCCGGGCGCGATCTGCCTCTCCGAGGACGCCTGGCGGCAAGCGCGCGGACGGATCGAGGCCGAATTCGTCGATCTCGGCGAGCAGAGTTTGAAGAACATCGCGCAACCGGTGCGGGCCTTTGCGCTGACTCCGGCCGCAGTCGCAGCTGTCAAGGTCGACAGTCCCGTCCCGGCCATCGCAGCGATTCCCCCGTCCGATGCGCCGAAACCTCGTGGCGTTTCGACGCGGTGGAGCGCGGCCGCTTTGATGGTCGCGCTCATCGCGGCAGGCGGCTACGCCTGGCGCGCAGGGTACGCGCCGCGTTTCATGGCCGCTTCCGTTGACGACAAGCTCGCCAACGCGCCGCGGCTGTCGATCGTCGTTCTGCCGTTCGAGAACCTCTCCGGCGACAAGGAGCAGGACTATTTCGCCGACGGGATCACCGACGATCTGACGACCGACCTCTCGCATCTGCCCGACAGCTTCGTCATCGCCCGCAACACCGCGTTTACGTACAGGGACAAGCCCGTCGACGCCAAACAGATCGGCCGCGAGCTCGGCGTGCGCTATCTGCTCGAGGGCAGCGTGCGCCGCCTCGGTGAGAAGGTTGAAGTCAACGCCCAGCTCATTTCGACCGAGACCGGAGCGCATGTGTGGGCCGACCGGTTCGACGGCGAGCGCAGCAAGCTCGGCGAGTTGCAAGTCGAAGTCGTCTCCCGCCTCGCCAATTCGCTCGGCGTGGAGTTGGTCAAGGCCGAAGCGCTGCGGTCGATGCGCGAACGGCCCAACAATCCCGACGCGGTCGACCTCGCGATGCGCGCTAGGGCCAGATCGAACTCAAGCGGCGACAGCAAGTCGATCAATAGCGACATCATCGACCTCAGCGAGCGCGCGCTGGCTCTCGACCCGCAAAACGAGGGCGCGATGGTCGACTTGGCGGAAGCTTTGACTGATCGGTTGACCAATCAATGGAGCGCCGACCCCGCAGGCGACCTCGCCCGCGCGGACAAACTTGCCGACTCCGCTTTGGCCCTTCAGCCGGACGATGCGTGGGCCCATATGGCGAAGGCGGACGTCTTTTTCGACAAACGGCAATTTAGAGCGGCAGTATCGCAGGCCGAAGCCGCGCTTGCGGACGACCCCAACAATGCGGACGCGCATGCGGAGCTGAGCTTCTGGAACGTGTTTCTCGGCCACAGCGAGGACGGCGTCGCCGGACTTGAAACCGCGCTTCGGCTGAGCCCGCGCGATCCCGGTGTGTCCTGGTGGCAGTTTTTCATGTGCCACGTCCACACCCATCTCGCCCAATGGGAGCAGGCGATCGAATGGTGCGGCAAGTCGATCGCGAGCGGCAATCAGAGCATGTACCCGTTCATCGACCTCGCTGCCGCCAACGCATGGGCCGGCCATGACAAGGAGGCGAAATAGGCCGTCGCCCAATTGCGGAAACTCTATCCGGACTTCACCGTCCAGACCTGGGCCGGCATCCACTGGAGCGACGATCCGACCTTCAACGCGCAATATCAGCGGATCGTCGAGGGCCTGCGGAAGGCCGGCGTCCCGGAAGGGCAGGAGAAGACGAATTGAACCTTCCGAATGGCCAGTCTCCCCTCTCGCATCGGAGAGGGGATTGCGCTCAGAGGGTCACGGCGCCGTTTCGCGAGCGCCAGCCGTTCATTCCCCCGGCATAATGGCGCACGTCGTCGCGGCCCATCGTTCGCGCCCGGTTCAACGCGTTTTTCGACCGCCCGCCCGCCTGGCAGATCAGCACTATCGGCTTGCCTTGCGGTAGTTCCTGCGGATCGAAGCCCGACAGGGGCAGGTTGAGCGCGCCCGGAATATGCCCGACGGCGAATTCGTGCGGTTCGCGCACATCCACCACCGCCCAGGCGCCGGCGTCGACGGCCTTTTCAAGATCGTCAAAATCGACAACGTCCGGGTCGGGCGCCTGCCCGGAGCGTGAAAACATGCTGAACGACATCTTGCCTCTCCGAGGTCACGCGGCGTTGGCCTTGGGGGCCGCGAATTGCGTATAGGCACCAAGCGCATGGCTGGCGTACATTGCGGCCGGTCCCGCTCCCATATAGATCGCCATGCCCAACGTTTCGAGGATTTCCTCGCGCGTCGCGCCACGATCGACCGCCGCCTTGACGTGAAAGCCGATGCAATCGTCACAGCGCGCCGCGATCGAAACGGCGATCGCGATCAGTTCCTTCGTCTTGCCGTCGAGCGCCCCTTCGGTCAGCCCGCTCTGGGCCAAAGCCGCGAACGCCTTCATCACTTCCGGAGCGCCGCCGCGCAGGTTTCTGAGTTCCGCGCTGAGGCCGCGGGTGAAATCCGGCCAGTTCCTCGTTTGCATGTTTTCCTCTCCATGACGCCCCCGGTAGAATGGGTCCGAGGCGAATCCATGCCATTGATCAATCTCAACTCACTCCAAATATATATTAGAATGTATGAATATATCAGTCCCCAAAAAGGCCATCGCGCTTTCGTTGGATAGCGCTTGACCCGGCGCCGCGAAGGCGACTACCTGATCTCCCATGCGCATTCCCCCCTTTTCGACGCCGGGGCGCTTCTGGCGTGGGAACCTTCACACGCACTCAACCCTCTCCGACGGCGCCCTGGCGCCCGAGGCCGTAATCGAGGCCTATAGGGACGCGGGTTACGATTTCCTCCAGCTGTCCGATCATTTTCTCGGCCGCTTCGACTGGCCGATCGCCGATACCCGCAAGCTGCGCTCGAACGATTTCACCACGCTGATCGGGGCCGAGGTTCACGCCCTGGCGACGTCGGCGGGAGAATATTGGCATATCGTCGCGACGGGACTACCGCTCGATTTTCCCCCAGCGAAGCCGGATGAGACCGGGGCGGCGCTGGCGGCGCGGGCGAGAGAGGCAGGTGCCTTCGTCGCCATGGCGCATCCTTCATGGTCGCAACTGACGATCGAGGACGGGCGAGCGCTCGCCGCGGCGCATGCGGTCGAGGTCTATAATCACACCTGCGCGGTCCTCACCGACCGGGGCGATGGCTTCTACCTGCTCGATCAGTTGTGCAACGAGGACCGGCGGCTCACGGCTGTCGCCGCGGATGACGCGCATTTCCACAGCGGCGACCTCGACGCCTTCGGCGGCTATGTGATGGTCAAATCGGAATCGCTCGATCCCGAAGCGCTGCTCGGCGCGCTGAAGGCGGGCGAGTTTTATTCGAGCCAGGGCCCCCGCATTCACAGCATCGATATCACAGCCAATGAAGTGCGGGTGGAGTGTTCCCCGGTCAATGCGATCGCCCTCGTCACCGGCGCGTCGGCGGCGGTCAGCCGCGCCGGGCGTGGCCTCACTCATGCGACGATCGATTTCGCCCAAGCGAAGAAGTGGGCATGGCGAGAGCTGCCGCCAGTCAAATGGCTCCGCATCGTCGTCATCGACGGCCCGCGGCGAGCCTGGACCAACCCGATCTGGGTCGACGCTTTCATCTGACCGAAGCGGGTGATCCGGCCCGACGCCACGCCGGGCCGACGCGGCCTTCGCCCTTGCGCGCAGCAGCGCGCGCCCATACATGCGGCGCCTGCCCAACGGTTCAGACGAAAGGTTGAGGAATGAGCGCCCATGACTGACGTGACGGCCGCCCGCTCGCCCGGATGGCATGCGACGACCATCCTGATGGTGCGCAAGGGCGGTAAGGTCGTCATCGGCGGCGATGGCCAGGTCAGCATGGGCCAGACGGTCGTCAAATCCAATGCCCGCAAGGTTCGCCGTCTCGCCAAGGGCGACGTGATCGCAGGCTTCGCCGGCGCGACCGCCGACGCCTTCACCCTGTTCGAGCGGCTAGAAGCCAAGCTCGACCAGTATCCCGGCCAGCTCGCGCGCGCCTGCGTCGAATTGGCCAAGGACTGGCGCACCGACCGGTACCTGCGCCGGCTCGAGGCGATGCTCATCGTCGCCGACAAGGGCTCGGGATTCACGCTCTCGGGCTCGGGCGACGTGCTCGAGCCCGAGGCCGATGAATTCGGGTCGGCGATGGCAATCGGCTCGGGCGGCAACTATGCGCTGGCCGCCGCCCGCGCGCTGATGCCGATGGCGCTCGATGCCGAGGAGATCGTGCGCCGGTCGATGCGCATCGCCGCCGAAATCTGCGTCTACACCAACGTCAATCTGATCCTCGAAAGCCTCTGACCTCATGTCGGATCTGTCGCCCCGAGAAATCGTCTCCGAGCTCGACCGCTATATCGTCGGTCAGGCGGGAGGCCAAGCGCGCCGTCGCCATCGCGCTCCGTAATCGGTGGCGGCGTCTGCGCTTGGAGTCGCCCATGCGCGAGGAGGTGATGCCGAAGAACATTCTGATGATCGGCCCGACCGGCTGTGGCAAGACCGAGATCGCGCGCCGCCTCGCCAAGCTCGCCGGGGCGCCGTTCCTGAAGGTGGAGGCGACAAAATTCACCGAGGTCGGCTATGTCGGACGCGACGTCGAGCAGATTGTCCGCGATCTGATCGAGGTCGCGATCGCCCTGGTCAAGAGCCGCAAGCGCAAGGACATCGAAGCGAAGGCGGAAATGGCGGCGCAAGAGCGGGTGCTCGATGCGCTGGTCGGCTCGACGTCGTCCTCCGCCACCCGCGAAGCCTTTCGCCGCAAGCTGCACGCAGGCGAGCTCGACGACAAGGAGATCGAGGTCGAACTGCCGCAGAGCGGCTCGGGCATGCCGATGTTCGAATTGCCCAACATGCCCGGCGCGTCGATCGGCGCGATCAACATCGCCGACATCTTCGGCAAGGGACAACGCACCAAGGCCAAGCGCATGACGGTCAAGGAAGCGCACGAACCGCTGATCGCCGCGGAGGCCGAAAAGCTGCTCGATCAGGACGCCATCGTGCGCGACGCGCTGGCCGAGGTCGAGAGCAACGGCATCGTGTTCCTCGACGAGATTGACAAGATCTGCGCCCGCGAGGGCCGCGGCGGGGCTGACGTCTCGCGCGAAGGCGTGCAGCGCGATCTCCTGCCGCTGATCGAAGGCACGACGGTCGCCACCAAGCACGGGACGATCAAGACCGATCACATCCTGTTCGTGGCCTCTGGCGCCTTCCATATCGCCAGGCCTTCCGACCTCCTCCCCGAGCTTCAGGGCCGCCTGCCGATCCGCGTCGAGCTCAATTCGCTTACCGAGGACGACTTCAAGCGCATCCTCACCGACACCGAGGCGAGCCTCATCAAGCAATATGTCGCCTTGATGCAGACCGAAGGCGTCAATCTCGAATTCACCGATGACGCGGTGGCGGCGATCGCGCGCATCGCCGCCAAGGTCAACGGCTCGGTCGAGAACATCGGCGCGCGCCGCCTGCAGACGGTGATGGAGCGCGTATTGGACGACGTGAGCTTCACCGCCGCCGACCGGAACGGAGAGGTCATCCGCATCGACGCCGACTTCGTCGAGCGCCACGTCGGCGACCTCGCCGGCAACGCCGACCTGAGCCGGTTCATTCTCTGACCACGGCGGCTCGCAGGCGATTTGTCGGGTGCGCAAGCGGCGGCGAAGCGGGTAGGATGGATTCGCCAGTCCGTTTCGCGCCAAGGAGCTCCGCCCATGACGACGCCGCTCGTCTTGACCTTCGTCGGCGACGACCGGCCGGGGCTTATCAACGCAATTTCGGGGAAGGTTGCCGCGTGCGGCGCGACCTGGCTCGAGAGCCGGTCGGCGCGGCTCGCAGGCAAATTCGCCGGCGTGGTGCTGGTCAGCGTTTCCGACGACCGCTTCACGGAGCTCGAATTGTCGCTCCGCGATCTCGCGCACGCCGGGCTGCGCATTGCGATCGAGCGCGGCGCAGCGGCGGAAGCGGAAAAGCCGGCGCGGATCGTCAATCTCGACATCCTCGGCCGCGAGCGGCCGGGCATCGTGCGCGATGTGACGCAGGCGCTCCACCGGCTTGGCGTCAACATCGAGGAATTCATGAGCGGCCTCGAGAGCGAGCCGTTCACCGGCGCCGAAATGTTTCGCGCCAAGGCGCGCCTTAGCGTCCCAGACGACCTTAAGCTCGACGACTTGCGCAAGGCGCTTGAACGGCTGGCGGGCGAGATCATGGTCGATCTCGCTGTCGGCGAGAGCGAGCCGGGCTCCTGACCGGCGCGCCTCTTTCGGCCCTTGCGCGCCGTTCTCCGCATTGCCATAAGGGCCGCCCTCACATATCCAGGCCTCAAGCGGACGATGATGGCGAAGTTTCCCGAACGCGTGTTCTCAGGCGTTCAGCCGACGGGCAATCTCCACCTCGGAAACTATCTCGGCGCGATCAAGCGCTTTGTCGCCATGCAGGCGACGCATCCGTGCATTTATTGCGTCGTCGATCTGCATGCGATGACCCTGCCGCATGAACCCAAGCAGCTCCAACGCACCACCCGCGAGGTGACCGCGGCCTTTCTCGCCTGCGGCATAAATCCGAGGGCCAATATCGTCTTCAACCAGAGTCGGGTGGCCGAGCATGCCGAGCTTGCCTGGATCTTCGACTGCGTCGCTCGGCTCGGCTGGCTCAACCGCATGACCCAGTTCAAGGAGAAGGCGGGCAAGGACCGGGAGAACGCGTCGATCGGGCTCTTCAACTATCCGGTCCTGATGGCCGCCGACATCCTGCTCTATCGCGCGACCCACGTTCCGGTCGGCGACGACCAGAAGCAGCATCTGGAGTTGACGCGCGACATCGCGCAGAAGTTCAATAACGATTTCGCCGCTTCGATCGCCGCCCACGGCTACGGCGACGCCTACTTTCCCTTGCCTGAGCCGTTGATCCAGGGACCGGCCACGCGGGTCATGAGCCTGCGCGACGGGACCAAGAAAATGTCGAAATCGGACCCGTCCGAATACGCCCATATTGCGCTTACCGACGATGCGGACGCGATCGCGCAGAAGATTCGTCGGGCCAAGACTGACCCCGAGCCGTTGCCGGGCGAAGTCGAGGGCCTCGCGCGCCGCCCCGAGGCCGATAATCTGGTCGGCATTTTCGCCGCCTTGAACGACGAGACGAAGGAAGACGTCTTGAAGCGCTTCGGCGGCAGCCAGTTTTCGGCCTTTAAGACCGCGCTGGCCGACCTCGCGATCGCGAAGCTCACGCCGATCCGCGCCGAGATGCTGCGTCTGGCTGGCGACCCCGCCTTCACCGACGCCGTCCTCGCTGAGGGAGCGGAAAAGGCGCGCGCGATCGCGCGGCCGAACATGGATGCGATCAAGGACATCCTCGGCCTGGTGCGATAGCCGCAACGGGCGCAAAGAAAGCAAATATATTTGCTCGGCCGCGAAGCCGCGGCGAAAGGGCGGCGAATCGGCATATCTTGTTGGCGATGGGCCGTCGGACCACGAGCTATAGCTTCTCGCGACAGCGTCAAGCTTCGTGCCCGCCCGTTACGGGTTAACGACTTTTCGGTAAACATTTCGTAAGCCTGGGGAGAGCCGATTCGGACCTTCTTGGCGGAGGGAGACGGACGGCGGACGGCCTGGCGGCGCGAGACCTTGCCGCCGGGTTCTCGAGGAGGCGATTCGTTGCGGGGGTTCAGCGGGGCCGGGCGCCTCGGGATCGGCGGGCGGACGCGAAGGTTCGACCGGGCGCGCGCGGCCAGGGCGGCGGCGGGTTTGGCGCTTTATCTGTTTGCGGGCGCCCTGGCGTGCGCTCAGGACGTCTCGCAGCCGCTCGACGCGCCGGTCCGCCTGGCGTTCGACATTGCGTCCGTCCAGGCCAATGTGGCCGGCCTCGCCATCCTGACCTTGATGCTGCTGGCGACCATCACCGCCGTCCTTCATCTGATCGGCCGCAGGATCTGGACGCGCCGCGTTCGCGAGCTCGAGACCGAACTCGGGCGGACCAACGCCAAGCTCGACCGCGCGGCGCTGATGCTGCGCAGCGAATCGCAAATTCTGATCTCCTGGGACCGGCCCGACGCGGAGCCGACGATCGAAGGCGATTTCGCCCTGATCGCCGATTCGCCGCTGCCGTCGCGAGTCTTGGGCTTCGGCTCGTGGCTTGAGCCCGCGGAGGCGGCCAAGGTCGAGGAGGCGACCGGCCGGCTTCTGACCCGCGGGGAAGCGTTCGCCGCCGCCGTGGTCAGCCTGCGCGGACGCCATCTCGAGCTCGACGGGCGCCCGGTGTCCGGCAGCGCCGTCATGCGCATCCGCGACGTTTCGGGCGAGCGGCTTCAACTGGCTGAGCTGCGCGATCAGTTCGCGCGGGCCGAGGGCGCCCTGGACGGGCTCCGCGGCGCGCTCGAAGCCGCCGACATGCCTGCATGGGCGCGTGACTCCACAGGACGGATCGTCTGGTGCAATATCCCCTACGCCCGCGCCGTCGATGCGCCCGACGACCAGGCGGCAATCGACAACGGCGGCGAGCTGTTCGATCCGGCGCTCCGGCGCGAGGCGGCGGCTGCGGTCCGGGACGCCGGCGCCTGGAAGCGCCGCGCGTCGGCGGTCGTTTGCGGCGAGCGCCGGACTTTCGACGCCGTCGAGGCGCGCACGGCGGTGGGTTCCGCAGGCCTCGCTCGCGACATTTCCGAAATCGCGGCGCTGCGAGCGGAGATGGAGCGCAATGAGGACGACTATTCGCGCATGATCGACCGGCTGTCGACGGCGGTTGCTATCTTCGACAAGTCAAAGCGACTCACCTTGTACAATGCGGCCTACCGGCAAATCTGGCCGCTCGAGCCCGCCTTCCTCGATCAGGGGCCGAGCGACGGAGAAATCCTCGATTCGCTCCGGGCCAAGCGGCAACTGCCCGAACAGGTCGACTTCCCCGCCTGGAAGGCTCAGCAATTGAGCGCCTACCGCGCCATCGAACCGAGCGAGACCGTCTGGCATCTCCCTGACGGCCGGGCGCTGCGCGTCGTCACCAGCCCCAATCCGAAAGGCGGCGTCACATATCTCTACGACGACGCGACGCAAAGCTACGCGCTCGCCTCGCAGGTCAACGCGCTCACCCATGTGCAGGGCGAGACGCTCGACGCGCTCAAGGAAGGCGTGGCCGCGTTCGGGGCCGACGGCCGCATGAAGCTGTTTAATCCGGCTTTCGCCGAGCTCTGGCGCTTCGACCCGGCCGTCTTGCGCGCCCGCCCGCACATCGACGAGATCGCGCGCGCCTGCAAGCCACTGTGCCGCAAGCCCGAGCTGTTCGACGACCTCACGGCGATGATCGTCGATCTTCCCGACCATCGCGAAAGCCGGACCGCGCGGATAGAACGGACCGACGGGCTGATCCTCAATTGCGCCGCTCTGCCGTTGCCCGATGGGGCGACGCTGATGACCTCGCTCGACGTGACCGCCGGGGTCAATGTCGAGCGCGCGCTGACCGAGCGCAATCAGGCCTTGATCGCCGCCGAACGGTTGCGCAACGATTTCGTCAACCACGTCTCCTACGAGCTGCGCACGCCGCTCACCAACATCATCGGCTTCACCCAGCTTCTGGCGGCAGGCGGCGTTGGTCCGCTCAACCCCAAGCAGCTCGAATACGCTGGGTTCATCACGGATTCGTCTCACGCATTGCTGGCCATCATCGACGACATTCTCGACCTCGCGTCGATCGACGCGGGGGCGCTCGAGTTGAGGCTCGAGGACGTCGATGTCGCCGAGGCGATGAAGGCGGCGGCGGCGGGCGTCCAGGACCGGTTGAGCGAGGCCGCGATCGAACTGCGCATCGTCATGACCGACGGCGTCGGGTCGCTCATCGCCGACGGGCGCCGGGTGCGTCAGGTTCTGTTCAATCTGCTCTCCAACGCCATCAACTATTCGGAGGCGGGCCAGACGGTCACGCTCGCGGCGATGCGGCGTGGCTCGGAGATCGTGTTCAAAGTCAGCGATCGCGGACGCGGCATCCCCCCGGAGATGATCGATCGCGTCTTCGATCGGTTCGAGACCTTTCCCAACGGCTCGCGTCATCGCGGACCCGGCCTCGGCCTGTCGATCGTGAGATCCATGGTCGAATTGCACCACGGCCGGGTGCTTATCGATACCGCGCCCAGGGAGGGCACGACGGTCACCTGCATTTTCCCCGTCGACGCAGAGCCGGCGCTGACGGCCAGCCCGCAACCGGCGGCGGCGTCCAAGCCGCAATCGGCGCAGTAGAAGGGCATGACCGGTCGCGCCGTCCAGACCGAGGGAGCCGGTGTTTGGAGCCTGGAGGCGCCGGACGAGGCGGCGACGCTCGAGATCGCCGCGGCACAGGCGGCCTGGCTCGAGCCAGGCGACTTTGTCGGCCTGACCGGCGATCTCGGCGCGGGCAAGACGGCCTTCGCCCGCGGCCTGATCCGAGCCCTCGCCGGGTCGCGCGATCTCGAGGCGCCAAGCCCGACGTTCACGCTGATGCAGGTCTATGACGCCCCGCGAGGCCCGGTGGTCCATGCCGATTTCTACCGGCTGCGCGGCCCTCGGGAGCTCGACAATCTCGGCTGGGATGAGGCGACCGCCGACGCGATCGCCATCGTCGAATGGCCGGAGCGGGTCGGCGAAGCGCTGCCCGCCGACCGGCTCGAAGTCGAGATCCGCTTCGATCCGAGCCGAGGTCCCGATTTTCGTCTGCTGACTTTGCGCGGAAAGGGCGCCGTGGGCCGCCGCCTGGCGCTGGCGCTCGGGGTCGCCAGACTTTTGAAGCGCGCCGGCTGGAACGGCGCGAAGCGCGAATTCCTGCAAGGGGATGCGTCCATTCGCGCCTACGAACGGTTGTCGAGGTGGAGCGGCGGCTCCGCGATCCTGATGATCTCGCCGCCCCGGCGCGACGGGCCGATCCTGCGCTACGGCAAGCCGTATGCGGCGATCGCCAAGCTCTCGCCCGACATCCGCGCCTTCGTCGCCATGGCGGAGGGCTTGCGCGGCCTCGGCTACTCCGCGCCCGCCCTCATCGCCTTCAGCGTCGAGGATGGCCTGGCGCTGATCGAGGACTTCGGCTCAGCCACCATCGCCGAGGGAGGCGTTCCCGACAGCGCGCGCTACGCGGAGGCGGTTGCGCTCCTCGTCGATCTTCATGGGCGCGAATTGCCGGAGAGCCTGCCGGTCGGCGACGAATTCTACGCCCTGCCGGTCTACGACATCGAGGCGATGCTGGTTGAGGTCGAGCTGGCGCTCGACTGGTATGCGCCGGCGGTCGCGCGGGTGACGCCGCCCACGGGCGCGCGGATGCAATTCCTGGCGATCTGGCGCGAGCTGCTCGGGCCGATTCTGGCCCAGCCGACGACCTGGACGTTGCGCGACTTTCATTCGCCCAATCTGCACTGGCTGGCCGAGCGGCAAGGGCTGAAAAGGATCGGCCTGATCGATTTTCAGGACGCGGTGCTAGGCCCGCCCGCTTATGATGTCGCTTCACTGCTGCAGGACGCGCGCGTCGACGTCACGGAGGACCTCGAGATGCGTCTGGCCGCCCTCTATATTCGGCGCAGGACGGGTGCTGACCCCGCCTTCGACGCCCAGAGCTTCGCCGCCGCCTACGCGGCGATGGGCGCCCAGCGTGCGACCAAGATCCTCGGAATCTTCGCCCGCCTCGACAAGCGGGACGGCAAGCCGGAGTACCTGCGCCACCTGCCGCGGATCGAGCGCTACCTCAACCGCAATCTCGCCCATCCGTTGCTTCGGCCGCTTGCGCTCTGGTATCAGAACCACTTGCCGCGGGCGCTCGGCCCGCCGCCCGTCAAATCCGATCCCTGAAGCCAGCTCGCTTAAGGACCCGCCGATGAGCCCGCCGGTTCCCAAGACGGCCATGGTGTTCGCCGCCGGATTGGGGATGCGGATGCGGCCGATCACCGAAACGCTGCCGAAGCCGCTGGTCAAGGTCGGCGGCCGGGCGCTCATCGATCATTGCCTCGATCGCCTGGCCGAGAACGGCGTCGAGCGGGCGATCGTCAACGTGCATTGGCTCGCCGATCAGATCGAGGCGCATCTCGCCGGACGGCGATCGCCGAAGATCCTCATCTCCGATGAGCGCGCGACGCTTCTCGATCAGGGCGGCGGGATCAAGCGCGCGTTGCCGATGATCGGCGACGATCCGTTCCTCATCTGCAACACCGACGCGTTCTGGATCGAGGGCCCGCGCTCCAACATCGCCCGCCTCGCAAGCGCGTTCGATCCCGAGGCGATGGACATCCTGCTCCTGGTCGCAGCCAGCGCCGGAGCGGTCGGCGTCGACTGGCCGGGCGATTTCACCATGGCCCACGACGGACGGCTCGAGCCGCGCGAGCCGCGCCGTGTCGCGCCCTTCGTCTATACCGGCGTCGGGATCGTCAAGCCTGAGCTGTTCGCGAGCGAGCCGGCGGAGGTCTTTCGCCTCGCGCCGTTCTTTCACGCTGCGGCGGCCAAGGGCCGGCTTTACGGCGTCCGCCTCGATGGCCTTTGGGTGCATGTCGGGCGGCCCGAGAGCATCGCCCAGGCGGAGATCGGCGATCGACCGCTCGATTCTGTGATCGCGGCGCGACGCCGCATTTCCCTTACCCGTGGAATCGTCCTATGCGGGTCGAGCGCTCTAGTCGAGGCAATCAGCGGGTCGGACGTCTGTTTTGGGGATTCAACAAGCATGAAACTGCCGAGCCAGATCGGCCCCATCCACTTCGTCGGTATCGGCGGCATCGGCATGTCGGGCATCGCCGAGGTGCTGATCAACCTCGGCCACAAGGTCCAGGGCTCGGACCTCAGCGACAACGCCAACGTCAAGCGCCTGCGCGAGAAGGGCGCGACGGTCGCGATCGGCCATGACAAGGCCAATCTCGGCCAAGCCGCGGTGGTCGTCGTTTCGTCGGCCGTCAAGCGCGACAATCCCGAGGTTGTTGCGGCCCGCGCGCGGCGCATTCCCGTCGTGCGGCGGGCCGAAATGCTCGCCGAGCTCATGCGGCTCAAGCAATGCGTGGCCGTCTCCGGCACGCATGGCAAGACCACGACAACCTCGCTGGTGGCGACGCTGCTCGACGCCGCCGGGCTCGACCCGACGGTCATCAACGGCGGCATTATCAACGCCTACGGAACCAACGCGCGGCTCGGGGCCGGCGACTGGATGGTGGTCGAGGCCGACGAAAGCGACGGCACGTTCCTCAAGCTGCCCGCCGACATCGCAGTGGTCACCAATATCGATCCCGAGCACCTCGACCACTTCAAGACCTTCGACGCTATCAAGGAGGCCTTTCTCGCCCTGATCGAGAACCTCCCGTTTTACGGCTTCGCCGTCATGTGCCTCGACCATCCCACGGTGCAGGAGCTGGTCGGGCGCATCGAGGACCGCCGCGTGCTGACCTACGGCGAGAATCCGCAGGCCGACGCGCGCCTTCTCGACGTCAACCTCGCCGGCGGGCTCACCCGGTTTTCGGTTTTGATCCGCGAACGGGCGACGGGCCGCGCGACCTTCATCGACGATCTTGCGCTGCCGATGCCCGGCCGGCACAACGCGCTCAATGCGACGGCCGCGATCACGGTCGCGCACCAGCTCGGCGCGCCGATCGACGTCATCCGCAAGGCGATCGGAAGTTTCGGCGGCGTCCGGCGGCGTTTCACCCGCACCGGAGAATGGAACGGCGTCGCCATCTACGACGACTACGGCCACCATCCGGTCGAAATCGCGGCGGTGCTGAAAGCGGCGCGCGCCGCGGCCGAGGGCAAGGTGATCGCCGTCGTCCAGCCGCATCGCTTCACCCGCCTGGCCTCGCTGTTCGACGCCTTCGCCACCTGCTTCAACGACGCCGACAGCGTGATCGTCGCCGATGTATACCCCGCCGGCGAGGCGCCGATCGAAGGCGTCGACAAGAAGGCGCTCGCGATCGCGATCGCCGCTCACGGCCATCGCCATGCTCTGATGCTGCCCGCGCCCGATAAATTGGCGGGCATGGTCCGTTCGCTGGCTCAGCCGGGCGATTATGTCATTTGCCTCGGCGCCGGCTCGATCACCCAATGGGCCTACGCGCTGCCCGGCGAATTGGCGGCGCTCGACAAGACCTGAGGCCGCGCCACGCCCATGAGCTTTCCCGGCCTTGTCGACGAAGTGAAGGCGCGGGCGCCGCGGCTGCGCGGTCGCCTTCTCGCCAGTGCGCCGATCGCCGAGACGACTTGGTTTCGCGTCGGCGGCCCTGCCCAGGTCCTGTTCTCCCCGGCCGAAGAGGACGATCTCGCCTATCTCCTGGCCGCCCTGCCGCGCGAGACGCCCGTCACGACGATCGGCCTCGGCTCGAACCTCATCGTGCGCGACGGCGGCGTGGCCGGCGTCGTCATCCGGCTCGGTGGCCGGGCGTTCGGCGCGATCGAGATCATCGATGGTTGTCGCGTCGTCGCCGGGGCCGCCGCGCCGGATCAATTCGTCGCCAAGGCCGCGGCGAAGGCGGGTGTGGAGGGCCTTGCGTTCCTGCGCGGCGTGCCCGGGTCGATCGGCGGGGCCGTAGTGATGAACGCCGGCGCCCACGGCGGCGAGATCAAGGATGCGCTGATCTCAGCGCATGGGCTCGACCGGACCGGCGCGCGGCGCGCATTCTCGCACGCCGATATGGGCTTCTCCTACCGTCACAGTTCCGCGCCTTCGGACGTCGTCTTCACCGCCGCCGTGTTTCAGGGCCGCCCGGGCGATCCGGCCGCGATCGAAGCCGAGATGGAGCGCATCACCCGCGCCCGCGAAGCCTCGCAGCCGATTCGCGAGAAGACCGGCGGCTCGACGTTCAAGAACCCGCCAGGATTGAAGGCCTGGGAGCTGATCGACAAGGCGGGCTGCCGCGGCCTGCGCCTCGGCGACGCCGAGGTTTCGACCATGCACTGCAACTTTCTCATCAATCGCGGCCAGGCGACCGCCGCCGATCTCGAAGCGCTCGGCGAGGAGGTCAGACGCCGGGTACTCGAAACCAGCGGCGTTACGCTCGAATGGGAAATCAAGCGCATCGGCCAAGCTCTCGAGCGATGACGTTTCGGCGCGGGAGTCCTCAACCCGTTGTTATGCGGATGCGCTCGCAATTGGTTGCAAGTGGCGCTGCGCCTCCTGCGCTGCCTTTAAATTCGACTGCCGCAGCCGCTCGGCGTCCTCGTCGAACAGGAAGGTCAGGAACACATAGCGCCGGCCGCGCGTCACCCGCGACACCTGATGCAGGATCGAGGCGGAGAACACGACCGCCGTTCCCGGAGCGGCTTTGAAGGTCTGCGGACTATATTCGGGAAACGAGATCTCCCCGCCGTCGAAATCGGCGTTGAGATTGATCGAGACGGCGAACCGGCGATGCGCCACCGATATTCCGGTGTCGTCGCGATGGGGACCGAAATGCCCGCCGGTGTCGGCGTCGTAGCGGGCGACAAGGTCGCGCTCGATCCGGGTGACGGCCATCTGGAACGCCTTCCTGATCTCTGGAGCGACCCGCCGACCGATCCGCGCGCGGATATTGGCGATCAGGCGCGGATCGGTCAGCGAAGAAAATCGCGCCTGCGCTTCCAGCCGTCGTCAAACTGCTCGACCGGCCGTCCCTCCACATCCTGCATGAAGCCGCTTTCCCTACCGCCGCCGCGCTCGAAGCAGTCGACGAGATGGCGGCAAAGCTCCGGCTCGAGAACGTCGGCGAGCGTGAGAATCGGCGCCGGCGGGCAAGCGCCGAAGAGCTCGCTCGGCGGCGCCCCCTGATCGAGCCGCCCCAGCACTCGGTCGTGATCGTCCAACGGCGCGACGTCGACGACCCGCAGCATCGGATCGAGGATGACCCAGGCTCGGGCAACTCCGAAGGCGCCGGCGAGGCTCTCGCCATCCCACAGAAACCGGACCGAGGGAAATCGCGGCTCGAGCGCGCTCCGCGCAGTCGAGCCCGGTTCGGAGACGACAGCGAAGAAGGCGGCTTTGCCGCCCTCGACCAGGCGCTGGTGGGCGGCCAGAGCCTGCAGCGCGGCCTCGGTCCCGGGATCGTCGGCGGAGCCGAGGAAGGCGAGCGCGATAGTGCGGCCAGGAAACGAATCGAAGGCGAGGCGATGGCGCCCCCGATTGAGGAGAAAGGCGCTGTCGCCCCGCTGAGCGCCGGGCCTGAGCGCAAAGTCGATTGGCTCGCTCATCGGGCTTCCGGTTGGTCGGCGGGCGCATCGACGCTTAGCCGGAAAGGATTAAGGGTTGGAGACGATCGAAGCGTGGCGCGCCGAGCATTTCCGCCCAGCGGCCCGTGGGGGTTAACGTATCGTTAAGCCGTTGGATTTAATCGTGTCTTAACTCTGCGTCTTCGCGCAGCGTTAGGGAATTGGCGGGCGATGAAGCCACTCGCGGTCCTCAGAACTGATCGGCCCACCGGGCGCGCCACGCCGCCTGGCCGGGATCACGGCCGGGTCGGTTCGCTCGATTGGCGGCCCAGCGGCGAATGCGGTCCCGCTTCCGGAGCGTTTGGCGGATGTAACGCAAAAGACAACAAAGGCGCCCCCCTTCATAACCGCCGGACAAATCTTAAACCGAATATTTACTATAAAGCCCAAGACTTCACGCTTGGGGCCCCTCGGGTTCCGGGTTGTCGCGGTGAGAGCCGCGCCGACCGTCATCTCACCGGGACGGCGAGCGAAGAAAGCGAGCCCGTCGGCCCCGGAGTCAAGCCCCGGCCGGCCCCGACGGAAACGTCGTCCGCGCCGGACAGGACTGCCCGCGCAGGCTTTTCGTTCGATGAGCCGGGCGCCAGGACGGTGGAGGACGCAGCGTGCGATTTTTGAGCGCGATGCTCGGATGGGGACAGGCGCGGCCCGCGCTGGCCGGCGTCGCCCTCGAAGCGTCCCGTCATAGGGTGCTGCTGCGCGTCGAGCGGTCGGCGGGATCCGCGCTGCGCTGGCGCATCCGAATGGGCCGGCCCGCTTCGCGCAAGTTTGAGGTTGCGCTCACCGTAGCGGTTCTCGTCGCCGCGGCTCTTCTCGGCGCCGAGCGCGGCGGTCAGCTCGATGCGCTCACGGCGCAATATGGCGGCGTCGACGATTGGGTTGCGCGCACGCTCGGCCTCGGCGTGCAAGTGGTGACGGTGGCGGGCGCGACTCACATGAGCGAGCGCAGAATCCTCAGCATCGCAGGGGTCGATGACAAGAAATCGCTGCCGTTCTTCGACGTCGCTCAGGCGCGGGAGCGGCTCGAGGCGGATCCACTGATCAAACAGGCAAGCGTCCGCAAGCTCTATCCCAACCAGATCGTGATCGACATCGTCGAGCGCACGCCCTTCGCCGTCTGGCAGAAGGACGGCGACGTGCGCGCGATCGCGTCCGACGGCGCGCCGATCGGCGAGGTCAGCGACGGCCGTTACGCCGACCTTCCCTTCCTCGTTGGCGAGGGCGCGAACGGGCGCGTGCGCGAGTTCGTCGCCTTGCTCGACACGATGGACGAATTGAAGCCGCGAGTCGAAGCCGGTGTGCTGATAGACCAGCGGCGGTGGAATCTGCGGCTGAAATCGGGCATCGACGTCAAGCTGCCGGAATCGGATCCCGAAGCCGCGATCGCCGAGCTTCTCACTCTCCAGCGCCAGTCCCGCATCCTGGAGAAAGACGTGCTGGCGCTCGATTTCCGGGTTCCGGGCCGGGTGTTCGTGCGGCTCTCTGAGGAGACGGCCGCCGCCTGGGCGGATGGCCATGCGGCCAAGAAGGGCGCCCAGCCATGAGCAAGCCGCTCGCGCCACGCATGCGTCAGATCCCGGCCCGCAAGAGCGCCATTCTTTCGGTGCTCGACGTCGGCGCCTCGAAGATCGTATGCCTGGTCGCCCGCCTGACGCCGATGGAGCCGTCGGAGGCGCTGCGCGGCCGCACCCACCGATGCAAGGTGCTGGGCGTCGGCCACCAGCGCTCGACCGGCGTCAAGGGCGGCGCTGTGGTCGATTTGCAGACGGCGGAACACGCCGCGCGCCTGGCCATCGACGCGGCCGAGCGCATGGCGGGCGTCGAGATCGGCGGCGTCATCGTCAACATGTCGGGCGGGCGCCTGGCCTCGCGCCGCCGCGGCGCGGAGGCGGCGCTGCGGGGCAAGACCGTCGCCGAGCATGACGTCCAACGGGTTCTCGAGGCTGCGGCAGTGGCGAATGCTGAGCCCGGACGAACGATCCTGCATGCGCTTCCGACCGCCTTCCGGCTCGATGCGACCCGCGACATTCACGATCCTAAGGATATGGTCGGAGCCGAACTCGGCGTCGATCTTCATGTCGCGACGTGCGATTCGGCGGCGGCGCGCAATCTGATGCTGGTGATCGAGCGCTGCCATTTGCGGGTCGAGGCGATGGTTGCGACACCTTACGCCGCCGGCCTGTCGACGCTCGTCGACGACGAGGCGGAGCTCGGCGCCGCGGTCGTCGATTTCGGCGGCGGTTCGACCACGGTCGGCGTGTTCTCCGCCGGGCGGCTGATCCATGTCGACGCAGTCGCCCTCGGCGGTATCCACGTGACGAGGGACGTCGCGCGCGGCCTCAATGTCTCGGTCGGCGACGCCGAACGCCTGAAGACGCTTTACGGCGCCTGCATCGCTTCGCCGTCCGACGACCGCGAAACCATCGCCGCGCACCGGCTCGGCGACGACATGGATCATCCGAGCCACCTGCCGAAGTCCGAGCTCACCCGAATCATCCGCCCGCGCATTGAGGAGATCCTCGAGCTCGTGCGCGACCGGCTGCGCGCTTCCGGACATGCGGCTCAGGCCGGCCGCAGGCTGGTGATGACCGGTGGCGCGTGTCAACTGACCGGGATGCCGGAGCTCGCACGCGCGATCATCTCCAATCAGGCGCGCATCGGGCGGCCGCTCGGGATCGAAGGGCTGCCGGAGTCCGGCAAGAGCCCCGCTTTCGCCACCGCCGTCGGTCTGATGGTTTATCCGCAGATCGCAGGCCTCGAACATTACGAGCCTACGCGCCAGGTCTCGCGGCAGCGTCGGGGCGAGGGCGGATACGCGGCGCGGGTCGGACGTTGGCTCAAGGAGAGTTTCTAGGGCGTTAGACGCCCTCGCCCAGAGGCGGGGGCGCAGGTGAAAGCGAACACGCGTTCCAATCGGCGCCGGCGGGCGTCCAACGCAATGAGGCAAGCATGTCGATCAATCTGAAAGCGCCCGAACTCAGGGAATTGAAGCCACGTATCATGGTGTACGGGGTAGGCGGCGCCGGCGGCAACGCGGTCAACAACATGATCGTCTCCGGGCTGTCGGGCGTCGATTTCATCGTCGCCAACACAGACGCTCAGGCGCTGACATCCTCGCGCGCTGAACGGATCATCCAGATGGGCCTGCAGGTGACGGAAGGGCTCGGCGCCGGGTCCAAGCCCGAAGTCGGCAAGGCCGCCGCCGAGGAGGCGCTCGAGGAGATCCGCGATCACCTCGCCGGCGCCCACATGGTGTTCGTCACCGCCGGCATGGGCGGGGGCACCGGCACGGGGGCCGCGCCGGTCATCGCGAGGGCGGCGCGCGAACTCGGCATTCTCACCGTCGGCGTCGTCACCAAACCGTTCCATTTCGAGGGTGGGCGGCGCATGCGGGTGGCGGAGAACGGCATCGCCGACCTGCAGAAGGCGGTCGACACGCTGATCATCATTCCCAATCAGAACCTGTTCCGCGTCGCCAATGAAAAAACCACCTTCGCCGATGCGTTCTCGATGGCCGACCAGGTTCTCTATTCCGGCGTCGCCTGCATCACCGACTTGATGGTGAAAGAGGGGCTCATCAATCTCGACTTCGCCGACGTGCGCTCGATCATGAGCGAAATGGGCAAAGCGATGATGGGCACCGGCGAGGCGGCCGGCGACAAGCGTGCGGTGCAAGCGGCCGAAGCGGCGATCGCCAATCCCCTGCTTGACGAAACCTCGATGCGAGGGGCGCGAGGCCTCCTGATCTCTATCACCGGCGGCAACGACCTGACGCTCTATGAAGTCGACGAGGCGGCCAGCCGCATTCGCCAGGAGGTTGACGAAGAAGCCAATATCATTCTCGGCGCCACCTTCGATTCGGCGCTCGACGGCGTCGTCCGGGTCTCGGTCGTGGCGACCGGAATCGATCAGGCGGCAATCGCCCAGATCGAGCCGGTCAACTTCCACCCGCGAACCGAGGCGATTGCGCGCCCGCGTGTTTTCGCGCCGCTGCGCTCTGCGGTCGCGCCCGCCCAGCTCGATGCGCCCGCGGCCGCGGCTTCGGCGGCCGACCTCTACGACGCCTCCCTCCACCCGGCCGGAGCCCCGCCCAGCGCCTTCCCGGAACCGATCGAGCCCTGGGGCGAAGCGGAAGAATTGGAGGCGGCGGAATTCATACCGCCGGCTCCAGAGCAACCCGTGGCTCGGGCGTCCCGGATGCCGCAAATCGAGGAGCTTCCGCAAGTGGCCCAGAACCAGCTGCGCGCGATGCGCGAGGCTCAGGGCGCCGCCGTTCCCCCGCCCGAAACGCGGCGCCGGTCGCTGTTGGAGAAATTGGCCGCGTTTGGCATCACCCGCCATGAGGAGGAGCCCGCTCCGGCGCCGACACCCGCCGCCCCGGCGCCGGTGACGCCGTTGCATCGGCCTTTCGTCGCCAGTCCAGCTCAAGCTGAACTCAGCCGTCCCCAGCCGCGCCAGCATCCGTCGCGCCAGCCCGCCGCCGCTTCCAATCCGAACGGCCGGCCCGCGCCGCGTCCTTCAGTTTCGGAAGACGATCATCTCGACATTCCGGCGTTCCTGCGGCGGCAGCAAAACTGATTCGGCCGGCCGCGACGCCTCGGCTCGCGGCCGGCCGGTCGGCAGCCTGGCGCGCGGCTAATCGCACGGTTAATGCCGCGTAAATTATCTAAGCATTTGAAAGATATTGAATAAATGTTTACGCGAGCATTGTAACTTTTGTTCACCAAAGGTGATTTGTCCCGCCGGGTTCACGCCCCTTAATGTGGCGAATCAGGAGCTGTCGCCGGTCTTTTTGGCGGCGGCGGGCGGACGGCGATCGGCAGCTTTTGGTAGCAACGCGGTGTGGAGTCTGGAGGCTCCTCATCGTGGCGGGCGCCGCGAATCGGGGCCGGGCGCAAGCCCGGGAATAGCAGAAGATGCGGTTAGGGTTTCAGACCACCCTGCGCGACCGTGTGGCGATCCACGGCGTGGGGGTACATTCGGCGGCGCCTGCTCAAGTCATTCTTCATCCTGCCGACGTCGATGCTGGCGTCGTTTTCCTTCGCACCGGACTGCCAGGCGGACGGGAGCGTCTCCTGGAGGCCAAACGGGGCAATGTGGCGCAGACCGCCCTTTGCACCATGCTCGGCGACGCCTCAGGGGCCAGCATCTGCACCGTCGAGCATCTTCTGGCCGCTCTTGCGGGTCTCAGGATCGACAACGTCCTGATCGAAATCGACGGACCGGAAACGCCGATCATGGACGGCTCCGCCGCCGATTTCGTGGCTGCGATCGATTCGGTCGGCCTCGCCCAGCAGCGCCGCCCCCGCCGCCATCTCAAGGTCGTCAAGCCGGTGCGCGTCGATCACGGCGGCGGCTTCGCCGAGTTCCTGCCGGCCGAGCGCGGCTTCCGGCTCGACGTCGAGATCGACTTCGAATCGCCGGCGATCGGACGCCAGCGGCGCGTATTCGACCTCGATCCGTCGACTTTCCGCCGCGAAATCGCCCGCGCCCGCACCTTCGGCTTCGTCTGCGATGTGCAGAAATTGTGGCAGGCGGGCTACGCGCTCGGCTCTTCGCTCGAGAATTCGGTCGCCATCGATGGCGACGCCATCCTCAATCCGGAAGGGTTGCGTTACGCCGACGAATTCGTGCGCCACAAGGCGCTCGACGCAGTCGGCGACCTGTCGCTTGCGGGCGCGCCGATCATCGGCCTTTACCGGACCTATCGCCCCGGGCACAAACTCAACGCGCTCGCGCTCGAGGCGTTGTTCGAGCGCCGGTCGGCCTACGAGATCCTCGAAGCGCCGGTTCAGCGAGTCCCGATCATGGCGCGTGGAGCGGGCGCTCATGTGCCCGCCGCGGCCTTCGCCGCCCCGGATTGATCGTTCCGCGCGGCTCGCAGGCGGACCGACGTCGGCCTCCTTCAGGCCGAGACGGGGGCATGACCGCCGTCCGCGCCTTGCTGAACGTCTGGCGCGCGCGCCGCGAGTGCGGTAAATGGGCCGCGTCGCCCTCGCGGCGCTTCGCCTCCAGCGAGTCTTTGAAACATGCCTGACGTCGAATATGGCCTTGTCCCGCCCCACGCCGGAAGGCGGCTGGCGCGTCGGTTGGCAACCGGGGCCGTGCTCATCGCGATTGCGTTCGCCGGCTCGTCCTGTTCGATGATCGACCAGTTCAACCCGTTCGGGAGCGGCGAAAAGTACAAGATGGAAATCACGCCGGACACCCCGGCGAGCAAGACCTACGACCAAGGTCTCCAGAAATTGGCCAATGGCGCGCCAGCGGACGCGGCGAAGAAATTCACCGATCTCGGCAAGCAGTACCCGAGTTCGGATTGGGCCCAGAAGGGCCTCCTTATGACGACCTATGCGCAATATCAGGCCGGCGACTATACCAGCGCCATCACATCGGCGGAGCGCTACCTCAAGGACTATCCGAACTCGCCCGACGCGCCCTACGTCCTGTATCTGCAGGCGAATGCGTATTACATGCAGATACCGGATATTTCGCGCGATCAGGAGAATGCGGGGAAGGCCCTCACGGCGTTCCAGTCGGTGGTGCAGAAATATCCGAAGTCGGAATATGTCGAGGACGCGAAATACAAGATCGACGTCGCGGAGGACCAGCTCGCCGGTAAGGAAATGTCGATCGGGCGGTTTTATCTCAATCGCCGAAACTATACGGCGGCCATCAATCGTTTTCGTGACGTGCTTCAGTATTACCAGACGACCCGCCACGCCGAAGAAGCGCTTTATCGTCTCGTCGAGGCTTACCTCGGCTTGGGGATCACCGACGAAGCGGAGACCGCAGCCGCCGTGCTTGGGCACAATTTCCCCGACAGCCAATGGTACCAGGACGCCTATAACCTTCTGAAGGGGAAGGGCCTCTCGCCGCACGAATACGGCGAATCCTGGATCTCGAAAATCTGGCACACGGTCGTTCCGTCCTGATCGGGCTTGGTCCATGCTTTCGCGCCTCTCCATTCGCGACGTGGTGCTGATCGATCAGTTGGACCTCGAGTTCTCGCCGGGGCTGACGGTCCTCACCGGCGAAACCGGCGCGGGGAAATCCATTCTTCTCGATGCGCTGGCGCTGGCGCTCGGCGCGCGCGGCGACGGCGGCCTGGTGCGCCACGGCCAGGCGCAGGGCCAGGTGACGGCGATCTTCGACCTGCCGGAAGGCCACGCCGCCCATGCGCTGCTCGAAGGGCAGGATATCGAGATCGGCGACGAACTGATCCTGCGCCGGGTCCAGTTCGCCGACGGGCGCACCCGGGCCTACGTCAACGACCAGAGCGTCAGCGCCCAGGGGCTGCGCGCGCTATCCTCGGCGCTGGTCGAGATCCACGGCCAGCACGACGAGCGGGCGCTCACCGATCCGTCGACCCATCGCGCCCTCGTCGACGCCTACGGCGGACTCGAGCCGCTGGCGGCGGCGACCGAGCGGGCCTACGCGGCTCTGCGCGAAGCCGAGCGTGCGCTCGAGACCGAGCGCGCCAGGGTCGCGGCTGCGGAAGCCGAGGCGGACTTCGCCACCCACGCGCACGAGGAACTCACCCGCCTCGCCGTTCAGCCCAACGAAGAAGCGACGCTGGCGGCGCGCAGGCAGGCGATGATGCAGGGCGAAAAGGTCGCCGCCGATATCCGCGACGCGCGGGACCATCTGACCGGCGAAGCTGCGATCCTGCCGCTGTTGCATTCCGTTTCCCGCCGCCTCGAGCGCCGCTTGCCCCAGGCGCCCGGGCTGATCGAGCCGAGCGTCAAGGCCCTCGACGAGGCGATCGAAGCTCTCGAACGCGCCAATCGCGCCGTCGACGACGCGATCGAAGCCAGCGCCTTCGATCCTCATGAGCTCGAACGGTGCGAGGAGCGCCTGTTTGCGCTGAGAGCGATGGGCCGCAAGCACAACGCGCCGATCGAAAGCCTCCCCGCGCTGGCGCAAAAATTCGCTGACGAGCTTGCAGCGCTTGCCGCCGGCCGCAGCGAGGTCAGCCGCCTCGAGGCCGACGTGAAAGGCGCCGGGGAGGCCTACCGCGACGCCGCGGCCGGGCTTAGCGCCGCGCGCGAGCGAAGCGCGCGCGAGCTGGAATCGGCGGTGAGCGCCGAGTTGGCGCCGCTCAAACTCGAGCGAGCGGAGTTCAGCGTCGACTTGCGCCGCGACGACGCGATCGTTGCGTCGAGCGGCTACGATCGCGCCGAGTTCTATGTCCGCACCAACCCCGGTTCGCGGCCGGGCCCGTTGATGAAAGTGGCGTCGGGAGGCGAGCTGGCGAGGTTCCTCCTCGCGATCAAGGTTCGCCTGGCCGAGCGCGGCACCGCGCCGACCCTCGTGTTCGACGAAATCGACACCGGCGTCGGCGGCGCCGTCGCCGACGCGATGGGTCAGCGCCTGGCGCGGCTTTCGGCGCGGGCGCAGGTGCTGGCGGTGACCCACGCGCCGCAGGTGGCCGCGCGGGCGCAGAACCACTATCGAATCGTCAAGAGCGACGTCGGCGCCGGCGAGCGGGTCGCCACCCGCGTCTCGCGCCTCGGGGCGATCGAGCGCCGGGAGGAAATCGCCCGGATGCTCGCCGGGGCCGAAATCACCCGCGAGGCCCGAGCGGCGGCCGAGAGCCTGATCGAGAAGGCCGAATGACGACCGGAAAAGGACGGTTGCGCCGCCGGAATTGGCTTGCCCGGCCGCCCTCCTTGGCCCTATCAAGCCGTTTCGCCCGTGGGTTAAGGAGGGCTTTCGCAATTGGCGCAGACCGGCATGAGCCCGGATGAGCAGCGCGCGGTGGCCGAGGAGCGGCGACGGGCCCGCCTCGCCGCATCGCTGAGGGAAAATCTGAAGCGCCGGAAGGCGCAGAGCCGCGCGCGCGCGACCGAGGCCCCGCAGTCGGACGGGCCAGCGGAATGGACGCCGGGCGATTCGAGACGCTGACCCCAGGATCGCCCGGGCGGGCTGAGGTCCTGGTTGGATTTGGGCTAGAGGGACAAGGGGATGGATCGCATACAAATTCGCGGCGGCGCGGCGCTGAACGGCGTGATCCCGATTTCAGGCGCGAAGAACGCCGCGCTGCCGCTGATGATCGCGTCGCTTCTGACCGATCAGACGCTGACCTTGGAAAACCTGCCCCGCCTCGCCGATGTCGCCCAACTGGCGCACATCCTCGGCAACCATGGCGTCGACTATTCGATCGACGGCAAGCGGATCGGCGAGGACGCGGGGTCCGGCCAGACCGCCCACTTGCGCGCCCGCACGATCGTCGACACGACGGCGCCGTATGAACTGGTGGCGAAGATGCGCGCGAGTTTCTGGGTGATCGCGCCGCTCGTCGCCCGCATGGGCGCGGCCCGCGTCTCGCTGCCGGGCGGCTGCGCGATCGGCACCCGGCCGGTCGACCTGTTGCTGATGGCGCTCGAGAAGCTCGGCGCGCGGATCGATATCGACGGCGGCTACGCCGTCGCCAAGGCGCCGAATGGCCTCATCGGGGGGGAGATCGGGTTTCCCAAGGTGACGGTCGGCGGGACGCATGTGGCGATGATGGCCGCCTCGACCGCGCGCGGGTCGACGCTGATCCGCAATGCCGCGCGGGAGCCGGAGGTGGCGGATCTCGCCGCCTGCCTAAACAAGATGGGCGCGCGCATCCGCGGCGGCGGCTCCTCGACGATCGAGATCGAGGGCGTGGCCCGCCTCAACGGAGCGACCCATCGCGTGCTGCCCGACCGGATCGAAGCGGGAACCTACGCGACGGCGGTGGCGATGACCGGCGGCGACCTGATGCTCGAGGGCGTGGGCGAGGATCTGCTCGAGGAGGCGTTCGAGGCGCTGACCGCGGCTGGCGCGACCGTGACCAGCGACAATCGCGGCGTGCGCGTCAGGCGCAATGGGGCCGGGATTGAGGCGGTCGACATCGCCACCGCGCCGTTCCCCGGCTTCCCGACCGATCTGCAGGCGCAGTTCATGGCCCTGATGACGCGCGCGCGCGGCGTCTCGCGCATCAAGGAGACGATCTTCGAGAACCGGTTCATGCATGTGCAGGAGCTTGCGCGTCTCGGGGCGAGCATCAAGCTCGAAGGCGACACCGCCATCGTCAGCGGCGTCAAGCGCCTCCGTGGCGCGCCGGTGATGGCGACCGATCTGCGCGCCTCCGTTTCGCTGGTCATCGCCGGCCTGGCGGCCGAGGGGGAGACGATTGTGAACCGCGTCTACCATCTCGACCGCGGCTTCGAGCGGCTGGAAGAGAAACTCGGCGCCTGCGGCGCCGACATCGCGCGGATCGCAGGCTAGGGCGATGGCGGCCGGTGGTCAGGCGCTCAAGCTGATTGCGCTCGACCGGGAGGGCCTCGGGGTCATTTCCGCTCATGCGCAGAACACCTGCGTGAAGCAGACCGACATGGCCTGGCTGCCGCGGCAGCGCCGGTTCGTCGTCGCGGGCATGCGCTACGACTGGGTCGGGGCGAAAACCGGCCCGGCGGAGCGCGTCGCCAGCGTTCTCAGGTTCGACCGCGTCCTCAGAGTTTCGCATCTCGGCCTCAAGCATATGGACCCGCAGGCGACGCTCAATCTGCTGGCGGTGACGTTCGAGAAGACCGATCCGCCGGCCGGCATGATCATCCTCGCGTTCGCCGACGGCGCGCTGGTGCGCCTCGAAGTCGAATGTGTCGAGGTGGAGCTCAGCGACATGGGGCTGCGCCAGCCCGCGGAGGCCTGCCCCGGCCACGCCCTGACCGATACGTCGGCTGTCTGAATAAAGCCCGCGTTGGAGAGTTCTCTTAAGCCCATGGCCATGGCGCTCGATATGCAGTCGGCGGATTTCGAGCGGCGCTTCGCGGCGCTTCTGGCCGTCAAGCGGGAGGCGTCGGCCGACGTCGACGCCGCGGTCGCGGCCATCATCGCCGACGTGCGGGGGCGCGGCGACGAGGCGCTCGCCGAGCACTCGCGCCGTTTCGACCGCGTCGACCTCGCCAGGCTCGGCGTCAGGATCGGCGCCGACGAGGTCGAGGCGGCGATCGCAGCCTGCGATAAAACCGCGCTCGAGGCGCTTGAGCTCGCCCACGATCGGGTAACGGAGTTTCACCGCCGCCAGAAGCCTGCCGACCTTCGCTTCACCGACCCGCTCGGGGTCGAGCTCGGCTGGCGCTGGCGGCCGATAGACGCAGTCGGGCTCTATGTTCCCGGCGGGGCGGCGAGCTATCCTTCCTCGGTCGTCATGAACGCCGTGCCGGCGAAGGTCGCGGGCTGCCGCCGGCTCGCCATGGTCGTGCCGACCCCGGACGGCCATATCAATCCTTTGGTGCTCGCCGCGGCGCGGATCGTCGGCGTCGATGAGATCTATCGAGTCGGCGGCGCGCAGGCGATCGCCGCGCTCGCCTATGGCACGCAGACGATAGCGCCGGTCGACAAGATCGTCGGCCCTGGCAACGCCTATGTCGCGGCGGCCAAGCGGCGAGTGTTCGGGGTCGTCGGCATCGACATGATCGCCGGCCCGTCGGAAGTCGTCATTCTCGCCGATCGCGGCGCCGATCCGCGCTTTGTCGCCGCCGATCTCCTGGCGCAGGCCGAGCACGACGAGGCTGCGCAGTCGATCCTCATCACCGACGCTGCGAATCTTGCGCGCGCGGTCGCAGGCCGAAGTCGACCGCCAGCTCGCTGGTCTGCCGCGGGCCAAGGTCGCCGGCGCGAGCTGGCGCGACAACGGCGCGATCATCCTCTGCCCGTCGCTTGAATCCGCGCTGCCGCTGGTCGAGCGTCTCGCGCCGGAGCATCTCGAGATCATGGCGGATGACGCCGAGGCGCTCGCCGCCAAAATCTCCAACGCCGGCGCGATCTTCCTCGGCGCCCATACGCCCGAGGCGATTGGCGACTATGTCGGCGGCTCGAACCATGTGCTGCCGACCGGGCGCTCGGCGCGCTTCTCTTCGGGCCTTGGCGTCCTTGACTTCATGAAGCGCACGTCGCTGCTCAAATGCGACGCCCGCTCGCTTCGCATTCTCGGCCCGGCGGCGGTGACGTTGGGCAAGGCCGAGGGGTTCGAGGCGCATGCGCGCTCGGTTGCGCTCAGGCTCGAGGCCGGGCGCCGGCGATGACGAGCCCATGACCCGCAAACCGGCCAGGAGCCGCAATCGGCTTACCGAGGTCGTCCTCGACGAAAAGACAATTCCGCGCGGTTCGGCCGATGTCGATCACGAACGGGCGGTGGCGATCTTCGACCTCGTCGAGGAGAACGCGTTCGCCGTTCCCGGCCGCGACGACGGCCCCTATGCGCTCATGATTTCGCAGGAGGAGTTGAAGCTCACCTTTGAGGTCAGGGCCGCTAACCGCGAACTTGCGACCTCGATTGTGGTGTCGATGACCCCGTTCCGGCCGCTGCTCAAGGACTATTTTCTCGTCTGCGAGACCTATTATTCCGCCATCCGCACCGCGAGCCCGCGCCAGATCGAGGCGATCGACCGCGAGCGCACGACGCTCCACAACGAAGGCGCCGATCTCATGGCCCAGCGCCTCGCCGGCAAGATCGAGATTGACCAGGCCACGGCCCGGCGCATGTTCGCGCTCGTTTCCGCGTTGCGCTGGCGGGTGTGATTCGCGAACGATCCAATCGGCGCCGCGGGCTTGTGGCCAGCTTGGAGAGAAGCGCAACAATCCTTTGCGATAATCAGAAGGCCGTGCTATCGTGCTCCCTGTCTCGGATCAGGATTTGACGTTGGCGGCGAGCGAAGGAGGCGCCGAGTTATTAACTTGGTCGATTGGTTGGTCAGGGGACGCCGAGAGCCTCATTTCCTTTGGTTCGGGGGTTAACCCTCTGGAAAATCTAGATTTGCGGAAGGAGATTCCTTGGATTTCGCTTCCTCCCGTTTGGATTTTCCTTCCTCGTGATTTGGATTTTTCTTCCATCGGCTTTGAAAACGCTTCCCCCGGCTCTGTCGCCAAACGCGATTTCATTCTCGCCAACACCCGCCTCATCGCGCCGCCGTTGACGCCCGAGATCAGGCTTCGGCTCGCGGATGAAGCCGTGCCGCTGTGGAAGAAAACTGAGGAGGAGCTCGGCGCGATGGGGCTGCCGCCCCCGTTCTGGGCCTTCGCCTGGGCCGGCGGCCAGGCGCTCGCGCGTTACCTGCTCGACAATCCGGCGCTGGTTCAGGGCAAGCGCGCGCTTGATTTCGCCTCCGGCTCCGGGCTCGTCGCGATCGCCGCCGCCTTGAGCGGCGCGGCGGCGGTCGAGGCCTGCGACATCGACGCCTTCGCCATCGCCGCCATCGAAGCCAACGCCGCCGAGAACGGGGTATCGGTCGCGCCCCGCCTCGAAAACCTGATCGGCGCCGACGAGGGCTGGGAGGTCGTGCTGGCGGGCGATATCGCCTACGAGAAGGACCTCGCCGACGCGGCGATGGAATGGCTCGCATCCCTCGCGCGCCGCGGCGCAATCGTGCTCATCGGCGATCCGCGACGGTCCTATCTTCCGCTCGACCGGCACGACTGCGTAGTCGAATATTCCGTGCCGGTGACGCGCGAACTCGAAGATTCCGAAATCAAACGGACTGGCGTGTTCCGCTTTCGATAACATTGGCTTCTGGCCGCATAGTCCCGATCGCGACCCCAGGGCGTGATTTCGCAAACGCTCCGCCACAATTTCGCCGCCGAACGATCGGAACCATTGGCGCAGGCTCGTGTTCCCAATCGCCACTCCCGCATTTCGACGAGGAACTGTCCGATGCGCGCTTTGCACCTCGCTGTCTTTGGGGCCGTCCTGGCATTGCCGTCCGTTGGCTACTCGCAGGCCGATGGACCGGTCGGCGGCAAGGTGGGTGCTGGTCTGGAGTCGTCCTCGACGGCGCAACCAGGTTCTTCCCTTGGGTCGCAGCCATTTGGGTCTCGCCCCCAAGGGCCGCCGCAGGAACGCGCCGGCTACTCAGGCGCCGTATCGCCCGGCCAAGTCGCGCCGCAAAATACGCCCGTCACGCATCAATGGGGTGGAACGGGCACCGCTTTCGTCAACGGTCACCGCGTCGTCGTCGATCCAAACACGGGCCGCATCACGCGGGTGCTCAACTAGCGAATCCCGGGGCGCCCTCGCCTCGCCCGCGTGTGCGCTGGGGCGTGGCCCAATCCCGGCCGCGAAAGGCCGGATCGGTGGCCCAAGCTCCGCGCTGTCGGGGCGATGTTTTCTGCTCCCCAGACTGCGATAAGCTCAGCCGTCGGCTATCGGATATTTTGTCGCAGGCATGTTACCGTTGAAATGTATCGACGGATATCGATCTTTCGCAGAGCATCGGATAGTTTGCCCCGCCATGACCTTAGATCCCGGTTCAAAGTTGGAACAGTCGACGGACGCTCCTGTGACGTCGGATATCGTCTATCCGTCCGCCATACCATTCGTGATCGTCCATCTGGCGTGCTTCGCGGCGATCTGGACAGGCGTCACCGTGGAGGCGCTGGCGATCGGCGTCGGTCTTTACTGGCTGCGGATCTTCGCCATCGGGGCCGGCTATCACCGCTACTTCGCCCACCGCGCCTATGAAACCAGTCGCGTCTTTCAGTTCGTTCTGGCGGCGATGGCGCAGACGACGGCGCAGAAGAGCGTATTATGGTGGGCGGCCAACCATCGTGACCATCACCTCCATTCGGACACCGAGCTCGATGTCCATTCGCCGCGCCATTTCGGTTTCGTCTATAGTCATCTGGGCTGGATCTTCGCCCGCCGCCACGAGACGACAAATTTCGCCAGAGTCGCGGATCTGGCCCAATATCCCGAACTGATGTGGCTCCATCGTTACGAATTGGCGCCTCCGTTCGCGCTCGCGCTCGCCTGTTTCGCCGCCGCCGGTTGGCCGGGCCTCATCGTCGGGTTTTTCTGGAGTACCGTCGCGGTCTATCACGCGACGTTCTGCATCAATTCACTCGCCCATGTCATGGGACGCCAGCGCTACGTCACCGGCGACAACTCCCGCAACAACTGGCTCCTGGCTATTTTCACCATGGGCGAAGGCTGGCACAATAATCATCATGCGTTCCAGAGCAGCGTGCGGCAGGGATTCCGCTGGTGGGAATATGATCCGACCTTCTATCTCCTGAAGCTGCTCGAGCGCCTCGGACTGGTGTGGAAACTGAAGCGTCCGACCCTCGAGGTCGTGCAAAACCAGCATAGGCTCGGGAGCCGCGTCACCCGTCGCGCCGCCTCGCAGGTCGCGGAAAGCTTCAACGCCGAGCGCATCGCAGCTGCGATCGCCGCCGCGCTGGGCAATGGCGGCTTGGCCGATCTGCGCGCGCGCCTTTGCCAGATGCAGCCGTTCGCCGCCATGGAAGTTCTCAGCGAATTGAACCTTCCTCACATTCCGAGCAAGGTCGAGATCGTGCGCCGCGCACGTTCGTTGCTCGCCAACTCGCCATCGATGGATGACATCGCCACAAAGGCGCATGAGCTTCTTCTGGAGGCGATCGGGACCCGGCTGGCGACGCTCGCGGCGCAATCGGCCGCCTGACCCGCTCGGCGGCTGCGGATGGAACGTTCGCTTGTGGTCGAGGATCGCGAGATCAAGCGAACCTGCATGTTCCGTTTCGCTGACGACGCAAACGGCGTTCCGAGCGTCACTAACGCATCCGACCCTCGCGCTCGTACGCGATGTCGGCGTGCGAGGTTCGTCGTCGGGCCCGTCGCTGTCAGGGCGTAAGGCGGCGGCAGCCGCTGTCATGATCCGTTCAGCGGTGGCCGCCGGCGAAGGCGCCGCCGCCGTGGAAGCCCCCGCCTCCGAAGCCCTGAAGGCTGCCGCCGCCGTGGAAGCCCCCGCCGCCGCCGAAGCCCTGATAACCCCCGCCGCCAAAGCTGTGAGGGGCTGGAGCGCCGCCGGCCTGGAAGCCGTGTGCCGCTGGGGCGTCCAAGTCATGAAAGCTGCCGCCGTTGTGAGCGCCGTGGAAAGCCGGCCCGCCGCCACTTTGCAAAGCAGGGTAACCGGCGAGGCCGCCATTCAAACCGGGGCGGGCCGGAGCGCCGGCGGCTCCAAAATGACGGCGGGCCCGAGCTTCGGCGCCCCGCAAACCCGGGGCCGCCGGAGGGCCGCCCGCGCCAAGGCGGCGGCCCGGAGCGCCGGGATGCCAAACGCCAACGCGGTGGGGACCATGCCGGCGAATGTAATAGCCGCGGCCCCAGCCGTTCCAGCCGTAAGGGCCGCCCCAGCCGTAGCCATTGTACGACTCATAACCGCACCAATACCAGCCGGGACCATGCCAGCCGTCGTCATACCAACAGTAGTCTTCGTCATCGAAGGAAAAGTATTGGGCCCTTTCGATCGGCGACGAGCTCTTGCACCAATAAACCGCCTCGCCGACCCGATCGCCGACGCCAGCGCGGGCGCCGCCCCCCGCAAGGGGAAAGACAACTGCCAACAACAGCACGCGGAAGACGTTCTTCCCGAGCGCGCGCATTATTTGACTTTCGCCGGGTCCGGCGGGGCCTCGGTCGATTTGACAGCGGCAGCGCCCAGCCACACGGTCGCGTTTTTCGGATCGAAAACGATTGCGTCGAAGAGCTGCAGGAACGAGGCCCCGAGCTGGGCTGCGGGCTCGGCCATGTCCGCGATCCCCCCGCATGAGTTGGGGGGCTTCACGACCAAATGGAAAACGTCGGTTTGCACGATCGGCCGACTCTGCTCGTCTTCAATTCCAAGCAGGTGATCCTCGACCGTATAGCGAGGCCGGCGCTCGCGGCCGTCGCAGGTCCAGACATCGATCTCGCCGGCCTTGTCGAGTTTGATCCCGCTTGCGACGAGGCGCTCGAACAGCGCCTGGTTGATGTCGACCGAATGGGCGTAGACGGCATCCTCGTAGCCGGTGTCAATTTGCGCGAAGGCGCCGACTTCTCCGAGACGCACGAAAACGACGGGAACATTCGGAAGCTGTGCGTCAGTCGTTGAAGGCTCGGACGAAAAAAAGCCGTTCTGGGCGACGGGAACGAGGCCGCGCGCGATCAGCGTCTCACGCCGGCAAGGGTCGGCGCCCAGATAAGCCGCGCCCGCCGTCAATTGGACAGTCAATTGGGACAGCAGATTCGCGCCGAGGACGCCGAGCTGGCCTTTTTCCGGTTGCCGCAGCAGGCCGTAGCGCGCGAGATGAAAATCGCCCCGCTCGATTCCCGGAAGCGAAATCGACGCCTTTCGGAGCGATCCGTCCGGGCCTGCGAATGCGTCGGCCGACAACGAACTCCGTGTCGCGCCGTAATCGAGCAGGAATGGGCCGGTCCTCCCGTCCGCGGTGAGTTCGACATAGGGAGAGGTCCCGTTCGGGACGCCGACCCTTGCGTATTGGCGCCCGCCGCAGAGCGCTGTCTGGTCCTGGGCTGCGATCGCCATGTCGACGCCAGATATAGGAACAGCCAGCGCCACGAGCGAAAGAAAGATGGCCCTAAAGATCATCATGCGATTGGTTAGGATCGGCCTGCGTCGGCCTGTCAATGGGAAGGTGTCGCCCGCATGGCCTTCGATGCGGCCGCGCCGTGACGCCCATCACTCTATCGCCGCGTCTGTGATATGGGCGTCCTGGGCGGCGACAGGGGTTACCTGCTTCGACGTCGCCTGGGTTTCCAGCGAAATTCCTTAGTGCGCGAGGGCGTACCGGACATGCGGCATTCTGCGTCACCCATCAACTACCGGCTCGGAAGCCTTTATTCGGTCATCACCGCCTTCCTGTATGCGACCCAGGAGCCGTTTTCGTTTCCGGCCGCCAGGCATCTCGACACCCTGCAGTTTGTGTGCCTGACACAGATCGCGCTTATGGTCTCCATCCCCCTGTTGATTGGACACCCGGCCAGCCACCGCGATTTCTTCGCGTTGCTGCGAAAACCGGCCAATTACGCATACCTCGCCGTGATATTCGCGATCGGGATGAGCGGGCTGCTATTGTACAACCTTGGCCTCAGCAACGCCCATCCAATCATCATCTCGGCGATCCTGAACCTGTCGCCGTTCTGGGCCGCGCTGGTCGCGCTCGTCATTTCGCGGGTTCCGATCCCGATTTCGCCGGCGACCTTTTTCGGCTGCTTCGCCGGCGCGTTTCTCGGCGCAATGGCGGTCGCCTGGAGCCAGCTCGCCGACGCCGGGATGGAGACAATCAACGAGTTGGCCGACAATTTCGTCCACGGAAGCTGGGTCTACGCCATTCCCGTCCCGCTCTGTTCCGCCCTGGGCGGAACTCTGGTCGGCAGATGGTTCGGGAAATACAACGAATCGGCCGCGATCGCGGCCAATTTCCTGTTTGCGAACGTCATCCTGATTCCGTCCTGCCTTGTCATTCTCGCCTGGCGAAGCAAGCTTAATTTCGACCAGCTGCCGGCGATGCTTTTGATGATTGTCGGCACCATTCTCGCCTCGTCGCTGGGGCGCGTCTTCTATCAAATCTCTCTCACTGTCACCGGCGGCGACAACGGCTTCGTCACGATGTTCTGGAACCTGGTCCCGGCGCTGACCGCGCTGGTGTCGCTCACCCTTTCGCGCTGGATCGCGGATGAGCATTTCGTCATCGACCCGACGTTCTTTTTCGGCTCGCTGGCGATCGGCGCATCGCTGTTGCTGTTTTCGCTGAAATCCTGGCGGCAACCCGCTCCGAGAGGCTGAGCGGTTCGTGGACCGGTTGCGATCGCAACTGCATGTGCTGCGGGCCGGGCGGCCGAAAAGTGGTGCTGCAAGAGAGGATTGAACTCTCGACCTCTCCCTTACCAAGGGAGTGCTCTACCACTGAGCTACTGCAGCATCTGAGCTCGCGCGAATACGCGAAAACGAGCATCGCGGTTCCTGACATAGGCGGGCGCCCATGGCAAGGCTGCGCGCGCCGCGCCGAGCCCGCGCTTGATCAGCGCCAAACCTCAGCCAGGGCGAGCGCTCGGTCGACGATCGCCTTGAAAGCGTCGGAGGGCGGCATTTCCAGGTTGTCGACCTGAACGCCGGCGAGATAGGCGTAGAGCGCGTCCTTGCCGTCGCCGCTCGCGATCCGGTCGTAGAGCGTCTCGGCGTAGGCGAAGAGTTCGCCCTCGTTGCAATCGGCCGGCAGGTCCCAGGTGTTTCGCATGACGTCCAGGATCTCGCCGATCCGGGCAGGCGCGTCGCTCTTGGGCTTGTCGCTCATCGCCATCCTCCGTTGAGAGCATTCTGCTTTTGCCCCCTCCGCGCGGGGGAAGGGCTTCCAAAGCCAAGGGAAGCAAAATCAAAGCCCGAGGAAGGAAAACCAAAGCCGGGGGAAGGAAAATCAAAAGATTCTTCTTCCCAGAATTGAGATTTTTCAATGGGTTAGGCCCTGATTCCAAGGACAAGCGGTCTGCTCGACCTCCTTCCGATCATTTAACGGTGCGCCCAAGTTAGACAGCGCGAGGCGCGTGAGGCTCTCGGTTCGCCGGACTGGCGACCCAAATCCGACGACGCCGAGCACAATAGCACGCCCTTCGGATTATCGCAAAGGATTGTTGGATTGCAAGCGATGGGATTTGGGCGCTTGACGCGGGCCCGCCAATTCGGCCAGTTGCGCTCCCCTTCGCCGCAGCAGAGGAGCGCGTTTTGCATGGTCTTGTACATCGATGCCTCCGCGCCACGGCGCTGGCTGGGCTGATGGTCTTTGGTGCTCCCGCCTCGGCCGATGAACTGGTCAAGTTCATGAGCGCCGGCCACCGCGAGGAGGTCCAAGGCTATCTGACCAGGCCGAAAGGCGCGGGTCCCTTTCCGGCGATCGTGCTCTTGCACACCTGCCTCGGCCTGCCCGCCAACCGTCGGTCGATCGCCGAGTCGCTCGCCGGCTGGGGCTACGTGGCGCTGTTCGTCGACGACTTCTCGACCCGCGGCCTGAAGGAAACCTGCGCCGTCGACTTCCCTGAGGCAGCCCCCGACGCCTACGGCGCCCTCGTCTTCCTGTCCGGGCTCGCCTTCGTCGACAAGGCGCGAATCGCCGCGGTCGGCTTTTCGCAAGGCGCCGACACTGCGCTCAAGATCGCCGCTGCGGGAAACGCGAACTCTTCCGGTTTCAAGGCGGCGGCCGCCTTCTACCCCCCGTGCGCGAACGAAGGCGACGACAGCCTCAAGATCCCGACCCTCATTCTCGTCGGCGCGAATGACGATGTGACGCCCGCAGCCGACTGCGAGCGGCTGGCTGCGAGACAGTCGGGCTCGATGGCGAAGCTCGTCGTCTACCCCGGCGCGCGCCATGGATTCGACTTGCCCGAGTTCGGCGGCGGGACGCCGGTCCTCGGCATGACGCTCGCTTACGATCGCGCGGCGGCCGAAAAGTCGAGGGCGGAATTGCGCGATTTCCTGAGCCGGCGGCTCGCGCGCTGAAGCCGCCACACGCCCGGCCAATCGTGCTAGACACCCGCCCGGGCGCGGAAATCGAATCGCTCGAATCAAGGAACCGCTCATGCGCAGACGCGAATTTCTGATCGGAGCGGCGGCGGGCCTCGCCGCTTCCTCGCCGCTCGCGGCGTTGGCCGCCGAGGGGCCGCCGCTCACGAGCAAGGCCGAGTTCGTCGCCTGGATGACGGCCAACCGCCCCGCCGAGGACCACAGCTATCTCGAGCGGCGCTGGGACCGCTACCAGGTCCTGCTGCAGTTCAACGATCTCTGGACGCCTGCAGACAAGCGGGCATTCCTGCTAACTCCGCGCCAGGAGTTCTGCCTGCCCGAGAACCGCGAGGACGCCTATGTCGGGCACTATCTCGACATCGGTTTCGGCGTCACCATCACTCCGCCCGGCACGATGGGGCGAATGACCAGCGCTATCCAGGTCCACGGCGACAAGGTGCTCGAAATCGGCACCGGCTCGGGCTTTCAGTCGGCGCTGCTCACCTATCTCACGAGCCGCATTCATTCGATCGAGATCATCCCCGAGCTCGCGACGCGCACCCGCGGCGTCTACGACCGGCTCATCGCCGCCGGCTACCACGAGTACGGAAACATCGTGACGAAGAGCGGCGACGGCTATTACGGCTGGGAGGACGCGGCGCCGTTCGACAAGATCATCGTCACTTGCGGCATCGACCACATCCCGCCGCCACTGCTGCAGCAACTGAAGCCGAACGGCATCATGGTCATTCCCGTCGGACCGCCGGGGGCCCAGCATATCCTGAAGGTGGTCAAGAAGACCGGCGAGGGAGGGGAAGCGAGCGTGTCGCGCTCGGATATTTTCGGCGGCAAGGTGATTCCGTTCGTGCCGCTGTCCGGCGGCCACCAGAGCGAAGGCTGACCGCCACGAGATCGCCGCGAGCGCCCTGTTCAAGCTTCGATCTCGGCCGCAAAGGTCTCGAAAGGAGAAATTGATGCACAAGACGCTCCGCGCGTTCGCCGCCGTCGGGTTCCTCGGCGCCGCGACGCTGGCCTTCGCCGCCGGGCCGGTCGTCACGGCGACCGGAAGAGTAAAATCGGTCGACATGATGAAGCATACCGTCACCTTCGAAGACGGCTCGACCTACAAGCTCGCGAGGGGCGTCAGGATCAATGGCATGAAGGTCGGTGAAAAAGTGACGCTGACCTTTTCGGCGGCGGTCGGGCCGGCCACCGAGGCGTCGGCAGTCGTCCCTGCGGTCGACTAGCGACGCCGCATTACGTCAACACCGAGAAACCGCTATAGCGGCGCCTGGGCAAGTCGCGGGCGGGGGGATATGGCGCGTTTCGCTTCGGCGTCTCTTTGGATCGGGGTTTCGCTGCTGATTGTCCTGCCGCTTGCGGCATGGGGCGCGGCGGCGCTTTGGTTCCGTTTTCCGGGGCCTGAATGGGCTGCGGGCGATCGTCGCCGGCCTGTTCCTGCTGCTTGGCCTCGGAACTATCGTCTCGCTCTTCAACTGGCGGCGTTGGCGGACGCTCGCGATCTTCGCTGTAGCTTTCGCAGCGCTCCTCGTCTGGTGGAGCACGATCAGGCCGCCGGCCGACGGCGACTGGGCTCCGGACGTGGCTCGGCAGACGACCGGCGTGGTCGACGGCGATGTTTTGACCCTCTCCGACGTGCGCGATTTCGACTGGCGCAGCGACGAGGACTTCACCGAGCGATGGAGCAAGCGCTCCTACGACCTCTCGAAGCTGAAAACCCTCGATCTTTTTCTCGCCTATTGGGCGGGGCCGGAGATGGCCCACGTGATGATGAGCTTCGGGTTTGAGAATGGAGACTACCTGACCTGGTCGGTCGAGGTTCGGCGCGAGAAAACCGGCGAGTTCTCTCCGGTCGCCGACGCATTCAAATCCCACACGCTCATCTATCTCGCCACGACCGAGCGCGATTCGGTGCGCTTGCGCGCGAACGTGCGCGGCGAGGACGTGCGCCTCTACCGGCTCTCGACGCCCCCCGAGGGAGCACGCGCGCTCCTGCTCGAATATGCGTTACAATCGACCGAGCTGACCGCGCAGCCCAAGTGGTACAACTCGATCACCGCCAACTGCGCCACCGTCGTGTTCAAGATCGTGCGCGCGGCGGGGGGAACGTTCCCCCTCGACTGGCGCCTTGTCGTCAACGGCTTCCTGCCCGGCTACCTCTATGACCATCGGGTGGTCGTCACGACAATGCCGCTCGCGGAGCTCATGGAGCGCGCGCGGATAAACGCGAAGGCGAAGGCCGCCGACCAGTCGCCGGACTTCTCGCAGGCGATCCGCGTTGGGGTGCCTTCGCCGAGGGATGAGGCGGCGAAGTAGAAGCCGTCCGCCCTACCGTCCCGGCTTCTTCGTCGCGGTCAGATGGGCGTCGAGCGCGGTGGGGTCGGCGATGAGTTGGGCGCTCGGCGCCGCGAAGGCGATCGAGCCGCGGTCGAGCACGATCGCCTCGTCGGTGAAGGGGAGGATCTTCTTCGGCTTCTGCTCGACGATGATCATCGATAAGCCCCCGCGGGCGAGTTCGCGCAGCGCGCCCAGGAGTTCGTCGACGATGATCGGGGCGAGGCCTTCGGTCGGCTCGTCGAGCAGCAGCAGGCGCGGATTGAGGACGAGCGCCCGGCCGATCGCCAGCATCTGCTGCTCCCCGCCCGACAATTGCCGGCCCATGTTGCCGCGACGCTCCTGAAGCCTTGGGAAAAGCCCGTAGACCCGCTTCGCCGTCCATTGGCCGGGCAGTTCGACTGCGGTCAGGTTCTCTTCGACGGTGAGCGAGCGAAAGATGTTGCGCTCCTGCGGCGTCCAGCCGACCCCCCGCCGCGCCCTTAAGTTCGGCGGCAGAGCCGTGATATCCTTGCCGGCGAGCGCGATCTTGCCGCCGAAGCGAGTCGTGACCCCGATCAGCGAATCGATGAGGGTTGTCTTGCCGACGCCGTTGCGTCCGAGCAGCGCCAGCGACTGGCCGTCCTGAACCGCGAAACTGAGGCCCTGGATGACCCGCGCCTCGCCGTAGCCGGCGCTTAAGGATTCGACCCGCAGGAGCTCAGCCATGCGCGTCCTCGCCGAGATAGACCGCGCGCACGCGCTCGTCCGCCGCGATCGCCTCCGGCGCGCCCTCGGTGAGCAGCCTTCCGGCCACCAGCACCGAAATGCGGCTGGCGAAATTGAACACGAGGTCCATGTCGTGCTCGATCAGCAGAATGGCGACATCCGGCGGCAGGGCGGCGAGGGCGGCGAGGATGTCCTGCCGCTCCTCCTCCGGCACGCCTGCGGCAGGTTCGTCGAGCAGTAGCACCTTTGGGCGCGTGGCGAGCGCGAGCGCGATCTCGAGCAGGCGCTGTTTGCCGTAAGGCAGCTTGCGCGTCGGCTGGTCCAGCTCCGCCTCGAGGCCGAAACGCGTGAGCAGGTCCTCGATTTCGGCGACGATCGCCGGCCGGCCGCCCGCCACGCGCCAGAAGTCGGCGCCGGAGCCGTTGCGCTCCGAGATCGCGAGCCCGAGCAACTCGGCGGGCGTCAGATCGGGAAAGAGCTGATTGATCTGGAACGTGCGCGAGAGGCCCAGCCGCACGCGCGCGCTGGACGGAAGGCCGGTGACGTCGCGGCTCTGGAGTAGGACCTGGCCCGCGGTCGGCTTGATCACTCCCGTCAGCAGATTGATCAGCGTCGTCTTGCCGGCGCCGTTGGGGCCTATCAGCGCCTGCCGGGCGCCGGGCTGAACCGCGAACGACACATCGTCGGTCGCGATCAGCGCGCCGAAATTGCGTGCAAGTCCGCGCGCCTCGAGCGCCGGAGCGGTCACGCGACGCCCCGGCGGGCGGCGCGGGGCGCGAGGAGGGCGATCAGCCGCCGCGGCGCTTCGCCGATCCGTTCTCGGCCGGCGAGCACCAGAATGACCAGGGCGAGGCCGATCCAGAATTCCCAGTATTCGGGCGTCGCCGCGGAAATCACGTCTCTCAGCACAATGAACGCCGCCGCGCCGATGAGGCCGCCATAGAGATATCCCGCCCCCCCGATGATGAGCATCAGCATGACGTCGGCCGAGCGGTGGAAGTCGAAGAGGTCGAGCGAGACGATCTGCGTCGTCTGCGCCAGGAGCGCGCCGGCCGCCCCCGCGTAGGCTGCCGAAACCGTGTAGATGGCGACAATGCGCCGGCTGGTCGCGATGCCGAGCGCGCCGGCGCGCAGGCGGTTCTCGCGGATCGCCGCGAGCGCCAGCCCGAACGGCGACTGCGCGAGGCGGCGCGCGATCGCAAACAGGATGAAGAGGACGGCGAAGCTGTAGAGCGCCGCGTTGCGCTGTCCGGTGAAGCCGATCGGGAACAGGCCGAGCACGGGCCCCATCGAGAAGTTCAGCCCGTCGGCGCCGCCGGTGAGCCAGCCGTTGCGGTTGGCGAGTTCTCCGAGCATGAGCGAGACGCCCAGCGTCACCATGAGCCGCGTAAGGTCGGCGCCGCGCAGCAGGAGCGGGGCGGTCACGAGGCCGACCACGGCAGCGACGGCGGCGCCCAACACCAGCCCAAGCGTCGGGTCGGCGAAGCCCTTGCTCGCCAGAATCGCCGCCGCATAGGCGCCGAGGCCCAAAAAGGCCGCATGCCCGAGCGAGACGATCCCGGTCAATCCGAGAATGAGATCGAGCGACAAAGCGAACAGGCCGGCGATCAGGACCTCATTGATGATCGCCGCGCGCGACGGCGCGGCCAAGATCGCGGCCAGAAGCGCAAGCCAGAAGATAATTTCGGGCCATCGCCAGCGGGCGCGCCGATGCAGATGCGCGGCGATGCGGCGCGTCGTCGCGCTCGCGTCGGTCGCGCTCATCGCCCGTCCCCGCGCGCGAACAACCCTTGCGGCCGCACGATCAGGGTAACCACCATCACGGCGTAGATGATGAAGGCGCCGATCGAGGGGACATAATATTTGCCGGCGACGTCGAGCACGCCGAGCAGAAGCGAGCCGAACAAGGCCCCCAGGATCCCGTTCGAGCCGCCGACCGTGACGACGATGAGGAAGGTCACCAGGAACTTCACCGGAAATGAAGGATCGATGCCGCCGACCACGTCGGCGGCGAGCGCTCCTCCCAGGCCCGCGAGCCCGCTGCCGACGGCGAAGGCGATGGCGAAGATGCGGTCGACATTGATGCCGAGACCCTGGGCCACCCGCGTGTCGTCGACCGCCGCCCTCAGTTGGGCGCCGAACCGGGTCCTGACGAGGAACGTCTGCAGGCCGGCGGCGATGATCCCGCAGATGAGGATGATGAACAGCCGATAGACGCCGACGCCGACGCCATGGACCTCGATACGCCCGCTGAGCCAGGCGGGCAGGTGAACCTGCTGCGGCTCGTCGCCGAGCAGGTAGGCGGCGATCGGCATCGCCATGAGGACGAGGCCGATGGTGAACAGCACCTGATCCAGCGGGCTTGCGCCATAGAGCCGCCGATAGAGCGTGCGCTCGAGCGCCACGCCGAGGATCGCCGGAATGAGGAAGGCCGCAGGAAGCGTCAGAAGGAACGGGACGCCGGCGCGGTTCATCAGCAGCGCGGTCACATAGCCGCCGACCATGGCGAACGCGCCATGAGCGAGGTTAATGAAATTCATCAACCCGAGCGTCACCGACAGTCCGCTCGCCAGCACGAACAACAGCATGCCATAGGCCACGCCATCGAGCAGGATGGTCAGCATGCCGTCATCGTGTCATTCCCGCGAAAGCGGGAATCCAGGTGCGCCAGTGGCCAGTCTGGATGCCCGCTTTCGCGGGCATGACAAGGCAATGGCCCATCAGTGCTTGGCGGCCTTGTAGGGATCCTTCACGTCGGGGATGGTCGCGAACTCGACGTTGTAGAGAGCGCCGTCCTTCTTCTCGACCTTGCGGACATAGATGTTCTGCACGATGTCGCGCGTTTCCGGATCGATCGTGACCGGTCCGCGCGGGCTCACCCAGCTCATGCCCTTCATCGCCGCGATCAGCGCATCGCCGCTGGCGTCGCCCTTGGTCTTTTCGAGCGCCTGATAGACGAGCGCCATGCCGTCATAGGCGCCGACCGCCATGAAATTCGGCCGCATGCCGTTGTTGGCCTTCTCGAACGCGGCGACGAAGGCCTTGTTCTCGGGCAAGTCGTGGTCCGCCGAATAGTGATGGGTGGTGACCGCGCCGAGCGCGGAATCGCCGATGTCGGCCAGAAGGTCGTCGTCGGTCACGTCGCCGGTGCCGATCAGCTTGATCCCGGACTTGTCGAGGCCGCGCTCGACGAACTCCTTCATGAATACGGCGCCCTGACCCGAGGGCACAAAGACGAACACCGCGTCGGGGGCGTCATCCTTCACTCGCTGCAGGAAGGGCGCGAAGTCCGGGTTCTTCAGTGGGACCCGGATCTTTTCCGTGACGGTCCCGCCGCCTTTCTCGAACGTTTCGCCGAACCATTTCTCGGCGTCGACGCCGGGACCGTAGTCGGCGACGATCGTGACGACTTTCTTGATCCCGTTCTTGAGCGCCCAGTCGGCCATCGGCGCCGATGCCTGGGGAAGCGTGAACGAGGTGCGGACGATATAGGGCGATTTCTCGGTGATGATCGCAGTCGCCGCGGCGGAAACGATCTCGGGAACCTTCGCTTCCGTCGCCACTGGCGCAGTGGCCAGCGCGAGCGGCGTCAGCCCGAAGCCCATCAGGACCTTGGCGTGGTCGTTGCCGATCAGTTCTTCAGCCAGGCGTTTGGTCACGTCCGCGGCCCCGGTGTCGTCCTTGACCTCGAGCACGATTTTCTTGCCCGCGACCGTGTCGCCGTGCTGCTGAATGTAGAGCTCGGCGCCGGCGCGCTCCTGCTTGCCGGTCGAGGCCTGTTGCCCGGTCATCGGCAAGATCATGCCGACGGTCACGGTATTGTCGTCCGCCCGGGCCCCGGCCGCGCAAAGCGCAGAGCCAAGCACGGCGCCCAGCATCCAAAGTCTCGACCTCATCAATTCTCCTCCCGGTCCATCGCCAAGCTCAGGCCATCTGACGGCTCTCGCCTGTTGCGCCGGGACGTTAGCTTCTCCAGAGACGAAGCGAAAGACAGACCTGCTCCAGGTTGGGCCGCGCTCTCAGGGGGCGGTGGGGTCGAGCGCGGCGAGAATCCGGTCGGCCAGAAGCCGATAGTCGGCGGCCTCCGCCGCGGTCGAGCGCAAACCGAGCTCGCCGATCGTCTGCTCCCAGCCGACGGCGGCGCGGGACATCTCGCCCTTGAGGCCAAGCAGATCGACGGTCACCGCCACTTCGCGCATTTCCGCGGCGCGCCGGAGCCCGTGGGTCATCACCCTCTCCAGCATATAGGCCGAGCGCTTCCTCCAGTCGAAGCCGGGGTAGGTGTCATCGAGGGAATCGAGCACGGTCTCGATCACCCCCGCCTTCCGCCCGGCCAGCACGCATTCGCAGACCAGCGCCTCGAGCCCTTTCATCATGACCGAGCGGATCATTTTCACCGCGGAAGCGGCGCCGACTGGGCCCTCGTGGATTTTGGCCGACATGTCGAGAGCGACAAGCATCAGCGCCGCGGCTTCGGCGTGCGGGCCGCTGATCAGGAGCGGCGTGCGATGCAGGCGCGGATGGACCGGCGCCATCACCGCGACGTCGACATAGCGTCCGCCCGCTGCGTCGACTGCGGTGGCCGTGCGAACCTTGGTCTGCGGCGCGCACGAATCACAGTCGAAGAAGAGCGCGCCTTTCATCAGGCCGGGCAAGGCCGCGAGCGCCGCCTCGTGCGCCTGATCGGCGGTGACGACGGAGAACACCGCCTCGGCGCCGGCGATCGCTTCGGGCGCATTCGACGCGCCGATGATGTTGGTCGCTGCATAATCGGCCCGCTTCGCCGCCCGTACCTCGGGATCGGGCGAATCGGTCTTGATGTCGTAGGCGGAGATGCGCGCCTCGAAGCCGGGGCTGGTGCGCCAGCCGTCGAGAAAGGCGCGCGCGGCCTCGCCAAAGCCGATAAACGCGATGGAGCCTGAGCCGATCGTCGATTCCGCCATGCCGTCCTCCGGCCGCCGTTTGCGCGACGCGCCCCCACATGATGACAAGTCGAGCGGTTATTGGTTAGTTTCATTTTAGGAGGAAACGGCGTTCGATGAATCACACGTCGTATGCGCCGATTTCTCCGCCTGTTCATGCGCCTCCGGCACATTGACCGAAACTGAGCCGTGAAATCCTCGCGGCGTTGGAGGCAGACATGAATCGCCGGATCACAGGCCTTTCGTCGATGGCGACCCGGCACATCCTGGCCGATCTCGCTCGCGACTATGAGCTGCGAAACGGCAGAAAGGTCGATATCCGGTCCATGGGCGGGGTCGAAGCGGCCAAGCTGGTGCGGGCTGGGGAACCGACGGATATCGTGGTGCTGGCGTCGAAGGTCCTGGAGAGCCTGGAGGCCGAAGGCCATATCGCCAGAGGCAGCATCAGGGATTTCGCCCGGTCGGAGATCGCAATGGCCGTCCCCGCAGGGGCGCGGCGACCCAGGGTCGAAAACGAGGCAGGCGTCAAGCAGGCGATGATCGAGGCGCGGCGAATTGGCTACTCGACGGGTCCGAGCGGCGACCACTTCAAAGCTTTGTGCGAGAAATGGGGTCTCACCAACTCCGTCTTTGCGCGGGCGCTCAAGGCGCCGCCGGGCGTCCCTGTCGCCACCTTGGTCGCGAATGGCGACGCCGACCTCGGGGTTCAGCAATTGAGCGAGCTCATCGGCCAGCCGGGCGTTGAGGTCGCTGGTCCGCTGCCGCCGGAGATTCAGGCCGTGACCGTCTTCTCGGCTGGCGTGTCGACGGCGTCCGCCGAGCGCGAGGCCGCGCAGGCTCTAGTGGCGTATCTGGCCTCGGCCGCGACGCAGGCCGCCAAACGGCGCCACGGCATGGAGCCCGCATGATCGCGCCCTCCAGCAAGCGGGAGCGAAAGGGAGAGCGGGTTAAGAGCGTCCAGCGCAGCGAGTTCGGGCAGGACGCCCGGATGGAAGTGAATGCGAGCGTCGCGAGCACAGTGCGGGCCGGGGTTCTCGGTGGTCTGGCAGGCGGGGTCAGCATCTGGATCTACGAAGCTATCGTCTGGGTCGGGGTCCAGCGGATGATTCCGCTCGACCAGATTCCGCGGAGCGCCATCGGCCCGGTCCTCGGAAGGGCGGCGCGGGATTCGCCGGGCGCCTTGGCTTATATTCTTGGGACCGGGATGCACTTCTTTCTCTGCTTCGCCTGGGGCGTACTGTTCGCTTTCCTCTGGCCGTATTTCCGCCAGCGCGGCTACGAGGCGACGCTGGTCGTCTCTGTTCTTTGCCGTGTTCCTCTGGATCGTGGCGCATTCGGCGATCGCGCTCATTTCCTCGGATCATTCGAACTTCCTCGATCCGAACGTCGTCATAGGCGGGATCATGGCGCATTTCTTCTATACGGTCCCGCTCGCTTTGGTCGTAAAGCGCCTGATGTCCGGGACGGCTGGCTGAACTCATTCGCCCGACAGGAGGCATTCCCATGATCATCGACTGCCACGGCCACTACACCACCGCCCCCAAGGCGCTCGAGGCGTGGCGCAACCGGCAGATCGCCGGCATCAAGGATCCCGCCGCCGCGCCCAAGGTCGCCGAGCTCAAAATCAGCGACGATGAGCTTCGCGAGTCGATCGAGACGAACCAGTTGCGGCTAATGAAGGAGCGCGGCTGCGATCTCACGGTCTTCAGTCCCCGCGCCAGCTTCATGGCCCATCACATCGGCGACTTTGGCGTGAGCTCGACCTGGGCGTCGATCTGCAACGAGCTCTGCCACCGGGTCTCGAAGCTCTTCCCCGACAATTTCATCGGCGCGGCGATGCTGCCGCAGAGCCCCGGCGTCGAGCCGAAGACCTGCATTCCCGAACTCGACAAATGCATCAGGGACTACGGCTTCGTCGCCATCAATCTCAATCCCGATCCGTCCGGCGGTTGGTGGACGAGCCCGCCGCTGACCGACCGCTGGTGGTATCCGATCTACGAGAAAATGGCGGAGTGGGACATCCCGGCGATGGTGCATGTCTCGACGAGCTGCAACCCCTGCTTCCACACCACCGGCGCCCATTACATCAACGCCGATACGACCGCGGTGATGCAATTCATCCAGGGCGACCTGTTCAAGGATTTCCCGACGCTCAGGTTCGTCATTCCGCACGGCGGCGGGGCCGCGCCCTATCACTGGGGCCGCTATCGAGGGCTGGCGCAGGAATTGAAGAAGCCGCTGCTGACCGAGCAGCTCCTCAAGAACGTCTTCTTCGACACCTGCGTCTATCATCAGCCGGGCGTCGATCTATTGACCAAGGTGATCCCGGTCGACAACATCCTGTTCGCGAGCGAAATGATCGGCGCCGTCAGGGGGATCGACCCGGAGACCGGCCACTACTACGACGACACCAAGCGCTACGTCGAGGCGACGGGCAATCTCACCCCCGAAGAGCGCCATAAGGTCTACGAGGGCAACGCCCGGCGGGTCTATCCGCGGCTCGACAGGGCGCTGAAGGCCAGGGGCCGCTAGAGCATGGCGCGGTCTGGACGGAAGCGCGATGATTCCGCCTGAACGACCACCCAGGCGGTGGGAAGAAATCTAGGAGATTTCCTCGATGCTCAGATGGTCGATCGCCTCGGTCTGCATGGGCGGCGCGCTCGAGGACAAATTCGCGGCCGCGGCCAAGGCGGGCTTTCGCGCCGTCGAGATCTTCGAGAACGATCTGACCTTCTTCCGCGGCAAGCCGCGCGACGCCCGGGTTCTGGCCGCCGATCTCGGGCTTGAGATCGTCGCTCTTCAGCCGCTGCGCGACTTCGAGGCGATGCCCGACCCCGCTCGGGCCAAGAACTTCGAGCGGGCGGCGAGAAAGCTCGACCTCATGCACGAGCTCGGCGCGCGTCTGCTTTGCCTTTGCTCCAATGTTTCGCCCGACGCGATCGACGACGGAGCGCGCGCCGCCCAAGACCTCGCCGAACTGGCCGATCTCGCCCGCCGGCACGGCATGCGGCTTGGCTACGAGGCGCTCGCCTGGGGGCGCTGGGTGAAGGACTGGACCGCCGCCTGGGACATTGTGCGCGCCGCGGATCGCGATAACCTCGGGATTGTGCTCGACAGCTTCCATATCTGCGTCCGCGGCAACCCGATCGAACCGATCGCCGCTCTGCCGGCCGAGAAGATCGCGCTCGTGCAGGTGGCCGACGCGCCGGCGCTGGTCATGGACCCGCTGTCGCTGAGCCGGCACTATCGCTGCTATCCCGGCCAGGGCGACTATCCGATCGTCGACTATCTCGACGCCGTGGCCCGCTCCGGCTATCGGGGCCCGCTGTCGCTCGAAATCTTCAACGACCAGTTTCGCGGCGCCTCGGCCGCGGCGATCGCAATCGACGGGATGCGCTCGCTGAGGGCCGCCGGCGAAGCGCTGGGCGCGAAGCGGGCCGCGCGTGGCGACCCGCCGCTCGCCGACCTGGCGCCGTTGCCGCCGGCCCCGGTGGTCGAGCGGGCTGAATTCGTCGAGTTCGCGGCGGGCGACGCGGCAGCGAGCGAATTGACTGCGCTTATCGAGGGCCTCGGCTTCCGGTGCGCCGGCCGGCACCGCTCGAAGGACGTCGATCTCTACTCGCAGGGCGAGATCAACCTCATCGTCAACCGCGAACGCGAGGGCTTCGCCCATTCGTTTTCGCTGCTGCATGGGCCCTCGGTGTGCGCGATCGCGCTCAAGGTCGACTCGGTCGACAAGGCGCTCGATCGGGCGAGCGCGCTCGAGTGCCAGACTTACGTCGGCAAGATCGGACCCGGCGAAGCGACCGTGCCCGCGGTCGCCGGCGTCGAAAACAGCCTCATCTACTTCATCGGCTCAGGCGACCTGGCGTGGCGCGACGATTTCGCGGCCACCGAGCCTCCGTCTTCCGAGGGCCGTCTGCGCAAGGTCGACCATCTCTCGAATGTCGTGCGCCGTGGCGAATTCCTGACCTGGTCGCTGTTCTATCGCACGGTGCTCGGGCTCTTGCCGCAGCCGCAGGTCGAGATCGCCGATCCGCACGGCGCGTTCTTCAGCCGCTTGCTCCGCAGCCCGAACGGCGAATTGCGCATTGCGCTCAACGTTGGCGAGGGCGGCGCGACGGGCGTCTCGCGCTTTCTCGACGCCTTCGGCGGCGCGGGCTTCCAGCAGATCGCGCTTTCGAGCGACGATATCTTCGCCGCCGTCGAAGCGGCGAAGGCGAACGGCGTCGCCTTCCTGCCCATTCCGGACAATTACTACGACGATCTCGCGACCCGCTTCGACATCGCCCCCGATCTGCTCGCCCGGATGCGCGCGCTCGGCATGCTCTACGACCGGGTGAAGGGCGGAGAGTTTTTCCACATCTACACCCGGACCTTCCAGGACCGCTTTTTCTTCGAGATCGTCGAGCGCCGCAACTATGACCTGTTTGGCGCCGCCAACACTCCTGTCCGGCTCGCCGCCCAGGCCAGTCTGACCGACGCCGATGAGCGCGCGGAGATCGAATTCGAATGAACGCGCATTGCCTCGCGCGGCGCGCTTCGCGCCGTCTCACAGGAACCTGACCCGAATGCTGAACGGCGACACCAGGATCATCGCGCATGTCGGCTATCCAACGACGACGTTCAAATCGCCGATGATCTACAATCCGTGGTTCGAGAAGCGCAGTATCAACGCCGCCGTCGTGCCGCTCGGCGTCAAAAGCGAAGATTTCACCCGCGCCTTCCCGGAGATTTGCCGCTTCACCAATTTCCACGGCGCGTTGATCACGATGCCGCACAAGATTGCGGTCATCGGCCTCATCGACGAGGTGTCGACCGCGGTCAAGGTTGCGGGCTCATGCAACGCCGTCCGCCGGGACGCCGACGGCCGACTGGTCGGCGACATGTTCGACGGCGAAGGGTTCGTGCGCGGAATGGCGCGGCGCGGCGGCGCGCTCGCCGGCAAGAGGGTCCTGGTCGTGGGATCGGGCGGAGTGGGCTCCGCCATCGCCGCCTCGTCCGCGGCCGCAGGCGCCGCCGAGATCGGGCTTTACGACGTGAGCGCCGCCGCGATGGAGGCGCTCGCGGGGAGGCTGAGGCAGAACTATCCGCGGCTCAAGGTTTCCCTCGGATCGAACGACCCGACCGGGTTCGGCGTCGTCGTCAACGCGACTCCGCTCGGCATGAAGGCCGGCGATCCGATGCCGGTCGACGTCGCGCGCCTTTCGCCCTCGACCTATGTCGGCGAAGTGGTGATGAAGCAGGAGACGACCGCCTTTCTCGCCGCAGCGCGGGCGCGCGGCTGCGAAACCCAGATCGGCATCGACATGCTGTTCGAGCAAATCCCCGCCTATCTCGAATTCTTCGGCTTTCCGTCCGCCACTCCGACGGAACTGAGATCGGTCGCCAAGGTCGATTACTAGAGCCGGCAACGGCGGCCAATACGAGGGAGGAACGAAAATGAGTTCAGCAGCCATGCACGAGCCGCAGGGCCGGCATCAGAGCAGGATCGCGGCCGCGAGCGGCTGGATCGGCTCGGCGCTCGAATATTACGACTTCTTCATTTATGCGACCGCCGCCTCGCTCGTCTTTCCGCAAATCTTCTTTCCCTCGACCAACCCGAAAGTCGCCATCGTCGCGTCGCTCGCGACCTATGGGGTCGGCTATGTCGCCAGGCCCATCGGCGCCTTCGTGCTCGGCCATTTGGGCGATACTCATGGCCGCAAGAACGTGCTGCTCGTCTGCCTCTTCCTGATGGGGCTCTCGACCATGGCCGTCGGGCTGCTTCCGACCTATCGGCAGGTGGGAGAATGGGCGCCGATCCTGCTCGTGGTCCTGCGCCTGATCCAGGGCTTTGCCGTCGCGGGCGAGATATCGGGCGCGAGCTCGATGATTCTCGAACATGCGCCGTTCGGGCGGCGCGGCTATTTCGCCAGCTTCACGCTCCAGGGCGTGCAGGCGGGACAAATTCTGGCGGCGGCGGTCTATCTGCCGTTGAGCTACGGGCTTTCGAACGAGGCCTTCGTCGCATGGGGGTGGCGGATCCCGTTCCTGCTTAGCGTCGTCGTGCTGATCGCCGGCTATATCATTCGGCGCGAGGTCGACGAGACGCCGGCGTTCACCGAAGAGAGGGGACACGGCGACGTGCCCAAGGCGCCGGTGATCGATGCGTTGACCAACCACTGGCCGGACATGCTGCGGGTCATCTGCATGGCGCTGATGAACGTCATTCCGGTGGTGGCGACGATTTTCGGCGCCGCTTATGCGGTGCAGCCGGCCTACGGCGTCGGAATGGACAAGACCATCTATCTGTGGATCCCGGTCATCGGCAACATCGTCGCGATCATCGTGATTCCGTTCGTCGGCGACCTTTCGGATCGAATCGGCCGGCGGACGCCGATCATCGTTGGCTCGCTCGCGGCCGGCCTCATGACCTTCGCCTACCTCTACGCCATCAGCATCAGGAACGTGCCGCTCGCGTTCGTCATCTCGATCCTGATGTGGGGCATCGTCTATCAGGGATATAACGCCATCTTTCCGAGCTTCTATCCCGAGCTCTTCCCGACCCGCGCGCGGGTTTCCGGCATGGCGATCGCGCAGAACATCGGCACGATGCTGACGGCGCTGTTGCCGGCTCTATTTGCGACCGTCGCGCCCCCGGGCTCGGCGAACGTGCCGATGACGGTCGGCGCGTTGGCCTTCGGCGTCACCGCCATCGCCGCGATCGCCTGCTGGAGCGCGCGGGAGACCTACCGCATCCATCTCAACGATCTCGGCGAACCCGGCGCCCCGTCGGTCGACAAGACCGAGTACGATCGCCTGCGCCAGCAAAGCATTGCCTCTGCCGCGTGACAGGGTCTAAGAAGGCGATACGCGGCGCGCTTTTTCGCCTCGCGTGAAGGCGTTGCGGGCGGGAGGCCGGAAGGAGGGAGCGATGACCGAACTCGGCGTCGTCAGACGCAAAGTCAAGCGCGCCGAGCGCGCCGCCGTCGAGGCGCTCGGCCGCTACGGGGTCGCGACCGTGCATGAGGCGATGGGACGCGTGGGGCTGATGAAGCCCTACATGCGGCCGATTTATCCGGGCGCTATGATCTCCGGAACGGCGGTGACGGTCCTGCTTCATCCGGGCGACAATTGGATGATGCACGTCGCCGCCGAACAGGTCGAGCCCGGCGACATCGTCGTTGCCGCGATCACCGCCGACTCCACCGACGGTTTCTTCGGCGATCTCCTTGGAACGAGCTTCATGGCCCGCGGCGCCAAGGGCCTCGTCATCGACGCCGGCGTGCGCGATGTGAAGACGCTGACCGAGATGGGCTTTCCCGTCTGGAGCAAATGCGTGAGCGCCAAGGGCACAGTCAAGTCGACGCTGGGCTCGGTCAACATTCCGGTCGTCTGCGCCGGCGCCTTGGTGCACCCAGGCGACGCGATCGTCGCCGACGACGACGGGATTGTCGTCGTCCCGGCAGCCTGGGCGATGAAGACGGCGGACGCCGCCGCGGCTCGTGAAGCCAACGAGGGCGACAAGCGCGCCAAGCTCGCCGCCGGCGCGCTGGGGCTCGACATGTACAAGATGCGCGAGCCGCTCGCCAAAGCCGGCCTCAAATACATCGACTGAAGGCGCCTGACCCCGTGAACGCCGCCGAGAAGCCAGTGACCGGACCGTTCGAGAAGACCAAGGGCTGGCTCGACTGGTTCGATCGCCCGAGCAAGCCCCGCTTTTCACTTCCTCCCGGCAGCGTCGACGCCCATTGCCATGTGTTCGGGCCGGGCGCTGAGTTCCCTTACGCGCCCGAGCGCAAATACACCCCTTGCGACGCCAGCAAGGCGCAATTGTTCGCGCTGCGCGATCATCTCGGTTTTTCGCGCAACGTCATCGTTCAGGCGACCTGCCACGGCGCCGACAACAGCGCCATGGTCGACGCGCTCGTTGCGAGCGCGGGCAGGGCGCGCGGCGTCGCGACCGTCAGGCGCGAGGTCAGCGACGCGGAATTGACGCGGCTTCATCAGGCGGGCGTGCGCGGCGTCAGGTTCAATTTCGTCAAGCGGCTGGTCGACTTCACCCCCAAAGACGAGCTGATCGAAATCGCCGGCCGCATCGTCGAGCGCGACTGGCATGTCGTCGTCTATTTCGAGGCTGCGGACCTGCCGGAACTCATCGACTTCTTCACCGAGCTGCCGACCACCGTCGTCGTCGACCACATGGGCCGCCCGGACGTGACGAAGCCGGTCGATGGGCCCGAATTCTCGCGCTTTCTCAAATTCATGGACGATTACGAGAACGTCTGGTGCAAGGCGACGTGTCCCGAGCGCCTGTCGGTCAGCGGCCCGCCGGCGCTCGACGGCAAGCAACACGCCTATCGCGACGTCGTTCCGTTCGCTCGCAAGGTGATCGAGGAATTTCCGGACCGCGTGCTGTGGGGCACCGATTGGCCGCACCCGAACTTGAAGGGCCATATGCCCGACGATGGGCTCCTGGTCGATTTCATTCCCGAGATCGCAAGCGCGGCCGACCTCCAGGACCTTTTGCTCGTCGACAATCCGATGCGGCTCTACTGGCCCGACGAAAGGAGAGGGTGAACCCATGGCGCTCGACAAGGAGTTCAAGGAAATTCCCGGCACAATCGTCTTCGACGCCGAACAATCGCGCAAAGGCTACTGGCTCAACCAGTTCTGCATGTCGCTGATGAAGGCCGAGAACCGCGCCCGCTTCAAGGCCAACGAGCGCGCCTATCTCGACCAATGGAAGATGACTGAGGAGCAGAAGCAGGCGGTCCTTGATCGTGATCTCAACCGCATGATGGCGCTCGGCGGCAACATCTACTTCTTATCGAAGATCGGCGCGACCGACGGCAAGAGCTTCCAGCAGATGGCGGGCAGCATGACCGGCATGAGCGAGCAGGAATACCGCGACATGATGGTCAAGGGCGGCCGGAAGATCGAAGGAAACCGCAGGATCGGGGAGGGCGGAGACGCCCAGCGTCCCCGGAAGGACTGACGGCATTCCGACTTCTCCGCCAAAGGACGCTTCAACATGGCCCGCATCACTGCCTCTCTTTACACCTCGCACATCCCCGCCGTCGGCGCCGCCTTCGACCTCGGCAAGACCAAGGAAGATTACTGGAAGCCGGTTTTCGCCGGATACGACTTCGACAAGCAGTGGGTGAAGACTCACAAGCCCGACGTGATCTTCGTCGTCTACAACGATCACGCCACCGCCTTCAGCCTCCAGATGATCCCCACTTTCGCGATCATGACCGGGCCGGAATTCAATCCCGCGGATGAAGGCTACGGCGCGCGCCCGGTGCCGAAGGTCATCGGGGACCCGGAGCTTGCCTCCCATATCGCCTCGGAGGTGATCCAGCAGGATTTCGACCTGACCATGGTCAACGAGATCGACGTCGACCACGGTCTGACCGTGCCGCTCTCGTGCGTTTTCGGCGAGGTCAAGCAATGGCCGTGCAAGATCATCCCCTTTGCGGTTAACGTCGTGCAGCACCCCGTGCCCTCCGGGGCGCGTTGCCTCGCGCTTGGCCGGGCGATCGGCAAGGCGATCATGAGCTACCCCGAGGATATCAACGTCCATGTCTGGGGCACCGGCGGCATGAGCCACCAGCTTCAGGGGCCGCGCGCCGGCCTGATCAACAAGGAATGGGACAACGCCTTCCTCGACCGGCTGATCGATGACCCCAAGGGCCTCTCGAAGATGCCCAACATCGACTACGTCCGCGAGGCGGGATCGGAAGGCATCGAACTTGTGATGTGGCTGATTGCGCGCGGCGCGATGGCCGATGTCGTCGCCGGCGGCCCGAAGCCAAAGGTGGCGCACCGGTTCTACCATGTCCCGGCGTCCAACACCGCGGTCGGGCATCTCATTTTGGAGAACGCGGCCTAGCTGTGATCGGCCACCCGTCATTGCGAGCGAAGCGAAGCAATCCAGAAGAACGTCGGGTGCGAGGGCTGGATTGCTTCGTCGCTACGCTCCTCGCAATGACGTTGTGGGTCGTCCCTTAGCCTTCGGAGATCCCCATGCCCAAGACTCTCAAAGTCGCGCTGGCCGGCGCCGGCGCCTTCGGCCTCAAGCATCTCGACGCGATCAAATTGATCGACGGGGTCGAGGCGGTCTCGCTCGTCGGGCGCGACCTCGACAAGACTAAGGAAGCGGCGGCGCAGTACGGCGTCGGCCACGTTGCGACCGATCTCGCCGAAAGCCTGAAAGTTCCGGGGCTCGACGCGGTGATCCTCGCCACCCCGACGCAGATGCACGCCGACCAGGCGCTTCAGTGCCTCAAGGCCGGCAAACATGTGCAGGTCGAGATTCCGCTCGCCGACAGCCTGAAGGACGCCGAAGCGGTCGCGGCGATGCAGAAAGAAACCGGGCTCGTCGCCATGGTCGGCCACACGCGCCGCTTCAACCCGAGCCATCAGTTCGTGCGCCAGCGGATCCTCAAGGACGAGTTCCATATCCAGCAGATGGACGTCCAGACCTATTTCTTCCGCCGCACCAACATGAACGCGCTCGGCCAGGCGCGCTCCTGGACCGATCACCTTCTCTGGCATCACGCCGCCCACACCGTCGACCTTTTTGCCTATCAGGCCCGCTCGCCGATCGTCAAAGCCAACGCGGTTTCCGGGCCGGTCAGCCCCTCGCTCGGCATCGCCATGGACATGAGCATCCAGCTCAAGACCGCGAACGAGGCGATCTGCACGCTCTCGCTCTCGTTCAACAACGACGGCCCTCTCGGCACCTTCTTCCGCTATATCGGCGACACCGCGACCTATATCGCCCGCTACGACGATCTCTTCACCGGCAAGGACGAGAAGATCGACGTCAGCAAGGTCGCCGTGTCGATGAACGGCATCGAGCTCCAGGACCGCGAGTTTTTCGCCGCCATCCGCGAGGGCCGCGAGCCCAACGCCAGCGTGCAGCAGGTGCTGCCGTGCTACCGCGTGCTCGCCGACCTCGAGAAGCGGATGGGGTGAGCAATCCTCCCCCGCCGCGGGCGGGGGGCGATCACCTCAGCTCCGCCGTGAAGCGCTGGATCTTCGCGCAGGCCGTCTCGAGCTTGTCGAGCGAGGTCGCGTAGGAGACGCGGAAGTTGGGCCCAAGCCCGAAGGCGCTGCCCTGGACGGCCGCGACGCCTTCCTCCTCGAGAAGCTCGGTGACGAAATCGACGTCGCTCTCGATCACCTTGCCCGAGGGCGCCTTTTTCCCGATCGCGCCGGCGCAGGACGGATAGACGTAGAACGCGCCCTCCGGCTTCGGGCATTTGAGGTGCTTCGCCTGGCTGAGCATCGAGACGACGAGGTCGCGCCTCTCCTCGAACGCCTTCCGGCGGACGGGGATGAAGTCCTGCGGCCCGTTCAGCGCCTCGACGGAAGCCCATTGGGCGATCGTGCACGCGCCCGAGGTCTGCTGGCCCTGGACCATGTCCATCGCCTTGATGAGCTCGGCCGGCCCGGCGGCGTAGCCGATCCGCCACCCGGTCATCGCATAGGCCTTGGAGACGCCGTTCATGGTCAGCGTGCGCGGCTTCAAGCCGGGCTCGACCTGTACCGGCGTCGTGAAGACGAAGTCGCCGTAGACGAGATGTTCGTACATGTCGTCGGTCAGCACCCAGACGTGCGGGTGGCGCATGAGCACGTCTGTCAGGGCCTTGAGCTCGGCGCGCGTATAAGCCGCGCCGGTCGGGTTCGACGGCGAGTTCAGGATCACCCACTTGGTGCGCGGCGTGATCGCGCGCTCGAGGTCCTCGGGCTTGAGCTTGAAGCCGCTCTCGAGCGTGGTCGGCACGATGACCGGATCGCCCCAGTTGATCGCGACCATCTCCGGGTAGCTCACCCAATAGGGCGCGGGAATGATGACCTCGTCGCCCTTGTTCATCGTGACCAGGAAGGCGTTGTAGAGGATCTGCTTGCCGCCGGTGGCGACGATCGTGTCGGACGGCTTGTAGTCGAGCCCGTTCTCACGGCTAAACTTGGCCGCAATCGCCTCGCGCAGCGGCGGAATGCCGAGCACCGGGGGATACTTGGTCTCGCCGCGCTTGATCGCCTCGATCGCCGCCTGCTTGACGTTTTCGGGCGTGTCGAAGTCCGGCTCGCCGACCGACAGCGAAATGACGTCCCGCCCCTTGGCTTTGAGGTCGCGCGCCTTCTGCGTCACCGTCATCGTGGCGGAGGGCTTAACGCGAGAGAGGACGTCGGCGAGGAAAGCCATGGGAAACGAGCGCCTTTGCGATGGGGGGTTTCAGGGCGGCGCACTATAATGACGCGGGCGGTCTGCGGCAACCCGTTTGCGGTCCTCTCCGCAGACCGCTTTACAACGACCTGCTTCGGAGAGCTCTTGAATATTCCCATGTGGGGCGCTATCGTGGCCCGATTGGTCAAGGAGGCCGTCGTGCTATCGAATTATGACGCCAAAGCTGTCGCCGAAGTCTTGGGCCTCGTCCTCCTGAGAGCGTCGAGGCCGTCCTCGGTTTCGTCGGTCTTCATCGAGAAAGCTGTCGAAAGCGGCCTTCCCCGCAACGCCCTCCGACATGTTGCGGAATTGATTGCTGGGGGCGACAAAGCGAAGGCCTCGGCGTTGGAGCGCGGCATTGTCCCAAAGACAACTCTCGAGCGTCGCGAGAAAAAACTGTCGCCTCGGGAGAGCGAGCGAACGGAGCGCATCGCCCGACTCTTCGTCCACGCCCGCCGCGCCCTCGGCACGGAGGCCGAAGCGCGCGAGTTCATGACGGCTCCGCATCCTCGAACTGCAACCCGATCGAAGCTGCAAGAACCGATCTTGGCGCCCGCCGCACCGAGCAGATTCTCAACGCCCTCGAATACGGCCTGGCCCTCTAGGGAGAAGTGCCTCTCCGGCTTTGGCGCATTGCGACCGGCGCCCGTCCCGTCTGGTCCGGGAGGGCGCCCGGCTCTTCGGTCAGCGATGGAATCCGGCGGGACTGGCGGCGATCTATGCCGGGACGAGCTTCGCGGTCTCCCTGGTCGAGATTCTCGTCCACGCCAATCGCAGGTCGCCGCCGAGCGCTGCGCGATTCGTCGAAGCCGTCGCGCCCGATGACGTTTCGCGCGAAGCGTTCATTCCCGCCGCGCATCCCGGGTGGGACGATCTCGACGACATGTCGGTTGCCCAGGCCTTCGGCCGGGATTGGATCGAACAACGAAGGTCCGCCTTGCTCGTCGTTCCGTCCGTCGTTACCGCCGGACGCGACACAAATGTCGTGGTCAATCCTGACCACCCCGACGCCGTTCGGATTTCGGTTGGACCGGACACGCCTGTCGCCCTCGATCCACGCCTATTTGGACCATAGCGCTCAGTCCCTTGCCCGTCATGGCCCCGTCACGCGACTCATCTAGCGCGCGTCAACCGGCGTCCGATGGACGGAGATTACGTGCGGCAAGCCACGAACGCGATGCGTCGCGCGACCAGCGCGGGGCTCAAGGCTGCGGTCCATCGCTCGAAGCCGCTCACGCGCGCAGGCATGCTCGAGCGCCTGTTCACACTGGCGTTCGAACGCCTCGTCTATCCCCAGATCTGGGAGGACCCGGTCGTCGACATGGCCGCGCTCGAGATCGGGCCGGGGCATGAGGTGATCGCCATCGCCTCGGGCGGCTGCAACGTCCTCTCCTACCTCACCGCCGATCCCGCCGGGGTCACCGCGGTCGACCTCAACGGGGCGCATATCGCGCTCGGGCGGCTCAAGATCTGCGCCCTGCAGAATCTGACGGACCATGAGACCTTCTTCCGCTTCTTCGGCCGCGCCGACGCGCGCGCCAACATCGCCGTCTATGACCGGCGGCTGCGCATGAAGCTCGATCCCGCTGCGCGCGCCTATTGGGACAAACGAACCGCGTTCGGCCGTCGCCGCATCGGCGTCTTCGCCCACAATTTCTACCACCACGGCCTGCTCGGACACGTCCTCGGCGCCGGTCACACGCTGGCGCGCCTGCATGGCCTCGATCCGTCGGTCGTTCTCAAGGCCAGGACGCTCGACGAACAGCGTCTGCTCTACGAGAAGCGCCTCGCGCCGATCTTCAACAAGCCGCTCGTCCGCTGGATCCTGAAGCAGCCCGCATCCCTCTATGGCCTCGGCATACCGCCGGCGCAGTACAAGGCGCTGGCCTCGGATTCCCCTTTGGGAATCGGCGCCGTCTTGAGCGAGCGGGTCGAGCGGCTGGCCTGCGGCTTCGAGATCTCGGACAATTATTTCGCCTGGCAGGCGTTCGGGCGTCGCTATGCGCCGGGGCCGAACCCCGCGCTTCCGCCTTATCTGCAGCGGCGGAACTTCGACGCTGTCCGCAGCCGCGCTGACCGCGTGCGCTATGTCCAGCGCTCGTTCACCGACATATTGCGCGATTCGCCGCCGGCGAGCTTCGACCGCTACGTCCTGCTCGACGCCCAGGACTGGATGAACGACGCCGGGCTCGCGGCGCTCTGGACCGAGATCACCCGCACCGCCCGGCCGGGCGCGCGGGTCATCTTCCGCACCGCCGCCGACGAGCGCCTGCTGCCGGGCCGGGCGCCCGATCGCGTGCTCGCCGCGTGGACTTATGAGGAAGAGCGGAGCCGGGAGCTCGGCCGGCGCGACCGCTCGTCGATTTACGGCGCCTTCCACCTCTATACGCTGAAGGGCGCGCCTCAGGCATGAGCGACGCCGCCCAGCTCATGGACCGGATGTATCGCCGTCAGCGCCATATCTACGATTTGAGCCGCAAATTCTATCTCCTCGGCCGCGACGAGGCGATTGCCGGCCTTCGCGCCCGGCCGGGCGACAGGGTGCTCGAGATCGGCTGCGGCACCGGGCGCAATCTCATAAAACTCGCAAGAACCTATCCGCAGGCCCGGCTCTACGGACTCGACGTATCACGGGAGATGCTGGCGAGCGCGGCCGCTGCGCTGGCTCGCGTCGAGCTTGCCCCACGCATCGCGCTGGCCCAAGGGGACGCCACGGCGTTCGATCCTGAGGCTTTGTTCGGGCAGGCCCAGTTCGAGCGCGTCATGATCTCCTATGCGCTCTCCATGATCCCGCCCTGGCGCGACGCGTTGGCCCAGGCGCTCGACGTTCTCGCGCCCGGCGGCTCGCTGCATCTGGTCGACTTCGGCGCCGGCGTCGGGTTGCCCGGCTCATTCAGAACCGGATTGCGCCGCTGGCTCGCCGCTTTCGACGTGACCCCGCGCGACGAACTCGGCGCCGCGCTCGCGGCGCTCTCGGCCGAGCGCGGCCTGACATGCGAGATCGAGAGCAGGTTTCGCGGCTACGCCTTTCTTGCGGTCGCGCGGCGCGGCGCCTGAGGATCCTGCCACCTTCCCCCGCGTGCTGGGGAAGGGAAGCGCGCCCTCATCCGCCGAACGCCCGCGAGAGCGCAAAGATCGTAAGCCCGACCAGTCCGCCGACCAGCGTGCCGTTGATGCGGATATATTGCAGGTCCTTGCCGACTTGCAGCTCGAGGCGCTCGACCAGCGTGGCAGTGTCCCAATGGTCGACGACCGCGGCGATATAGCCGCCGATCTCCGCCCTCCGGGGCAGGATCGCGCGCAGCGCGAGCAGTCTCACCCGCCGGTTGATCCTTGCTTTGCGCGCTGGGTCCTCTTCGAGCCACCGGCCGAGCGCGCCGGCCGAGGCGGCGAGCCACGCGACGATCGCCTCCGCGTGGCGAGGCAGGTCGTCCCTGAGCGCCGCTTCGAGTTCCTCCCACAGCGTCCGGGCCTGCTCGGCGAACACCGGATTGGCGAGCAGTTCCTGCTTCAAGGCCTCGCCTTGCGCCCGCATCTCGGGGTCGTGCGCGAGATCGTCGATCCACTTTTCGACGAGCGCATTCGCCTCGTCGCGCCACGGATGGTCCGGGTCGCGCATCTCCCTCAAGGTTCCCGCGAGGCCGTTGATGACCTTCGCGGCGATCATGTCGTCGACCCACTTGGGTATGAAGCGCGAGGACTTCTGCGACACGTGCCTGGCGATCGTCGCCTTGTTGCGCTCGAGCGCCGCCTCGACGAAATCGAGCCCCTGGTCGAGCAGCGTCTGGCCCGCTCCCTGCGCCCAGAGGATCGACAAACCCCGCGAGGCGAGCGGCGCTGCGGGGACAGCCTCGATCCCGCGCCGGGCGGCGAGAGCGACCCACTCGTCGATTGCCGCCTTCGGCACGAGGTCGAGCGCGTACGGAATGATCCTTCCGGCGCCGGCCGCGATCGCTCGCGCGTTGCGCTCGTCTTCGAGCCATCGCGCCGCCAGACCGGCGGCGTCGACCGAGGACAGCCGCGCAATGGCGACCCTGGGGCTGAGGAAGTTGTTGGTGATGAAACGCCCAAGCGCCGCCCCGATGCGCCGCTTGTTCTCCGGCACGACGGCGGTGTGTGGAATTGGCAAGCCGAGGGGACGGCGGAAGAGCGCGACGACCGCGAACCAGTCGGCGCAGGCCCCAACCATGCCCGCTTCCGCGAACGCGCCGAGATAGGGCGCCCAGAGCCAGTTCGCCGGCGCCACCCGCATCAAAAGGTAGATCGCCGCCATCAGGACGAGCAGCATCGTGGCGATCGTGCGCATCCGGCGGAGTTCCGCCCGCCGCTCGGCCTGGGTCTTGACGAGGTCGGAATATCCGAGCGGGGCGGCTTCGGCCGCGTTTGGAGCAAGCTCTGTCATCGTCGGGTTACGCTCGTGGTGTGTCGATCGGCGCCCGAGCAGGCGAGCGCGTCGACGGCGTCGCTCGTGCTTGCGGTCGGGACGCCGAACCTCCGCGACGATCGCGACGCCCTTCAAGCCAGTGGCGCGTGCAGCTGCCGCAGCCGCTCCTTCAGGACATCGAAGTCGACCGGTTTGGTGACGAACTCGGCCGCTCCATATTCGGCGGCGCGGCGGCGCCGTTCCTCGTCGCCATAGGCGGTCAGCATCATCACCGGCAGCTCGGGACGACGCTTCTTGATCTCCCGCAGGAGCGACAGCCCGTCCATTCCCGGCATGTTGATGTCCGAGAGAATAACGATCAATCGCGGCTCGATCTCGACGGCGAGGCGTTCGAGCGCCTCAGCGGCGGAAAGCGCAAAATGCAGGACATAGGCGCCCTCCCGCGCCTCGCGCCGAAATTGCTGGCGAAACAGGATCGCGACGTCGGGTTCGTCGTCGACAATCAAGATGCTTACGGTCATGACTGCCTCCGCGCCGTCGACGTTTCCGCCGCCTCGCCGGCCGAAAAGCGATGCGGCAGAGTTACGACGAATTCGGTGAATTTTCCAACTTCGCTGTCGACCTTGATCGTTCCGCCGTGCTGCTTGGTGACGATCTCGTAGCTGATGGAGAGCCCGAGCCCGGTGCCGACGCCGGTCGGCTTCGTTGTGAAGAAAGGTTGGAACAGCTTGTCCTTGATGTCGTCGGGAATGCCGACGCCGTTGTCGCGCACCCGCACCTCGACGGCCTTCCCGAGATCGCGCGTGGTCACTGTGAGCGCGGGCCTGAACGTCCCGTCGTTTACCGCCCGCTGGCGCTCGTTCGCCGCGTAAAATCCGTTGCCGAAGAGGTTCAGAAACACGCGCGTGATGTCCTGCGGGACGAGTTCGACTCGGCGGAATGTCAGGGGCGTAGCGCCGATCCAGAGTGATGTTGAAATTCTGATCCTGGGCGCGGGCGCCGTGGTAGGCGAGATTGAGCGATTCCTCGACCAGCGCGTTGAGATCGGCATTTTGCCGATCGCCGCCGCCGCCGCGTGAATGCGCCAGCATGCTTTTGACGATATTGTCGGCGCGCTTGCCGTGTTCGGCGATGCGCTCGAGATTGCCGGTCAGCAAATCGGTAGACCTCGTCGATCTGGCTGCGTTGAGGCTGGTCGAGCGATCCGAAGGCGGGCGCGGCGACCGCCTTCAATTCATCAAGCAGTCCGATTGAAAGGCTCGCAAAATTATTGACGAAGTTGAGCGGGTTCTTGATTTCGTGGGCGATCCCGGCGGTCAACTGGCCGAGCGACGCCATCTTCTCGGCCTGAATGAGATTGGCCTGGGCCGCCTTCAGCTCGTGCAGCGCGGTCTCTGCGGCGTCGCGCGCGGCCCGGATTTCCGCCTGCGCCCGCTCCCGTTCGTGCTCGAGGCGGCGCCGTTCGATCAGGCTGTCGCGCAACATCCCGAGCGTCGTGATCATCGCCCCGATCTCATCGGCCGCCCGTGCGGGGCAATCGTGGCGTCGAGATCGCCGCGCGTGATCGACGCCATGCTCCGTTCGAGTTGCTTCAAGGGGACGGTAATCGAGCGCACGGTCAACGCAGTAAAGCCCAATGCGAGCAGAAGAGCTCCGACTCCCCCGACGACCGCGAGCTTGACGGCGAGTTCCGCCCCGCGCATCGACGCGTCGCGCCTGGCCAAGGCCTGCTGCTCGACTCGGTCCACAATCCTGTCGATCTCGCCGTCGATGGTAAGAACGTGGCTCTTGGCCTGGTCCAGCAGAGCGTTGCCGGAGGCGCTGTCGTCGCTTGAATAGGCGACGCCAGCCTGGCGCGCGAGATCGGTCATCGCGCCGACTTCGCGTCCGATGGCGGCGACGAATGCGGGATCGATCGTCGAAATCGCCGTCAGATCGGAATCAGGCCCGCCTTTGCGGCATCCGCCGCTTGCTGCGAGCGGGCGAGCTGGGTGACTGCCGCGTCGATGACCCAATATTTCAAATCGCCGAAGTGCTTGCTGGCCGAATTGGCGTTCTTGACAACCGAGACCAGCGTCGCCTCCTCAGCAAGGCTGTGCGAGACGCGGGCAAGCTCGCGGATCAGGAGCGCGGAGGAAAGAGCGAGGATCGCGAGCAGCAGGACTGACAGGAAGATCAGGCGCGCCCGGATCGACAAACTGGGCATCAGCCTAGGTCCCCCGGCGCCTTGGCTTGACGGCGCCTCGCCTCCCGGCCGGTCGATGAAGCCTCCCGAACGGGAAATCCCGGTGGGTCCACGGCCAAGCGGTATCGAATTTTCGCTCATTTTCGTGTCCGCGCCGCGCTCATCATCACATACTCGGCGCGGCGGCAAAAGGTTGTCCGCACGCCGGGCAAATCGTGCCATCATGGCGCTGGGCGGCCTCGGATTGCGTAAGCCGATTCACGTTGATCTGCGCCCGGTGGAGGAAAAGATGAACGCCACGACCTTTCGACGAGCCCTTGTTCCCTTCGCGATTTTGCTCAGCCTTGCCGGCGCGGGGGTCGCGAGAGCGGATCCGGCGTCATTCAAGGTTGAGCTGACCGGGGCGCAAAGCGCCCCTGCGGTGGATACGAGCGGCGCCGGAACTGCTCAGCTGACATACGACCCGGCGACCCGGGTGGTGACCTGGAATATCTCCTATAGCGGACTATCGAGCCCCGCCACGATGGCCCATTTCCACGGCCCGGCGAAAGCAGGCCAGAATGCGCCGCCGGTTATCTGGCTCAGCAAGCAGGGCAGCCCGCCCGCAAACCCGATGACGGGAAGCGCCACGCTCACTCCTGAGCAGGCGAAGCAATTCTCCGACGGCGAGTGGTATATAAACGTTCACACCCAGGCCCATCCGGCAGGTGAGATACGCGGTCAGGTGGTTCCTCCAAAGAGCTGACGGGAACTACATAAACCAGGCGATGAGTGATTGCAGCCGCGGCGCTGGCGGCAAAGAGGACGGCCGCGCGCGCTGCGCTCGCCATGCGCGGCGCGGTCACGGGTTCCGGCAGCATCTTCGTCCCGGTGATGAGCGGCCGCACCAGGTCTTGTCCCTTGATCGCCGCATAGCCGGCGATCGCCAGCACATGCGCCGCGATCGCCGCCAGCAGCACATTCCAGAGGATCGCGTGAGAGGCGTCGATAGCGTCAGCGGCCGCGGCGGGCACGATCCGCGGTCAATGGTCCAACGTCGGCGATGTCATTGGCGACGTAAATTCCGGTCAGCGCTTCGGCGAAAAGCAGCGCGAGCAGCAGCAGGACCATCCAGCCGCCCGCGGGGTTGTGCCCCACCTGTCGGTCGGGCTCCCTCAGAAACACATATTTCAGGTGCTGAAAGACGAGCCGCGGCTGGGCGAGAAAATGGGAAAATCGCGCCGTCTCGCTGCCAAAGAAACCCCAGAGCAGTCGAAACAGCGCCAAGGCCAGCACCAAATCGCCGATCCAGCCATGCCAGACCATCCAATTGAGCCGCCAAGTCGCATAGGCCGCGGCGACAAGCGCCACGATCAGCCAGTGGAAGAGGCGGACGGGGAGGTCCCAGACCCGGACCACACGCGCTGAATTGCTCATCGCCATGCCGAATTCTCGCCATGCTCGTTATCTGAGCCCATCCTGACGTAGCGCCGAGCCGCAAACGCGACCGGCATGAACGCGAGTTCAACATTTGCTCGCGGTTCAAGCGCTGTGCAGTCCGTCGGATATTCCGCGATGTTACCATAGCGAAGATTTCTCATTCTCTACGCGATCGCCGCCGGGTATGGCGCGACCGCTGCAGGGTCATCCATCGTTGTGCGCCGCCACCCCCCGCTAGTAATTTGCCCGCAAAGCGCCTACATGGAGAACTTGCGGAGCTGGGTGGCGCGTCAGGACAACATTCCTCGGGGCCGTACGATCCCCATGGGGGCTGTCCCTGTCGAGGCTCGTGGGCTTCGGCATATGGCTCCCACCTACTTACGTAGGCGCCCGGGATCACCGTCCAACGGCCGTCTCGGCTCCGCGCTTTCACCCTTCATACTGTTTCGGATCGGCGATATCGCTCTTGCCCCCAAGAAACGCCGATCCGAAGGCGGCGTTGCGCCGCGAGGCCCTGGCCCGGCGGCGGGCGGTCGCGCCCGGCGCCCGTGCGGTCTTCGGCCGCCGCCTCGCGCATGAAGGTTTGCGCCTGGCGCGTCTCTGGCGTCCGCGGACCGTTTCCGCCTTTCATTCCCTCCGTGACGAGCCGGACACGCTCGAGCTCCTGACGGCGCTCGCCGGGGAAGGATTCGCGACCGCGCTGCCGGTCGTCGTCGGCCAGGGGTCGCCGCTCGTTTTTCGGTTGTGGCGGCCGGGCGACCCGACCCGCTCAGGCGCGATGTCGATTGCCGAGCCGCTCGAAGCCGCGCCCGCGGTCGAACCGGATCTCCTGTTCGTCCCGCTCGCCTGCTTCGACCGGCGAGGCCATCGGATCGGCTACGGCGCCGGCTATTACGACCGCACCCTCGCCGGCTTGCGTAGGATCAAGCCCGTTCACGCGATTGGCGTCGCCTACGGGGTTTGCGAAGTCGCCGCCGTGCCGTATGAGGCCCATGACCAGAGCCTGGACGCCATCGTGACCGATCAGGAAACCATTCTCTTCCCCGCCCGATGATTCGCCTGCTCTTCATCGGCGACGTCGTCGGGCGGTCGGGCCGCGCCGCCATTCTCGACCAGGTTCCCGTCCTGCGCTCCCGCTGGGGGCTCGATTTTGTCATCGTCAACGGCGAGAACGCCGCCGGCGGCTTTGGCCTCACCGAAGCCATCTTCGAGGAGTTTCGCGCCGTAGGCGTCGATGCGGTGACGCTCGGCAATCACGCCTTCGACCAGCGCGAGGCGCTCGTGTTCATCGAGCGCCAGCCGCGCCTGATCCGCCCCGCCAATTACCCGGAGCGCACGCCTGGCCGGGGCGCCTCGGTGATCGAAAACGCGAAGGGCGCGCGGCTCCTGGTCGTCAATGTTCTCGGCCGCATCTTCATGGATGCGCTCGACGATCCTTTCGCCGTCGTCAAGCGCGAGCTCGGCCTCTGCCCGCTGGGCCAAGGCTGCGACGCCTCGATCATCGACATCCACGCCGAAGCCACGAGCGAGAAATGGGCGCTCGGCCATTTCGCCGACGGCAAGGCGAGCCTGATCGTCGGCACCCATACCCATGCGCCGAGCGCCGATCATCGAATCCTGGCCGGAGGCACGGGGTTCATGACCGACGTCGGCATGACCGGCGACTACGATTCGGTGATCGGGATGGAAAAGGACGAGCCGCTGCGCCGTTTCACCCTCCGCATTCCCTCCGGCCGGTTCGAGCCGGCGCTTGGGCCGGCGACGCTCTGCGCGGTGGCCGCCGAGATCGGCCCCGACGGCCTGACGAAAGCGATTGCGCCGGTCAGGATCGGCGGCCTTCTCAGCCCCGCCGCGCCCGAATTCTGGAGTTGATATGGCGATGATCGCGCCGACCATCGTCTACGATCTCGACGGCACGCTCGCCGACACCGCCGAAGACCTGGTCGCTACCCTCAACTGGCTATTGGGACGAGATGGCCTGGCGCCGCTCAAGGTCGAAAGCGCCGGTTCGCTGCTTGGGGCCGGCGCCCGGGCGCTGATCACGCGCGGTTTCGCCGCTTCGGGCAAAACCCTCGACCCGCAAACTCTTGAGGCGCTGTTTGCCGACTATCTTGAATATTACCAGGCGCATATCGCCGATCGAACCCGGCTTTATCCGGGCGTCGACAAAGCGCTCACGGCGATTGAGCGCGCTGGTTGGCGGCAAGCGGTCTGCACCAACAAGATCGAAAGCTTGGCCAGGCTCCTGATCACCAAGCTGGGGATCGCCGATCGTTTTGCCTTCGTCTGCGGCCAGGACACGTTCGGAATCGGCAAGCCCGACCCTGCCCCGCTCCTGAAGACGATCGCCGCGTCGGGCGGCGCGAGCGATCGCGCGATCATGGTCGGGGACTCGGCGACCGACATCAAGACCGCCCGCGCCGCCGGCCTCCCCGTGGTCGCGGTCGACTTCGGCTATGCCGATGTGCCGGTCGCCGAGCTCGGCCCCGACCGAGTGATCTCCCACTTCGACGAACTCGCGGCGGCATGCGCCGCGCTGCTAGCGGCCTAGGCCATGCTCGTTTAGGGGGACGACGCAATCGTCATGGAACGCGGGGAGCCCGACGATTCCAGGATCGCCGCGTCGCCTCCTCCCGATGAAGAGCAGCAAGCTTCGGCCGCGTAGGCGTCAAACGCGGGTCGTCATCGACTTCTCTGCCCGTCCGATGTAAGTATCCCTTACATGAGTTGGAGCAAGGATGCGCCCGGCGAGCGCGACGGGCCGCGCAGCTATCATCACGGTAATTTGCGCGAGGCGCTGATCCGCGCGGCGCTGGAACTGATCGCCAGAAAAGGGACGGCGGGGTTTACCTTCGCCGAGGCGGCGCGCTTTGCCGGGGTCAGCCCGGCGGCGCCCTACCGGCATTTCCGCGACCGCGACGAACTGATGGCGAGTGTTGCGCTGCGCGGCTTCGAGCAGTTCGCGGCGGCGCTGGCGCGGGCCTGGGACGACGGGCGCCCCGATGAGTTCGTTGCGCTGGATCGGCTCGGCAAGGCCTATCTCGAATTCGCCCGCGCCGAGCCGGCGTTCTACTCGGCGATGTTCGAAGCCGGCGTTCCGATCGGCGCCAATCCCGCGCTCCGGGAAGCCGGCGAACGGGCCTTCGCGGTGCTCCGCGGCGCCGCCGACAAAGTCTGCGCCGCAATGCCCGCGGTCGGCCGCCCGCCGGCCTTGATGGTCGCGCTCCACATCTGGGCCATGGCGCACGGCGTCGCTTCGCTGTTCGGCCGCGGCGATGGCGCGCAACGCGCGTTGCCGATGTCGCCGGCGGAACTTCTGGAAGCGCATATGCTGGTCTATTTGCGAGGGCTCGGAGTCAATATGGCGCGGCCGTGAGGCCCCACGCCCCCACAGTTCGCAATCTGCAGACATTGTCATACCCGCGAAAGCGGGTATCCGGAGCGGCGGTTGCGGCCGCCGCGCCAGTCGAGATCCGAGATGCGCCAAGAAGGGCTTGACAATGTCCGGCCATTAATGTAAATGTTCATTACATTCACAAATGAGGACGAGCCAATGCCTCTCATTCTGACGGTTTTGGGGTTCATGTGGTGGTGGCCGCTAGGCGTCCTGATGCTCGGCTTCCTGATTGCGAGAGGAAGGTTCGGCTATTGGGGTCGCTACGCAGGAGATGGACCGATGCTCAACTGGGAACACCGTGGGGACCGCTGGGAGCGGAAGATCACTCGCATGCAGGACAAAATGGAACGCATGCGGGGCAGGATGGACCATTTCAGGACTCGCGGCGACTGGTTCGGTCCGGCCTCGAGCGGCAACCGCGCCTTCGACGATTATCGCTCGGAGACGCTGAAGCGCCTCGAAGACGAGCAGCGCGAGTTCAAGGACTTCCTCGCCCGGCTGCGCTTCGCCAAAGACCGCACTGAGTTCGACCAGTTCATGGCCGAGCGGCGCGAGCGCCCCTTCGAGCCGAATTCGCCGACCGAGCCGCCGCCGGCCGACCCGCGCAACTGAGGTTGCCGAGCCTGGCTGCCCCGATTGCTCGCCGCCGCCTGCTTCAATGCGGCGGCGCAGTTGATTGAGCGGCCGTGAGCTTCTTCTGCGCCGCTTCAGCAAGGGTTTGCAGCAGGGGGCGGGCGGGAGCGAAGAACGTCGCGCCGGTTTGCGGCGTCGAGACATCGAGCAGCCGGTCGTAGGCTCCCGGCGGGTCGCCGATATACATCCGCTGAAGCATCTTCTCGATCACCCAAAGATAGCGGGAATAGCCGATGAAGTAGGTTCCGAATTCCTGTCGTCCTGGGCGGCCGAAGGGCATGTTGTCGCGCAGGATGTCAAATTCGTTTCCATCGGCGTCGACGATCGTGGCGAGCGACTTGTGCGATTTGCGCGGCGCGTCGTCGTCGTCGATTTCGATATTGTCGATCTTCGTGCGGCCGATGATCTCCTCCTGGAGAGGCGTCGGAATCCGGCCCCATGCGCTGAGATCGTGGAGATATTTCTGAACGACGACATAGCTGCCGCCGGCGAAGTCGGCGTCCTCCTCGCCGACGAGCGCGGAAGCGGGCAGATCGAGGCCGTTCGGGTTGGCCGTGCCGTCGACGAAGCCGAGAAGGTCGCGGGCGTCGAAATAGCGAAAGCCTGAAACCTCGTCCACGACGGTCACGGCGGCGCCGAGACTGTCGATGAGAATGCGCTCGAACTCGAAACAGAGATCCGCACGTTCGGCCCGGATATGGAAGAGAAGGTCGCCCGGCGTCGACGGCGCCGCGTGAACTGGCCCCTTGATCGGCGCAAACGGTCTCAGTTCCTTAGGGCGCGCGTTCGGATGGAGACGATCCCAGAAAGCGCGGCCAAACCCGGCAATGCACGACAGTTGCCCGGATAGATCGCGGAACCCAACGGTCTTGACGATATCGTCGAGCCCCCCGAGCGCGGAGCAGACGGTCGCGAGAGCGGCCTCGTCGCTCGCGACCGTGACCACGAGAAAGATCGCCGCTCGCGACAGCGGGGCATCGATGCTCTGCGCCTCGATCGGGACCCTGTCCCAACTTTTCCCCGTCATCCCGAATTCTCCGCTTTCTTTATGGGTCCAGGCTCATGACCGGTCGATGACTGGCGCGGCGGCGCCCGCGCGACCTTGGCTGCGCTTCGGTCGTATCTTTAGCCTATGACGCAACCTGCCGGAATCGCCCCGATGGGCGGGGCATCATGAAAATCCGTTTCCCCTTCAGCGGCGCCGATTTTTCTTTGCGATAATCAGAATTCGTGGTAGTTTCGGACGGGTCGCTAAAGAGGCCTCGGGGCGGCGAAGGCCACCGGCGGAAAAGGAGCGGAGAAGAAACTTTTTTGCCCTAGGGGGGTCTCAGCATAACCCGTTGAAAAGGCTCAATTCCGCCAAGGAAAACCAAGGAAATCCAAGCTTTTTTCTTTGATTTCCTTTGCTCGGCTTTGTCCGGGCTTGGCTAGATTTTGCTAGATTTGGAATTGACTTGGAATGTCACATTAATACATTTACGGTAAGTGTTTTCCTGGCGCTGGTCGCCCGGCCGCCTGCGTCGCGGCCTCGTCGAGCAAGCGTTCGAGCGTATCCCGCTCGCGCGGAAAGCCCGCCCTGATCCATAGCGCCTGAAAGGCGCGTAGCGTCTCGCCGACACGCGGGCCGGCCGCGACGCCGCGGGCGACCAGATCCGCCCCGCTGAACGGCAGCTTGGGAATGGGCGTTTCTGCGAGGAACCGATCGGCGGCGTCGAAGGCCGCGTCCGCCGGCGACGCGCCGGACTCGGCCTCCGCCAACGCGAGCGCGTCGCGCGCCGCTTCGCGCCCGGCGACGAACAGGAGCGCGCGCAAGTCCTCGGTCGACGGCGGCGCTGAGATCCCGTGCAGGCCGATGAGCGCCGCGGCGGCGGCCCTGATCCGCTCATGTTCAAGGTTGGCCAGACGCAGACGGTCGCGCAGCCGCTCCGCGTCCTCAGGGATCGCGGCGCCAAGCGCGGCGAGTCGCAGGATCGCGTCGGGCCTACGACCGCGATCCGCCTCGATCGCGATCAGACGGCTGAGGCGTCGCGGGTAGGCGAGGCCGCCGAGGATCGGCTCGAGAAAACCGCATTCCCCCATCGTCTGGACGACCTCGCCGGCGCGCGGGGCCGCGATGAGCTTTATGAGTTCGGCGCGCACCCGCTCCCGGGACAGACGCGCGAGGCCTTCGCGCGCCCGGATCGCAGCGGAAAGACCCTCGGAGTCGAGCCCGTTCGCGGCGAACCGGGCCGAGAACCGGAAGAACCGCAGAATGCGCAGATAATCCTCACGGATGCGCTGGTTGGGGTCGCCGATGAAGCGCACGCGTCCGGCGGCAAGATCATCAAGTCCGCCGACGGGATCGTGGACCGTTCCGTCGGGTCCAAGCGACAGCGCGTTGATGGTGAAGTCGCGCCGCTCGGCGTCGGCGGCGAAGTCGCGTCCGAACGCCACCTTGGCCCGGCGACCGTCGGTCTCGACGTCCTGGCGCAGCGTCGTCGTCTCGATCGGGCGTCCGTCGACGACGAGCGTCACCGTCCCGTGGGGGACGCCGGTCAGCGCGACCTTGAACCCCGCCGTCCGTGCACGGCGAATCACCTCGTCGGTCGATGCCGTGGTCGCGAGGTCGAAATCGAACCCCGGCTCGCCGAGCGCGAGGTCGCGCACCGCGCCGCCGACTAGGCGCGTCTCCTCGCCCTCGCCGTTGAGGGCTTCGAGCGCCCGCGCCAACGGGCCTTGCCTGAGCGGCGCAAGATCCTTGAGCTTGCCGTCCGACAAGCCGCTGAGGACCGTCATTCGATCCGCCCCGGAATGAGGACGCCGTTTTCGACATGCGCCGGAACGTAGACGCCGCGGCCCCGGGGGGCGAAGGCGTTGATGGCGATCAGCCCGAGAACGGCGGCCGCGAGACCGAGCAGGGTCATGATCGACACCCGCCCGCGCGTCCAGTGCTCGACCTCGAGCGGGTAGCGGGCGCGCACGACGAGGTAGAGCGCATAGACCGCGAACGGGCTCAGGAACAGCGCCAGCGGTTCGAAAACGGTTCGTCCCATCAGGTGAACAGCTTCTCGTAGAGGTTGCGCAGGATGCCGGCGGTCGCGCCCCAGATATACCGCCCCTCATGCGGCATGGCGTAGAATCTTCGCAGGCGCCCCTGCCATTCGCGCTCGTCGAGGCGATGATTGGCCGGATCCATCAGGAAGGCGAAAGGGGTCTCGAAAACCTCGTCGACCTCCAGTCTGTTGAGCTCGAGCGTGAACGACGGTTCGAGGAGCGCGACGAGGGGCGCGACCCGAAATCCGGTGCCGGTGAAATAGGGATCGAGCCAGCCTAGGGGCTCGACGAACCGCTCCTCGAGCCCGATTTCCTCGCGCGCCTCGCGCAGCGCGGCCTCGCGCGGCGTTTCGCCCGGGTCGATCTTGCCGCCGGGAAAGGCGACCTGGCCCGAATGGGCGCGCAAGTCCGACGCCCGCAACGTCAAGAGAACGGTGAGGGCTTGGGGCCGTTTGACGATCGGCAAAAGCACGGCGGCGGGGCGCGCGCGGGCGGCGAGGCTGGCCAGATCCGGCGGTCGGCCGCCGGGAGCGTCGTCGCTCGCGCCCTTCGGCATGGCCCGCTCGAGATCCCCATTGCTGAGCGACGGCCTGAGTTTCGCCCGCGCCAGCGCGCGCAAGGAATCCGCCGGGCTGGGATAGGAGACAAGTTTGGCGCTCAAAGCCCCTCGATGTCGCTCGCCCGGCACATCGGGAAGAACAGTCCGCGCGAGCGCACGCCGAACCAGTCCTCGTTCTCGACCCGCTCCGTCTGGCCGAGGGCCACGAGGTCATAGAACAGCGCCCGCTTGACCAGCGCCCAAAGGTCGTCTCTCACCCGCACATAGGGCTTCAGCCCTTCCGAGGCGCCGCGCTCGAACCGAAGCGGGTGTTCGCCGTCGACAGTCACCAGGTCTTCGACATTGGTGCGGAACGTCAGCTGGGGTTCGTCCGCCTCGTCGCCGACGCGCATCTCGACCGCCAGAAAAGGCGCATCGTCGACCCTGATGCCCACTTTCTCGACCGGCGTCACCAGGACATAGCGCTCGCCCTCCTTGCGCATCACCGAGGCGAACAGCTGCACCAGCGGCGCCCGGCCAATCGGCGAGCCACAATAAAACCATGTTCCGTCGGCAGCGATGCGCATGTCGATATCGCCGCAGTCGGGCGGATTCCAGGAAGGCGCCGGCGCCAGGCCGCGCAGTCGCCCGATCGCCGCCTCGCCGAGTCCTCGGAGAGCCCTTTCCGGCGCGCGCGCCGGCTCTGCGTTATTCTTGCGCATATGTGTGGGCGAATCCGGCATCCGGGTGCATTGGGCTTGCGCCGCAGCGGCGCGCGTTCAATCTAGTGCGCCTGACGATAAAACAAAACCGCAAGCCATTCGTATGGGGCAAAGGACGAGCCGATGAACGTGACCAATATCGCCGATTCAGGTCAACTGACCCGCGACGCCGACGTGGCGCTGGAGCGCATCTCCGCCGCGCGGGCGGAAATCGGCGGCGTCATATTCGGCCAGGAGCGCGTCGTCGACCTCGCGCTGACGACGCTGCTCGCGGGCGGACACGGATTGTTGATCGGCGTGCCGGGACTGGCCAAGACCAAGCTGGTCGAGACGTTGGGAATCGTCGTTGGCCTCGAGGCGCTCAGGGTCCAGTTCACCCCCGACCTGATGCCGACCGACATTCTCGGCTCTGAGGTGATGGAGGAAGGCCAGGACGGCAAGCGCGGTTTCCGCTTCATCAAGGGGCCGATCTTCGCCCAACTGTTGATGGCCGACGAGATCAACCGCGCCAGTCCCCGCACCCAGTCGGCGCTGCTGCAGGCGATGCAAGAGCATCATGTCACGGTCGCCGGAGCGAGGCATGATCTTCCGCGCCCGTTTCATGTGCTGGCGACGCAGAACCCGCTCGAGCAGGAAGGCGCTTATCCTCTGCCCGAGGCGCAGCTCGATCGCTTCCTGTTGCAGATCGACGTTGGTTATCCCGACCGGGCGGCCGAACGCCGGATTCTGATCGAAACGACAGGCGAGCGCGAGGCGCGGCCGAAGCCCGTCATGACGGCGGAGGACCTGATGGCGGCGCAACGGGTCGTGCGGCGGGCGCCGATCGGCGACCGCGTGGTCGAGGGGATCCTCGATCTGGTGCGCGCCGGTCGCCCGGGCGAGGGCGATCCCGAGTTGACGAAGGGGATCGGTTGGGGTCCGGGACCGCGCGCCGCCCAGGCGCTGATGCTGGCCGCCCGCGCTCGCGCGCTGGTCGACGGACGGCTCTCGCCATCGCTCGACGATGTCGCCACATTGGCCGACCCGGCGCTCAAGCATCGCATGGCGCTGAGCTTCGCCGCCAGGGCTGAGGGCGAGACGATTTCGGCGGTGATTGCGCGGCTCGTGGCCAAGACGATCCAATGACGCGACGGCCTTCGGCGCAATGACGCTCCCCGCCTCGATCCGCCGGGACGCGGTAACGCTCTCGGCCCGTCTGCCGAGCCTCATTATCGCGGCCCGTCGCGTGGCTCAGACGGTGCGGCACGGCGTTCATGGTCGCCGGCGTGCGGGCTCGGGCGAAACCTTCTGGCAATTTCGACCTTTCCTTTCAGGCGAGCCGTCGTCGCGAGTCGACTGGCGCCGGTCGGCCCGTGAAGAGCGCGCTTTCGTCCGCGAGCGCGAGTGGGAGGCGGCGCACACGGTCTGGATCTGGTTCGACCGTTCGGCCTCGATGCAGTTCGGTTCGAGCCTGGCGTCCGTGACGAAGATCGACCGCGCCGCTTTATTGGCGCTCGCTTTCGCCGATCTTTGCGTGCGTGGGGGCGAGCGAGCGGGACTGCTCGGCCTCACCCGGCCGTTGGCGACGCCAGGCGTCGTCGAACGCTTCGCCGAGGCGATCGCGACTGACGAGCGGCTCCGCGGGCCCTCCCGAGCCCCGTTGCCGCCGGCGCTTCCCGCAGCCACGCGTTCGATGGTGCTTATGCTTGGCGATTTTCTCTCGGAGCCGGAAGAGGTCGCACGCGCAATCCGGGCCGTCAGCGCAGAGGGCGCGATCGGCGAACTCGTGATGATCGTCGATCCGATCGAGGAGACGTACCCGTTCTCGGGCAACACCGAGTTCCTCGACCCCGCCGGCTCGCTGACCGTGCTCACGCCGCGGGCGCAGAATTTGCGCGACGGCTATCTCGCGCGCCTCGCCGCGCATCGCGAGACAATCCGCGGGATCTGCGCCCGCTCGGGCTGGGGCATGAGCATTCATCGCACCGACGGCTCCCCCGCGGAGATTCTGCTTGCGCTACGCATGCGCCTTTCCGCGCCCGAGCGCGGCGCCGGCTTGAGGAGCGCCTGAACGATGTTCGGTCTGCCGCTCGCCTTCGCCGCTCCCGCCGTCCTGGCGGCGCTCGTGGGTCTCGTTGCGCTTTATTTCCTACTGCGCGTCACGCCGCCCAGCCCCCATCGAGCCATATTCCCGCCGCTGAGATTGCTTGTCGGGCTCGATCCGACCGAGACGACGCCGGCGCGCACGCCGTGGCCGATCCTGGCGCTGCGCCTCGCCATCGGCGCGCTCATCATTCTCGCCATGGCGGAGCCGCTGTGGAACAGTTTCGCCGCGCTATCCGGGTCGGGGCCGCTCCTAGTTCTGATCGACGACGGGTTTGCGGCGGCGCCGGCATGGGACAAACAAATCGACTTCGCGCGGGAACGAGCGGCGGCCGCGGCGCGGAGCGGTCGAATCGTGGCGATCCACCCCCTGTCGCAGGGCGGAAAGGACATCGCGCCCCTCGACAGAGCCGGCATCGAAGGCCAGTTGCGCTCGCTCTTGCCGGTTCCTTACGCGCCGGACCGCACGGCGGCGTTGCCGGCGATCGAGCGCTTTCTTGCCCGTGAGCCGAAGACCGACATTCTGTGGATCGCCGACGGGGTCGAGATTGGCGGAGCCAGCGCCTTCTCGGTCAAACTCGCGTCCATTGCCCGTTCGATCGAAGTAGTGACCGACAGCCGGGGCACGCTCGCGCTTGCCGGCTCCGACAATGAAGCGGGCGCGCTGACCGCGCGGGTCACGCGCTCCGACGCGAGCGCTCCCGGGACCGGTTCGGTGAGGGCGCTCGACGTCCAGGGGCGGGAAGTCGGCAGGGCTCCCTTCGACTTCGGCGCCAATATGACAGTCGACGCCCATTTCGATCTACCGGTCGAATTACGCAATGACGTCACGCAAGTCGTCATCGATGGCGAGCGCTCGGCGGGCGCGACCTGGCTCATCGACGAGCGTTCGCGCCGGCGACGCGTCGCCATCGCCTCGGGCGCGAGCGCCGACGTTGCCCAGCCGCTGCTGGCGCCGAGCTACTACCTTAGACGCGCGTTGCAGCCGTTCGCCGACATCAGCGAGTGGCATGACTCCTCGAGCGACCCGATCGTGTCGCTGCTCGACGAAATGCCTTCGGTCCTGGTTCTTGCCGATATGAGCGTGGCGCCGGGACCGGAGCTCGATGCGATCACTCAATTTCTGGACAGCGGCGGCGTGCTATTGCGTTTCGCCGGCACCCGGCTCGCAGCCGGCGACGACACGTTGACTCCGACCGCGCTTCGCCGCGGCGGACGCCTGCTCGGCGGCGCTTTGTCGTGGGAAACGCCCAAGCATATCGCGCCGTTCGAGGCGGGCAGCCCATTCTTCGGCCTTGCCGCGCCGGACGAAGTCACCGTTTCGCGCCAAGTGCTCGCCGAGCCGGAGACCGGACTGGGCGAGAAGACCTGGGCGCGCCTCGCCGACGGCACCCCGCTCGTCACCGCCGAGCGGCGCGGCAAAGGTCTCGTCGTGCTGTTCCACGTCACTGCCGACACAACCTGGTCGAATCTGCCGCTGTCGGGCTTGTTCGTCGACATGCTGCGTCGAATTGTGGCCGAAGCCGATGCGCCGGGCCAGGGCGCCGCGAAAGCCAAGGTCGACGCGCATGGGACGGTCCGGCCGCCCTTGCGCACGCTGACCGGTTTCGGCGTTCTCGGGCCGCCGCCGGCGCAGGCCGAACCGATCGGCGATGATTTTTCCGGCGTCGGCAACTCGTTCCACCCGCCAGGCTTCTACGGATCGCGGGACTCCTCGCGGGCCGTCAATGCGTTGGCTGAGGGCCAGGCCTTGGCTCGCGCCAATTATCGGCCTCTCAACGTGCACGAAGGCGCGCTCGCGATTACGCCGCCAATCGATCTTCGCCGCTGGCTCCTGCCGGCGGCTCTGATCGGCCTGATGATCGACGCGCTGGTTTCGATCTGGCTCATGGGCGGCGCGCAGTTGCGCCGGCCGAAGGCGCTCGCCGCCCTCGCTGTCGCCGCCGCGCTCGGCCTCGTTTCCGTCCCCGAGCAGCCCCGCGCCGCCGGAGCCGCGCCGATCTCCGACCGCGACATGGATGCGGCCCTATCGACCCGCCTCGCCTATGTCGTGACCGGCGATGCGACGGTCGACGAAACCTCCAAGCTCGGATTGACGGCGCTGACGCGGGTGCTGGCTTCTCGCACGTCCGCCGAGCTGGCCGAGCCGGTCGGGCTCGATCCGGCGCGCGACGAACTCGCCTTCTATCCGCTCATCTATTGGCCGATCGTCGCCGGGCTGCCGCAGCCGAAGCCCGAGGCGCGCACGCGCATAGCGGCGTTCATGAAAAACGGCGGCACGCTCGTCTTCGACACCCGCGACGCGCTGACGGCGCGTCCGGGCGGCTCACCGACGTCCGAGGCGCTCTGGTTGCGCAGTCTTCTCGAAGGGGTCGACGTGCCGGAGCTGGAGCCGGTTCCGCACGACCACGTGCTGACCAAGACCTTCTACCTGCTCGACCGCATCGTCGGCCGCACCGCGATCGGCCAAACCTGGATCGAGGCGCTTCCGGCGCCCGACCCGAATGACCGCGTCCAGCGTCCGGCGCGCGCCGGCGATAGCGTGTCGCCGATCGTCATCGCCTCCGACGATCTTGCTGCGGCATGGGCGGAAGACGCTGACGGGCGGCCGCTCTACCCCCTGATTCCTGGTGGGGCGCGGCAGCGCGAACTCGCCCTGCGCAGCGGCGTCAATCTGGTCATGTACACGCTCACCGGCAACTACAAGGCCGACCAGGTGCACGCCAAGGACATCCTGGAAAGGCTCACCCGTTGAGCGCCTGGTCGATCGCCTTATCTCCGTTTCTTCCCTGGCCGGCGCTCTACGCTCTGGCGGCGGCGGCGCTCGTCGTCTCGGTTGCGCTGGTGTGGCGGGGCGTCCGGGGCGCGTGGCTGCGCGCGCTCAGCATGGCCCTATTGCTGCTCGGCCTGTGCGACCCCAATCTCGTCCAGGAGAACCGGCGCCCGCTAAAGGACATTGTGGCCGTGGTGGTCGACCGTTCCGGGAGCCAGGACATCGGCGAGCGGCCGCGCCAAACCGACAAAGCGCGCGACGAGGTCGAGGCGAGGCTGAAAGCGCTCGGAGACGTCGATTTGCGCGTCGTCGAAACGTCGCGCGAGGAGTCCGAGACTGAGGGGACCAAGCTGTTCGCCGCGCTGCGCAGCGCGCTCGCCGACGCGCCGCCCGAGCGGGTCGGCGGCGCGGTCATGATCACCGACGGCGACGTTCACGACATTCCCCAATCTCCGGCTGCGCTCGGCCTTAACGCCCCGCTCCACGCGCTCATCACCGGCCACGAAGGGGAGCGGCAGCGGCGCATCGAACTGGTCGAGGCGCCGCGGTACGGCATCGTCGGCAAGGATCAGGTCATCGTCGCTCGCGTCCTCGACAGCGCCGATCACGGCGAGCCGGTGAAGCTCACGGTGCGCCGCGACGGCGAGACGATCGCCGAGATCGACGCCAAGGTCGGCGAGCGGATCGATGTCAAAGCGCCGATCGACCATCCCGGACCGAACGTGATCGAGCTGGAAGTCGCGCCGGTCGAAAACGAGCTCGCCGCCGACAGCAATCGCGCCGTCGTCAACATCGAGGGCGTACGCGACAAGCTCAGGGTGTTGCTGGTCTCCGGCAAGCCGCATCCAGGCGAGCGCATGTGGCGCAATCTCTTGAAGTCCGACGCGAACGTGGACCTGGTGCACTTCACCATCCTGCGTCCTCCGGAGAAGGGCTCCGACGGCACGCCGATCAACGAATTGTCGCTGATCGCCTTTCCGGTCGCCGATTTGTTCGGACGCCGGATCAAGGACTTCGACCTCATCATCTTCGATCGCTATGCGCAGCAGTCGATCCTGCCCTACGTCTATCTGGAGAACATCGCTAATTATGTGCGCGACGGCGGCGCGCTGCTGATGGCCGAGGGGCCGGAATTCTCCACTCCCGACGGCCTCTACTATTCGCCGCTCGGGGCAATTTCGCCCGCCGAGCCGAGCGGCGACGACACTGAGGGCGCGTACCGCGCCAGGGTGTCGGAAGACGGACTGCGCCATCCGGTGACCCGGGGTCTAAGCGGCCTCGACACCAACAACGGCGAGCCGAGTTGGGGCCGATGGTTCCGGATCGTCGGCGCGAGGCCCACGAGCGGGGTCGCGGTGATGAGCGGCGCGGACGACAAACCGCTGCTCGTTCTGTCGCGGGTCGAAAAGGGCCGCGTGGCGCTGCTGCTGAGCGACCAGATGTGGCTTTGGGCGCGCGGTTATGACGGCGGCGGACCTTACCTCGACCTTTTACGCCGTCTCGCACATTGGCTGATGAAAGAACCCGATCTGGAAGAGGAGGCTTTGCGCGCCAGCGCCAAGGGACGCGAAGTGACGGTCGAGCGCCAGAGCGTGAGCGGCGCGGCGCGGGAGACCTATCTTGTCGCGCCGGACGGCAAGAAGACCAAGCTCGATTTGACTCCCTACGCACCCGGCCTCAGCCGCGCCCATGTGACGGTCGACCGCTTCGGCCTGTATCGCGCCGAGGACGGCGAGCATGTCGCGCTGGTCAACGTGGGCCAGGAAAATCCGCTCGAGATGCAGGATGTCGTTTCGACTACCGAAAAGCTGCGCCCGCTCGCCGAGGCGACCGGCGGAACGGTGCGTCGAATCGGAGCCGGCCCGGGCGATGGGATCGCTATGCCCCGCATTGTCGGCTTGAACCCTTCCCCCAGCTACGGCGGCGGCGACTACATCGGGATCAAGCGGACGGGGTCGAGCGAACTGATCGGCGCGCGGTCGACTTCGCTCGCGTCGGGCTTCTTCGGCCTGGCGCTCCTGCTCGGCATGGTGACCCTTGCCTGGGTGAGCGAGAGCGGCGGCCTGCGGCGGGGCGGGGGCGAGGGTCCGCGCGCCGAGAGCTGAGGCCCTTGCAATCGCTGCGGCGGCAGGCCCTTGGGGGTCGCGCCGCAGCCAGAGCGATTCAACCATTCTATCGCCGGGCGCCTTGATTTCGCCATCGACGACCGTTGGCGCGCCCGCTACGATCCTAGCGTCGTCGGGCGCCGCGCCGAGCGGCGCGTCGCGCCCTGGCTCCGGCCGGGCGGTCGCAACGATGATCGGCTTTGCGCCATGGGAGGGACATATGCCGGCCGCCGATGTACAGGAACTGGGCGTTCAGTTGAGTAACGATCTCGTCCAGTACTGGGGATGGTTTCTGGCTTTCGGAATCGGATTGACGCTGCTCGGCGTCGCCGCCGTGGCGCGCGCAGTCACGGCGACCGTTGCGTCGATGTTGTTCTTCGGTTGGCTGCTGGTGTTAGCGGCGGCAATCGAAGTCGCTCAAGCCGTCGCGGTCGGGCATTGGGCGGGTTTCTTTCAGCATTTGCTGGCCGCGATTCTGTTTGGAGTCGCCGGTCTCATCATGGTGATGCGGCCGCTGATCACTGCCGAAGTCCTGACCCTGTTCATGGCGATGTTCTTCCTGATTGGCGGCCTCTTCCAACTGATCGGCGCCGCGTGGGTCGGGCTGCCCGGTTGGGGATGGCACGCGGCCGACGGAATCATCACCTTCGTGCTGGGCCTGCTGGTGCTGGCGCAATGGCCAGCCTCCGGACTATGGGTGATCGGCCTCTTTCTTGGCATCGATCTCATATTCTATGGCCTCGCCTGGATCGTGATCGCGCTCGGCTTGCGCGCCACGTGAACTCGAGGCGCATCTCCATGGTCGTCTTGCGGCGGCGCCGCGAGACGGCTAGGGAGTCGCGACCCTTTCAACCGGAACTGTTCGTCCCATGAGAAAAGTCTACGCCAACGCGGACGAGGCGCTCGCCGGCCAGATCAAGGATGGAATGCTCTTGATGGCGGGCGGCTTCGGCCTCTGCGGGGTCCCCGAGGTCCTGATCGACGCGGTGCGCAAGTCAGGGGCGAAGGATCTGACCTTCGTTTCCAACAACGCCGGCGTCGACGGGATCGGCCTTGGAATCCTGCTCGAAACCGGCCAGATCAAGAAGATGATCTCGAGCTATGTCGGCGAGAACAAGATCTTCGCCAGTCTATATCTCTCGGGCAAGCTCGAACTCGAATTCACTCCGCAGGGCACGCTCTCCGAGCGCATCCGCGCCGGAGGGGCGGGGATCCCCGCCTTCTTCACCCGCACCGGGGTCGGCACCGACGTCGCCGAGGGCAAGGAAATCCGCGACTTCAACAACGAGGCCTACCTGATGGAGACCGGTCTCTTCGCCGACATCGCCCTCGTTCACGCCTGGAAGGGCGACACCGAAGGCAATCTCGTCTACCGGAAGACGGCGCGCAACTTCAATCCGATGATGGCGACGGCGGCAAGGCTAACGATCGCAGAGGTCGAGCATCTGGTCGAGCCGGGCGAGATCGATCCCGACCACATCATAACCCCGGGCGTCTACGTCCAGCGCATCGTCCACGTCCCGAACGCACTGAAGCGGATCGAGCAGCGCACGACGCGCAAGCGCGACGCGGCCTGAAGGAGACATACCCCATGGCTTGGACCCGCGACCAGATGGCGGCCCGCGCCGCCAGGGAGCTCAAGGACGGCTTCTACGTCAATCTCGGCATCGGCATTCCGACGCTGGTCTCGAACTATATCCCCGAAGGGATGAGCGTGCAGCTGCAGAGCGAGAACGGCATGCTGGGAATGGGGCCGTTCCCGTTCGAGGGCGAGGAGGACCCGGATCTCATCAACGCCGGCAAGCAGACGGTCACCCAACTGCCGACGACGAGCTTTTTCTCGAGCGCCGATTCGTTCGCCATGATCCGCGGCGGGCATATCGATCTCGCGATCCTCGGGGCGATGCAGGTCTCCGAGCACGGCGATCTCGCCAACTGGATGATCCCGGGCAAGATGGTCAAGGGGATGGGCGGCGCGATGGACTTGGTGGCGGGCGTCAAGCGGATCGTCGTCGTCATGGAGCATGCGGCCAAGGACGGGCCGAAGCTTTTGCATCATTGCACGCTGCCGCTCACCGGCGTGAAAGTCGTCGACCTCGTCATCACCGATCTTGGCGTGTTCGCCATCGACAAGCACGGCTTTCGCGGCATGGCGCTGATCGAGCTCGCGCCCGGCGCGACGCCGGACGAAATCGCCGCCAAGACCGAGGCGAGCTACCGGGTGGCGCTCAACTGACCGGTCCGGCGGCTGGTCCGCTTTTCACAATCAGACGACAAGCCCCTTCATCGGCGCTATGCCTGCGCTGTCGGGGAAAATGACCTCCGCGAGCGTCTTCGGCGTAAGCCCGAACTGGTCGGCCAACAGGCCCTTGAGCAGGCCGCGCAGGTCGGTCGTGGGATAAAGATCGCGGCCCTCGTAAAGCCGCTCCGACGTGAGGGTCGGCCAGTCGGCGATCACCCGGCCCCCCGCGACCGCGCCGCCGGCGAGAAGCGCGACCGTCGCCGTGCCATGGTCGGTGCCGTGGGTGCTGTTTACCCGAACGGTGCGGCCGAATTCGGTGATCGCGACGACGACCGTGTCCCTCCAGGCGTCGTTGAGGTCGGTCTCGAACGCGTCGAAGGCGGCGTCGAGCCCCTGCAGCCGTTGGGCCAGCAGCCCCTGCGCCGCGCCCTCGTTCTGATGGGTGTCGAAACCGTCGAAGGCCAGCGCCGCGATCCGCAGCCCCTCAGGCGCCGCAAGCAGGCGGGCGGCGCCCTCTGCGGCCACGCGCATCTGTTCAACCGGGCGGCGGCGTCATGGACAGAGCGGCCGGACCAGCAGCAATCATCGGCTTCTCCGCGGCGGCCGGTGACGCCTGAGCCAACTTCATCCGCTCGGTTCGTATTTGTTGCTGCTCGAGGTAATAGGCCTGGAGAGCCGCCGGGCCGGGTGGCGGAGCGCGATCGCGAATCAACGCGATATTCGAGGTCCACAATTCCTCGAGCAGGAACCCGCGTGGATCGCCGGCGGCGGCGCTGAGGTCGCCCGGACGGGCGCCGAAGCCAAAACGATTGAAGGCTGTCACCGCGCCAGCGGGATCCGGGCCCATCGTCATCGCCGCCTTGTCGCGCAACCGAGCATCATTCACCCGGCATCGAAGCACGTCAACGCTGAGCGCTTTGTGAACCGAAAGTGGCGATTTGGCGATTTCCGGCCCTGGTCGCGGTCTTGTGAAGCCTTAACGACCGCGGAGTCTCATGCGACGCCTCGGGTCGAGACGCCGCAAGAGGCTCCTTGGCCGTTGTCACTTCTTGAGCAGGGGACAGGTCGAGTTCGGCGAGCTTGCCGAACGCCTCTTCGCCCTTCATTGTCTTGAGGATCTTGTAATAGTCCCAATCGCCTTTCGATTCGGCGGGCGTCTTCACCTGAACGATGTACATGTCGTGCTCGAGCAGTCCATCGGGGCGGATCACGCCGTCAGTGACGAAAACGTCGTTGACCTTCGTCTTGCGAAGCTCATCCATGATCTTGTCGGGATCGGTCGAGCCGACCGCCTTGACCGCGTTGAGATAGGTGAGGGTAGCGGAATAGAAGGCCGCCTGCGGGAAGGTTGGCATCCTCTTGGTCTTTTCGAAGAAGCGGTTGGCGAAGGCCCGCGTCGTGTCACTCGTGTTCCAGTACCAGGCGGTCGTCAGCACCAGACCTTGAGCGACATCGAGGCCCATCGCATGAACGTCGGACAAGAACACGAGGAGCGCCGCGGGCCGCATCGTCTTGGTGAGGCCGAATTCCGCTGCCGCCTTGAGCGAGTTCGACGTATCGGCGCCCGCGTTGGCGAGGCCGAGCACCTGCGCGCCCGATCCCTGCGCCTGGAGGAGATAGGATGAGAAGTCCGACGTCCCGAGGGGTACGCGAACGTCGCCGACCACGGAGCCCCCGCCTGCCTTTACGACATCGGTCGCCCCTGCTTCCAATTGCTTGCCGAACGCGTAGTCCGCCGTGAGGAAGAACCAACTCTTGCCGCCTTGCTCGATGATGGTCCTGGCTGTGCCATTGGCGAGCGCGGTCGTGTCATAGCCGTAGTGGATCGTATAGGGCGTGCAGTCCTTGCCGGTCAGCGACGCGCCCGCCGCGCCGATTGCGAAGAACGGGATCTTTTTCTCCTTTGCGGCGGCCGACATCGCGAGGCTGACGCCGGTATTCGAGCCGCCGAGCAGCATCGTCATGCCGTCGGTATCGGCCCATTCGCGAAGTTTCTGCGCCCCGAGATCGGGCTTGTTCTGGTGGTCGAACGTCAGAATCTGGACGGGCTGGCCGAGGACCGAACCGCCAAAATCGGCGATCGCCATTTTGATCGCCTCGATGCCGGGGACGCCGATGATGTCCGCGTAGGGCCCGGACATGTCGTCGATGTCGCCGATGACAACCTTGTTGTCCGCGGCCCACGCCGCTCCGCCGGCGAGCGACGTGCAAAGCGCCCCCGCCAGCATCAACATTCCCTTGACCGATTTCATTCCAGTTCCTCCCGATCTTGCAGTTCACACAGCGGCGCGCCGCCAAAGCCCAAGCCCAAGCAGGCATAATGCGTGGCGCTGAGGCGCATGGCAACACGCGCTTTAGTCGCACTCGCGCTTGGCGCGCCGGCTGCGGGCGCCTATAAACCGACATGGCGCGGAAGGAGTCCCGGGAGGCGAGGGCGGCGAGGGCCGAGGCGATCTTCGAGCGGCTGGCTGCCGCCAATCCGGAGCCGAAGGGCGAGCTCCAATACGTCAGTCCGTTCACGCTCCTGGTGGCGGTGGTGTTGTCGGCGCAAACGACCGACGCTGGCGTCAACAAGGTCACGCCGCCGCTGTTCGCAATCGCCGACACGCCGGAGAAGATGGCGGCGCTCGGCGTCGAGCGGCTCGCCGAGCGGATCAAGACGATTGGGCTTTATCGAACCAAGGCCAAGAACGTCATCGCTCTCTCGCGAGCGATCGTCGAGCAGCACGGCGGCCGGACGCCGCGCGACCGAGAGGCGCTGGAGGCGCTGCCCGGCGTCGGGCGCAAAACGGCAAACGTGGTACTCAACACTGCCTTCGGCGAGCCGACGCTGGCGGTCGACACCCACGTCTTTCGCCTCGCAAACCGGCTAGGCATCGCGCCGGGAAAAACGCCGCGCGAGGTCGAAGATGAGTTGATGCGCGTCATTCCGAAGCGGTTTCTTCCGCACGCACATCATTGGCTGATCCTCCATGGGCGATACGTCTGCAGGGCGCGCCAGCCGCTGTGCGGCGTCTGCGTGCTGGTCGATCTCTGCCCCTACGAACCGAAAAGCCTATCGCAGGCCGACGTTCCGAGATGAACCCGAGTTTCAGTGTTCGAGCAGCGGAAACCTGCGAAAAACCAGAGCTACTGGGGCAAATGGCTCGCGGCGTTCGACGCAAATAGTCACAACGACACGATTCTTCCACGCGTATCTCACGAGCCGTTCGATCTCGATCTCATGACTGTCGAAGAGCAATTCGTGGCCCTCCTCCGTACGGAAGTGAAACTTCTCGAAGTCACCGAATCTATCGTAGACAAGTCCGGATACCTTGCCCATGTATTCTCGCGTTTGCTGCTCGCGCGGCGGCCCCCTATGCTTCGTGGGGCCCTCGAATCCCTGCAGCGATGGCGGGACAGTCGCGCCATTTCCCCCCAGACCGTCGACTTTGCCAACAATCTGCTCGACGTAACGGTCAAGGACGGGATACCATCTGTTGCTGGTTGGAATCTGCTCCAACTTCCATTTGAATACCGCCAATAGATTTTCCTCACCGGGTAGCAATAGGTTCGCTCTATTCGTGCGGATTCTAATCTGGAAGGCCCCGACGACGTATCGCCAGGACGAATACCCGCCGACAGCCAGCTCGTTGTCTCGAAGTATTTCGGCTGAACGCGTACTGATACGCCGTACAACAATATTGAATTCCTGGTCGACGAGGACGCTCGAGGGGAGTTCAACGGTAATAAGACCCGCGAGATTAGGACTCGTGCCGGGCGGAATCGGAACAAGGGTGACGCTCCCGGTTGTGCACTGAACGGTATTTTGGTCGACCTTGGTCAACGCCTTGACGGGGCTTATAAGCGAAGCAAGCTGTAGGACCGTATCTGCGCTCGCTTGCGGCCAATATATCGATGCGACGCTCCCAACCGGGGTGCTGCCCCAATCGATCCAAAGCATGTCGGGCATGGCGCCGTTTGAATTGGCGAATTTTGTCGTTTGGAGATTGAACAGCGTGGGGACGGTGCGCGCGGCTGCTGAGCCGCCCGCACTCGATCCGCCGGCGTTCGAGTAGCCCCAGGCGAGATTGCGTTGGCCAAGCTTGTCTGACGTCGAGGCGTTTGCAGACGGGGGAATGGGGTCGGGATCGTATGCTATTTCCGCGACGAGGCAGGCGTGATTGCCCATAATGAGGCTTGGGATAGACAAAATCTCGCTGGAGTTCCACGGCCCGTCGGTAGTCGAGGCCGTCGAAGGATTGAGGGGAAACTGTTTTGCCGGTTGGTTGATGTCGAGATAGCAACCAAAATACGCCTCAACGAGCGACCCGGCAGGCGGCGCCGGACTTATGTTGGGGTCCGGAATGGTTTGGATGTTCTTGGGGTCCGGCTGAGTGGTCATCGACGCCGAAGTCGAATCGATCCTTGGCGCGGCGAAGAACGGGATCGTTGACGGCATGTCGTTCGTCACGAAGCCCAACAGCGGCACTTCGGTCCCCATGATGTTGTTGCCCATCGAATCGGTTTGGGGATGCCTACGAAACGTCGTGCTCTGGTCGTAAGTGGTGTCGGGCGAAGAGCTGATAAACAGCCGGAAGAACGTACGGACATTGCTGGCCGTATCGCCCTGCAAGTTAACGCGCGCGAGCCCGAAGTTATACACTGGGTTACCGCCGTAGTCCTGCGACAATTCCAATGCTGACTGGTCTTCGCTGCCGGTGATTGTGTCGAATGGATGTTGGACACTCGCTGCGTTGTTGTTGTAAAACGTGTTCAATTCGTCAATCAAGCTTTGGATATAGGTATTCGGATCAGTGAACAGTGTGGACGAATTCTTGAGCGGCGCTTGACCGGGCATAAGAGTTCGCGGGCGTCACCGAGAACACTCGCATGTCGTTGCTTAGATACCAGGTCTCTCCGGCCGTCATGTAGGGATCGGACTGAAGAACAAGCTGGAACGGCGCGCTATCGCTTCGGGTGACATTGAGTTCGGGATAGTTCCCGAAGGGCGTCAGAGTGACCGTGGCCGTGAGAACGTAGTCCTCGAACCCTGGGTTGGCAGGCACCGCATTGAACGCGTTGACGCCAGAGAAAATGATGTTGAAAGGGAACACGATGTTCTGGATCATCTGGGTTTGGGTTATGTCTTCCAGCTGAACGCCAGTAGCCTTGTCGAAGGCGATTTGAATTTCCGGAAGCCCGTTGAATGAGCCGGAGAAGCCGGGAAGATTTGGCGGATTGGTCAGATTTCCAGCATTCAGTTGGAGCTCGTCGGGACTGAACCCGTACAAGACCACATAGAACGCGTCGGCGTACTGGTAAGAACTGCTGCCCTGGTTGGTCTCCGCGTTCACCTCATCTTTCCCGAAGGTGCTGCGCTCGATGACGAGCGTGACGTTTGGCATCAGGGACGGGTATGGGCTGGAGGCGCCAAAAATGCAGGTGGTGGCGCCGTCGGTCTGCATGTCGTCCGTCTTGCTGTAAATGGGTTGAACGGTCCACGTATTGGGGCCAACCGTAATCGCGCCAGGAGCGAGAAAGTTACATATGTCTCCCGCTTCGCCGGAGTTGAAATCGGTTGGGTCGTTCCACGCGAAGTTGGACCCTACTTGTGGGTCCGTAATCATTTCGGTGAACTCGTGCGACAGCACTTTCGTCTGACGCTGTTCCTGGGTCATTGTGGTTTGCAATGAGCAGCCGGGGTTTCCGCCAGGACAAGAGTTGGCCAAACAGGCATTCGTCAAGCCGGGTACGACCGCGTAATAGCCAGAATTGCCTGCGGCGGTGGTGAAGAACGAGTGATAGCCGAAGGCGTTGTCGCCACTGGGCTCGCAGAGAATGTTCGCGCCGTCGTTCACCCCGGTGTTGTTGTCGAGGAAGAATATGTAGACAATATTGCTGTTCGGTATCGGCTCGGGGAGTACATTGTTATTGATTGCGGTCTGAATGAATGTCTGCAACTCGCTGTCCAAGAGATTATTGTTTGTGTTGGCGATAAAGACCCCTTGGATGAACGTTCCCGTCGAACCGCATCCGTACTGAGACAGCGTGTTCATGAAGCTGCTGTTCATCAGATCGGTGATGAACTGATTCAGGCGGGCTGCTCTAGACTGGTTGGCGGCGCTCGTCCAATCGCCGAGAAAAATGTTGTAAACTTGTGGGCTGGTCACCACGGGACCGCCGTTGTAAACGAAAAAAGGAAAGCTTCCGGACCCACCGGACCCACCCGAGCCTCCCGAACCGCCCGGCCCTCCGCGCGCAGTAGGCAGTTTGGCGCCCAACGGGACTCTGACCTTTGGCCGCTGAGACTGGACGCCGTGCCGGAATGGCTTGTCGGAGAGGGGTCGGGGCGCCGAGGGCTTACGGCCGCTCGTCACATGAGCCTTAGAGGGATTGCGGCGGGAGGCCATGGTGTCGCTTCCTTCTTAGCGTGGTCGCGAAGTTTGCGGTCGGGTAGACTTTCGACGGCCGGGAGGGAATGTCGGTGATATACCGACTGACATCGCTGACAGTACGATCAATTCGCGCGATAATACTCGCTAGCATGTCCCTGTCGTTTACAAATATGCGCCGCGAACGTTCGACCGAAAAATTCGAGGCCCGTAATTTAACCGCATACAAGTCTTACTCATTAGATATTTGGACAAACGATACCAACTGCTGCAAAATAAAGCCCAACAAGAACTCAATTGACTCCCCTTGGGAGATGTAGTTGGAGCAGGAAACTAAGCCACGCGCTGTGATCTAGCTCACAGTAGTTGTGCTCTTTCTTAGCGTACTATTTCCCTGGGCGCACTCTTTTCGACAGCCATTTGTTCTTCTCGGGACTTGCCAATGGACGCTGCGCCAATTCAGCCTGACACTGTCGCCGGTGCCTTCTTGGTGGTCATGCGCACATCCTCCGGGGTAATATTTCCGATTGGAATTTGACCGCTTAAGGCACTGATCTGTGCCTGATGAGACGGCGATTGCTCGCGTTCAGTGAGAAGGCCGGGCATAATCCGCCGGTTGTCTCACGGCGCGCCCGCCGCATCGGAATACGGAACCAATGTTCGATATCGTCCTGGTCCTGGGCGTGCTCGCGACCTTGCTGGTCGTCGTGGCCGTCTCCCAGCCGGTGGCGGTGCGCCTCAAGCTGTCGCCGGTCGTGCTTCTGGCCGTCATCGGCGTGGCGATCGGCGCGGGGTCGATCGTTCTGGTGCACACGTCGCTCTCCGCCCGCTTCGGCGACGTCGCCGGGATGTTCGCCAATTTGCCTGTCAGTTCCGAAACCTTCGTCTACGTTTTCCTGCCGCTCTTGGTCTTCGACGGCGCGATCACCAGCGACGTTCGCCGGATGCTCGAGGACGCCGCCCCGATCCTGATGCTCGCTGTGGTCGCGACCGTCGTCACCACCGGAGCGGTCGGCCTCGCGCTTTGGCCATTTTCCGGCCTGCCGTTGGTGGTCTGCCTGCTGCTCGGCTCAGTCGTGGCGACCACCGACCCGGCGGCCGTCATTGCGGTGTTCCGCGATGTCGGCGCCCCGGCGCGTCTGACCCGCCTCGTCGAGGGCGAAGCGCTTCTCAACGACGCCGCGGCGATCGTGATGTTCGTGGTGCTGCTCGGGATGATCGTCTCGGGACGCCAGCCCGACATCGTCGGCGGCGCGGTGCAATTCGTGGTCGCCTTCCTCGGCGGGGCCGTGCTTGGCGTGCTGGCCGGGCGGGCTTTTCTGCAGCTGATCCCCTGGACCCGTGACGATCGGCTGGCCGAAGCGACGCTGACGGTCGCGCTCGCCTATCTGGTGTTCATCGGCGCCGAGCGTCTCTTTCATGTTTCGGGCGTGGTCGCGGTGCTTACCGCCGGGTTGACCGTCAGCGCCTCCGGACGGTCGCGCATCACGCCCTACAACTGGTCGTTCATCACCGATCTTTGGGCCCAGATCGCCTTCTGGGCCCATTCGCTGGTGTTCGTGCTCGCTTCGATTCTGGTGCCGAGGCTGCTGCTTGACGTTCAGTTCCACGACCTCGTGCTGATTGCGGTCCTGATTGCCGCGGCCTTCGGCGCCCGTCTCCTGGTGCTGTTTCTGCTCCTGCCGCTTTTGAGCTTGGCCAGGCTCACCCAGCCGATTAGCACCGCCTACAAGATTGCCATCGCCTGGGGCGGACTGCGGGGCGCGTTAACTCTCGTGCTGGCGCTCGCGGTGACCGAGAATCGGGCGCTGACGCCGGATGTGCAGCGGTTCGTGGCGGTGCTCGCGACCGGCCTGGTGCTGTTCACGCTCCTCGTCAACGGCACGACGCTGAGAGCCGTCATTCACCTTCTCCGCCTCGATCGCCTGTCGCCGGTCGACCAGGCCTTGCGCGACCGGGTTCTCGCGCTCTCCTACGCCGAGATCGCGGAAACCATTCGCGCCACCGGGCGCGAGCACGAAATCTCGCTTTCCGCCCTCAGCAGCGCTCTCGCGCCCTATGAGGCCGGGATCGCGGCGGCGAAGTTGCGCGGCGCCGGTGAGGCCGGCCTGACCGATCATGAGCGCTTGGCGATCGCGCTGGTGGCGCTCGGAAACCAGGAACGTATGCTGGCGCTTGAAATCATGGCGGAGCGCGCCGCCTCGCCCGTCACCGTGCAGGCGCTGCTGCGGAACGCCGAAGCCCTGGGTGAAGGCGCGAGGAGCGGGGGGCGCATCGGCTACAAGCGCGCCGCCGAAGCGGCGCTCACTTTCCCGCTTGGTTTCAAGGCGGCGTATTTCCTCTACCGGCGCCTCGGCATCGTGCGCTTCCTCGCCGATCGCCTCGGCGACCGGTTCGAAATGCTGCTCGTGACCCGCCTTTTGATCCAGGAGCTCGCCGGCCCCCACGCAGCGCGGTCGCGCTCGATCTTCGGCGAGCGGGTCGTCGAGCTCATCGACGCCATCCTCAAGGAGCGGATCAAGCGCACGACGGCCGCGCTCGACGCGCTGCGCCGGCAATATCCTCAGTACGCCGCGGCGCTCGAAGCGCGGTTCCTGCGCCAATCGGCGTTGCGACGCGAAATGGGCCGCTACGACGCCCTGTTCAAGGAAGGCCTAATCGCCACCGAGGTCTACGAGGATCTCAAGGGGAGCGTCGAGGATACGCAGGCGAGAGAGACCCGGCCCCGTTTCGACCTCGGCCTCGATACCCGCCAGCTGATCGGACGCCTCGAGCTCTTCGCCGGTCTCAGCGACCAGCAGCTCGAGCGGGTTCAGAAGCTGCTCAGGCCCCGTTTCGCCGTCCCGCGCGAGCTCATCGTGCGCAACGGCGACCGGGGGGACGCCTGCTACTTCATCGCCTCCGGTGCGGCCGAAGTCGTCCTTCCCGATCGCCGCATCCCGCTCGGCACGGGCGACCTGTTCGGCGAAATGGCGCTCCTCACCGGCATGACGCGGCAAGCCGACGTCGTCGCCATGACCTATTGCCGGCTTCTCGTGCTGCGAAAGATCGATTTCGACCGGTTCATGCAGGACAATCGCGATATCCGCCTCGCCATCCATCAGATCGCCGCCTCGCGATTGTCGATGAACCGCTCGGACGAGGCCGCCGCAGCGTCCTGATCAGCGGCGGACTCGGCTGAGCCTATAACGTTCGCCATGGAAGGACTGCACGTCGTGACAGCGGTGCGAGGCATGATATTGCTGCCTTACTGCGACCGAAACGACCGATGTCATTGATTTTCATGGTACCGCCACCCCGGCTCGAACGGGGGACCTCTAGATCCACAATCTAGCGCTCTAACCAACTGAGCTATGGCGGCCCGATCCCGTTCGGACGGGAAACTAGTGTCAAAGCGCAAGGCGCGCAAGACCCGCGTTCCGCCCAGCGGCTATGCGCGGCCGGGGATAAAAAGACGCCGCCCGCAACTGCGAACGGCGTCTATTGACGACGCGAGGGAGGACCGCGCCGCCACGGGGCAAAATCCGATCAGACAGCAATCTTGAAGGATTTCGCCATCCGTTCCTTGATCGGCCCGACGGCGTCCGCCATCGCCTTTTGTGTCAGCGCGCCGATGTCTTTGGTCTGGCTCGTCATCGTTTCGACCTGCTTGCGGGCGAACTCGGTCTGAAGCGCGATGACGTCGGACAGCGACTTGGCCGCGAACACCGATTTCAGGAAGTCGAAGTTCGCGTCTGCGTTGGCGCGCAGCGCTTCGAGCGCCTTGGCGTTAATGGCGAGCGCGCCGTCCTTGGCGGCGGCGAAGCTGACCTCGAACGCGCTCGCCGTTTCATCGGCATGGGTCTTGGCCTTGGCAAAGGCGGCGCGCGATTCGACGACGCCTTTTTCAAGCGCGCTGCGGAAGCTCTGTTGAATCTCCGCAACTGGCAATGCTGCGGCGACGCCGTCCTTAGCGGCGGACGAACTCGCCGCGGCATCCTCCGCTGAGGCCCGCGGCAAGACGAATACAGTGCGCGGGGCGACAAGGCCCTCTTCGGACCGAGCCGCCTGGGCGGCGGAGCTTTTCTTCGACGTGGCAGCCATGATGAACCTCAAGATTTGACGATTGACTTGGATGGAAACGCGGCCGGTGTTCAGGACGAGCCGGGCGTCACACTCTTCTGGATGATGGCGCTGAGCTCCTTGGCCTGATTCTGCAACGCGGCGAGCTGGGCCTTCATGTATTCGCTCTGAAGCGCCAGGGCTTCCTGAGGATCCTTCGCCTTGACCAGCTTATGAGCAAGGTCGAACGCGGCGTTCACGTTCTGCTCGGTATAGGCCAGGACGTGCGCGCTGACCGATTTCGCGCCACTTTGCGACGTGTTGGTCGCATCGCCAGCCGCGCCCGTCGCCCGCTGGGCTACGGCAAGGAAGCCCTCGAACGCCTTGCGCGCCTGTTCGACGCTGCGCTCGGCGAAGTCGCGCAACTCATTTGGAATCTCAAACGGCGAATTGGACATTTTCTTCCCTTTCGGCTCCGACAGCGAATCGGCGCCCGCTGTTTGCGGATCCTATACCGAGCTTTTTGCTGCAGTGCAACAAATTTTGCGCCGCACCCAAAAATTTTAACCTTGTCCCTAGTGATCGGCGTCGGCGCCGTGGTGAAATCGCCCCGATGGCGTTAAGCTTTCGCTAAGGATAAGGCCCGAGTCGTCGGCCCGAACGGCCGCCGCCCGCGCCCATCGCAGCGTCATTCACGAGCGCCGACTTTGACCTACTCGCCGTCGCCGTCCGCCCCTGAGCCCGCGGTCCAGTCGCATGAGGGAGCCGCGGCCTTCGACCTGCGGCTTGCGCCGACGGAGTGGCTCAGTGACAACGCGCGATTGGCGATCGCAAGCCCGCCGGCGCGCATCGTCGATGCGAGCCCTGCGCTGCTCGCCTTGTTCGGGGTCGACGACACCGACGCCCTCGAGGCCCGGCTCGTCCGGGGCGAGGGGCCGAGCGCGCGTCGCTTGCGCCATCTGGCGGCGACGTTGCCGATCGGCCGGCCGCCACGGCTCGAAGGCATGCGTTTCGTCATCGAACGGCGGCCGACGAGCGTCAATTTGCGCTGCGTCCGTGTCCTAGCGCCAGCGGGCACGACTTTGCTTTTGGCGTCGATTCCGGCCCTGGGCGCCGCGACTGCCGAGCCGCCTCCGCCCGCGGGCGGCCGCGACGCTCTGCCGCCTGAGGAACCCCCGGAGCCGGTTTTGAGCGGACCCCGCCGCCGAATTCTCGCTTCCTTTGGACCCTTGACGAAGGGGGCCGTTTTGGCGCGGCGCATCCCATCCTTGCCGCGGCGGTCGGCGCCAACGCGCCCCACCGTGGCGAGTCGGTCGAGGTCCTGCTCCGCCGCGCCGAACTCGACTGTGGCGACAAGCTCATCCGTGCCCTTGCCGGTCGGCAAACCTTCTCCGGGATCGCCGTCGGCTGGCCGCTCCCAGGCTTGGATCGGCGCCGGCTGGTCACGCTTTCGGCGGCGCCGCTATTCGACCACGACCGAGAATTTTTGGGCTATCGCGGTTTTGGCGTGCTGGGCCAGGAGATCGACGTCGCTGCTTCGAACCAAGCAGAGGCGGCGCCGGCGCCCGCGAAGGACGATCAACCCCCGGAGGCGGCGATCGAACCTGCCGGCGCCCTGGGCGCCGACGAGCCTCAAGGCAAAGCCCAAGATCCTGATGGCGGCGCGGAACCGTTGGATTTCGCCGCTCCGGAGGATGCTCCCGAAGCGGCATCCCTCGATGCGGATGGAAGCGAATCCGCGCCGGCGCTGCCCGAGGCGGGCGAGACGACGCTCCGCTAGCGGACCCTTGGCAGGCGGGGCCCACGGAGCGCGCATCGGCAGGCGAGGCCGAGGCACCGCTGGCTGAGCGCACGGCGGCGATTTACGTCCTCCGCCAGGCGGCGCTTCCCTCGGCGTCGAACATCGTTCCCATCCGCCCCGGCGCGCTCGACGCGCTGAGCCCCCGCGAGCTGCCGCATGGGTTCCCCGCCGACAGCGTCGAGCTCACCCGGAGCGAGCGCGACGCCTTCCGCGAGATCGCGCGCGCGCTCGTCGGGCGGACGCCGGCTTCGCGCGACGAGAGCCCGGGCGAACGGGCGGAGTTGACGATCGTCGCGCTTGGCGAGCCGTCGGCAGGGCGGGAAGGCGAGCCGGCCTTGGCCGGCCGCGCCGACGGCGAGGAGGTTCGGGGCAACGCCGGCGCCGTTCTCGACCGCCTGCCGATCGGGGTTCTGGTCGCCCGCGACGCGCGCCCGCTCTACGCCAACCGGACGCTCCTCGACCTCATCGGCTACGGCGACTTCGCGGACTTCGAAGCGGCGAACGGGCTTGCCGCGATGTTCCGCGATCGCGACCCGCAAGCGATACCGGCCGAGGATGCAGGCTCGGTCGCTATCGTCAGGGCGGACGGTCAGATTCTGTTCGTCGACGGGCGCGCCCAAGCGATCGCATGGGACGGCGCGCCGGCGACGCTGATCGCGCTGCGTCGCTCGCCGGAAGGGGAACTGCAGGCCAGATTGCGCGCGGCCGAACGCGAGGCGCCGATGCGCAACGGTTCGGCCAGCGATCTTCAGGCGATGCTCGACCGGGCGACCGACGGCGCAGTTACCCTCGATGCCGCCGGCCGCATCCTGTCGCTGAACGAGCCGGCCGAGCGGCTGTTCGGCTATCGCCAGGACGAGATCGCGGGCGAGAGCGTCCTGATGCTGCTCGCGCCGCAGAGCCACCCCGAGACAACCGCGAGGCTCGAGGCCTTAAGCCGCGCCGGCGAGGCCGAAGCGCGCTTTCTGCCGCTGCAGGCAGTCGGGCGCGATCGCGGCGGCGGTTCGATTCCACTGGCGCTGACGCTGGCGCGGATCGGTCCGAGCGAAGCCCCGCACTTTTGCGCGCTTGCGCGCGATCTCACCCGCGAGCGCGAGGCCGAGCGGCGCCTCATCGCCGCGCGCGACACCGCCCTCGCCGCGAGCGCCGCCAAGACCGACTTTCTCGCACAGGTTAGCCACGAAATCCGCACGCCGTTGCACGCCATCCTCGGCTTCTCCGAAGTGATGATGGAGGAGCGCTTCGGCCCGGTCGGTAACGAGCGCTACAAGGACTATCTCAAGGATATCCACGCCTCCGGCAGCCACGTGACGAGTCTCGCCGACGACCTGCTCGATCTGAGCAAGATCGAGGCGGGCAAGCTCGAACTCGCCTTCGCCGCCGTCGACGCCAACAGCGTCATCCGCGAGTGCGTGTCGCTGATGCAGCCGCAGGCGGCGCGCGAGCGGGTCATCATGCGCGTCTCGCTCCACGATCGCCTGCCGCGGGTGATGGTCGACGAGCGCTCGCTCAAACAGATCATGCTGAACCTGATGTCGAACGCGGTGAAGTTCAACGAGCCGGGCGGGCAGGTGATCGTCTCGACCGCCCTCGACGCCGCCGGGCAGGCGGTGATCCGGGTGCGCGACACCGGCGTCGGCATGAGCGAAAACGAAGTCGGCCTCGCGCTCGCGCCGTTCGGCCAGGTCGGCAAGGCCGGGGCGAAGGGCGGAGCCGGCCTCGGCCTGCCGCTGACCAAGGCGCTGGTCGAGGCCAACAAGGCCGAGTTCTCGATCAAGAGCCGCCGCGAGCAGGGCACGCTGATCGAGATTGCGTTCCCCAACGTTCAGGCGGCGCAGTAGCAAGCGGCAACAGTCAGCACGAGGTCGAGGGTTCGACTCGGCGGCCAAATCGTTCCAAACCAGACCAAGCAAAACCAAGCAAAAATGCTTGGATTTGCTTGGTTTTATTCGTCCGATTCGGGGCTTTTCAATGGGCTACGGCGAAAAAAATAAAAAAACCTCCCCCTTTCACTTCACCGCCGGGCGACTGGCGAGGCGCGGGTTCGATCCGGCGAATGGGAAAGGCATAGCATGGATTCTGGTTTTCGAAAACGATTTGTTCGACAGAATTTGCAAGGGCCGGTTACTGCGTTTTGCCTCCCAGGATTCTGCTGGCGTCTGACAGTCGGGCCCTCAACCGGGGCGCAGCGAAATCGAGCAGCATCCGCGCCTTCAGCGGCGTCAGTTGGCCGGCGTGGATGAGGCTGACCGACGCCGGGTGAGGCTCGTAGTTGGCGAGCACGATCTCAACTCTTCCGCCCGAAACCGCTTCGGCGACTTGATAGGAGAGGACGCGGGTGACGCCCAGGCCCGCAACCGCCGCGTCGATCGCCGCCTCCGCGGTATTGACGGAAAGACGCGAGCGCACCGGGACGCGGAACTCGCGCCTCGACCTCGAGTCCGCAAAGATCCAATGTTCTGACGAGGAAAACTGGTCAAAGGTAACCGCCGTCAATGCGCGCAGGTCCTCCGGCCGTTTCGGAACGCCGTGAGCGGCAAAGTATTCAGGACTGCCGCATACGACCCGGCGCACGGCGCCGAGTTTCGTCCCCGCCAACGCACTGTCGGCCAGAGCGCCGATCCGCACGGCCATATCGACATGGTCGTCGATGAGGTGGAGGTTGCGGTCGGATAGGACCAACCGGACGTTGATCTCGGGCCATCGGGTCAGAAAGTCGGTCAGGACCGGAAGGACATGCAACCGGCCAAAAACGAGCGGCGCGGTGATGACGAGATCACCCCTGGGCGCGGCGTAGGCGCCCGACGCCGCCCGCTCGGCCTCGCCCAGTTCGTCGAGGATGCGCTTGCTGGCGGCGAGGTAGGCTGCCCCCGCCTCGGTGAGAGCAAGCGCGCGCGTCGAGCGGGTCAGGAGCCGCGCATTCAGGCGTTGTTCGAGCTCGGAAATCTTGCGGCTGACCGTCGGCAGCGGCACGCCGAGCTTCCGGCCCGCAGCCGAAAAGCTGCCGCATTCCACGACGGAGACCAGAAGGGACATCGAGTTCGAATCGGTCCATCGTTCTTTCATAATTCGAAATAATGATTCCCAAGAATAGCAGATTATTAGAATTCCTGGAATGGTCTATGCACATCACGGGGCACCGGCATCGCCCGAAGCGCCGCGCCGGCCCTTATTCCTCCGAGTGGAGCGCCCGCGCCATGCTTTATGGATTTCTTGACATCGCCGCTACGACCGGGGTTCGCGCCGCGCAAGACGTCAACGGCAGCGGCGACTACTGGGCCGCCTTCAAGGGCGACCGCCCGTCCGATCGTTTCACCGAAGCGGAAATCGCGTTCATCGCCGGGCGCGACAGCTTCTATATGGCGACAGTGTCCGAGAGCGGCTGGCCCTATGTCCAGCACCGGGGCGGCCCTCCCGGCTTCATCCGCATCCTCGACGATCGAACGCTGGCTATCGCGGACTTTCGCGGCAACCGCCAATATATTAGCACCGGCAACCTCGCATCCGACGACTGCGCCGCCTTGATCCTGATGGATTATCCGAACCGACGCCGCCTCAAGATTTATGCCCACATCGAGGCAAGGGATCTGGCCGCCGATCCGGAGTTAGCCGCGAAGTTGACCCTGCCGGGCTATCGGGCCAAGGTCGAGCGGGGCCTCGTCATCCATCTGGCCGCCTTCGACTGGAATTGCCCGCAGCACATCACGCCGCGGTTCAGCGAAGCCGAACTCGCCCCCGCGCTCGCGCCATTGCGGGCGCGTCTCCAGGCTCTCGAATCCGAGAACGCGGCGCTGCGTGCCGAGCTGGCCGCAAAGGGAGGTTGACAAGTGGATATGACCGACCGTCCGCCGCTGCCGCCGTTCACGCCGGAATCGGCAGTGCAAAAGGTCCGTCTCGCCGAGGATGCCTGGAACAGCCGCGATGCGGCGCGCGTGTCGCTGGCCTATACGGAGGACAGCAGATGGCGCAATCGCGTCGAGTTCATCGACGGCCGGGACGCCATCCGCGCATTCCTCACGCGCAAATGGAAGAGGGAGCTCGACTACCGGCTCATCAAGGAGCTGTGGGGGTTTCGCGACAACCGGATGGCGGTGCGTTTCGCCTACGAATCGCATGACGACAGCGGCCAGTGGTACCGCTCCTACGGCAACGAACTCTGGGAGTTCGACGAGCACGGCCTCATGCGCAGGCGCTTCGCCAGCATCAACGACCTGCCGATCGCCGAAACTGACCGCAAGTATTTCTGGCCTGCCGGCCGTCGTCCCGACGAGCATCCCGGGCTGACCGAGTTGGGGCTTTGATCGCGCGAGCCTTAGTGCGTCACGATCTCCGTCCCCACCGCGCCGTTCAGAAGCCGCTTCAGGTGATATTGCGCCAGCGGATCGGCCGGGCTCAGGCCGACCAGCGCGGCGAAGGCGGCGACCGCTGACGGTTCGCGCGCTTCAAGCTTGGCGAAGGCGTCGGCATAGGCCTTCGCCGCCGGACTTCCCGCCTCGTCGGCGGCCAGCGGCTCGTAGGCGCGCAGCGGCCCGCTCCGGCCGCGCAGCCTGAGATCGCCCACCGGGCGGCCGATGAACCCCGGCGCGCGCTCGGCGGCGGCCGCGCTCACGCAAATGCGAGAGCCGAGCTGCTTGTTGACCGCCTCGAGCCGCGCCGCGGTGTTGATTGTGTCGCCGTAAGCCGTGTAGTCGAAGAGCCGCCCGCCACCGAAATTGCCAACGATCGCCAGTCCCGCGTGAACGCCGATCCGGGTCGCGCCGAGAAGCGCGCCGCGCGCATTCCATTCGCGGCGGTATGCTTCAGCGAACTCGTCGAGCGCAAGCGCGCAGGCGATCGCTCTCTTCGCCGCGTCGGGCTGTTCGGCGGGCGCGCCGAACAGGACGTGGATTGCATCGCCGATGATCTTGGCGACCGTGCCTTCGTGCGCGAACACGATTTCCGTCATCCCTTCGAGATAGCCGCTGAGCAGACTCGCGAGCTCTCTGGGATCGAGCGACTCCACCAACGGCGTAAAGCCCGCGATGTCCGTGAACAGGGTCGCGATCTCGCGCCGTTCGCCGCCAGGCGCGAGCGCATTGGCGTCGGCAGCGAGGCTGCGCGCGAGGTTGGGCGAGAAATAGCGCGACAGCGATGCGTGCGCCCGTTCCGCCGCAGCCTGCCGCGCCCGCGCGTCCTTGAGGCCGGCGACATGCGCGATCGTCTTGCGCACCGTGGTCTCGAAGTCGGCGAAGTCGATCGGCTTGGTGAGGAAGTCGAAGGCGCCGCGGTTCATGGCGGCGCGGATATTGGCCATGTCGCCGTAGGCCGAGACGATCACGGTCGAGAACCGGGTCGCTTCGTCCTGCAGCTTGGCGAGCAGGGTCAGCCCGTCCATGCGCGGCATGTTGATGTCGGACACGACCATGTCGAAGTCGCCGTTTTCAGCGAGGAAGGCCAGGGCCTCGACGCCGTCGCGGGCGAAGCCGAAAGCAATCGACCCGTCCTTGATCTGGCGGCGGAACTTCTGCCGGACCAGGTCCTCGAGATCGGGCTCGTCGTCGACGACGAGGATTTTCGCCGTCATTGGAGATCCGTCGCCGCGTCCAGCCGGCGCACTATCTCGCCGCGCAATTCGGGAAAGTCGATCGGCTTGGTGAAGAGGCCCGCCGCGCCGGCCTCGATCGCCTTCCGCCGCGTTTCCGAATCGCCATAGGCGGTGATCATGATCACCGGCACGTCGGGCCGCGCCTGACGCGCGCGTGGCAAGAGCTCGATGCCGCTCATGCCCGGCATGTTGACGTCGGAAAGGATGAGGATGAGCTTCGCCACCTCCGCCGCGCCGACGCGTTCCAGCGCCTCCGGCGCGCTCTGGGCGAACTCCAGGTCGAAGCGCGAGGCGCGCAACTCCTTGCGGAATTGCTGGCGGAAGAGTTCGGCGACGTCCGGTTCGTCGTCGACGACCAGGATCAGCGCGCTCATAGCCCCTCTCCCGCTCGCGGCAGGATGATGGTGAATTGCGTGAACGCGCCTACCGCGCTCTGGACCTCCATCGTCCCGCCATGCTGCTTGACCACGATATCATGGCTTAACGACAGTCCGAGGCCGGTGCCTTCCCCTGCCGGCTTGGTGGTGAAGAACGGATTGAACATCTTCGCCCTCACCTCGTCAGCAATGCCGGTCCCGTTGTCGCGAATGGAGATCTCGACGCTTTGCCCCAGATCGCGGGTCGAGGCGGTCAGCGTGGGTTCGTAAGCTCCGTTCGGCTCGGCCAGTTTGCGGTTGTTCGTCGCGTAGAAGCCGTTCGAAATCAAGTTCAGCAGCACGCGGGTCATTTCCTGTGGGTAGAGGTCCGCGGCGCCAGCGTTCGGGTCGAGCGATTTGGCGATCGTGACGTTGAAGCCGGGCTTCTCCGCCCGCGCGCCGTGATAGGCGAGATTGAGCGCTTCTTCCACCATCGCGTTGACGTTGGTCGTCGAGCGCTCGCCCGAGCCCTCGCGCGAATGCAGGAGCATGTTCTTGACGATCGAATCGGCGCGCTTGCCATGGCTCACGACCTTGTCGAGATTGCCCTCGATGGTTCCGATCAGCTCTTCCGCTTCTTCGCGCCGGGCGTCTTCCAACGGCGCGGTCTTGATCACGTCGGCCAACTCGCCGACCAGCTCGCGCGACAGCGCTGAGAAATTGTTGACGAAATTGAGCGGGTTCTTGATCTCGTGGGCGATGCCGGCGGTGAGCTGGCCGAGGGAAGCGAGCTTTTCCGACTGGATGAGGCGATCCTGCGCCTTGCGCAGGTCATCGAGCGAGGCGGCGAGCTCCCTGGTGCGCGCCTGCACCTCGTCGAACAGGCGCACATTTTGGAGCGCGATGACCGCCTGATCGGCGAAGGTCTGGACGATCTCGATTTGCCGATCCGTGAATTCTCCCGGCTCGGCGCGCGTCAAGATGATGGCGCCCTCCACCCCCTCCTTCCTGAGCAACGGCACCCCAAGCAGGGAGCGCACGTTGGTCGCGAGAGCACCCATCGGCACGACATATTCCGGGTCGGCAAGGCAATCGGGAATGCGCTCGACTTTGCCCGAATGCAGCACGCGGCCCGCAATGGTCGAGCGTCCCGGCGTCGCAGGGTGATCCCTCAGATATTGGGCGAGCGCGCTCGTATGCTCGGCGCCGATCGGGTCGCGGTAGCGAAAAACATCGCCGTCGCGCACGCAGATCGTGCCCGTCAGGGCGCCGCCGAGCTCGACGGCGGACGTGACGAGCGTGTTGAAGACCGCTTGCAGATCGAACGCCGAGCGGCTGATCACCTTCAGCACGTCGGACGTCGCGGTCTGCATTTGCAGCGCCTCGGTGAGGTCGCGCGTGCGCGCCTGCACCTCGTCGAACAGGCGCACGTTCTCGATCGCGATCACCGCCTGATTGGCGAAGGTCGTGACAAGGTCGATTTGGCGCGGCGTGAACGGGACAGGCTCCTCGCGTCCGAGCCCAAACGCGCCGATGGGTTCGCCATTTCGCAAGAGCGGCACGCCGAGCATGGACCTCACCTTGCCGCGGCGAACTTCGTCCTTTTCCGCGTAGTCCGGATCGTTCCATGCGTCCGTGATCAGGACCGTCCGATTCTCCAGGGCGACGCGTCCGATCAAGGTCCCCCGGCCGGCCTTGATCTCGGCCATTTGCTCATGCGCGCGGTACGCGGGATCGACGAGCATGTGGCTCGCGGCATATCGGTAGGTGTCGCCGTGACGGCGAAATATGACTCCCTGCTTCGCATTGCACAAACGCATGGCGGTCGAGATGAGACTTTCGAGCACTATTTCGAGATCGAAGGCTGAGCGGCTGATCGCCTTGAGCACGTCGGCGGTCGCCGTCTGCTGCTCCAGCGACTCTTCGAGGTCACGCGTGCGCGCCTGCACTTCATCAAACATGCGTGCGTTCTGGATCGCGATCGCCGCCTGGTCGGCGAAGGTCTGAAGCAGCTGCACCTGATGAGCGGCAAACGCGCCGGGCTCCCTGCGAGTGACGCTGATCATTCCGATCGCGGCGCTCCGGCTCATCAGCGGCGCGAACAGCATGCTGCGATAGCCGCGCAGGCGCGCGAGTTCCCGGTTCAGGAACGGCACGTGATCCGCCTCGGTATCGGCGAACTGGATGGTTTCGCCATCGCGGACGAGCAGGAAAGGCGGGAATTCGGTCAGCGGCCGAGGGAATGATGTCTTGAGGATTTCGTCCGCCGTCGGATTTGTCGGGGTGAACGCCACCAGGTGAATCGCATCGCCAACGAACCTCAGCACCGTGGTCGAGAAGCCACCGAGCAGCCGGTTGGCGCTCGTCGCGATGGCCTCGAACACCGGCCGCACGTTGGTCGGTGAACTCGCGATGACCTTCAGGATGTCGGCAGTCGCGGTCTGCCGCTCAAGCGCCTCCTGCGTTTCGTTGAAGAGGCGAGCGTTCTCGATCGCGATCACCGCCTGATCGGCGAAGGTCTCGACCAGCGCGATCTGGCGCGGCGAGAACGCTTCGACATGGTGCCGCCACAGAGTGAACACGCCAACCGGCGTTCCATCGCGCATCAATGGCACGCCAACAATCGACCGGTACCGCTCGAGCGATCGGCCGCCGTAGGAATATTCCGGATCATTTTCGATATCCAGAAAGTGGACGGTGCGCCGTTCCAGCGCTGCCCGCCCGGTCACCGTCGCGCGGCCGGGCGCAATGGGGTGATCATGTACGTAGCTCACGAATTCGGCGGTGGCCCCGTCAGCCGCCGCTAGCCGCATCATCTCGCCGTCGCGCTGGAAGATCATCCCGGTCCGGGCGCCGCAGAGGCGAACCGCGTTTTCAACCAGGGTGCGGAACACCGAATCCAGATCGAAGGTTGATCTCGATATCACCTGCAGGACATCAGAGGTCGCCTTCTGATGCTCCAGCGCTTCCTGAGTTTCGTGGAACAGCCGTGCGTTCTCGATCGCGATCGCCGCTTGATCGGCGAAGCTCTGCAACAGCGCCTTCTCCCGATCGGAGAACGGCCGCGGCGGCGAGCGGGCGACGAGGATCGAGCCCAGGCCGCGATCCTCCCACAGCATCGGCGCATAAAGGAGCGATACGCTTCCGAGGCGCTCGACCCGTTCTCGGACGAGCGCCGACAGATTGGGCTCGGCCCTGAGATCGGGGATATGATGGGTACGGCGTTCGCGGATGATGCGGCCGGTCACGCTGTCGGCAAGCGGAGTGACGTCGCGCCGGACTTCCTCGGCCCGCGGGCCCCGCCACGCCGCGACCCGCACCATGCTGTCATCGCCGATCGTATAGACGCCGATTTCGTCCGATCCGAATAGCCGCTGGCAGGCGTCGAGGATGGTTTCGAACACGGGCGCAGCGTCCGACACCGACTTGCCGATTACGCTCAAGACGTCCGCCGACGCCCTCTGTTGCTCGAGCGCTTCCTGCGTCTCCCGGAACAGCCGCGCGTTCTCGATCGCGATCGCCGCCTGATCGGCGAAGCTTTGCAACAGAGCCTGCTCCCGGTCGGAGAACGGCTTCGGCGGCGAGCGGGCGATGAGGATCGACCCGAGGCCGCGATCCTCCCTCAACATCGGCGCGAAGAGCAACGATTGGCCGCCGACGCTTGCGTCCCGAGCGCGAAGGCGCGGGGCGAGATTGGGCTCGGCCCCCGCATCGGGAATGTGATGGAGCCGGCGTTCGCGGATGAGCCGGCCGGTCAGGCTCCCGCCGAGCGGGCTGACGTCATGCCGGACGTCCTCGGCCAGGCTGCCCCGCCACGCCGCCACCCGCACCATCTCGTCGTCGCCGACGGTGAAAACGCCGACTTGATCTGTCCCGAACAGCCGCTGGCCCGCGTCGAGGATCGCCGCGAACACCGGCGCGGCGTCGCTCGGCGACTGGCTGATAACGCGCAAAATCTCCGCGGTCGCCGCCTGCTGGCTGCGTGCCTCCGCCAGTTCCGCCTCGCGCTCCGCCAGCGCCGCGGCTAGGTCCTGGGGCGGCGGCTTCATTGCCTTTTTCGCCGCCGATGACGCCTTGCGCGTCAGAGACATTGCCCTCGCCTCGCCGACTCGTCGGGTCGGCGGGAGGCTATTCGACTTGCAGGCAAAGGGAAAGGTTAGGCTTCAGCAGGAATCCCCGCGCTCAGCCGCTCGGCAGGCCGGGAATGTCGACGCCGAAGGTCTGAAGCAGGAGGATGGCGTTCAGCGTCAGGATCAGAAGGGCGCCGACGACCGCGGCGACATTGGTCAGGCGGCTGTTGGCGAAAGCGCCCATGATATCCCTGCGGCGGGTGAAGATGAGGAGCGCGATGACCGGCGCGGGCAGGGCGATGCTGAGCACGACCTGGCTCATCACCAGCGCGTTGGTCGAATTGACCCCGAGCCAGACGACAACGAAGGCTGGAATCATCGTCACCAGACGGCGGACGATGACGGGGATGCGGAAGCCGACGAAGCCCTGCATGATCATCTGCCCGGCCATCGTGCCGACCGCCGAGCTCGAGAGACCCGAGGCGAGCAACGCGGTCAGGAACACGCCGGCGGCGGCCGGGCCGAGCAGCGGCGTCAGCGTCGAATAGGCGGTCTCGATCTCAGCGACGTCGCTATGGCCCTCGTGGAAAGCGCTCGCCGCCATGATCACCATCGCCATGTTGACGAGGCCGGCGACCGTGAGCGCGATGAGGACCTCGACGTTCGAGAACCGCAGCAACTGGCGTCTCTCGTCGTCGTTGCGGGCCGGAGCGCGGTTCTGGGTGAGCCCGGAATGGAGGAAGATCGCGTGCGGCATGATTGTCGCGCCGACGATGCCGACCGCGATTGTCAGCGCGCCGGCGTCGGGTAACCGCGGAACCACGCTGCCCACTCCCGCCGCGGCCCAGTCGATCGGAGCGATGAATATCTCGACCAGATAGCAAAGGGCGATCGCCGCGACGAGCGCCCCGATGATGAGCTCGATCGGCCGAAACCCACGTCCTTCGAACATCAGCAGACCGTAAGTCAGCACGGCCGTGACCCCCATGCCGGCGACGAGCGGGATATGCAGCAGCAGAGAGAGACCGATCGCGCCGCCGAGGAATTCAGCGAGGTCGGTCGCCATCGCCGCCACTTCACTCACCGCCCATAAGCCCAAGACCACCGGCTTGGGGAAGTGGTCGCGGCACATTTCGGCCAGGTTACGCCCGGTCACGATGCCGAGCTTGGCCGACAGCGCCTGATAGAGCATGGCCGTGACATTGGCGACAAGCACCACCCACAGCAGCGCATAGCCGTATTTCGCCCCCGCCTGGATGTTGGTCGCGAAATTGCCGGGGTCCATATAGGCGATCGAGGCGATCACCGCCGGGCCGGCGAACAAGAGCGGGCTATGCCAGCGCATCCGGCCGGCCAGAACCTCGCGGATGCCCGCGACGGTCCGATCAGTCATGCTCATGCCTATGCGCGCCGTCGCGTTGCTCATCGCCTGGTATCCGGTCTCTCTTGCCTTGCCTGCATAATGTACCCAGTGCTACGGCATAGTCAATAGGCTGCAAATGAGCGCGAAAGGCTGGATACGACCGCCGCGTGCTAACCGGGTTGCATTTTGCAGCCAAGGCTGCATAATGAAAACGGCAGCGATATTGGCTTTCGAGGGGCGAGCGAGGGCGTATTGAGGACCAGGAAGCGCGGCGACCGGCGACCGTCCGGGGCGTCGCTGGCGGCAGAGCCCGCGCAAGCCGACCGCTTCAGCAAGGCGCGCTCGGCCCGCTCCGCGTCGATGCTCGAAGATTATACCGAATTGATCGCCGATCTGATCGCGGCCAATGGCGAGGCGCGCACGACCGACATCGCGCGCCGGCTTGGCGTCGCTCATCCAACCGCCAGCAAGACCATCGCCCGTCTCAAGCGCGAGGGGCTGGCGCGGGCGCAGCCCTATCGCGGCATATTCCTGACTGAGGCGGGTGCGGCGATGGCCAAAGCCGTGCGTCAGCGCCACCGGCTGGTGGTCGATCTCTTGCTCGCCGTCGGCGCGCCGCACGAGGCGGCGGAGGCCGACGCCGAGGGCATCGAGCATTACGTCTCCGCCGCGACGCTGCGCGCCTTCGAGGCGTTCCTGCGCGGGCGCGGCGATCGTTAGACGGCGCCACGCCCCCTCAGCGGGCGCCGCCGACCGCGCCCTGGCCCTGGCCCATCTGCGCCAGCACCTGTTGCAAGGGCGCGGGCGAGGGACGAAACAGCCCCGAATAGGGCGAGCTCAGATCGAGGATGAGATAGATAGCGCTGGCCGCCGCAAGGGCGCCGAAAACGAGCGCGACGACGCTCATCGCGTTGCCTTTCGACATCAGGCCGAAGCCGCAGAAGAGAGCCACCGCCCAGCCGACGACGACATAGACCAGCGGGTAGGAGACGGCGCCGTAGAGCGCGAACGACATTTGCAGCCGCGACTGGCCGATCGAATCGATCGTCTGCTTGGCCGCGGCAAGCGCCTGCTTTTGCTCGTCGGTGGTGGGATCGAGGGATTTGAGCAACCCGTCCTGATGACGCAAGTTGTTGAGCGCCGCTGCGAAATTGTGGGCTGCGAATTCCTTGTCGCTGAGATCGGCGTTCCAGACGGCGTTGATGGTCTTGGCGAGCTCTTGCCGCAAGAGCGCGCGCCCTCCGCTCGCCTCGGGCCCGTAGTCGGTGAGCGCGAAATCGAGCTGCAGGACCTTCGCGGCCAAAGTCTGAACGGCGAGATTTTGCCCGGAATAGACGCCGTACGCGGTCCAGATCAGGAGCCCGAGGACCAGCGCCGAGAGCAGGGTCAGAAGCCCGACGACCGCGCCGATCATGTCGCGCGGGGGGCCGGTCGTGAACTCATCCGGCAGCAGGCGCTGGAGAATGAGCCCGACCGCGCCGCCGGCGAATACCGCGAGCGCGACCAGGCACGCAAACTTCTCCGCCGCCCCCATTCCCGCCTCCGCCGCCCCTCGGGCGCGCTTTCCGTCATCGGCTGGGGCTTGTCAACGCCGGACGCCCGTCCAGCGGCCGCCGTCACTTGTCCTGGGAATAGTCGAACGACTGAAACCGGTCCAGATTGTCGGCGCGCTGGAAAATCTCGGGGTGGGCGAGCGCGCGCGCCGCGTCGTCATGTCCCGTGCGCCAATGCTCCTCCATGGTGCGGCGGGAGAACTCATAGTCTTGCGCGACGCCCTCATAGGGCTTCGCGCGATAGATCAGTTCGACGACATTGTACGCCTTCTCCTCGGTTTCGCTCGCCAGCATCTCGACGTCTGGGTCCGAGCGAAGGCCGCCCGGCAAGCGGTCGTAAACTCGCCGGAAGGCGTGGCGAAGCCCCTGCGCGGATTTGAAATGGTCGGTTGCGAAGCGGGTGCGGCTGGCGAACTGGATTTCCTTCTGCCGCACGTCGGCCTGGGTCAGGTCGCGCGGCAATTCGCCCGACGAGCTCCAGAGGTCGACCTGGAAGGCGAGCGTGTCGACACGCGGGCGGCTGTCGAACACCCATTGCAGCGGCGTGTTCGAGACGAGCCCGCCGTCCCAGTAATATTCGCCGTCCACGTCGGTCGCCGGAAAGCCGGGCGGCAGCGATCCGCTGGCGATGATGTGGCGTGCGTCGATCTTGTGCGTCGTCGAGTCGAAATAGGTGAAGTTGCCGCTGCTCACATTGACTGCGCCGACGCTGAACCGGACGTCTCCATTGTTGATCCGGTCGAAGTCGACCAGGCGCTCGAGCGTCGCTCCCAGCGGCGCAACGTCGTAGAAACTCAGCGTGTTCGGTTTCTGCGGCGGCCAAAGGTGCAGCGGCGGAAGGCGCGGGGCGAAGAACGACGGCGCCCCGAACATCGCGATCCCAAGCGCGTGGACCTGGTTGACGAAACTATGCGTCGCCTGGTCCTTGAGGTTGAGCGAGCGCGCGTATGGGATGCCGAAGACGCCAAGCGGGGAAGTGCTGACCGCCTCCCAGAACTCGCGCAGCCGCTCGACCCGCTTTTCCGGCGGGTTGCCGGCGATGAGCGCCGAATTCACGGCGCCGATCGAGATTCCGGCGATCCAGTTCGGCAGGACGTTCGCTCTGGCGAGCGCCTCGTACACCCCGCCCTGATAGGCGCCGAGCGCTCCCCCGCCCTGGAGAAGCAGAGCGATCGTCTTGAAGGGGGGCGAACCGGGTTCGCGGCGATTCATTGTTTTGCCCGTCGCCTTGGTCGGCATGGAACGCTCCAGGTGGCGGCAGGGGCCGCGTTGCAGGCGAAACAGCGCCCTTTCGAGCGCGACGCAGGGTCGCGCGGACGATAACAAGCCGCCGCGGACGGGTCCAGAACAGGCGAGGCGAAAAGGCGCGCCCAACCCTTTGGCCGTTATTCGCTAGCTTGGCGTCGCCCGGCGCGGCGGGCCGGCGGGCGGGATAGTGCTGACGAAGCTCGGCCGCGCCGCATGCCGGTCGTAATAGGCGGCAAGGTTGGTCGCGCGGCCCAGCGCTTCCGCGCCTTCCGGGACAAGGCGCATGTAATAGAGGATCGGCATCAGATTGATGTCGGCGAAAGTGAACTGATCGCCGACCAGATGGCCGGTCCTGGCGACCGCCTTGTCGAGAACCGCGATTTGCTCGCGCAGCGCCGGCGTCACGGCTTCGATCGCCTGCCGGTCAGGCTTTCCGTCCGCGGTCTTCGGCGCGGCATAGGCCAGGAGATAGGTGCGGATGAGGGTGCGGTCCACGAGCGTGTTGACGAGCGAGACCCATTGCTCGACGAGCGCCGCGGGGAAGGGCTCAGAGGGAAACAGGGACGGGCCGGGAAAGCGGCGATCGAGATAGGTGGCGATGGCCTTCGATTCGAACAGCTCGACATCGCCGTGGCGCAAGACCGGCATCTTGCCGAATGGATGAATGGCGAAGATCTCCGGCGCGCCGACAGCAAAGCCTCGGTTAGCACGTACTCCGGTCGCGCCGTCTGCGATCTTCCCCAGTCGGCTCGCCTCACTTTGCCCGCGACCAGCCAAAGGACTTGCAGATGAGCCCGCCGAAGACGCAGCCGGCAGTGGTCAGATGGTCGCCGGAGAGCGTCAACTTGCCGGTGTAACGCTTGCCATCCTCGGGATTGTACGCGGTTCCGGCCCAGGAATTGGCGCCGTTCGGCTTCATATCGAAGAACACCTGTTCGCCGATCCTGGCCGGGCCATTCGCGTCCTTCTTCCAGGCGATGAAGCCGCACAGAGCGTCGCCGCCACAAGGCGAAAAGCGCACTTTGGCCGCGCCGTCGTCGCGCAACCATTCGCCGCTGGCGTCGGAGGCCATCGCCGCCGACGCCGACGCTGTCAGAATCGCAAGGCCGACAATGAGAGTCCGAGTCATCCACTTCTCCATCTTGATCATCAGGGCCGGCGCATGTGCCGCATGTGCGGAGGGCCGTCAAGCCGTACGACCAAGCGCCTCCGCCCAGAGCGGACGATAGCCGGCCGCGAGCGCCGCGACGGTCGAGGGCGGGGTCAGGACGTTGGCGACGGCGAGCTCAGGCTGCGAGCCGTCGCGAACCGCGTAGGCGCGCCCGTCGCGCGCGATCATCGCCCCGTCCGGCAGGTCGCCGAGCCGCGTCCGCCACAGCCGCTTGCGGCGGTTTTCGACCCGCTCGCGATGCAGCGCTTCGTCCATCGGGTCGGCGCCGCCCGGACGGCCGGGAAAGGCCGCGAGAAAGGCCTTCGCCGCTTCGCGCCGGCACTCGAAGCAGGGGCGGTGTCCGGCGGCGAGCGCGGTCGGCTCATCGAGGAAAAAGAGCTCGGTGTAGCCATTGCGCCACACCTCGCGCTGGCGGCCCTTGAACGCACAGACGCAGACGATCCACCGCCTCGACGTCCAGCGCCGTCCGCTCAACGTCCGGTCGTCGCGATGCAGCCGCCCGCCGCGATTGCCCATCAGCCCGCCGCGCTCGGGGACGGCGTGAAATTCGCCGAACGGGTCGACGCGATTTTGCAGCGGCGAGGGGCCTCGAGGCATCTTTGGCGGGCGATCGCGAAGTTTGTCCAAGCCAGGCTTGCGGCACGTTGCATTGGGCGCCCGCCCAGTCCACGGTCGCCAGGCCTTGACGCTTTTTGGGAGCGAAACGTGGCGCTCGAACTGCGGCCGAATTGCGAATATTGCGACAAGGACCTGGGGCCGGATTCAAGCGAGGCGCGCGATCTGCTCCTACGAATGCACGTTCTGCGCTGATTGCGTAGATGGGCCGCTCCGGAATGTCTGCCCCAATTGCGGCGGCGGGTTCGCGCCGCGGCCGATCAGGCCGGCACGGGAGTGGCGGCTAGGTGTTTCGCTGGCCAAGCAGCCTGCGTCGACCAAGCGGGTGGGGCTGTCCTATAGCCGCGAAGCCATCGCCGGGTTCGTTGGCGAAGTCACGCTCATCGCGGCTGGCAAGCGCTGACAAACTCGATCACACCTACCGCGCCGGCGTCGCTCTGCGCGCTCGCCTGCGCCTCGCCGACGGTGTCGACGCCGTAGACGTCGTCGCGGAACTCGGCCGGTCCGTCGCCGTTCGACCAGCCGGTGAGATAAACCCAGATCACCGGCACGGCTTTCACGAGCTTGATGTCGTAAGGCGCGCCTTCCTTGATCTTGGCCTCGAGCGCCGCCTTGTCCCAGACGCCGCCGGGCCCGCCCCCCGTTCCCTGCAAGAGCCATGCGGCGTAGTCGTACACGCCCTGCACCCTGACGCAGCCGTGGCTGAGGAACCGGTAGTCCGCGCCGAACAGCCCCTTCGAGGGCGTGTCGTGCATATAGACCGCGAGCTTGTTGGGCATGCCGATGCGGATCGAGCCGAGCGAATTGCCGGCTCCGGAATCCTGGCGCAGCGTGTAATTGGCCGCCCGTTCGGTGCTCCAGTTGACGGATTTCGGATTGATCTCCTGTCCTGAGCCGTCGAGAATCCGGATCTTGGCCCGTGTCAGGTAGCCCGGATCGCGCTGCATGCGGGGGATGATTTCCTTCTTGATGATCGAGGTCGGCACCGTCCACGTCGGATTGAGGTTGATGACCTGGATCTGGGCTGCGATCTCGGGTGAAGGATGCTCGGGATCGCCGACAATCGCGACATAGCGGTGAACGACGCGCCCGTTCTCGACTGCCTCGACCGAGGTCGACGGCAGATTGACCACGACATACCGGTCGTCGAAGGAAAAGTTTTGCCCCGCCAGGCGATTGGCGCTCGAGGCGAGTTCGTTGAAACGCTCCCTCGCTGGAACGTTGATCGCCTTAAGCGTCGCGCCCGAGACGACGCCGGTCTGGCGCAGCCCCATGTGCGACTGGAAGCGTTTGACCGCGGCCGTGAGGCCCGCGTCCCACGCGAGGCCGGTCGCCTGCACGGCGTCGAGATAGCCCTCGATCGCCAGCCGCTTGCGCAGTTTCGCCACCGCCGGCCCTTTGGTTCCCGGGCCGATCGCGAGGATGTCGGTCGGCCAGCCGCCCGCGTCGACGATCGCCGAATAGCGTTCGGACGCCTTGGCGGTGGCAAAGAAGGTGTCGGGCCGGAGCGTCGGCTGCGGATCGTCGCTCAGCGCGGTTTCGCGCGGCGGCGGGGGCGGGGCGACTTTTTTCGGCTTCGGCGCCGCGGGGGTCTCGACTGGAACCGGCGCGGCCGCGGGCGGCAGACCGCCCGGCGTCGCCTCAGCCCCGGTTGTCGGCGGCGCGGCGACGTTCGGCGTCGGCATGAATGGGTTCACCAGGCCGTCAGGCGCAGAAGGCGCGCTTGCCGGATTCGCCGGCGCCGTCGGCGGGGCCGTTGAATCTGCCGGAATCGCCGGACTCTGAGCCAGCGCGCCGGAAACCAGGAAAGGCAGCCCGACCAGCGCCGCCGCGACCAGAGTTCGCAACATCATGAATAAGATCCGAGCGCGCGCGCGGCGCGCGTTCCGCCCGCCGGGTGCGCCGTATGGCTAATCCACTGATGGTTACTAATTTGGCGCCGCGGCTTTCTTGCGGCGCCAGAAGGCGCGTTTTTTCGCCACTTACGCCGCTTGAGGCGAAAATGCAAAGCCGGGAGAAGTCTGACGCCCGAAATTGGGCGGGAGCGATTCCCGCTTAGTCGATTCCGGGCGAAAGCCTATTGCTGCGGGAGCGACGGTAGCCGGCAAAGCCCAGCCCGCACAGGCAGAGCGCCATCAGCGCCCACGCCGACGTTTCGGGAGAGGATGCATAAGCGACGGCCCCGTAGGGCACCCCGACTGCTAGCGCGCCGCACCCTGCCGCGATCGCGAGGCGACGCGGGTTCGCTGAGTTCATGGACATGTTACCCCCAAGTCCAATGATGAACGTTCCTCAGTAACCTCGAAAGGATGACAACACTATGGCGGTTTATCGCAAACGCGAAGAAAAACTTCGCACTGCGATAGGGCCTTTCACGTATACCTAGGTAGAACGAGCGTCAGAGCGGCTTCGCCGCCCGCGGGATCGTAGTTTCAGCCCACGATGACGATATGCAGCCGGCGCGGCCCGTGGGCGCCGAGCAGCAGGGTTTGTTCGATGTCGGCCGAACGCGATGGGCCGGTGACGAAATTAAGCGTGCGCGGCGCGCCGCCTTTGCCGTAAGCGCCACGCAGCTCGGAGAAAACGCTTTCATAGTCGGCGAGGATCGCATCGCGCGGCAGCACGACAATGTGGTTGTCGGAGAGGAAATTGAGGGTCGTCGGATTGTCAGCGCCGGAGACGAGCGCGAGCGTGCCGGTCTCCGCAATACCCGCGAAGGCGGCCGAAACCGCGTTGAAGTCGCGGCCGTCCGATCGCCCATGCAATATCTCGAGCGCCGTTTCGTTCCATGGCATCGCGGCGAGGCGCGGATCGGCGCCCATGCGCAGCGTCGCGGGACAATTGTTTTCGCGCAGGAAACGGGCGATTTCGGCCGGCGCGTCCGCCCATTCCGCGACCTCGGCGAGGCTCGCCTGCGCGCGTTCCGCCTCGGCCTTGAAAGTCGCCGATCGGGCTGAGAGGTCCCCTTGCCCTCGCTTGGGGACGACACCGGGCGGGGCCTCCTTGAGGCGGGCTTCGACGTCGAACCGGCGCGGCGCCTCGTCGCCGCTGACCGCGAGCGAACGGCGAATGCTGGCGAAGACCGCGGCGCGCGAATTCATCGCACGGCTCCGCTCCGACCCCGCCATCGGCTCTGGAACGTCGGGCCCTCGGGCGCCGCGAGGTCGCGATAGCGAGTTCCAGCCGGTGGCGAACGGCAACCAGGCGAAGCGGCCCTTGCCACGGCCGGCGAGGTGCATGGCGCGCGCGGCGAGATCGGCGCTGAGGCGATAGAGCGTCGGACGGTTGGCGAAGAACGCCCAGAATCCTAAGCCATAGCGCAGCGGCGCCGGCGACAGGCGGCGCTCGAATTCGCGCTCGCGCCAATGCCGCATCATGTTGGGCAAGGGAATGCGAACTGGGCAGACCGCTTCGCAGCGGCCACAGAACGTTGAGGCGTTGGGCAATTGTCCGCCCTCGGCGACGCCGATAAGCGAAGGCGTCAGCACCGCGCCCATCGGACCCGGATAGACCCAGCCATAGGCATGCCCGCCGACGGCCTGATAGACCGGGCAATGGTTCATGCACGCGCCGCAGCGGATGCAGCGCAGCATGTCCTCGAATTCGCCGCCGAGCATGGCCGAGCGGCCATTATCGAGGATGACGACATGATAGGCCCTCGGCCCGTCGGGATCCCCCGGTCGGCGCGGCCCGGTCGAGAGCGTCGTGTAGACCGAGGCGTCCTGGCCGGTCGCCGAGCGCGCGAGCACGCGTAGGAGTTGCGCCGCGTCCTCGAGCGTCGGGATGACCTTCTCGATCGAGGCGATGACAATGTGTGCCTGGGGCAGGGTTTGCGTCAGATCGCCGTTGCCTTCGTTGGTGACGATGATCGACGTTCCGGTTTCGGCGATGAGGAAGTTCGCGCCGGTAATGCCGACGTCGGCGGCCAGGAACTTCGCTCGCAGCACCTGGCGCGCTTCGGCCAGCAACTGCTCGGGCTCGGCGAGGCTGCGGTCGGGCGGCAGGTCGTGATGGGCCTTGCGGAATTCCTGCTCGACGTCTCTCGCCGTAAGGTGGATCGCCGGCGCGATGATGTGGGACGGAGTCTCGCCGCGCAATTGGATGATGTATTCGCCGAGGTCGGTTTCGACCGCTTCGATGCCGGCGGCCTGGAGAGCGTAATTGAGGCCGATCTCCTCGGAGATCATCGACTTGCCTTTGGTGACGCTCTTTGCCCCCATCGACTTGCAGAGGTCGATGACGATCCGACGCGCTTCCTCGGCGTCCTGCGCGTAGTGCACTTCGCCGCCGCTCTCGCGCACCTTGCGCTCGTAGGCCTCGAGATAGAGGTCGAGATGGGCGAGCGTGTGATCCTTGATCGCGCGGGCGCTGTCTCGCAGCGCGTCGAACTCGGGAAGCCGGGCGACCGCGGCCGCGCGCCGGCCGACGAAATTGCGCGAAAAGGCTAGCGCGCCTTGCAGGCGGGCATCCGTCAGCGCCTCATGCGCGTTCTCCTTGAAACGCGCCGAGGTCGCGACCTCGCTCATTGGCGCGGCTCCTTCTGGCTTTCGCCAATCGCCGGCCCGTCGGTCATGCCGGCGAGAATCTCGGCCACGTGGCGCGCCTTCACGGCTGAGCCCTCGCGTTGCAGCTTGCCGGCCATGTTCAAGAGGCAGCCGAGATCCCCGGCGAGCACGGTGTCGGCCTTGGCGCCGCGAATGTCGTCGGCCTTGCTGGAGACGATCGCGTTCGAAAGCTCGCCGTATTTGGCGGCGAACAGGCCGCCGAAGCCGCAGCAGGTCTCCGGCTCGTCGAGTTCGACCAGCGTCAGCCCCTCGACCCCGGCCAGGAGCCGCCGCGGCTGCGCCTTCACCCCGAGTTCGCGCAGGCCGGCGCAGGAATCGTGATAGGCGACCGTCCCTTCATAGCGCGCCGCGACCTTTTTGACGCCGAGCACGTCGACCAGGAAACTCACGAGCTCGTGTGACTTTTCGGCGAAGCGTTCCGCCCTCTCCGCGAGGTCTGGCTCGCCCGCGAACAGGTCGGGATAATGCTTGACCAGCATGCCGCCGCATGAGCCGCTCGGCGCGACGACGTAGTCGCAGTCCTCGAACGCCTCGATCGCTTGCCGCGCCAGCGTCTTGGCGGTCGCGCGGTCGCCGGAATTATACGCCGGCTGGCCGCAACAGGTCTGACTTGGAACGATCACTTTGCAGCCGGCCTCCTCCAGGAGCTTGACCGCGGCGAAGCCGACGCTCGGCCGAATAATGTCGACGAGGCAGGTGACGAAGAGCCCGACACGGGGCTGAGGGGTCCGGGCCTGGCCCTCGGAGGCCGCCGTCGCGTTCATGTCCTGTTGCATCCTCGGCCGTGTCGCGGCGGCGCTCTTGTCGCTCAGCCTTCGCCTCCTTAAGCTCGCACAATGGCCACGGATATCGCAACCCGCGTCTATAATCACACGTTTCGCATCGATCCGGCGATCCGGACGCTGCTCGACACCGATTTCTATAAGCTTCTGATGCTCCAGATGATCTGGAAGATGCATCCGAAGCGCCATGTGACCTTTCAGCTCATCAATCGGACGACTTCGGTGAGGCTCGCGGATTTCGTCGACGAGCGCGAGCTCACGGACCAGCTCGATCACGCGCGGACGCTGCGGCTGGCCAAGAACGAGCTAATCTGGCTCGCGGGCAACACCTTCTACGGCACGCGCCAAATATTCGAGCCGGACTTCATGGAATGGCTCGCCACGTTCCAGCTTCCGGAATACGAGCTAACGCGGCGCGACGGGCAGTACGAACTCAGGTTCGCCGGTCCCTGGACTGGGACGACGATGTGGGAGATCCCCGCTCTCGCCATCATCAATGAACTGAGGGCCCGCGCGGCGATGCGCGGGATGAGCCGGTTCGATCTCGACGTGCTCTACGCCCGGGCCAAAGCGAAGCTGTGGTCGAAGGTCGAGCGGCTGCGCATCCTTGAGCGCGAGGGACCGATCAAGGTGTCGGACTTTGGCACCCGCCGGCGTCACGGCTTTCTCTGGCAGCGCTGGTGCGTCGAGGCGATGCAGGAGGGACTCGGCGACAGCTTCATCGGCACTTCCAACGTCAAGCACGCGATGGACACCGGCCTCGAGGCGATCGGCACCAACGCCCACGAGCTGCCGATGGTCTATGCCGCGCTCGCCGACGATGACGAGGAGTTGCTCGAGGCGCCCTACAAGGTGCTCAAGGACTGGGCGAAGATGTATGGCGGCAACCTACTCGTCGTGCTGCCCGACTGCTTCGGCACCACTGCGTTTCTCCGCAATGCGCCGGACTGGGTCGCCGACTGGAAGGGCGCCCGGCCGGATTCGAAGCTGCCGATCGTGGGCGCGCGCGAGCTCATAGAGTGGTGGAAGCAACGAGGCCGCGATCCGCGGGAAAAGCTGATTGTGCTCTCGGACGCGATGGACGTCGAAGCGATCGAGGAATCGGTTCGCGCGCTGCGAGGACAGGTCAACCTGTCGTTCGGCTGGGGCACCAACCTGACCAACGACTTCGTCGGCTGCGCCCCTGCCGGGGTCGACGGCCAGCTCAAGGCGATTTCGCTCGTCTGCAAGGTGGTGGAGGCGGACGGGCGCCCGGCGGTCAAGCTCTCGGACAACCCGAACAAGGCCCTGGGCTCGCCGGAAGAGGTCGAGCGCTACCGGCGCATTTTCGGGGTTTCGGGCATGAAGCTGGAACCTGTGGTAGTTTAGGGTCAAAATCGACCTATATTGAGCACGTCATGTCCCACATCGCCTTTCCGCGCCTCGACGAGACGATCCTCGCGCGGCGCGCCGCGATCGTCGAGCGCCTAGCGGCGATCCTCCCGCCCGAATGTCTCATCGCCGACGAATCCGGCCGGCGCGCGTTCGAGACCGACGCGCTAACCGCCTACCGCCGTCTGCCGCTCGCCGTTGCGCTGCCGCGCTCGACCGAGGAGGTCGCGCGGGTTCTGAAACTCTGCCGCGACGAGAAGGTCAATGTCGTGCCGCGGGGCGCCGGGACCTCGCTCTCGGGCGGGGCGATTCCGCAGGAGGACGCGGTCGTCGTCGCCCTGACCAAGATGAGCCGCATTCTCGAGGTCAACCTCGCCGACCGCTACGCGCGGGTCGAGGCCGGCGTGACCAACCTTGCGATCTCGGAGGCGGTCGGGCCTGAAGGCTTCTTTTACGCGCCCGATCCGTCCTCCCAACTCGCCTGCACGATCGGCGGCAACGTCGCGATGAACTCGGGCGGCGCCCATTGCCTGAAATACGGCGTCACCACCAATAATCTTCTCGGCGCTCGCCTCGTCACCCCGGACGGCGAGATCCTCGATATCGGCGGCGAGGCGATGGACGCGCCCGGCTACGACCTCCTCGGACTCGTATGCGGCTCCGAGGGCCAGCTCGGGATCGTGACCGAGGCGGTCGTCCGCCTCATTCCGTCGCCTGAGGGGGCCCGGCCGGTGCTGTTCGGCTTCGATTCGGTCGAGGACGCGAGCCAGTGCGTGGCGGCGATCATCGGCGCCGGCATCGTTCCGGTGGCGATGGAATATATGGACAAGCCCGCGATCCACATCTGCGAGAATTTCGCCCACGCCGGCTATCCCCTCGATGTCGAGGCGATGCTGATCATCGAGGTCGAAGGATCGGACGCCGAGATGGGCGCGATGCTCGCCCGGATCGGCGCGATCGCAAAGGCGCACAACGTGCGCACCGCGCGCGAATCGATGTCGGCGATGGAAAGCGCCCAGATCTGGAAGGGTAGAAAATCTGCGTTCGGCGCGACCGGTCGGGTCGCCGATTATATCTGCATGGACGGCACGGTGCCGACCAGCCGCCTGCCGGAGGCGCTCCAGCGCACGGGCGAGATTTGCGCCTCGTTCGGGCTTCGGGTCGCGAATGTCTTTCACGCCGGCGACGGCAACATGCATCCGCTGATCCTCTATAACGTCAACGACGACGTGGAGCGGGTCAAAGCCGAGGAAGCGGGGGCGGCGATTCTCGAAATGTGCGTCGAGCTCGGCGGCTGCCTCACCGGCGAGCATGGCGTGGGCATCGAGAAGCGCGAGCTGATGGGACGCCAGTTCAACGACGTCGAGCTCGCGCAGCAGAAGCGCGTGCGCGCCGCATTCGATCCCGAAGGGCGGCTGAACCCGGCCAAGGTGTTTCCGCTCGGCGAGCGGGCCGCATGACCGAAGCGCTCAAGCCCGAGCGCGAGGCCGACGTGGTCGAGGCGGTGCTCGCGGCGCGCATTACCGGCGCGAAGCTCGACATCGTCGGCGCCGGCGCGATGGCCGGACTTGGCCGACCGCGCGCGGAGAGGCGCAGGCTGTCGACGGCCGCGATGTCGGGCATCGTCTTCTACGCGCCAGCCGAAATGACGCTCAGCGGAGGGGCCGGCACGCCGATTGCAGCGATCGAGGCGGCGATCGCCGAGCACGGTCAGATGCTGCCGTTCGAGCCGATGCGTCCTCGCGCGCTCTGGGGCTCGGACGCCGAGCCGACGCTCGGCGGTATGGTCGCGACCAACCTTTCGGGGCCGCGCCGGCCGAGCGCTGGCGCAGTGCGCGACGGCATCCTCGGCCTCAAGCTCGTCAACGGACTGGCCGAAACGATCCGCTGCGGAGGGCGGGTGACGAAGAACGTCACCGGCCTCGATCTCACCAAGCTCAATTGCGGCGCCCATGGCACGCTCGGCGTTCTGACAGAAGCGACGATCAAGCTCGCGCCGAGGCCCGAGGCCGAGGCCACGCTCATCGCGCCGGAGCTTGGCGAATCGAAAGCGATTGAAGCCATGACCCGTGCGCTGGGTTCGACGTTCGGCGTCAGCGGAGCAGCCTGGCTCGCGCAAGGCATGGGGCAGGACTATTCCCGCACCTTGCTGCGGCTCGAAGGGTTCGCGGAGTCGGTCGACGATCGCGCCGGCCGGCTCACCTCGCTCATCGGCGACTTCGGCCATGTCGACAGGGTTACGGGAGACGAATCCGCCGCGCTCTGGCGCTCGGTTCGGGACGCCGAATTCATCGCCGAGCCGCGCGACCGCGCCGTCTGGCGGGTGAGCCTCGCTCCCTCGAGGGCGGCGCCGTTCGTGGCCGCCCTCGGCGAAACAGCGATCGCCCATTCTTTTGACTGGGGCGGCGGCCTTGTCTGGGTCGCGGCCGCGGCGAGCGAACCCGCTGCGGCGGCGGTTCGCCGCGCGGTCGCGTCGACCAAAGGCCACGCAACGCTGATGCGCGCGCCGGATTCGCTCCGCGCCGCGGTCGAGGTGTTCGAGCCGCCATCCGCTTTGGCCTTGAACCTGAGCCGCGGGCTCAAGCAGAGCTTCGATCCAGACGGCGTGCTCAATTTCGGCCGCATGTATGATGGCGTTTGAGGGTAACCCTTGCAGACCCAGTTCGCCCCCGAAGCGCTCGCCGATCCGCACATCCGCGAACTCGAAGGCATCCTGCGCTCGTGCGTGCATTGCGGCCTCTGCATCGCGACCTGCCCGACCTATGTAACGCTCGGCGATGAGCGCGACAGCCCCCGCGGGCGCATCTACCTGATCAAGGATCTGCTCGAGACCGGCCGCAGGATCGAGGCCGAGGATGTCGCGCCGATCGACCATTGCCTTAGCTGCCTCTCCTGCATGACGACCTGCCCCTCGGGCGTCGATTATCGCCGGCTGGTCGATCATGCGCGGGTTAAGATCGAGGAGACCTACCGCCGCCCGCTCGTCGACCGCCTCATGCGCTTAGGCCTGGCGCGGCTCATCGCCTCGCGAAAAGGCTTCCGCGCCGCGCTGAGGCTCGCGGCGGCCGGACGCCTCTTGAGGCCGGCGCTCGGCCGCCTGCCCGTGATCGGGCCGAATCTCGAACTCGATGCTGGCGCTCGCCCCGGCGTCGCTTCCCGCGGCGGGGCCGGCCGAGAAGCCCGGCGTCTACAAGGCCGCAGGCGCTGCCGCCGCGAGCCGCCGGATGGCGCTGCTTGGCGGTTGCGCCGAGGCCGTTCTGGCTCCCCACATCCATCAAGCGACGATCCGGCTCCTGAACCGCGCCGGGATCGACGTCGTCATCCCCAAGGACGAAGGCTGCTGCGGCTCGCTCGCCCACCACATGGGCGAAGAAGAGCGGGCGCTCACTCAGGCGCGCGCCGACATCGACGCCTGGACGCGCGAGATCGAGGGCGAGGGCCTCGACGCGATCGTCGTCACCGCCTCGGGTTGCGGCGCGACGATCAAGGACTACGGCCACATGCTGCGCGACGATCCAGCTTATGCGAAGAAAGCCGCGCGCGTCGCCGCCCTCGCCAGAGACATTTCCGAGATCGCGGTCGCGCTCGACCTCGACTTCAGAGCCCCGCGGCGCCTTGCGGTCGCCTATCACGCCGCCTGCTCCCTCCAGCACGGGCAGAAGATCGTCGATGCGCCGAAGGCGCTGCTCAGGCGCGCCGGCTTCGACGTGCGTTCGATCCCCGAAGCGCACCTGTGCTGCGGTTCGGCCGGAACCTACAACATCCTGCAGCCCGCGATCGCCAAGGCTTTGCGCGACCGCAAGGCCGCCAATATCGCTCGGGTCAAGCCCGACGTCATCGCCGCCGGCAATATCGGCTGCCTGACCCAGATCGGCTCGGCGACTGCAACGCCGGTCGTGCATATCGTCGAGCTCCTCGACTGGGCGAGCGGCGGGCCGCCGCCTGCGGGCCTGGCTTGACGCGAGACTGGCAGTCATCGATGACGCTCGAACCGTCATTGCAAGCGAAGCGAAGCGAAGCAATCCAGGGCCACCTTGCTGCCCTAACGCGCTCTGGATTGCCACGTCGCTTCGCTCCTCGCGATGAAGGCGGCGGGAAAGCAACGCGATGAGTTTCCAAGGCTTCGGCCCGGAGGCGCTGCCGTTCTTCAAGGCGCTGGCGTTCCATCAGAGCCGGGAGTGGTTCGAGGCGAACCGCGGTGCTTACGAGAGCGCTATCAAGGGGCCGATGGGCGATCTCGTCGAGGATGTCGCCGGGCGGCTCAGACAAGCGAAAATCCCGATCAAGGGCGACCGCAAGTCGTCGTTGTTTCGCATCCATCGCGACGTGCGCTTTTCCAATAACAAGGACCCTTACAAGACCAATGCCGGCGTCGCGCTGACCCGGTCGGGCGGAAAGAATGATCCCGGCGTCCTCTACTTTCATCTGTCGCCGGAGGAATGCTTCTTCGCCGCCGGCTTCCACCTGCCCGAGCCCAACGCGCTCGCCCGGCTGAGGGGCGCCGCAGCGCGGGCGCCCAGGTCGTTCAAGGCGATGACGAAGAAGCTCGCCAAGGCCGGCCTCAGCCTGTCCGACGAGGATGCGCTCAAGCGCGCCCCGCGCGGCTTCGAGGCCGTCGACGATCCCGAGATCGCCGCCGCGATCCGTCTCAAGAGCCTGATCTGCGTGAGGCCCGTCGCCACGCCGGCGATCGCCTTGCCTTCGCTGGCCGAGGACCTGTGTGCCTTCGCGCGCGATGCGCTGCCGCTCCTCACGTGGGGCTGGGACGCGCTCGCCGATTCGCGCTAGGTCAAAGCGCGAAGGACGCTATTGCCCGCTTGTCACCTTAAAGCTCTTAACGAGTATTGGCGTTGTCCCGTCCACGGGCTTGTCGATCTGAGCGTACATCCCGAACCGCAAACTCCCCTCCTGGGATTGCGCCCGAATCGTTTTCTGAAGTTGACCATTCAGGTATAAACTAATCTTTCCGCCTACTGTTGTCACGCGCAACACATTGACGGCGTCGGGATCGGGTTTGAATGCCGGCGCGTTGGGGACCGATGATATAGTCTGCCATACATTGTTTGTCTTCGAAAATAATGTAACGGAACCGTCAGAAGAGAGCATGGCCATCCAAAAATTGGCGTAGTCAGTCGCCCAAAAAGAGACCGCAAAATTGTACTTGTTGTCTGGCGCAATCATTTTTGGCAAAATTACTTCGGCGCAATAATCCCCATCTGTACCTGCATGAAAGGTCAGGACTTGGCTGGTTATATTTGAATTCTTGGAATCAAGAGTGAATACAAAATTAGGCGGCTTTACCATCGCTACATTTGTCGTAAAGTCCCAACCTCCACTATCGTCGGTGAAGGTATCTTCATATATTATCTTTCCTATCTGTCCGTCGCACGCGAACGCTGCGGTGGAGATAAACGCCAGAAATATGACAGCCAAATAGACGATACCACGTAGCATTTCCATCTCCCCTTAACAATTATGAAAGTCTTGAAGATCCTCGAGTGCGAGATTATTTGCGCCACCTTCGTCGAAATATACTGTAAATTTGGCTTTCCGCTTCGCGTCGAGATTTGCTGACAGCCAAGACGCGGAACCGCGCGTTTTCCTCTCTTGACCTCAAAATGGACGCTCCAGATAGGCTGCAAGATCTAGTGAAAACTGCGATGGATCAGAGTTCCTTGCAAGCCCGAATCGCAGCCAACACGCTCGAAAAAGTTGGGACGCGCTCGTCGATTTGCGCTGAGAGTCCAAGGCGGAGTGCCACCGCGACGCTGAATGGAGAAGCTGACGTCATATCCTGTGGAAGTCGGGTTTGACTCCCGACGTCCGATTCTTGTTAGAAGTTACCGCCATGGGCAAGCAGTTCCCGAGTCTCGACGACAGCCATCGCGACTTCATCCGTCGGCAGCGGATCTTCTTCGCCGCCTCCGCCGCGCAGGGCGCGCGCGTCAACGTGTCGCCGCGCGGAACGGACGCATTCGCGATCATCGACGAGCAAACCGTCGCCTATCTCGACCGCACCGGCAGCGGCAACGAGACCGCGGCCCACCTCAAGGCGGACGGCCGGCTCACGGTAATGTTCTGCGCCTTCGACGGACCGCCCAACATCATGCGGCTCTACGGCCGCGGCGAAGCGCTGCGGCGCGGCTCTCGGAGTTACGCCGATTTGCTCGAGAGCGCCTTCGGCGGCGCCGAGCCGGCCGGGGCGCGGCAGATCGTCCGTCTTCATGTCGACTTGGTCCAGACCTCGTGCGGCTACGGCATGCCGCTGTTCGACTACCGCGGCGAGCGCCCCTCGCTCGACAATTGGGCCCGCTCAAAGGGCGAAGACGGCCTTGAGGCCTACCGGCGGGAGAAGAACCTCGTCAGCATCGACGGCCTGCCGACCGGCCTCATCGACGAAGTCTGAGGATCAGCGGCCCCGATCGTCGTTTTCGGGTGGGCGCTGCCGCTCGGCGCCTCTAAGGGTCTCATGCCGGCGAGCCGTGAGATGTGGCCGGCCGAGAGACGTTATTTGGACCAGGCCATGCTCGACATTCCCAACCTCCCGACCGCCGGTGCGGATTACGCTACCGTCAAGCGCGCGATCGAGTTCATTTCGACCCGCTACCGCGACCAGCCGTCGATCGAGGCGATCGCCGGGCATGTCGGCCTCTCCGCCTCCCACTTCCAGCACGTCTTCAAGCGCTGGGCGGGGCTCACGCCGAAGGCGTTCCTGCAGGCGATCACCATCGAGCGGGCGCGCGAGCTCTTGCGCAATTCGGCCAGCGTGCTCGACGCGGCCTATGACGTCGGCCTATCCGGTCCGAGCCGGCTGCACGACTTGTTCGTCGCCCACGAGGCGCTGACGCCAGGCGACTACCGGCGCGACGACCTCGTTCTTCGCTACGGCTTCCACTTTTCTCCATTCGGCGAAGCGATCGTCGTCGCTGCGCCGCGCGGCATGGCCGGCCTCGGCTTCGTCGATGAGGGCAATCGCGAGCGCGCGCTCGCCGACATGGCGCGCCGCTGGCCGCGCGCGCGGCTCATCGAGGATGAGCGCGCGACCGCCCCCTTCGCGCGCCGCGCCTTCGATCCGGCCTTATGGCGGCCCGACGCGCCGCTCAGGGTGGTGATGATCGGCACCGATTTCGAGCTTCGGGTGTGGGAGACGCTGCTCAGCGTGCCGATGGGGCGGGCGACCACCTATTCGGACATCGCCCGCAAGATCGGGAAGCCGAAGGCGGCGCGCGCGGTCGGCGCGGCGGTCGGCCGCAATCCGATCTCGTTCGTCGTCCCCTGTCATCGCGTGCTGGGGCGCTCCGGCGCGCTCACCGGCTATCATTGGGGCCTGGCGCGCAAGCAGGCGATCATCGGCTGGGAGGCGGGGCGGACGACGGCGCCCTGAGACGGCGGGAAATCACTTGGCCGCCGGGTCTGGCGGCGGGGGCGCCGGATAAGGGATGCGCAGACCGGCTTCGCGCATCCGGCGCAGGACGTCGAAATTGATGTCGCTGCGGGTCCGCTCGGCGAGCTCGATGTCGTCGACGAAGCAGATGAGATTGAACTTGAGCGCCCAGTCGGCGAATTCGGCGAACAGCACGGTCGGCGCGGGGATCTTGAGCACCTGATCTTGCGCTTTGGCGGCTGCGATCAGCATGTCGCGCACCTGCTCGACGTCGCTCTCGTAGGCGATGTTGACCGCCACGACGATCCGACCCACCCGGTCGTTGCGGACCCAGTTCTTGACCACGCCGCTGACCAGATTGGAGTTCGGAACGATCAAGGTGCCGCGATCGAAGGTTTCGATCTCGGTCGCACGGGCGTTGATGCTATGCACGAATCCCTGTTCGTTTCCCACCACGACCCAGTCGCCAACGCGGATGCCGCGCTCCCACAGGAGGATGAGCCCGGAGACGAAATTGTTGGCGATCGTCTGGAGGCCGAAGCCGATGCCGACCGACAGGCCGCCGGCGATGAGCGCGAGCTTCTCGACGTCGAGGCCGATTTGCGCGCCCGCCAGCAGCACGGCCACGATCGCGCCGACGTAACCGAAAATCGTCCTGACCGAGTTCCTGACTCCGGCGTCGAGGCGGGTCTGGGGCAGAAACCGGGCGCCCAGCCAGTCCTGGATCATCCGGGTGACGAACAGCACTACGGCGAATACCGCCGCCGCCTCGATCATCGACGAAAGCGACAGCGTGAGCCCGCCGACGGAAAAGCCGAAGTAGGCGGCTCTCAGCGCACCGAACATGTCCTGCGACTGCACGCCCCACGGTTCGAGCACCGCGGCGATCGCGATCACCAGCGCCGCGAGCCGCGCGACGCCTTGCAGGATGACGACGATCTGGGCGAGCACGTTCCGGCGCAGGCCGACCATCGCCAAAAGTCCCGCCCCGACCGGCGCCTCCGGCGCGAGCAGCGCCTCGGTCCCGTCATGAACGATGCAGTCGATGAGGTAGAGCAGGCTGCCGAGGGCGGTGAGGTAGATCACCTGATTGACGAGGAACGTGGCGAAGGCGATGTAGCCTGTGAGCGCGGCGGCGAAGATGACGAACGCCAGCGCCCAGACGAGCGTTCTCAGCGGCGCCCAAGGGTCGGTTTGCGCCGGTCCCGCGGCGTTCTCCTGCCTGGTCTTGAGCTGGCGCAGCGCGAAAGCGATCACGAGCGCGGCGAGGGTCGCGCCGACCGCCCGGCCCGCGACCGTGATGTTGAGCGAGGCGACGGCGTCGGCCGCTGGCTCGATCAGCCGCTCGGCGGCCCAGATCGCCGCGATCGCCATCGCGGCGCGATAGAAGATCGAAGCCGAGCGATCGCTCATCGGCACGAGGCGCCAGGCCGCGAGGCCTGGGGCGAGCATGCCCCGCGCAAGCGCGTTGACAGCGATCAGGACCCGCAGGGCGTCGAGCGCCGCGTCGATGAGGCCCTGGACGCTCGGATCGGAAAGGTCGAAGGCGTCGAGCGCGCTCGCCATGAGGCCGAGGCCCGCGAGCGGCAGCGCCGCGAGGATGAAGAAGAGCCACGCGGCGGCAAGCGCGCGGCGGAGCCGGCTCGGCGCGGTGGCGCCGGGATCGCGATGGAGCACTCGGCGGGCGAGCCAGCTGAGCGGCGCGACGGCCAAGAGGAGCGCAAGCACGACCGCCGCCATGCCGATCTTTTGCGCCTGCGATAGCCGTTCGCCGGCCGCGTCGAACCAGTTCCCGATCAGGCTCCGCATCTCCGCCGCGTCGACCGGCGCTTCCCGCCAGACGGCGGCCCAAAGCTCGGGGTTGAGCACGCTCGACGACCGGGCAAAGGTCTGACGCGCAAACAATTGCCGCCGCGCCGCGCTGATGCGGGTCGAGAGGTCGTCGGATTCCAGCAGCATGGCGCGGGCGGCGCGAAGGTTCGCGTCGAGCGTGTCGTGCCGCTTTTTCTCCGTCGCGAGCTCCGTGGCGGCGACGTCGGTCGTGGGCGCAGTCTCGCCCGATTTGGGCGTCAGCTCCGCGAGACGCTTGGCGGAGGCGGCGAGCCGCGGCGTGAGGTCGCTGATCGCGCCCTGCAAGGCGAGGCCGAGCGCGTCGTTCTGGGCCTTGAGGGTCTGCAGATCGGCGTCGGTGAGATTCTTGTCCCTCAGCGCCGTCTCGATGGCGGTGAGGCCCGCGCGCGTCTGGTCGAGATCGAGCGGATGCGCGTCCTGCGCCCAAGCGCGTCCGAGCGCGAGGAGGACGAAGACGAGAACGGCCCAATGCAACAGGCGCAATGCGGACGAAGGCTTCATCGCAGGCAAAGATGGCCCCGAGGCTGATTCGGCGGCGCGCTCCTCGGCCATCCGACCATGGCCGGAGCGCGGCGGCAACCGGGACCCCGCCGCCAACTCCGCGTTCACTCTGCGCCGTAAAAAGGGCTGCGCGCCGGACGCGGCTTTGTTAAAGGGGGCGCTGACGCCAATGAGGGCCATGTGGTGACCCCGACCGTTGAAGCGCCGACCTCTGCCGATCCCGTGAGCCAATCGTCGCGGAGCGGCGATCGTGCCAGCCAGGCGCCGCGCAGCGCCGGCGAGCGCGCACTCGACCATTTCCTCGCCGCCGGATTCGAGCGGACTGAGCCGCCGATCCTGCATCCGGCCTCGATCTTTCTCGACATGTCGGGCGAGGAGGTTCGCCGCCGCCTGTTCCTCACCGCCGACGCCGCCGGCGAAGAGCTCTGCCTGAGGCCGGAATATACGATCCCCGTCTGCCGCGCCTATCTCGCCTCGGACAGGGCCGGCGCCATCGCCGAATATTCCTATCTCGGCCCGGTGTTCCGGGCGCGGGCGGGCCAGGGCGGCGAGCAGACGCAGACCGGGCTCGAGAGCTTCGGCCGTAAGGACGCCGAAGCGGCCGACGCCGAAGTGTTCGCGCTGAGCCTCGAGGCGGCGACGGCGGCGGGCGGCGGCGCGCTCGCCGCCCGGCTCGGCGACGCCGGCCTGTTCGAGGGCGTGCTCGATTCGCTCGAAATCCCGCCGGCCTGGCGGCGGCGTCTGCGCCGAGGCGTCGCCCGCGGGCGCGGCCTCGAGGCCATCTTCAACCGGCCGAGTCAGGGCGCCCTCGCGCAAGCCGGCGTGCTGGCGGCGCTGGAAAGCGCCGACCACGCGGGCGCCAAGGCGCTGGTCGAGGACCTTCTGGCGATCGCCGGCATCGAGGCGGTCGGGGGGCGCAGCGCCGGCGAGATCGCCGATAGGTTTCTCGAGCAGGCTTCGCTGAGGTCGGGCGAGCCGATCGAAGTGGAGAAACGGGCGGTGCTCGAAGCCTTCCTCGCCATTTCCGGCGATCCCGATCAGGCGGCGATCGAGCTTCGGCGCCTGGCCGGCTCCGCCAGGCTCGACCTCGGCGCCGCGCTGGACGCCTTCGAAATGCGCAACGGCTTCATCGCCGCCCATGGCGCGAGAATCGAGGATATCCGTTTCAGCGCCGCCTTCGTGCGCGACTTCGACTATTACACCGGCTTCGTGTTCGAGGCCCACGATCCCGCGACTCCGGGCGCGAAGACCGCGCTTGCCGGTGGACGCTACGACGGCCTCGCGCGCCGCCTGGGCAGTGCTGACGACATTCCCGCCGTCGGCGCCGCGATCACCCTCGACCGGCTGGCGAACGGGGGAGAGCGCTGATGGGCGCCCATTCCGGCAACGGCGTCGAGGGCCCGTTCGTCCTCGCCGTCCCCTCCAAGGGGCGATTGCAGGAGGCTGCGGCGGCGTTCTTCGCCCGCGCCGGCCTCGAACTCACCCAGGGACGAGGCGCCCGCGACTACCGCGGCGCGATCGCCGGTCTCACCGGGGTCGAGGTCGCCTATGTCTCGTCGGCCGAGATCGTTGGCCAGCTCGCCGCCGGCCAAGCCCATTTCGGCGTCGCCGGCGAGGATCTGGTGCGCGAGAAGGTCCCCGACGTCGAGGCCCGGCTCGAGCTCCTAAGCCCGCTCGGTTTCGGCCACGCCAATGTGGTGGTCGCCGCGCCCAAGGCCTGGATCGACGTGCGCTCGATGGCCGATCTCGACGACGTCGCCTCGGCCTATCGCGCCAAGCGCGGCGAGCGGATGCGGGTGGCGACCAAATACGTCAACCTGACCCGCCGCTTCTTCGCCGAGCATGGCGTTGCCGACTACCGCATCGTCGAGAGCCTCGGCGCGACCGAGGGCGCGCCGGCGTCGGGCGCGGCGGAGCTGATCGTCGACATCACCACCACCGGAGCGACGCTCGCGGCCAATGCGCTCAAACCCCTCGACGACGGAACAATCCTGCGCTCGCAGGCGACCTTGGTCGCGTCGCTGACCGCGCCCTGGGGAGCGAAAGCGCGGCGCGCCGCGCGCGACATCCTCGCCCGAATCGCCGCGAGCGAGGAGGCCTTGAGGTCGCGCGAGGTCCGCGCCCGGCTGCCGAGCCCGGCCCATCTCATTGTGGAGACCGCCCTCGATCGTTTCGGCGCGGTTCCCGCGAGCGGCGAGGACGTCGATCCGCACGGCTTTGTGGCGCTCCACTGCGCCCGCGGCAAGGTTGCCGATCTCGCCGGCTGGCTTTTGGAGAAAGGCGCCGAGCGGGTCAGCGTCGCCGCGCTCGAACAGGCGTTCAGCGCCCGCAACGCCCTCTACGAAGCGCTGGAGCAGCGGATCGGGCCGGAGGGGTGAGGCGGCGTCCCGTTCTCCCGTTGGGAGAAGGTGGCCGGGCGTGAGCCGGCCGGATGAGGGGATCGTCGCCGAACGCGGGCCGTATTCAAGCTGCTCTTTGGATTTTCCGAACAACATCTTGTCAAAAACAGAAGGCTCGGCTATAGCCTTCTGAGCATGGCAAAATCGATCATCGAGCAGCCGCCGTCGTCCGGTCGTCCTGTCCGCGCATTTCACCCCGCGCGGCGGCATTTTCGCTGCCTGGGCGGCATAGAAAGGATATTTATTGCCTGAGGCGGTCGGCGCAACCCATTGAAAAGGCTCGCTTCGTGACAAGGAGAAGTCGCAGGAAATTCGAGCCGTTTCTCCTTGGATTTCGTTTCGCTGCGGCTTAGATTTTGCTTTGCGATGGATTTTGGTCTTGATTGTGCGGGATATTTGATTTCCGAACTCGCACGAGTCTTTGATTATGTTGCGGGACGGCTTTGCGCCCCTCATGGGATCGTCACCACCAGCCGCCCCCGGGTCTCGCCTTTCACGATCCGCGCCCCGGCGTCGAACACCTGATTGAACGGAATGGTCTCGGTCATCGTCGCGAGCTTGGCGCGGTCGAGGTCGGCCGCGAGCCGCCGCCACGCCTCGAGCCGGTGCGGCGCCGGGCAATGGACGCTCTCGATGCCGAGGAGCGAGACGCCGCGGAGGATGAACGGCGCGACCGTCGCCGGCAGGTCCATGCCCCCCGCAAGGCCGCAGGCCGCGACCGCTCCGCCGTATTGCGTCTGGGCCAGAACGTTGGCCAGCGTCGTCGAGCCGACGCTGTCGACCGCCGCGGCCCACCGTTCCTTGCCGAGCGGCCTGCCGGGGGCGCTCAGCGTCGCCCGGTCGATCGCCTCGGCCGCGCCGAGCGACTTGAGATAGCCGGCCTCGGCGAGCCGCCCGGTCGAGGCGATGACCGTCCAGCCCTTATCCGCGAGGAGCGAGATCGCCATCGAGCCGACGCCCCCGGCCGCTCCGGTCACCAGCGCCGGCCCCGAAGAGGGCTTGAGGCCCGCCCGCTCGATCGCGATCACCGCCAGCATCGCGGTGAAGCCCGCGGTGCCGATCGCCATCGCCTCGGCGCGCGTCAGCCCCGCCGGCAGCCTGACGAGCCAGTCGCCGTTCACCCGCGCTCGTTCGGCATAGCCGCCGAAATGGGTTTCGCTGAGGCCGTGGCCGGTCAGCACGACCTCATCGCCGGGCGCGAAGTCCGGCCGGCCCGACGTCTCGACGATTCCCGCGAGATCGACGCCGAGCACCATCGGAAAACTGCGGATGATCGCGGACTTGCCGCCAAGCGCAAGGCCGTCCTTGTAGTTGACGGTCGAGTGGGTGACGCGGATCGCCACGTCGCCGTCCATGAGGTCCCCGTCCTCCATGTCGACGAACCGGACGGTCTGCCCGGCGTCGGTCTTGTCGGCTCGAACGGCGCGGAACGTCATGCCAAAGTCCTTGAGTTCGGCGGGGCGAGATCTATTGGCGAGATTTGCCGAGCCGGTCAAATGCCTCCCGCTTGCGGATGCTTGAACGCCGCCACGCGCCGGGCGAAGATTCGTCCCCTGCAACCGGATCTCGAAGAAAGGGGAGACCCGCCAATGCCTGATCGAGAGAAGCCCCCGCGCCCTGTCGCCGCGGCGCGCGGCGTCGACGGCCTCCTTCGCTGCCCGTGGCCGGGCGCCGATCCGCTCTACCTCGCCTATCACGACGAGGAATGGGGCGTGCCGGAATACGACGACCAGGCAATGTTCGAGAAGCTGGTGCTCGACGGCTTCCAGGCCGGGCTCTCCTGGATCACAATCCTGCGCAAGCGCCCGGCCTTCCGGAAGGCGTTCGACGGCTTCGATCCAGTTAAGATCGCACGCTGGAGCGAAAAGAAGAAGGATGCGCTGATGCAGGACGCCGGCATCGTCCGCAACCGGGCCAAGATCGAGGCGACAGTCGCGCTCGCGCGCATCAGCCTCGACTTCAAGGAGAAAGGTGGGCTCGCCCGCCACTTGTGGAGCTTCGTCGACGGGCGGCCGATTCAGAACGCGCGCCGCAGCATGACCGAAATGCAGGCCGAGAGCGAGGTTTCGCGCGCCATCGCCAAGGACCTGCGGGCGCGCGGCGGAAATTTCGTCGGGCCGACGATCATCTACGCGTTCATGCAGGCGACCGGCATGGTCAACGACCATCTCGTCGACTGCTGCCGGCATGAGGCCTGCCGGGCGCTGGCGCGCGAGTTCAAGCCGTGAGCGAGGGCGCGACGCGGCGCGCCTGGCAGCGGATGCTGTCGGGGCGGCGACTCGACCTCATCGATCCTTCGCCGCTCGACGTCGAGATCGGCGACATCGCCCACGGCCTCGCGCGCGTAGCCCGCTGGAACGGCCAGACCAAGGGACAGGAGATCTTCTCCGTCGCCCAGCATTCGCTGCTGGTGGAGGCGCTGTTCGCAGCCCGCGAGCCCTCTTTTCCAGGCAAGGCGCGGCTCACGGCGCTGCTGCATGACGCGCCCGAATATGTGATCGGCGACATGATCTCGCCGTTCAAGGCGGCGATCGGCGGCGATTACAAGCTGATCGAGGAGCGCCTCAAGCGGGCGATCCACATCCGCTTCGGCCTGGCCGCCGAGCCGCCGAACGATCTCAACCGCTCAATCAAGATCGCCGACCGGGCCTCGGCCTATCTCGAGGCGACCGCGCTTGCCGGCTTCTCGATTGCCGAGGCGCGCAAACTGTTTGGCGCGCCAGAACTGCCGCCGCGTGACTTTGCCGCCTATCTCGAGCCGATGCGCCCGGCGGCCGTCGAAGCCCGTTTCCTCGGCCGGTTCAGCGAACTCGACGCCGAGGCCGCCAAGACTTTATAAGGGCGCCGCCGCCTGGAAACGCCACATGTCGCGCCTTCACATCTGTTCGCTTGCCCTGATCGCCGAAACCGTGGCCAAAACCGGCGCCCGGACCCTCGTGACCCTGTTGAGCCCCGGCACGAATGTCGAGCGCCCGGTTGGCATCAGGCCCGAGCGGCATCTTTATCTCGCTGTCTCCGATATCGTCGAGCCGACGCCCGGCCAGGTCTTGCCGGAGGCTACCCACCTCGAAGACCTGCTCGGCTTCGTCCATGCCTGGGATCGCGCCGAGCCGATGGTGATCCATTGTTTCGCCGGCGTAAGCCGTTCGACGGCTGCCGCTTACATCGCCGCCTGCGCGCTGAGGCCCGGCCGCGACGAATTCGCCATCGCACGGGCGATGCGCGCCGCCTCTCCGACCGCCACGCCCAACCCTCGCCTCATCGCCCTCGCCGACGCTGCGCTCGGCCGGCGCGGCCGGATGAATGAGGCGATTGCAACCATCGGCCGGGGCGAGGCGTGTTTCGAAGGCACGCCGTTCACGCTGGAGCTGGGATGAGAGACCCAAGCGGGCGCGATCTTCCCTCAAGCCATGATCTGGGGTGGGCTATTCTACCGCCCGCAGATTCGCCAGACGCGCGTCGCGCAAATCGAGTTCGTACTCGATTCGCCGCCGTGCGTCTTCCTTCAGTTCGCCATTGCGATAGAGAGAATCGATCAGGCTCCGCTCGGCTTCGATCAGCGAATATTCGAGTTCGTCGCCAAACTCGACGAGTTTCTTGTGCCGGGGGTCGCCATCGTTTCGGTAGTCGACGTGGCGAAGGCGATCGCGATACAGGGCGCGCATCGGCGCCGCGACGGACTCGGGCAGCTTGCGGTCGGCCGCCAGCGCGTCAAGCCGTTCCATCCCCGCCTCGATCGCGCGCCTGCGGACCTTGAACTCCTCGCTTCTCTCGTCCTGCCGCTCACGCCGTCCAGCGTTGGCGAGGCCGAGCGCCCGGGTCACGAAGGGCAGCGTCAGCCCTTCGCCGACCAGGGTCACGATGATCACGCAGAAGGTCAGGAAGAGGATCATGTCGCGGTCCGGAAATGGGCTTCCGTCGGCGATCGTGAACGGGATCGCCAGCGCCGCCGTCAGAGAAACGATGCCGCGGACTCCGGTGAACGCGAGGACGAACGGCCATTGCCATGGCGGCGAGGGATCCACCCGGCGGATCGCGGGGACGAGCCAGCGCGGCAGATAGGTTGCCGGATACATCCAGACGAATCGGGTCGCGATCACCACGGCGCTGACGACAATGGCCGCGATGACCAGATCGGAAATCGAATAGGCGGCGATGCTCGACATCAGCCTTCGCGCCTGCAGGCCGGTGATCAGGAACACCATGCCTTCGACCAGGTAGGTCAGGAAGTCCCAGAAGAAGACGCCCTGAAGCCGGGTCGCGGCGGGAATCAGCCGGGGGCCGTTCCAGCTGACGTAGAGTCCGGCCGCCACCGTGGCGAGCACGCCGGTGCCTCCGAGCCGCTCGGGCGGCCAATAGGCCACGAACGGCGTGAGTATCGAGAGCATGATTTCGACGCCGGGATCGCGGACCCAGCGGCGGATGCGAAGCATGAGCCAACCCGCGCCGATCCCCCACACGATCTCACAGGCGACAATGGCCGCCAGGCTCCCGACGGCCTCCACGAATGAAAACGATCCGATGCTGACCGCGGTTACCGCGAAGCGATAGAGAGTGAGCGCCGTCGCATCGTTGGCTAGCCCCTCGCCTTCGAGAATGACGAGGAGACGCTTCGGGAGCTGCAATCGTCGCGCAATCGCCAACGGCGCCACCGGGTCGGGCGGAGAGACGATGGCGCCCAAAACGAAACCGACCGGCCACGGAAAGCCCAGTAGCCAATGAGTCGCCGCGGCGACGGCGACGGTGGTGAAAACCACAGCGCCCAAAGCCAATTGCGTAATCGGGCGGAGGTTGAACCGGAATTCCCGCCAGCTCATCTTCACCGCCGCCCAGTAGATGACGGGCGGCAGCACGAGCGCCAGGACGAGATCGGGGGCGAGTTCGAGCGTCGGCAGCCCAGGGGTGAGGGCGAGCCCGACGCCCGTGATCACGAGGAGAATTGCCGGGGGAACCTTCAATCGCTTCGCGACCAGGGCGACCACGGAAATGACGGCCAAGAGCAGGATCAGAGTCTGAAATGTCCCAGTCATCTTCGCCTGCCTCCAATCGACAAGAATTCACCAGGGAGAGACTGCCGAGATTCGATCGCCAGCGGCAACATCGTTGTGGAAGCCTTGGCCGAGGATGGGACGCTTCGCACGATTCTCGCGAAGGCGGCTTTGCTCGTCCGGAACTTGGCACCTCGCCGCGCAGGCGATGCCGCAGATTCGTTCAGGCGCGCCTCGGCGGAGCCTACCGCTTCACCGCCTTCGCCATCGCGTCCTGCTCGGCCGCGGGCGGGTCGCCGAAGAAGGCTGGATCATTGTCCTTGCCGCCGAGCGCGCCATAGGCGTGCGCCCCGTTGGTGTCGAACAGGACAACGAACTTGTGCGCCGCGCAGTCCGTCGGCTTGCAGACGAAGGAAATCTCATACGACTTGCCATCGATGGTGAGGCTCGTGACCTGGCTCGCGACGCCGTCGAAGTTCCGGTTGAACGCGACGAGCCAGTCGGGCGTGGGCTGCACGAGCTTCATCAGTTTGTCCCACGACGCCCGATATGGCGACTTGCCGTGCAGCGCGTCGAACAGGAATTCGGTCTCGCCCGCTTGCGCGGCGCCGGCGATGATAGCCAGGGAGAGAGCGAACGTAAGAGTGAGAGAACGACTTAAGCGCATCTTGGAAACGGCCGCCTGCTGTTGGACGATGGAATGGGACCTTCGGCTAAGTCACGCCGGCGCCCGATTGACCGCTCGGCGCTTCGCGCCGGCTAGAACGCCTTGAACGTGATCATGGTGCGCGTGTCGACAATTCCGGGGATGACCTGCACTTTGTGGCCGACGAAATGGCCGATATCGACGTTCGATTCGACGTAGAACTTGGCCAGAATGTCGTAATCGCCGGCGATCGAATAGATCTCGGAGGCGATTTCCGCCTCCGCGAGGGCGCTCGCGACCTCGTAGGTCCGTCCGAGCGCGCATTTGATTTGGACGAAGAACGTCTGCATCCGATCACGGCCCCTGTTTGCCGCTCTCTTCTGCAACAACTTCGACGTCGTGGTCCATCCCCGTCTGAACCTGGAAGGTCGACTGGTAGATCTTGGAATCGTGCCGCGCGATGACCACGTACTCCCCCTCGGCGAGCACCAACGAGGGAAAGGCGCCCACGAGCTCACGGATGACGTCGCCTCCCGGCGTGAGCACGGTGAAGGTGGTGTTGGCGAGCGCCTCGGCTCCCGGCTTGTTGACGAGCTTGAGCGTCATCGTTGCGCAGCGATGCTTGATCGTGACATCGACCCGCTTGCCGGAGGTGACCCTGATGTCGGCGTTGACGATCGAATTGGAGGGGATTGCGGCGGGCGGCGCAACCACTGCCGATTTGCCCGAATTGGCCGCAGCGTTCACTCCCGAATGAGCGCCGACGGTGTCGAGGAATGTCGAGACGATATGATAGGAGCCCTCAGGGAGCCCGATAATATCGCCCGCCTTGCCTTTGGCGTAGACGAGCTTGCCGAGGGGATTGCGGTTCTGGGGCACGTAGATCGCCAGCGACAGCTTGGACGGGTCGATCGGCGCGTCGGCGAGCGTCCCTTCGATTTTCAGCGCCCCCGCCGACAGGGTGAGCCGCTCGGAGCGCACCTCGGCGCCGAGCGTCACCCGTTTGGCCGCGCTCGCGAGGCCAAAGGCGACGTGGACGACATAGTCGCCGGCGGGAATCGTCAGCGTCGGCTGGGCGAGGCTGGATTCGACGATGAGCGGGTGCGAGCCGTCCGGATCGGCTTGCGCAGCGAAGACACGCCAGCGCAGACCTCCCGTGAGCGGCGCGCCGCCGCCATTCAGGACGGCGGAGAGGCCAAGCGTCGCCTGGGCGGGTTGGCTCGCCGGGGCCGGAGTCGATTCGCCCGGCGGCGCCGGGACCGAGTCGCGCGGCGGCGTCTGGGCGGAATCGGTCGCGGTCTGGGCGCCCGCGGGCGCAATCAGCGCCAGGAGCGCGACCAAGAGCGCCAGAATTCGCCAATTCGGTCTCAATCCGCCTCGCCTTGCCGAAAATGGCCGCCGCCCGATGGCGCCCGTGTGTCCCGCGCGGCTCGTGACGCCACATTGAGGCGGATCAAGGGCGGTTTACAGCTGTCGGGAATTCGGCCAAGAGCCAACCTTTCCTGAAGAAAGAGTCAGCGATGAACGATACGATCTCGCTCCTGAAACGCCGCAGATCCGTTCCGCCGCCAATGATGACCGGACCGGGCCCGACCGCTGAGGAACTGACGACGATCCTAACCGTCGCCTCGCGGGTGCCCGATCACGGGAAGCTCGCGCCCTGGCGGTTCGTGGTCTTCGAAGGCGCGGCGCGGGAGCGCGCCAGCCGGCTCGCGCTCGATATCCTCGTCGCGGACAAGCCCGACCTGGATGAAGCCATCCGAGCCGAGGAGCAGCGCCGCTTCGCTCGCGCGCCGCTCGTCGTCGCCGTCGTGTCGCGCGCCGCGCCGCACCCCAAGATCCCGGAATGGGAACAGGTCCTGTCCGCGGGCGCGGTGTGCATGAACATGATTGTCGCCGCTCGCGCCCTTGGATTCTCCGCCACCTGGCTGACCGGGTGGATGGCCTACGACGAACGGTTTCGCGCCGCGATTGGCCTTGCCGACCACGAGCGCATCGCCGGTTTCATTCACATCGGCAGGGCGAGCGTAGCAATCGAGGATCGCCCACGGCCCCCGTTGGCGGAGATCATGACAACCTTTCCCGAGTGAGGGCCGAGCGCCGATGTTCTATGCGACCGCGGATCGCGACCGGACAAAGCTGCCGCGCGATCCCTTCAAGGCGATCGTCGCCCCGCGTCCGATCGGCTGGATCTCGACCCGCGCACTCGACGGGCGCGTCAATCTCGCCCCTTACAGCTTCTTCAACGGTTTCTGCAGCGTCCCGCCGATCGTCGGCTTCTCGAGCGAGGGCTGGAAGGATTCGGCGACGTTCGCCAAGGAAAGCGGCGAGTTCGTCGCCAACCTGGCGACGTTCGATCTGCGCGGTCCGATGAACGAAACATCGGCCCCGTTCGCTCGCGGCGACAACGAATTCGCCCGCGCTCGCCTGAGCATGGCTGCTTGCCGTCTGGTCGCCGCGCCGCGGGTCGCGGAGAGTCCGGCCGCATTGGAATGCAAAGTGGTCGACGTGATCGAGATCAGATCGGCGAGCGGCGCGTTGAGCGGCGCCGTGCTCACGCTCGGCGAGGTGATCGCCTTTCACATCGACGATGAGTTCCTTGTCGACGGCCGTTTCGACACCGCCCGCGCCCATCCGCTCGCCCGCTGCGGCTACCAGGACTACGCCGCGGTCGAGAAAGTCTTCGCGATGCCGCGGCCAAAGGGCGGCGGCGATGGCGTGACCTGACCGCTTCCCGGTTGCGGGCCCGTAAGGCAGTTGTTTCACGTAAAACTCAAGAACCCGCAAAGTCAGGGGAAGATTTTTCAAAGCCGCGGGAAGGAAAATCCAAATCCAGAGGAAGGAAAATCAAAACTTGGGGAAGCAAAATCCAAGCTTTTTCTTTCCCGGAATCGCTACTTTTCAAGGACTTGCAGGCGAATCCAAATTTCGGGCCTCGTTCCTCTCTGATTCCAGCGCGTAAGTGCACGAAGACGCGCTCCTTACCGCGACGCGCCATGGGGGTTGACCTCGACCGCTTCCTAAGAGCCGCCCACGCTCCATGCCCGCCTCGATTTAGCGCCGCCTGCGCCGATTTTGAAATATCGAAAAACGATACCAATAATTCAGTATTTCTGCAATCAATTGTTTCGACGATCGACTGCGGTGGGGATCCAGCACGCTCTGGAGCAGAACCAACTGGGAGCCGCCGCTCTCGACCTCTGAGCGGCCTTCGAAATCGGCCCCATAAACCGGCGGTAAGCGCTCGTCCTCGGGCGCAATAGCGCTTGGCCCAACACCTTGGTGATCGAGGACAAGACCGAGCGGGTTCGGAACTTCCACCGCTGCGCCCCGGGCCGAACTCACCGTTTCGCCGGTCTCGACCACCCGCACGCGGTTCAGGCCCGTGGACTTATCGCGCCGCTCAAGACGATTCCGTCAGAAGGCGTCATGCCCCGAACCGGCGGTCGCCACGCGACGGCCGCGATCCCGCAACAGCCTCGCCAATCCGAGCACAGCGACGCCTGAGCCCAAAAGCATCAATGTCGCAGGCTCCGGAACGGGCGCGCCCTGATAGCCGTCGACGAACGCATAGGTGTAGCCGGTGGTGGGATCAAAAATCTGGCCGAGCGCGACGTCCCACAAATAGGGCTCCGGGTCCGGGAAGGGGTTGTTGAAGCTTTGCAGCTCGCCCGAAGTGAGCGTGAACGTCGAGGGCGAACCGAGCACCGCGCCGCTGGGCAGATCGCCCGCAGCAATGCTGACAAGGCTGAGCGCGTCCAGTTGGCTGGTGGTAATGTCGCCCATGAAGGCCAGGTTTTCGACTATAAACGTGGTGTCGGAAAACAAGCTTGTGTCGAGATCGTTGTAGATCGTGTAGGAGGTGTCGAATGTGCCGCTCGCGCCCGGGGTCCTCAAGTTGCCGTTGGTGGATGGGTTATTGTTCGCTGGGTTAATGTCGAGATACAGACCGCCGTTCGTCCTGACGGTTACATTGCCCGTAAACAGCAAATTGAACGTCAGCATGTCTCCAGGCATGAACGTCGCCACACCCGCCGTGCCAAAGGAAATGAAGCCGGGTTTTGGCTGGACCATTCCTCCTCCGGGCTGCGACGACGCCGAAGCGGAAACCGGCACGATGATTTCCTGCCCGTTCCTGTCAATGGTCAGAGCCGAATTCGCCCTCTCCAACGACATCCCGTTGTAGGTTCCGGTGATCAGGAGGCGCGCCACATCGGAGGTTACGTTCGGGGAATAGGGTATGGGGCCGATATCGACAATGGTTGCGTTGATCCTGCGGGCTTCGGCGGGCGCCGCCCACCCCGCCAGTAGAGCGACCGCCAGGATCGTAAACCAACCAACAGTTCGGGAATGATTGCGAAACAGAGAGAGGATATGCATCCGCCGCCTCCCAAGGCGGCCGACGGATTACGCCGCCTTCGAAAGATTGCCCGCAGGGGAATGCTACGCTATGCCACTCTCAATTGACGTCATTTTTGGTGTTTTGTCAATTGGCCAAAGTCTTCAATTGGCCCAAGACTGTCGAACGAGGTCATTCCGAACAAAGCTAAGCAATTCGGGTCAACGTCGGGCGCCCGGACATTCACCGAGGGCATCGAGCGATCATAGGCGACAGCGGAAATTCCAACCCTCGTCGGCGCGTCAGCTGCCGGCTGGACACGCCATCGCTGTCGGGTGATCATCCTGGCAGGCCGCAAGGACGCTAGCTGAGTGAGAAAAAAACTCCTCATAACAGGAATTGCGGCCGTCATCGCAGCCTTGCTCGCAGCGATGGTTCCGGCCGCGAAGCGCTCGCTATACCGATCTAACCCAGTTCAGGCGGCTGTTTTTGCAGCTTTAGTGCGCAATTACTTTTGGTCCTGGACGGCGCCTCCGGGCGCGACGACGACGGAACTGAACCCGAATTACCACGGCCTTGGGGCTGCGGCGTCCGGGCCTGTCGCTCGGGCGTGGCCGGTGAGCCTCGCCGACGACTGGCCGAGCTATAACAGGACGCTCACTTCGGAACGCTACTCACCGCTCGACCAGATCAATACAAACAACGTCAGCCAGCTAACCATCCTGTGCACTTATGACACGAAGAGGCACACGAGCTTCGAGTCCGGCCTGATCATGGTCAACGGCGCGCTGATTGGCACGACGCATTCCGATATTTTCTCGCTTGACCCGGCGACTTGCGCCGAGAATTGGCATACCCATGAAGACGTAGCCCCCCAAGTATTGTCGGCCAACCGCGGGGTCGCTTACACGGACGGCATGCTGTTTCGCGGCGCTTACGACGGGCGCGTGCTGGCCTATGACTTCAGGACCGGCAAGCGAATTTGGCAGACGCCCATCGCGGACTCTGATCGGAGCGAGTTTGTGCCCAGCGCTCCGATTGCCTGGAATGGCCTGGTCTTCATTGGCATTTCCGGAGGCGACGCCAAAGGCGTCAAGGGGCGCATGTATGCGCTCGACGCCAAGACCGGGAAGATCGTGTGGGAATTCTATCTCGTCCCGAAGTCCGAGGGCGACGCCACGCGCGGACCGCAAGGCGCTTCGCCGCTCGATACGTCGACGTGGAGCAATGCGCCGGGAATTCCGATCAGCGGCGGGGCGAGCTGGGCTTCCTACACGCTCGACCCGGCCACGGGAGATTTGTACGTCCCGGTGGGCAATCCTTCGCCCGTCTACGCAATGGGCGTGCGAAAGGGTGAGAATCTGTTCACCGACTCGATTGTCGTGCTCGACGCCAAGACCGGAGCTTACAAGCGCCATTTCAAGCTCGCGCCGAGGGACTGGCACGATTGGGACGTCTCGTCGGCGCCGAGCCTGATCGAGACAATGGGAGGCAAAAGGCTGTTGTCAGTCGCGCCCAAGGACGGATACCTCTATGGAATCGACCTTGCCGCCAATAGCCGCCTTTATCGCGTACCGGTCACCAAAATCGAGAATGTCGACGCGCCGTTTGCCGTCGGCAAAGAGGTCCGTTTCTGCCCGGGAGCCTCGGGCGGGGCGGAGTGGAACGGTCCCGCCTACGACCCGCCGACCAACCTTATCTTCACCGGCGAGGTCGAGTGGTGCACGACGGTGTCGTTGCAAACTGACCAGCAGGTCGAGGAGGTGCCAACCGGCTGGCCGTGGGCTGGTAACGCGACGCTCAACCCGGTTCAGGTGTTCGGCGAATACGATGAGCCGGGCGCATCGTGGGGCGGCTGGGTCTACGCCGCGGACGCCGACACCGGCGTCTGGAAGTGGCGGCTGAGGTCCAATTATCCAATCGTCAGCGGGATGACGCCGACCGCCGGAGGCCTGGTGTTTTTCGGCGACACGGGCGGCAACTTCTATGCGGTCGACGCCGCGACAGGCGAGAAGCTGTGGGGTCGCAAAATCGGCGGCCCGCTCGGCGGCGGCGTCATCACCTATACCGCCGGCGGCGCGCAGAAAGTCGCGGTGGCGACCGGCCTCGCAAACGTCTTTTGGCCAACGGATGTCGGGACCGGGAAGGTCGTCGTGCTGGGCCTCGGACCGAAGAACTAGCTGGCGAAACTCGGCTTGGGGGATGTTGGCGTGAGACCCGAAATCTCAAGAATGCCAGATAAGTTTGCACGACCAACTACAATTATGGTTCTGATCCTGTTTACCTGCATCGCCGCGGTAAAATTTCTTCACAAGATCAGCAGTCCAAAGTACCTCGATGGCAATCTCGTCGCTAGCGGGTTCAATTACTTTCAGTTCGGTGGCGTTCGTCGCGGATTGGTCGGCTCGATTATCTATTTTAGCGGCGTCAATCTTGTGGTTGGCGTGCGCTTGGTCTATTGGATTTCTTATTTCTTATTTCTTTCGCTTGCCTATTTGATCCTCAACCGGGTGACGGCCGTCGCCCGCTTCTTCGTCCCCTTTGTCGTCATTCTCGCGGCGCTTCTGCTGTTCTGGTCCAGCGGCATCGGCTGGACGGACATGCTCATGGCCGCAATCCTGGCGGGGGCGGCTCTGGCTGCGATCAATGGAAGAACTATCACAGCAAGCATTTGTATAGCGGCTGGCGTCACGGTCAACGAAGCCGTCGCGATCTATGGACTGCCTCTCCTCCTCGCAATTCTGCTCGACGAAGATCGCTACAAAGATCTCAGGTTATCGTCGGCCGCGATCGGCGGAGCAATTATTGTCGCCAGTTTTGTGGCCGGAACCCTTGTCCTGCCTTTGTTGCCGCATAGCGATCCCAGGACCATTGTCCAAACGATCAAGTCGGAAATTGCATCGACTTACTCAAGCCAATCGAGCGACCACGAGTTTTTTTTCTTATTGACAACCGCCCGCGGGGCGCGGGCGGTGCAGTGCGCGATCCAGCACAGCGTTCATTACTTTATTCACCCCTTCGTCGCCATTTTTATGATCGCGCTGACCACTTTTTCCTTGTCGGGACTGTATCGTCTCCAGTGGACCGCGCCGGCGGTTGCGAGCATCCCGCCGATGCTGCTTCTTTGGCTCATCGCTAGCGATATGTCGCGCTGGACCGCGTTCAGTATTCTCAGTGTCTGGATCGTGTGCGCGGTTCGAAGCCGCGTCCCCGTCGATCATGAATCCGGTCGGGTTCTGGCAAGAACAGCCGCGGCTGTCGCCATTCTTGTCCTCCTCTACCCAGGCACGGTCAAGCTGTACGCGGCTTTTTGCTTCCCAAGTCCCTTGATCGAGAAGGCTTTAGAAAGCGTTTTGGGCCCCGCCGAATTCAGAAGTTTCGACGACTGCGATCCGACTTGGCGCTCCGTCTTGACCGCAACCGACGGGTGAGGATGGGCGACTGGAGCCCCGCGGCCTTCAAAGCATCGGCCTTGGGCGTCGCCTGACGGTCGGTGATCGCAGCTCAGAGCTTCGTTTTGTGAAAAATCGTTGACGGAATATTTCGGACGACCAACATGATCACCCTCCAGAACCACGGCGCGTAAACCAAGGGGCGACCGCGATGGGCCGAGGCGACGATGATTTGCGCGACGGCCTCCGGCCTCGCCCAGAGTGCGCCTTTGTTGGCCACTCCCGCAGTCATCGGGGTATCGACAAAGCCGGGCTTGATCAGAACCGCGGCGGCGCCCGCGCGCGCGAGCCGGTGCGCGACGCCTTCCACGAAGACCCCGAGACCTGCTTTGGATGCGCCGTAGACATAGTTGGACGCGCGTCCGCGATCGCCCGCCACCGAACCAATCACCAAGAGCGCGCCCGAGCGTTGACGCTCAAGAACCGCCGTGATCGCCTGACACCAGGCGGCCGCGCTGGTGAAGTTGACGTGCAACAGATCGGCCATCGCGTCCGGATCACACTCGAATTGGGCCTGGTCGCCGAGCACGCCATAGGCGAGGAGAGCGACGTCGAGACCGCCGAGCATCTCGACGATCCGCTTCACTAAAGACGGCGGGTCGGCCTGCGCACAGTCGGCGACAAATGTTTCGACTTGCGTCGCGCCCCGCACCCTCAGGTCGGCGGCTATGGCCTCGACCCGCACAGCATTTCGTCCCACGAGGACTAGGCGCGCGCCGCGCGCCGCCCAGATTCGCGCCGCGGCCTCCGCGATTGCCGAGGTTGCGCCGATGATCGCCACTCGCTCAGGCGAATCGGTCATTGCGTTACCCTTCGCCAAAAGTCAGAGCTCATGTGAGGGTCTTTTTGCGCGGCAAATGCTTCCCAGCGGGGATAGGCAGATCTGAACATGGTCGCTGACATTCGCCCATCCTTTGCGGGATAGAGAGCGCCGCCGGCCCCCTGAACGATCTCGTCCAATCGGCGCATGAGCGACAGGGTTTCGGCGCCCCGGTTCGGAAAATCAATTGCAAGAGTAGCGCCGGCTCTCGGGAATGAGAGCATTCCCGGAGAAGGGCGGTCGCCGAAGGTCTTGATCACCGCAAGGAAGGACGCCTGCCCGAAGCGTGCAATCTCGTCGAGGAGGGCCCGCGCGCCGGCTCGTTCGCCGCCCGACGGAATGACGCACTGGTACTGCAACAGTCCGGCCGATCCGTAGAGCCGATTCCAATTGTCGATCGCGTCGAGCGGATAAAAATAGGCTGAATGGTGTTGCCGTGAGTTCTTCTTTTTGAGCCGATGCAGCGAGTAGTAAAACTCGTTGAACGCCGCTGCCGATAGTCTCGTCAAGGGAAAGGCTGGGAACTCGAACGGAAGAGTCAGGGCCACTCGATTTTCTTCGAGGTCGAATCGTTCGTCCTTCGCCCAATTCGCGCGGGTGAAGACGCCTCGACCCGCCCGGGCTCCGCGCGACATGCAGTCGATCCACGCGACCGTGTGCTCGTATTGGCCGACGCTCGCTTCGGCCAGAGACCAAAAGTCGTCGAGGCTGCCGTAGGGAAGAATTTCGACGTCGAGATAAGCGCTTCGAATGGGGACGAGCTGAAGTTCCACCCACTCGATCACACCGGTCAGTCCGAGGCCGCCGATGGTCGCGCAAAACAGCTCCGGTTCGATCCGAGCGCTTAGCGTCAAGCGGCGACCGTCGCTGCGCAGCAGCCCCAAGCCGATGACGTTGGAGCCGAACGTTCCGGCGCGATGATGATTCTTGCCATGGACGTCATTCGCCACCGCGCCGCCGAGCGTGACGAGGCGGGTGCCCGGGGTCGTAGGCAGAAACCAACCGCGCGGGACGATAACCCGGAGCAGGCGCGAAAGACTGATCCCCGCTTCGGCTTTCAGGCGGCCCGATTGGGGATCGAATGAGATGAAGCGGTCAAGCCCGGTAATATCTATGAGGGCGCCCGCGCCGTTCAGACAGGAGTCCCCGTAGGAGCGTCGCAAGCCTATTGCGAGTTTGCTCTCCCACCCCGGCTCTGAGATGAGTTTCGGAAGCTCGTCGCGAAAGTTCGGCCGGGCGACGTATTGCGGCTGCCGACCGACCCTCCCCCAGGAAAGGACGTCTCCGCGCTTAAGATATCGTCCGCTTGGCGGCATCGGCGGATCGGGCCTTCGCTTCTGCGTCAGGCCGCGGCAATCATGATGAACCCGATCAAGGCGAAGGACAGAAGACTATTCCAATCCTTGAGCGCGAATTCGATTGGATCCTCATGCATGAGGCGCCGGTCCGCCATGATGAGAGCCCGCCCAACCCAATACATGAGGATGGGACAGATCAACCACAGCACGTCCGGATGTCGATAAAGACGATGAACTGTGTCCGAGTAGACGTAGAGCGCGAACACCGTCACCGCGTTGAACCCGGAGGCCGCGGCCAATGCGCCAAGCACGCTAAGATCAGAGGTTCGGTAGTTGCGGTTTGTCGGATCCGGAAGCGCGGCATCGAGCCTGGCGGTCAGCTCGACGTAACGCTTGATGAGCGCCATCGACGTGAAGATGAACATTGAAAACGCCAGGATCCACTCAGACGGGCGCACGCCGATCGCGACAGCGCCGGCGATGACCCGCAATATGTAAAGCGAAGCCAAAGCGACAATGTCGACCATCATCTTGCGTTTCAAAAACAACGTATAGGCAGTTGATAGCGCCAGATACGCAAGCGTCACTGCCACGAATAGCGGAGAGACTAGCAGCCCGATCGCAAAAGCTGCGCCGAGAAGCGCGAGAGCAAGGACAATTGCTTGCCGGGCCGACACGGTCCCCGCCGCCAAGGGACGGCGCTTCTTTCCCCAATGACGTCGATCCGCCTCAAGGTCGATAAGATCGTTGAAGATATAGCCTGATGAAGCGGCGAGCGAGAACGCGAACGCTGCGATCGTCGCCTCGACAATCGAGACCAGATCGAACCGGTGAGAGGCAAAGATCGGGGCGAAGACCAAGGCGTTTTTCGCCCATTGGTGAATTCGCAAAAGCTCGATCCACCGGCGCAATCCGTCGCTCGGGGGCGCAAGAACAAGCGCGTTCGCATCGACGAGCTTCAATGCGCTCCTTAGCGACGACGAAGGCCCAACGGCGAGGCATCGATTGGCCGACGACCAAATGCCAAGATCCGCCCGGTCATTGCCGGCGTAGTCAAAGCCCCTATCGCCAAAGACTTCGACCAACCGCTTCGCTCTGATCTGGGATGATAAATTCTCGCTATCGGTGGAGGCGAACCAGCCCCCGAAAAAGCCGAGGTATCCCGCGACAGTCCGCACGAGTCGCTCGTTGCTCGCCGACGCCAGAAAGACCTGCCCCCCCTTGCCGCGCGCTTCCCGAATAAGCGACAGAACCCGCTCGTCGTAAGGGAGCCGCGCGGGGTCAATTGCAGCATATCGCGCGATCTCAGCCTTGAGCGCCGCTTTTCCATGCGAGAGCGCGGACGCCAGCGACAAAATGCGAAACGGATGGGCGCCGAGATAGGCGAACAACAATTCTAGCAGCAGGTCAGTTTGAATAAGCGTTCCGTCGAGATCCACGACCAGAGGCGGAACCGGGGCGTCTGCCGGCTTCGCGTCAACATCCATCGGCGCTCCCCCTCGCGCTGTCCGAGCCGGTTCATCGTCCGGGAACGGTCAACCTATCGAACGAATTGACCACGAGATGAAAGCTACCACCGGGAGAGGCTAAATGGAAACTTCGGCTGAAAATGTGCGTTCCTACTTGTACAAAAGGCGCCATTGTTGCACCCGGACGAATGGGATGATCTTACCGCCATTTTTTATGTGTGGCGACGCCGCCTATCAGACCCTAACGAATGGCCTCTCGCCTCGCTGACGTGACCCGAATAGCGTACCAGCCGATTGTCGACTTCCCACCCACCGCGACATTCCGTTGGGCTCGGGCGATGCCGGCTTCTGGCGGTGAAGGCTATTTCGCGCTCGCAATGGAATGACAGCCATGGCGCGGACTCCGGTCCTTCCCTGGCGGCTTCCGCAGGCCCGCAATCCGCCCGCCTCGGGCAAGACCCTCTCAGACCGTGCGGCGCCTCCGCTGGCGATACTGGTCGGCGACGACCGCGGCGACGATGACACCGCCCTTGATGATCTCCTGATAGTGGGCGTCGACGTTGAGGAAGGTGAATCCCGACGTCAGTATCCCGAGGATCACCGCGCCGATCACGGTTCCGGTCATGCGGCCGACGCCGCCGGAGAGCGAAGTGCCGCCGATCACCGCCGCGGCGATCGCGTCGAGTTCGAAGCCGACGCCCACGCCCGCCTGCCCGCTGATCGCGCGCGCCGTATGGACGATGCCCGAGAGCCCCGAAAGCAGTCCAGCCACCATATAGACGAGCACGATATGGCGCTCGACGTTGATGCCCGAGACGCGCGCGGCGAGCTGGTTGGCGCCGATGGCGTAGGTGAACTTGCCGTAGCGCGTGTAGCGCAGCGCGATGTGGAAAATGAAGGCGACGCCGAGAAAGATGATGACCGGCCACCAGCCCGAGCCGATGGCGGCGAATGAATCCTCGAGGTTGCCGATCGGCTGGCCGTTCGTGTACCAGTCGGCGACGCCGCGCGCCGACACCATCATGCCAAGCGTGGCGATGAACGCCGGGATTTTCGTGTAGGCGATCAACGAACCATTGACGAGCCCGGCGGCGAGGCCGCAGAGGAGGCCGGCGGCGACCGGGAAGATCGGATTGAGACCGGTCAAGCTCGGATAGATCGCGTGCGAATAGCCCTCGATCTGGGCGAGGCTGGCCGCGACCATCGCCGTCATGCCGACGACCGAGCCTGACGACAGATCGATGCCGCCCATGATGATGACTTGCGTGACGCCGACGGCGATGATGCCGATTTCCGCTTCCTGCAGGATCATGATCTTGAGGCGCAGGGGATTGGCTATGAAGCTCTGGCCGACGAAGATCCAGCCCAGCGCCTCGAACAGGAGCATCATGCCGATCATGACGCCTAAAATGCTGAGTTCCGGCGGCAGGCGGCGGCGCCCGGCGGAATGAGTTTCGGTCGGCGCTGCAGCGGTGGAGATGTCGGTGGCCACGGTCTTTGGCTCCTGTCGCCTCGTCTAGCGCCGCTATTGCGACGCGAGCTCCATGATCTTGACTTGCGTTGCGTCCTCGCGATTGACAATTCCCGTCATGTGCCCCTCGTGCATGACGAGAACCCGGTCGCTCATCCCGAGCACTTCCGGCATCTCGGACGAGATCATCATCACCGCGACGCCCTGGCCGGCAAGTTCGCTGATGAGCTTATGAATTTCGGCTTTGGCGCCGACGTCGATGCCGCGCGTCGGCTCGTCGAGAATGAGGATGCGCGGCTTTGTCATCAGCCAGCGGGCGATCAGGACCTTCTGCTGATTGCCGCCCGACAGGTTGAGCACCGGCTCCTCGAGATCGGGGGTACGGACCCTGAGGCGCGCCTTCTGCTGCTGGCAGAGCGCCTCGATCTCGCGCTCCTTGACGAAGCCGGCGCGCGCATGCCCGCGGCGCAACAGCGCTATCTGCATGTTGGCCATGATGTCGAGGAGGAGGAAGCAGCCGCTTTCCTTGCGGTCCTCGGTCAGGAAGGCCATGCCGGCGTCCATTGCCATGCCCGGGTTTCTGATCGCTATCTCCACGCCGTCGATTGCGATGGTCCCCGAGGTCGCGGGCGTCACGCCGAACAGGGTCTCGGCGACATTGCTTCGGCCCGAGCCTACGAGGCCAGCGAAACCGAGAATCTCGCCCTTTCGCAGATCGAAGGAAATGTCGCGAAACCGGCCTTCGAGGGTGAGATTGCGCACCGAAAGCGCGACGTCGCCGATCGGCACGGTTTCTTTCGGAAACATCTGGGTGATCTCGCGGCCGACCATCAACCGGATGATGTCGTCGCGCGTCACATCGGCGGCCGCGTGCTCGCCGACGAACCGGCCGTCGCGGAACACCGACACTTCGTCGGCGATCTCGAACAGCTCGTTCATTTTGTGGGTGATGTAGACGATGCCCGTGCCTTGGGACTTGAGCGTCCTGATGATCTTGAAAAGGTGCTCGACCTCGCGATCGGTTAGCGCCGAGGTCGGCTCGTCCATGATGAGGATGTCGGAATCGTAGCTGACCGCCTTGGCGATCTCGACCATCTGGCGGCTGGCGACGGAAAGATCGCGCACCTCGGTTTGCGGATCGATGCCGATGTCGAGCCGATCGAAGAGCTCCTTCGTCCGCCGACGCATCTCGTCGTGGCGCACGAACCCCAGCCCGTTCAAAGGCTCGCGCCGGATCCAGATGTTTTCCGCCACCGTCATAAAATTCATCAGGTTGAGCTCCTGATGGATCATGGCGATGCCGTAGCGAAGCGCATCGAGCGGCGACGTCAGCTTGATTTCCTGGCCCTTCAGTTTGAACGAGCCGGAATCGGGCGTGTAAATGCCCGCGATGATCTTCATCAGCGTCGACTTGCCGGCGCCGTTCTCGCCCATCAGCGCATGGACGTGGCCGCGCTTGAGGCGAAACGATACGTCGTCGAGCGCCAGCACGCCGGGAAAGGCTTTGCGAACGTTGGCGACTTCGAGCAGGTACTCGGCGCCCGGAACGGCCCCGCTCTGCCGGATGATTTCGGCGGTCGACGGACTGATGGTCGCCATGGCGCTTCGTCCCGCTGTAACTCGGGAGCGACTCTTTTCCCGCCGGAGTCGCCCCATTGTTCGGTCATGTTATCACGACCACTCGGCAAGAGCGCCGGAGGCTGGCTATTTGCGCGCCTCCGGCTTCCCATTGCTCAGGGCCCTGGGGGAACTCGGGTCTCCGATCAGTTCTTCTTCATGAACTGGTCCATGTTGGCCGGCGTCACGAGAAGGAAGGGAATGTAGACCTTCTTCTCGACCGGCTTGCCCGCCGCGAGCGCCAAAGCGGCGTCGACCGCGCCTTTGCCCTGGCCCGCGGCGTCCTGGAACACCGTGACCTTGAGGTCGCCCGACTTCATGGAAGCAAGCGCATCCTGCGTCGCGTCGACCCCGCCGACGATCGCCGTCTTGGTGTCGATGCCGGCGGCTTTCATCGCCTGAAGGGCGCCGATCGCCATTTCATCGTTGTTCGAGACCACCGCGTCGAACTTGAGGCCTTTCGACAGCCAGTTGGTCATCAGGTTCTGCGCCTGCGTTCGGTCCCAAGTCGCGGTCTGTTCGGCGACGATCTTCATGCCGCTGCAGTCGGGGCTCGAGATCACCTCATGGATATCCTTGGTGCGCTGCACCGCGGCCTGGTTCGAAAGCTGGCCCTCGATGACGAGGATATTGCCCTTGCCGCCGAGAAGCTTGCAGATCTGCTTGGTCTCGAGCGTGCCCGACTCGGCCTCGTTCGATGCGACGAAGGCGGCCTTCGGCCCGAGCTTCTCGACGTCGGCCGGCTCGCGGTTGACATAGACGAGCGGCACGCCTGCGTCGGCCGCGGCCTTGGTGATCGCGGCGGTGGCGCTCGTATCGACGGGATTGACGATGATCGCGTTGACGCCGTTGGCGATGAAGTTCTGAACCTGGCTCAGTTGCTTGGAGACGTCGTCCTTCGCGTCCTCGACCTGCAGCGTGACACCCGGCAGCGTCTTGGCGTAATCGCTCATGCCGTTGCGCAAGACCGTGAGAAAGTTGTCATCGAATTTGTCCATCGACACGCCAATCTTGGTGGCAGCGAAGGCGGGGCTCGAGAGCACGGTGGCGGCGGCGAGCGCAATCAGAATGCGTTTCATGTCAGTTTCCTCCCTCGGCGGCGCCAAGAGGGCGCCATATGATTTCACACGAGCCGCCCGATGGCGTCGGCCCTTCCGGCGCAGGCGGCCTCGTCTCGTGTAACAAACGTTCTAAACAGAATCAAGATCGGAATAAACATTCCAAAAAATTTTCAATCAATCCACGGGAGGTCGATGTCTTAAATGGCGGGAAGCGTGCTGGCCGCGAAACTCACGGGCGATCAAACGTTGGTCGGCAGGTAAAGTTCGAAGGGGACGAAGACCGGACTCGGGACCGCCTCCTGCGGCGTTTCGATTGCGGCGGCCATCGCCGACGCCGCACGTTCGGCGAGAAGCGCCGTCGGCGTCGAAATGACGGCGGTCAGCACGCCGTCGATAAGGCCTGCCCGCGCCGCGGGGGTGAGTTCATTGCAGACGATCGAAAGTCCGCGGGAGCGCGGCTCGTCGCGCGCGCCGGCAATCACACCCTCCTTGCCGCCGCCACAGATGTAGAGGCCGACGAGATCGGGATGGGTCGCGATCATGTCCTGCGTCGCCGCATAGGCGATGCGCGGGTCTTCGAGATTGACGAGCGGCTCGAGCGGCGCGAACTCCGGCGCATTCTCGCGCAGATAGGCGCGGAACGAGATTTCGGCCGTTTCCTGGCACAGAAACCTGTGACTGCCGACGATGATGCCGACCTTGCCGGGCCGCCTCGCGGCCTTGGCGATGAGCCAGGCGGCGGTGCGCCCTTCCTTGCGATTGTCGCGCCCGACATAAGGGGCGGCGGCCTCGGCGCCGAGTTCGGTGAGGATGGCGAAAGTCGGCACGCCGCGCGCCCGCAACGTCGCGATCGCGTCGCTGACCCGCGGATGGTCAACTGAAACGACCGCGACCGCATGCGCGGTTTCCCCGAGCCGCAGCAGGCGCTCGGCGAAGACACCGGCCGAAAGGTCGGGGGCGAAATCGACGATGGGCTTGGCGCGAAACTGGGTCAGCGCCCGCGTTGCCGCTGCGAGATCGGCGCCGAACTGGGCATAGAAGGCATCCTCGCGCTGAAGCAGAAAGGCGAATGTGCGCTCCGGAACATGCGGCCGCAGGCGGCTCTTCAAGAGGGGCGTCCCGTGATACCCGATGGTCTCGGCGGCGCCGAGCACGCGCTCGGCCGTCGGCTCGCGCACGCGATGGCGGGCGTTGAGCACCCGATCGACGGTGGCGACGCTGACCCCGGCGGCGCGGGCAAGATCGGCGATGGTCGGGCGGCTCAGATCAAAGGCTCCCCGGATGAGAGAAATGCAAGGCGCGCGGTCGCGATGATGATGGATTTTGATAGAAAATGAAAGTGGGACATTGAGTCGCGGCGGGCTTACGATTAGCCGTTGATCCGATCGGCGGCTGGGAAGCTTGGCCGCCGGGCGAGGAGGAAACCGATGTCCGCCGCTTTCATGAGCCGCGACTATAGCCTGGTGGGTCCGGAGGCCGAGAAGGCTGTCGCCGCCGGACTCGCGTCGGCGAAGTGGTATTCGCCGCCGATCACGCGCGCCGAACTCAAGGAGCTCATGCGCCGCGACGATGGCCCCGCGATCCGCGACACGCTGATCTGGTTCGCAGCGCTGATCGTTTCGGGGGGGCTCGGCTGCTGGTTCTGGGGGAGCTGGGCGGCGGTTCCATTCTTTCTTGTCTACGGCGTGCTCTATGGCTCGGCCTCCGACAGCCGCTGGCACGAATGCGGCCACCGCACCGCCTTCAAGACCAAATGGATGAACGACGCGGTCTATGAGATCGCCTGTTTCATGATCCTGCGCGAGCCGGAGATCTGGCGCTGGAGCCATACGCGCCATCACACCGATACCGTCATCGTCGGCCGCGATCCGGAGATCATCACCCCGCGGCCGCCGGACGTTTTGTCGCTCCTTCTCAACATTTTTTCGCTCAAGAACGCGTTGCTCTTCTTCCAAAAGGTGTTCCTGCACGCGGCCGGCCGGCTGACGGAGGAGGAAACGACCTTCGTGCCAGCGAGCGAGCGCGCCAAGGTCTATCGGACCGCGCGCGTCTATCTGGCGATCTATGCGCTGGTGATCGTCGCCTGTGTTTATTTTCGCTCGATCCTGCCGGCGATGGTTGTCGGCCTTCCGTCGCTCTACGGCGCCTGGCTTCAGCTCTACTTCGGCTGCACCCAGCATCTCGGTCTCGCCGAGGACGTCCTCGACCACCGGCTCAATTCGCGCACCATCTACATGAACCCGATCTTCCGCTTCCTCTATTGGAACATGAACTACCACGTCGAGCATCACCTGTTCCCGCTGATTCCGTATCACGCGCTGCCGAAGCTGCACGCGGCGATCAAGGCGGATTGCCCTCAGCCTTATCCGAGCACCATCGCCGCCTATCGCGAGATCATCCCGGCGCTGGCGCGCCAGCTAAAGGATCCGACCTATTACGTGCGGCGCGAACTGCCGGGCACGGCGAGGCCTGCGCCTTTTGGCGCCGCGGCGGCGCGGACCTGAGGAGAGATTACACCCATGAGCGAGACCTGGGTCGACGCCGGCGCCGCCGACCGCATATCGCCCGAAGACGTCGCGCCCTTCGAGCATCAGGGGCGCCAGTACGCGCTCTACCGGACCGCGGACGACCGCTATTTCGCCACCGACGGCCTTTGCACGCACGAACAGGTCGAGCTCGCCGACGGATTCGTCCAGGGCACGACCATCGAATGCCCGATGCACAATGGCCGGTTCGACTTCACCACCGGAGAAGCGAAGGGCGCGCCGGCCTGCGTCAATCTCGCGACCTATCCGGTGAAGGTCGAGGGGGGCAGGCTGCTCGTCAGGCTCGACTGACCGCAACGCGTTGCGGGCTTCACGCAACCGCTTCCTCGCTTCGCAGCGGCCTTCGCCGCGGCGAAGGTTGCAGTGGCATGAGCTGCTAGCCCTTGCTATGGGCTGATCGGCTCGATCGAGCCGAGGGAGGAAGCGCGATGAAACTTTCCGGGGCCGCGGCCATCGTGACGGGCGGGGGATCCGGGCTCGGCCGGGCGACGGCGGAGGCGCTCGCCGCCAAGGGCGCGAAAGTCGCGGTGTTCGACCTCAATCCGGCCGCGGCGGAGGAGGCGGCGAAGGCGATGGGCGGCCTCGCCGTCGTCGGCGACGTCGCCGACGAAGCCTCGGCAGGCGCGGCGATCGCCAAAGCCGCGGCGGCGCATGGGCCGGCGCGGGTGCTTGTCAATTGCGCCGGTATCGGCACGGCCAAGCGCGTCGTCGGCCGGGACGGGCCTCATCCCCTGGCGGACTTCGAGAAGGTGATCCGCGTCAACCTGATCGGCAGCTTCAACATGATCCGCCTTGTGGGCGCCGCGATGGGCAAGCTCGAGCCGATCGACGGCGAGCGCGGGGTCATGATCTCGACCGCCTCGGTCGCCGCTTATGACGGCCAGATCGGCCAGGCGGCCTATTCCGCCTCCAAGGGCGGCGTGGTGGCGATGACGCTGCCGATCGCGCGCGAACTGGCGCAGATCGGTGTCCGGGTCAACGCGATCGCGCCAGGCATCTTCATGACTCCGATGCTGTTCGGGCTGCCGCAGGCAGCGCAGGATTCGCTCGGCGCCTCAGTGCCGTTTCCCCCGCGACTAGGCCAGCCCACTGAATACGCCGCGCTCGCCGTGCACATCGTCGAGAACGGTTATATCAACGGCGAGACGATCCGCATCGACGGCGCCCTTCGCATGGCGCCCAAGTAAGACGACAGAAGCGCGAGCGGCAAAGGCGCTTGAGCTTGAGCAGGGGAGGAAACGGATGGACGGAGCGGGGGCAGGACGCCTCGGCGGCAAGGTTGCGCTCATCACCGGCGCGGCTTCCGGCATCGGCCGCGCGACGGCGGCGCTGTTCCATGGCCAGGGTGCGAAAGTCGTCGCCACGGACCGGAACCAGGCGGCGCTCGCCGGATTGGGGCCGGACGCCGATCTCGTGCTCGCCCAGGACGTGACCGACGAAGCGCGCTGGCGCGAAGTGGTCGCCGCGGTGGTCGCGGCGTTCGGCCGCCTCGACATCCTGGTCAACAGCGCCGGCATCGGCGTTCTCGGCAATATCGAAACGGCGACGCTCGCAGACTGGCGCAAGGTCAATGCGGTCAATGTCGAGGGGACTTTCTGGGCTGCCGCGAAGCGGTGCGAGCGATGAAGGAGACCGGCGGCGGCTCGATCGTCAATCTTACCTCGGTCGCCGGGCGTCATCGGCGACGCGTCTTCGGCCGCCTATTGCGCGAGCAAGGGCGCGGTGAGGCTCCTGACCAAATCCGCCGCGCTCCATTGCGCCCGCGCCGGCTACGGGATCCGCGTCAATTCGGTCCATCCCTCGTTCGCCGAGACGCCGATGGTGCTCGAAGGCATCGCGCGCGCGAAGGACCCAGAGCGGGTGCGCGCGGGTCTCTGCCCGGGCCGCGCCGATGGGCCGCATGGGCAGGGCCGAGGAGGTCGCGAACGACCATCCTCTTTCTCGCCAGCGACGAATCTTCGTTCACCACGGGCGGCGAATTCATGGTCGACGGGGGCCTGACGGCGCAGTGAGCGACTGTCGCGAAAGCGAATATCATTCACCGGCTTTACAGGAAACATTCCCGCTGGCGCCCAGCGGCCTTCGTCAGATGTGACGAGCCAGTACGCCCGCGTCGCGCGCCGCTCGGGCGGCACGCGGTCTTTTGGCGGCTCTTCCGCCTATCAGGCGGGTAGGCCGCTCGTCGCAAGTCCAGCGGCCCGTATCTGGGCTCTGAGCCACTCGCAGTCGGGACGCCGGACGAGTTCGGCGAATTCGGGCAAGCCGGCCGCGGCCCCGTAGAGCGCAAAGGCTTCCCAAACGTTTCTCCTGGCGAGGTCGGCGCGGTTGTTGCGCATGCTTTCCGCCGCGCCGGCCAGGTAGCGTCTGGCCCTCAGAGTTCGCGCCTCGGGCAGCGCGGCAGCCGCAACATCCGGCGGCAGCGTTCGCTCGAAGATCTCGAGCGTTCGGCGGAAATCGAGATGCGTCGTGAAGGAGTTCAGGAGCCGCTCTGTGAGTTGATGGGCGTGGCCGGTCCGCCAAATGGCGAGCCGCTCCGGCAGATGGAGCCAATTGCATTGCAGCGCGCTCCGCACGTACCATTCCCAGTCCGCCATCATCGGAAGGTCGGTGCGGAACAACCCGACTTGCTCGAACGCCTTGCGCCCGAAAACGACGGCGGGCAGGTTCAGCGGACATCCGGTCGCGAGCCGGATCAGGAAATTCCGGTCCATCAGCCCGACGGCGGCGCGAAAGGGCTCAGGCGACCACCTCTCGCCCGAATCCTCGAAAAGCGTCTCGTACTGGCAGAAGGCTACGCCAACGGCGTCGGTGCAGGCCTCGATCGCTTCCCGCATCTTGCGGTAGAAGCCGTTTTCGACCGAGTCGTCGTCGTGCAGGATGTGAACGAACCGGCCATTCGTCATCTCGATCGCCGCGTTGGTGCTCGGATAGAGGCTGAGGTTCGAAGCATTGCGGAGATAACGGACGCGTCCGCGTCCGGCGTCGTGAACCAGCCCGGAAAGGTCGCTTGGACTGGCGTCGTCGACGACAAGAATCTCCATATCCTCCGGCCCCGGATCTTGCTCCAGCACCGAGTCGAGGCACTGTTTGAGATATGTTTTTCGGTCGTAGAGCGGAACGATCACGGACCAGAACGGGCGAGCCCCGGGAGTGAGGGCAGGCGCGAGCCTCGGGACCGCCGGTTCCACGGTCTTGCGCCAGTAGACGCCCCAACCGTCGATATCGACGATTTTATCCGCGATCCCGTGCGCGTCGCGGAAATCGTGGACGGCCCTGCGGCAACCCTCGATGCAGCCGTAGTCGTCGACGATGACGAAGCCGCCCGCGGATACCTTGTCGTAGAGGGCGGTCAGCGCCTCCATCGTCGATTCGTACATGTCGCCGTCGAGGCGCAGCACGGCGAGCCGCTCTACGGGCGCGGCGGGTAGCGTGTCCTTGAACCAGCCTTTGAGGAAGACGACCCGGTCGTCCAGAAGCTCATATTTGGCGAAATTCGCTTTCACCTCGTCGAGCGAAACCGAGAGCTCCTCGAAAGTGTGGTGCTTGTCCCCATGATCGGCGGGATAGGCTTTCGCGTCGGGGGCCGGAAGCCCCTCGAACAAATCGGCGACGAAGACGCGCCGCTCCAAGTCCCCGAAGGCCTCGAGCGCCGCGCGCATCAGGATGCAGGCGCCGCCGCGCCAGGCGCCCGTTTCGATCAGATCGCCGGGCGTCCGCTCGCGGATCGCGGTTGCGACGAGCTCACGCAGGTTCCTGAGCCTCGCCCGCCCGATCATCGTGTGCGCCCGCTTCGGCCAGTCGCGGCCGAGCTCGCGGAGCGAGGGGTCGAAGGGTCTTTCGACGCCTGGCGCGATCCAATCCGTGTAGCCGTCGCCGTAGATGGTGTTGGTCAGGCACTTCTCGATGAGATCGAGATAGAGCGCTGCCGACGTCGAAGGGAGCTCGGGGTTACGGATCATCTCTGGAAGGATCGCGGCGCGGGATGCTCAGCCGACGCTTAGGGCCCCGAGGCCGAACTGGCAAGGCGCGCCGTCGCGCGCGAAGGCTCGGGTTCCGCCGGACGGCGACTGGGCCCAGGGGGTTTCCGGACAGCCCATGCGCGATCTCTGAGATTGCTGTGCGCAAAATCGTGGCGCATAAAACGCCCATCACGCCGTCATCAAGGGAGCGGAACATGATCGAGTACGGGCATTTCGTTGGCGGCAAGCACGTCGCCGGCAAGTCGGGACGAACCGCGGACGTCTTCCAGCCGATGGACGGGACGGTGCGCGCCCACGTCGCGCTCGCCTCCAAGGCCGAGGTTCGCACCGCGGTCGAGAACGCCAAGGCGGCTCAAGGCGCCTGGGCGGCGGTCAACCCCCAGCGCCGCGCCCGCGTCCTGATGAAGTTCCTCGACCTCATCGCCAAGTACAACGACGAGCTCGCCGATACGCTCGCGCGCGAGCACGGCAAGACGATCGCCGACGCCAAGGGCGACATCCAGCGCGGCGTCGAGGTGGTCGAGTTCGCGCTCGGCGTCCCGCACCTGATGAAGGGCGAATATACCGACGGCGCCGGTCCCGGGATCGATCTTTATTCGATGCGCCAGCCGCTCGGCGTCGTCGCCGGCATCACCCCGTTCAACTTCCCGGCGATGATCCCGTTGTGGAAGCTCGCGCCGGCGATTGCCTGCGGCAACGCCTTCATCCTCAAGCCCTCGGAGCGCGATCCCGGCGTGCCGATGCGGCTTGGCGAGCTCTTCGTCGAGGCCGGCGGCCCTCCCGGCATTCTGAACGTCGTCAACGGCGACAAGGAAGCGGTCGACGCCATTCTCGACGATCCCGATATTCAGGCGATCGGCTTCGTCGGCTCGACCCCGATCGCCCACTACATCTATTCGCGCGGTACCGCGACGGGCAAGCGCGTGCAGTGCTTCGGCGGCGCGAAGAACCATATGGTGGTGATGCCCGACGCCGACATGGACCAGACCGTCGACGCGCTGATCGGCGCCGGTTACGGCTCGGCTGGCGAGCGCTGCATGGCGGTCTCGGTTGCGGTGCCGGTCGGGCAGAAGACCGCCGACGATCTCATTCGCCGCCTTATTCCGCGCGTTGAGTCGCTGAAGATCGGACCCTCGACCGACGCCGGCGCGGATTTCGGCCCGCTCGTCACCAAGGCGGCGCTCGATAAGGTGCGCGGCTATGTCGATCTCGGGGTCCAGGAGGGCGCGAAGCTTGTCGTCGACGGGCGCAACTTCAAGATGCAGGGCTACGAGAACGGCTTTTACATGGGCGGGTGCTTGTTCGACCAGGTGACGAAGGACATGCGCATTTACAAGGAAGAGATCTTCGGCCCGGTGCTGTCGGTCGTGCGAGCGCACGATTACGGCGAGGCGCTGAGCCTCTGCAACGACCATGAATACGGCAACGGGGTCGCGATCTTCACCCGCGACGGCGACGCCGCGCGCGACTTCGCGAGCCGGGTCAAGGTCGGCATGGTCGGCGTCAATGTGCCGATCCCGGTGCCGGTCGCCTACTATACGTTCGGCGGCTGGAAGCGTTCGGGCTTCGGCGATCTCAATCAGCACGGGCCTGATTCGATCCGCTTCTACACCCGCACCAAGACGGTAACCGCCCGCTGGCCCTCGGGCATCAAGGACGGGGCGCAGTTCTCGATCCCGACGATGAACTGACGACGACAAGGGGCGCGGAGAGGCGATACTTTCGCCTTCCGCGTTCCATCCATGGGTTTTCCCGAGCGGCGGGTCGTGATTCACCACAAGCGCGGGCAAGGCGACGCCATCGATACGCGGGCGCCGACGGGCGAGGCCGCACGGCTCGATCCGCCCGGATTCGGGGTTGCGGTCGAGGCTTTGTTCCCCGCGCCTGACAGGCGCTCTCGCCGGTGATGCGATCCCGCGCGGACCTCAGAATTTGAACAGCGTCAGCCCCGGCGCGGCGTTGCCGAACTGGTCGGTAAGCCGCTCCCGGCCGCGCATGCCTGAAAACGTGCCCTCGATCGGAGTCGGTTGATTGAACGTGTCGTACACGTAGCCGTTGTAAGAGCCCACCGGCACAGCCGTGCCGGCGGTCAGGTACGACGGCCGGGCATGGACGGTGATCTGCCGGCCGGCCGGCGCCGGATGCTTGGCCCGCTTTTGCAGCGCAGTTTGGCGCGGCTTCGCCTTGTGGGGCGTCGTCTGCGCGGGTCCCGCCTGCAGAGGTCCAGTCTCTAGGGGCCCCTCTTCCAGCGGCCCCGTCTGGGCGTTCGCGGCCGAAGCGAGCGCGCCCGCAAGCGCGGCGGCGGCTAGGAGCCGAACGAAACGAACCATGATGCCTTCCTTTCGCTCGACGCAGTCAGCTCGATATAGGGCGGCGCGCTGAATGCAAAAGAGCGAGGTCGCGTCGAAGGTTCGGGGCCGCCTTGAACGATCGCCCCCGTGTTTGCCCTGCCTGTTACGGAAAATCAATGCCGGCCGCGGACGGGTATCCCAGCGCCGGACCCGAGGTCGAAATTCAGCGGCGCGGTTCGAGGTCAGTCGAGCGACTTGCGGAATCTCAGCACGCTCGCCGCCAATAGCACGACGCCGAGAATCGCAAGCGCCAGCATCTGCGGCCAAAGCACGCTCAAGCCCACCCCCTTGAGAAATGTTCCGCGAATGACAATGAGATAGTAGCTCATCGGGTTGATGGCCGAAAGCCACTGCATGAACACGGGCATGGTGAAGATCGGAAAGCTGAAGCCGGAGAGGATGAAGGCCGGATTGACGACGAAGAAGTTGGTCGCGAACGCCTGCTGCTGGGTCAGGCAGACAGTGGAAATGAGGAGGCCGATGCCCAGCACGCTCAGCAGATAGAGCGAGGTGCCAAGCAGCAGCACAAACGGATTGCCGACGAACGGGATTTCGAACCACAGCGTTCCAACGCCGGCGATCAGCGCCGTCAAGGCAAGGCCAACGCAGAAGAAGGGGATCGTTTTTCCGAGGATGAATTCCAGGGGACGGATCGGGGTGACCATGATCTGTTCCAGCGTGCCGACCTCGCGCTCTCGCACGATCGCAAATGAGGTCAAATTGACGACCATCACCAGCGTCAGCGTCGCTATGACGCCGGGCACGAAGAACCAGCGGCTGTTGTAATCCGGGTTATACCAGGGCCGTTGCTCGAGCGTCACCGTCGGCGGGGGGGGCTGAGCGGGGTGGAGGCGGCGCGACAGGTCCTGCGCCATGTCCTGCGCGTAGGCCGAGACGATTTGATTGACATAGCCAAGCGCGATCAGCGCGGTGTTCGAGTTGGTCCCGTCGACGATGATTTGCGCCGGGGCGGAAGCGCCCTTGCGCAACTCCTCGGCGAAGCCAGCCTGGATGACGATCGCGACGACCGCATCCGACCGGTCGATCGCGGCGCGGATGTCGGCCGGCGTCCTGGCCGTTTCGACGACGTCAAACCGCCCGCTGTCGGCGAAGCGCGAAATGAGCTCGCGGCTCTCCTGGCTGTGGTCGAGATCGAGCACGGCCGTCGACACGTGATAAACTTCGAAGGTCGCCGCGTAGCCAAAGATGATCACCTGAATGAGCGGAGGAATGACGAGGCGGAAGCGGGCTTGGGGATCGCGCAAGAGTTGCAGGAACTCTTTCAGCACCAGGCTGGTGATGCGGCCGAACATCGCTTCACCCCAGCGTCTTGCGGAAGGCGCGGGCCGCGAGGAGCCCCACGATGGCGGCGTAAAGCGCCAACAGCGCAATCGGCGCGATCAGATCGCCAAGCCCGCTGCCCTTCAAAAACACCGCTTTCAAAATCGCAAAGTAATACCGCGCCGGCACCAGATAGGTGACCCCCTGAATGACGGGCGGCATCTGGTCGATCGGGAAGGCGAAACCGGAAAGCAGCGTCGTCGGAAGGAGGGTCGCCACGAGGGCGATCTGGCTCGCGCCGACCTGGCTCCTGATGCTCGCCGAAATGAAATAGCCAAGGCCCAAGACGACAACGAGGTACAGCGATGTTGTCAGAAACAGCGTTGTGACCGTCCCTCGGAACGGCGCCTCGAACCAGTAGACGGCGATGACGAGGCACAGCGCGGCGTCGACGAGCCCGATGAAGAAATAGGGCAGGATCTTGCCCGCCATCAATTCCATGCGGGTGACCGGCGTCGACACCAGAACCTCCATCGTGCCTCGCTCCCACTCGCGCGAGAGCGTGAGCGACGTCAGCTGGGAGCCGACCAGGGCGAGCACTAGGGCGACGACGCCCGGGATGATGAAGTCGCGGCTCACCAGATCCTCGTTGAACCACACCCGGTACTGCGCCACGGCCGGGGCGACCGGCGGCTGCTGGCCGAGGCTTTGCGTCCGCTGCACTTGAACGGTTCCGGAAAACGAGCCGACCACCGATTGCGCATAGCCGAGCGCGATATTCGCGGTGTTGTCGTCGGTCGCGTCCAGGAACGCCTGCACCGAAGTGGAATTCGTCGCCGCCAAGTCCTGCGAGAAGTCCGGCGGGATGACGATCGCCATCTTGCAGCGTCCGCGGTCGATAGCGCGCTTGACTGCGTCGTAGTCATGGTCCGTCTCCACGATGTCGAAATAAGGCGACGCCTGGAAGGCCTTCATGAGCGCTTGGCTATTCTGGCTGCCCTCGCGGTCGAAAGTGCAGATCGTCACGTGCTTGATGTCGAGATTGACGCCATAGCCGAGCAGCGCCATCTGCATGAGCGGCATGAGGAGCACGACCATCAGGCTGCGTGGATCGCGCCAGACCTGAATGATCTCCTTCTTGGCGATCGCCATGACGCGGCGGAGATTCATTTGGTCGTTCCGCGCGCCTTGTCGGCGCCGACGAGCTGGACGAACACGTCTTCGAGCGTCGGTTTGATCGGCTCGATGCGGGACCAGCCAAGCCCGCGCGTCTTGAGAAGCGTCTCGATCGCGGGCAGGTCGCGCGCGGCCTCGTCGACGACAATGTGCAGCGACGAGCCGAACGGCGCGACATCTCGCACGCCCGGCGAGCCCTCAAGCGCTTCGAGCATGGCGCCGGGGTTATCGCCTTCGACGAGCAGGATCTCGCCGTGGATCGCGCTGCGCTTGAGTTCGCTTGGGCTGCCTTGCGCCGCGAGCTTGCCGCCGTCGATGAGCGCGATGCGATTGCAATATTCGGCTTCGTCCATGTAGTGGGTCGTGATGACGACGCAGACCCCGTCCCCGGCGAGCGAATAGATGAGGTCCCAAAATCGGCGGCGCGACGCGGGATCGACGCCTGAGGTCGGTTCGTCGAGAAAAAGGATCGCCGGTTCATGCAGGACCGCGCAGCCGAGCGCGAGGCGCTGCTTCCAGCCCCCGGAAAGGTCGGCGACGAGCGCGGTTGTCCGGTCCTTGAGCCCCGCCATGTCGATAGCGAACTTCAGCCGCTCTTCAAGCCGCGCGCCCTTGACCCCATAGACGCCGCCGAAGAATCGGAGGTTCTCGATGACCGAAAGATCGCTGTAGAGCGAGAACTTCTGCGACATGTAGCCGATGTGCTCGCGCACCCGCTCGGGGAAGCGGGCGACGTCGAACCCCGCGACCTGCGCCCGGCCGCCGCTCGGGCGCAAAAGCCCGCACAGGATTCGAATTGTAGTCGACTTGCCCGCGCCGTTGGGGCCAAGGAAGCCGATGATCTCGCCTGCGCTCGCTTCGAAGCTGACGGCGTCCACCGCGACGAAATCGCCGAAACGCTTGGTCAATCGATCGGCGACGATCCTGATCTCGCTGACCGGGCCTCCGCTCGTCACCCGTCGTCCTCCCCGGTGAGGAGCGAGACGAACAGGTCCTCGATCGATGGCGCAATGCGCTCCATGTCGTCTGTGGCGACGCCGGCGCTCTCAAGCGCAGCCTTGAGCTCGCCGGATCGGCGATCGACAGTGTCGACGACGACATGCACGCAGTCGCCCATCAAAATCGCGCCCTTGACCCCTTCGAGTCCGCCCACGACGTCGCGCGCCCGCCGCGCCTGACGGGTCGTGATGGCGACGATCTCTCCCGGCATCAGCGCCTTCAGCGCAGCGGGCGTGTCGCAGTAAGCCATTCGTCCCTGTCGCAGGAGGCCGAGCCGGCTGCAACGCTCGGCTTCATCGAGATAGGAGGTCGCAATGACGATCGCGACGCCCTCGCCTCTCAATCCATAGAGAATGCGCCAGAAGTCGCGCCGCGACACCGGATCGACGCCGGCGGTAGGCTCATCGAGCAACAGAACCTTCGGCGTATGGATGAGCGAGCAGGTCAGCCCGAGCTTCTGTTTCATGCCGCCGGACAATTGCCCGGCGCGGCGTTTGCGAAACGGCGTCATGCCCGAGGCGGCGAGAAGCCGCGCCGCGCGTTCGTCGCGGGCGCGCCGATCGATGCCGAACAGGTCGGCGAAGAAATTGATGTTCTCGTCGACCGTCAGATCTTCGTAGAGCCCGAAGCGCTGCGGCATATAGCTGATGTGCGAGCGCGCAATCTCAGGCTCCGCGACGACGTCGACGCCTTCGATGAGGATCGAGCCCTCGTCCGGCGTCATCACCGCCGCCAGGAGGCGCATGATCGTCGTTTTTCCGGCGCCGTCCGGGCCGACGAAGCCGAAAACCTCGCCCTTGGCGCAGTCGAGATTCAACCCGTCGACCGCAGCCACGCCGCCGAAGCGCTTGGTGAGGTTGCGGACCTCGATCGCCGCCTTCGCCGGCTCGCTCACGGCTGGCCGGGCGCCCGCACGGGAATCCTGGCGTCGGCCGGCAGGCCGGGGACCAGTTCGTGCGAGGGGTTCTCGATGTCGATTCGGATCCGGTAGACGAGCGTCACCCGCTCGGCGTGCGTCTCGACGCTTTTCGGCGTGAATTCCGCCGCCTCCGAGATGAACGAGATGCGGCCCGGATATTCTTTTCCTGGATAGGAGTTGGTCGTGACAATCACCGCTTCGCCGAGCCGGATCTTGCCGACGTCCGGTTCGTTGACATAAGCCCTGAGCCACACGTGGCCGATGTCGGCGAGCGTGACGATCGCAGCCCCCGGGCGACACGACCTCGCCGAGCTCGGCCTGGCGCACCAAAATGACGCCATCAAACGGCGCCCTCAGCGTCGTATAGCCGAGGACGATCCTGGCCATCTCGAGCGACGCGCGGGCGCTGTCGATATTGGCGATGGCGAGCGCGATTCTTTTGTCGGCGGAGGCCTCGATCGCCTTGTCGCGCTCCAGCGCCGCTCCCGATTGCTTGTGAGCGGTCTCGGCGACGTCGCGGGCGTCGACGGTGCCCGCGCCCTTGGCGAGAAGGGTCTGCGCGCGGTCGAATTCGAGCTGCTTGAGGGCAACGTCCGCTTCGTCGCTGGTGACGGTCTTTCGCGTCGCCTCGACGTCCTGTTCGGCGACGTCGAGTTGCCGCATCTGGGAGTCGAGCGTCGCCTGCGCAATCGCGATCTGCTGGTTGTAGTCGGAGTCGTCGACGCGGGCGAGCACCGTTCCCGCTTTCACCTGCGCGCCCTCGTCGAACGGAAGCTCGACGATGCGCGACTGCACGGTTTTGAAGCTCACGACGCTCTCGTGCGCCTCGATGTTGCCGGAGACGATGATGAAGTCGGCCCTCGGCGCGCCTCCCATCCATACCGGCAGATTCGCTTCGATCCAGGGCCGGGCGACGTCCTGATAATGGAAGACGGCGAAAGCCCCCAACCCCAGGATCAATGCCCCTCCCCAGATCAAAAGTCTGCGCATCGCCGCCACGAAAAGCTCCACGCCGCCTTTCGGGAGCAGCATGCCGACTGTTATAAAGTGACCGTGGCGCTAGGTTTGACCTAGGTCAAGCCGCGCCCGATCGTCGGGCGGATTGCCGCAAGCGCAAAGGTCGGGCACTGTGGCTCGATCGGCATCGCAGGGAAGGAAAGAGGCAAGGGCAAGCATGTTCGCGTTGTCCGCAGACCATCTCGCCGTCCGCGACATGGCGAAAACCTTCGCCGACGAGCGCATCGCGCCGAACGCGCTTCGCTGGGACGAGGCCGAGCATTTTCCGGTCGACGTCCTGCGCGAGGCCGCGGCGCTCGGCATGGCGGCGATCTATGTCGTCGACAAGCATGGCGGCAGCGGCATGAGCCGCCTCGACGCGGCGCTGATCTTCGAGGCGCTGTCGACCGGTTGCCCGTCCGTGGCGTCCTTCCTATCGATCCACAACATGGTCGCCTGGGTCGTCGACCGCTTCGGCTCGCCGGAGCTGAAAGGGCGCTACCTGCCCCGGCTTGCCAGCATGGAGCTGATCGCCAGCTATTGTCTCACCGAGCCCGGCGCCGGGTCCGACGCCGCGGCGCTGACGACGCGCGCCCGGCGAGACGGGGCGGATTACCTGCTCGACGGCGTCAAGCAGTTCATCTCCGGCGCCGGGGTGAGCGATCTCTATTTGGTGATGGCGCGCACCGGCGAGGGCGGGGCGGCCGGCGTCTCCGCCTTCCTGGTCGAGAAGGACACGCCCGGCCTCAGCTTCGGGGCGAAAGAGAAAAAGATGGGATGGCGCGCCCAGCCGACCCGCCAGGTGATCCTGGAGGGCGTTCGCGCGCCCGCGGCCAATCTGGTCGGCGTGGAAGGGGGCGGGTTCAGGATCGCGATGGCGGGGCTCGACGGCGGGCGGCTCAACATCGGCGCCTGTTCGATCGGCGGCGGCCAGTCGGCGCTCGACAAGGCGATTGCCTATATGCGCGAGCGCAAGGCGTTCGGGCGCCGCATCGCCGACTTCCAGGCGCTGCAATTTCGCGTCGCCGACATCGCGACTTCCCTTGAGACCGCCCGTTCGGTGCTCTGGCGCGCGGCGAGCGCGCTCGACCAGCATTCGCCCGAGGCGACCCGCCTCTGCGCCATGGCCAAGCAGACGGCCACCGACGCCGGCTTCAATGCCGCCAACGACGCGCTGCAACTCTTCGGCGGCTACGGGTACCTCGCCGACTACGGCGTCGAGAAGCTGGTGCGAGACCTCCGCGTGCACCAGATCCTCGAAGGAACGAACGAGATCATGCGCGTCATCGTCGCGCGCGGGCTGATCGAAAACTGAGCTTGACCATGCAAGCGCCATTCGATCTCGACCCCTATCTCTCCCGGATCGGCTATTCCGGCCCGACCAAACCTGATCTCGCGAGCCTCAGCGGCCTCCTTGCCGCCCACATGAACGCCATTCCGTTCGAAAATATCGATGTCCTGCTCGGTCGCCCGATCAGCCTCGATCTCGAGTTGCTGCAAAAGAAGATCGTGGCAGGCCGGCGCGGCGGTTATTGCTTCGAGCAGGCGACGCTGTTCCTTGCTGCGCTACGCGCGCTCGGCTTCGAGGCGACGCCGCGAACCGCGCGGGTCATCCTGGTGCTCAAGCCGGACGCGGCGCCGCGCGGACACATGATTCTCGTTGTCCGCCTGCCCGAGGGCGAGTTCATCGCCGACCCCGGCCTTGGCGGAATGGGTTGCCGGGCGCCCATTCCCGTCAGCGGGACGCCTGCGCGGGAAGGCGATGAGCTCTGGTCGATCCGGACAGAGGACCGAAGGCGGGTGCTTGAGGTCGAAAGTCCCGAGCGCCGCCTCGATGCGTGGATCGCCGGGTTCGACGAGGACAACTGGGCCGACTTCGAGGTCGCGAACCATTGGTACTCGACCCATCCGGCCTCGCCGATGGTCAATCGCGTGATGCTGCGGACGATGATCCCGGGCGGCCGGCTGACCGTCATGAACCAGGACGCGACCCTTCGCGCCAAAGGCGTGACGGAACGGTTCGAACTTAAGGATCGGGCAGCTCTCCGGCGTCTCGTGCGCGATCATTGCGGTTTCGACTGCCCCGAGATCGAGGCCATGCGCATCCCTTCGGCGCCGGACTGGAGCTGAGATCCTTTCGTGGCTCTGCCGCCGGCCCCGTTCCTGCAGGAGATCAGATGTCGAAAATCGCCTTTCTCGGCCTCGGCAACATGGGAGCGCCGATGGCCGCCAATCTCGTCAAGGCCGGCCACGCGGTTCAGGGCTTCGACCTCGTCGAGGCCGCAAAGATGGCCGCCGCCTCGTCAGGCGTCTCAATCGCTCCGAGCGCGCGCGAGGCTGTCGCCGCCGCCGACACGGTCGTGACCATGCTGCCGGCCGGCAAGCACGTGCTCGCCAGCTGGTCCGACTTTCTGCCGGCCACGCCAAAGGGCGCGCTCGTCATCGACTGCTCGACCATCGACGTCGACAGCGCGAAGCGCGCGCACGAGGCGGGCGCCGCCGCGGGCGCGCTCACGCTCGACGCTCCGGTCAGCGGCGGCGTCGGCGGAGCGACCGCTGGCACGCTCACCTTCATGTGCGGCGGGTCGCCCGAGGCTTTCGCGCGGGCAAAACCGCTGCTCGAATCCATGGGCAGGCGCATCGTCCATTGCGGGACTCAAGGGGCGGGGCAGGCGGCCAAGATCTGCAACAACATGATTCTCGGCGCGACCATGATCGTGACTTGCGAAGCCTTTGCGCTGGCCGAAAAGCTCGGCCTCGAGGCGCAGGCTTTGTTCGACGTCGCCTCGACCGCCTCGGGACAGTCGTGGTCGCTGACCAGCTATTGCCCGGTTCCCGGGCCGGTCCCGGCCTCGCCCGCCAATCGCGATTACAAGCCCGGATTCGCCGCGAGCCTGATGCTCAAGGATCTCAAGCTGGCGCAGGAGGCTGCGGCGAGCGTCGGCGCCGCGACCCCGCTCGGGGCCGAAGCCGCGCAGCTCTACGCCCTGTTCGTCGCCGCCGGCAACGGCGGGGATGACTTTTCCGGCGTGATCAACTTCCTGCGAGGGCCGCGCGGCTCCGCTTAGGAAAATCGGCGCGAAGATCCAGATTGTGACGAGATGGGCCGCGACCTCGGTTGGCGTTTCGTAAGCGTCTGCGGCGGGTTAGCGCCAGGCGGTCTTTTTCGCGGCTTGCCCGCGGGTGCAGGCGAAACTTTCGGTGTGACCAACTTCCAGCGGGGCGGGGGCGCTTCTTCTTGGAAAAATGAACGTCTATTCACGAAGTGCCTGAATCGTCAAGCAAATGTGAAAGAAAAACGCGATTTGCCGCCGGGCTGCCGCTATTTTATCAAACTGTGACCGAAGTGCAGCGGGAGTGTATAGGTCGAACGTCAAACGCTTATGCGGGTGGCGACGCAGTGTTGGTCCGGCCCGGACTTGGGCCAAGGCCGGGTTTCGGAGGTGGAACATGCGCAATTCGATTTCTAGGACGATTGTCGCCGGGGTGGCGGCGCTTGCCATGGCGGCGGCCGTCATCCTCCCGACGACTCCGGCGTCGGCCGGCGGCTTCAGAGTGGGCGGCGGCGGCTGGGGTGGCGGTTGGCACGGCGGCGGCTGGCATGGTGGCTGGGGCGGCGCTGGCTGGCGCGGAGGCTGGGGCGCCGGCCGGGGGGTCTGGCATGCGGGCTACTGGCGCAACGGCTATTGGTACAACGGCTGGTGGGGCCCGGCGATCGCCGCCGGCGTCCTCGCCGGCGCCGCGCTCGCGACCTATCCCGCCTGGGGCTATGGCGGCTACGGCTATGGGTACGGCGGCGGTGGCGGCGGTTGCTGGCAGTATCGACCGACCTTCGACGGCTACGGCAACCCCCTCGGCCAGAGCTGGGTCAATCTCTGCTAAAGGTTGCGTTGTCGCGCTTTCAACCAGGGCCTCGCGCAAGCGGGGCCCTTTTCGCTTTCGGCCTCGGCCAGAAGACGCCCCCCGTCGTCGGGTTCGGAACCCCGGTCGTGGTCGGAAACGAGAGGGGCAGGCCGCGCCGCGAGCGCAGCGCGAGATAGGCGAAACATTGCGCTTCGATGCTGTCGCCGTCGAAGCCGATCGCCTCGACCGGCTCGACGCGGACTTGAAGCCGCTGGCTGAGCAGGCGCATGAGGTTCTCGTTCCGCCGTCCGCCGCCGCCGACCAGCCAGCGCGCCGGGGCACGCGGGACATGGCTCAGCGCCGCCGCGGTCGAATCGACCGTGAAGGCGCTGAGAGTCGCCGCGCCGTCCGCGTCGCTCAAGCGGCTGACGCAGGCGGCCCGGGCGGTGAAATGATTGCGGTCGAGCGATTTCGGCGCCGGGCGCGCGAAATAGGGGTCGTCCATGAGGAACGCAAGCGTGGCGGGGTCGACGCGCCCGCTTTGCCCGAGCGTCCCGTTTTCGTCGAAGCCCAGTCCTCGCCTTGATGTGAGAAAATCGTCGATCAGCGCGTTGGCCGGGCCGGTGTCGAAGGCGATGATCTCGCCCTTCGCCCCGAGATAGGTGACGTTGCCGACCCCGCCCCAGTTGAGGATCATGAGCGGGCGCTCGAGGCTTGCAGCCATGGCCGCGTGATAGACCGGCGCGAGCGGCGCGCCCTCGCCCCCCGCCTTGACATCGGCCGAACGGAAGTCCGAGACGACGTCGATGCCGAGCGCGGCCGCCGCGCGCGCGCCGTCGCAAAGCTGGCGCGTTACGCCTTCGCGCGGCCGGTGGAGGATGGTCTGGCCATGCAGCCCAGCCAACGCGATGCTCTCGCGTGCAATCGAAAATCGCTCGAGAAACGCCTCGACCGCCGCGACATGGGCGTCGGTCACGTCGCGCTCGAGCGTGAGTTGGGGCGCCTGGGCTTTGCTCAAGTCGGCGACCACCGCGCGCAAGCGCTGGGCGACGCCTTTGGGGTAGGGGAAGGTCGCGGCCGGCCCGGCTAAGAGCCGCGCCTCGCCGTCGCTCTCGATCAGCGCGACGTCGATCCCGTCCATCGACGTGCCGCTGATGACCCCGATCGCAATCTCCACCCCCTCGGGTGAGGGGTGATCGCGCTGCGCCGTCATTGCGAGAAGCGTAGCGACGAAGCGATCCAGTGAGCGCAAGGCAAAGGCGTTTGCTCTGGATTGCTTCGCCATAGCCCGTCGAAAGACGGGCGTCTTCGACGCCCTATGGCTCGCAATGACGCTCTCCGCTCGGTCACTCGCTTTCGCCCTGGTTCGCGCCGGGCGCCCATAGCACGTCGGCCATCCCAAAGTCGTTGGCCGCGCGCGCGGCGACGAACAGGTAGTCGCTCAGGCGGTTGACATAGGCGAGGGCGGCGTCGCCGACCTCCTCGCCCTCGATCGATGCCAGCGCGACCATGGCTCGCTCGGCCCGCCGGCAGACAGCGCGGGCCTGATGCAGGGCGACGGCGGCCCCCGAGCCGCCCGGCAGGACGAACGACCGCAGCGGCTGCAGCCTCGCGTTCAGCGCGTCGATCGCGCGTTCGAGCGCCTCGACTTGAGACGGCGCGATTCGCAGCGCCGCGCCTGGCTTTTCGTCCGCCGGAGGCGGCAGACAGATATCGGCGCCGAGATCGAAGAGATCGTTCTGGATCCGCTTCAGCATTGGCTCGATCGCGACATCGGCGGCGTCGTTCCAGTCGCCGACCGCGATGAGCGCAAGCCCGATCGCGCAATTCGTCTCGTCGACGTCGCCCATCGCTGCGACCCGCGCGTCGCTCTTCGCCCGCCGCGACCCGTCACCGAGCCCGGTCTCGCCCTTGTCGCCGGTCCGCGTATAGATGACGTTGAGTTTGACCATGGTCTCCCGCTTGCGTTTTGACGCGTCGATGCGCGCAGATTCGCTCCGGTTTCTCGCCTAGCGCGGACAAAGCCGCGCGTCCACCGAGAGAATAAGGCGAGCCGCCGCCCCTGGGCTTGCTCGCTCGGGAATCCGGGCAAGTAAAGCTGTAGCGGCATCGCCCGTGGGGCAGCTCAGTATTTTGAGTTCCGCGGCCGCGAAACCATAGCGCGCCGGCCCCGCCCTCAGTCCCGCTTCATCAGCCGTTCGAGGTAGTCGCGCTCGTCGACCGGGCGGGCGGGGTCGGCGAGGCGACGGCGGAGCTCCTCCATGACCCGGCGCGCGCGCTCGGCGGCGCCCGCCGACTCCTTGAGCGGCCCGTCCTCGCGGCCCTTGTCGCCCTCGGCGCCGCGGCCGAGCGGATCGTCGCCGGGCGGCTGGCCCGGCCGGCCCCGGCGCGCGACATAGCTGCCCTTGCCGTTGCGCCCCTGTCCCTGGCCCTGCATCTGCTTCTCGAGCCCCTGCGCGCCTTCCCGCAGCGCTTCGAGCGCGCGGCCCTGCGCGTCGACCGCCGCGCCCTTGCCGCCTTTGCCGCCTTTGCCGTCCTTGCCGGGCTTGCCCTGATCGCCGGAGAGGTCGCCTTCGGCCTCCTTCATGTCGCCTTGGGCGTCGTCGAAGCCCTTCTCGCCCTTCATCCCCAGGCTCTTGAGCTTGCGCTGCAGTTCGGCCAGCCGGTCGCGCAGCGCGCCCTGACGCTCGTCGAGCGGCAGCCCGTCCTGGTCCGCTTGGTCTTGGTCGGGCTTGGCGGACGAGTCGGCGTCGTTGTCGCCCTGGTCGGGGGAATTCGAACCATCGTCGTTCGGCTGCGCCTGCTGGTCGTCCTGTCCCGGGGCCGCCCGGTTCTTCGCCCGCTTCCGCGCGCGATCGCGCTGATCGCTGCGGAAGGTGTCATCGCGCAGCGCCTGCTGATCGTGCAGGAGCTTCTCGAGTTCGCCGATCTGTTTGCGCATCTCGCGTTCGGCCGGGCTTTCCTGGCCTTCGCGGGCGCTGCGCATGTTCTCGAACATCTCCTGCATCTGGTCGAGCATCGCCTGGGCGTCCTCGCGCGAGCCGTTGCGGGCGGTGTCCTCCATCTGGTCGAGCAACTTATCGAGATCCTGCGCTTGAAGGTTCTGGTCTTCGGCGTTGCTGTCGGGCTCCGAGTTGCGCGCCATCTCGCTCATGAAGCGATTGGCGGCCTCGCGCAATTGCTCCATGAGTTTGCGGATTTCCTGATCGCTCGCGCCGCGCTGAAGCGCTTCGCGCAGGGCCTGCTCGGCGGCGCGCAGGTCGCGCTCGGCCTGCGAGGCGTCGCCGTCCTCGATCTGCTGCGCCATCGCCCACAGCATCGCGGCGACGTCGAGGAGATCGGCATCGCTTTTGGCGGCGTGCAGCGAGGTGTTGGCCTGTTTCAGGCCGAGATAGATCTTGGCCGGCGTGTCGAACAGCTCCGGCGCGATCGCGAGGCCGGTCAGCGCCGTCTGGACCCGTTTGGGCGCATTGTCAGGGTCGAGAATAAGGTCGCGGCGCTGTTCGACCAGCGCCCGCGCCAGCGGATTGTGGAAGATTCGCTGCGGCAGCGTCACCTCGATCGGCGCGCTCTGGCCGGTCTTGCCCGAAATGCTGACGGCGCTGAGCCGCATCGTGACCTTCGCGCCCGCCCACGGGTGTTCAGAGAGGTCGACCGTCGTTTTCGCGTCGCCTACGCCATTGGCGGTCGGCGGCAGTTGGAGGCCGGCCTGCGGCGGCGGCGCAAGCGTGCGCGGAGCGGGACCCGTCCCATTCTGCGGACGCGCGAAGTCAGCCCGGGCGCTCGCTAGTCCAAATCGATCGTCGACATGGTAGGCGAGCGTCAGCGAGCCGCTGATGTTGGCCCGCGGGTCCTCGGTCGACACGATCGTCGGCGCGCCGGCCGGCGTGACCGCGAGGACGGCGACGGCCACAGGAGCGCCGCTCCGCAGGATTGTCGCCTTGCCGCCGCCATGGATCGTCCATCGCTTTTCGGTTTGGGCCTTTTCAGGCCCCTCGCCCTTTTGATCCGACGGGCTGATCGCCCCCTCGATCCGCGTTTCGACCAGGCTCGGGTCGCCACGCACGACCAGGACCGAATCTTCGGGAACGTTGAGCGTCTGCGGGGCTGTGTTTTTGAAGTCGACCACCACCGCCGGCCGGCCGGCGTAGGGCGGCGGGTCGATCCAGGCGTCGATGCGGCTCGCCGCCGCTGCGGCGATCGCCTCGTCGCTGCGCCAGTCGAAGGCCGCCGCGAGGCGGCCATAGGTTTCCGGCCCGGCCGCGACCGCCGCCGCGAAGGCGAGCAGAGCCACGCCGAAGCGAATCGCGTAGGGGTCGCGCTCGGCCATCCGCGGCGAGGGCGGGGCGACGCGTATCGCGTCGACCGCGCGCTCGAGACGCGCCCGGTGCGCCGCCCACATCGCCCGCGTGCCCGGATCGCCGTCGTCGTTGGCGAGGCTGTCGGCGAGCGAGGAGGCCGGACGATGGTTTGCTCCTGCGTCGCGGTCGAGCCGGGCGAGAACGTCGCGCGCCGCCGGGCGCCGCATGCGCGCCAGCGGTGACAGCGCAATCCCGCCGGCGACCGCAAAGAGGACGATCCCCGCGATGCGGAACGACCGCGGCGCGAACTGCCACAACCCTAGCCAGGAGGCGGCGAGGAAGAGAATGACGACCGCGAGCGCAAACACGAGCGGCGGCCACGCCCGCTCGGCCACGAGGACGCGCCGCGCCAAGGTCGCGAGCGCGGCGAGACGCCCGCCCTGTCCGGCGCCGATTGATGGTTGGTCCGAATCCTTCACCGCGATGCCGTGATCCGTTGTTGACGATTCGATTCGATTTTAAGGCAATTTCCGGGCCAGCGCACGAGGCTAACCGCCCGTCCCGACTCCCGCGACGCCTAACGATCACCGCAACCACGGCGGAAGTGTGTCGAGGGCGATCAATTCCTCGTAGCTCGTGCCGCGGCCTCACGACCGCATATTGCTCGCCCTTCACTAGAACTTCGGGAATCAGGAGGCGGGAATTGTAGGTCCCGGCCTGCACCGCCCCATAAGCGCCGGCGCTCATCACCGCGATCAGGTCGCCGGGCGCGATTTCGGGCAGGTCACGGTCGAGCGCCAGATAGTCGCCGCTCTCGCAGACCGGGCCGACGATATCGCTTCGCGTCAAATGCGCCGCTCGCGGCTCCGGTTCATTCACCGGCAGAATGTCGTGATGCGCGTCGTAGAGAGTCGGCCGCACAAGATCGTTCATCGCCGCATCGACAATGACGAAGCGCTTGTTTTCGCCCTTCTTGAGGTAGATGACCGAGGCGACCAGAACGCCGGCGTTGCCGACGATGGCCCGGCCCGGCTCCAGCATCACCTTGCAGTTGAGCGCCGCAGTGTGGCGGGCGACGATCTTGGCGTAATCTTCCGGGAAGGGCGGCGGAGTGTTGTCGGTCCGGTAGGGAATCGCCAAGCCCCCGCCGAGATCGACATGCTCGATTGCGTGCCCGTCGGCCCTCAGCGTGCGCACGAAGTCGGCGAGCAGGGCGAACGCGTCATCGAACGGCTTAAGATCGGTGATCTGCGAGCCGATATGCATGTCGACGCCGCGAACGCTCAAGCCCGGCAGGCTGCGAGCGTAAGAGTAAACGTCGCGGGCGCGCGAGATCGGCACGCCGAACTTGTTCTCCGATTTGCCGGTCGCGATCTTGGCGTGGGTCAGCGCGTCGACATCGGGATTGACCCGGATGGCGATCGGCGCAACCGCGCCGCGGCTTGTCGCCGCGCGCGACAGCGCCTCGAGTTCCGGCTCCAATTCGACGTTGAAGCAGAAGATGTTCTCATCGAGCCCGAGGTTCATCTCGTTCAGCGTCTTGCCGACCCCGGAAAAGATGATGCGCTCGCCGGGTACGCCCGCCGCCCGCGCCCGCCTCAATTCCCCTTCGCTGACGACGTCCATGCCAGCGCCGAGCTTCGCCAGCGTCGTCAGCACCGCCTGATTCGAATTGGCCTTCATCGCATAGAAGACAAGCGCGTTCTGCCCGGCGAAGGCGTCGCGGAACGCCTCGAAATGCTGCTCGATCGCCGCGCTCGAATAGCAATAGAAGGGCGTTCCTACGGCTTCGGCGATGGTCGTCAGCGCGACGCCCTCGGCGTGAAGGTTGCCGTTGCGATAGGAGAAGGGAGGCATGGCGTTGATGGACTATTTCAACAGGAAATCGAGGAAAAACGGCTGATTCGGCGCTTTAATCGGCGGGATGGACGGTTTGCTCAATGAGCCCAGGCCATTCGGATTCGCCGGCTTCGGCGGCGCATTGGGGTCGGGAGGGGGCTCGAGCGGGCCATATCGTCCGCAAGCCGAAAGAAGCGCCAGCGCCGCGGTGAGCGCCAGCAGGCGCCCGCGCCGGGCGAAAGGATACGGGAATAGAGTGGCCACGAACGACTCCGGATGGTCGCCGGCACTATACAGAATCCGCGAGCGGAGGCGAGGTTGTGCGGCCTTACTCGATGGATGCGTCAGGGCGGCGTCCGGTCGAAGACCTTGAAGCCCGGCGGGATCAGGGCCCAGGGAGGGCGGCCGGCCGCGAAGATCGCCATCGTTGGATGGAAGGCTGACGGATCGTCCAGCGAGCCCGCGTACAGCGTATACCAGTCGGTCTTGCCGATCTCGCCGCCGAACACCAGGCTCATGCAAACGGAACAGCGGTTTCGCACCGCGTCGCCGCCATTCGCCGCCTTGGACCTGAATTGGCGGGCTTCGCCGCTGAAGCGAACCTCAGTCGCCTTGAAGCCCATGAAGGGCACGAAGCCCGACCCCGAGGCTTTGCGGCAGTCGGCGCAATAGCAATGGCCCGAGGCAAGCGACTCGCCCACCGCTTCATAGCGCAGCGCCCCGCAAAGGCAGCCGCCCGTGTAACACTTCGCCTCGCTGTTCATTGCCGGATGCTCGCTGGTGTCGAAACCTGACGCGCATGGATGGAGCGGTCGAAGCCTGGATGCAACCGGGGAATCAGCAATTTCATTTGCCAAAAACGGAAATTTCTGCTACGCATTTCCCCACGCCGCAGAAACGTGCCGCAAAGGCGCCAGCCAGGGATGACAGAGAAGAAAGACGTCTGGCGCAAAGCCTGAGACCGGACCAGATTTTTTTGTTTTTTCAGCTGTAACTTTTTGAAAAGTCGCGATTCGGACGAATAAAACCAAGCAAAACCAAGCAATTTTACTTGGATCAGCTTGGTTTTTGCCTGGACGTATTTGGCTGAATCGTCTCATATGGCCGGAGCCGGACAGCCCCTTGCGCCGGGTCCCGCCATGGTCCACATAGGCGCCGGGAGGTTGGCGAAGGACGTACCGCTCGCCAACCGGGTCAGGTCCGGAAGGAAGCAGCCCTAACGAGACAGGGCGGGTCTTTGTCCAACCTCCCACTGTGCATGCTTGCTGTGCGGCGCTGGCGAGGGTGTTAGCCCCGCGCGCAAGGCGACCCTCGAGCGAAACCTGAGATGCTCCGACATCAACTCTTCACCGGCGAGAGAGGCGGCCGTTGAGCAATTCGCTCTTCCCTCTGGCCGACGCTTCGGCGGCGCCGCCGACTGCTCCGTACCGGGTGCTGGCGCGAAAATACCGGCCGATGCGCTTCGAGGATCTCGTCGGCCAGGAGCCGATGGTGCGCACGCTCGCCAATTCGTTTGCCGCCGGCCGCATCCATCAGGCCTACATCCTGACCGGCGTGCGCGGCGTCGGCAAGACGACGACTGCCCGCATTCTGGCCCGCGCGTTCAACTATTCCCTTCCCGGCAAGATCGACCAGCCAAGCATCGACATGCCAGAGCTCGGCGTCCATTGCCAGGCGATCATGGAGTCGCGCCACGTCGACGTCATCGAGATGGACGCGGCTTCCCATACCGGCATCGACGATGTGCGCGAGATCATCGAGAACGCGCGCTATCGCCCGGTTTCGGCGCGCACCAAGGTCTATATCATCGATGAAGTGCACATGCTCTCGAAGCAGGCCTTCAACGGCCTTCTGAAGACGCTCGAAGAGCCGCCGGAGCACGTCAAGTTTCTGTTCGCGACGACCGAGATCGAGAAGGTGCCGATCACCGTGCGCTCGCGCTGCATTCGCTTCGATTTGCGACGCATCGAGTCGGGACCGATGATCGCCCACTTGCGCAAAATCTGCGCCGCCGAAGGGGTCGTCGCCGAGCCCGAGGCGCTGGCGCTGATCGCCCGCGTCGCCGAAGGCTCTGTGCGCGACGCGCTATCGCTACTCGACCAGGGCATCGCGCATGGCGGTCAAGCGGGCGTCGCCGCGCAGGCCGTTCGCGATATGCTTGGCCTCTCGGACCGGGGCGAGGTCGTCGCGCTTTTCGAGCGGGTCATGAAGGGAGAGATCGCCGAAGCGCTCGCGCTCGTTCGCGCTCTCCATCAGGCCGGCGCCGACGCCGCCGACATCCTGATCGAGCTCGCCGAGTTCTGCCATTTCGTCACCCGCGCCAAGATCGCGCCCGTCGCGGCCGCGGATCCGACGGTGAGCGAGATCGAGCGTGAGCGCGGCCGCGAGTTTGCCGACAAGCTGACGCTTGGGGTCCTGACGCGCGCGTGGCAAATTCTGCTCAAAGGCGTGGAGGATGTGAGGGATTCGCCGCGTCCGCTCGCTTCGGCCGAGATGGCGCTGATTCGTCTCGCCTACGCTTCCGACTTGCCAACGCCCGAGGAGGCGCTTCGCAAGCTCGGGCAGGCGACCGACGGCCCAAGGCATGCGCCGGCGGTCGCGCCGGCCGGCGGAGGTCCGCGCGCGTCGACGCGGCTCGCTGCGGCGGAGCCCGCTCCAGCCGAGCCAGCGCCGCCATCTCTGTCGCTCGCCCCGGGCGTACGGCTCGCGTCTTTCGAGGACGCCGTGGCGCTGGCGCGCGCCAAGCGCGACATTCAGCTCGTCGATTCGCTTGAGCGGGAGGTGCGGCTCGCGCGCTTCGAACAGGGCAGCATTGCGTTCACGACGGTCGAAGGCGCCGCGTCCGGACTGGCGCAGACGCTCTCGCGACGACTTCAGGAATGGACCGGCGAGCGCTGGATGGTGGCGCTGGTCGCGGGATCGACTGCGCCTACCCTGCGCGAGGCCGCGGAGGCGCGTGAGGCCGAGCGAGCCAGCGGAGCGGCGTCGCATCCGCTCGTGCGCAAGGTGCTAGATCGATTCAAGGGGGCCCGGATCGTTGACGTCCGGCAACCTGAAGTCGCGCCGACCCCGCCGCCGCGTCAAGCCGACGATGAGGTCGGCTACGCCGATTCCGGAGTCAACGCCGCTGACGACGGCTGAGAAGGAGATCGCCGCCATGGATATCATGGGCATGATGAAAAAAGCGCAGGCCGTTCAGACCAAGCTTCAGGAGGCGCAAGAGGAGCTTGGGCGTCTCGAAGTCGAGGGCGAGGCCGGCGGCGGCATGGTGAGCCTTACGCTCAACGCCAAAGGAGAACTGAGAGGGGTGCGCATCGACGCCTCGCTGTTGACGCCCCCCGACAAGGAGATGCTCGAGGATCTGATCGTCGCGGCGTTTGCCGACGGCAAGGCCAAAGCCGATCGAGCGGCGGCCGAGAAGATGCAGTCGTTGACCGCCGGCCTGCCTTTGCCGCCTGGCATGAAGCTGCCATTCTAGAGGCCGGATGCCGACCAACGTCGCCGGACCGGAAATCGAACGTCTCGTCCAGCTTCTCGCGCGCTTGCCGGGATTGGGGCCGCGTTCAGCGCGCCGCGCCGCCCTCCACCTCATCCGCAAGCGCGAGACGCTGCTCTCGCCGCTCGCCGAGGCGTTGCGGGTCGCGCAGGAGCGGATCGTGACCTGTTCGATCTGCGGCAATGTCGACACGCGTGATCCCTGCACGATCTGCGCCGATGACCGGCGCGATGCGACGATGCTGGTGGTCGTCGAGTTGGTCGGCGATCTTTGGGCGCTTGAGCGGGCCAGCGCCACGCGGGCGCGCTATCACGTGCTCGGCGGCGCCCTGTCGCCCCTCGACGGCGTCGGGCCTACCGATCTCAACTTGGCGGCGCTGGTCGCGCGCATCGCCAAGGGCGGGGTGGGCGAGCTGATCCTTGCGGTAAACGCGACTGTCGAGGGCCAGACGACCGCGCATTACATCATCGATCTCCTTGTCGATTATCCCGTCAAGGTGACGCGGCTTGCCCACGGCGTGCCGGTGGGCGGCGAGCTTGACTACCTCGATGACGGCACGCTGGCGGCGGCGATGCGCCAGCGCACGGTGTTTTGAAGCCTTCCCGCGTGTGGGGACGCACATTCTTGCCCTTGCCCCTGTCGCGAAGGCTCGGCGCGCCCTAAATCTTGGGCCGATCTTCGATCCAGGGCGCTCGCCATGCCGGTTGCTTCCAAGACCTCTAGGCCGTTCGTCCCCCCGTTTCCGCGGCGGCCGAACAAGCCTCGCGGCGTCCTCTCGATCATTTTGGCCCTTCAGCGCAATCCGATCGAGATCTGGTGCGAAGCGGATTTCGAACGGCCCGTCTCTATCGGGCGCTCCGTTTTGGGCCTGCGCGGCGCCGTGCATGATCCAGTCGCGGTCCGGCGCATCTTTCTCGACAACGCCGCCAACTACCGCAAGGACGATCTCCAACTTCGAGTCTTGCGGCCGGGTCTCGGCAGTGGGCTCCTGACCAGCGAGGGCGAGGATTGGCGCATGCAGCGGCGCGCGCTCGCCCCTCTGTTTTCCCGTCGGCAGGTCGCCGACTTCGCCCCCGCCATGCAAAAGGTCGCGCAGGCGGCCATCGAGCGCCTGAGCCCGAGACGCGACGGCGCAGTGACGGAGGTCGGCGCGCTGATGTCGCGGATGACGCTCGAGGTGCTGGAGCAGACCCTGTTTTCGCAAGGTCTCGGGCGCGAGCCGAGCGCATTCCAGCGCACGGTCACAAGCTATTTCGACACCATCGGCAGACTCGACCCGCTCGATCTCGTCGGCGCGCCGAGCTTCCTGCCCCGGTTTGGGCGCCGTCGCGCCCGTCCGGCCTTGATGTTCTTCGCTCAGGCGGTCGATGACATCATTGACAATCGCCGGGCGTTGATTGAGAGCGGGGCAGAAGCCCCGCGCGACCTGTTGACCCTGCTTCTGTCGGCGCGGGATCCGGAAAGCGGCCGCGGCATGTCCGATGAGGATATGCGCGCCAACATCCTTACCTTCATCCTTGCTGGACATGAGACGACGGCTAACGCGCTAACGTGGACGCTCTATCTGCTTTCGCAGTCGCCCGAATGGCGCGATCGGGCGGAAGCCGACGCCGAAGAGGCGTTCGATCCGCAACAGCCGGCCGCGGCTGAGCGATGTGAGACGTTGCGCGCTGTTCTCGAGGAAGCGATGCGCCTTTATCCGCCGGCAGCGATGCTGAGTCGTCAAGCGATCGCCGACGACGAACTCGCGCGCGTGCATATTCCCGCCGGCGCGGTGATCTCGGTCTCGCCATATGTTCTGCACCGGCGGCGCGGTTTGTGGGATGATCCAGATGCGTTTGATCCGTCGCGTTTCCTGGGCGAACGGCGAGAGCGCATCGACCGCTTTGCTTACATTCCTTTCGGCGCCGGCCCGCGCGTTTGTATCGGCATGGCCTTCGCGATGCAGGAGGGGATTATTCTCCTCGCCAATCTCCTACGCGCCTTTCGCTTCGACCTAGTCGATGGCCAGGCCGTCATGCCCCAGCAGCGCATAACGCTGCGCCCGCGGGGGGGCATGAAAATGCACGTAAAACGGCGCGAACGGATGAAGAATTCCATAGCGGAGAATTTCTTTGTGAAAGTCCGTTGACAGAAACTTCACCGGGGCCTATATGCGCTTCTCCCAACGGCTTGGCGCCCTTTTGGAGCGGCTAGGCGGCGGGTTACGGGACTTTCCGAGTGTGCTCCTCCCTGCTGAGAGGCGGGGTCGGAGGATTTTCGGTCGTTCGTGTCACGCGTGAGCGTGGCGGCGTCGTAGGAATTCAAGCTCAGGCTGAGCTTTGGCGGCGGTCCGTCGCTGAGTTTAGTTTTGGCTTTTGGGGCTTCTGCTCCTTGCTGTTTGACAATTGCATCGGAAGGAAGAGAGACGTGGGCGGCGGGGTCCTTGCGGGACTTTGGCCGTTGGGTTGGTCGTTTTGGCATGAGCCAAGGAGCTGATCTGGCGGGTTGAGTCCGAAGAGACAACTGACGGTCACGTTTCAAAAATTCATCGCGCTTCAAAAGGGCGCGCGCCGGACCGTCGTGAGGCGGGCAGGCCGCAGTCCTCTTTTGAGGCGGATGTGTTTGGAACTCGTCAAGAATACGATGTCCGTGAGGACATTGAAGTGACCAGTCGGGACCAAGATCTCAGTTGAACTTGAGAGTTTGATCCTGGCTCAGAACGAACGCTGGCGGCAGGCTTAACACATGCAAGTCGAACGCTCGTAGCAATACGGGAGTGGCAGACGGGTGAGTAACGCGTGGGAACATACCCTCCGGTTCGGAATAGCTCAGGGAAACTTGGATTAATACCGGATACGGCCGAGAGGCGAAAGATTTATCGCCGGAGGATTGGCCCGCGTTCGATTAGCTAGTTGGTGAGGTAACGGCTCACCAAGGCGATGATCGATAGCTGGTCTGAGAGGATGATCAGCCACATTGGGACTGAGACACGGCCCAAACTCCTACGGGAGGCAGCAGTGGGGAATATTGGACAATGGGCGCAAGCCTGATCCAGCCATGCCGCGTGAGTGATGACGGCCTTAGGGTTGTAAAGCTCTTTCGCTCGGGACGATAATGACGGTACCGAGATAAGAAGCCCCGGCTAACTTCGTGCCAGCAGCCGCGGTAATACGAAGGGGGCTAGCGTTGTTCGGAATTACTGGGCGTAAAGCGCGTGTAGGCGGGTCTTTAAGTCAGGGGTGAAATGCCAAGGCTCAACCTTGGAACTGCCTTTGATACTGGAGATCTTGAGTCCGGGAGAGGTGAGTGGAATTGCGAGTGTAGAGGTGAAATTCGTAGATATTCGCAAGAACACCAGTGGCGAAGGCGGCTCACTGGCCCGGAACTGACGCTGAGACGCGAAAGCGTGGGGAGCAAACAGGATTAGATACCCTGGTAGTCCACGCTGTAAACGATGGATGCTAGCCGTTGGGGAGCTTGCTCTTCAGTGGCGCAGCTAACGCTTTAAGCATCCCGCCTGGGGAGTACGGTCGCAAGATTAAAACTCAAAGGAATTGACGGGGGCCCGCACAAGCGGTGGAGCATGTGGTTTAATTCGAAGCAACGCGCAGAACCTTACCAGCTTTTGACATGTCCTGGACGGATTGCAGAGATGCGATCTTCCCTCACGGGCCGGGAACACAGGTGCTGCATGGCTGTCGTCAGCTCGTGTCGTGAGATGTTGGGTTAAGTCCCGCAACGAGCGCAACCCTCGCCCTTAGTTGCCATCATTCAGTTGGGCACTCCAGGGGGACTGCCGGTGATAAGCCGGAGGAAGGTGGGGATGACGTCAAGTCCTCATGGCCCTTACAGGCTGGGCTACACACGTGCTACAATGGCGGTGACAGCGGGAGGCGAAGGGGCGACCCTGAGCAAATCTCGAAAAGCCGTCTCAGTTCGGATTGCACTCTGCAACTCGAGTGCATGAAGTTGGAATCGCTAGTAATCGCGGATCAGCACGCCGCGGTGAATACGTTCCCGGGCCTTGTACACACCGCCCGTCACACCATGGGAGTTGGTTTTACCCGAAGACGGCGTGCTAACCGCAAGGAGGCAGCCGGCCACGGTAGGGTCAGCGACTGGGGTGAAGTCGTAACAAGGTAGCCGTAGGGGAACCTGCGGCTGGATCACCTCCTTTCTGGATTCGGACCTCATCAGCCACGAGGACTTGAGCTTGCTCTTGTCTGACGGTTTGTCGTCCGGCTCAGAATCAAGCGGCCAGTCAGGCCGCATTTTGCGGGACCGCGCCGCCTTCGTCTCTCTTTCTGATAAGGATATGGAAGACTTGCGTCTCGATCGGCTTTGAAAGCTATGAGCGGGTGCGGGATTTCTTCTTTCGACCGGGCTTGTAGCTCAGTTGGTTAGAGCGCGCGCTTGATAAGCGTGAGGTCGGAGGTTCAAGTCCTCCCAGGCCCACCACGACTGGCCCTTGGCCGCCGGCGGGTCTTGAAACGGGGCCATAGCTCAGTTGGGAGAGCGCGTGCTTTGCAAGCATGAGGTCGTCGGTTCGATCCCGTCTGGCTCCACCAAGGTCTTCTCCCGTGGAGGCCTGACAGGGGTTGGGCGACACCTGGGCGACGGCCCTATCCTTCCGATGCCGTTTGAGGTTTCGTTTTCGAGGCGCTTGGCGATTCGAAAGCGTTGACGGAAAGACGCGCCTTCGAAGCGGCGGGTCTTCCAGTATCTGACATTGTGAAGAGGAAGCGCATTCGGTCGAGGGCCGGATGGGGCGAGGCGTTAAGCCGACGGGGTTCGTGAGAGCCCTGGAGGCGAACAAGCGTCGCGCCGTCATCCTGCCCATCGAGCAACCAGTCGTGGATTTGGAGCCTGACCGCTCATGTCCCCGGATGCGCTTGAAGCAAAACTGGTCTTTTCAAGCCAAGACGTGCGTTGTCGAACGATTGCCGATCGATCGACACACAAAGACGCGCGCTTTGGCGATGAGAGCAATCAAGTGTCTTAAGGGTATCTGGTGGATGCCTTGGCGCTGAGAGGCGATGAAGGACGTGGTACGCTGCGATAAGTCATGGGGAGCCGCGAACAGGCTTTGATCCGTGAATTTCCGAATGGGGAAACCCACCTTCGATCTCTGTTGCTCCGAAGAGACGCGTCAAGACGCGAAGCAATCCCGCACAGGGGCTTAGCTTCGGGTCGAGGCGGGTCGGCTTTGAGTTCTGTCTTCGGACGGAATTTAAGCGATCTTTGGACCAACAGAGATCAACAGAAGGTACTTATTCTCTGAATTCATAGGAGAATAAGAGCGAACCCGGGGAACTGAAACATCTCAGTACCCGGAGGAAAGGACATCAACGAGACTCCGTTAGTAGTGGCGAGCGAACGCGGATCAGGCCAATGCTTCTGTTTGGATTTATCAGAATCGGCTGGAAAGCCGAGCCGTAGCGGGTGACAGCCCCGTATGAATAGGGTCCGAACGGGAGATTCGAGTAGGGCGGGACACGTGCAATCCTGTCTGAACACGGGGGGACCACCCTCCAAGCCTAAGTACTCCTCAGCGACCGATAGCGAACAAGTACCGTGAGGGAAAGGTGAAAAGCACCCCGACGAGGGGAGTGAAACAGTTCCTGAAACCGGATACCTACAAACAGTCGGAGCCCGCAAGGGTGACGGCGTACCTTTTGTATTATGGGTCAGCGACTTAAAGTATCGAGCAAGCTTAAGCCGATAGGCGGAGGCGCAGCGAAAGCGAGTCTGAACAGGGCGTTCAGTTCGATGCTTTAGACCCGAAACCGAGTGATCTAGTCATGAGCAGGTTGAAGGCAGGGTAACACCTGCTGGAGGGCCGAACCGGTGTCTGTTGAAAAAGACTCGGATGACTTGTGATTAGGGGTGAAAGGCCAACCAAACTCGGAAATAGCTGGTTCTCCGCGAAATATATTTAGGTATAGCCTCGAGATGAGGCTCCAGGGGGTAGAGCACTGGATGGGCTAGGGGGGCCAAAACCCTACCAAACCTAACCAAACTCCGAATACCTGGAAGTCATTCTCGGGAGCCACACAGTGGGTGCTAACGTCCATTGTGGAGAGGGAAACAACCCAGACCAACAGCTAAGGCCCCCAATTCACGGCTAAGTGGGAAAGGATGTGGAAATCCCAAAACAACCAGGAGGTTGGCTTAGAAGCAGCCATCCTTTAAAGAAAGCGTAACAGCTCACTGGTCTAAATTTAAGGGTTTCTGCGCCGAAGATGTAACGGGGCTCAAGCCGTGAGCCGAAGCTTTGGGCGTCGCAAGACGCGGTAGCGGAGCGTTCCGTTCGCTGATGAAGGGAGAGCCGTGAGGCCTCCTGGAGGCATCGGAAGTGCGAATGCTGACATGAGTAACGACAAACACTGTGAAAGACAGTGTCGCCGAAAGTCCAAGGGTTCCTGCGTAAAGTTAATCTTCGCAGGGTTAGCCGGTCCCTAAGGCGAGGCCGAAAGGCGTAGTCGATGGGAATCACGTTAATATTCGTGAGCCTGCAGGTGGTGACGGATCTCTTATGTCGTTCGATCTTACTGGATTGATCGGGCGTCGACGAGGTTCCAGGAAATAGCCCCTGCGTAAGACCGTACCCGAAACCGACACAGGTGGACAGGTAGAGTATACCAAGGCGCTTGAGAGAATGACGTTGAAGGAACTCGGCAATTTACCTCCGTAACTTCGGAATAAGGAGGCCCCTGGCGAGCGCAAGCTTGTTGGGGGGGCACAGTCCAGGGGGTGGCAACTGTTTAACAAAAACACAGGGCTCTGCGAAATCGTAAGATGACGTATAGGGTCTGACGCCTGCCCGGTGCCGGAAGGTTAAAAGGAGAGGTGCAAGCCTTGAATTGAAGCCCCGGTAAACGGCGGCCGTAACTATAACGGTCCTAAGGTAGCGAAATTCCTTGTCGGGTAAGTTCCGACCTGCACGAATGGCGTAATGACTTCCCCGCTGTCTCCAACGTCAGCTCAGTGAAATTGAAGTCCCCGTGAAGATGCGGGGTTCCTGCGGTCAGACGGAAAGACCCCGTGCACCTTTACTATAACTTTGCGTTGGCATTCGTGTGGTCATGTGTAGGATAGGTGGTAGGCTTGGAAGCATGGGCGCCAGCTCGTGTGGAGCCACCCTTGAAATACCACCCTTGACTTCATGGATGTCTAACCGCGCCCCGTCATCCGGGGCCGGGACAACGCATGGCGGGTAGTTTGACTGGGGCGGTCGCCTCCCAAAGAGTAACGGAGGCGCGCAATGGTTGGCTCAGACCGGTCGGAAATCGGTCGTTAGAGTGCAATGGCATAAGCCAGCCTGACTGCGAGACAAACAAGTCGAGCAGAGACGAAAGTCGGTCATAGTGATCCGGTGGTCCCGCGTGGGTGGGCCATCGCTCAACGGATAAAAGGTACGCCGGGGATAACAGGCTGATACTCCCCAAGAGTCCATATCGACGGGAGTGTTTGGCACCTCGATGTCGGCTCATCACATCCTGGGGCTGGAGAAGGTCCCAAGGGTTCGGCTGTTCGCCGATTAAAGTGGTACGTGAGCTGGGTTCAAAACGTCGTGAGACAGTTTGGTCCCTATCTGCCGTGGGTGTTGGAGAATTGAGAGGATTTGCCCCTAGTACGAGAGGACCGGGGTGAACGTATCTCTGGTGGACCTGTTGTGGCGCCAGCCGCAGTGCAGGGTAGCTATATACGGAATGGATAACCGCTGAAGGCATCTAAGCGGGAAACCAGCCTCAAAACAAGTTCTCCCTGAAGAGCCGTGGAAGACCACCACGTCGATAGGCCGGATGTAGAAGCGCGGCGACGCGTGAAGCTGACCGGTACTAATCGCTCGTTCGACTTGATTGCTCTCGTCGCCAAGGCGCGAGATTCATCGGTTCAAGGCGCGAAAGCGCTATGAATACGTCCGCGTCTAAGCGCGGGCGAGCGGCCGCCGTGTCGCCTCCCTTTGGGACGCGACAGCGCAAGCCGCCTGATGAAAAAACGAAAAAACCAGTTTTGCTTCATCCGTTCTTTGCCGGCCTGGTGGCTCTTGCAAGGCGATAAGACCCGATCCCATCCCGAACTCGGCCGTCAAACGCCTTAGCGCCGATGGTACTCTGTCTCAAGACATGGGAGAGTAGGTCGTCGCCAGGCCTGCAAAGAACGGATAACCTTCCTCTTCACAAAAAAAGGCGTTGGTGGCCCTGTCGCCACGCGCCCGAGATTCTCTGACGCGGGGTGGAGCAGCCCGGTAGCTCGTCAGGCTCATAACCTGAAGGCCGCAGGTTCAAATCCTGCCCCCGCAACCAACTCAAGCCCTTGAAACTATTTGCGTTTCGAGGGCTTTTTTGTGGCCACGTTAGGGATGGAGATTTCGCCGTGGAAGCGCAGTGGAAGCGGCGGGAAGGAAGCTGCAGCGTAGCTTTGGCTGAGACAAAATGCCGCAGCCCGGGCAGTGCACCGCCCAGACCTCGCGCTCATGTCGCGCCCTCATTCGCCGGCGAGCGCTCGCTCCCGCCATTCGGTGAGCTTGGCCACAGAGACATTCGCCTCCCGGGCGCCGACATCCAACGCTTCCCTGCGCACAAACGCGCCACCACCGCCATCTTGCGCTGGACCGAATAGCGCTTAGGTCCCGCATCGACGCCCGAGGAGGTCCTGCGCCAGCTATCAGGGAGCGCTCCGGCGCCCTCGGGCTTCAGCCCTGCATTAATCGTCCTTTCGAAACCTCCAGTTGCGGTTCAAATACTGCAGCCAGATGTTTCAGCTAACCGTGACGCGCCCCAGTTCAATTCCGTCTGGCCCCACCAACCATATTAATGATTTAAGGAGAGCTAGCTGTGAAGGCCGTTACCGTTATGCTTTTGGCGCCAATTCGCCACCTCATCGTCACGGCTCGAAGGGTTGTTCAGTCTCCATGCGTCGCTGATTTACCGTGTTTTCCCGGAGCTTGTTTCAGAGAGCGCAGTGTGACCTGCGCGCGGCGTGTACCGCCTCTCATGGCGACCGGTGCGCCGCTCATGTTTCAATGATGCCGCAACAAACCGAAGGCGACCGACAACCCGATAGTGAAACACCTTTCGTCGGGAAACCATGTCCGATACGATTTCGCGCTCATCTCATCACCGGGCAGACGACCTCCGTTGAGCTGTTGAAAATATCGGAGCTGGCTACTTTGACCCAAGCCTGATCACCGCCGAAAGAGCGCATTTGATTGTACTGAGCTGTCGGGCGAGATACTTGGCGGTATCATGGAGGGGAAGACGATGTCCGAGACGCCAATCATGGATCGCGCCGGGACGGCGGAACAATCGCGCCTTCAACAAAGCCGGGAGACCGGGAACCTGTGGAAGCTGTGGGGGCCCTACCTTAGCTGTTTCGTCCCGGACTTTAATGGTGCATTCTTATCGAGTGATTCGAAGGATGCGCTATGGGCCAGGTTCTTCATGGGTGCGCCACAACGACAGAGCGGCTGTGTTCCGCGTCAAGCGTTTAGAGGGCGCCACGGCGTGTGATCCCTGAGAATGGCGTTGAGGATCGTGAGAAGCTTCCGCATCACAGCAACGAGGGCGACCTTCTTGGGTCGGCCACGGGCAGTGAGCTGGTCGTAGAAGGCCCGGAAAGGGGAACGGCGCCGGGTGGCAGTCAGAGCCGCCATGTATAGCACGGCGCGCACCGACGTCCGACCACCGGCAATGGCCCTGCGGCCACGCATCAGACCAGAGTCGCGATTGATCGGGGCGACGCCAACCAGGGCAGCAACCTGATGGCGGCTGACAGTCCCGAGTTCGGGCAGTTCAGCGAGAAGAGTCCGTGCGGTCACGTCGCCGATGCAAGGAACGGATTTCAGGAGCGCCTCGGCTTCGCGCCAAGCTGGGGAATGCTTGATGGCGTCGCCGATGTCGTGGTCGATCGCGTCGAGCTCCTTCTGGAGATAGGCGACGTGGCGCGCGAGCCTTCGGGCAAGAGGCTTGTCGATGGCTTGGCGGCCCCGGTTGGTTTCCATGCCGATCATCTCGATGATCTGGCGCCGCCGACCGACGAGTTCGGCGAGGTGGACCCTCTCAGGTTCCCGAAGAGGCCGTGCTTGTGGACGCACGCGCTCGGCGAAAAGGGCGATCACCTCCGCGTCGAGCGTGTCGGTCTTGGCCAAGCGGCCCATCGCGCGGGCGAAGTCTCGGATCTGGCGCGGGTTAACGACACAGAGCGGCAACCCAACGCCGGCCAGGGCCGCCGCAACAGTGGCTTCGAAGCCCCCAGTCGCCTCTAGTACAACAAGGGCGACAGACAGTCCCTGGAGGCGGATGACCAAGTCGTCCACCCCCTTGCCCTCTCGTGGAACACAGAATGCCTCGCCTGACGGTCTGAGATGAACGTCGAGGCGATCTTTAGATACGTCGATGCCGACGAAGACGGTGCGTTGTTCGTCCGGGCGCGGAGTGGTCGGGGTTCGCAGCGCCCGGCCTCGGCGTTTCGAGAGGACACCGAGATGACCAAGGAACAGAAGATCATCCGCGCCAAGGTTGGGCTGCTGGAGCTGGCCAAGCAGCTCGGCAATGTCAGCCAGGCCTGCAAGATGATGGGCTATAGCCGCGACAGCTTTTACCGTTTCAAGGAGCTTTATGACGCCGGAGGAGAATTGGCGCTGCAGGAACTGACGCGGCGAAAGCCGATCCTGAAGAACCGCACCCCGCCCGAGGTCGAGGCGATCATCGTTGAGCTTTCGCTGGACCAGCCGGCTTACGGCCAAATCCGCATCGCCAACGAGCTTCGCAAGCTCGGCCATTCGATCTCGCCAGCCGGCGTCCGCGGCGTCTGGCAACGCCGCGATCTTGAGACGATGAAGAAACGGCTCAAGGCGCTCGAAGCCAAGGTCGCCCAGGAAGGCCTGGTTCTGACCGAAAGCCAGCTGGCCGCGCTGGAGAAGGCCAAGGCCGAAAAGGAGGCGCATGGCGAGTTCGAGAGCGAATGTCCGGGCTATTGCGGCGCCCAGGATACGTTCTATGTCGGCAACATGAAGGGGGTCGGCCGCATCTATCAGCAAACCTTCATCGACACCTACGCCAAGGTCGCCTTCGCCAAGCTCTATGACCGCAAGACGCCGATCACCGCGGCCGATCTCCTCAACGATCGCGTCGTGCCGTTCTATGATGCGAGGGAAGTGAGGCTCTGTCGGGTGCTGACGGATCGCGGCACGGAATATTGCGGCAACCCCGAGCACCACGAATACGAGCTCTATCTGGCGCTCGAGGATATCGACCATTCGCGCACCAAGACCAAGAGCCCGCAAACGAATGGCATCGTCGAGCGCTTCCACAAGACGGTGCTCGACGAGTTCTATCGTGTCGCCTTTCGCAAGAAGATCTATCGATCGATCACCGAACTTCAGGACGATCTCAATTCCTGGGTTCAAAGCTACAACGAGGAAAGGCCGCATCAAGGGAGATGGTGCTTCGGCAATTCGCCTTCGCTTGACCAAGACCGCGCCCGACTCGATTGGCAATCCCTTCGGCGACCATTTCTCGCAGATGTTGGAGCGCCGTCAGCAGGAGGCTGACGAATTCTACCGTGCGGTAACGCCAGCGAGCGTCGACGAGGACGCGGCCAGGGTGATGCGGCAGGCGTTGGCGGGAATGCTGTGGACCAAGCAGTACTATTTCTTCGACCTGGCCAAGTGGCACGGGGAACACGGGCGCGATCCTGCCCAGGCGCGGGGCCTAGCGACGCGGAACCGCGAATGGGCGCACATGGTCAATGACGCCGTCATCTCGATGCCGGACAAATGGGAGTACCCATGGTTCGCGGCCTGGGACCTGGCGTTTCACACGATCGCGCTCTCGACGGTCGACGTCGACTTCGCGCAGCGCCAGCTCGAACTGATGTTGAAGTCCTTCTACCTGCATCCAACCGGACAGATGCCCGCCTACGAATGGAACTTCGGCGACGTCAACCCGCCTGTGCACGCCTGGGCCGCGATCTTCCTGCATCGGACGCAGCAGGCGCTCGGCCGCGAACCTGATCTGGAGTTCCTTACAAGCGTGTTCACCAAGCTCTCGCTGAATTTCACATGGTGGACCAACCGGAAGGACCGGTTCGGCAAGAACCTTTTCGAGGGCGGCTTCCTCGGTCTCGACAACATCGGCGTCTTCGATCGCAGCGCGCCGCTGCCGACTGGGGCTACCTCGAACAGGCCGACGCGACTGCATGGATGGCGCTGTTTTGCCAGAACATGCTCGAAATCGGCGTCGAGTTGGTGAAGCGCGACCCAGCCTACGAGGATCTGGCGACGAAGTTCATGGAGCATTTCCTTTGGATCGGCCACGCGATGAACGGCGTCGGTCCAGACGGCATGTGGGACGAGGAGGATGGTTTCTACTACGATGTCCTTCGACTTCCCGACGGTCATTCAATGCGACTGAGGGTACGTTCCATCGTGGGGCTGCTTCCCGTCTGTGCAGTCACCGTCATCGAACTGGCGGAGCGGGAACAGCTCCCGAACCTCGTGCGGACTTTTGCGGAACGTCTGCGGCGAATGCCGGATCTGCTCGACTCCATTCACGCGACCGGGCCTGGCCATTTCGGAGTGGGCGAGCGCGGCATCATGGGTCTTGTGAACCAGGATCGACTGCGCAGGATCCTGTCCAGGATGCTCGACGAGGACGAGTTCCTCAGCCCGTATGGAATCCGCGCACTGTCGCGGCATCACGCAGAGCATCCTTTTGTGTTCTTCGCGCAAGGCCAGGAATACCGAGTGAACTATCTTCCCGCGGAGTCGGACACTGGCATGTTCGGCGGCAACTCCAATTGGCGAGGTCCGATCTGGATGCCGGTGAACGCGTTGGTGGTGCGCGCCCTGCTGCAGTACTATTTGTATTACGGGGACACGTTCAAAGTCGAATGTCCAACCGGCTCCGGCAACCTGATGAACCTTTTCGAGGTCAGCCGCGAGATCGCCAATCGACTGACCCGCATTTTCCTCCGCGACCAATCGGGGCGGCGGCCGGTGTATGGCGGGGCCGAGAAATTCCAAACCGATCCGCATTGGCGTGACTACCTCCTGTTCTACGAGTATTTCCATGGCGACAACGGAGCGGGCATCGGCGCCAGCCACCAGACGGGGTGGACCGGGGTCGTGGCGAAATTGATCGAGATCTTCGGGCGGGTCGATCCGCAGGCGCTCCTGGAGGGCGGCATCGCCAAGTCCTTTGGTCAGGCGAAGGAAACGAAACCGGCAGGCAACTCTCGCGCGCCGCAGGTTCCGAAATCTCGAAGGACCCCGTCGCCTCAAAACGCGCCGTAAGAGACGGGAGTGCGTCCATGACGATCGCGCCACGCTATCCCTCCCTCTATCAGCTGAATACCCGAGTCTGGTTGCGACGCCTATCGCATGACCGTGGCAAACAAATCACCTTGGCCGAAATTGACGACGCCACGATCGACGGCTTCGCTCGTCATGGCTTCGACTGGATTTGGCTGTTGAGCGTCTGGCGGACCGGTCCCGCAGGCCGGGCCATCTCGCAGACCAAGCCCGAATGGCGAGCCGAGTTCAGCGGCCGTTCTGCCCGATCTCGACGAGGACGACATATGCGGCTCCGGCTTTGCAGTCACCGCTTACACGGTCAGCGACGAGATCGGGGGTGAGGCGGCGCTGGCGCAGTTTCGCGAGCGGCTCGCCCAGCGCGACATCAAGCTGATGCTGGATTTCGTGCCGAACCATACCGCGCCGGATCATCCATGGGTCAAGTCTAACCCCGACTATTATGTCCAGGGGAGCGAGGAACAGATTGGCTGCGCGCCAAAAAACTATTTGCGGGTCGAGACCGATTCTGGGCCGCGAATCCTGGCGCATGGACGCGACCCCAATTATCCCGGCTGGCCCGACACGCTGCAGCTCGACTACGCCAATCCTCAGCTGCAGAAGTCACAAATCGACGAATTGATCGCCATCGCCGGTAAATGCGACGGCGTTCGCTGCGATATGGCGATGCTGGTTCTGCCTGAAGTCTTCCAGCGCACATGGGGCGTCGACCCAGAGCCCTTCTGGCCGAAGGCGACGGCGGCGGTGCGCGGCGCACATCCAGCCTTCATCTTCTTGGCGGAGGTCTATTGGGACCTCGAATGGACGCTGCAACAGCAGGGCTTCGACTATTGCTACGACAAGAGGCTCTATGACCGGCTGCAGTCCGACGACGTCCGATCAATTCGCGAACACCTTCACGCCGGTCTCGACTACCAGGACAAGCTTGCCCAATTCCTCGAGAACCACGACGAGCCCCGCGCCGCGTTGACATTCCAATGGCCGAAGCATCGCGCAGCGGCGGCGATCACTTTCCTGTCGCCGGGCCTGCGCTTTTTCCATCAGGGCCAGTTCGACGGCGCACGGGTGCGAGTGCCAGTGCACCTCTGTCGGGGCCCGGTCGAGCCGACCGACCAGGATGTGGCCGCGTTCTATGACAAGCTGCTGCTGATGCTGAAGGACACCGACGCCATTCGGAATGGTGACTGGTCCCAGATCGACCCGCTGCCGGCTTGGCCCGGCAACTTCAGTTCAGAGGGCTTCGTTTCCTACGCCTGGGCCGGAAAGGACGAAGGCCGCTACGTCGCGGTCATAAATTACGGAGAAGATCGCGGGCAGTGTTATCTCCACCTGCCATTCCCAGAGCTTCAGGGGAGACGGGTGCTTCTCACGGATCTGATGGGCAGCGAAGTCTACCATCGTGATGGCAGCGATTTGGTTGTTCCCGGCCTTTACATCGACCAAGCCCCTTGGCAGGTCAACGTGTTTGAGCTCCGGAGCATCAGCGCGGCTGCGTGACAAGCCCAATGGAGGGCAAGCAAGGTTCGGGATCGAGGAATCTCGCCCACCTTTGCCCTTACGGATGGCGTGTCAAAAACCGCTCACTCGTCGATCGGCGTGTTTCAGCACGAAAGCCGGACGCCTCGACGCTCCCGAGACATCGAAATGCTTGGCTTCCTTCATGCCGGTCGGCGATGAGAGATCAACCGCCAGAGTCCCATCCGAGATGTGGCGGCGGCTCTGCTTTTGCTCTACCGTCCGAAGCGCCTCTGCCAGCCGAGGAGCGATCGTAGCGCGCTCATACCCCGAATAAATGCGCTCGATACGCTCTCGGTGCGGGAAGGATTCGGATGTTTCGACCATCCAAGCTTGCCGCAACCCTTGCAGTCCTGCTCTGTTTTTCCTTTGCCGGACAAGCCGAGACAATTCAGCACCGATCTCGCGAACCGACTGGCGCCGGTCATCGCTATATCGTCCAGCCGCGCAGCTCAGGGCACGTACCATCGGGCACGGCGGGCCGGAGCTATGCACATAGCATGTTAAGTCAGCCGAGCCCCATGCACCCGACTTTCGCCGCACCACTTTGGTGATGAGGGCGTTTCAATCTCGACCGCTAAGCAAAGCGGAGAGTCACGTGCATGACCGCCCCCTCGCGCTCCGCGCTCATCGCGAGGCCGCTGCGCTCGAACACATTCAGCATAGGGACATTTTCCGAGAGGACCTCGGCGATGAACTCGCGAAGTCCGGCCGCACGGCCGAGGGTTGCGAGATGGCGCATCAATGCTGAGCCGATACCTTGGCCCTGATACGCGTCGATAATCGCGAACGCGACTTCGGCTTGGCCGGGCTGGATGACGACATACCGCCCGCCGCCGACGATCGTCGGCTGGCCGGCGTCGTTGGCCACCGCCACCAAAGCGACGTGGTTGACGAAGTCGATGTCGAGGAAATAGTCCGTCTCCTTTTCCGAAAACTCGCGCCTGACTGCGAAGAAGCGACGGTGAAGCAACTCCGAACTGGATCGCGCGATCGCCGCTTGCATGCCTTCGCGATCCTGGGAACGCTGCGCGCGGATCTCGACCGCGCGCCCATCTCGCAAGGTCTCGATCGCAGAATAGTTGACGAGATCCATTATGACCGATGTTGTGTCGTCATGCGCCGCCATAGCTTTTTGGCTCGAGCATTGCAATGAAGCATACGAGCGCCTTGAGCTGCTTCTGCCGGGGAATCCAACGGTGAGCCGTGGTTCATCAATTCCGAGACCCAATCGAAATTGCATCGACTTCATAAAAAGTCCGATTATGTTGGGCCGACCACTGCGAGTTCGCTGAACAGCGTCCCCGATCAAGTGCCGCAGCGTCTGAGAGCCCCCGTGGCAGCGGCGAGGGAGATGCGAGCGGGACGTAGGCCGTCGGTTGCGATGAGGAACACTCCGCCCGACAGCGAGTTCGGCGAATTGCGGACGAACACGGCGACGAGATTCTCGCCCAGTACGTCGATCTGCAGACCAATGCGCCATTCGCCTACTAGATTGGCAAGCACGACCGGATAATCCGCCGTCTCGCCAACTCCGAGCATGCTCGCGCCGACCTGCTTCATATATTCGTAGCCGGGGACCTTGGAGAGTACGGACACTTCGAGGTCGCGCACGATCCTCTGCGCGCGCATTGTGCGGGCGAAGAGCCCAGCAAGGAAGCAAGCGAGCGCGATCAACAGAACTTCGAGGACGGCGGGTGATTGTCGTTTAAATCGGACTGAACCGAAAGTGAACGGAGATCGCATTGCGACCGACCGCTCTGCACGCGCGGGCCAAACTTCCCGCCTTCACGCTTGAATCGAGGCTCATGTGTCCGGTTTGCGGAAGTCGGAGGGTGACCGTCGCTTTTGAGCCGCTGAGCAAATGCGCAGGTGGGGAGTGGGTAGAAAGGGGCTGCTGGACGACGTACGGCTTTCTCATGGAAACACTGTAAATCAGCAACGCAATGGCTCCCTCGCGGACGTTCAGCCGGTGTTCATACGAAGTGGTTTTGATTGGCGAACGGGGCTAGGGAGCCTCGAAACAGGGAGGCGGATTAAATGACTGAAGACGTTTCGCGCCGAAGGATGCTTTCTCTGCTTGGCTTTGGGGCGGCACTCGGATTCACGCTGTCGGCAGCGGTGGAGCCGTTAGAGGCCGAAGCACAGACCGTAGCACAGGCCGCGCCCGCTACCACGCCTGCCACGCCAGCCGCCCCCGCTCCGGCCACCACCGGAACACGCGGGAGGAACCGGCGGACATCGCGACGCACCACTCGCCATCAGCGACGGGCCGCGCGCCATGGTAAACCTGCTGCACCCGCTGCCGCACCAGCTCCAGCGCAATAGCGATCTGCGCCGGGCGCTCTTGAGCGCGGGGTTCGGCGCCAAACAAAAAGGACGAGGGAAGCCTATGCTCTCCTCGTCCGTGAGTGATGTTCGACAAACAAAAGTCTACGATATCAGCTTCAGAGTCCCCGCGATCCGCGAGGGGTCGTTGAGCGCCTGTCCTGACGCTCGCAGGCTCAAAAGTTTTTGCCACTGCTTGACGACTAAGTCAACGGCGACCGGTCCGAGCGCTAGCTAGAGTCAAAATCCGATCAGCTCACTGGTTTCGACGTGAAGCGGACATACGCGGACCGCGCTAGGCGACCCATCAAGCTCGCCTCAATTCTTGGCGGCGGGAACCGCGGGCGAGATCGAAAGCGTCAGCCATGCGTTCCAGTCGGACGGGCCGTCAATGGGCCGGGACCCGGAGGGCTCCTACTTCATCGAAGCATGGCCCCTAAATGAAGATCTCTAGAGGTCAACCTCACCCGTGGTGACAGACAACCAGACCGCCGTCGGGGGTCTGACAGAGGGGACCAATCTGCGAGCCGCCATCGTGCCCGTGGTGACAGACAATCAGACCGCCATCGGGGGTCTGACAGAGGGGACCAATCTGCGAGCCGCCACCGTGCCCGTGGTGACAGACAATCAGACCGCCATCAGTGGTCTGACAGAGGGGACCAATGTCGGCGTGGGCCGCGGCGAAGGTCAGGCCAACGGCAGCCACGACTGCTAAAGCAATCCTAATCATTCTATCCTCCCTCACCGCTAGCTCATCAATTTGCGGTGTCGATGCCAATAGCATAGATGCAGCCAGACCGGCAGTTGCTTTTTCACTTCGTCTTGTCGACCTTCGGCGACAGCCCGGAGCCGTCAAGGACGGCTTGGTCGCCCCAGTGGTGGCGCGAAAGTAGAGCGAGAACGTCCCGTTGTACGCAGCCAGTTGCTTTCTTTGTCGGCCTGACGACAGGGTTCTTCAACGAAATCGACGTTAAGCGGTCATGCAGATTGCGACGGTAGACGTCGCGGTTGGATCGAATCAGGCCCTTTGGACGACCGCTTGAGCCAGCCCCGGTGGAATCGGATCCACCTAGACGGCTGACCCTTGCGATTTTAGAAGCGCACCCCTTTTGCCGTCTCCTTCAGTATTTCGGCGCTCCGCTTCAGTGCGGCGCGCTCGCCAGCGTCGAGATCTGGCATGAAGGTCTTGACGACGCCGCCGGCGCCGAGCACGCGTGGCAGGGAAAGGGCCACATCCCGCACGCCCTGGCACTCCGGCGTCAACATGGAGCAGGTCAGCAATGCCCGCTCGTCGTCCTCAATAGCCTGCGCGATGCGGGCAAGACCGGCGCCGACCCCGAACCAGGTTGCTCCTTTTCCCTGGATGATGGCATAGGCGGCGCGACGCACTGCGGTATCAATGCGGCTGCGATCGGCGTCTGTCAGTTGCCGCCCCATCTGGCGGGCGACTTCCCCCACCGATAAGTTGCCGGCCGCCGCGCCCGACCAGTGCAACACCTCACTGTCGCCGTGTTCGCCCAGGACGCGCGCATCAATGTATGTTGGGCTGATGCCGAGATGTGCGGCGAGCAGCGTGCGGAACCGCGCGGAGTCGAGGATAGTGCCGGACCCGATCACTCGTTCCGACACAATTCCACTCCGCCCTGCGATTGCCGTGACAATCTGGGTCATCACGTCAACTGGATTGGTCGCCACCAGAAAGATCGGGTCCGGCGCCGCCGCCAACACTGCCGGCACGATCTCTGCGAAGATTTCAGCGTTGCGCGAGAGCAGGTCCAGCCGGCTCTCCCCCGGCCTTTGATTGCTCCCGGCCGCAAGCACGACCACGCGCGCGCCATCAAGATCGGCCAACTCGCCCGCGCGCACCCGGACCGGATCGGCAAATGGCGTAGCGTCCAGAATGTCGCGCGCCTGTGCGACCGCGAGATCCGCGTTGCGATCGACAAGCATGATCTCCGAACCGACACGGCGCATCATCATGGAATAAGCCGCGGTGGCGCCGACCTGTCCGGCTCCGACGATCCCAATCTTCATGCCGTTCCTCCTGTATTGAGAACGGATATTCGCGTCGAGCAGCGCCTCGGGCTGGGCAAACCGATCGAGGCGCAGGCGCCCAGGATCTCTTCGATGCGGGCGCCATGCGCTTTGATCCATTCGCCAAACCCTCAAACAATATGGTCGCGCTGGGCGAGTTCGAAATGAGTTTATCAGCCCATCGGCGAGGTCGATCGACTTAAGGAGCCGCTATCCCCGCATGTTCCCGGTTGCCCAATTGGCGCCGAGCGCGGATGCGCCCGCGCCGCATCGCCTGAGGCAGTTGAGCCCAGCGGCCAGGTTGATGCCGGCAGGCCGAACGGTGTCCCTCGAAAAGAAAAAGACTGACCCGGAATGCGGGTTCGGCGCGCCGGGGACGAAGATCGAAACGAGGCCGTCGCTCAGCGCTTCGGTTTGAACGCCGAGCTGCCACCCCCCTTCCATGGGCACGAAGACCACGGGGAAGCTCCGCGATCTGGGCGACGCCCAACGCGCTTGCGCTCTCCTGCTTCAAATACTCGTAGGCCGGAATCTTCGACAGCACCGAGGACTCCAATAGGTCGACGACATGCTGCGCGGGCACGGTGCGGGCGAGGAGCCCAGCAAGAAAGCAGATGAGCGCGACGAGCACGACCGCCAGCGCCGTCGCAACGCCAGCGCTCAAGTCTGAAACGGCTGGAATGTGAACAACAACGGCGCTTAAGGCCTTCTTCGCGTAGTCGAACGCCTTGGCGAGAATAACGATCAGCACAACGATCGGGGCCAGGAAAAGGAGGCCACCGACAATCGTCGTCCGTACGAATTGAGCGATCGCGTTCATGGATGATGGTCCTCGGCGTTAAATTAGAGGGACGGAACTGGGATTAAAACAAATAGCCCACTCTCAGTTGAGTCTTGAAAGTGTAAACTGGAAAATCCCTGATGATCGGAATGCCGAACTCGGCCGAAATCACGGTATGCTCGGTGGGCTTCCAGCCGACCATGAAGTTGAGTGGCAGAAACAATCGGCCGGTCTGGCCCCACACCGGCGTCCCATAATTCAGTCGAATGTCGGGGCTCGGGTAGAGCGTGAAGAATAGGTTGTGCGGCAGATTGATGTTGAGGGTCGGCGCGATGCGCAACTGCCGCAGCATCCTGCCGTCGTCATTGCCTTCGAAATCGATTCCGTAACGGACCTGCGGCGCGAAGTAGCTGCCCGAACTAATCTCCGGGAGCATCGCGCGGACGACCAAACCCGTGACCTGTTCCCAGGCGTCCGACGCCACTCCGTTTGTCGAGGTCGGCGCGATCAACTGCCCGCCGAGCGCGACCGCCCAACGTTGATCGAAGTCGTGTACGATCCAAGCTTGAGTGAGCACGTTGCCGAAGCCGGACACGGTCGCGCCGGTCGGGTTCTCGGGCGTTACTCCGTTTGTCCACACGACTGGAATTTCGGCTCGGAAGTTCAACTCCCATTGCGGCGCGAGCCTAAACGGCGCCTCGATCCGAGCGAACGGCGTGTTCGTTTCGACTTGTTTGGTCGTTCCCTCTTCGACGCCTGGACCGGGAGCTTCGGTGTAGCGGTCAAGAAGCTCGATCTTGCCCAACGGCTGAGTTGGATCGTCGCCGGTCCCATTTACGAGGTCGGGGCGGTCGGAGTCGGCAAGAACGGGCCCCGCCACGCTCAGCGCCCCGGCGACGGAAGCGCAACGGGCAAGGGTGCGAAGCGAATGTCTGTCTTGCGCGTACAAAGCGCGGGCCAGCTTCAGAAGCCATGTCGCAACGAACCGCCGCTCACCTCATCGCCGCGAGATTTCTCCAGAAAGTCTCGAGACTCTTCGTGCCGCCAAAGAGTGTGGTGAAATTGGTTGGAATCGACCAGAACGATGTCTCCGGCCCTCTGTTCGTTCGGCGGCATCCACAGGAGGCAGTTGAACTCCCTGGCGCCGGCCTCGGTGAACGGATGCGGACGTTCGAGGTCGATCGGCTGCCGCGCCAGCACCTGGACGGAGGTTGCGCCTCCCGTCAGTTCATAATGCGGCAGATGCGGGTGGAAGTTGAGGGTCGGGACATTACGCAAGAGGCCGAGTCTGTCGAGGTCGTGAAAGGGGGTGAGTGGAGCAATTTCGTTTGTGCCTTTCACCAGCGCGGGCCGAAGGCCGTACGTGTTGTGCACCGGAACGCCAAGACCCTTCATCAACGAGCGCGTGTACTGCCCGAACCGCTGCTGGCGAGGCACGAGCGGGTCACCGTGGTGCAGATATTCCACCTGGCGCTGCTTCATGTCGGCGGTGAAGCCGACGTCATGGTGGGGCGCAAGCAGGAGACAGGCGCCGTCCCGCTTCAACCATTCGCGGATCGCGGAGATCTCCTCCGGCGCCGCCTCCTGTTCGGAGAGAACATGGTCGAGTCCGAACACCATTAGGGTGTCTGCGTCGGCGAGAATGCGTTCATCGATCGGCAGCTTGTAGCCGGCCTGGTCGATGCGCTGGAAGACCGCAACCGGATGGCCCGTCGTTTCGCCGGCGATCTTCTGGAAGCTGAGGGTCGAGCGGTGAAACAGCTCAAGCGTTCCCGCAATGCCCTGAAGGAACTGCGCTGCGCTCCATTCAGGCGTCTCGTAGGCGGGCCAGAGGACGTTCCGAACCTCGGTCATGGTGGAGAAGCGATTCTCCATCTGCCGCCGGGTCGCTTTGCGCCTCCCAAGGATAGCTCCACGTCCAGTAGATGCTCACGCGCCGCTTGCCGGGCGTGTATTTGCGCGGAATGTGATCCTGGTTGTAGGTCCGGGCGGAAGCTTGCGCTGACATGGGATCTTCTCCTTTTGTCTTGCGGCGGCTCAGGCCCGGCCCGGTGCATTCAGTGACGCGAGATAGCCAAGCGCCTTAAGACCCGGGAGAAAGAAGTACGCGCCGCCCCTGACCGTGGTGAAGGCCGGCAGACCGACGATTTTCTTGCGAATGGGGCGCTTGGGAATCTTGAACTCCAACGTTCCGTCGTGCGCGCCGATAATCGGGTCGCGTTCGTTGCCGAGCTCGTGGAAATTGCGATCGTTCGCCCAGACGTTCTGCGCGAACTCGAACTGCCGAATAAGGCTCGCGCAGATTATGAACGCCGCGATACCGCGCTCGACGCCGTCCTCAGCCTTGCCGTCCGGCAACTGCGGACCATAGGTCGCGCCGCGGCGGATCATCCGGCGACGGTTCATGTTCGCCGCAGTGTCGCGCGGATTCATGCGGCGCGCATGGGAGCCGAGCGGGACCGCATATCCGTGAGGGTCCATCTCCTTGTAGTTGAAGTCGTTGTTTCGCTGCGGGTCGGCGCCCAAGCTCGGGATCGTCCTTGTCGGGCGACAGGACGAGCGGCGCGCCGCTGCGCCAGCGGCCCATAAGCTTCGCGGCGATCAGTTCCTGCTCTTCCGCGGTCTCGCCATGTTGGCGAAGGAAGTCGCGAAACCTTCCCACATGCTCCGCAAGCCTGCGGTAGGCCATGTAGCTGCCGTTCCGCGCGAGAATTTTGGGCTGCGGGCTGTCGGCTATGACGCCGTGTTCGTCGGGATAGCCAAGGATGAACTCGCCCGCCTTCAGAGGATCGCCGGAGCCGGGCGTGGGCTCCTCGCCCGCCCCCTCGATGACCGGCTGCGAGAGACGGTCCCGGTAGCCGAAATGATCGTGAGCATAGTCAAACGGCGGAATGGCTTTAAGGTCGAGCGCAGAGAGGACCTCGACGCCGGGGCAGTTGGCGATCAGCTTCGCGTGCTCCGAGACGCACCGGTCATGTTCCGCATCGTCCCGCGCGAAGAGAATGACGATCGCATGCAGATCCGGGCTCGCAAGCCCGCCGACCCAATGTTCGGGCGCAGTTCACACCGGTGTCGCCGAGCATCTCCGCCCGCGCCGCCATGCCCTGCTTGAACTCCTCCGGAAAAGACGCGAGCGAGGTCTCGTCCAGTCCAAGCGCGCGAAGCCCATTCCAGGTGAATGCCGCCGTCACCCAGCGCTTGTCCTGATCGACGCTGGCGCGCATCGACGCCGCCGAATGAATCGTCTCCTTGATCGCCGACACCCAGGCGCGGCCGCCGGCTCCGTCGCGAAACGACAGAAATTCGTACCTGGCCGCGAGCGCCGGCGCGCGCGTCAGCAGAATATGCTGAATGTCGTCGAATTCGAGCATCATCGCGACATTCCGTTTTCGGTTGACCTCGTTGCGGATGACCGTCCGCCTCACGCCTCGCAGACGTCCGATGCGACTGTTCCGCCCCGGGAATTCATTGCATCTGGTCGAGCATGGTCGAGAACGCGGCCTTCAGTTTGAGGGCTTTTTTGATTTCAGTGGCGCTCACATACGGATATTCCGCGTATTCGAGAAAACTCGGGCATTGATGATCGCGAACAAACTTGATGAACGCGGCGGGGTTCGTCTGCCAGTCCATCGGGAAGCCCTCGAGATTCTCGAACACCGTCCGCAGACCCGTGATTCCGAATAGCGTAACGGCGTCTTCGGTGTACTTATCGAAGTCGGTGTCGAAAATGCCCTGATACATGAAGTAGGTCTCTCCCTTGATCGGAAAGAGCACCCACCGCAGGTAATGCAGCTGCAAGACCGCCAAGGCGTCGGGCTGCGCAGCGATCGTTTCCTCAATGCTTTTGGCGTATTTGTAGAAGACTTCTTCTCGGCCGGCTATAATCTTCGCCAGGATCGAGAAGCCGTAACAAGCCGGGGTCTTGGGAAAGATGGGCCCATAGCGCCCCTGCTCGACCTTGTCCTGGAAGTACCCCCCCTTGGGGATCGCCATCGCGGCCGGCTTCGACCAGTCCTGCGTTTTGGATTCGCTCGACATTGAGTTGGCCCTTCCTCGATGTGTTTCCTCAGTGAATGAATTTGTTGCTGTGGGCTTGTCCTACTGCTGGCGGCGGCCGAGCAGTCGGTAAGAACAGCCGCCCGAGGCCACTCGGCATCATGCACATGGTTCGACTTCGGCGCCCAGCCCCGTGCTTCTCCTCGGCCGATCCCGGCCTCGAAACGGGGAACAGGGTCACAGCGTCGACGATCCTTCCCCCTACGGCGCACATTTCTTCAAGGTTGTGGCGAGCGCCGGATCGCCGGAAGCGCTGTAGACGAGTTCGGTGGCGGAGCGGAGCGCGATCATCACGCTCCGGGACGTGTAGCTAATCGAGTCCTCACAGTCGGCGCTCACCTTGAGCGCGCCTTCCGCTTCAGACGCGCCCTCGATCCGGCAGGTGGCGGAAGGCAGAAGGATCTTCTTCGTCGACTCGACAATCGCGGCCTGGGCGAACTTGTCCACCGGCTGGCGATAGGCCCAGCCGCCGCCGCGCCGCTGGAATAGCCGCTCGCAATCCTCCGCGGAATAGGCCCAGGTCCCGACCAGCTGCGCGAGGCTCTTGGGCGCATATACGCCCTGGACTTCCGGCGCCTCCCGTCCGGGCGCGGGCGGCGGCAGGGGCGCTTCGGCGAGCCGGCGGAGCCGAGGGCGTCTCGGGGGAGACGGCGGGGGAGCGAGGCGGCGTGGCGGCTTGCTGTCCTGCATCGGGCGCCGGAGTGGGAGCGGGCGGCGCGGTCGGAGAGGGAGCGGGCGGGGCTGCGGCCTCCTGCGCGGCCGGGGGCGCAGGTGCGGGCGGAGGCGAGGGCGCGGGTTGCTGCGCGACCGGCGCAGGAGCGAGGCGGCGCCGCCGGAGCCGGCGCGGGAGCGACAGCTGTTGGGCCTGGCGAAACGGGGGGTGGGACATTCGTCTGGTTGCCGGCTGTCCAGAAGAGGGCTGCGATCGCGACGAGGACGACGCCCCCGAGCAAAGCCCATAACCAGCGCGACATGGCATCCCTTTCGCGTAGCCCGGAACTGTCTCCCTAGAAGTTGATCAGACCATGCTTATGGACATGAGTCACATGAACCAGTGGAGCCACTTCTGCCGTCACGTGGTGCATCAGATATTGATGTTTGACGTACCCGACATGCCCAGCCCAAGCCATGTAGCACCAAGTATCCCCGCAACTTTCGATATCAATCGGCGCTCCCGCCGGAATGATGGCCTTGACCCGATGATGCGTGCCGGGTCCTGCTCGCAGGTTCAGGTTCGAGGTGGTATGGGTTATGGCCGCGCTAGCGGGCAGAGCAGAAAACACCAAACCTACTGCTAGGGCGCTTGCGCTTACCAAAATGGCGATACGGAATTGCATGGATGTTCTCCCTTCGTTGTTCGTGTAAGCAAGTTAATTTTGTCCCGTCAGGTAATGCGATCAGCCGAACATGTAAAAGACCGCGCTGCCATCCGAAATGGCGGCTGCGCGGCGCGTCAGCTGACCGCGAGAGGTCGCGGGGTCGTCTTGCACCGCGCCGGCGACGCTGACGTCGGACACTGACCACGTGGCGCGAGCCGTCGCGGCATCGAGCGGCATGTGTTAGGCAAACACTAGCGGAGGCTGCTCATCCGCCACAAAAATGTGCATCCGTCAGCTTGCTTACGATAATCGCAGCCATCCTGTTCTGCGCCTCCGGGGTTTGATCGGCAGTTGATGTGAATGGCAGGCGCTCGCCGGTCCAGCACATCTCTATCCGGTTCTCTGACACTTTGTTGTCGTACACGAGAGCCTCGAATACGGCATTGGCGCGTCGTTGTGATAGGCGCTCGTTAAACCCCGCAGACCCGACTGAATCGGTCTTGCCAAGGATTGTGGCGACGAAGTCCGGGTGGCTTTCGATCATTCCAGCCACGTCGTGTATTTGATCTTGGTCTTTGGGATCCAACGTATAGCCGCCGGTGGGAAAATAGATAAAATGGGCCGTAGAGCCCGGCGGCAAATTCTTCACCTCTTGCGCTGTCCCGGCGTAAGCTGCAAAAAAACAGATGGCCGCCGCTGCGAGGCTCTTCGTTACATTGCTTCTTAACATTTCGCTCCCTTTCTATTTTTGCTTTCTACGTTGAGATAAATCGCTGCATCCAAGGAGGCCGCCAACTCATCTCGATTTCGGCGCGGGCTGAAACGTCGCCATGTCGCTGTCAAAGTGCAGGCCATGGAGGTCAAGCTGCTGCTTCGTCTGGAGCGCCTGCACCATCGCCCTGAGGCGGTAGCTGCGCTCCTGCTCCTCCCGATATGATCATTGTTCGGCCCTCAGAATTGGCTTCCGTCGACGCATGGCGTTCACGCAGAACCGGTATCCAGCGGCGAGACGCCGCTGGACTTGTCGAGTAAGGCTTTATTCGCGCAAATCAGATCGGTTGCTGGCTTCGCGCTGAAGCCAGTCGACAGACCCGCTCGGCGTTCCTAATCGCCGGCGGGGGAGGCGATGAACGCCATCGCTCCCCTGCATTGGTCGCTGGTCTCGCCAAGATGCGGCCTCATACAGTCGGCAATGTTGCCATATGTGGCCTGGGGGCAGAATTGCTGGATGTCCCCTTTGCACTCCGAGAAGACCCATGCAGCCTTCGACAGCCTTGACGAGCAGCCTACGGAGAGTTCGCTCATGTGCGCTTGTATGCACGCGCGAATGTGTCCCTCGCCGGGCGCAATACCCGCGCAAATGGACTTGAGATCGACTGTGCAATCTCGGTCCTCCGCTCGAACCGACGCCGTCGATGCCGTGAGAACCATCGCCGCGCCAAGCGCGACCGTGTAAAACGCACTCTTCATATCGCTTCTCCCTTCAGTTTGATGACATGCACCGGCCTATCTTAAGATCTCCCAGTTATTCTCGTATTTCTCGACCGACTTGGCGTCGATGAATCCAATAGGGTTGGAAGTCGGCGATCGGCGAAACTGGGCCGCCAGATCACGGTTCCTGGCGACAAAGAAACGAGCAGACTTTACGCCTCGTTCGAGTCCCAAAAGGACGTACACCGTCACTTGGTCCGCGAGGCTTCCATCAAAACTCGCGCGGCGCACGTACCATGGCGTCGAGTGCACGGTTTTCACTTGAACGGGCTTCGGCGCTGAGTCGCCCGCCCGAACGAGCAGGACGTGTTCCTTGCGATCCGAAAGCTGCGCCTCGAATCCGCGTCTCAACAATTCGTCCATCACTAAACGTTCGCCCGACGGGGCGCGCGCCTTTGGCTTCCTCCCATTTCTTTCGTCTGCGGTCTCGCTCATCGCTTAACCCGCTGGACGCGTAGCGCCCGTCCGACGTTCATCAAACCGCGCTGGGAGGCGGTTGAGATGAGACGGACGGCTATTGGGGGGGAGGTGTGCCAGCAGGCGCTGTCGCCGCTGGTTTCTCTCCCGTTCGTCGCTCGTGCCGTCGCTCATGACGGCCGTGGCGTCGCTCATGGCGACCGGTGCGCCGCCCTTGCCGCCGTTGCATCCCATGTGTGCCGGCTGCCGCAGGAGGCGCGGCGGGGGACGTGGTGGCCTCTTGTGCTTCAGCCTCCAACGGCTCCAGCGCCGACGATAGCGTGAAGCCTAATGCCGCCCCGAATCCAAGCAGGGAAAGCGCCTTTCGTCGCGAGACCATTTCGGGTTTGATTTTTTGGTTCATTTCCCGTCTCCCTGCCACTCACGATTGTCGAACTAGAGTGACGAAAAGTTGGACGCGAACATCTCAAGGTCCGAACGGAATGCCCCCGCGATCGGCGGTCGACTAGAGACGCAGTCGGACGTCGACATGAGTTTTTTGCGCCCCTCATCTCTGATCTCGCCGCCTGCAAGCGATAGTGCGAAAAGCCCGAGGCTTGCGATTGTTGCGCCCGCCAATCCGACGACGAAAGTTCGGTTGAATTGACCGCGCGGGGTCATCGGACCGCCTCCCATCCCCTCAACACCGCGAACCACAATCGTGGCGCCGGCATTGAGTCGCCCGCTTGCCTTCTCTGGGCGCTCCACTTCGGACAAGGCGCGCGTAACGAGGCTGGGCGAGCGAGTGCGACGGTACGTAAGAGGCAGCCGCATGTAACCTCGTAGAATTACGAGGCCACGCCCTGAAAAATTACGAGGTTGAGCATGTCGGGAAATCAACGCACATGGCGACGACGGCCATATCAGATCGTCGCAATCCCATGCTTGATCGCGAAGTGAATAAGCTCAGCGCTGCTGTGAAGTCCGTTCATTTCCATAATTTGGTACTTGTGGAATTCGACAGTTCGCGCGGAAATCGCGAGATCGCTCGCAATCTCCTTTGCCGAACGCCCCTGCGCAAACAATTGCAGAATCTCTCTCTGGCGTGGCGTGAGCACCTTCGCGCCTTCGCTCTCGCCTCGTGCGCCGCTCTCGGCTTCCTCCACCACCTGTTTCGTCAAGGAAGGGGTGATGAATGTCTTGCCTTTCAACGCTGCATGAATGGCCAGCACCAATTCCTCCGGGGCCGAATGCTTGACCACGAAGCCGGAAGCGCCGGCATCCAGCGCGCGGCGCGCGTACGCCGCGTTCTGATGCATCGTCAAGAACACGACCTTGATGTTCGGGTGGGACTTCCTCAGCCGAGCCAACGCCTCAAACCCGTTGAGGTTTGGCATGGCGACATCGGCGACGATGACGTCGGGACGCAGCCTTTGCGCGGCCTCAATCATTGCGCGCCCATCTTCAACAATTCCGACGAGCTCAAACTCATCGGGGAGGAGCGCTTTGACGCCTTCGGCCATCATGCGATGGTCGTCAGCCAGCAACACCCGCGGGCGACTCACGGCGCACCTCCTGATTTCAATGGCGCCCGAGCCACAATGCTTGTCCCACCGCCCGGCGCACTGTCGATGAGGAGTTCGCCGTCGACCAGGGCGAGGCGTTGTCTCATTCCAGAGAACCCGAGACTTGGCCGACCTTGTTTTCGGGTTGGATCGAAACCGGCGCCATTGTCGCGCACGGCAAGCTCAAGTCCGTCGCCGACCGCGCGAAGCGCGATCTCGACCGAGCTGGCGCCTGAATGGCGCGCGACGTTGCGAAGCGCCTCCTGCGCGACCCTGTACAGACAAAGGGACACGGACTGGGTCGGCTCGATGACGTCATCAGTAACTCCAAAGCGCGTTGGAATTCCCTCCACGGCGCCGAACCGCGCGCACTCCGCCTTCAGCGCCTCGATCAATCCGAGGTCTTCCAGGATCGCGGGATGCAGCGCGTACGAGAGCGCGTGCACGTCCTCACTGAGTTGGACCAGGTCGTGACGTATCGAACGCATCGCCTGGCCAGCGATCGTCTCGCCCAGTCCTTTCTCCTTACGTCCCGCATCAATCGCAAGCAAAGCCAACCGTTGGGTAACGTCATCGTGCAGCGCGCGCGCCAACCGGGCGCGTTCATCCTCGTGCGCGGTGATCAGGCGTCCGTTCAGATCGCGAGCTTCGTCTTCAGCCCGCCGACGTTCGGTGATGTCGATCGATATAGCACGCAATTGCTTGGGTTTGCCACGGTGATCAAATTCGATCCGGCCCCGTGCGGCGATCCAGCGCACGGTCGAATCCGGCGATATCACTCGATATTCCGTTTCGTATTGGCCGTCGCCTTCGAGCGCTCGACGGACTGCCTGGCGTAGCGACGCGCGATCGTCGGGATGCACGACGTCGATGAAATGATCAAACTGGATGGGCTGCGCCGAGTGCCAGTTTCCGGAACTCCAGTCGCTCTCACTCGCCCGCACTTCGTCTCGTGGAATGTCCCAAACCCAGAAGCGCAACTTGGCGGCGATCGCGGCGAGGCTCATGCCCTCTTCGCTCGTCCGCAGCCGGTCATGCGCGCGCCGCAGCCGCAGCCGGTTGAGCAGCAGACCAACGATAAGGATCGCCTGAAGCACGGAGAAGCCCGCGACTGCAAGGATGTACCACCTGTATTGCTCCCACAGCGTCGGCTCCCTGAAGCTGATCGTGCTGCCGGGTGGAAGATCTGCCTGTTGTATTCCCCAACGCCGCAACTCCCGCCAGTCAAACTCAGGCTCCGCAAGTTTCTGTGGCGGGGTCTTGATATCGCCCGGCGACGCTCCCCCAAGGATCCGCGCGGCGACCTCAGCGGTCTTCCGGCTCAGTGTGTGGACAGAGAGGAGAGGTCCCCCCACAATCCCGCCGCCCAGCTGATAGTCGTACTGTCCGAATATTGGCGCGTTGGCTACGGCGTGCAGCCGGGACAGAACCTCCTCCTGTCTGTGCGGGATACCTTGCGCATCGACGACCAAGTCTCCGAAGTAGATTGCGGACCGCGGCGGGAGCGCCGCAACGCGCGTCAGCATATCTCCGAAGGACAGTTCGTTGAGGAAAATAAAATCAATGCGGTTCTCGAGCGGCTGGACGACCTGACGAAGTTCTTTCACCCAGAACCTCTCGATCGGAGCATCGCCGGTCACCACCGCGACGGTGGTCGTGCCGGGCAACGTTTTCAGGATGTTTTCAATGTACGCGCGCTGGTCAGTCGAAACCGAAACGATCGTGTCATTGGCGGTAAGCGTCCCGTCACTTATTGCTCTCGCGTCGAGGGCGGCAAAAATGACGGGTGTCGAAGGAAAGAGATCTTGTCGATGGCGCTGAATAAAGCGCGCCGCAGGACTGACCATCGTAACGATCAAGTCGGGAGGACGGGTCGCGAAAAGGGCTCGCAAATAGCCCACGAACGCTTCGTCCTGCTCGCCGTCGCTGAAGCGCGCGATCTCCAACAACACTTCATAGCGGTCCAGCGGATAAGGCGATTTCTCAGCCAAATCCGTGCGCAGATAGTCTCCGAAGGCATCCTCGGCTTGAAAATTCCAGCCAAACGAGTGCAACAACAGCACTCGCTTCGGCTCCGCAGCCGTCGCGTTCCCTGCGGCGAAAGCCAGCAGAGTGACTGCCATCCACGCGTTGCGCGCCCATCCCATGGGATACTCGGGCCATCAACAGCATTCGCCCGTAATCATCGGGACTATGATCGCATCAGTACCCGAGACCCTGGCGCCGTTGTCAAGCAACATGCGGATCAGTGACTCCGCGAAGGGCGTCCCAACAAGACAGCTTTGTCGGCCCCCGGGCTGCATCTTCTCGATCGGCGCGCCTCGTAATTTTTCATCCCAAGAGCTAGTAAATTTTCGAGGTCATGTTGACGCGTTCTGGGTCCAAGGTTCACTCGAAAAGTCGGGACGCTCCCGGGCGGCGAACGCGAAATGAAGAGATGCCTGCAAAAGAGAGAGGTTGTGCGATTTTGGCAGATCGGCATCTTGGCTTGATGGAAGGCGTACGCGGCCTCCTTGAAACAGAGTTTGAGGCGGTTGTGGTGGTGGGGGATGAAGTTTCGCTGTTCGAGAGCGTGCGTCAGCTCCACGTCGCTATGGCCGTGGTCGATCTCTCGCTACGACGCGGAGACGGGCTGGGATTAATCCGACGAATTCGGAGTCATTTCCCGCAGCTGAAGCTGATCGCTCTCAGCGTCCACGAGGAAAAGAATGCGAAGTTGGCGGCGATTGAAGCGGGAGCCAATGGATTTGTCCTCAAACGATCCATCGCAACGGATCTGCTCCCCACCATCGACGCCGTGCTTGCGGAAAGCGCAACGTGACATTCTCTGGTCAAGCGGCTGCCACGCACTCTGCCGTTGACGCGGATCAATGCGTGTTCTGTCTCAAATTCGAGAGAGGAGGGTTAAGGCAATGAGCTGGAAGCGCCATTTCAAGAATGCGCTGTTTGCGCTCGCGCTCGCAAGCCTCATCGCGCCGCAGGCTGAAGCGATCGAGATCTTCACGGGGGCGAACCCCGCGACGCATGTCGACGATGACCTCTTCACGCAGGTAAGGGGCGGACGCGGTGGCGGCGGGATGCGCCATGGCGGAGGACATCGCAGCGGCATGGCCCGAGGCGGCGGTATGCACCGGGGCGGCGGTGCGCGTTATGCGGGCGGGATACACCGAGGCGGCGGAGCGTACCGAGGCGGTGGCGCGCGGTACGCGGGCGGCGCGCATCGTGGCAATGTAAATCGCAACGTCAACCGCAACGTCAATCGGGCCGCCTATGGCTATCGAGGCGGCTACGGCTATCGGGGCGGTTACGGCTATGGCGGCTACGGCTACCGTCCCGGCTATGGGTATGGCGCAGCGGCGGTCGGCGCAGCGGCGGTTGGCGCAGCGGCTGCCGCACACCATTGCTGGATCAATAGCTACGGCCACCGAGAATGTAACTACTACTAATCTTACGCCCCCGTTTGCCGTGAGCTAACATTCGCTCCAGACCAGTCGCTGGGGTGATCAGGTAAGAGCGCGGTGCTGGAAAGACGCGGCGGAAAGTCCACGAAGCCCGCGCGCTCTCCGGCGATGACAGCGGCTTAGTCCTCCGCCGTCGCCTTCAACGGCAAGACAAGACGAGATGACGGCGATCTCCCATTTTCTTCGGATGACCGTCCTCGGCGGCATCCTGTTTCTGACGCCGATTGTGGTGCTGGTCTTCATCCTGGGCAAGGCGTTCGACTTCGCGCGTCGCGCCTTGAAGCCGGTGGCCGCGATCATTCCGGATAGATTGGTTTCGGGTGCGCCAACGGAAGCGATTTTGGCGATCGTCCTCATCGCGCTTTTGTGCTTTCTCGCCGGCCTGTTCGCCCGAACCCGGCCGGCGCAACGAATCGTGGCCGAACTGAGTCTTCCGTGCTCTCGAAGGTTCCTGCCTATGAGTATTTGAAACAGGCAGGCGCGAGCGTGATGGGACTTGGCGAAATGGCCGATCATCCGGTCGTATTCGCGCAACTCGGCGGCGCTTGGCGGATCGCGGTCCAGACCGGCGTGGTGGGCGGCGGCTTGATCGCGGTTTTCGTCCCCAATTCCCCGAACCCGATGTCGGGTTCGGTCTTTCTCGTCGCCGCCGACAGCGTCCGCCCAGCCAGCGTCCCGCTCGCCGCGGCTATGGCTTGCCTAAGGCGGTGCGGCGCCGGCTCGGAAGTCTTTCAAAGTGAGTTCACGCCGAACGTGCCGAAAGCCGGAGAGTGACGAAACTTGCTCGTCGAAGTCGGTAAGCATCCACATTCCGAGACATGCCGCATTGATGTGATCACGCTCGCGTCGCCGCCACCCGATCGCCCTCGGCTTCGGGCGGCGTCGCGCGCGGCAACGTTGTCCGCCAAGCGGGGCCGAGCGGCCTGCTTCAGCTCTCCGTGCGCCGGCCAAAACTGCTCGCCAGGATTTGGACGCTCAGCAAAAGCACCCACAGGGGAAAGAGCGCGAAGCTCCAGCGCAGGAAAGGACTGCCAAGCAGCAGCAAGACCGCAAGCAGATAGCCGAGCGCGGCCAGCCAGCGAGGTGCGAAATGGGTCCACATCGCGACCGTCGAGGTGGAGATCATGAACACGCCGGCCATCCTGACCATGTAGACGTTGACAAGGTTGTACGAAAGCGCCCTCGCAAAACGAAACGCCGGCGAGGCGAACGCAGCGGGATCGTCTTTGAACGCGACCAGCATGGCGCCGACGACCGCCGCGGCGACGAACAACATGCCTAGGAACAGGAGGCCGCTTCCCAAGAATACGGTCGCAAAAAAGCGGTCCTCCCGCCGTCCGAGCCGGTCGCGAACGACGCCGATGAACCACAGAAAGGCAATCCCGGCGAAGGGGATGAGGTTGAGCGCCAGCGCGACCTCGGCGGTGTTGGCGGCGAGCCAACCGCCCGACGCCTGCGGATCGGCGGGAATCGCGCCCCACAGCAATCCGAAGCTCGTTAGGGTCAGCAGCGAAAAAACGACGCCCGCGACTGCGGCGGCCCTGGGGGTTCTCAATTCCGCATCGGTGAGACCTTCGGCTTGGCTCATTTTCTTTGCTCTTCCGGGGATCTGTCGAACCGGCCAAGACGCGACCCTAGCAGCATCACCTTGGGTCCGCCCAGAATTGTCTGTCGCTCCTCGGGCGCGTGTGCGGCTTTGATCGCGCAAACCGCCGAGCCAAGACCGCTTGATCCCTGCGACTTCTCGCCATCGATCCAATAGACTGCGAGGATCGCCCGGGAAATCGGCGACAATCAAAGCCACGACAGACGGGTCGGCCCGCAATGCAGCCCTGGTTCATTCCGATGTTCTACGTTTGCGGGGCTGTGCTCGGAGGGCTCGCGCTGCCACGAATTCGAGCAGGCTTATCTCTCAAGCTACACCCTTGCCCTTTCGGTGGCCTCGGCCCAGGCCCTGCTCTCCGCCGCGGCGTCCGGGATGATGGCGCTGACCGGGATCGTCTTCGCCATGGCCTTCGTGATGGTGCAGTTCAGCGCGATCGCCTATTCCCCGCGGCTCGTGCTCTGGTTCGCGCGCGACCGGATGCTGTTTCATGCGCTGGGCGCGTTCACGGCGACTTTCGTCTACGCCCTGTTCACGCTCGCCTGGGTGGACCGCGGCGGGTCGGCAAAGGTCCCGCTGTTCTCGACGCTTCTCGTGGGGATCATGATTATCGTCAGCATGCTCATGTTTGCGCGGCTGATGCAGCGCCTCGGCGACCTTCAGATCGGCAACGTGCTTCACCTGGTCGGCGACCGGGGACGCGCCGTGATCGGCGAGATGTTCCGGCGCCTGGACGAAGCCTCCGCCGCCACGCGCCCTCCTAAAGCGTGGCGGGCCAACCGAGACTCGGTCCCGCAACCCAGACGGTGAAGTATCTTGGTAAGCCCCGCACTATCGCCAAGCTCGATGTCGATTCTCTTGTCGTCCTGGCGCGAAACGCGGGCGGGACCATCGTGATGACGTGCGCGGTCGGCGATACGCTGATCGAGGGTGCGGCTCTTCTCCATGTTCATGGCTCAGGCACGCCGCTACCGGAGGACGCACTCAGACGCGCCGTTCGTCTCGAGCGCGAACGAACCTTCGAGCAGGACCCGAAATATCCAATCCGCCTTCTCGTGGACATCGCCATCAAGGCGTTATCGCCGGCGATCAACGACCCGACGACGGCGGTCCAGACCATCGACCAGCTCGAGGACCTCCTGCGCCGTCTCGGCGCGGCCGAACTGGACGCCGGCGACGTCGTTGACGAGAACGGGGCTCTCCGGCTGGTCGTTCCGACCCCGACTTGGGAGGACTACCTGACCCTCGCGTTCGACGAGATCCGGCACTTCGGCTCGAGTTCGGTTCAAGTGATGCGGCGGATGAGGTCCGCCCTGGTCGGCCTCGCGGCCTCGCTGCCGAGCCAAGAACGGGTCGAGGCGGTGCGACGATATGTCGAGCACCTCGACCGTGACATTGAAGCCTCGCCGTTCGACGCCGATGACAAGAGGATGGCGCGTCAGGAAGACCGGCAGGGGATCGGGTTGTCCCGGCGGCATTCGGACACGAGCTGAGCAGCCGGATCGCGGTCCGCGAAGGCCCTATCGCGCGCGCAAGTCGTGATGCGGAGCCATTGACGAAACGAGTTCTCAATCTTCGGATAAGGAGAGGATACGATCGTTTCAGATCGCCGTGACGATGGCGCAGCCGCGGGTTCACTTGGGCTCCCACTCCTCGGCCAACCGTTTCGCCTCGGCGATCTGCGCAGGCGTCATTTTGGCAGCCACTTCATTGCGAAGTTTGACCGCCATGGAGAGCGATGGCGCGCGCGAGACGGCGAGGTTGAGCCACATGCGGGCCATGACGGCGTTCCTGGGCACCCCGTAGCCGTGTTCATACATCAGACCAAGGTGAGCCTGCGCCAAGGCGTTCCCTTGGTCTGCGGCCTTGCGATACCATTGGGCTGCCTGCGCAGCATCCTGCTGCACGCCATGGCCGCCCCAGAAATATATCGATGCGAGCCGATTCTGCGCCGGGGCGTTTCCGCCATCAGCCAACGGACGCAAGAGCCGCATTGCATTGGCGTAGTCGTGTTTAAAGTATGCAGCTTCGCCGTCCTCGAGCTGCCCGGCCTTGGCAAATGCGAACGTACCGACCGCGAGAAGTCCACCTGCCAAGATCGTTCTAGTGTTCCGCTTCATGAGGTGCCGACAGCGCAGCCAGCAAATGCAAAGGCCAATCCAGCCAGACCGGATGAAGTTACGATGTTCGCCCGGATTCGGGAAAATCCAGAAGAAAGGAGGCTGTCCGTCGCGGGAGGTCCGCCCCCGAGCGGTCTGTGGAATTTTGCCGCCATCTCAATCCTCGGAAGCGACCGGGATTCGGCCCTCCCGGATCCCTTTGACGAAGCCGCGATAGTCGCGAAGGTTCTGGTCGGCGTATTCAACCGCGAACTCGCACACCGCGTCATCGAAAGTCGTATTGGAGCCCATGTAGCCGGCAATCATCGCCGGATCGCCGGATCGCGCATGCGCCCGGGCGAGCGCCCAGGCGCAAAGCTTGCCGAATTCCCTCAACATTGTGACGTCCCAGTCTTCCAGGACCGCGGAGATCTTCGCGTCGCGAAGCTGGCGGAAGTAGTAGTCGCGGCCGTTCAGTCCGCGCGTCCAGCCGAGGAAAATGTCGCTTGCCGACTGCATGAGGCGCTGGCCCGCTACGACCCGCTCGCCCTGGTTCTTGTGCAGGGACTTGCCGGCGTAGGGCTCGAGCACCGACTTCCGCGCTTCCTTAACCTGCAGGAAAATCGGATCGTCATCGGCCGCCATGAACAGCCCGAGGGCGCAGATACGTGCCGACGCTGCCCACGCCGACAACCTTGATCGCGAAGTCGAACAGGTGGAAGCGGTCAAACAGCGTCCGGACGTGCTCGGGCAAGGACTTCCGATAGCGTTCGAGCGCCTCGGCATATCCCGACTGGACGCCCGGGGCCTGCTCATCGGTGGGGTGGAAGATCAGCGGCGGCTCGTCCTTGATCCTTGGCGCCGAGCCGAAATGCTCGACCAGCTTGGGGAACAGGCTTTCAGGGAGGCTTTTCCGGCGCGCCTGTTCGACTCTCTGCCTCACGCGCTCCACCTCCGCTCCGGACGGCAGAACCTTGAGAACGCGGTCGAGATCGATGCGATCGTACCAGACGTCCAGCGCGCGCATCGAGGCATAATCGGTCATTCGTTCACGGTAGGTGCACACGGACTCCGTCGCCGCCTTCGCCGCCTCGCTGTCGAGGAGGTTGAGATGGCGGGCGGCGATGACGATGCTGGCCGTCAGCCGCTTGACGTCCCACTCCCAAGGGGCCGGCAGGGTTTCGTCGAAATCGTTGATGTCGAAGAAGATGTTGCGCTCCGGCGTGGCGAAGCCGCCGAAATTCATAAGGTGAGCGTCGCCGCAGGCCTGCACGCGAAGTCCGGACGTCGGGGTCGACGCCAGATCAGCCGCCATGACCGCGGCCGCGCCGCGATAGAAGGCGAAGGGCGATTGGGCCATGCGTCCGAAGCGAATCGGGATCAGCTCCGGGATTCGGCCATCGTTGGACTCGCGCAGAAGCTCGATCGGATCGCGCCGATCCTTGGGCGGCTTCCAGCCGCCATGCGCGGCGCGCGGCGTCGCGTCGCGCAGCGCCTTGCCGGCCGCGCGCCGCTCGTCCGCCGATATGTATGCGCCGGGGCGCCGGAGGCGTCTCTCGTCGGTTCGTGTTTCGTGTTCGTCTTGCGCATGCCAACGGTTCCCAGCCGACCATGCGTCTTCCAGCGCGACTTGATAGACACTACCCCTCGCACAAGGGAAATTCGAGCCTATTGTGTTGCATCGAGTCTGGTGGCCGCACGGGCGTTCTCGACATGGATGTCGACCGCCGAGCTGGATGTCCGCGGACGCCGAGCCCACAGGAAAGCCGCTTTTTTCAGAGGTTTCGGGAAGTGTGGCGACGTTCTCGGAAGGGGATGTGGTGCGGTTGAGATCGATGAGCCAGCGATACTGCGGGTGCCGGCCGGCCGCGGAGGCTCCGGCCAGCAGCGTTCCTGATCCCGTTCCGCATCGCCTCAAACAGGCTATCGCGGACGCGAGCGATCCCTCTGGGGACGGACCCTGTCGGCGGCGAGAAGAAGACCGATCCGGAAAGGGGGTTCGGCGAGTTCGGGACGAACACGGCGACAAGATCTTTACCGACCTGATCGGTCCGGATCCGATCCGCCAAGCGCAGCCGAGATGCGCAAGCACCACTGGATGCTCCGCGGTCTCGCCGAAGCCGAGCACGCTGGTCCCGGCCTGCTTCGGATACTCGTAGCCCGGCAGTTTCGACAATACGGACCCCTCGAGCCCGAGCGCAACCGCTCCGCCGCATGGTTCTGCGCGAACAGGCCCGCGAGGAAACACAGGATCGCAAGCACGGGACGTGAGGATCGCCGTCACGGTCGGCCCGGGGGTGAGACGGTCGGGAATCAGCGCGCGGAGGGCTGCAGAGCGAGACTGACATATTGGAACGCCTTGCCGAGGACGAAGGCGAGTACGACGATCGGCGTCAGAATGAGGACGCCGCCGAGGATCGTCGTCTCGACGAAGTGCGATAGGTTTTTCATACGCACTTCCTGTGCCCGCTACATGTCGAACGGCTCAGTTCGCCAAGCCATGGGCCGGCCTGAACTTGACGAACATCAATGGGCCTGTTCCGGGCTCGTTATAGAAATATCCATAGAGTCCTACATGAACAAAGAGGATTCGTAGCAGGCGAGGAGGCGTTCATGGAGAAGTCACCGTTAGGCGCAGCTGCGCAATATTGGACGGACGCATGGCAACGCGGCGTGCTGCTTCTCGAGACTCTCAACGAGCGGGGCAACATTCAGGTTGCGCAGGCGGCAAAGGAGGCGCCGCATGTGCTGAACTTCGCCGCCGAAGTGGTGCTCGACGGGCGCACGCTGGAGCGGCCGGTCAATTACGCGCTGGTGCGCATCGTCCCGCCGGCGGACGCGACGATCGATCCCATGAAGCCGCCGATCATCGTCGTCGATCCGCGCGCCGGCCACGGTCCGGGGATCGGCGGCATGAAGCCCGACAGCGAGATCGGCGTGGCGCTGCGCGCCGGCCACGCCGTGCTATTTCATCGGCTTCCTGCCGAAGCCGGTGCCCGGCCAGACGATCGAGGACGTCTGCCGCGCCGAGGCGGTCTTCGTCGAAGAGGTCGCGAAGCGCCATCCCGAGGCCGAAGGCAAGCCGATCGTCATCGCCAATTGCCAGGCCGGCTGGCAGATCATGATGATGGCGGCGATCCGGCCCGATCTGGCCGGCCCGATCATGCTGGCCGGCACGCCGCTCTCCTATTGGGCCGGCGTGCGCGGCAAGAACCCGATGCGCTATCTCGGCGGCACTGCTCGGCGGCACGTGGCTGACCGCGCTCGCCGGCGACATGGGCGCGGGATTTTCGACGGCGCCAACCTCGTCGCCAATTTCGAGTCGCTCAATCCCGCCAACACCTATTGGACGAAGCCCTACAACGTCTATTCCAAGGTCGATACCGGAGACCGAGCGCTTCCTCGAATTCGAGACCTGGTGGGGCAGCCCGGTGCTGCTGAACGCCGGCGAGATGCAGTGGATCGCCGACAACCTGTTCGTCGGCAACAAGCTCGTCGACCGGCGAGATCCGCACCTCCGACGGCGTGCGCATCGATCTGCGCAACATCAAGTCGCCGATCGTCGTGCTTCTGCTCGTGGGGCGACGACATCACCCCGCCGCAGCAGGCGCTGGACTGGATCCTCGACCTCTACGACGACGCGAGCGAGATCGTCGCCAACGGGCAGACGATCATCTACTCGCTGCATCACAGCATCGGCCATCTCGGCATCTTCGTCTCCGGCAAGGTGGCGGCGAAGGAGCACAGCGAGTTCGTCTCCTGCATGGAGATGATCGACGCGATGCCGCCCGGCCTCTACGAGGCCGTCATCAGCGACGTCGGCGAGGACACGGCGAACCGCGACCTCGTCGACGGCAAATATCTCTTCCGCCTCGAGCCGCGAACGCTCGACGACATCCGCGCCTTCGGCGTCAACAGCCCGGAGGACGACAAGCGCTTCGCGACGGTCGCGCGACTGTCGGAGATCAATCTCGGCCTCTACCGCACGTTCGCGGAGCCCTGGGTTCGCGCCTCCGTCACGGAGCCGATGGCCGAGGCGATGCGCGCGATGCATCCGAACCGGCTGCGCTTCGAGCTCTTCTCCGACCGGAACCCGTTCATGTCGGCGATCAAGCCGCTGGCGGAGCAGGTTCGCGCCAACCGGAAGCCGGTCAGCGCCGACAATCCGTTGCTCGCTATCGAGAAGCAGTGCCTCGTCCTGGATACGTCCGCGCTGGAGAACTGGGGCGAAATGCGCGACAGCCATGACCGAGGCGTTCTTTCTCGACGACCTACGGGTCGCCGCTCCTGCAGGCGATGGTCGGTCTCGGCGCGCCGGGCGATGAGACCCCGCACCGCATCGAGCGCGATCTCGTGCGCGAGGCCGCCGCCGCCGAAATTGCGGCTCGGCCTCGACGCGGAAGTTCGAGGAAGGCGGCGTCGAGGAGGCGGTGCTGCGCGCGCTGATCTATGTGCGAAGGCCCGAAGGCGGGTTCGACGAGCGGGGCTTACCGGATGCTGAAGATCATCCGCGAGACGCGCAAGTCGAACGAGCGCCTGAGCCTGCAACGTTTCCGGGAGATGCTGAACGAGCAGCTCCAGCTCGTCCTGCTGCGACGAGGAGCGCGCGATCGCCGCGCTGCCGAAACTGCTGCCGACCGACGAGGCCGAAACCGCCAGCTGCGCTCGACGCGCTGCGCCAGCTCGTCGGCGCCGACGGGCGCGCTGAACCCGGAGGGCGAGCGCGCGCCTCGCGCGGGTCGAAAAACTGTTCGGCGCGAAGCCGACGAAATCGAGGAAAGGCGCAATGGTTGACGCGCCGGAGAGACGCTGCGACGACGCGTCACGAGAAATACGAACGGCTGATTGCGGCCGCCCAGAAGCAGGCCGCGATCAAGGTGGCTGTCGCGCATCCTTGCGACGAGGTCTCCATGCGCGGAGCGGCCGAGGCGATGCGGCTGCGCCTGATCGAACCGATACTGGTCGGTCCGGTCGAGCGCATCCGCCGCGCCGCGGAGCAGGTCGGTTTCGACATCGGCGGCGTGGAGCTCGTCGACGCGGAACACAGCCATGACTTCGGCGGCCAAGGCGGTGGAATTGGTGCGCGCCGGGAGAGCCGAAGCGCTGATGAAGGGCAGCCTGCACACCGACGAACTGATGGGCGCGGTCGTCGCGCGCGAGAGCGGCATTCGCACCGCGCGCCGAATCAGCCATTGCTTCATCATGGACGTGCCCGGCCATCCGGACCCGCTGATCATCACCGACGCTGCGGTCAATATCGCCCCCGATCTCGAGGACGAAGGTCGACATCGTCCAGAACGCGATCGATCTCGCGCATGCGATGGGCGTCGAGAGGTGCGGGTCGCGATCTCTCAGCGCGATGGAGACCGTCAACGCCGAAGGTGCCCTCCACGATCGAAGCCGCGGCGTTGTGCAAGATGGCCGAGCGCGGGCAGATCACCGGCGCGGTGCTCGACGGCCCGCTCGCGCTCGACAACGCGATCAGCCCCGAGGCGGCGGCGATCAAGAAGATCGTCTCGCCGGTTGCGGGGCGCGCGAACATGCTCGTCGTTCCCGACCTCGAAGCCGGCAACATGCTGGCCAAGAGCCTGTCGTTTCTCGCCGGCGCCGACGCCGCCGGCATCGTGCTCGGCGCGCGCGTGCCGATCATCCTGACGAGCCGCGCCGATTCGCTGTCGAGCCGGCTCGCCTCCTGCGCGGTCGCCGTCATGGTCGCGGCGGCGCGGCGCAAGCCGCTGCCGCGGCGATTCGTTGAGGGGCGCGATGAACGAAGCAGATCCGGCCGGTGCTCGCGGGACAAAAGGCGCTGGTCGTCGGCGTCGCCAACGACGATTCGATCGCCTATGGATGCGCGAAGGCGTTTCGCATCGGTCGGGCGCGGATCTCGCCATCACCTGGCTGAACGAAAAGGCGAGGCCGCATGTCGAGCCGCTTGCGCGGGAGCTCGAGCGCCGATCATCGGCGCAGCTCGACGTCGCCGATCCCGGGACAGCTGGAAGCGATGTTCGACCAGATCGCGGAAAAGTGGGGCCGGCTCGACATTCTCGTCCATTCGATCGCCTTCGCGCCCAAGGCGGACCTGCAGGGCGGCCTGCTCAACTGCTCGGCCGAAGGCTTCGCCAAGGCGATGGACGTTTCCTGCCATTCCTTCGTCCGGATGGCGAAGCTCGCGGCGCCGCTGATGACCGAAGGCGGGACGATGTTCGCGATGAGCTACTACGGCGCCAATCGCGTCGTGCCGAACTACAATGTCATGGGCCCGGTGAAGGCGGCGCTGGAAGCGGCGTGCCGCTATCTCGCTTACGAACTCGGCCCGCAAGGCATCCGCGTGCATGCGATCTCGCCGGGCCCGCTGAAGACCCGGGCGGCGTCGGGCCTGAAGGACTTCGAGCTGCTGTTGAACGAGGCGGCGAGAAGGCGCCGCTCGGCGAACTGGTCGACATCATGGACGTCGGCTACGCCTGCGCCTATCTGGCGACGCCGTTCGCGCAGCGGATCACGGGCGGCACGGTCTATGTCGACGGCGGCGCCAACATCGTCGCCTGATCGAAACGGGGATGCCGATGAATTCTATCGCCGTGATCAACGCCGGCTCCTCCAGCATCAAGTTCGCGCTCTACGACGCCGCGAAGGACGAACGTTGCCTGTTTCGGGGCCAGGTCGAAGGCATCGGCGTCGCGCCGCGCCTCAAGGTCGTGGGCGGCGACGGCTTAATCGTCGAGCAGCGGGACTTTGGCGCAGCACAAGGATTCGACCACGACGCCGCCATGCGCGAGATCGTCGCGACCGGACGGGCGCTCCTCAGTGGAGAACCGGTGGCTGCTCGGTCACCGCGTGGTCCACGGCGGCGTCAAATACGATGCGCCCGTGCGGTCAACGAGGCCGTCCTCGAGGAGCTCGCGGCGCTCGACCCTCGCCCCTTTGCATCAGCCGCACAACCTCGCGCCGATCCGCGCGATCCTCAAGGCTGCGCCGCAGATTCCCAGATCGCCTGCTTTGACACGGCTTTCCACCGCATCCAATAGATCTCGCCCAGTCGTTCGCCCTGCCCCGCCAGTTCACGGAAGCCGGCGTCCGCCGCTACGGATTTCATGGCCTCTCGTATGAGTTCCTCGTTTTGCGCCTCAAGGAGCTCGCGCCGGACCTCGCGGACGAGCGGATCATCTTTGCGCATCTGGGCAACGGCGCGAGCCTCTGCGCGGTCAAGGACGGCCGCAGCGTCGCCTCGACGATGGGATCACCGCCGTCGACGGCCTCATGATGGAACGCGCTGCGGATCGATCGACCCGGCGCGATCCTGTACATGATGCAGCGTCACGGAATGGATGCGGCGGCCATCGAGGGTCTCATCTACCGGCCAGTCCGGCCTGCTCGGCGTCTCGGGGATTTCCTCGGACATGCGCGCCTTGCGCGCCTCGTCCGATCCGGCGGCGAAGGAGGCGATCGCACTCTTCGTATCGCATCGTGCGGGAGCTGGGCTCGCTGGTGGCCGCCCTGGGGGTCTGACGGGCTGGTGTTCTCGGCCGGGATCGGCGAGCAGATGCGCTGACGCGGGCCGAGGTCGTCGACGGTCGCGCTGGACGGGGGCGATCCTCGATCCGGCGCGCAACGCGCAGAGCGAAGGATTGATTAGCGTCGAGGGTTCGTTTCCGTCGCGGTCTGGGTCATCCCAACCGACGAGGAGCGGCTGATCGCGCGTCAAACCGCAGCGATGCTGCAATAGAATTGCCAAGCGATCCTTGGCAAGCCCTGCCGCCAAAAGGACGCGAGGCGGTTCGACGCATGGGCTTCTGCGCCGTCACTGGTGACGCCGTCGCGCGTGAGGTAGGCGAGATGTTTCGAGAGAGCGGCGGGGAGAGAAAGCCGGCCGGTACGATGGCGTACGATCCGGGCCATGACGACGACGCGCCGGCCGGGCGATCGGGAGGCCAGGGACAGCGCCGCCCGCCGTCCGCGGCCGAAGGTCGAACGGCCGGCGGAGCCGCCGCTTCGCTTGAACGTCTGGCTTCGGTGGCCCGCTTTCTTGGCGGCCCGCATCACCTCGCCAACGAAGCTCTTCGGTCACTTGGCGCCCTGGTTGCCGTGATCGATGCGGCCCGGTCGCGGATTGAAGTCATCGTCCCGCGCGGTCATTGCCGAGAGTGCACTGGCCGATCACCAGGGATGGCGCTTGGCGCATTGAAAATCTTGGCATTTCTGGCGAAAGCGCCAGCAGGCCCAGTACGGCAGACGCCGAAAATCTCGAATCCAACCAACCCCATGCGCCCGGCCGAAGGCGGCGCTGGTCTTGCCGTCCATGGTCGGCGCCTCGTAAGCGTCCGGTCTCTGCACAGTTTGTCTGGGGAGTGCAATGTCGCGGGCATATGGGGTTCCTTCGGACAATAGGAAGATATCCGGTGGCGTCGAAACACTTCGAGAACAGAGGCCAGGCGGCAATGGTGGTCGGTTCACGTCGAGGCGTGGCGGCGCAGCGGCCTCAGCCGAGGCCGATATTGCCGCGCGCACCGTCTGACCGGAAGGGACGTTCGTTCGCTGGCTGAACGCCCTGGAAGGCACGAGAATGGAGCCGGACCGGAAAGCGGCGGAACTCTTGCGCGAGC
>CAWANG010000037.1:0-591438 GCA_963783175.1 uncultured Alphaproteobacteria bacterium
CGGTGGCGTTAGGTTGAGCATGTCGGTTTGCCGCCCCTTTCGTCTGGCGGTGCCTTAGTTTAGTGGCTCACCCGTGGCTCCGTTTCCACACCCCCCTCATCGAACCGGACGTGCAGATTTCCCGCATCCGGCTCTCGGACAAGAGCTCACGCCTTCGTCCACGGCACGTCGTGCCCAAGCCGGGTCAGACGTACGAGCCCGAAGTGCCCGTAGAGGTGCGAGAGTGGATAGCTCCCGCCCCTTCGTCGCCTGACTTTGTGCTTGAAGCGCAACCACCGGCGCAACCGCGTCGCCGCGTAAGCATCGAGCGCCCGATACGCCTTGCTGACGGTTCCTACCCGAAAGTAGTTTGCCCATCCGCGCAGCGTGCGGTTCACTTCGCTCACCAGCGTTGTGGTCTCTTGCCATGTACCCGATCGGCCGGTCAGCGCGTGGACCTTCTCAACCACCCGCTGAATGCTTTTCTTTGACGGCCGGTAGCCGATACGCGCCTGGCCGGTCCTCGCCGAAAACATTCGCCCGAACGTGTATCCCAGAAAGTCGAACGCTCCTTCCGGCACTTTGCAGATGCGTGTCTTCTCCTCGCTCACCGTCAGCTTCAGCTTGCCCATGATCTCGCGCAGGCTTTGCAAGGCCGCTTCGGCTTTGCCTCGTCTGCACAAGATCACGAGGTCGTCAGCGTAGGTTATGAGGCGAGCGCCGAGGGTTCGCTCGAGCCCCAACATCTTCCATCCCAGCACGAATCGGCGCATGTAGAGATTCGCCAGCAGCGGTGAGAGGGGTGAGCCCTGCGGAATGCCGCGCCGCTTGTCTCGCGCCTCGGTCGTGCGCGTCTTCCGTCCCCGATCGTCGGTTTCTTCCACGGGACAATCCAGCCACATCCGGATTAGATGCAGCACGCGCCGATCAACGATCCGGCGCGCTACCGACTTCAAAAGCTCGGCATGGGGAATGCTCCCGAAGTAGTCCGCGAGGTCGGCGTCCACCACTTCCGGATGGCCGCGAAACAGCAGTTCTTCCACCTCGACCACCGCCTGCTGGGCGTTGCGCCCGGGACGGTAGGCGTAGAGCTCAGGTGGAAGGTCGGCCTCAAAGATCGGCTCCAGCACCAGCATCGCTGCCGTCATGCAGACCCGATCCCGCACGGTTGAGATGCCCAGCGGCCTGAGCTTGCCGTTGGCCTTCGGTATGTACACGCGTCTGATCGGGTCCGGTCGGTAAGTCTCCTGCCTGAGCGCAAGCACCAGTTCGCCCAGCCATCGCTCGACCCCGTACGCCTCGACCGCCTCGAAGTCCTGACGGTCCACGCCCGGCGCGCCATTGTTGGAGCGGCACTGGGCATAGGCGTGCGCCAGAATGTCCTCGCGGCTGATCTTGTCGTAGAGAGCGTAGAAGCGGTAGCCGGCTTCAGCCTTCGCTTTCGCGTGCAACGCCGTCTGCAGTTTCTGAACGCTGTCCGGAGTTGATAGGTTGCCCAATCTCCAGGTCCCTCGCTGCGTCTTGCGTCTGTCTTGAACTGAGGCCCCTTCCCTCCCCCGGCGTTACCCGGCTTCACCGGTACTACGAACCCCTCCGCCACCCCATGAGGCCCGGCCCATCCCTCGCGGGCGTCTGGTTGGTCATCCCTGACCGCGCCATGGGGCTTCCCGTGTTGCGCGCGCTTTCCTTGTGTACGTGCTGCCGCCACTACCCCGGTGCAGCGACTGGGCGTCGTCTTCGCTCATCCCGCCAGCCGTATCAGCCTTCCCCGAAAACGTCGTCGGGTCGGCCTGCACATCGTCCTTTTCGAGGCTTGCTCGGCGTTTACTCGCGTTGCGGCCCGCACACTCGCGCCGTCACCTATACGTGACCACCTACACCGAAGGCTTCAGCCATTTCGTCACCTCCATGACTGCTCCGGTTGCTTCCGGCTGGAGCGTTCGCCGGGTGGGGCTTGCACCCACTGGAAAGCGCCGCCTTCTCACGGCGCACACGTGAAGCGGACATTTGGTCGCGACAGCGGACGTCGCAGTTTGGAGGAAAGCGGCCGGTCGACAAGTAGGGCCCGACGCCTTGAATTACCCGGCAAGGCCCCCCGAACATTAGGCATCCACCTAAATTACCTGATCTCAGCCACTAGCGCGCGGGCGTTGCGCACATCCCTCATGTTCTCGCCGCCCTCGATTTGCGCGAGAATCGGCTCCAACAATGCGCGGGAATCGTTGGGCGAGCCGGCGTCGCGCCACAGCCGAGCGAGATCGGCCGCGGCGCGGAGTTCGAGCAAGCGGGCTTCTTGGCTGCGTGCGATCTCGATGGCTCGATGGAAACTGGCCTCGGCGCGCGCAGGGTCAGGACTTCGGCTGCTTGAGGGCGATCCGGCCTTCGACCCTATGTAGATCGGCAAGCCAAAACCGCTCCCCGGATTGTTCGACGAAGGTGAGGCCTTCTTGCAACGCTGCTTCGGCGCCGGACACATCGCCCGCCATCGCCAAGGCTTCGGCGAGATTTGAAATGAAAAGTGACTCCATGACACGCGCGCCGGACCGGCGCTCGGCGTCGATTGCGTCGCGGATCGCCGCGACACTTTCCGCCGTCGGTTCGCGCATCGCGCGGGCACAAGCGTGATGGGCGGCTCCAAGTAGGCGAAATTGCACCACCTTCTTTTCGGCGCAATAAGCGACGAGCTCGGCGCCATGACCTTCGCACGCTTCAAGATCGCCGAAAGTGAGCTCTGGGAATACCACGGCCCAAAAATTACACAATGCGACCGTTTGAGCATGCCCATGGCCGGGAAGCTCGGCCAGCGCCTGCTCGCTGATTCGGGCCGCCTGGTCGGGGAGACCGAGGAACATCAACGCCCAGATCTTGAAGCAAAGCACCGCGAGCCCGGGATCGCTTCCGAACCTGTAGCTGAGCAGCTTTTGCTGGGCGGGGTCGCGGTATCGCTCGGCCTGTTGCAGACTTTCCAGCGCCACACGAGGCTGCCCCATAAAGGCGTGCATTGTGCCCCGGAGGCGGTGGCCGACCATTTGGTACGTGGGATCATGTTGCCGTTCCGCGACTTCGACCATTTGGCGCGCCAGGTCGAGCGCGAGTTCTGGCCTCCCTACCATCAAATTCGCGAAGCAAAGGCCAAAGAGCACAGAGAAGCGATGCAAGTCAGTACCGACGCCGGCATCGAGAAGCCGCTTCGCGACCGTGAGCGCCTCGACAGTTTCCGGTGCAACGTAGCCCTTGAGCGGCAATAGCGCGTTCGCGCGAGCGACCTGCAGCCCCAGTTCGAGCGTCTGGCGATCCCGTCCATCGGTCAGGCGCGGGGTCAGCGCCAGGCCGGCATCGATATGGCGGCTCGCCTCTGGGTTGGCGGATCGCGATAGCGCAAGTTCCGCCGCTTTCAGCCAATAACGCGCCGCCGGTTCGGGAAGGCCCGCCTCCGAGTAATGATGCGCGATGATGGCCGGCGCAGACTCGACCTGATCTGCGAACCGCTCCTCCAACGCCCCAGCGATGTCGGCATGGATGCGCTGCCGCCGGCTGCGCAGCAGCGAGGCGTAAGCCGTGTCCTGCACCAGCGCGTGTTTGAAGATATAGGTCGCGTTCGGCGGCGCTCCGCGCCCATAGATGAGTTCCGCAGCCATGAGCTGGCCGAGGGCATCCTGCAAGGCCGCATCGTGGATCGGCGAGACCGCCTCCAGCAAACGATGCGAAAATTCGCGCCCTATCGCCGCCGCGATTTGCGCGGTCTCTCGCACTGGCGCCAGACGATCGAGACGCGCCATCAGTGAGTCCTGTAGGGTCGACGGGATCGCGAGCGGGGTCAGCGCGGCGCAGAGGATATAAGCCCCGTTCTCCTCGCGCAGCAGGTCGGACTCCAGCACCGTCTTGGTCAGTTCCTCCACGAACAGCGGCACGCCGTCGGTCTTGGCGACGATCTGCTCCAGCACTTCCGCCGGCAGCGCTTTGCCGCCGGTGATGCGATCGATCATCGCCAGCGCCTGACGACGCCCCAAGCGATTGAGTTGGAGCGAGGCGACATGGGCGCGGCCGACCCAGGGCGCCGTGAACTCCGGCCGGGAGGTGATGACCAGCAGAGCGCGCAGACCGGGCAGCCGATCGACGAGACGGCTGAACACGTCGAGCGAAGTCGGGTCGATCCAGTGCGCATCCTCCAGCAGCGCCGAGGACGGGGGCGTCTTTGGTCAGCCCCTCGAACAGCGCGAGCAACGCCGCGATCGTCCGCTCCTTCTGCTCAGGCGGAGCCATTTCGAGTGGGGGATATCGCCCCTCGACGGGGATCGAAATCAGTGCGGCGAGCAACGGCGCGATGTCCTTGGCGTCCAATCCCGAACGCGCGATCATCGCCTCCAGCTTGTCGAACCTCGCCGCCGCCGGCTCGTCGCTGACAAAACCCGCCGCATGCCAGATTTGGCTCGATATCGGATAGAACGCGTCGTTGACGTGGTGCGGCGAGCATTGATACCGCATCCTCACATGCGGCTCGTCGCCGATCCGCTCGCGCAACGCCGCCAGAGTGCGCGACTTGCCGATGCCGGCCTCGCCCGAGAGCAGCGCGACCTGGCCTTCGCCCTCCGTCGCGTCACGCCAGCGGTCGAGGAGCAACGCCACCTCATGCTCGCGCCCGACGAAAGGCGTCAGGCCTTGCGACCGCGACGCCTCAAACCGGCTGAGGTTCTCGGCCTCGCGCAAAACCATCCAGGCGGAAACCGGCGCGTCGAGGCCTTTCAGCATTTGCGGCCCAAGCGCCGTCAGCTCGAATGCCCCGCCAAGCAGTCGCCGCGTCGACTCCGCGATGACCACGCTTCCCGACTCAGCGAGCGCCTGCAATCGCGCCGCCAGATTGGGGGTCTCGCCGACCACGGCCTGTTCCTGCGCTGAGCCATGTCCGACGAGATCGCCGACCACGACGACGCCGGTCGCGACGCCGATGCGGACCTTCAACGTCTCGTTCGCGCGCGTGTCGAGCTTCGCGACCGCTGCGGCGATATCGAGGCCGGCCCGAACCGCCCGTTCGGCGTCCTCCTCATGCGCTCGCGGGAAGCCGAAATAGGCGAGCACCCCATCGCCCATGAACTTGGCGACGAAGCCGTCGTAGCGCGCTATCGCGCCCGAGCACGCGTCCTGATAGGCGCGAATGACCTCGCGCATGTCCTCGGGATCAAGCCGGGCGGAGAGCGCAGTCGACCCGACGAGGTCCGCAGAACATGACAGTGAGCTGGCGGCGCTCGGCCGCGTCGGGAGCGGCGTCGCGGGGGACGGGAGCGACAGCGGCTGGAGGCGCGGGTGCGTGGCCAGCGGCGAGCGCCCCGGCGGCCTTCAGCAGGCGCTTGCGGTGCCCCAAAGACACGCCGATCTTTTCGAGATCGCCGTCCGTCAGGTCGCTCAGAACCTCGGCGTCGATATCATTCTCGCGAAATAGCGCTTCGTACTGCTCGAGGCCGAGGTCCCGCAGCCAAACCGCGATATCCATCCCAGCTTCCTCAGACCGGCGTCGCGATGATGGTCTTACGCGGCCGCAGTGTCCATAGCGTCGGTCAGGAATGCCGACTCTGGGTCGCGTTGACCCATTCGCGACTCCGTCGAGGAATGTCTGCTATTTGCGGATATCGAAGTCGGCGAGTGTTCGCGTTGATTGGGGGTGCGAGCAGCGTTTCGGAGTTGAGGGGGAGGCACTTTCAGGCGGCCCTCGGGCCGGCTTTGCAGCTGTTATGCGGCCATCGCTGCTGGATGTTCGCTCATCGGACTTAAGCGAGCCAGGTGCCTCAGGTTTTGGGCGGTGGCCGCGAGGAGAAATTCGTCGCTGGCTCCGCTGGGACCCCTAAGGCGCAAGCGGGTAAGGCGCAGGATGCGCTTGAGATGGGCGAATAGCATCTCGATCTTCTTTCGACGACGGCAGGCCTCCACGTATTGCGGAGTTGCGGCGAGCGCACGGGCCACGTCGCGGGCGTCTTCGTGCAAGTCCCGCGGGATCTTGCGGGCGACATCGTTCGGGCAGCATTGCGCTTTGAGTTCACAGAGGTCGCAGTCCAATTTGCTGGCGCGGCAAATCCGTGTCCCCTCGGCCGTTATGCCGCTTCTGGGAGTCGCGTAGGTGCGCCGGAATTGAACCAGTTCCTTGCCCGCCGGGCAGGTGTAACGGTCGCGCTCGGGGTCGAATTTGAAATCGGCCCGGGAGAACGTGCCATCGGTTCGATTTGATTTGTCGAAGACCGGAATGTGCGGAACGATCCCCTTCTGTTTGACAAGCCAAGCTAAGCTCTCCGCCGAGCCGTAGGCGCTGTCGGCGGCCAAGGATGCCGGCCTCATGCCGAAGCGCGTCTCGGTCCGCTCGAGCATCGTTCGAGCTGCTCCGACTTCCGCCTGCCGGATGGCGCGCGTAGCTTCGACATCGACGATCACCCCATGATCGGTGTCGATCAGGTAGTTATTGGCATAGGCGAAGAAGGCGTGTCCCTTGTGAGCGCCTGCCCATTGCGCCGCCGGGCGCCGAACGCCGCGTCGTCGAGAGTGGCAAGATATTCCTGAGCGGCGCGGGTCGCGGTTTGCTTGATCTCCTCGGGCTTCCATTCGCGGCTGGGAACCGAGCGCTGCTTGTTCGCGTCCGCAGCGATAAGACTCGCGTCAACGGCAAACCCGTCGGCGCTGACCAGACCCTCGGCGATGCAACGCTGCACCACGCTCTCAAAGAGCCGACGCAGGGCGCCGCTCTCGCGAAAGCGCCCGTGTCTGTTCTTCGAGAACGTCGAGTGATCGGGGACGTCGCCGTCGAGACCCAAGCGACAGAGATGGAGTAGGCGGGCGGTCGAGCCAAGACGGCTATCCTGGCACTCTGTATGGCGCCAAGCATCAAGGAGGGGAAAATGGACTACTTCGCCGGCCTCGACGTGTCCCTGGAAACCGTCAACGTGTGCATCGTGAATGCCGCAGGTGACATCCTGCTTGAAAAGAAGATCGCGGCCGAGCCGGCAGCCATTGTTAATCTGCTGAAAAGCTTCGGTTCGCCATTCAAGCGCATAGGGCTCGAAGCGGGGCCAACCTCGTCCTGGCTTTATGGTGAGCTGCGTGCAGCGGGGTACGGCGCGATCTGCCTTGGACGCCGTCACGTCAAGGCTGGGCTGAGCGCCATGCGGAACAAGACCGACCGCAATGACGCGCGCGGCATCGCGCAACTCGTTCGCCTCGGTTGGTTTCGGCAAGTCCATGTTAAGAGCGAGGAAGCGCAGCGGACCCGTATGCTGTTGGTCAACCGTCAGCAGCTTTTGACCAAGGCCTTGGACATCGAGAACTCAGTACGCGGGTCCCTAAAGGTTTTCGGCCTGCGGGTCGGTGTCGTGGCCCGGCGAGGGTTCGAGGCGAGGGTATTGGAACTCGTAGCGGACGATCCCATTCTGCTTGCGGTCACCGAGCCAATGTTGCGCGTTCGCCAAGCGCTCCTCGAAGAGTTCAAACGGCTCGATCGACTCTGCCAACAGTTGGCGCGCCGTGATCCCGTCTGCCGCAGGCTGATGACCGTTCCCGGTGTCGGCGTGGTTGTGGCCCTCACCTATCGGACGGGCGTCGATGCGCCCGAGCGCTTCTCGAGATCGCGCGATGTTGGAGCGCATTTCGGCCTTACCCCGAAACGCTACAGTTCTGGTCAGACTGACTATGACGGCCGCATCAGTCGTTGCGGTGACGAGATGGTCCGCACAGCCTTGTATCAGGCAGCGAACGTTCTGCTGCATCATGGCCGGTGGTCATCGCTCCGATCCTGGGCCATGCGGATCGCGAAGAGAGGCAGCGTGAAAGGCGCGAAGGTCGCCCTCGCACGCCGACTCGCAGTGGTCATGCACCGTATGTGGACCGACGGAACTGACTTCCGGTGGTCCGACACGAGCCGAATGACGGTGTCGACCGCAGCTTAAGAAGGGACGCACACAAGCAAAACCCGAGTTCCGCCGACCAGGCGGAAAGGAGCGCCCGGAAGGGGGCGAGGGTCGGATGAGCCCGCATCGCTGGTTGCGACAGTTCGGCATTTGCCGGCTGGTCGCGTGGCAAAGCTAGGCCGTCCGACCCTTCTCAACCCATCCTGTCCGCCAACGCCGCCGAGCGTTGAGCACGCAAAGAAGCCTGAACCCTTCCGAGCGCTTCCCACCTGGCCAGCCGAAGACAACGGAGTTGACAACCCATGCCCGCCTAAAGAAACCAACGGTAGGCTAGATTGAGGTGGGCCTCCTCGCATAGCCGCCGTTCAGAGCGCACGCCGAAGCAATAGCCGACAATCAGCATCCGGATCATCAGCTCGGGATCGATAGAAGGCCGTCCGACCTCGCTGTAGTAGGACTCAAGATGCGCCCGAACCTCCGAAAGATCGACGAAGCGGTCGATCTTGCGCAAGAGGTGATCGCTCGGGACATGACGCTCAAGGCTGAAGCCGTAGAACAGCGTCTCCTGCATCACCCGCCGATCGCCCATCATCGCGAGAGCCCCAGATTCATTGAGAAAATTGAATCAGAGCCGACTCACCGACGCAAGCGAGTTTTTCAACATCGGGTAATGGGGCGGGAGTTCTTCCACGCAGGCCGCTACGATTGGCCCCGTCATTGGAAGAGGAGACCGTTCGATGGACTATTTTGCTGGCCTCGACATCTCGATGGACGAGACGCACATCTGCGTTCTCGATCGCGAGGGCGCTGTTGTCTATGAATGCAAGTCTGCGTCGGTGGCAGACGCGATCGCAGACGAGCTATCGAAGGCCCCGAGTTGTCGTCGGATCGTATTCGAGACGGGACGAATGGCGCCGATCCTGTTCCACGGGTTGAGCCAACTCGGTCTGCCCGTGGTCTGCGTCGAGAGCCGGCAGGCCTACCAGGCGCTCAAGTCTCTGGCGACCCACAAGACCGATCGCAATGACGCGCGAGGGCTAGCGCATTTGGCCCGCACCGGGTTCTTCAAGCCCGTGCACGTGAAGTCCTTGTCGGCCCACGCCGTCCGCTCGCTGATCATCGCGCGCAAGAAGCTGGTCGGCCAGCGGGTGACCTTGGAAAATCAGATCCGAGGTTTAGCGGTCGTGTTCGGGATCCGGCTGCCTCGCGCTCTCACTGCCGCCTTCATCGATCAGGCTCTCAAAGCCAGCGAGGGGATCGCCGGTCTCTCCGCCGCCATGCGCGGACTGATTGCTGCGCGCACCGCGGTGATGACCGCAGTCGCTGCGATCGACGCCGACATCAGGCGCATGACGACGGCGTCGGAAGCCTGCCGAAGGCTCATGGCGATTCCAGGCGTCGGCCAACTGACCGCCCTCGCCTTTGTCGCCGCGATCGACGATCCCTCGCGCATCCGCCGATCACGAGACGTCAGCGCCTATCTGGGCCTCGTTCCAAAACGATACCAGTCTGGGGAAGTCGACTATGTCGGCGGCATCTCAAAATGCGGAGACCGGCGGGTGCGGACCCTGCTGTATGAGGCCGCCAACGTCATGCTGACCCGCTACAAGGGCCAGCTCAAGCTCAAGGACTGGGCCTTCGCCATCGCCAGGCGATCGACCATGCGCAAGGCGCGCGTCGCTCTGGCGCGTCGCCTCGCCATCATCATGCACGCCATGCTGCGAGACGGAACGGCGTTCATCTCGGCATAGGCCTACCGACCACTGAGACAGGAGACCGCATCGAGCTCCCGCAAGGAGCGACGCCCGAGGGAGGGAGCAGACGACGGCGTGGATTTTGTAGCCAGCGGCATCACCGGCCGACTGCGTTTTCAACCTTGCCGCCCTGTCCCAGCTTACCCCATCAAGCGCCAGCGAGCGCGCAGAGAACGCAGGCATCCCAAGGCGTCGATAACCGGAAGAGCCTCGCCCCCTTGACCCATTAGAGAACAAAATCCGCAAATTTTTTGTGGTTTTTGTGTTGTGTGGGTGTGGTGGTCTGGGTGTGTGTTGTTTGTTGTTGTGGTGTGGTTTTGTGTGTTTGTTGTTGTTGGTTGGTTTGTGGAGCCGAAAGGCTCTGCGGTGTTGAGCTCTGAGGAGGTCAAGCGCGTTCTGGCCATGGCGACGAGCCTCAAGGCGCGCGCGATGCTGACGCTCGCGTATGGCTGCGGGCTGCGGGCCAGCGAAGTGGTGCGGCTGCGAGCCTGCGACATCGACAGCGATCAGATGATCATCCGCATCGTGCAGTCGAAAGGCCGCAAGGACCGCAATGTGATGCTTCTGGTCGAGATCCTCGACCTGTTGCGGCAATGGTGGAAGAGCCGGCCGACCAAGCGCGACGCCGGCGTTGCGCGGGAACAACGCTGGTTGTTTCCGGTCGCATTGATCGTCACCCGACGACGGCGCGCCAGTTCGGCCGGCTGTTCAAGGAGGCGGCGAATGCCGCGGGGCTGCGCAAGGCGGTCTCTCTTCATTCGCTGCGCCATTCCTTCGCAACCATCTGCTCGAGGACGGCAAGGACATTCGGCTGATCCAGGCGTTGCTCGGGCACGAGAAGCTCGACACGACGGCGCGCTACGCTCGCGTGGCGACAGACTCATCGCCAAGATCGAAGCCGCTCGTGCGCCTGAGCCGCCGCCCCGCAAGCGTCCGAGGCGAGCCGCGGGACCTGTGCTGCTATAGCGCCGCAGCATTCGACCGGCTCTGGAGGTCGCGGACATCCTCCGCGGCCACGGTCCCGCTTGGCGCGCGGCCAACCGCGGCCATGCGAGCCTCGACCAATTGAAGGCGATGAGCGCGATCGAGCGCTGCCGCACGGCGGCGCTCGGCGGGCATGTCGCGCGCTGCGAGAACGCGGCATGCGGCCATACCCTGATCGCCTACAATCCTGCCGCAATCGGCATTGCCCGAAGTGCCAGGCTGCGGCCTCGCGCCGATGGCTGGCCGACCGCGAAGCGGAGCTGTTGCCGTCCCGTACTTTCACGTCGTCTATACGTTGCCGAGCAAGCTGCGCGACATCGCTTATCACAACAAGCGCGTGGTCTACGACCTCTTGATGAAGGCGGCGGCCGAAACGACGCTCGCCATCGCCGCCAACCCCAAGCGCCTCGGCGCGCGCATCGCGATCACCGCGGTGCTGCACACCTGGGGCTCAACGCTCACCCACCATCCGCACGTGCATATGATCGTGCCCGGCGGAGGGCTCTCGCTCGACGGCGCGCGATGGGTCGCCTCCCGCTCACTTCCTCGTGCACGTCAACGTGCTGGCCGTCTCTTCAGCGGCAAGATGCTGGCGATGCTTGCGGATGCGCCGACGCCGGCCGATTGACGTTCTTCAACATGCATGCCGGGCTCGCTGACAGAAGACCTTCAAGCGCTTCCTCGCCCTGCGGCGCATCAATGGGTCGTCTAGCAAGGCGCTGTTCGCGGGACCGAAGCAAGTGCTGCGCTATCTGTCCCGTTACACCCACCGCGTCGCCATCTCCAACCGCCGCCTCATCGCAGCCGACGACGCCGGCGTCGCGTTCCGCTGGAAAGACTATCGCATCGACGGGCCGGGCCGTGGAAGACGATGCGGCCACCGCACGAGTTCATCCGCCGCTTTCTTTGCACGTGCTGCCCAAAGGCTTCCACCGCATTCGCCACTATGGGCTCTTCGCCAACGCCACCGCGCCAGACCATCGCCACGGCCGCGCATTCCTCGATGTGCCCCGCCTGCCGCCGATCCACGCGCAGTCGGATATCGCGCTGGAGGCGCCACGCGCGCTGCTCTGCCATGCCCCCGTTGCGGCGCTCGCATGATCGTCATCGAGGTGTTCGAGCGCGGCTACCAGCGAGATGGCGGCCACCCAGAGCGGGTTCGACACGTCATGAGCCGCACGTTCTCCACGCGCCGCCTTCCCGTCCCTCTGCGCTCGCCCCACGCGGGCCACGATCTTTCTCGACCCGATTTACCGCAATCCATGCGCCGCAGCGCCCGCTCATGCCCTTCAAGTTGTCGGGATCTTTCTCGCTTCTCGTCTCGCTCCCGGGGCGTGCAGGGTCGCCTCGCTCCAAGCTACCAGCCCCATCGAACCAGCCCTCGCTTCAAATCGCCATAGCGCCGCCGCTCGGCGGCGCCAACTTGGAGTGTAGCGGCCGTTCCCCGACGGCGTGGCGAACGGGTCAAGACGACCCGAAGGCGACCTTCAGGTTCGAGGCGATGAACGGTCGGAAAGCCCTAGAAAGCGGTCCTCGGCCGAACGCGTTGGTCGGGCGAACACCGGTCATTCACTGGTAGCTTTCGGACGGGCATTGTCACGGCGCGCACAGCTTGCTGGTGTTTGGAATGCGGGATAGCCACGGAGCATGACGAAAATCAGCTACGCCGGATATCGGTTCCCGCCTGAGATCATTCACCAGGCGATCTGGCTCTATCTCCGGTTCACGCTCAGCTTTCGTGACGTCGAAGATTTGCTCGCTGAGCGCGGGATCGCGGTCTCTTACGAAACCGTGCGCCGCTGGGTGAACCATTTTGGGCCAATGATCGCCGCGCATCTGCGAAAGCGCCGTCCGAAGCCGCATGCGACTTGGCATCTTGACGAAGTCTACCTGAAAATCGATGGGCGGATGGTTTGTCTGTGGCGCGCCGTCGACGCCGAGGGCGAGGTTCTCGATGTGCTGGTCCAATCCAAGCGCAACAAGCATGCCGCTCTGAAACTGATGCGCAAGCTTCTGAAGAAGTATGCCTTCGCTCCGGAGCGGTTGGTCACGGACGACCTGCGGTCATACGGCGTGCTCTCGGCATCGAACACCTGCATGAGCGTGGGCGATGGAAGAACAATCGGGCCGAGAATACGCATCAGCCGACCCGACGGCGGGAGCGCAAGTTGCAACGTTTCAAGAGCGCTCGCTCTGCGCAAAAATTCCTCTCAGCCCACGCCGCCGTCTACAACACTTTCAACGTCCAACGCCATCTCACGTCAGCTCAATCACACCGCGTGCTCCGCGCCGCGGCGATGAGCACGTGGCGCGAGATCGTCGCGGCCGCATGAAAATCCGTATGGCGCAATCCCCCTCGCTTCCTCCCACCGCAACGTGACGACGCCCTGAGAAATGTCGATGCCGATATAGCGTGCGACATCGGTCCCCATCAGAGCCTCCGCCGAGCCCTTGGCGGTTCCACACGCAATATCGAGGAAAACAAATCTATCCGGGGCATCGCCCACGAGGAGTTCGTGCAGGAGGCGATAAACCTCTCTATGCGCCATGTAGTTGCGGCCCACGACCTTTCCGTAGGTCGCCAGGCCCTTCGCAAAGAGTTCTTGATCGCTTTGCATTCACTCCTCCTTTGATGGGCGCGGGCCGTTGGTCTGCCTCATTTCACCACCGCCAGCAGAGCGTCCGCCGTCGAAAACAGCACGGCGTCGCGGTCGGCAAAGCCAAGAAGCTGAAGCCCGAGCGGCAGGCCATCGTCCTGAAGCACTGGAAGAGAGATCGCAGGGACGCCGAGCATGGTCGCTGGCGCCGCGAATGTCGGGTCTCCGGTCGCACCGAGGCCGATCGGAGCCGCGCCGGGCGCCGCTAGGGTGATGCAGGCATCGAATTCCGCCGCCAGCGCTTGATAGGCGGCTCGTCGTTGATCCCGTTCCCTCAGGTCGCGGCGATAGTCATCGATGGTCATCGCCTCTGCCTGGGCGCAGCGCTCGAGCGTCGCCTTGCTGAGTTTGCTGGCGTCGCGCGCCCGGTAAGCATTGATCGGCCAATGCAACTCCCAGATGATGATTCTCAGGGAGAGTTCCCGAGCGCCCTGGATTGCGCCCTCGAGCGCCGCGACTTTTTCATTTTCGTGACGCGACGCGAGTGTGACGCCCGCCGACTTGAGTTTTGCCGACGCTTTTTCGAAAGCCTCCCTGGCCCCTGGTGTCGCCGCTCCCCAGCCATCGGTCTCCAGGACCGCAAGTCGCTGCGGTTTGCACGGCGTGGGTGAGGTCGGCGGACCGTAAAGGCCAGGAAAACCTGGGTCTCCGCCGGCGCGGTGGGACATCTCGAAAGCAACTTGCCATGCATCCGGCAGACTTGCAGCGAGCGGGCCGTGCGTACTTTGGGAAAGGGCATCAAAGCTCCCGCCGCGGTTGATCGCTCCAAACGTCGGCTTGAAACCGAAGCAGCCGCAGAAACTGGCCGGCCGCAATATCGAGCCGAGCACTTGGGTGCCAAGCCCGACGCTGATCGCGCCCACGGCGACCGCGGCGGGCGAACCGCTACTGGAACCTCCCGGCGTACGGGTCAGGTCCCAAGGATTGCGCGTCCCGAGCGGCTCCGTAAGGCCAAACTCGGTCGTCACCGTCTTGCCGAGGATCACCGCGCCAGCCTCGCGCAGCGCCGCAACGCTTGCGCAATCGCGCTCACTGCGGAAACCGACAAACAGCGGCGAACCGTATTCAGTGGGCATGTCGATGGTCTCCATAATGTCCTTCACCCCGATCGGCATGCCATCGATTGGCGAAAGCGGCTTGCCGACCCGCCAGCGCTCGGTCGAGCGGTCCGCGGCCTCCCTGGCAGCGGCGAGATTGACTGTGACGAAGGCCCCAATCTTCGGCTCCCAGGCATCGAGTTCCGCAATGCAGCGCTCCAGAAATTCGCGCGGTAAATCAGTTCCGCTGACAAAATCCGCCGTCGCCGGATAAAATGGCCGCATCTCTGGCGTGATCACATCGCGCTCATTCATCGGCTCACTTCCTCTCGCCGTGGGAAAGCATCCTAAGGTCTCATAAGCATTTGCTGTTGGCGTTTGGCAAAGACCTCAAATAGGCTCGAAAGCCGGAGCGCCGAAGGCGCCGGATCGCGAGCAGACGCGAGGACCCAGCGATGCAGGACGCCTCCGCAAACATGTTCGATCTTATCGCGGCGCGCGCGCCAAGACCCGAACAACTCGCAATGGAGACCCCGGATGCGACGTCTCTGACCTACGGCGCGCTGTTCGAACGCTCGGCGCGCACGGCCAACGCGCTCGTCGCGCTCGGCGTCGAGCCGGGCGCCCGGGTCGCCGCCCAGATCGACAAATCGACGGACGAATACCGCGTATACGCTCGGCGAGCTTGAGTATTTTCTCGGTGGCGCCGAGCGCGCGCTGACCATCTGCCGGCCCGATTCGCTGAGGGCGTTTCGCGCGCTTGTGCGAAAGCTCATCCTCCCTGCCGTGGAGAGCCTCGGGACGGCGCGTGATGGCACTTTCGCCGAGCAAATCGCCGCGGCGCCCGCTGAGTTCGAAGCTTTCCCGCCACGCCGCTGGACACGTCTTCGCTTGGCGATTACGCTAAGTATCCATGTGGGGCGCGGCCATGGACGTCGGCGGGTGGCTTCGCAGTCTCGGCCTCGGTCAATACGAGGCTAATTTCCGAGACAACAAGATCAACTCAGACGTGCTGCCGCAGCTGACGGCGGACGATCTCAAGGACATCGGCGTCTCAGCGGTCGGCGATCGGCGCAGGCTGCTCGCCGCAATCGCCGCCCTGTCTGGCCCAACGCCTTCTGCGAACACGCCTGCCTCCTCGCCCAAGCCCGCGCCGGCCAAGGGTCTTGAGACCTCGGCGGAGCGCCGTCCGATTACGGTGATGTTCTGCGATCTCGTCGGCTCGACGGGTCTCGCGTCCAAGCTCGACGCGGAGGACTGGCGCAACCTGGTCGGCGCCTATCTCGACGAGGCCTCGGCCGCAGTGATCGGTCTCGGCGGCCATGTGCTGAAGAAGCTCGGCGACGGGCTGATGGCCCTGTTCGGCTATCCGCAGGCGCAGGAGAACGACGTCGAGCGCGCCGTGCGCGCCGCGCTCGCCATCCAGCGCGCGCTCGCCGAACTCAACGCGCGCAACGCCCCATCAGGCGCGCCCGAGCTTTCCGCCCGCATTGGCCTCGAGAGCGGCTCTGTCGTGGTCGACGCCGCCGGCGAAGTGTTCGGCGAGGCGCCGAACGTCGCGGCGCGGGTGCAGGCGGCGGCCGAACCGGGGACGGTGCTCGTCACCGCGAGCGTGCAGCGGCAGACGGCAGGACTTTTCGTCGTCGAAGACAAGGGCGCGCATGAGCTCAAAGGCATGCCGGCGCCGGTGGTGCTCTATCGCATCGTGCGGGCGAGCGGCGGCGGCCGGCGCGGCGGGCCGCGCGCCCTGACGGCGCTCGTCGGCCGCGAGGACGAGCTTGCGCTGCTAACGCGCCGCTGGTCGCGCGCGCTGAAAGGCGAAGGCCAGTTCGTGCAGATCGTCGGCGAGCCCGGAATCGGCAAGTCGCGTCTGATCGAGGAGTTCCGCGCAAAACTCGCCGATACCCCGCACACCTGGGTCGAATGGGCCGCCTCGCAGCTTCTGCAGAACACGCCTCTCCACCCGCTCGCCGAATGGGGCAGACAGCGCTTTGGCGGCGCCGACGCGACCGACGAGGGGCGTCTCGCCGACCTCGAGAGCACTTTAAGGCTGATCGACCTTGACGCCGCCGAATACGCGCCCTTGCTCGCGCCGCTGGTCGACGTCCCGCTGCCCGAGGACCGCCGGTCGAAGTTCCCGCCTGAGGAACTGCGCCGCCAGCAACTGGCGGCGATGACGGCCTGGGTTCTGGCGGGCGCGCGCTCGCAGCCGGTGGTGCTCGCCTTCGAGGATCTGCACTGGGCCGACCCGACCTCGCTCGATCTCCTGCGTGCGCTCGCCGAGCGCGGCGCGCAGTCCCCTTTGCTAGTCGTCGCCACCACGCGGCCGGAATTCCGAGCGCGCTGGGCGATGCGCTCGCACCACGGCGTCATTTCTCTCGCCCCGCTCGACCGCGCGCAGGTGCGCCGCATGGTCGGCGAGATCGCGAGCCGGCATGCGCTCTCCGAGGAGATGATCGATGGCGTGGGCGAGCGAACCGGCGGCGTCCCGCTGTTCGTCGAGGAGGTGACGCGGCTCCTGCTCGAGCGCAACGCGCAGGGCGGCGCTCAGGCGATCCCGCCGACCTTGCAGCAATCGCTCGCCGCGCGGCTCGACCGTCTCGGCGAAGCGCGCGAAGTCGCGCAGATCGGCGCGGTGCTGGGGCGCGAGTTTTCTTACCGGCTGCTCAGCGACGTATCGTCATCCGCCGCCGGATTCGACGAGCTGCGCCTGCAAGCTGCGCTCGACCGCCTCACGGAAGCCGACCTCTTGTTCGCGGACGGCGCCCCTCCGACCGTCGCCTACCGTTTCAAGCATGCGCTGATCCAGGACGCGGCCTACGATAGCCTGCTCAAGAGCCGCCGCCAGGCGCTGCACCGTCGCGCCGCCGAAATCCGGCGCGATCACCCCGACGGCGCTGCAGCCGAGCCGGAAGTCATCGCTCATCACTTCACCGAGGCCGGACTCGACGACCTCGCGATCGAATGGTGGGGAAGAGCGGGCGACCAGGCCCTGCGCCGGTCGGCCTTCCAGGAAGCGATCGCCCATCTCGGCAAGGCGATCGCCATGGCGGACAAGGCGGGCGCGACGGCGCGCCGCTCAATAGGCGGCTCGGCCGTTCCGAACCAGCGGCTGACGCAGTTGCACGTTTCCTACGGCAACGCACTCATTGCCGCCCGCGGCTACGGCGCGCCGGAAACGACGGAAGCCTTCGCCAAGGCCCGCGAGTCGGCCTATGGCGACAAGGATGCGCCGGGCCGGCTGGCGGCCGACTTTGGCTTGTGGGCCAGCAGTACGTGGCGAGCCGACTTGCCGGCGATGCGGGCGCACGCGGCTGCCTTCCTCAGCGACGTCGAGGCGAGACCCAATTCGCCCGAGGCCGGCGTCGCCCATCGCGCCGCCGGGGTCAATTGCTGGTTCGCCGGCGAGTATCGCGAGGCGCGGGATCATTTGGAGCGCGCGCTCGCCTTGTTCCAACCCGGCCGCGACGACGATCTGGCCTTTCGCTTCGGATGGGACCCCGGCGTCGGCGCGATGGCCTATCTGGCGACTGCGCTATGGCCTCTCGGCGAAGTCGATCGCGCGGTTTCGGTCATCGACCGCATGCAGACGCGGATCGCGGACCTCACCCATGTCGGCACGCTCGCAAACGGAAGAATGCACGCGGCCATGCTCGAATTGATGCGTGGCGACCACGCGCGCGCCACGGCGAACGCTTTCGAACTCGCCCGTCTCACTCGCGAGCACGACCTGCTCTTGTTTCGCGCTTTCGGCGTGTTTCTCGAGGGCTGGGCGACCGCTGCGACCGGCGCCGTCGGCAGCGGGCTTGAGGACATGCGCCGCGGCGCAGAGCTGCTGCGCGAACAGAACGTTCTGTTGTCCGACGGGTTCGTGAAAATTGCGCTGGCTGAGGCCGAAGCCCGCGCGGGCGATCCCGATCGCGCCGTCGCGATCCTCGACGAAGCGCTGGCGACCGCGGATCGGCTGGGTTATCGCGCATTCGAAGCAGAATTGCATCGGGTGCGCGGCGATATCCTGCTGAAGCGCGATCCCGCCAACCCCGCGCCCCCGCAAGAAGCCTTCCTGACCGCCATCGCGGTCGCGAAGCGGCAAGCCACGCGCAGCTTCGAACTGCGCGCGGCGCTTGCGCTCGCCAAACTCTACCAATCGACAGGCCGCCCCGTCGAAGCCCGCGGCGTCCTCGCGCCCGCGCTCGAAGGTTTTGCGCCGACCCCGGAGATGCCCGAGATCGCCGAGGCGCAGGCGCTGTTGTAGCGTTTGGTGTAGGGCCGCTTCGGACGGCGATGCCTCTTCGAGTTCGCAATGGAACGGCGGCTACGGCGCGGACTCCGGTCCTTCCCGAGGCGACGCTTGTAGGCGCGCTTCCCGCCCATTTGCGACGTCTGAGCCCGCGGTCTGGCTATGTCCGCTAAACTGAAGGGTTTCGGACGGCGGCCCTTTGCAGGCGCGCTGGGACTGGGCGCGGGGCCGGCGTCCGAAAGCCTCGTAAGGAGGAAACCGCGGGAAGGAAGAGGCGCGGTTTGGCTGGGCGGGACCTATGGGGATTTTGGGGTCGCGGACGGATCGCCCATCTGGCGGCGGGGGTGGAGGGCAGCCGGTGTTATCGTCAGGAGCGAACACGACGGGCTTTTTCGGGGGCGAGGATGCGAGCGGCGGGTGTGGGCGCGGCGGCTGGAGAGAGTCTGGGGAGGTCGTGAGGACATCGCGTTCCTGCTCCGGCGCGCGAGGGGAGGCGAAGGCGATAAGCATAGCGAGGCGGGAAGCGCCACGATGATCATGAGGTGTCGATCCTGATTGGGGTCGGCGATGGCGAGCGCGCGGGGCGCGCGCCGTCGAAGGTTTCGACGATGATCATCCGACCGCCACAACAGGGGCAGCGGCGCCCAGGCGAAGGTCCTTCGGTGTTACGGTCCTCGAAGTCACAGTCCATCTCAGCGGGCGAAGCCTCGGGCGCGGCGAGCCGTTGTCGGACGCGCTCGATGTTGCGGGCTCGAACCGTTCCGGCAAATAGGCCGTAGTGGCGGATACGGTGGAAGCCGCTGGGCAGGACGTGCAGGAGAAAGCGGCGGATGAACTCGGCGGCGTCGAGCGTCATGGTCTTGAGCCGGTCGCGGCCTTTGATCCGGTAGTCCTTCCATTTGAAGGTGACGCCCGCGTGGTCGAGGGCGATGAGCCGGGAATTGGAGATCGCGACGCGATGGGTGTAACGCGCGAGGTAGGCGAGAACGGCCTGGGGTCCGGCGAAGGGTCGCTTGGCGTAGACGACCCACTCGGTCCGGCGCGCTCGCGTGAGGACGGCGTCGAAGGCGCGCTGGTCGGCGAGCAGAGCGAGATCGCCGAAGAACGCGAGGCGGCCAGTCTTGTGCAGGGCGGCGACGCCTTCGAGAAACAGGCGACGAAAGAGGCGCGACAGCACGCGCACCGGCAGGAAGAAGCCGAACTTGCAGGCGATCCAGCGCGACCCGTCCGGCGACAGGCCGCCGCCGGGAACGATGACGTGGACATGCGGATGATGGGTCAGCGCCGAGCCCCAAGTGTGGAGCACGGCGGTGAGGCCGACGCGCGCGCCCAGATGCTTCGGGTCGGCGGCGATGGTGGTCAGCGTCTCGGCTGCGGTCTTGAACAACAGATCGTAGACGACGGCCTTGTTCTGGAACGCGATCGCGCCGATCGCCGCCGGCAGGGTGAAGACGACGTGATAATAGGGAACCGGCAGAAGCTCCGCCTCGCGCTCTGCGAGCCATTGCCCCGCCGCCGCGCCCTGACACTTCGGGCAGTGACGGTTGCGGCAGGAATTGTAGGCGATGCGTTCGTGCGCGCAGTCCTCGCAGCGCTCGACGTGTCCGCCGAGCGCCGAGGTCCGACAGGTCTCGATCGCCGACATCACCTTCAACTGGGCAAGACTCAGATGGCCGGCGTTGGCCTTGCGCCACGCCGCGCCATGGGCGCGAAAGACGTCGGCGACCTCCAGGCGAGGCCGCGCCATGCGGCGTCGGTCAGGCGGGCGAGGATCGGCTCGTGAGGTTGAGGCCCAGCCGCTCGAGCGGGCTCTTGACGTCGCGGATCGTGTTGACGGCGATGCGGGTGTAGAGCGCGGTCGTCTCCGGCTTGGCGTGGCCGAGCAGGACCTGGATCACGCGGATGTCAACGTTCTGTTCGAGCAGGTGAGTGGCGAAGCTGTGCCGCAAGGTGTGCGGCGAGACTCGCTTGGCGATGGCCGCCGCCTGCGCCGCGGCGTGAACGGCGCGCACGAGCTGGCGGGCCGACATCGGGTTGACCGGGTTCCGGCCGGGGAAGAGCCAGGCCTGCGGCCGCGCCGCGCGCCACCATTCGCGCAACAGTTCGAGCAGTTGCGGCGAAAGCATCACGTAGCGGTCCCGCTGCCCCTTGCCCTGCTCGACCCGCAGCATCATGCGCTGGCTGTCGATATCAGACACTTGAGGTTCGCGACCTCGGACACCCGCAGGCCCGCGCCGTAGGCGACGCTGAGCGCGGCTTTGTACTTGAGGCCCGGCGCGGCTTCGAGGAGACGCGCCACTTCCTCCTCGCTCAGCACGACCGGCGCCTTGCGTGGCTTGTTCACGGTCGTCAGATGACGGACGAGGTCGGGCCGTTCGAGCGTCACGGTGAAAAAGAACCGCAGCGCGGCGATGGCGGCGTTGATGGACCCTGGGCTGATCTGCTGCTTGGCCAAATGCAATTGATATCGGCGAAGATCCTCGCTCGTGGCCGTGTCCGGCGAACGGCCGAGAAAGGCCGCGAATGTCCTGACGTGCCGGACGTAGTCTTTCTGCACCTTCTCCTTAAATCGGCGCGCCGTCATGTCGTCGATCATGCGCTGGCGCAGCGGGCTGATGGGCTTGTCGAGCATCGCGAAAACTCCTGTCTCGCATGGGGTTGAACCCCACGATCTTGAGACAGGTTCGGAATACGCAAGTGCCGGACATTCGCTGACGGGTGGCGGACGGCTCAAACCGGCCCCGAAACGGACAGTCTTGGTGTTGCAAGATTCAAGCTATTTGCAACAGCGAATTCGGTCCAAAAAACAGGGGGTTTTGAGAAACACGAGATGCCGCGATTGTCGCGCGTTGAATGCCCGCTATCGACCGGTTGCTTCTCCGTTGAACGAACCGCGCTAATATGCGGGACCGAACCAGGCACAGTTGGTAGGAAAGAATATCGACCATGGATACCGACCTTCTGCTGCAAATCGCAAGAGAAATCGTCAGCAAGGTCCCGACGTGCCTTGCGATAACCGTGGATCAAGATGGACACGCAAACGCGCGCGTGGTGCAGACCTCGCAACTATCCGAAGACTGGACCCTCCACTTCATGACGGACCGACGATCACGCAAAATCGAGGAAATTGAGCGATCCGGAAAGATGACTCTCGCCTACTATCAGGTTACCCCGGAAAACCAATACGTGGCGCTCGTCGGACGCGCGACTGTCAACGACAATATCGAAGTAAAGAATGCAATATGGAAGCCGGGCAGCTTGCGATGGCACCCTGGTGGACCGAATGATCCGAACGTGGTGCTGGTTGACTTCGTTGCTGATCGTATCGAGCTTTGGAGCTCAAAGGATAATATAGTTCCGGATCCCCTGAAAGGCCTTTGGGCAGCCGCCTTAACTCGCGAACCAACTGGATGGCGGCATCACCATACGTCAAGACGAACGCCACCCACAACTAAGGTCCCTCGCTGATTTCGCAATGGATCAGTGGCGTCGATTCTCCTCCACCCAAATTCGACTCTCAAAACTCATTCTCGATTAGCAAAGCGTGCGTGGCGCGGCTTGCGGGTGCCTCCGTGCAGGTTCAAGCGGTCACGTTAGGGCGTCTCTCAAAAAGGGGGGAGCCTTAAGGACAAAGCGGGCGCGATCCCAAAGCTCAAAGCCATCGAACGGGCCCCCGCGTTTTGAAGACAGTGTCTGAGCCCTCGCGATCGCGTCTTCGTCCGAGAGCCCGAGCGGCAGCACCTCGACGCCGGCAATGTGTCCACCGCGTAGGAAATAGCACCACATGAACCGCTATCCGGGATTCGGGACGCGAGCGAAACCATCGGAAAACACTCACGCGATGGCTGCGTCACGCAACGCGGCCCGAATGGCAAGACATGCGGGAGACGCGTCTGCGCCTCTTTGGGGCCGACGAGCAAAACCGCCCCTTCTCGCCGAATGAACCTCGGGGCCGGCATCGTCGATCACGCATGGTGATGGCGCGAGGCGGACACTCTCTGCCGGCTGCGGGCAAGACATGAATTCGGACTGAGTAGAATTCCGATCCTGCTATATACGCCGTCCCCCCACCATGTGTCAGATACGAGATATTGATCTCAAGCAATTCTCAAGGAGTCAGCTATGCGCCAGACCTTTGAGGTGGGCCTGTGAACGGGCGGAAGGCATGAGGAAAGGAATTCTTCGTCGAGCTTCACTTGCGCCAGCAGCGCATCTTGTCTGCTGTGTCAGGCCTCGGGGCATGGTGCACTCGCACGAGCATACCCGCCCTGGAGGCCGACTCCTATCCGTTACTTTGTCAATGGGCAGCCGCTGTTGGCGGCGGTCAGGTAGGCGGTCTCGCCTGGCACGGTTGCAAGTAGCTTGTAGTAATCCCAATCGCGCTTGCTTTCCGATGGCTTCTTCACTTCGAACAGATAGAGGTCCGTCACCATGCGCCCATTGGCCTGCACACGCCCGTTCGACGTGAAGGCGTCGTCGACCGGCAGCTCCTTCAGCTTCTTGGCCACCGCATCCGAGTCCTTGGTCCCGGCGGCCTTTACCGCCTTGAGATATTGCAGGGTCGCTGAATAGGTGCCGGCCTGGATCATGTTCGGCATCCGCCCGGTGCGCTTAAAGAAACGCTCGCCGAACTCGCGCGTCCGGTCGTTGAGATCCCAATAGTAGCTCTCGCTCAGCACCAGACCCTGCGCAGCTTCGAGCCCCAGACCGTGGACTTCCGCCGCCGTAATCAGGAGGGCCGCAAGCCGCTGGCCGCCGGCGACTATGCCAAACTCAGCCGCTTGCTTGACCGAATTGATAGCGTCTTGGCCGGCGTTGGCAAGGCCGACGATCTTCGCCTTGGAGCTTTGCGCCTGCAAGAGGAAGGACGAGAAGTCGGGAGTGTTGAGCGGGTAGAACACGTGGCCGAGCACCTTGCCTCCGCTGGCCGTGATGACGTCGCTGGTGTCCTGCTCCAGCGCGTGACCGAAAGCGTAGTCCACGGTGACGAAGAACCAAGTGTCGGCGCCGGTTTTCACCAGCGCGCCGCCCGTCGACACCGCGAGCCCGTGCGTGTCAAAGGCCCACTGGAAACCGTACGGCACGCACGCCGAGCCGGTCAGCGCCGGCGTCGACGAGCCCACGACGATATCGATCTTGTTCTTCTCGGCGGCGATCTGCTGCACGGCCAGCGCGACCGAGGAATTGTTGATATCGGTGATCATGTCGACGCCCTCGGCGTCGTACCAGCGGCGAGCGATGGCGGAGGCGAGATCGGGCTTGTTCTGGTGATCGGCGCTGATCAGTTCGATCTTCTGGTCGAGCACGCTGCCGCCGAAATCCTCGATCGCCATTTTCGCCGCTTCGACCGACCACTTGCCGCCAAAATCGGCATAGACCCCGGATTGATCGTTGAGAACGCCGATCTTCACGCTTTCCGCGGATGCCTCGGCCAGCAGCAAGCCCCCCGCCGCAATGACGGCGGCTGCCAATAGAAAACTCCTCGAGCTGGTTTTCATTATTTCCTCCCGACTAGCACTACTTTGACAGAATAGGAGTTTGTTAACCACGCTCGGGGGAGGATTCGCGCTCTGATTTGGGAGCGCGGTGGTGGATTGGCGAGACGAGCTTGGGCGGTGGCTGGCGCCGTTCGTGGAGCGGTTCGGCCACAAGGCGCGGCGGCGGATGTGTCCGCTGTATGTGGCGGGGCTGATCGGGCCGGGCGATCGCAAGAGCATCGGCCCGATGGCCGAGCAGGTCGCGCCGGGCGATTACGACCGGCTGCACCATTTCGTGTCGGACGGGGTCTGGGACGAGGGTCCGCTGGAGTTTGAGCTTGCGATCCAGGCGGACAAGCTGGTCGGCGGCGGGGACGCCTTCCTTGTCATCGACGACACGGCGTTGCCGAAGAAGGGGACCCATTCAGTCGGGGTCGGGCCGCAATATGCGTCGGCATTGGGCAAGACTGCGAATTGTCAAACCTTGGTGTCGCTGACGCTGGCGCGCGTCGAGGTCCTGGTGATGGTGGGCCTGCGACTGTTCCTGCCGGAGACCTGGACCAGCGACGAAGCTCGGCTCGAGCGCGCCGGCGTGCCGGCCAAATATCGTTCGCATCGGGCCAAGTCGGAGATTGCGCTCGCCGAACTCGATCGCCTGATCGCCGCCGGCGTTCGCTTCGGGACGGTCCTGGCCGACGCAGGGTACGGCATGAGCGCCGAGTTCCGTCAGGCCTTGAGCGCACGGGGGCGTGCCTGGGCGGTCGGCATCCCCCGTCATCAGAAGGTCTACCCGCGCGACGTCGAACTCGTTTTCCCCGTCGCCCCACGCGGCCGGCCGCGCAAACGGCATGCGCCCAATGTCCTCTCCGCCAGCGCTGAAGACATGCTCACCCAAGCGAAATGGCGCACGCTCGTCTGGCGTAAGGGAACCAAGGGACCCTTGAAGGCTCGCTTCGCCGCCGTCCGCGTGCGCGTCGCAGACGGGCAGCCGCAACGGATCGGCGACAAGGGCATGCAGCACATGCCTGGCGACGAAGTTTGGCTCGTCGGCGAGCAGCGCCCGTCCGGCGAGCAGAAATACTATCTGGCCAACCTGCCTGCCGACGTCGGTCTCAAGACATTGGCCGCGACGATCAAGGCGCGCTGGGTCTGCGAGCAGGCTCACCAGCAGCTCAAGGAAGATCTCGGCCTCGACCACTTCGAGGGCCGCTCATGGCGAGGTCTTCATCGCCACGCGCTGATGGCCATGATCGCCTACGCCTTCCTCCAGCATCTTCGCCTCGCCGCCGCGAGCGGGGGAAAAAGAATCTCCGCCGGCCCGCCTCAACCGACGCTGCCGGCCATACGAAAAGCCGTCGTCGCCGCCCTGGCTCGCGCTCCGCCCTACCGATGCCCACACTGCCGCCGGCAAGTCCGCAGACCGCTCAATTGAAAGTGCCAAAGTAGTGCTAGGGCGTGAACTCATTAACGCGTAGCCAAATTCGGATTGATGCGAGCTTGATGAACGCCAGATAGTTGGCTGCGAGTTTGTCGTACCGGGTCGCGACGCGCCGACATTGCTTGATCTTGTTGAAGAACCGTTCGATCAAGTTCCGCGCACGATACAGATACGGGCTGAAGCAGATCGGGTCTTTGCGATTTCGTTTCGGCGGAATGTTCGCCCATGCTCCTTGCTGGCGGGCAAACTCCCTGATCCAGTCCGCGTCGTATCCACGATCCGCGAGTAACATCGTTTGTGGAAGCAGGGCGCTGAGAAGAACCGAACACAGCCGATTGTCATGCGCTTCACCCGGCGTAAGAGCGAGATGGACCGGCAGGCCATTGGTGTCCACCACCGCGTGAATCTTGCTCGTCAGGCCCCCTCGCGAGCGACCCATATCTTGGTGAATGTTGTCCGCGATACAGGCTCCGTGTTGGCGCGCGCGCACAACGGAGGTATCGATCATCTGCACCGCCGCGTCATGACCGGCGGCCAACGCATCCATAATCTGGTCCCATACGCCAGCCCGCCGCCAACGAACGAAGCGATTGTAACAAGTGGTACGGGGACCATAGGTCTCTGGCAGGTCACGCCAAGGCGCACCTGAACGGAGGACCCAAAAGATGCCATTGAGCACGCGACGGTCATTTACACGCCGAATGCCACGCGGCTTGTTCGGCAGCATCGGTTTGATGGCGGCCCGTTCATAATCGCTGAGTTCGTAGCGCATGATTCGAGGCTCCAGTTTCGGAGCTTAAATCACGTCCGCGACGATACCCTCAAGCTGCATTGGCCCTCTGAGGTGCCGCTAATGCTCTCAATCTTCTTTCTGCTTTCGGCGGCATAGCGGAGTTGGACGGACCTGCAACTGGTTCGACCCAGTCGCGAATATCCCGAAGCCGACTCTGAGCAGCCGCATCGACGGCCACGCGCGCGCGATGAAGGATTCAGTCCTGCGGGCACAGGGCCGCTTCGATGCGCTGGATCAGCTGCTCCCGCAGGGTAGGTATCGCCCCCGAGCGGAGGACCCAGACGCGGGCAATCGGCAAATAGGGCTCCACCGCCGCCGTCAGCGTCGTTTGCGACATGCCGGCCAGCCGCGCGTATTCGGACTGCGCGGCCGCATTGACGGCGCGCGGCCGCCGCGGATTGTCGACGACTTCCGGAGCGTTCTCGGACAGGATGACGTGGCAGAACGCAAGGTCGAGGGCGGCGGGTGCGCGGACCGCACCGCCCCAGTCGATCAGTCTTGGACCATCCGCCGTCATGATCACGTTGCCGGGGTGGAGGTCGGTATGGCACAGCCCGTCCCCCGGCCGCAGGCGCTCGATCATAGCGAGGATGCCCGTGGCGATGTGCTCCGGAACTGCGCCGCCGGAGCGCCGCAATGAGCCGTCCATCAAGTCGCGAAGAAGCAAGACGTCCGGCGGCGCGGGCGTGTTGTGAACGGACAGGCAAAGCGACGCGATGATCGCGCCCGCTTGCGCATAGGTGATGGCGCCGCTGCGCGAGAGCTGCAGCAGGGTCGGTCCGTCGAGGCGCGGCAGCACGAAGCCGAAGCGCCCCTCCAGGGTCACCTCGCCGAGCACCTCGGGCGCCGGGCCGCCCGCGGCGAAAACGGCGCGGGTCATCCGCGCCTCCCACCGGCTGACCCGCTGCGGCACGCCGGCCTTGAACAGCTTCACGACCTGACCGGGCGCCCAGGCGTGGATGTCCGCGAAGGCGCCTTCGCCGATCTTCTCCCCGAGGGATCCCTTCATCGCCCGTCCTCCCGCCTGTCGCGACCAAACACCTACGGCGGGCAAAAGAGAACGCTCCCGGGATCTTGCCTGCCAGCCATGATCGTGGCTTGTCCCCGGCCGCAGCGTTTGCCAAAATCGCGAAGCGGCGCGCGGTTTGAGAGAAGTCCGATTCTGGCCCATCGCGTCATTTAGCTGTGCTGCGGAATTCGGTCGCCATTGGGGCATAGCGCATTCTAGCAAGCCGACCGACCGGCAGATTTATGGGTTCACGGCCTAGGTTGAGTACCCATACAGTTTATTGATTTTGATTGTATATTTACGCCTGATTTAAGTCGCTGGAGGGCGATCGTCATGGCGAAGAGCTTATTTTGGCTGTCGGATGAGGCTTGGAAGGCGCTCAGCCCGCACCTGCCGCGCGGCAGGCCAGGCAAGCCGCGCGTCGACGACCGCACCGTCATCTCGGGCATCCTTCATGTCTTGAAGACAGGCTGTCGATGGCGCGACGTTCCGCCCGCCTATGGGCCGCCGACAACGATCTACAACCGTTACAATCGCTGGTCTCAGCGCCGTGTCTGGCAGCGCATCTTCGAGAAGATAGCGGCCGCTGGCCCCATTCCCGACGAGCTCTCCATCGACAGCAGCCACGTCAAAGCGCATCGCTCGGCGAGCGGCTCAAAAAGGGGGAGTTTGAAGAAGCGATCGGCCGCTCGCGGGGCGGAAGAACGAGCAAGATTCATGCTTTGGCCGACGATCGCGGCAGACCGGTCGCTTTCGCGCTGACGCCCGGAAACGTCGCCGACGTCGTCATGGCCATTCCGCTTCTCGGCGCCGTCGCAAAACCAAAGCGCCTGCTCGCCGACAAGGCCTACGACGCCGACAGTTTGCGCCGGTGGCTCAGGCAAAGAAAGATCCGAGCGGCCATTCCCTCCACCGCCTCAAGGCGCACGCCATACCCACTCGATCGCGCCGCCTATAAGCGCCGAAACGTCATTGAACGCATGTTCTGCAAACTGAAGAATTGGCGACGCGTCGCAACCCGATACGACCGCCTCGCTCAAAACTATCTCTCGGGCCTCGCTCTCGCCGCTATAATCATCGCGTGGACTTAAATGAGTCCCCTACCTAGTTAAGCCAAACATTGACAAGGTAAGTCTGGACAAAATTATATAGCAGAAACAATAACATAGGAGTGCCCCAGTTTCATCCTGCCGGGCGCGCCATTTTTCGACCACTCCGGAACAAAACCGGGCACTGTTGGCGGCCCGCGCCGACGCTTGGCTAAGCATTTCTTGGCCATGATGCCAAAAATCAGCGATGCGAAACGCGACGCGCGGCGAAGGCAAATTCTCGACGCCGCGCTTGCCTGCTTCTCCGAGGCCGGGTTCCATCAGACCGGCATGTCCGACATCGTTCTGCGCTCCGGCCTCAGCCACGGCGCTGTCTACCTGTACTCCCTTCCAAGGACGACATCATCGAGGCGCTGGCTGTCGACCGCCACCGAAGCGAGGCGGCGCTCGCGAATGCGGATCCTTTGGACGCCTTGCGCGCGCTCGCTCACAGCTATGCGCTGAACCTAGTCGATCCTGCGGGGGAAGCGCGCCGGCGTGTCGGCGTCAATGGCTGGGCCGAGGCTCTGCGCAACGACCGCGTGCGCGCGGCCGTTCTCGAAGGCGCCGAGACGGCGCGCTCCACTCTTGGTCCCCTCATCGAGCGGCTGGCGCCGGACATTGATTACGATGTCGTCGCGCGCCTGCTGGTCGCGATGTTTCAGGGCATGACCCTTCAGGCCGTCTGGGGCGAACCGATTGACGTCGACGCCGCGCTCGACGCGCTCGCCCGCATGCTGACGGGGCTCGCAAGGACCAAGGCCGCAGCCGGGACTACAAAGAGGAAGATCTGACGATGGGGATCGACAGCCTCCTTGCCGGCGCGGCGGTTGGATTGGTCGGCGGCTTCACGTCGGGTCTTCTCGGTGTGAGGAGTTGGCAGAAAACCTGGACTACTGTGTGACGGATAGGGACCTCAACCCCATTAAGGTTATCAGTTGGTAGCTCAAAGTGACGCACCCGCGGCATCCATTGCTGTCGACCTTGCTATGCAGTAGTTAAGACTTAATCTGACAGTTGGTGTCATAGCTGAGGCGGAAGCCGAGGCCGGGCGCGGAGCTGGTCGGGGGTTGCGCAGCGCCCGGCCTCGGCGTTTCGAGAGGACACCGAGATGACCAAGGAACAGAAGATCATCCGCGCCAAGGTTGGGCTGCTGGAGCTGGCCAAGCAGCTCGGCAATGTCAGCCAGGCCTGCAAGATGATGGGCTATAGCCGCGACAGCTTTTACCGTTTCAAGGAGCTTTATGACGCCGGAGGAGAATTGGCGCTGCAGGAACTGACGCGGCGAAAGCCGATCCTGAAGAACCGCACCCCGCCCGAGGTCGAGGCGATCATCGTTGAGCTTTCGCTGGACCAGCCGGCTTACGGCCAAATCCGCATCGCCAACGAGCTTCGCAAGCTCGGCCATTCGATCTCGCCAGCCGGCGTCCGCGGCGTCTGGCAACGCCGCGATCTTGAGACGATGAAGAAACGGCTCAAGGCGCTCGAAGCCAAGGTCGCCCAGGAAGGCCTGGTTCTGACCGAAAGCCAGCTGGCCGCGCTGGAGAAGGCCAAGAGCGAAAAGGAGGCGCATGGCGAGTTCGAGAGCGAATGTCCGGGCTATTGCGGGGCCCAGGACACCTTCTACGTCGGCAACATGAAGGGGGTCGGGCGCATCTACCAGCAGACGTTCATCGACACCTATGCCAAGGTCGCCTTCGCCAAGCTCTACGACCGCAAGACGCCGATCACCGCCGCCGATCTCATTAACGATCGCGTCGTGCCGTTCTATGACGCCCATGAGGTGAAGCTCTGCCGCGTGCTGACCGATCGCGGCACGGAATATTGCGGCAACCCAGAGCATCACGAATACGAGCTCTACCTGGCGCTCGAGGACATCGATCACTCGCGCACCAAGACAAAGAGCCCGCAAACGAACGGAATCGTCGAGCGGTTCCACAAGACCGTGCTCGACGAGTTCTACCGCGTCGCCTTCCGCAAGAAAATCTACGGCTCGATCAGCGAGCTGCAGAGCGATCTCGATGATTGGGTCAAGAGCTATAATGAGGAAAGGCCGCACCAGGGACGATGGTGCTTCGGCAAAACGCCGATCCAAACGTTCCTTGACGCAACGCCGCTGGCGAAGGAGAAAATGATCGCCGCCTGAGCAAAACATACAGGCGGACCCGAACAAACTCCGGACGCTGACCGTCAGATCAAGTGCCAGCTACTACACTTGCTATGACCTGTCCCATGGGCTCAGGAACATTCCCAGCTATTCGTCAGCCTCACCGAACAAACTCGAGGGCCGGCGCGGAGACTGACGGAGCATGAAGGGCTTGCACCACCAGCACTTCGAGCTTGCCACCACTCACGTGAAATTGTGTCGCAATTCTGTGTGCCCCAAGAAGCTGGGGATCTGAACCCTTCAAGCTGTTAGCTGACTACAAAGGAGGACTTCAATGGGTAAAGACACCACGCCTGACCGTGTCTTCTGGGGGCCCGTTAGCCCTGACTGGCAGCCACCGCAAACCCCCCCCGAGCCGCCGCCCGCCAGCAATATCGAGCTGGTGCCGTGGCTATCGATGGACCCCGAAGGGACGCCGCTAGACACCCAACCCTACCAGCCGGAACTGACGCCTTTGGATATTCCGCCATATGTGGAGCCGAAGGATAAAACGCCGAAAATCCACTTTGGCACCGGGACCGGGGGCGGTCCGCGTGATCAACTCACCGAGCTGACTTTAGGGCAGGAGGTCGATCTGCTCGCCAAGAACAACGTTTTCATGAGCAAGAGGCAATTGAGCGACAGCAACGGCCTGGGCTCGATGAAGGCCTACGTCGTGGGAAGCACCAGCCTCAGCCCCGCCCGCGAGATCGCGGTTCGCGTTAAGAAAGTCAGGCTGGAGCATCCGCCCACTGCGCGGCAAGCAGAAGCGACTTATTCCTACAGCGCGTTCGAATCCCACCTGCAGAAGCAGCTTGTTAGCGATAATAAAATCGGCGGTGGCGTTCCCAAGTTATTCAAAGTGGACGCTTCATATACATATGCGTCAGCGGCCGGGGCGCACGAAATGAATTCGAGCATACACTTTGAGGTCACCGACTGGATTGCGAAGGCGCACATCGTTATTAGTCCAGAAGATATCGTGTTGGACGACAAGTTCGTTCAAAAGATAAGAAACGCCTGCCATTCCAGCAAGAAAGCTGAAAAAAAAGCCGAAGAACTTCTGTCGCACCTTGAGGCATACGGTCATTTTGTCCCGTTGAGCATCACAGTCGGCGGCCGAATGTCACTGTCTGAAGACACGAAAATAGAGGACTGGCAGACGTTCGACGCGGTTAAGAACCAATTCAAGGCAGCAGCGGACGCCAGATTCAAGGTAAAAAACGTGCCGGTGCAAGTCGGCGGCGGGGCCGGCGCATACGTCTGGACGACCAACGAGACAAAAGTGCAAGATCAAGCTAAGAACTTGAAGATGGAGTTGAAGGGAGGAAACGAATCTTTAGCCGATAACAATCCAGTGACGCTAGGCGACAGCTGGATCAATAGTCTAGGGTCGTATAAGGAGTGGCGCACCTTTGGCTTTGGGGAATCGTCCCTTGTGCCGATCATCAATTTGCTGCCGAAAGATTTGTACGAGCAATGTAAAGAGCTTCTCAAGCGCTATTTTGTGCTCAATCTAATTACCAAAAATACGGGATTTGCCGGTCACGAGTTGAATCCCCCGGACGCCTTCCTCGAGACAAATCTTAAATTTGAGGGTAGTGGCCCACCGTTCACGGGTTCGCTCGGGTCGGGCTCAAGGGGCTTGAGGAAAATCGTCGTGACCGCCCAAGGTCATGTCGATGGCCTGCAGCTGGAATATGAAGTCTATATGCCCTTCGTCGCCAAGGACTGGTACATGCCCACGAGGAACGTTTTTGGACGATATGGGAGGGATAGATCAAGTCACGAGTGGCCTGCCATCACCTTTGAGCCCGACGAGTTCATTAGCGCGCTTGAAGTCTGGGTCGACGAAAAGAAGGATAAGGGCACCATGCGCGCGATGGCCATCAGAACCACCAAGGGGAAGAGGTGGCCGAATGACTCGGGTTTTTACGGGACCAATTTCAAGCGAAAAGAGAATAAATTCCATGTTATCATGGCGCCTCGCCCGCGGGCCCTGCGCGGCTACACCGGCGAATTCATCCACGCTATCGGGCTAACCTATCTCGACATTCAGCCGATACCTTCGCGGAACTATTTGATTGCGATGGAGCCAGATCTCTTTCCAACCGGAAACTTTGGCCCCTTGAAAGCTCAGGCCTTCACCGCCCCTTAACATCGGCTATTGCCAGCGAAACGCGTTATTAGCTTCCCGCGCAAAGCGGCGCGGGAAGCGGTTTGAAGCCTATCCCGATTTTATGGAGATTCAAAGTGAGGGAGCCGCATTGCTGCGGCTCCGTTTTACCGTGTCCCCTCTGCGTCGTCTTTCGGGAGCGGCGGCAAGAGCACCAGCGTGCCGTCCCATCCCGCGCCAACAGGAACCGTGTTGAGCTTTACCGAGTAGCCGACCTGTCCATCGTCGAGCGTTTTCGTCCATGCCGCGCCGAGCGTGAGCCAGCGTCCCCTGTTGTGGGGATCGGGCGCGCGCACGATGAATGTCGGCTTCTCTCTCGTCTGAGCCATGAGCACCTCCTCTACTTGATACTGATGATATTATATCGTCGCCTGTGAAGAATCCTGAAGCCCCTTGAAGACGGGGCGTTTGCGGGGATTTTGAAGTATTGGTTTTTGCCGGCTTGGCCAGTCGATCAGACTGCAATCTTGCAAATTGAGTTGGGCGCCGAGGCGTGATTCCCTGTCGTTCGTGAGGGCGATGGGAGCGATTCGCGATGCGGCCGAAGGAGTGTCGGGACAGCGGTCAGAGCGATTTCTTCAAGGCGCGGCTCGACCAAATCGTCGACCTTGGCCACCCGCTGGCGAGTGCGCTCGGCTTGTTGCCGCCGACCAAGCTCGAAGAAGGCGCCATGCGCTCGCTCGCGCCGAACCCGTTCGCGCGCCGTGGTCTTGTCCCTGAACTCCTCGGCCGCTTTGATGACGATGTAAGCCGGGCTAGTGATAAGATCGTGCGCTTTCAGAAGCCGATAGACCGAGGCCTCCGAGACAAAGTATTTTTCCTCGTCCGTGAAGCGCACCGCCAGTTCCCGCGGGCTGAGCTCGGGGTGATCCAGCGCCAGATCGACAATCTGGCTACGGATTGCCTCTGGGATGCGGTTCCAGACCCGATCCGGCCGTGAGGGGCGATCCGCGAGGGCTTCCGGTCCGCCGCCTTGATAGCGATCATACCAGCGGTAGAAAGACGATCTGGGAATGCCGAGTTTATCCAGCGTCCGCCGAGCCGGCAAATGCGATTGCTCGACCAGCTGGATGATCTCGATCTTGTCGGATGCGGAATATCTCATGCCTCGTCTCCCCCATCCCCGATCATGCTTTTTTTGAGCAGCCGGTTTTCGAGGGTGAGGTCGGCGACCACCTCCTTCAAGGCTTGCGCCTCGCGCCGAAGATCCTTCAACCTCGTCGGAGGTTGCGGCGCGCGCCGTGTCGCCGGCGAGCCGCCTTTTACCGGCCTCAAGGAACTCCTTCGACCAGCCATAGTACATCGATGAGGCGATGCCCTCGCGGCGGCAGAGCTCGGCTATGCTCTCCTCCCCGCGCAGCCCTTCCAGTACGATGCGGATCTTCTCTTCAGCTGAAAAGTGTCGACGCGTCGCGCGCCGAATGTCCCTGATCGCGTCTTCCGCCGGCTGCTTTTCCGGCCCGGACTTCTGTCTCATCTTCGCTCCTTGCGGCTACGATGATCCAGAAATCCTCCCTACTTGAAAACCTCACGCTGTCTCAAAGGCGCTGACGTCGGACAATCGCGTTCGGGAAGGCGGGCGCCGGCCGCAGTCATCGCATCGGTGTACACATCGCCTCGCACACGCCTCTTCTAGTGAAGGCCAGCGCTGAGTTCGAGAAACGCCTAGGCGCGGTTCAGGCCGTGCATTCGCTTCGGCACGGCGTGCGTCTGTTTTGCGGCGTGGATGGGCAGCCGATCTTTGATCTCGCCGACGGTCTGCGCAAACTAGCTCGCCAGATTTCGACCACGGTCGATTGGGTGGCGTGTCTTAAAGGCTGTGTCGAGGCAGGCGCAACGTCTTTTCTTGAGCTCGGGCCTGGGCATGCTTTGAGCGCAATAGCTGCAGAAATCGCACCAGACGTCGAGGCGCGTGCCGTTGAGGACTTCACAACTCTAAACGGCCTTAAGGGCTGGCTGCGCCAACGTCAATAGATGCAATTGGCATATCGGCGGCATCGTCAGAGTAACGGCAGGTCGTTTCCGCTGGGCGCAACAAGCCCTCCTCAAAGCGACAATTCAGGCCGCGAGGGCACGCCATTCGGCCAATGCGGCAGGGCGTCCCTGCTTGTAGGTTTGGCGGGTCACGAGATGTCGCTCCTGATAGAAAAGATTGTGGACCTGGGCGTGGACCGAGCTGAACTTTCATGCTTCGAAACCGAAGCATGGCCCGCTCTCGTCCCTGCTAACCAATTCCGGAGATTGGAAAATCGGCATTGGAGACCGGGCGCACAAAACCGCCGCGGCATGGTTCGTGAAGGCCGGTGGGTGGTCATGAGGGGTCTCGTGATGACAGGCGCGGACACGAGGGCATTTTCGTTATTAGCACTGTTTGTGAACCAACGCAGTTGCAGAGATAAACTAATAACGGTTTGAGGCGCGACCCGCTATGACCGACGAAATGTTCGAGATCGCCATCGTCCAGGCCGAGGCGGTCAAGCGCGGCGTGCTCACCATCTGGACGGTGTACGAGAGGCCAAGGGACTATCCGACCGGCTGGATCGCTAGAATGCACGAAGTCGGCGGCAGCGGCCCCAAGCCCACCGGATACGTCATCAAAGCCGTCGAGCTCGAGCCGATCCGCGAAAAGCTGGCGCGCGCCGGGCTCGTCTGCATCCCCCGCCAGGAAGGCGACCAATGGGAGATCGTCGAAACCTGGATATGACCGGCGAGATTGTCGGCGAATGCCACGGTCCTTTGCTTCTGGACCTGCTCGTTGATCTGGAGGTGCGCAGGCGTCCTCGGGCGCCTAATCAGCTAGGAAACCTTGCCGTAGCCCAGATCGAGAACAATCTTTGCTGCCTTAATGCGAACTTTGGCGGGCTGCGTCTCGTCACGTGCGAGTGCCGTGAGACCCTCGAGCAGTTCGTCGGCGCTTCTCTGCGCCTGGGCTTGAAGCTCCTTGGTCGAAAGATTGAGCGAGCCCTTCTGTCGGCCCCCACGACGCTCTCCAGGCTTTGATCCGCCTCCGGGCATGGTCACAACTCAGTGGCTATTTTTTACTATTTTAGTCGCCCGAATCGCGGGCAAGCAAACACCCTCCGCGTTTCCCGTCGCGAAGGCTGATCACAGGGAATACCGGCGTACTCGCTCGCAGCACCCCGCCGCGTGCCTCGGACCCGACCCGAATCATTTCGAGGGCACGAACACCGTCCACATGCGGGAAATCGTCTGAGTCGTCAAGATGGTGGCTTGACCTCAGCCCAGCCGCCCAGTCAGCGCCAGTTCCAAAATTGCTCTTGCGAGAAGGGAGCGTCCATACATGTTGTGCGGTACTTGGCCGACCTCCCTCCGTGGCGCCCTGTGCCGATGTCACAGCCCTCAATCTCGGCAAAGAACCAGGACCCCAATGATAATCAGCCTGTACGACCTTCTCATGGCTCCGCAATCGACAAAGCCAGACCGCTGGCACTTTATCGGCGGCTCCGAGCTCGCCGAACAGATGCGCCAGAGCCTCACGGAGGATCAGGATCATCAAATCGACTTGGCGACCGCGCTCGGCATGGACGTCCCAGATATGAGCAGCGGCCCACAACCGCCTGCAGCCCCGAAAAGGCGGCCGCGTCAATCGCCTGCAGCCAAGCGTCATCGCGACTAGACGTCATGTTCGCGGGCTGAGCCGGGGCCCGCCCTTTCGTGCAGTCAAGAACAAGGGTTGCTTGGGCGAGCCGAGCCGCCGCGTCCACCTTTTCCTGTACCATTAAAATCACTTCGCGACCTGCGTCGACCCCACCATGAGCAATCTTCATCAAGCGCAGCCCGATTACGCTGTTCGATTCAAGCACCAGCATCATCGCTTCGTGGCCGAGAAAAATCATTTTGCTGCCTCAAGGCAGCGATGCGCTGAACAAATAAAGGACCGGACTCCGCGCCAATGCTGTCATTGCATCGCGAGCGTGAAATAGGCTTCACCGCCCTTCCGCGACATTCGAGGTCCGGTGCCAATGCTGGAGACACGTCAGAAAGTTCTTGCCAGCGCCGCGCGGATTGGTACCCTGCTCCCAAGCCTCAGGGCAGCGATGATGCGTCCTTCGGCAATTGGATGTTTGATGCATCGAGTGTGACCCTAGTTCACACATAACTGGCCGTTCGAGGCCCTATGGTGCAGCAGGCTCAATGTAGCCGCGGCCGGGAGGGTATCGCCATGGCATATCATCGAATCTCAACAGGTTTCGTTGCCGCCGCGCTGCTGGCGTTGCCGTTCCAGGAGTTGCGGGCTGACACCGCACCCAAGGTCACCGAGGAAGTCGATTTCGCGATCTCCTGCGGGCCGACCTCACAAGAAGCGTTCAAGCACGCCGCCTGGACCCTGCATTCGTTTTGGTACCCCGAGGCGTTAAAGGAGTTCACTGCGATTGCCGCGTCCGAGCCCGGCTGTGCGATGGCCTATTGGGGCATCGCAATGAGTCATTGGTACCCGCTGTGGTACCCCCCGGGGCCGGCCGGGCTCAAAGCCGGCTCCGAGGCGGTCGCCAAGGCGATGGCGGCCCCGACCCAGACACCGCGCGAGGCGGAATACATCGCGGCGATCGCCGCCTTCTACCGCGACAATGACAAGCTCGACCATCAGACTCGTGCGGTCGCCTACGAAAAGGCAATGGGGCAAGTGTATGAGCGCTACCCGGACGACCGCGAGGCCGCGGTGTTCTATGCCCTGGCGCTGAACGCCAGTGCGCTCAAGACCGACAAGACCTTTGCCAACCAACGGAAGGCGGCCGAGATCCTCAACAGAATTTGGAAGGAAGAACCGAACCACCCTGGCGTCGTGCATTACCTGATCCACAGCGACGACTCGCAACAATTCGCCGCCGCGGGGCTGGATGCCGCGATCTGCTATTCCAAGATCGCGCCCGACGTGCCGCACGCGCTGCATATGCCGTCGCACATCTTCACCAGGCTTGGGATGTGGCAGCAATCGATCGACTCCAACCGCGCCGCTCACGCCGCCGGCCTTGATTATGTGCATAAGACCGGGGGGAGCTATGACCAGCTCCTCCACACGATGGACTATCTTGAATACGCCTATCTGCAGATCGCGCAGGATGGCCCGGCCAAAGAGGTGGTCGACGAACTTAACGGCTTTCGCCAGAGTGAGGATGCGAACCTGGTCGCGGCTTACGCTGTCGCCGCGATCCCAGTGCGTTATGCGCTCGAGCGGCGCGACTGGCCGGCCGCCGCCGCGCTGAGCGAGCCGGCGATCGGATTCCCACTTGAGCGCTTTCCCTGGGCAGAAGCGATGATCGCCTATGCCCGAGCGCTGGGCGACGCGCAGACCGGGAACACCGCCGGCGCGGAGGCGGAGATCGGCCGGTTACAATCGCTCGAAGATAAGCTGAAGGGCAACGACACTTATTGGGCCAACCAGATTGAGGCCCAGCGTTTGGCGGCCGCCGGCATCCTCGCCCATGTCGGAGGCGACGACCAAAAGGCCGTCTCATTGGTGCGGGCCGCGGCTGATCTGGACGCCACCATGGACAAGCACCCGGTCACCCCGTCGTCGGTGCTGCCGGCGCGCGAGCTATTGGCCGATCTGTTGCTCGAACTCAACCAACCGGCGGCAGCCTTGGTCGAGTACCGGGCGATGTTGGCTACCGATCCCAATCGCTTCCGCAGCCTTGTCGGCGAGGCCCGCGCCGCGAAACTGACGGGTGATTCCACGACCGCCCACGACGCCTACGGGAAGCTTATAGCGCTGAGCAAACCCGTCGGTCCGGCGCGCCCCGAACTGGCCGAGGCCAAGTCCTATCTAACGAACTGACGTCTCCCGTGCGGCCGTAAGACCCGATGAGGTGATCGAATAAAGCTGATGTCTGCTTTTGGGGCAATCCGGCCTCTCCCCAAAGTCCGCTTTCCCACTATTGTGTTGAAAAACTCGGAAATTGAGCCACCGGTAAAATCTCGTTTTCGCGGGCGTCGCGTCAACTCAGCCGATAGCCCTCACTGCAGGGCGCATAGGAGCGCCGCACGCGACAAACCCGGTCGGTCGGCCGACCCCCTAAGGAAATTTTCGTCGAGGCCGCCAGCGGTCTCCTGAATTGTGATCGATGCGGAAATTCGAGTTTTTCAACACTATCCCACGCTTGCTGCCCTTTCGTGGAGCCGGTCCTCAAGGGCAGAGAAAGGTCGATTCCAGCCCTACGGATACCTAGAGCTCGGCAGGCCAGCCGCGACGGCAGACGACCATGGAAGAGTGCTTGCGCGTGTCCGATGCGACGATCCCAATTGAGGTCCAGCGCGAGGGTCTTTCGCTCGCGGTCTTACGGGCGTCGCTCAAAGGCCGGAGGCGTGGCAACTGTCACCCGGGCGAACTGGGCGCGGCGATGCGCAGGCTTGGGTTTCATCGACGACGCGACTGGAGCGGTACCGACGGGTTCCGAGCGTTGTTGCGTCCTGAGTGAAGCTTCCCCAGCGTGCTGAGCGAGATCGCCTTCGACGCCGTCGCAATTGTCGCCACGCGCGACAATCGTTCGCGCCTCACGCGCCATCTCGGCGTCATACACCTTCGCGCAGCGGAAGCCCTCGCGCCCGCAGACGACGTACCGGCGCGTCGCCGCTTCCTCACCGAGTTCGGCAAACGACCCGCAGCCACGACCCGTCCGTCATTCATGGCCCTTGCGCTCGTTCTGAGGCGTCGAGCGCGGAACAGCCTGTCCCGCGCTCACCGTCACGCGGTTCGTCGAGGAACGACACATGTTGACCAAGACCGGCCCAAGATACGCGCCAGACGGCTGATAGCCTGGGCGACGAACCCAGCAATTGCCACCGATCTCTAATGGCGCGATCTCTGAGCCAACGGGATCGGGCGCATAGCCGCCGCTATAGCCCTCGGTGCTGGCCACCATGTTGCCTTCTGCCCCGCCCACAGGACCCAGGTCAGCGCCGACAGGACCAAAGCCGCCAATGCCGCCAACGCCACAGTCGCCGCACCCGACGCCGGCACCGACAAGGTTGTTGGCGAAACTCTGAGCGCGGGCAAAAAGGTGCGCGCGCTGAGCGCTGAAATCGGTGTGACGCGGAACTGAGACCGCACTGCCGCCACCGCCGCCCGAAGACGTGGTGACGACGGCGCCGCCACCGACATGAACCGCAGCACCGCCAGCAGCTCCGCCGCCGCCATGAAAATGAAATTCGCCGCCATGATGGAAAGCGCCGCCGCCGTGGCCTTCTGCATGAGAAGCAGATAACAGCAGCACCACCGTGATATAGCAAATCGCGTTCAGTCTCATCGCTATCCTCGACCAAGTGCGCGCGTGCACGGCCGAGGCGACGGTTCGCCGCCAGCTCCGCATCGGCGCAGAATGACAAGAATAAAACATGCTTGCGCCTTGAAGATGGCAAATGAATGAAAATCTTGCCGCCCGTCGCGACGCCGACGGCCAACATGGTCGGAACTGGTGCTTCAGCCGAAGACGGCTTTGTCGTGCTTTCCGGTCGTTCGTAAGGCCGATCTCAAGGCCCGCTTAGGGTCGAGGCTGTGTGAAAACGTTGGTTGCGTTAGAATCCTGACGGATCGAGTCGGGGTTCTTGATGAAGCGCTTTGTCGAGGGTGAAGACCGATTGCAAGGCGTTTTGCTCCCCGAGTTCCTCGACGATTACGTGGCAGAAGACAATTTAGTGCGGGTGATCGACGTCTTCGTCGACGAACTGGATTTGCGGGGGCTGGGGTTTGAGGGCGTCGTCCCGGAAGAGACGGGTCGTCCTGCTTATCATCCCGCGACGCTGCTGAAGATCTATCTCTACGGCTATCTCAATCGCATCCAGTCGAGCCGGCGGCTCGAACGGGAGACCCAACGCAACATCGAGCTGATGTGGCTAACGGGCCGACTGACGCCGGACTTCAAGACGATCGCCGACTTCCGCCGCGACAGCGGGCCTGCGATCCGCGCGGCCTGTGCGCAGTTTCATCGTGCTGTGCCGTCAGTTCAACCTTTTCACGCGGACTGTCATTGCGATCGACGGGAGCAAGTTCAAGGCAGTCAACAATCGCGACAAGAACTTCACAGTGGCAAAGGTCGCCAAGCGCATTGAGCAGGTGGAGGCCAGCATCGCGCGCTACCTGGCGGCCTTGGATCGCGCCGACCGGGAGGACGGCGATGTAGCTGCGGCAAAGACAGTCCGCCTCAAGGAGAAGATCGAGAGCCTGCGGCGGCAGATGCAGTCCCTCAAGGAGATTGGTCAGCAGGTCGAGGCCGCGCCCGACAAACAGGTCTCCCTGACCGATCCCGATGCCCGCTCGATGGCGACCAGCGGCAAGGGGACCGGCATCGTCGGGTATAACGTGCAGATCGCTGTCGATACCGAGCACCATTTGATCGTCGCGCATGAGGTTACCATGTCGGCAGCGATCGGGCGCAACTGACCGCAATGGGCCGCAAAGCCCGCCAGGCAAGCGGATGCGAGGAGGTCACGGTGCTGGCCGACAGAGGCTATTACAATGGCGACGAGGTGCTGGCCTGCGAGGGCACAGGCATTCTCCCGGTCATCCCCAAGACGCAAACCTCCGGCAACCCCAAGCGCGGCCTCTTCACTGTGGCGGACTTTATCTACGACGCCGAGAACGATCGCTATACCTGCCCCGCCGGAGAGCGCCTGACCAAGGGAAAGGCGCGCTCAGACCGCCGCGATAATGTCGATCACTATCGCAACCTCACGGCATGCGTAACCTGCGCGCTCAAGCCTCGATGCACGCCCGACAAGGTCAAACGCCTGAAGCGCTGGGAGCACGAGAGCGTGCTCGACAAGATGCAAGCCAGGCTCGACCACATGCCGGAGGCCATGACAATCCGCCGGCAGACCGTCGAGCACCCGTTCGGCACGCTCAAGGCTTGGATGGGCAGCACCCACTTCCTGACCAGGACTCTCGAAAAGGTCAAACCGAGATGAGCCTGCAGGTGCTGGCCTACAATATGAAGCGAATGATCAACCTCTTCGGCGTCAAACCGCTGATGCAGGCGATCGCAGCCTGACCGCGCGCGCCTGCCGGCGCGAGCTACCGCCGTCGCGCAACACCCACATACGAAATCATGTTTTCACACGACCTCGACCCGAAGGCGACCTTCAGGATCAGCCTATGAACGGGCGGTAAGCGGGAGAAAGCGGTCTTGGGCGCACTGCGTAGATTGCGCCGAGAGTAGTCGGTCGCTCGACCACGAGCCGTCGCCTGGATTGTCCCGATGCTGGGACTAAGATAGCGATCAGCTGTCAGCCAGGAGGAATCACGAAGCTCGAGGGCAAGGGCGCTCCCTTCGCAGCCCCCTTTTCGTCGCGGCTAACCGCGGAGAATGGTCACGAAGGCCGAACCGCAAGGAGAGCCTGTATGTCACATCATTTCGATACCGAACTAGCTAGGGAAGATCCCAGCCTCAACCTCTGCGACTTCTATTTATTTCCCGGTCCCCCGGGCAAGACCGTGATGGCGATGACCGTGAACCCGGATGTAGGATTATCGGCTCCGGATACGCTTCATCCAGAAGGGCTCTACGCGTTCCGGTTCGACCTGAACGGAGACGCGAGGGAAGAGGTTACGTTTAAGTTCAGGTTTGGCGAACCACGGCACGGAGCTGGCGGTGAGCATACTCACATTCAGCAGTTTGTCGTGCGAAAGGCGACAGGTGACGATGCTCTTCGTGGTGACGGCGGAGAGAGTTCTGGTTGAGGGTGAGACCGGATCGGTAGCGACTCATTCGGATCTACGTGCGTATGTCGGGATTGCGCCAGACCTATTTGCGGCAAATGCTGGATTCCGCGCGTTTATGACTGCTTTCTATAAGGACCAGCGGTTCGATGGGGACGCCTTTCTGCATCAGCAGAATCCGTTTGCGAGGCGGAATGTTACGGCGATTGTGCTGGAAGTGCCGGGCGAACTGATTGGCAAGGGAAAAATCAACGCGTGGGCGACGATCTCCCTCTTGGGTCATGCGCCGGAGGTGCAAGTTTCGCGCTGGGGCCTGCCTATGGTCACGCATCTCTTTCTGGACGACCCGAGCAATCCAAAAGGGAAAGAACAATTCAATGAGTCGGTTCCGTCTGAAGATCTAGAGCGCTTCGCTAAGTCGATCGCGGATTTTGCGGAGAAGATGACGACCTATGCTGGTTCGACGGAGGACCCGAGTGAGTACGGGAAGCTGATCGCCGCACGACTTTGTCCCGACACATTGCCTTACGAGCTTGAAACACCCGCCGCATTTCAGGTGGCCAGCTTCAATGGACGCGCGCTGGGCGACGATGCACTTGATGTGATGTTGACGCTGGCGACCAACACGCCAGTTTTCGATGGACTTGCTCCCGACCAGTCGCGCATCAGCAAGGATTTCCCCTATTATGGAGCGCCGTATACGGCGGAGGAGCAGATCGGGGTGAGGCCGATGCCGCGTCCCGCTAGGAACTAGGTCCTTGGACATCAATCCGGCCATCGAGTGGAGGCGTCGGGCAATATTCTGGGTAGGAGCGAATGGAACGGGACATGGCTCAATCGCATGCGATCGAAATGCGAGGCAAAGAGCCCGCGACGCGCACTGCCGCTGAGATAGCTAGCGACTTCGTTGAAACGGAACGCTGCAAATCGTACTGGCGAGCTGATTGGTTCCACCCACCGGAGGAGTCATGACCGCGTCAGCCTCAACCACCCTCACTCGACATGAGCCCGAACTGCTTCGCCAGACCGTCGTTGTTATCGGCGGCAGCGCTGGGATAGGGCTTGAAACTGCTCGGCGCGCCCGCGCCGAGGGCGCCCGCACCATCCTCACCGGACGCAATCGTGAACGCCTCGAAAAAGCGGCGCGCGAACTTGGCGCCGAGCGCACCGCGGCCTTCGATGCCAATGATCCCGCTTCCTTGCAGTCGTTCTTTCAGGATCTGCCGAGCCCGATTGACCATGTTATGGTCACCGCCGGCGCTCCGCACTACCGCCCTCCTCTCGAAATGTCGCAGGAGGACGCGCGACAGGGACTCACGGAGCACCTGCTGCTCGCGCTCAACGTTGCCCGCAGCGCCGCCCATAAGGTCCGGCCGGCCGGCTCGCTGATATTCGTTGGGGGTACAGACGCGCGTCGCCCGCGGCTTGGCCTCGGCCACCATCGCGTTTCCTGCCCTTGTCGCTAACCTTGCGCTTGAGCTGGCGCCAATCCGCGTCAACCTGATCGCCGCAGGCTTTGTCGATACAGCGCTGTCGGCATCGCTGCTCGGCGACGAACTCGACAAGCGCAGGGCCGAGCTGCGCGCGACACTGCCCATCGGTCGCGTCGTCGGACCGGCTGATGTCGCTGCGCTAGCCGTTCACATTATGAGCAACACAGCGCTCACAGGCGCAACGTATGACATTGACGGCGGTCAGCAGCTCGTCTCCTGACGAATATAAAAGGTAGGGTGTCGCCTGCGATTGTGCGAGCAATGTGACAACTACTTCGACAAAATGGAGAGGCCGCGATGGAGTCTACTGACGGTTCTGGTGTCGACTACAAGTTTGAGGTCGTGGTCATCCCGGTTTTGGACGTCGACCGCGCCAAGAGTTTCTACGGCGGCTTAGGGTGGAGGCTCGATGCCGACTACGCCTCCGGCGATGGCTATTTCCGCGTGATCCAGTTCACGCCGCCCGGTTCCGGATCCTCTGTCATCTTCGGAAAGAACGTCACCCCGGCCACACCCGGCTCCGCCCAGGGATTGTACCTCATTGTCTCCGACGTCGAGGCTGCCCGCAGCGAACTGATCGGTCGCGGCATAGAAATCAGCGAGGTGTTCCACGACGCAAACGGCGATTACGCTGGTACGGACGAGCCTTTCCTGTTTGGGCGCCGCCGCGTTAGCGGTCTCGACCCGGGGCGTCGCAGCTACCGCTCGTTCGCCTCGTTCCGTGATCCGGACGGTAACGGGTGGCTGTTGCAGGAAATCACCGTGCGATTGCCCGGACGCGTGGACACGAACCGCACGGCCGTCACCTCGTCGACCGCGCTTGCGGCGGCGCTCCGACGCGCGGCAGCCGCGCACGGCGAGCACGAGAAGCGGACCGGCCAAGCCGACCCGAACTGGCCAGACTGGTACGCCGCCTACATGGTGGCTGAACAGTCAGGTGAAGAGTTGCCGCATTGAAATGACTCCGCCGGGGCCGACATCGCTCCGGCGGGACAGTCAAGGCTCTCTTACAGCGGATCCAATTCTTGAAAGAGAAACACCGTCGTCCGCTCTGGGCGGTGAAGCCTATCGTGCAATCTCAAGGGAACGATGGCTTCGGCGCGGACTCCAGTCCTCCCCAAGGCGACCGTTGTAGGCGCGCTATCCGCCCACTGCGACGTTGCCATCAGCCATCCGCTATGTCCGCTTCACGTCGATTCGAGACATCGCCAAAGCGCAAAGACCGGCCGTTCGCAGACGGCGCGGCGAACAGGTCAAATCGACCCCGAGCGGACCTCAAAGGTCTGCCCTCTGAACGGGCGGCAAGCGCGAGAAAGCGGTCTTCGATTGGACGCGGCCGCAGCTATGCTGCAACTCAAATTGCGGCTAGGATTACGATGCAAGCCTCGTCATTGAGAGCGGCCTATGTCGACTGTCAGAGATTGGCTGACGTCTCTTGATCTTTCCGAGTACGGCGACCGATTTGAGGAAAACCGAATTGATCTCGAGATTCTTCCTGACCTGACCGATCAGGACCTCGAGAAGCTCGGTGTCGTTCTGGGCGACCGCCGGAAAATTCTACGCGCGATCCGTGCAGCAGCCGCGAGTCCCGAGCCGCGCGCATACAGGGACCCGCGACTCGATGAAGCCGCCGAACGCCGGCAACTATCGGTGATGTTCATTGATCTTGTCGGATCGACAGAGCTTTCCGCGAGGTTGGATCCCGAAGATTTCGCCGAAGTCATTGGCGCATATCACAGGATTTGCGCGTCGTCGGTGATGAAGTTCGAGGGCTCGGTCGCGAAGTACGTCGGCGATGGCGTCCTAGCCTATTTCGGCTACCCGGAGGCGCATGAAGAGGACGCAGAGCGCGCTGTTCGGGCTGGGCTTCACATCATTGGCGCCATTTCTACAATCCATCTGCGCACCGGAATCAGAGCCCAGGTCCGCATAGGCGTCGCGACGGGATTGGTCGTCGTGGGAGAATTGATCGGCGAGGGCAGCGCTCAGGAACGATTGGCAGTCGGCGATACCTTGAATCTCGCGGCCAGACTGCAGGGCGCCGCTTCGCCCAACTGCTTGGTTGTCGCCGAGTTGACTCGCCGTCTTGCAGGCGCTGCTTTCAGCTATGACGACCTCGGACGCCACGAACTGAAGGGGGTACCCGACGGTGTGAGGCTCTGGCGAGTTCTCGGCGAGAGCGGGGCGCGGGGACGCTTCGATGCCCGCATCGTCAAGGGTCTGACGCCGTTCGTCGGACGCGGGGAGGAGATTGACCTGCTCCGCCGCCGTTGGGACTGCGCCAGGGACGGCGAGGGACAGGTCGCGCTTCTTTCCGCGCCGGCGGGGTTCGGAAAGTCGCGGATCGTCGCCGCGTTTCGTGAGGGCTTGCGCGATTCCTCGATCAACTGTCTGCAGTATTTTGGCTCGCCGTTTCATACCGCGAGCCCGTTCTACCCCTTCATCGGTCAACTCGAGTGGTCTGCCGGCATCGCGAGAACCGATAGCGCGACGGAGAGGCTCGACAAGCTAGAGGCGGTGCTGGAGGGACCGGCTGAAAGGAAGTCCGACGCTGCGCCGCTGCTGGCGGCCCTGTTATCGATCCCTTCCCTGGATCGATACGCGCCGCCACAAATCAACGAGCAGGTTCAGAAGCAACGTACGATGGATGCGTTGCTGGAGCAGCTTATCGGGCTGTCGGTCAGAGGGCCGGCGCTTGCCATTTTCGAGGACGCGCATTGGTTTGATCCGACTTCGCTCGAGTTGCTGGGCGATGCGATCCGGCGAGTGGCGGAGCTGCCGGTCATGATCGTTGTGACGTACCGACCAGAATTCTCGCCGCCATGGCTCGAATTGGGCCACGTCGCTCTGTTGAAGTTGAGTCATTTGGGAAGGAGGGACGTCGTCGACCTGATTCATGAAGCGGCTGGCGGCAAAGCGCTGCCTGATCGCGTTGTCGAGGAGATTTCCGCCAAGTCGCAAGGCGTGCCGCTTTTCATTGAAGAGATTACTCGGTCGATTCTGGAGTCGGGCGATCTTGAGGAGCAGGGCGGTCGCTACGTCCTCAAGCGGACGAATCGCGAATTCTCGATTCCGTCGACCCTGCAGGAACTCATTGATCGCACGGCTCGACCGATTGGGGACAGCGAAAGACGTGGCTCTGACCGCGTCGATCATCGGTAGAGAATTTCCGTACGAACTCATCGCTGCGGTGTATCCGGTCTCTCACGCCAGGCTCGAAGCCGACTTGGAGCGCTTGGTGCGGTCCGACCTGCTCAGCCAACGGGGGTCGCCGCCCAATTCACGCTACGTCTTCAAACACGCGCTGATCCGAGACGCTGCGTTCCAGACCGTACTGAAGGCGCGAAGGCGGGAGCTGCACAAGCGTATCGCCGATGAACTCGCAGCGCATTTTCCCGACGTTGTGGAGCGCGAGCCTGAACTCCTGGCTCACCACTATACGGAAGCGGAAACGACGGATCGCGCGCTGGAATTTTGGCGACGCGCCGCCAATCGAGCCGCCGCGAGCTTGGCATACGTCGAGGCGCTTGGCCATGTTGAGAGGGCCCTGAAACTGATCCTCACACTACCGGCCAGCACCGAGCGAGATGAGTGGGAACTTGCGCTGCTCTCGATTGAAGGAACCTCGCGGATGGCGCTGGACGGCTGGGACAGCCCTTCGGCGTCGCGGATTTACGGTGCGGCTCGCCAAGTCGCCGAACGGTTAGGCCGTCCTCAGGAATTGTTCCGCTCAGTGTGGGGACAATGGATGGGGGCGCATTCGAATGGGCAACATGTTCGCGCTCATGCACTCTACCAGGAGATTTTCGACCTGCTCGATAAGGCCAACGAACCGGAATATGTCGTTCAGGCCCATCACGCAGGCGGCTCTCAGATGGTCGCCGAAGGGGCGCCTCGCGCAGCGCTTGCGCATGTTGACCAGCTTCTTGCGAACTATCGGATGGACGTCCACGGCAACCTCGCTCTGTTCTACGGCGCTCATGACCCCGGGTGCTGCTCGCTGGGCATGCGCGCCCTTAGCCTCATGATGATGGGCTACCTCGAGCAAGCCGAAGCCGAGAGCATGAAGTCTCTGGAACACAGCGAGCGCCTCGACCATAAGCCGAGTATCTCGCACACTCACATGTTTCGGGCCGAGTTTTGCATCATCCTGGACCGGGTAGCCGAGGCCGATGCGCATTTGTGCGCGAGCATCTCGATTGCCGAAAAATATTCGCTCGCAGGCTATCTCGCCGCCGACAACATCATGCAGGGGTGGGTCCGATCAGTGCGAGGTGAGAGCGAGGCTGGGGTTCGTCAGGCCGAAGTGGCGCTCGAAGCTCTCAAGTCGATCCCGTCGCGTCGCTTCCACTTCCCGATACGAACCGCAATCGTGGGCAGGGCCAGGTCTGCGGCGGGTGACGTCAGGGGTGCGCTGGCTCTCTATGAGGCTGCGCTAGAGGCTTGCATGGGCATGGGCGAACGTTGGTACGAGCCGGAGTTGCTTCGGTTGAAGGCTGAAATGCTTGTCGCGCACCCGGATCCGCGCATGCAGGAGGCGGAAAACTGCCTCGTCGGCGCAATCGCGCTGGCGCAGCGCCAGGAGGCGAAGCTCTGGGAGCTGAGATCGGCAACCTCCCTTGCGCGCCTCTGGGCGACACTGGGTCGACCAGCAGACGCGCTAAGGCTTATTGCGCCGATACATAGCTGGTTTACTGAGGGGCTCGAGACGCCTGACCTAACGCGGGCTAAAACGCTGGTCGCGGAGCTATCGCGTTAGGGACAGCAGTCGTGAACGCGAGAAGGGACGGAGTTTAGACTACGGCAGCCTTGTGCCGAAGCCTCATTATTGAGGCCGATTCCAGCTGTCATGAGTTTGATCGCCTTGGGTTGAAGGCCGATCAGAAGCCGCGCTGGAACTTCCGGTTCGGCACCCACTTCGGTCCTTCCCGAGTTGACCATTGTAGGCTCGCTATCCGCCCAATTGAGGCGTCCAAGGCCGCGATCTGTAACGGCAGGTTTACGTCGACACAAGCCGTCCGCTTCGCGCAAATAGCGGTCATCGCCGACGGCGTGGCGAATGGTTCAAATCGGGCTAGCCCGCCAGGCTCGGACGGCCGGCAACCAGAGCGTACCGACTTGGTTGTCGCTGAGTGCGCTTGATTCTCCTGCCGGGACGGCTACGCTTCAACGATGGGAGACGGCGCCCACGACGTATTTGTCAGCTACTCCGGTAGCGATGGAAGCGACGCGGCGGAGCTGAACGGCTGGCTTCGCTCTCAAGGCCTGTTTACGCTCGCCCTTCATCTTAATCGGCCATTCCGGCGCGGACACCGAAGCGGCGCGGGGCCGAAACGCCGGTTGCTTGCTCGTATCAAGGACGACTGGCGGCTTGGCTGCGCTCGCCCTGCGGTCGATGCCGTCATCGGCGAAAGTCGAGGCCGAGTGCGTTCCGCGGGATGTATTCGCGTCTCGGAAATGCGACGCCCCTTATTTCGCCAGATTGTCGACGCCGGCCTTGTAAAGCCCGTCAAAGATCTTCTTGGCGTCGGCGTCGCTCGCGCCCTTGGCGTCGTATTTGCCGCTCCAGACAATCGAGGAGCCCGCGCCCGCCGGGGTAACGGCGATCTTCGAGTGATAGTTTGCGACCGGAAGCGGACCGGGCGTCACAATGGTGTACGAATACGTTCTCGCCGCGTCGTCGCGATTGTCCAATTGTTCGACAACTACGCCGCCGTCTTGTGTGGTGAGCGTCCTGATCTTCCCGTCCGCGGACAAAGCGCATTTCAGCCCGAGGCCCCAATTCGCTATCCCGCAGAAATCTCCGATTTTGGCCCACACCGCATCGGGGGAGGATGCGGACGCGGCGGTGTAGCTCAATTCAACGGCGAATGCGGGAAGCGAAAATGAACTCGACAGAATTGCGCCGCACCCAAGCGCAAGAGCTTTCCTCATGAGCATATTCCTCCTGTTCGCCCGCAATTTTGGCAAGAGACACAAACACCTATCGCATGAAAACGCCATTGCAAACAGGGATTCGCAAATGCCGGTCACCTGGGCCTCGGCATCGATCCTTGCCCGCGGTTGGGGGCTGGAACAATTGGTCGACCGCTTGGCGGAGAAGTCCTGACCTCGCGGCAGGGAATGTCGCGGAGAGTTGGGGTCTCCTCATCCGACAACGGGCCGGCAGTGGCAGGAGTGCGCAGATATCGTTGAAGAAGTGCGGGCGATCGGAGCCTTCCTACGCCTTGAGCGGCTGGTCCGGCTCGAGCGGGAGGTCAGGCTTTGGCGGCTTGTCGCCGTCGAGGCGGTGGCTATGCGCCGAGCGCGGCTTGGAGCCCTCCTATCGGCCTCAGGCGGGCCAATCGCCTCAAGTTCTGGGCGGTGGCGGCGAGCAGGAACTCGTCTCTTGCTCCGTTCGGGCCTCGCAGACGCAGACGAGCGAGGCGCAAGATGCGCTTGAGGTGGGCGAACAGCATCTCAACCTTCTTCCGAAGGTGGCAGGCCACCTCATACTTAGGTGTTGAAGCGAGAGCGCGAGCCTCGTCCCGGGCGTCCTCGTGCACGTGCCTCGGCACCTTGCGGGCCTCCGGGCCGGGGCAGCAACGCGGCTTGAGTGCGCAGACGTCGCAGTCCGATTTGGTCGCGCGGTAAAATCGCATGCCATCGGCGCTGACGCCGCTCCTCGGGGTCGAGAAGACACGACGGTATCGCAGCAGTTCTTTGCCTGCGGGACATGTGTAGCGGTCGCGTTCGGAATCGAAGACGAATTCGTCGCGCGAGAACGTTCCGTCTGTCCGGTTCGATTTGTCGATCACGGGAATGAACGGCTAGATCGCCTTCTGATTGACGAGCCAGGCCAGGCTCTCCGCTGAACCGTAGGCGCTGTCGGCGACAAGAGAGTCCGGCTTCATGCCGAAACGGGTCTCCGTCCGCTCGATCATCGTCTGCGCCGCTCCGACCTCCGCCTGCCGGATGGGCCTCGACGTCGACGATCACGCCGTGGTCGGTGTCGATCAGATAATTGGCGGCGTAGGCGAAGAAGGCATGGCCCTTGTGCGCGCCGGTCCATTGCGCCGCAGGATCGGATCGGGAGATGAACTTGGGCGTGACGGACGAGGCTGCGCCGAACGCCGCGTCGTCGAGCGTGGCGAGATATTCGCGCGCAGCGCGAACCGCGTTTTCCTTGAGGTCCGCAGGCTTCCAGTCCTTGCTTGGAACCGAGCGCTGCTTGTTTGCGTCGGCGGCGATGAGGCTCGCATCGACCGCGAACCCCTCGGCCCCGACCAAGCCCTCCGCCACGCAATGCTGAACGACGCTCTCAAACAGATGACGTAGCGCATCGCTTTCGCGAAAGCGGCCATGGCGGTTCTTGGAAAAGGTCGAGTGATCAGGAACCTTGCCATCAAGCCCGAGCTTACAGAACCAGCGATACGCCAGATTGAGATGGACCTCTTCGCAAAGCCGCCGCTCGGAGCGGATGCCCATGCAGTAGCCAACCATCAACATGCGCATCATCAGCTCGGGGTCGATCGAGGGCCGACCCATCCGGCTGTAGAACGGCTTCAATGATCGGCGGAGATCGGCGAGGTCCAGGTGGCGGTCGATGCCTCTGAGCAGGTGATCAGACGGGACATGCTCGTCGAGGCAGAAATCATAAAACAGCCGCGCCGGCGTCCCCTGAACTCCCATCATCGCCTTTCTCCCGCAGAATCAGCAGGATTTCAGGGAATCATACCGCCGCCCCAGCGGCAATCACTGACCGACTTTTTCAACGATATCCGCCAATACCGAACGCTCCCCCGACGGTGCAGACGTCGCGACCGATTGAACTTAGCGTATCGGCGGGGGAGATGGCGGCGAACCGCGCCGCCCAACAGAATCGCGTTGCGAGTGCTGCTGAATTGGAAGACAATCGCTTGTCGAGGCCGTATCGGCGTACGACGTCGAAGCCGATAAGCCTGATGACCCTGCGCCTGCCGATAAGGAGGCGATGTATGTCGTTTCGACTTTTCGTCGCGCTTCTTTTGACGGGCATTTTCGTGTCGACCGCGCGCGCTCAAACTGCGAGCGGGGTCTACAGGGTCGGTCTCTTGACTATGGGTGGCCCAAGCTCGTTTTGCCTCGCCCCAGGCCTTGTGCAGGCTCTCGCAAAGCGCGGCTACATCGAAGGAAAAACGATCGAATTCGAGCGCCGCCCCGCAAGCGGCGACACCGCCCGTCTCCCCGGCATGGCTGCGGATTTGGCCGCCCGACACGTGGACCTCATCATCACGTGCTCTTACCCCGCCGCGGTGGCCGCGCTGGATAAGGCCTCCAATGTTCCAATCGTCGCGACCCATGCCGGCGATCCGGTGGAGACCGGCATGGCTCAAAGCGTCTCTCATCCCGGGGGCCGAATCACGGGCGTCTCGGAGGTTTCGACAGACCTGTCGGCCAAGCGACTTCAGTTGCTCAAGGAATCAGTTCCGAACGTACATAAGGTCGCAATGCTCTGGAACGAAGGCGATCTCGCCATGCAGATGCGTTGCAATGCGGTCCAGGCAGAGGCGGAAAAGCTCGGGCTCGAAACGGAATTGTTGCCGCTTCGCTCGGCCGACAGCTTCAAGATCGCCTTCGACAAGATGAGCAAGGATCCACCCGACGCCTTGTTCGTGGTCGCCGACGGCCTGACCATCGTCAACCATGATCTGGTCTTCCAATTCGCCGCCGCGCATCATTTGCCCGATATGGAGGAATATGGCTTTCTCTCGCACCTCGGCGGCCTCCTTGCCTACGGACCCGACGAGGATGACGAATTCGATCGCGCGGCCGACCTAGCGGACCGGATCCTGCGCGGGGCCAAGCCAGGCGATCTGCCGCTCGAATTGCCGACGCGTTACCATTTTACGGTGAATCTCAAGGCGGCTCACAACCGGGGTCTGGATATTCCCGAGACGATTCTGGAACGTTCGGACGACGTGATTGAATGAATGCGGACGCGAGAACTGCGGCAGCCGCCCGTCTTCGCCGTCCGCTGTTTCAAAAATATTTTGCGGCCCTCTTCGCGGCGGTTGTCTTGCCTCTCCTTGCGAGCGGCGCGAGCGAAGCGTGGTTCGGTTACCGCGACCAACGGCATACGCTGGACTTGCACCTACGCGCGGAAGCGGACGCGGCGGCCGCGCGCATTCAGGGGTTCCTTGACGGGATTCCCAGCCAGATGAATTGGACCGTCCAGGCACCGTGGGGCGAGGGCCTCGACGACCGCCACCGCGTCGACATGTTGCGCCTGATGCGCCAAACCCCCGCGATCGTCGAGGCGGTCCTTGTCGACGGCAACGGCGGTGAGCGTCTTCGCATATCGCGCACCGAACCTGATGTTGAAATGAGCAGGATCGATCATTCCGCAGATCCGGCTTTTCTCGGCGCGCGGTCCCAACGTCTCTGGTGGGGGCCCGTCACGCTGCACCGCGGCTCTGAGCCCTTTATGACCGTCGCTGTCGCCGGCGTACGCCCGAGCGCGGGCGCCACGATCGCCGAGATCAATCTGAAGCTCATTTGGGACGTCATCTCCGCCATCCACATCGGCCAGACCGGAATGGCCTTCGTGCTCGACCGTTCCGGTGAACTCGTCGCGCATCCGGACATCAGTCTGGTCTTGCGCGGCAAGAATAATCCAGCGGTCACCCCATTACGCGCACTGCAAGTCGCGGCTGCCGAAAGCGGCGGCGGAATCGTGGGCGGCGTCGACACGGAAGGCCGCTCGGTCTCGGCCGCCGTGAAACGGATCGAAGGTCCCGATTGGACGGCGATCGTCGCCTTGCCGGTGGCCGAGGCTTACCAACCGATTCGCGCGGCCCTCTGGCGCACAGCGTTCCTGCTGCTGGCCGCTGTGGCCTTCGCTTCAGCGCTCGCCTATTGGCTTGCGCGACGAATGACTGGACCGATCAAGGCGCTCGAGGACGGCGCGAGTCACATTGGCGCGGGAGAGTTCAATCACCGGATCGAGATGGGCACGGGCGACGAATTGGAGCGTCTCGCGCAACGCTTCAATACTATGGCGGACGAATTGTCGCTGTCGCAGGAGCGGTCCGAACGGATCAACCGCCTGAAGCGATTCCTTTCGCCGCAAATCGCTGAGCTTGTTGAGAGGCCGGGCCAGGACCGGTTGCTCAACTCTCACCGCACTGTCGTCACTGTGATCTTTTGCGACCTTCGCGGTTTCACTTCGTTTTCCGGACGTGCGGAGCCCGACGAGGTTATGGGGCTGCTAGCCGAATATCATAGGGTTCTCGGCGAGATCATCGTCAAAAACGGCGCAACACTGACCTGTTACATGGGCGACGGAGTCATGCTGCTGCTCAATGCGCCGATCCCCTGTCGCGACCCCGCGATGGTTGCGGCGCGCATGGCCATCGACATGCAACGCGCAGTGCAAGAAATCATTCAGCAATGGCGCGCGCACGGCCACGCGATCGGATTTGGGATCGGAATCGCCACAGGCGAGGCGACGGTCGGGCGGATCGGCTACGAGGGTCGGATCGACTACACCGCGATAGGTCCGGTCGTAAACCTCGCCTCTCGGCTCTGTTCATCGGCTGTTGACGGCCAAGTGATCATCGACGACGTCACCGCCGCCGCCTTGGGCGAGATGCTACCAGTCGAGCCCTTGGGCCCCTGGTCGATCAGGGGCTTCGCGAAGCCAACCGCGATATTCGCGCTGGTTCACAAAGCCACGGGCTGATGTCCGTTGTTTGCGCCTTGCGGCCGCGCCGATTGTCGGCTTCTTATAATCGAAAATCCACCTTTCGGGTTGCTCTTCGGTGCCCTGATCAGCGTCTGCTTCGGAACTTTGCCCTCCAGGCCGCGCAGTTCTACGACCGCTTGCCGACCCACCTCGCCTGTTCGCGGTCGCGACCCGCGATGTCCGCAATACGTCGATTTCGTTGAAGAACCCTGTCTTCAGGCGAGCGCGAGAAGCGTGAGCTGCGGCTGTCAGAGAGGCAAAGCGGCGCCTCTGCGCCTCATGTGGCGAAGATCGGCGCCGGGAGGGGGATGAGCTTCGCCAGTTTCCGTAAGTTTTGGGCGGTGGCGGCCAATAGGAACTCGTCTTTGGCTCCACTCGGGCCACGGAGGCGCAATCGACCGAGCCTGAGGATGCGCTTCAGATGAGCGAAGAGCATCTCGACCTTCTTTCGTTCGCGACATGAGACGGCGTAGGCCTCGGTCTTGGCGATCGCTCGGGCCTGGTCGCGAGCGGCTTCATGAACAGAGCGCGCGATCTTGCGCGCAGGAACGTTCGGATGTTTCTCTCCTCGGCGATATGGCGGATAGCGCCCGCGATCGCGACGTGCGCCGGAATTTTGGCCCCCCTTATCGAATGCCATTTTGGCTCCGCCGCCGGCGGCGCTCTCTATCGGACAGGTTAGAGCTATGCTTTCGTTGCTTAGCGTCCGCTTCGCGTCTTTCAGCAGGCCAGGCGCTCGATCTTGCTAGCCCGCTGCGGCTCGCGTATTCAGCCCTGAAACACCTATCTAGTATGGCGATCGCATCTTCTATCGTTCCGATCCGCAAGGCTTGGGCGTTACCCATATGCATATCCTGGGAAGCTGACTCGATTTCCGAGAGGGCAAATTTTGCATTAAATTATTGATCTGTATGGCGTCCCGGAGAGGACTTGAACCTCTGACCCCAGGTTTAGGAACCGCGAGTTCAGGGTGTTAAACCTGTTCAATGAGGTTCAAGAGCGTTCGTGCTGGTTCACGAGGATGCACGAAACCGACGCTGGGGCAGATCTTGAACGGAGAAGAACCAGCGTGCACAGGCGTGAACGGAAGCAGAGCGGCGAAACTGTAACCGGCGTGTAACCGCGACCAAATTTGACACGGAAAACTCCGCAGCAATGCGGCCGCGTCGGCGGCCGGCGTCGCGCCGCCGAACGCAGCATCGTCCAGCACCGACAGATACTCCGCGACTGCGCGACTGGACGTCGGATCGAGGTCCTCGATCTTGGCGACGCCGCGCCGGCGATGGGCGTCGGCTGCGATCAAGCTGGCGTCAACCGCAAACCCGTCGGCGCTGACCAGACCCTCGCGATGCAACGCTGCACCACGCTCTCGAAGAGCCGACGCAGCGCACGCGCGAACTGGCGCTGTTCGATCTTGGCATCGACAGCAAGTTGCGGGCTTGCGACCGGCTCAAGTTGAAGGTTCGAGATGTCCGTCACGGCGGGTTCGGTTCTTCCTTCCAAATTCTGTTGAGGATCTCGGCCGCCTTCCGTTGGTTGGCAAAGGTCTTGTCGGTCTTGAGCGCACTGGCGTTCAGCGCCAGGGCATAGAACACCGCGGCCTCGCGGTCGTCCGGGTAGCGCTCATACACTTGCCCCATTGCCTTTTCGTAGGCGACCGCACGAGTCTGATGGTCGAGCTTGTCATTGTCGCGGTAGAAGGCGGCGATCGCCGCGATGTATTCCGCCTCGCGCGGTGTCTGGGTCGGGGCCGCCATCGCCTTGGCGACCGCCTCGGAGCCGGCTTTGAGCCCGGCCGGCCCCGGGGGGTACCACAGCGGGTACCAATGACTCATTGCGATGCCCCAATAGGCCATCGCACAGCCGGGCTCGGACGCGGCAATCGCAGTGAACTCCTTTAACGCCTCGGGGTACCAAAACGAATGCAGGGTCCAGGCGGCGTGCTTGAACGCTTCTTGTGAGGTCGGCCCGCAGGAGATCGCGAAATCGACTTCCTCGGTGACCTTGGGTGCGGTGTCAGCCCGCAACTCCTGGAACGGCAACGCCAGCAGCGCGGCGGCAACGAAACCTGTTGAGATTCGATGATATGCCATGGCGATACCCTCCCGGCCGCGGCTACATTGAGCCTGCTGCACCATAGGGCCTCGAACGGCCAGTTATGTGTGAACTAGGGTCACACTCGATGCATCAAACATCCAATTGCCGAAGGACGCATCATCGCTGCCCTGAGGCTTGGGAGCAGGGTACCAATCCGCGCGGCGCTGGCAAGAACTTTCTGACGTGTCTCCAGCATTGGCACCGGACCTCGAATGTCGCGGAAGGGCGGTGAAGCCTATTTCACGCTCGCGATGCAATGACAGCATTGGCGCGGAGTCCGGTCCTTCCCGATGCGACACCGGAAGGGCCGGTATCCGCCCTCTGCAGACTATCAGGACCGGCCGGAGTCGACCCTTTGCCGCCCTTCAGAAAGCGGTCATCGGCTGAAGGCGTAAGAACGGCCCGTTTTGGGACGCGTCAGCGACGCCGAGGTCATGAGGCCGGGTGATCGCTTGGACCATTCGAAATTGCGCCTCTCGCAACCTGGCGAAGGCGACGTGCCTCGGCGACTTCGCCGGCCATCAGGAGGCCGAGTTCTTCGAGACGGCTGCGATCGGGGGGCAATTCCCCGACCAGGCGGCCCTCATAGATCACAAGGATACGATCGCAGAGGGCGAAAAGCTCTTCGAGCTCGGTCGAGATTAAAAGGATCGCCTTATTGAGATCGCGCTGTTTCAGCACCGCCTGCATCACGAGCTCGCCCGCGCCGATGTCGATGCCTCGCGTCAACTGATTGATGAGCAGGAATTCGGGGCTACGCGCAAGTTCCCGAGCGACTACGAACTTTTGCTGGTTGCCGCCGGAAAGGCTCTGAATCGTCGCGTGAACGCCGTCTGTTCGAACGTTGAACTGATGGATCAGTGTTTGAGTGTGGCTTTCGATCGCGGGAACATTCAGCAAACCCAGCGTCGCGAACGGCGCTCGATCGTATCGTTGCAGAATCGCATTCTCGGTCAGCGGCAGCGGCAGTACGACGCCATTAGCGGCGCAATCCTCAGGAACGTGTGCGAACGGCCTCTGGTTGATCGCGTGTGAGGAGAGACCGGAGATCTGTTCGCCGTTGAGCGTGATCGTTCCTTCGGCCACGGGAGTGAGACCCGCCAGCGCCATTGCGAGCTCGCGCTGGCCGTTGCCCGAAACGCCTGCGACGCCGACAATCTCGCCCTTGCGAACCTCGAAGGAGACGCCGCGCACCGCCGGCAAACCGAGATCGTTCTGGCAATGGAGATTTTCGACGGAAAGAGCGACCCGTCCCGGCGCCGCGGCGCGCCCGGGCAGTTCCGTCATGACATCGCGTCCAACCATCTGATGCGCCAGTTCGCGCGGGTCGGTCTTTTCCGTCGATGCCGTGAAGACGACCTTCCCGTCCCGCATCACGCTCACGCGATCGCTGACGCGCATGACTTCGTCCAGCTTGTGCGAAATAAAGATGATGGTCTTTCCGTCACGCGCCAGCTCGCGAAGCAGCTCCAGCAGGCGATCCGTCTCAGCCGGCGTCAAGACCGCGGTCGGCTCGTCGAGAATGAGAAGTTCGACGCCCTGATAGAGAATCCTGAGAATTTCCACGCGTTGGCGTTCGCCGACTGACAAGTCGCGCACGAACGAGTCCGGTTTCACCTCCAGCCCATAGCGACGGCTTAATTCGACGATACGCGTGGCGACGTCCGTCATTCGCCCGAGCCGGATGCGCGAGCGTTGGCCCAGAACATAATTCTCCGCCACCGACAGATTGGGCACGAGCATGAAATGCTGGTGTACCATGCCAATTCGAAGTCGGATCGCTTCAACAGGGGAACCCAGCTTCAGCGGTTGGCCCTTGAACACTATCCGCCCGGCATCGGGCTTTAGCACCCCGCAGAGAATCTTCATGAGTACGCTCTTACCGGCGCCGTTCTCGCCGACCAGCGCGATTATTTCACCTTTCCTGACCTCAATCGACGCGGCGGCGTTCGCCACAACCCGGCCGAACCGTTTGCTGATATTCTCCATTCGCAGGATCGGCGCGCCAGGGGCTGACATCCCTATGCCTTCCAATAGGGGATGCCGAGCATGCTTGGCGCGTCCGAGCGGTTGCGCGCCAGCATTAGCGCAACAATCGTTGTGAGGTAGGGCAGCGCCTGCAGCGCCTGGTACGGAACGTGCACATTCGGATCGGCTTGAAGCTGCAATTGCAGCGCATAGAACAAGCCGAAGAGAAGCGAGACGAAAAACACGCGGATCGGCGACCATCGCGCGAAGACGACAATGGCAAGCGCAATGAAGCCACGGCCCGAAGTTATATTCTCAACGAATTGATTGGCATGGGCTAGCGTCAGATAGGCGCCCCCGAGACCGGCGAGCACTCCGCCAATCAGCACCGCAGAGTACCTGTAGAGCGCAACGCTCTTGCCGGCGACGTCGACCGCTATCGGGTAATCGCCGACGGCGCGGACCGTCAGGCCGTAAGAGGTCCGAAAGAGGAAGAGCCACGCTACGATCACGACCGGGACTGTCGCATACACGAGAATGTTCTGTTGAAACAATGCGGCGCCGAGATAGGGGATGCTGCTCAAAAAGGGAATGTCGAGCGAGGGGACTATGTCGACGCCCCGGCCAGTGGAGACGAAATAAGTGCGAAAAAGAAAAGCCGTTAGCCCCATCCCCAAAAGGTTAATCGCCACGCCAACGACAATCTGATCGGCCCTGATCGTAACCGCAAAGACCGCGAAAACAACAGCAGCTAGGAATCCTGACGCCATCCCGCCCCCGAAACCGAGCGCAAGATCGCCTGTCGCGTAGGTGGTGGTGAAGCCAAAGAAAGCTCCAATCAGCATGATGCCTTCGATCCCGATATTGAGAACGCCGGCGCGTTCACAGATCGCTTCGCCCGTCGCAGCGAAGATCAGCGGAGTCGCCAACCGCCAATCCGCCCCGAGCGTCGTCGCAAGAAAATTGAGCATGCCAGCAGTCTGCATCGCGACGGTCTATGACATCGAGCGCGGACCGCTGCGCCGAAGCACGGCAAAAGCGGCGATGGACAATATGCATAGCCCCTGAATGACGAAGACCAGAACCTGCGGCACTTGGTCTGACATTTGCATGAGCTCCGAGCCCGAGCGCAGCGCCGCAAACAGCACGCCCGAAGCTATGGCGGCGAGCGGGTTATTATTGGCGAGGAGCGCGACGGCGATGCCCTCAAACCCGTAACCGGGCGAAATATCCTGATAGAGGCGATAGTTCACGCCGGCGATTTCGATCGCGCCCGCGAGGCCTGCGAGCCCGCCGCTGATCGCGATCGCGAACAGAATGTTCCGGGCGACATTGATGCCGGCATAGGCGGCGGCCCTCGGATTGAGGCCCACCACTCGCACGGCATAGCCGGCGCTGCTGCGGAAGAGGAAGACATAGGCCGCAAGCGCCGCCGCGATCGCGATCAGGATGCCAACGTGGAGCCGCGTCGGCGGCAGGAAGCGCGGCAGCCATAGCTCGCGGGCCAGTCTGGCGGATTGCGGATAAGAAGCGGCGGGATCCTTGAGCGGGCCGGTTACGAGATAGCTCGTGAAGATGATTGCGACGTAGTTGAGCATGATCGTGGTTACGACTTCGCTGGCGCGGAAATAGACCCGCAACAATCCAGCAAGCATGCCCCAAGCGGCGCCGGCGACCGATCCGGCCGCGAGAATCAACACGATATGAAACGATGCCGGCAGCGCGATGAAATTTACGCCGCACGCCGTGGCGGCTGAGGCGCCGGCATAGAGCTGTCCCTCCGCCCCAATATTCCAGATGCTGCACCGGAACGCCACGCAGAGCCCGACACCGATCAGGATCAGAGGCGTAGCCTTCAAGAGCACCTCGGCGATCGAGCGCTTATCCGACACGGCGCCAAGCACCATGACGTTGACGACATCGGCGGCGCGGAACCCGTTGAGCCGCAAAAGAAGGGCGCTGAGAGCGAGCGCGAGCGCCACTGCTGCGATCGGCGCCAGGACCGCCAAACCCACCCGACCGAGGAGGCGGAGGCTCGGACCACGCGAGGAACGGATCGGGATGTCGCTCAATCGCCCCCCTTACCCGGCAAACTCTCGACGACGTTCAGCGGCTCATGTCGCCAACGTGTGAATCTCGCCCGAAATGATCTTGGCTTTGATCGCGTCGACATACTGGCGGACGTCCTCCGGCACAGCCCGATGCGCCTTGCCATTATAGGTGAATTTCATGACGTCGGCGTCCTTGAGTTCGAAGACGACGTTAGAGGTTGGGAAGGTCGAGCCGTTCTTTATCCCCGCGACGATTCTCTCAACCCCTTCTGCGTAGTCGGCGTGGTAGGTCCCGAGGATGTTGTTGGGCGCGGTCGAAGTCATGTCGGTGAAGACGCCGAAGGTGCAGACATCGGGACCAGCCTCGCGTACAGCCTGGATCACTCCGATCCCCGCGGCGTTGGCGTTGGGAATGATGAAATCGGCGCCGCGCGAAATCATATTGACCGCGGCCTCTTTCGCGGCGGTTACGTCCTGGGAACCGCCAAGATAGATCGAGCTCACTGGCATATCAGCTTTGGTCGCCTTCACTCCATTGACGAAGCCATCGAGCGCGTCCTTGATTGGCGGAATTTCCAGTGATCCGATGAAGCCCGCAGCCTTGCCCATTTTTCCTGCGATCACGCCCATCAGATAGAAAGCCTGGCTGGAATCCATCCACAGTCCGATCACTCTGCCCTTGTGAATCTTGCTTGAGGATATGAGGAACCAGGTGTCGGGGTAGTCCTCCGCGACGGTCAGCGCCGAATCCTCGAATTCGAAGCCGTGGCCCAGGACGACGTTGAAACCATGGGCGGCGTAGTCGCGGAACGCCTTTTCAAAGGAAGCGGGATTTTGCCGCAGCTCCACGTAGCTGATCTTCGCGCCTAGCTGCGCCTCGACCCGCTTGAGCGCATCGTAGGCAATACGGTTCCAACCCTCTTCGGCGACGCTGCCCGGCACCAGCAATCCCATCTTGAATTGGCCGGCGGCGCGCGCGGGTCTTAACGCCGCCGCGCCTGCGACTGCGCCAAGGGCGCTCAAACATTCTCTTCGATTTCATGGGTTGTTCCCCGGCGCCTAGTTCTCTTTACCGATCTCCTCGCTCAGTGAGCGGCGGCGTTCGCCCCGATTGGCCGGCCCTTCGAAACAACGATCATGTGGTCCGGGCCGCCAGCCACGAGCCGCACGGCGTCTTCGCTATCCGCAATCACCATATCCGCACGGGCGCCGGGGCGGAGTCCATAGTCGGCGCCAAGTCCCATGAGCTTAGCGGCGGCGTGGGTGACCATGCGAAGGCCACCGGCAACTCGCTGGCATGGAGATGTCCGGCGAGCAGCGTCCAACGAGCGATCTCAAGAATATCGCCGGGAACCCTTGGAAATAAAAGGATCCCGAATATTTCGGACCCGGTCGCGATTTTCGCGCCGGCGCGCGGCAAGCGGCACGACGCGAGTTAGGCCACGCGGCGGCAGGACCTCCTGACCATGAGCCTGGATATAAGATCGGCTGCTGGCAGTGTAATCACGCCGAGGTCGGGCGCAAGAATCTGGTCGCAATGACGCTTGTGCGCGCTGACTGCGGTCGTTCCCGACGGGGTGCCTTTGTGGCCGCTATCCGCCCTTCTCAGACGATCGCCATACGCTCGCGGTTAGACGCTTTCGACCCTGAGCGGGCCTTTGAGATCGGCGGTATGAATGGGCGGGAAGCACGCGAAGCGGACTTTGGCTGAGGGCACACCACTCGCGCCATAACCAGCCGCTTCAGAACAGGTCTAATCGACGACCTTCGATCCCGTGGTTTGGAAGAGCGCCCGCCACGCCGCTGGACACGTTGCTCCAACCGAACCATTATTCCACCAAGCCATGTGGAGCGCGGCCATGGCCGTCGGCGGCTGGCTTCGTAATCTTGGTCTCGACAAGTACGAGGCCGCTTTTCGCGAGAACGGGATAGACGAGTAGGTTCTCCGTCACATAAAGGCGGAAGATCTAAGGGAGATCGGCGTCGCGACCGTCGGCGATCGGCGCAAGCTGCTCGCCGCAATCGCGGAGCTGGACGCGACGTCGCCCTCGACGGACCCCCGCCCGCCGCCTAGCCAATCCGCTCGACCCAAGACTTCTGAGGTCTCCGCCGAGCGCCGCCCGATCACCGTGATGTTCTGCGATCTCGTCGGTTCGACGGCGCGGGCGCGTTGAGTTGAGTCCACATTGGGCGCGTGATAACGATCTCGATCTCCCCAGCGGCCTTCGCCGCCATCGCGTCAACGATGCCGAAGGGCTACACCGCCTTGGGCCGCCCGGATGGACAGGGAGGCTATCTCGTTACCCTCGATCCAAAGGTCCTCGCGCGGCTAAAGGCCATGCGCAGGCGGGGTGAGAGCTACAGCGACGTGATCCTGCGGCTGGCCGAGGTCACGGAACGATGACGCGCAGCCGGATCAAATATTTCCAGTCCCGTGCTCTCGCGTTGCCGGGCGATCTCCCCAGCGTGCTCATTCGATTGATGTTCGCAGTCAACGACATCTCGCTGGCCGCCAACTCAAACGACTTCTGGGCAGAGACGACCGAACAACATCGAGCCTACAGGAAGCCGCGCGCCCGAATGTATTTCATTCAGCTGATCATGAGCCACGTCAACGAAGCCTTGAGGCTCATCGAGGAAATCAATGAGCGTCCCGCCCTGAGGGCCGCCGTTGACCAATGCGATGCTCGTACCGTGGAGAACTTCGAAAAGCTGGTCGCGATCTTGGACGCTCCCGAGAAGCGTGACCATCTTTCAGGTTTCGAAGCAAGACGACGTTCCATCACGACAAAAAGGTGTCGGCGGAACATCTGCAAAAGGTGATCGCGCACGACCCCACCATGACTTGGGGCTATTCGGTTGGATCAACTCCGCTCGACTGGCACTACGAACTCGGCGACGCAGTGATGGACCGCATGGTTGTGAGGTTCGTTCTAGGAGCGGACGAGCCGAGAAGCCCCGAGCGGAGAAAGAAGATCGAGGAGATCGCAACGCGGCTAGATCAGATCGCATTCACTTTCACGAACGCCGCGGCGCGGAGTCGGTTGATAGCGAAGCTCAGGAATGCGGCGCCCGGCACCCGTGATCGCGGACTTTACGACGAGTTCGAGGCCGCCAAACGTGGCGCCGACGCATCATCGCTCTTCGCGCGCCTTTCCGGCGAGGATCACGGGCGTTTTCCATTCACCGGGCGTGGCGACGTCAACACGTATTCACTTTTCGCTGAACTGTTCTCAACCCTCCCAAACGCACTCGGCCGGGCCGGTGTAATCGTGCCTACCGGCATCGCCACCGACTTATCTACAAGTAATTTCTTCAGCAACCTAGTTACGAAGGGCCGTCTCTTACAGCTGTATGATTTTCAGACCGGCATGGGTTTCTTCGATGACATTGGCCATGCTCGCTTTAAGTTCTGCTTGATGGCAATCGGACAACGTGTACCCCACGAAAAGAAAGACACCGAATTTGCGTTCTTCTTGAGGCAAATGAAGGACTTCACACAGGATGACCGCTTCTTCTCGTTGTCGGCCAAGGACATCCTTACACTTAATCCGAACACGAAAACCGCGCCGGTCTTTCGCTCACGTGTCGATGCCGCACTAATGCGAAAGTTATATGGAAACGTACCGATACTGATTCATGAAGGAACGGGCGAAGCGCGTAATCCTTGGGGCGTCAAATTCGCAACGGTGTACCACATGTCAAACGATTCTGGCCTGTTTCGCACAGCGGCACAGCTATTGGCTGCACGTGGGATACGCCAAGGAATGGAATGGGATGTGCCTGAAGATTTCTGAAAATGTGGACCGAGGCCGCTGGATTCCTATTTATGAAGCAAAAATGGTAAATCAGTTCGATCATCGCTGGGCGACATACGATGAGGGTGCTGCCGGCGACGACGACGCACGATATCTGACGTTGGCTGAAAAAAGCGATGCTCACTTTGAAGTCGGCGCTCGATATTGGAGCCACTCAAAAGAAGTATCCGCGAGACTGGCTGGAATTGGTTGGAACCGCGACTGGCTTTGCGGCTGGAGGGACATAACAAATGCCGGTAATGAAAGAACGGTGATTGGATCAGTTTTTCCTCTTGCCGGGGTCGGAAACAGCCTGCCCGTGTGGCTCCCGTCGATCTCGATCGAGTTCACGGAAACTGGCCTCTTTTGTCGCCAATCTTGCTTCATTACCTTTGGACTACATTGCGAGATTGAAGGTTGGTGGGACACACTTGAATTTTTTTATTGCGAAGCAGATTGCCGTTCTGCCGCCTTCTGCCTATTCCGACACTGACCTCGTCTTCATCGTTCCGCGCGTCCTCGAACTCGTTTACACGAGCTATTCGATGACGCCGTTTGCTCGAGACCTTGGCTACGAAGGGCCGCCGTTCGCTTGGAACGAAGACCGCCGCGCGCTCTTACGCGCCGAACTCGACGCCTTCTATGCCCGCGCTTACGGTCTGACCCGGGACGAGCTCCGCTACATCCTCGATCCAGCCGACGTCATGGGCCCCGACTATCCTTCCGAAACCTTCCGCGTCCTGAAGGAGAACGAAATTCGGCGATATGGCGAATATCGGACCCGTCGCCTGGTGCTCGAAGCCTGGGACCAACAGTTCGGGACCCGCAGCGCCGCATAAAGCTTGACCACAAAGCCGGGCCGCACAAAAATTCGGCAGGAACAATGGCCACAATGGCGCGAGGCAAGCGCCCGAAGATCAGGCGCAGACATGAACGATCACGGCTCCTGGCGGATCGAGATGCTCGCCACCACCAGCGGGTTTCCGATCAGCCTCGGCCGGGACGATTTCGGCTACCGCTTCGGCGGCCCGGGCCTGAACGGGAAGTCCGTTTCGATCCGCTGGACGACGCCGGACACCCTCGCCATGCGGGTTCCTTCCCTGGTGTCGCTGGAAATGCGCAAGGACGCCGAGAGCGCCGCGCCCTATGCCGTCGACGCCGTCGGCCTCATCATTTTCGGCGACGCCGGCCCCTACGCTGACAAGGCGATCCGCCGCGCCGCCGCCCTCATACGCGCGCTCCCCGACACGCCGCTGGCCGCCTACCGCGAAAAGACACAGTCCATGCCCACCGCCACCGAGACCGAGCGCCTCGCCAAGCAGCGTATCGGCCAGGACATCTTCCGCGCGTCCCTCGAAGACTACTGGAGCGGCCGCTGCCCGATCACCGGCATTTCCGACCGCGCGCTCCTTCGCGCGAGCCACACGAAGCCCTGGGCCGACTGCGAGACCGACGAGGAACGCCTCGACGTCTACAACGGCTTCCTCCTCGTGGCGCATCTCGACGCGGCCTTTGATGCGGCGCTGATGACGATTGATGCCGATGGGGCGATCCTGCTGTCTCCGAAGCTCACTGACAAGGCAACCGCACTGCTGAAGCTTGGCGTGGACCGCATCAGGCTCGCGGAGGGGCATAAGCCTTACTTGGCTCATCATTTTGAACGATTCCAGAAAATGGCCGGGTGACGTTGACATCCGGTCCTAATTCAGAGCCCAGCGGACCAGTTCAGTTCGTAGGCTTCGACTTCCGCCTGGGCCAACAACGCCAAGTCGCCAGGCGCGATCTGCTCCGTGCATTTCGACGGTGCCGGTTTCACGGGTTTCCGGCCACCGGAATTGGTCGGTTTCGACCGCGCCCTCGACTACATCCGGGCCATTCAGCGCCCAGGCGCGCCCACGATCGTGGCCTTGGACCAGCCGACGATCGTGCCCAACGGCGCGGAGGCGAGCCGTTACGGCTTCAATGGCCTTGTTGCTTGGTTCGATGATTTGCGCCGAGTCGAGATGCCGAGGAAGGCTGATCAGGATCGCCTCGATGCGTCGATTTGTTTGATGATCGCGATCCGTTGGCGTCTTGGCCCGCGCGAAGAGTCAATCGTCCTCGGCGATCTGAAGACGGGCTACATGGTCGCTCCTGTCTCTGCGGTGGTCCGAAACCGGATCATGAAGGATGCGCTCACACGAGGCGGCCTCTGAAACTCAATGTCCGCCGATATGCGAACATTATGCTGCCGACATCATCGCTCTCACCCCATAGAAGGGGGCTTCGGCCGCCAGTGGCCTCACGGTACGATAGTGCGTGAACATTCCGACACGCATGGTGCGAGCTATCGCGCAGGTAACCGGCCAATGACCGGCTCGGGCGGCGCGGCGACGGCAGGTTGGACTCGCGCGGCAACTGCGGGGCTTTTTTGCTTCAATTCGCCAAGCGCTGGTGCGGAAGCTTGACGCATTGGTGAAACCGGAACTATCTAGGGTCTCGCATCGCCGATAAGATTCGGCTTGGGTCCCAGATGCGGGCTGGATGCTGCGAGCGAGTACGCCGGTGGTCCCTGCGATCAGTTTCCGCGACGCGCAATGCGGGGTGCTTGGGTGCGCCCTTAAAACCGTCGTCTAAAATAGATCGAAATAGATGGCTCTGGGAAAGAAAACCGGTGGGCGTCAGAAGGGCTCGGTGAACATCTCGACGCGCGAGATGAAAGCCCTCTTTCAAGGCGAGACCGAGTTGATGAGGGCGGCGCTCGTCGACATCGCCACCGACAAGACTTCAGCCCGGCAACATCCGCGTGATGGCGGTCCGCGAATATCTCGACCGAGGCTACGGCAAGTCTGCCCAACCATTGAAGGTCGCGACCGACGCGTCCCAGCGCTACGACTGGACTAGAATTCCGATTGAGAAGGCGAGGATGGTCGCCGAGGCGTTACGGCTCGCGCAACGTGATGGCATCGTGATCGACAACGATTGACTGGTCGAGCACAACGCTTCGACTAAGCCGACTCACGACGAGGGCCTTGCCCCACCGACACAGAGGCCAGAAGAGATTCTAAGGGCAGCGCCATCGTCGGCGTCTAGACCGGCCCCGGTCCGAGTAGCCATTGCCGAGCGTCGCCTTCGGGCTGCCGATTGCCCCGCATTGGGCTGTGACCGGGATCACAGATGGATTCGAGCATTACAGGCAAATATTGCTAGTTGCACGTCAGAGTGGTTGAATTGAACTAAGGCCGCCGGGGAAGCGGTCCACTGGGGAGGCTCCGATAGACCTCTCGTCGCTCGCCGAGCTTGGAAAAACAGCCGGGGTTGCTGGGGTCGCGATTGGGATGATCGCGCTCATCGCGCGAGTTTTGATTGATCGGACCTCCTCGTTGCCGCGAGCCGACCGCGCACCGATGCTTCGTTTCGTCGCGGTCGGTGCCTTCTCAATTGGGGCCTTCGGTATTCTTGCTTGGCTTCTGGCAAGCATGACCAGCGTCCCAAATGGCGGGGGGCCGGGCGGCAACTGCAACGTCGCTGCGGGCGGAATCGGGTCCGGCCACAACACGGTCAATTGCACGTTGCACGATCCGAGCCCTAAGCCATGAGGTGCGGGTCGATACGCCTCGCCGCTTCGCTCGCCGCCGTGCTGACGGTCCTCGCGCCGCATGCAACCGAAGCGGCAGAAACAGCGGTGTCGGGCTCGTGCACCGTCACAACCGGCGGCATCGAGTCGGGCGGCAACACGGTAACCTGCAATTTCGGTCTGACACCTGAACAACTGAAGCAACTGACCGAAGCAGCGGTTAGAGGCGCGACCGAGCCCCTGACTCGCCAGACTGATGCGTTCGGCCCTGCTCGCCGCTGACCTTGTGTTGATCCCCGCGCAGCCCTCGCCGTCTAATGTCCGTCCTGTCAAGCGCGGGGCGCGGCAAAGCATCCCGACCCGGTTACATCCTGGATCGAGATGCGTTTGCGAGCGCGTGAGGTCGGCGGCGGCGTCCACGACGTTGGTCGATCAAGCTCTAATCCGCGGGTCAAAACCGCATTACCAGTGGTCGATCAAGCTCTAATCCGCGGGTCAAAACCGCATTACCAGGTTCCGTCGCGGGGCTGCCTCTGTCTTCGAACGTGCATCCGATTGCATCGGGCACTAACGGCGAACGAGGATTCCCCTGACCTGATGCCGCCGCCGGCTGCACGCGCTCCTATTTCCGGCCTAGGTCGAAGCGATTTGCGTCGAGCCTCAGTCGGAACTGGATCAAGCTGCCTGCAGCGCCACCGGCCGCACGGATTGCCCGATCGCCCAGATAAAGCCTGCCGCCGCTCCCATCACTCGATATTAGAAATCCCTTGCCCGCTATATTGTCGGCACCTCGATCTTGGGCCGTGGCGCGGACGAGTATGTGATCGACGACCCCTATGGGACGATGCAGGACGCGGGAGCCAAGTCATTCGCGACGGCGTCTGGGAGTGGTTCAACGGGCACGGGCGTTCGCCTGCTTCCGCCCTGCCAGCGCTCCTACGTCACGCTGCTCGCGTCCACCTGCATTGCGAGCGCGCCCTGACCGTTGCAGCTTCCGCCCTGCCAGCGCTCCTACGTCACGCTGCTCGCGTCCACCTGCATTGCGAGCGCGCCCTGACCGTTGCATAGTTACGCCACAAGCGCGAATAGACCGGCCAGTCGACAAGCGGCGAGCATCGCACACGCTCCTGCTTCCGCGCCGTCAAATCCAAATAGGGGCGGGCAGGGTGCGATATGAATGGCCGGGAGCGTATTTCCGCGATCGAACTTCTCGAAGGCGCAGCGGCCGAGCTTGCGCAAATCGATCGCGGCCGGGATTATGGCCTCTGGCGGCAAGAAACCGCGCCACGCCTCGGCAAGGCGCTCGCGCAGGTCGAGCCTTTCAGCGACTTCCGCAATGTCTGGATCTACACCGGGGATGGCGGCGGTCACGTCACTACACCGCGGTTCGGCGAATGGGCGATCAACCTGCTCGTCGCCAAGAAGAGGCCGGAAGCCATCCTTGCCGCCTTTTCGAGCGAAGTAGAGCGGAATTCAGCCAACTATAGCGAAGTGTCACCCATTTTCGGCGTCGAGATCGACGCGCCGTGTGACCTAAGCGACGAGGTCACTCTGGTCCCTGAACAGGCGGACGTGCTGGCATCGCTACTGCACCGTTCGATCTTTCAGCCGATCGGACTCCCGACCGGCGCATCACTGCTCTACCAGTCATTTACGGTAACGCCGTCGTTCGAGCGGACAGGCAGCCGGACGAGTTCCCCGCCAAAGTCCGGGAGCGTGACAACTCCAGAGGCGGATCATCGGGACGCGGTGCGTAAGCGTGTCCGCCTCGGTTCCAAGTTGGCCAAACGTTGGACATTATCGCTCTGCGCGACGCTTAAGCCACTGTATTTGCTGGTCTACGCCCGTCCACAGCGATACAAGTTTCCGCCTTGCCGGGGCGCATGCCTGCGCGGCTGGGGAGGGGGAGGAAGCGCCCAGCCGCCGGCGGGGAAACTGCGCCAGGCCGCGGACGGCGCCGCCGGCATCAAGAGGACGCCGAGAAGAAAGTGGGCTTGGGTCGTGGGTCTCCAAGCCTCAGGCTAGCCTCCGCTCGAAGTCCCGCTTCCTTTCCACCACCGCGACCGTTGCCGTTGCCGTTGCCCCCTCAGCCGGGTTGCAGCAGAACCCCCACCAGGGGGGCATTGCTGGATGCAACGCTGATGCAACGCGGCATCGTTGCAGGGCCGTTGCATGCAACGCTGGCTGCAATGCTAATGCAACGCGGATGCAACGCTCCCATGTCGCCGCCGGGTGGGGTCAGCCTGACGCGGCGAGCTTCCGGCGCTTGATGGCCGTGAGGGCCGCCTTGCCACGGTGCCTTAGCCGCGCTGCCTCGGATGTCGTCATGCGGTGGTCGGGGCAGGTCACCGCCTCGAACCCCTTGCTCTGCCGAATTGAGCGGACGCCCGTGGGCAGGCTGATCTGGAACGGCTTGCCGCAGATGACGCACGGCGTTTCCCAGGTCGCGAGGACGATGTGGCGGCCGTCGCGGGTGACGTGGGGGCGTTCGCCGACGCGCCGCCAGACGCGGTCGCCGTGGATGGTCGAGGAGATCGTCAGGGTGTCCGCGATCTGGGCTCCGGCGTCGGTCACGGCCATGCCTCGCTGGAGATGTTGAACCACGCGTTCGGGCCGCCCTCGGCGCGCTCTACGGTGAAGCCCTCGGCGATGGCGGCGGCGATGAAGACGCCGTTGGTGATATAGCCGGTCTCGTGCTCCGCGACGTGGTTCAGGCCGTAGCTCGATCCGCGCTTGTTGATGGCCTTGATCTTGCCGAACCGGCTCAGCCATCGGCGGGCGGCCATGAACTGCGCCAGAGCCCCCGGTTGGCGGATGCTGTTGCGCGAGCGGCCGAGTTCGGCGGCGCGATCGGATCGCGTCTTGGCGCGGGTGAATACGCCGAAGCCCGAGATGCCCAATTGCGGCTGGCGTTCGAGGACGGCCGCCATGTCGTCTGCGGCGGCTGCCATCTCGTCTGGCGTCATGCTGGCTGGCGACGCTGGCTTGCTCATCTCCTATCCTCCTTGTGGTTGGAGATCGCCGTCGCGATGTCGTGAAGCGCATCGGCTATCCGCTCCGACCCCTCCTTGACCTGGACGGCGAGGAACTCGACCGCCCCCACGAGCGGCGGCTCATCCCGTGCCGTTTTCTTCGCGGGCTTGGTCTTGGCTGTCGTCGTCATTGCTCTCTCCTCTTCGATCTCCAGATCATCCCGTCCCCCTCGACAAACTGGCCGCTCCTGAGCAGGTCGGTCTTGACGCGGTGGAAGCTGCTCCTTGCGTTTGTCGAGAGGGCCGAGCCGCCGGGCTTCGTGTCCAGATAGCCACGGGACTTGAGGTGCTCGCGCAGCACCTCAACCGACACCTTGAAAACGCGCTCGCCAGCGAGGCCCGATGACGGCTCGACCGCATCGGAGAGTTGGTCGTAGCCCTGAATGAGCGCGAACTTGATGTTAGCGTGTTCGGTGCGCCCGCCCTTCGTCGCCGTGGTTGCGACGGTGCCGTCGCCGACCTCGACCCAGCCATTTTCGCCGCGCTCGATTATCCGAGGCCTGAACTGGAGAACGGTTTTCGGCGTGCGCAGCCGCGCCTTCTTGAACTCGATGATGATGCGGGCTTCGTCCTCCCCCGCCTTGGTCAGCGAGACGACGGTGTCCATCTCCCACTCGCGGGTCTTGGTGCCGAAGCCGTGGCTCGTGTCGTGGCCGGTGTGGTGCAGCCAGATTTGGCCGATGTGCATGCTCGACAGCTTGCGGACGAGGAGCTTGACCTTGGTCCAGCTTTCCTCCTCGGCCATAATTCCGCTGAGCAGCGACATGATGCTGTCGAAGACGATGACGTCCGGTTTGATCTTATCGATCTCGCGCATGAGCCACTGCTGGCCACGGGGCGTGTCAAGAGGCGGCATTTCGTCGGGCCCGAGAACGTCGCGGTTGTAGCCGTAGAGAGCGATGCCGTCGCCGTAGAGATCGCCGATGAGGATCATGCGCTCCTTGAACGTCTCGTCCGGCATTTCGCCGTCGAGATACATGACCCGCGCCTTGCGCTTTCCCTCCCAGCCGAGGAAGGCGTTCCCCGACGCCATCGAGCCTGCAAGGTCCATCGTAAACAGCGTTTTGCCGACCCCGGTGTCGCCGTAGACGAGCCATCGGGACGTCGTGCAGAAAACCTCGCCCTGCAGATAGTCGCGGGGAGGAATTTGGCGGCTTCGCCAAGCGGAGATGAGCAGTTCGGTGCGGGATGCCGCTTTGGCGTCGGCGTCGCCGCCGTTCGTTGGCGGCTTGGGCTGCTTCTCGCCGCCGCTCGTCGTCTCGGCCGCCTGCTCGCTGAGATCGAAGGCGCTGCGGCGGATCAGGCGCTCGTTCATCGCGGCTCGACCTTCTTTTCGGGTCCAGCGATCTCCGCCGCCAGGCGCTCGAGCGCCGCGGCGATCTCCGCGGCCCGAGCGTCGCTGCCCCAGCGAATCGACGCCGCGCGCCGGCGCAGCGCCTTCACGACGGTCGCCGGGTCGAAAGCGTCGTGGCGCGCGGCGCTCAAAATGGAATCTCCGAATCGTCGATCGGGGTGAGCAGCGGCGCCGGCGCCGGTTCCCGAGGCTCAGCCGCCGAACGGCCGCGGATAACCGGCCCGTCTCTGGTCAAAACCGCGTCGCCAACGACGCCCTCATCGCGCCCGTGCGGGGCCCAGCGCCTGCCGCAAACAGCGATCTCGGCGCCAAGCGGCAGACCCTCGAGCGCCTCGATCACCTTGGGCCGGAAGGCGTAGACGCGCATCTCCCGGCCGTTCGCGGCGAGCGCGGGCCATGATCACGCCGGCGCGCCATAGGTCGAGAAGCTCGGAGTAGTCGGTCACCGCCCTACCCTCGATGAGGAAGATGCTTGGGAACTGATGTCGAGCCGGGACCGACTTATCGATCGGTTCATGGCCCGTAAGGTCGAAATAACCCCAGACCGAAAAGCCCAACGACGTCGACGTGTCCAGGCACAGGAAATCCTGAGGGCCGCCGACGGGGATAGCTCCGAAGCCGATGATGTTCTTCGCGATCGGCAACCCCGCCTCCTCGACCGTCGCGGTCCATTCGCTGTTATTCTTGAGCCAAGCAACGAACGCGTCGGCCTCGGCGGCACTGAACAATTCGTCGATAGCGCCTTCCGAAATCCCCGGCAGGGTCGTAACCCTCGATCAATTCGGCGTAGGGCCGCTCAACCGGGTCGATTCTCCCTTCCACGAACCAGTTGATCGACACGTCCCGGTGCCCTTGGAACTCCGACACGATAGTCGTTACGCGATAGAGCGTGCTCATGCGCTGAACCCCTCGTTGCGCCCCGCGACGACACGCGCCTCGATCGCGCGGGCCTCGTCGGGAAAGCTTGAGCGGAACCAGGCGATAAGCCCGCGCCAATCTGGCGCGTCGGGATCGACCTTGATCGGGTTGCGGCCGTTGGGACGCCAGCCGGCATGCCGTTCGACGGCCGCCTCCCAGAGCGCGTATTCGCGCGTGATGCGGTCGTACATGGCCGCGGCCTTCTGGGACGGGAGATCGCCCTCATGGACCCAGCCCCGGCTCTCCGGGGATCGGACCCACCGGTTCGTTCCGACCTGTTTCATCTCGTCGGACAGGTCGTCGCCGCGGACGCCGTAGGGGTCGGCGTCATAGGCCGCCCAGCAACCCAGCCCGCACGTCTCGATGTCGATCGCGAGCCCGGCGGCCGGCCTCGTCGCCACCCAGTCCTTAAGCTCCTCGGGCGCCATCAATTCGCGCGTCCAAGGCATGCGGCTCAATTCGTCGTCGGTCATGGCCAGGATCTCGTCGGCGCGGCCCTTGCAGCGCTCGCAGCGCTCGCGCCAGGCGGCGCGGCCCACGTCGGCCCAGTACGTCGGCGTCAGCCCGGCCGCCTTCAGCACCTTGAGGCCGCCGCCTTCCTCGCCCTTTTCGTCCGTGTTGACGCCGAGCGCGCTGTAGTAGCCGTCGCCGTCATCGTTGCCCTCGATGAACGCGGCCAGGGCCTCGATCGCCGACCATACCTTCGCGTCGTCGAGGACGCCGCGGGTGTCGGTCAGTTCCCCATCGAGGCAGAGACCATGAGAACCAAGGCCGCGGTGTTTCAGGGCGGCCAGATGCCCGGCCTCGCTGACCCTCGCCTTGAGCGTGCCGAACTTGAACAGGTCTCCTTCGTTCGCAGGCCCTAGATCGACCTCCGACGCCATGGTCGGCCAGCCGAAGCCGTCGTTGTTGACGGCCGCGTCTTCGTAGATGAAGCCGAGCACGTAGCCGACGGCGGCGGTCCCCGCGGCGCGGTAGCACGCCTCCTTCAGTTCGGCCGGCGACATCCGGCCTTTGGTGGTAGTCATGACTACTTCTCCTCTTCATGCGCCGGAATTGGCGCGAAGCTCTTCAAGAATTGCTCGGCGATGAACTTGGCGAAGATCGGCGGGATCGCCTCCGACAATTCGGCGCCGTTTACCCAGCCCATCTGCATCGCCTCCCGGCCAACGCCGATCGGAAGGTTGGAGCCGCTGACGTGGTTCTTGCCGGCTGGGCGCCTTCGGTCCCGAACGTGGCCGCCGTAGACGCCTAGGACTGGCCGGCCGCTATGTTTGCAGGCGGGGGTCGTGAGCGGGAACGATGTCTCGAACAGGCGGTGGCGCTGAAGCTCACGCCCCTGGGCGCCGAGACCGAACATTGTCCCGCACAACAGGAACGGCTCGATCAGGTGAGGCCGTGCGCCCTCGACATTCTCGATTACATACGGACGCCCGGAGGCCCTCAGAAGCTCCCTGGTCGCCGGGATCAGGTTGAGGTGCGGCTTGGCGTTGTGCAGGCTCCGCATCGCGCTCAGCGCCTGGCAGGGCCGGCTAGACCATAGGAAGTCGAAGCCCCGAATGAAGTCGAGCGAAAGGCCGAGCGCATCGGCCTGGATGAATTGGTCGCGGCCCAGGGCGTAGTGAGGCTGCGGCTCGATATCGACGCCCCAGACCTCAAACCCGGCCTGGGTCAAACCCAGGCTCGCTCCGCCGGCGCCGCAGTAGAGGTCCAACGCTTTCATGCGTCGAATGTGGACGCGCTGGTGTAGACGGAAAGCGCGCTCAATCTGGCGGGCGGCGCAGGCGGCCTCGAGCACGGTGCGGAGCGGGCTGGTCATGCTCGCCCCCGCTCGAGCTCGCCGGCGATGCGCTCGAATTCGGCCGCGGCTTTCGAGCTGCCCAACTGGCGAAGCTTGCCGGCGCGCCGGCGCAGCGAGGCGGCGACATCGCGCATCGCTTGCGCGCTAGGGCCTGCGGGTGTAGTCGGGAGACGTTCTGACGAGCTAGAACGAGGCCCCGGGCCTTTCGACGCCGCCGCTGGCGCCGAGGGGCCGGGAACCCTCATCAACCCACGGTCGCGGCGGTGGGCTTGGTCGCGGCGGCCGGGTGGATGCTCTTCAGCGGTTCGGCCTCGCGCTCTCGCCGCCACTGCTCGGCGGCTTCCTTCGAAACCAGGACCTTCGTTCCTACGCGGAGAACGCGCGGCGCCTTACCGATCTTCGCGAGGTTGTAGAAGCTCGCCCGGCTCAGGCAGTGCCGTTCGCAGAATTCTTGAATTGAATAGGCGTCGCGGTCCATCTCAGTGCTCCAGCGCCGTGTATTGGCTGGAGCCGATCTGGACGCCGCCGGCCGGCGCGCGCAATGGGGTCGAAGGTTCGGCTCTATAGACCCGAACCGGAATTATTTTTTCGTTCGGCTGCTAACTGACCAAGAGCGCGCTTCAGCCGACCGATGCCGACGGGCGGAAGTTCGCGATCGGCGCGCTCAGCGTCAACGTGCTTTTTGATCTTCTTGGCGCAGGCGGCGCTGTTGCGAGGCTCGATCTTCTTGGCCGCGCAGGCCTCCGCCGCGTCCGCGACGACTATCAGGAAAGCGGCCTGGGCATCGACCTCCGGCCTCACCGCGCCCAGTGCAAGGTCGCGCGCCTCTGGGATGATCGCGAGCGGGTCGCCGAGCGCCATCGTGCCCCAGCGTGCGCCTAGCTCGATCTCCTCCGGCGAGAGTGGCGGCCTGTATGCGATCACTTCAGGCAGGTCGTCGGCGGTGATCTCCTTGCGGAGGTCGTCGACGACCTTGTCCATGATCTCGCGCATGCGCGCGGCCAAGCGGTCGTCCCGGTCGCGCTGGCTCATGACGCGGCCCTGAGCTTGACCACCTTGCCTTTCGCGCTATCGACCGGCGGCGGCGGAGCGGACGGCTTCACTGCAAACGAAAGGGCGGCGCGGGCAGCGATCTTGTCGAACGCGGTGGTGATGTTGGCGGCGTAGTGCGCCGAGATCATCTTCTCGCCCGTGTCGTGCAACTGGGCGACGTGCTCGGTCCCCAGTCCCTCGCGAAGGTTCCGCACGATGGACGCGTGCCTCAGCGCGTACGGGATGGTGTCGAGTGGGATGGTTTCGCGCTCAGCCTTCGCCTCTTTGACGATCTTGCTCCAAACCCGGTTGAGTTCCGCCGCCGCATACCAAGGCTCGCGCCCGACCGTCCGCCATTTCGTGAACGTCACCCGCACTTTTTCGGGCCGCAGGAATAGCGGCTCGCCCGCCTTGCGGCCTGCCGTTATCTTCGCCAGCGCTTCGATCACGTCAGGGGCGACCGGGACACGGGTATGCGTCTTCTGCTTCTTGCCCTTCCCCTTGAAGGATGTCGGGATCAGCAACCGCTCATCCTCGCGCAAGACGTCGCCGACCCGCATGCGAATGATCTGCGAAAATCGCGCTCCGGTCGCGGCGAGCACGCGAACGACGATGGCCAAGTCGCCGCCCCAGCCGTCTTTTTTGTCGACTCCCTCCGCGGCCTCGACCAGAGCGATGACATCCTCGTCCGACAGAGGCTGAATGTCTCGGGCAGGCGGCGCGCCCGGCTCGGGCGTGGCGAGTCCATCCTTGATCGTGTCGCGGATGGAAGGCGGCAACTTGACCTTGTGACGCTTCGCCGCCGTATTGAGCGCCGCCTTGAAGTCGTTGGCGATGCGCCGAACGGTGCTCGCCTCCATACCCCTCAGGTTCTCGCGCCACGTGATCAGGTCGTTGGTCGTGATCTCCGCCAGCGACCTCGAAGCGAGCTTCTCGTCGACGTGTTTAAGCCGTGAGCCTGCATCCTTTTTCAGGCCCTTCCGACCGGCGCCGGCAGTGATCGCGCCCCGGCGCGTGATCTCCTTGGCTTCACGTCCGGCGATGTACTCCTCAATTGCTCGGGCGACTGTGACAGGCGGCCCTGCCTGCTCGGGTTCCTCAACGAGCGCTGCCATCCGCTTGCGGGCGACTTCTCGCGCCGCCTCATAGCTCAGCGCTCGCGCTTCGTTCGCATCGTCATCGGCGCGACCAATGCTTTCGACCGCATACCCGCGCTCGCGCCCTAGGTAGCGCCTGAGAACCCAGCTTCCGCCGCGCTGGCCCTTGCGATAGCCGATATCGAAACCCCTCTCGAATGCCTCGAGGTAGGGCTTGCCAGACGGCTTCAGCTTCTTGCGCTGCTCGCGCGTCCCAATCTTGCTGACTGCCTTCGCCACTTGCCGTTATCCCTCTTCCGCGCTTCCGTGCGCTGGAGCGTGTCCAACATCTGTCCAACACACAGGTATGAACGCGGGTGGGCGAGCGCAAGCTGTAATAGACGCATTCTTGCCATATCAATGGCTTAGCTAAGCGTGTATGGACGGCTATGGAAAAATGGCGCGCCCTTTCACGGCGGAAACGCGGGTTCGATCCCCGCTGGGCGCGCCAGTTACGAACCCGGATGGAGACGACCGCAGCTCTCGAACTCCGCTCCAGGCGAGTGCTCCGATGCCGACGCTGCGCCGATTTTTCGCGCGAGGGCAACTACGATGCTTCGAGTCACAGCGCTACTCTGGGTCTCTGTCGCAATGCAGGGCGCCGCGATCGCGGAAGACGCGAAGGAAGATACCGTCGAGGTCCACGGCAAGTCGCTTCAGCTCAGTTGCGCCGAGTGGAAACGGAATCAGGATGGATCCTGGACGAGCATTGGAGCGCTTCTGGTCGGGACGGACACACTGAATAACGTGACCTTGCGCGGGGCGAAGGAAACCAAAGTCTTGGACGCGAAGTGTCAAAATGGGTCGAGCCCGTCCGTCGCTCCGTCACAAAGTTCCGGTCCGGCCCAACATAAGATGCATAGACATAACCCTGCGGCGCCCGGCGACGGAACCTAGAGGCCGGCCTTGTTCTGTGTGCGTTTGGCTTTCTCTCGCGCGAAGACTTCGCGGCCGTCGCGATCCAGGATGCGCAATCCGATCGTCTGAGGCGGCCACTTGCTGTTTGCAGCGGCGACGATCGCGGCGGATTCGTCTGCCGCCTCAATCTGTTTCTCCGTCAAATTCATCGGCCCGTAATCGGGCGTCCCGCAAACGAATTGGATCCGGAACGTCTGCGGTTGTTCCGAGACGATGGGCGTCGGTTCGTCGACTGATTCAAATTCCGAAAGCGTTGGAGGCGTTGCAGCGCCGAGGTCGACGCGCTTTGAGGTCCGCCGGGCAATGACCGATGCTACGCGCTTCCATTCTCGCGCTGTTCCGGCGCTATTGGCCTCTCGCTCCCGTCGGCGCGCTTCCGCGCACGCCTCGACGCCAAACTCATTTATGAACAGGCCCGCCACTGCGTGTATGCGCTGAACCCTCTCCAGTTGCCAAAGCAGCCATGCAAGCATGTCCGCCCTCCCTCGTCTCGACCGGCGTTGTCATCGTGGGCGGCAATGCGCCTGTCGAGCTGGCGCCCTCGGCGCCGGCCAAGCATGATCTAAAGACAGCGCTTCTATTACCCAGCGGATCGTTCAGTGTTCGGCCACTTGTATTGACAAAAATTTAACAGGCGGAAAATTAAACTCCGCAATACTTGCGGAGGAGACGATCCAGCGCTTAGATTCCGTTAATCATGCAAGCCTCAGGAGACGGCGGAGAGGGAAGCGTTTTCAAAATTTTTGGAAGGATTTTCCAAGAGCTTATGGAAGCAAACTCAAAACGAAAGGAAGGAAAATCCAAATTTTCACCTTCCGCTGATTCAGCTATTTCAACGACTTACTCCGTTTTTCGCCAGTCTTGGCGGAGGTAGGCCCAGCGGCATAGATGTGCATTGAATGCGCGCGACCGCCGCCGTTTAGCGCCATCATCGTTCGCGACTGTCAATCGGAGCCATGGCGAACTGCATGGTAGCACTAGCTTCGGTTTTACGGAAGCATTTTTCCATAAAACGGAATGAGGTCGACCGGCGCGCGCCGAGCGTATATATTGATTCAGCCACAGGGACGCCTTACGCCGTTGTCGATGGATTTGCCCCCTCGGCGCTGGAGCTGAGTTCGTTGGTCCTTCTTGGCTTCGGAGTGGCCGGGCTTGGTTTCCTGTGGAGGCGCGGCGAAAGACTCTTGCAGCACGGGTAAGCGGAAGCGCGGGCTTCCAAAGCCGATCCGCGCTCTAGGGGGATGAACGATCCCAGGGTAAAGGCGTGGGCCTGGTTCGTCGCCAGTCTTGTCGTTATCGTGATCGCCCTGTTCCTAGCCGCGGGCACGCTCCGCTACTGGCAGGCATGGGTCTACCTCGGGGTCGTCGCCCTATCTGGCGTCCCTCTCACGCTTTACATTATCAATGACCCGATACTCCTTGAGAACAGGACCAAAGTTGGACCGGTGTCGGAGCAACGGCCGTTCCAGAAAATCGTCGTGCTTTGGTTGGTGCTCCTGATGTCCGTAGCATTCATCGTGCCGGGGCTCGACCGCCGCTTCGGGTGGTCGAACGTCCCGCCGTGGCTCTCCGTCGCGGGCGATCTCTTGATCCTTGTTTCGATGTGGATGTCGCTCCGGGTCTTCAAGGAGAATTCGTTCGGCTCGGCGACCGTCGAGGTCGCCAAGGACCAAAGAGTGATTTCCACTGGCCCTTACGCATTCGTGCGGCATCCGATGTATTCGAGCGCGGCGGTTTATTTCATCGGGCTGCCTCTAGCGCTCGGCTCTTTTTGGGCGCTCATTCCCGCCCTCCTCGCCATTCTCTGCCTTGTCTTGCGGCTCTTCGACGAGGAAAGATTCCTGGCCGAGAATCTGGCCGGCTACACGGACTACTGCGCCAAAGTCCGCTGGCGCCTGATGCCGCGGATTTTTTGACAGGGAGCCATGCCCAGCAATCGCGTACTTCTGTGGTGTGTCGCGCCATGACGCCAGGGGGCGAGTTCGCCCGCGATCCAAACTATCTCACGATGGAGATTCGGGTGCGCGGGCGCGTCCAGGGGGTGGGCTTTCGCCCGAACGTGTGGCGGATGGCGCGCGAACTCGATCTCAGCGGCGAAGTGCTGAACGACGCCGAAGGCGTTCTGGTGCGGGTCGGCGGCGAGGCCGCGGCGGTCAAGGACTTTCTCGCCCGGATCGCCCGCGAGCCGCCGCCGCTGGCGCGCATCGACGCCATCGAGACCCATGCCTATCGCGGCCGATTGTCTTCCAAGTTCCGCATCGCCGATAGTCAAGCGGGCGCCGTACATACCCAGGTCGCCCCCGACGCCGCGATCTGCGCGGCCTGCGCGGCCGAGATCGCCAATCCGTCCGAGCGCCGCTTCCGCTATCCGTTCGCCAACTGCACCCATTGCGGTCCGCGGCTCAGTATCGTCACCGGTATCCCTTACGACCGCGCCCTGACGACCATGGCGGCTTTCGCCATGTGCGGCGCCTGCGCGCACGAATATCGAAACCCGGCCGATCGCCGTTTCCACGCCGAGGCGATCGCTTGTCATGTCTGCGGCCCCAGGGCGAGGCTGATCCGCTTCGACGGCCGCGCCTTGAGCTTCGACCAGCTGTCGACGCTCGACGACGTCGACGCGGCGCGCGCGCTGCTGCAGAAAGGGGAAATTGTCGCCGTCAAGGGCCTCGGCGGATTTCACCTAACCTGCGACGCGACCAGCGCCGAGGCGGTCGCGCGATTGCGCCAGTTGAAGCGTCGCGAGAGGAAGCCGTTCGCGCTGATGGCGGCCGACGTGGAGATCATGCGCCGCTATTGCGCCATGGATGGCGATGAAGAGCGGCTGATCGGCGGCGTGACGGCCCCAATCGTCCTCCTGCGCGCCGAAGGGCCGCGGCGACTGCCGGAAGACGTCGCGCCGGGTCTCTCGACGCTCGGCTTCATGCTGCCGACGACGCCGCTGCACGCGCTGCTGCTCGATGGGCTGGATCGCCCGGTGGTGATGACCAGCGGCAATGTCGCCGACGAGCCGCAGGCGACCGGCAATGAAGAGGCGTTCGAACGGCTGGCGAGCATCGCTCCCTACGCGCTCGTCCATGACCGCGAGATCGCCAATCGGGTCGACGACTCGCTCGTGCGGATGATGGCGGGAAAACCCCGCATGCTGCGGCGGGCGCGCGGCTACGCCCCTGCCCCGCTCGCGCTGCCGCCCGGCTTCGAGGCGGCGCCGCAAGTCCTGGCGATGGGCGGCGAGCTCAAGGCGACGTTCTGCCTCGTCAGGGATGGCGAGGCGATCCTGTCGCAGCACCAGGGCGACCTCGAGAACGCGGAGACGTTCGACGACTATCGCCGCGCGCTCGCGCTTTACGCAAAACTGTTCGATCATTCGCCCGTCGCGCTCATCGCCGACCAGCATCCGGAATATCTTTCGGCCAAGCTCGCCCGCGCCCGCGCCGCCTCTCAGCCGGTCGCGCTCATCGAAGCCCAGCATCATCACGCCCACGTCGCCGCCTGCCTGGCCGAAAACCTCTATCCCCTCGACGCTCCGCCTGCGCTCGGCGTCGTCCTCGACGGCACAGGTTGGGGCGACGACGGAACAATTTGGGGCGGCGAGTTCCTGCTGGCCAACTATCGCTCGTATGAACGCCTCGGCCTCTTCAAGCCGTTGGCGATGCTAGGGGGCGCGCAGGCGGCGCGCGAACCGTGGCGCAATCTCTACGCCCATCTGATGGCCGAGATGGGGTGGGCCGAGTTCTCAATGAATTTCGCCGAGCTCGGGCTCGTCGCCGATCTTGCGCGCAAGCCCCGGGCGACGCTCGACGCGATGAGCCGCAACGGGGTCAATGCGCCGAAGGCGTCGTCCTGCGGCCGGCTGTTCGACGCGGTCGCCGCGGCCCTCAACCTCTGCGCCGACCGTCAGGCGTACGAGGGCGAAGCAGCGGCGCGGCTCGAGGCGATCGTCGATCGCGACGCCCTGCTTGGCGACCGCGAAGAGCTCGCCTACCCTTTCTCCATCCCAAACATGCTTGATACCGGCCTGCCTTATATCGAGCCGCTGCCGATGTGGCGGGCGATCCTCGGCGATCTCCTCTCCGGAACGCCTGCCCCACTGATGGCGACGCGATTCCACAAGGGCCTCGCCAAAATCGTCGTCGCCATGGCGTTGAAGCTCGCCGCGCGGGACGGCGAGGGCGGAGCGCGGTTCGAGACGGTTGCGCTTTCCGGCGGCTGCTTCCAGAATCGGGTCTTGTTCGAGGAAGTCGTCCGAGGCCTTGAGCGCGCGAACTTCCGCGTTCTCACGCACGCCCAGGTTCCCGCCAACGACGGCGGACTGGCGCTCGGGCAGGCGGCGATCGGCGCAGCGCGTCTCATTGACGCAGCGAACATGCGCGACAACGCGCCTCCAATCGTGGGATAATAGCCAAGGACGGCAATCATGTGTCTTGGAATCCCAGGCCGGATCATCAAAATCGACGACGCCGCCAAAAAGCTGGCGACCGCCGACGTCAGCGGCGTGAAGAGGCAGGTCAATATCGCCTGCATCGTCGATGAGGAACATCCCCTCGAAGCTTGCATCGGCGACTGGGTCCTGATCCATGTCGGCTTCGCAATGAGCCGCATCGACGAGGCCGAGGCCGCCGAGACGCTCAGAATCCTGACCGAACTCGGCGAGGCGCGGCAGGAGCTCGACGCCATGCGCCGCTCCGCCGCCGAATAGGAAGGCATGCGCCATGGCCAGCGAAGCCGATCTCAAGGCGCTCTACCCGTTCCTTTACGGCGCGACCCAAGAGCCCGAAAAGCTCGACGCGGCGCTCATCCATTCGATCGAGGAGAAGGCGCGCGACTCGCGCGAGACCAACGCCCGCTTCTTTGCCGCCGAGGCGCCGATCCTGGTCGCCGCGGCCAAGGCCCTCGCCAATGTATATCGGCGCGGCGGCCGGCTGTTCTCGATGGGCAACGGCGGCTCGAGCTGCGACGCTTCGCATGTCGCGGTCGAATTCGTCCATCCGATCACCGCCGGGCGCCCGGCGCTGGCGGCGATCAATCTCGTCGCCGATATCGCGATGATTTCGGCGGTCGGCAACGACATCGGCTTCGAGCAGGTGTTCGCGCGCCAGGTGATCGCGCAGGCGCGGGCAGGCGACGGGCTCATCGGCATATCGACCAGCGGCAATTCGGCCAATCTCATCGCCGCCTTCGCCAAGGCCAAGGAGATGGGCCTCGCGACGATTGGCCTGACTGGCGGCGACGGCGGCAAGATGCGCACGAGCGGCGCCGTCGACCATTGTCTCGTCGTCCCGGCGACCTCGATCCATCGCATCCAGGAATGCCACGTCGCCGCCTATCACATCCTGTGGGATCTCGTGCATACTCTGCTCGCCGGCGACCGCGGCTCCGCTGCGACCAAGGGAGCGGCGGGATGAAATATCTCGACGAATTTCGCGACGGCGCCAAAGCGGGGTTCCTCTTGAAAGAGATCGAGGGCCTGACCGCCTCGCTCTCCATCCCTGACGATCGGCCGCTGCAGTTCATGGAGGTGTGCGGCGGCCACACCCACTCGATCTTCCGCTATGGCGTCGAGGGGATGTTGCCTCACGGAATCGAGCTCGTGCATGGGCCCGGATGCCCGGTCTGCGTGCTGCCGATGGGCCGGGTTGACGATTGCGTCGCCATCGCCGAGCAGCCCGGGGTCATCTTCACCACCTTCGGCGATGCGATGCGCGTGCCCGGCTCGCGCAAAAGCCTCATGCAGGCGAAGGCGGACGGCGCCGACGTCCGGATGGTCTATTCGCCGATGGACGCGCTGAAGCTCGCGCGCGCCAATCCCGGCCGCGAGGTCGTTTTCTTCGCCCTCGGCTTCGAGACCACGATGCCGTCGACGGCGCTGACCATCCTTGAGGCAGAGGCGGAGGGAATCGCGAACTTCACCGTCTTCTGCAACCACATCACGATCGTGCCGACCATCAAGGCAATTCTCGACAGCCCGGATCTGAGGCTCGACGGCTTCCTCGGCCCCGGCCACGTCTCGATGGTGATCGGAACCGCGCCTTACGAGTTCATCGCCCGCTACTACCGCAAGCCGATGGTCATCGCGGGATTCGAGCCCCTGGATATCCTGCAGTCGATCTGGATGCTCTTGAAGCAGATCAAGGAGGGGCGGGCCGAGATCGAAAATCAATACGCTCGCGTCGTTCCGGACGCGGGCAACGCGCCGGCGCTCACGGCCGTCTCGCTTGTCTATGAACTGCGCGAATTCTTCGAATGGCGGGGCTTGGGCTCGATCGACCATTCCGGCGTCCGCCTGCGCGACGCCTTCGCCCGCTTCGACGCCGAGCGAAAATTCGCGATTCCCAACGTCAAGATCGCCGATCCCAAGGCGTGCCAGTGCGGCGAAGTGCTGAAGGGCGTGATCAAGCCGCATCAGTGCAAGGTGTTCGGCACGGCCTGCACGCCAGAAACGCCGCTCGGAGCGCTGATGGTCTCATCCGAAGGCGCCTGCGCCGCCTATTATCGGTATGGCGGGCTCAGGCGTCACGAGGCCGCCGAATGAACGTCGTCGCGCCCCTTCGCGCACGGACGCTGGGCCGGGTCCATGTGCCGACCGTGACGCTCGCCCATGGCGGCGGCGGCAAGGCGATGAAGGATCTGATCGACGACGTGTTCGTCAGGGCGTTCGACAATCCGCTGCTCGCCCCGCTGGACGATCAGGCGCGGCTCGATCTCGCCGATCTCGCGCGGCGCGGCGACCGAGTTGCCTTCACCACAGATTCCTTCGTCGTCGATCCGCTCATCTTCCCCGGCGGCGATATCGGCCGGCTCGCGGTGTGCGGCACGGTCAACGATCTCGCGGTTGGCGGCGCGGTTCCGCTCTATCTCTCCTGCGCCGCGATCGTCGAGGAAGGGGTGACGATCGACCTTCTGCGCCAGATCGCCGCGTCGATGGCGGCGACGGCGCGCGAAGCGGGCGTCGCCATCGTCACCGGCGACACCAAGGTCGTCGCCAAAGGCGCTTGCGACAAGCTCTTCCTGACCACGACCGGGGTCGGCGTCATCCGCGACCGACGTCGACTTGGGCGCGGATCGCGCCCGCGCCGGCGACGCGGTGCTGGTCAACGGCCTCCTTGGCGACCACGGCGCCGCCATTTTGTGCGCGCGCGGCGACATGGCGCTCGAGACGCCGATCGAGAGCGATTGCGCGCCGCTGCACGGATTGGTCGCCGCGCTCATTGCCGCCGCGCCAGGCGTGCGGTTCGTCCGCGACCCGACCCGCGGCGGCCTGGCGACCGCGCTCAACGAGATCGCCGAAGCCTCGCGGATCGCAATCGAGATCGACGAGCAGGCGACGCCGATTCGAGAGGAGGTCAAGGCCTTCTGCGAGATCCTGGGTCTCGACCCGCTTTATCTCGCCAACGAGGGCAAGATCGTCGTCATCGCGCCTCCGGACGAGGCGGAGGCCGCGCTTGCAGCAATGCGCGCCCATCCGCTTGGGCAGCGCGCCGCGATCGTCGGGCGCGTGTATTCGGGTGAAGCCGGGCGGGTGACAATGCGCACCGTGTTCGGCGGCCGGCGGATCGTCGACATGCTGGTCGGCGAACAATTGCCGCGCATCTGTTGAGGCCTCGCCCATGCATGAGCTCGGCATCACGCAGAATATCGTCGCCATCGTCAGCGAGGCCGCCAAGGGCCGCCGCGTGACCCGGGTGACGCTGGAAGTGGGCAAGCTCTCGGGCGTGATGAGCGACGCGATCGCCTTCTGCTTCGAGGTTGTCGCACAAGGCGCCGGGCTCGAAGGCGCCACGCTCGAAATCCTCGAGATCGAAGGACGCGCGCGCTGCGATACGTGCGGCGCCGAATTCGAAGCCGAGACTCTGTTCACCCCCTGCCCGTGCGGGTCGCATCGGTCGAAGCGCATTCGTGGCGAGGAATTGATCGTCAAATCGATCGAAATGATGGAGGCGGCGTGATGTGCGGACATTGCGGATGCGGCGACGAAGTCGTGGCGAGCGTACTCAATCTCGAGACGGGGAAGAAAACCGCGATGGAGCGCGGCGAGCAGAGGCGCGCTCACGACCATGGGTCTTCTCACGAGCACGTCCATGTCCATGACCACGTCCATGCCGACGGCTTGCATCACGGACATTCCCACAGCCACGGCTCCGACGCCGGGACCCCGGCTGGCGAGCTCGTCGAGCTCGAGGCCCGCATCCTGGCCAAGAACGATGCGATGGCGGAGAAGAACCGGGCCTGGTTCAAGGGCCGGGAGATTCTGGCGCTCAATCTCGTCAGTTCACCCGGCGCCGGCAAGACGACGTTGCTCGAGCGCACGATTCGCGATCTCAGGAACGAGCTCAGGCTCTATGTCGTCGAGGGCGATCAGGCGACGGCCAACGACGGGGAGCGCATCCGCGCCGCCGGCGCGCCGGCCGTGCAGGTGAACACGGGCTCAGGTTGCCATCTCGAGGCCGACATGGTCGCCCGCGGATTGCGGGAGCTCAAGCCCGCCGCGGGCTCCGTGGTGATGATCGAGAATGTCGGCAACCTCGTCTGTCCGGCGCTTTTCGACCTCGGCGAGCGGGCCAAGGTCGTCATCCTCTCGGTGACGGAGGGCGACGACAAGCCGCTCAAATATCCGCACATGTTCAAGGCGGCGGAGATGATGGTCCTCAACAAGATGGACCTTTTGCCGCACGTCGATTTCGATCCCGAGCGGGCCCTCGCCAACGCGCTTCAAGTCAATCCGTCGATCTCGGCGATCCGGCTTTCGGCGCGGACGGGAGAGGGACTCGAGGCTTGGTACGAATGGATGCGCAAGGAATTGGCGCGCGTAAGCGATCAGGCATTCAGCTGACGGGCGAGGCGGGCGCCGGAACGGCCGCTCAAGTCGCTATTTGTCCATTTTGAACTCAGCGCGTTTCGGCGGGTTCTTGCCACTCCGATCGCTATGGCGGCCGTCGAGCGGCGCTGTCTTCGGTGAGGCATTCTTGTTGCGGCGCCGCCACATCAGTTCGGCGTAGGGGGAGCGCAGGACGGCATTGATTTTCGTTTGGTACCCCTTGGATCGCGGCGCCGCGCGACATCCACACGACGGTGAAGAATGCAGGCGGCACGCCCCCCGAGCCGTGCGGACCGGACGCAGGGTATGCGTTAGAATGGGGCGACCTTTACAACCTCAAGAGCGAACCCATGGCCGCTTTGATCTACCCCGCCCACCGACCTCGCCACGAGGAGACGTTTCCGGAACTCAAGCCGCAGGAAATCGACCGCTTGCGGCGTTTCGGCGCCTTTCGCAAGTTTTCGGACGGGGAGAAGCTCTACGAGGCGGGGAAGGTCGCGCCCGGCATGTTTGTCGTGCTCAAGGGCCTCGTCTCGGTGACCCAGCGAGACGGGCTGGGTCATGTCGCTCCGATCGTCGAAGAGGGCGTGGGCCACTTCCTGGCCGAGGTCGGTCAGCTCTCCAGCCGCGCGGCGCTGGTGGACGCGACGGCCGAGGGCGACGTCGAGACCTTGTTGATCCCCACTGACGGTCTGCGCTCACTCCTGGTCGCCGAAGCCGATCTCGGCGAACGCATCATGCGCGCGCTCATCCTTCGCCGGATGGCTCTCCTCCAAGGGGCCGTGGGCGTTATCCTAATCGGGCCGCCAGCCTCGGCGGACGTGATCCGGCTCGAGAGCTTCCTGGCCAGGAACGGCTATCCCCAGCATTTGCTCGATCCCGCGACAGACCCGGAAGCGCGAGAGGTGATTGGCCGCTACGCCGATATTGCCGGCGGGTTGCCGCTGGTCGTTTGCCCCGACGGCTCGGTCATCGGCAATCCCTCGGAGCGGACGCTCGCCCGCCGGATCGGGATGACCGTGGCCTCGCGCGGGAATTTCGTCTATGACGTCGCGGTGGTCGGCGCCGGGCCTGCGGGCCTGTCGACGGCGGTCTATGGGTCCTCCGAAGGCCTGTCGGTCGCGGTTCTCGATGCCCGCTCCTATGGCGGGCAGGCGGGGGCCAGCGCCCGGATCGAAAACTATTTCGGCTTTCCGACCGGGATAACCGGTCAGGCGCTGACCGCCCGCGCCTTCATCCAGGCGCAAAAATTCGGCGCCGACGTCATGATCCCCGTCGCTGTGAAGACACTCGATTGCAAGTGCGCGGACGGGCCGTTCGCCCTCGAGACGGAGGACGGCGATCGCATAAGGGCCCGGACGATCGTGGTCGCGAGCGGGGCGAGATATCGCCATCCGGCGATCGCCGACATCCTCCGCTTCGAGGGCCGTGGGGTCTGGTACTGGGCCTCGCAGATCGAGGCGCGCCTGTGCGCCGGCGAAGAGGTCATTCTGGTCGGCGGCGGCAATTCGGCCGGCCAGGGGGCGGTGTTTCTTTCCGCTCACGCCGCCAGGGTGCGGATGATGGTCCGCGGGCCGGGCCTCGCCGAAAGCATGTCACGCTACTTGATCGACCGCATCGCCGCGACTTCGAACATCGACCTCATGACCCAAACCGAGATCGTCGCCCTCGACGGTCCGGCCGGCGCCGGCCTCGAGAAGGTCCGCTGGCGGGACCGGCGCGCAGGGGAGGAGTCCGAGGCCCCGATCCGCAATGTCTTTTTGTTCGTCGGCGCGGATCCGGCGACCGAATGGCTGCAAGGTTGCGGCGTGGCGCTGGATAAGGCAGGCTTCGTGGTGACCGGGGCGCTTCGGAGCAATGGCGGCGCCGCCCCGTCGGCGCTCGAATCCTCAATCCCCGGCGTGTTTGCGATCGGCGACGTGCGGTCCGGGTCGGTCAAGCGGGTCGGCGGGGCGATCGGCGAAGGCGCCCAGGTAGTGGCGGCGATCCACAATTTCCTCGCCCATTCCCCAGGTCCCCACCTCTAACGCAACCGGGCGAGCATCCGATGTCGAAGACCTGCACCCACCTGAACACCATTCGCGACGTGACGCCGAGCGCGCTCGGGTGCGAGGAATGCCTCAAGACCGGGGACATCTGGCTTCATCTGCGGATCTGCCGCGCCTGCGGACATGTCGGATGCTGCGACCAGTCGCCGAACCGGCATGCAACCAAGCACTTTCACGCCACCCGCCACCCGATCATCGAAGGCTACGACCCGCCCGAAGGCTGGGGATGGTGCTACGTCGACGAAGTGATGTTCGATCTTTCCAACCGCAAGACGCCGCACAACGGCCCAATCCCGCGATATTATTAGGGCCCTGCTGGTCAGCGCAGCGCCGCGCGCGGCGCTCCAGCGTTCACCCACCCGAGCGACGCTGGGCGCGAGCGGCGATGCGCTTCCGCCGCGGCCGCAGCTGGCGTGGCGGCCCGACGAGATATCGGGTCAAGGGGGGCGCCTTCAGAAACTGGATCGCCCGATCTTCCATGATCTCGTCGGCGATGGTTACGCGCGCCTGGCGATATTTGAGTTCGAGCGCGGAATGGATCAGGTAGGTCTCGGTCATCTTGCCGGCTTCGTTCGGGTCCTCGAAGATATGCCAGGCATAGGCGCCGTCACGCCTCCGCTCGAGGCTGACATCCTGCATGATGGTGAGGAAGGCGGTGCGATCGTTGGGGTCGATCACATATTCGGCGACCGCGAGGATCGGACCCTGATCATTGGCGACCCGGTTGAGGAAGGCAGGCGCGCGCCAGCGCATCGAGGGAGTCAGATTGAGCGCGGCGCCGGTTTGCAGCTTCCACCTCCAGGTGATCGCCATCCCGATCAGCGCGCCTGCGCCGGCCGCTGAAAGGGCGAACGGCACCCCTTTGACGCTGGCGACTTCGCCCCATACGGCGGCGCCGACAGTCAAGGCGCCGAAATAGACGGTGAGGAAAAGCGCCAGGCCCCGGCCGCGCACCCATTCCGGCAAAGCTACCTGCGCGGAGACGAAAAACGTCGTCAGTGCGATGATCCAAGAGGCGCCGGCGATGAGGCTGGCGGTGAGCGCGATTACGGGCTCGCGCGCGGCGGCGAACAGAAAGAGAGCAATGACGACGCCGACCGTGCCGAGCGCCGCCAACCCGTTAGCGCCGAGGCGCGCCTTGAGCCAATTCAGACCGAATGTCGCCACGATCGAGCCTAGGCCGATCGCGCCCATCAGCTCGCCATAGACCTCCGGTCCATTGCCCATCTGGCTGCGCGCTACGAGCGGCAGCAACGCGAGGTAAGCGCTGGCGAAAGGAAAAAAGGCGGCCGCGCGGATGAGCGTCGCGTCCATTTCGCGGCTGTATCGAACGTAGCGTAGGCCGGTCGTCATCGCGCTGATCAGGCGTTCGGTCGGCAACGTTTCTTTTGGCCTTCGCGGCGCCCGCCACCAGATCAGCGCCGCAAGCAGCGCCAGATTGCCGAGAGAGCAGCACCAGAACGGCACATCGTTGCTGAGCTTGGCGATCGCATACCCGGCGATCGCCGGACCGATCGCGCGCGCCACGTTGTAGACGGCGTTGCTGATGGCGATGGCGCTATCGAGCTCGGACCTGGGCACGAGCATCGGAGTGATGAGGAGCCACGCCGGCGCTGCGAGCGCCCCTCCAATGCCGAGCAGGAACGATGTCGCGAGGAGCGATGGCGGGTTCTCGAGCCCGGCCGAGACCATCGCCGCGAAGGGGATCGAAATCACGACGACACCCGCCTGGGCGACGATCAGGAGCCGGCGCGGATCGACGACGTCCGACAGGGCGCCTGCAGGCAAGGTCAGGAGAAACAAAGGCAGGGTGGTTGCGACCTGCACGGCGGAGACCAGTCTCGGGCTCGGATTGAGGCTGGTCATCAGCCAGGCCGAAGCCGTGTCGAACATCGCGAACCCGACGCTGGAAAGCGAAGTCGCGACGAGGATGACGACGAACGCGGAATTGCCGAACACGCCCCAGCGCGATTCCGCGGCCAACGGCGTCTCCGGATCGACGTTCAAGTCGGTAGTCAAGGCATCCGCCTATGTCTGGGGCGCGGGTCCGGCCCACGACATGGCTGCCCGCATTCGGCGACCTTGGCAAGCGCGATCGAGCGTCGGGTTTGTCGCCAGGAAACGGGCGCGGCTGCGCGCGGCCCGTCCTGTTCGAGCTACAGCCACCGCCCGATGAACACGCCCGCGTTCGCGAGCGCGCGGCGCCCCGGCTCCAGGCGCGCGTTCCACATCGGCCAAGCATGGATCATGTGCGGCCAGATTTCGAGCGTCACGGAAACATCGGCGGCCCCAGCCGCGGCGGCGAAGCGCGTCGAGTTGTCGAGCAAGGTTTCGGCCGACCCGACCTGGATCAGAATCGGCGGCAGTCCGCTAAGATCGGCGTAAAGGGGGGATAGGCGCGGGTCCTTCCGGTCCACCTGCGCGGGCAGATAGGCGCCGGCCAACTCCTCGAGATATTCCTTGTGAATCAGCGGATCGATGGCGCTCTTGCTTGAGAGCGTCGCTCCCGACATCGTGAGGTCTGTCCACGGCGACACAAGCCAAAGGCAGCCGGGCAGCTCCTCGCCCAGGCGCTTGAGTTCGCCGGCCAGCGCAAGCGTCAGTCCGCCCCCGGCGCTGTCCCCGCCGACCGCAATCCTCTTGGCCGCGTATCCGTCCTTGCGCAGGCGCCGCCAGGCGGTCAGAGCGTCGTCAAAAGCGGCCGGGAACGGATGCTCGGGCGCGAGCCGGTAGCCGATGGCGAGCGTCCTCAAACCCCCTGCCCGTCCGGCTTCGGTCACCATCCGGCGGTGACTCGCGATTGAGCCTGAACAATATCCCCCGCCGTGAAAGAACATCAGGATCCGCGACGGGTCGCCGCCGGGGACGATCGACCATTCGGCTCTGACGCCGTCGAGATCGGCCGCCTCGAGCTTGACGTCCTCCGCGACCGGCCAGACTGAGCCGACCTCATCAATGCGCTGGCGGCGCGCCTCCCAGCCCACTGGCCGCGGCTTCGCGCCGAGAAGCGCGCGAATGGCGTCGATTTCGCTTTCGGCCACGGGCGATCCCTCTTCTCGGAGGACTCATGTTAGGGCGGGCGCCGGCGGCCGCCAAACGCGCGCCCCTGGATCATGAAAAACCACGTCACCGACGCTTTCATCGAAGACCGCTTTGGTCCGCGAAACAAACGGGCTCCTCGCACTAAATTTTGGGTCGGTTTTGAAGAGGCAACATAATCACGCACGGTGCGTGGAGAAGGCCGGGCGCTCAGCGCAGGACGCATCTGAGTCGGTCGCGCTCGGCCAGGATCGGCAGGAGTTGACGGAAGATGACGCCCGCCACCCGTTCGTTGCCCGCCTCGGTGAAGTGGACGATGTCGAGATAGAGGTCATCGTCCCATTGCCCGTCGACGCCGCCGGTCATGTCGATGAACGGCGCGCGCTCGTCCCGGGCGATGAGCCGGACCATGCGATTGTGGGCGGCGTTGGCGGCGATGATGTCGTCGATCGGCTTGAACACCGCGCCGTAGAAGTCCTTTACCGCGCGCGGACTGTCCTGGTTGATCGCCATGCTCGAATCCGCGAGCGCGATGTCGACGCCGTTGTCGCGCGCGAGCGCAATCAGCTTGCGATAGGCCTCGGCGTAGCGGCTCTGCATCAATTCGGCGTCCGTCATCGGCGGAAGCGCCGCCGGCTGCGCCTCGGCCGAATTGCGGCTTCGCCAGTCGTGGGCCGCGCGCTCGATCATCAGGACGGCGCGGCCGACGAGCGCCGAGGCCCGCGGCCGAACCCCCGGCTCGTTGGGCTCAGGCACGCGCCGCAACCCAAGCGCAAGCAGACCGTTCATCCCGTGCGCGCTCAGGATCAGGTCGGGCTTGAGCGGGAGGATGTCGCGACGCATACGCTCCAGATTGTCTTCCAGCGTATAGGCCTCGGTTCCGGCGTTGATGACCTCGACTCTGCGCCCACACTCGGTATGCCGGTCGAAAAGGTCCTGCAGCAGTTCCGGCCATGGGCGCTCGCCGTCGCGCAAAGTGGGCCCGAAGGTCTGCGACTCGCCGAGGGCGAAAATGCGAAACGCGTCGCCCTTGTCGCGCTCAAGCTCCGGCCCGCGAAAGCCGAGATTGTTGATCCGGATCGTGGTGTCGAACATGCGGCCGGAGGATCCTGGAACAAGGACGAACGGCAGCTTCTTTTGCGGGTCCGGCGCATTGATCTTCGACCTTATGCCGTCGTCCCTGATCCACTCGTTGAGATAATAGTACCACCAGACCGCAAAGGCGGCCGGATTGGCCTGCGCGGCGCGATAGGAATAGGTCGGCTGGGCAATGGTCGCCGCGAGTGGCAATCCGGTCGAACGACGGTAGAGAGCGTCGGCCAACGGCAGCGCGAGCGCGAACATGAGGAAGGCGCGCGCCGCCACGGCGAGCACCCTCGAAGCGGGACGGGCTCTTTCGCTGAGCGCCAGGGCGAGACCTGCAGTTAAGACGAGTAGGCCATAGAATGCAAAGGGCCTGTTCGTCATGAAGGCGTTGCGGGCGAGGACGCCCGCGGCGAGAGCCGCAAGAGCAAGCGCAATCGACAGGAGCGATGGCCGAAGGCGGCGAGCCTCGCCGCGGGGCGCGGCGGCGGCCGCGCGCCGTGCGGCGGTATAGTAGGGCCGCGCGGTCAGGATCGGCCGCTCGAATCCGGCAAAGAAGATCGTCGACAGCGTGAGCATCAGGGCGACATAGATCGCGAGCTGCAAAACGAGCGGCGCCGATGCGATTCTCGGCTTCAGCGCCATGACGATCATGATGTGAAAAAGATAAACCGAATACGAGATGCGGCCGAGGTAGAAACTTACGCCTCTGACGAACCGGCCGCGGAAAGCGTCCTCCGCCTGCCGGAGGACGCCGACGCAGACCATGCCGAACGCCGCTGAGACGAACGCAAACGCCTGCTGCGCCGACGGATCGCCGCCGACGGCGGCTATGGCGACGCCGAGTTCGGCGGGGATCGAGAGCGCGAGCAGTGCGACGAGCAATCCGAGGCCCTTTCGGCGCTCGGCATCGTCGAGCGCGATCGGCGCAATGCGCTCGAGCGCCAGATAAAGCAGGAAGCCCCAGACGATCGAGTCGATACGGAACAGCGTGACCCGCCGGACGTTCACGTCCCAATCGTGCGGCGCAAGCGCGAGCCTGAGCCCCGCCACGACGACGATGACGAGAATCGCAAACGCCGCTTCGAGCCGCCGGTCGCGTCTCTTGAGGAGCATCGCGACCACGAACAGCGCCGGGGCAAACAGCACGTAGAACCATTCCTCGACCGCCAGGCTCCAAGCGACGGGATAGAAGTCGATGTGATTGGCGGAGAGAAAGAGATTCTCGACGTAGAAGAGGTAGCGCACAAAGTCCGCGGTCAGCAGATTGCCGGTCATCAGCGCGATGACGACAAGCGCGACCACGTAGGGCGGTATCGTGCGCATCCATCGCCGGACAAGGAACACGCCGAGATTGCGCCATGGCCGTCCGACCACCCAGTCCACGATCTGCGGCGCGAGCACGAAGCCGCTGAGGACAAAGAAAACCTCGACGCCCGCGACCGCGCAGGCTTCCGCGAACGGCTGAAACGGTGCGTTCAAGGTGAGGTAATGAGGAATCGCGACCGCGAACGCCGCCCCTCCGCGCAGGAAATCGAGCGAGGCGCTGCGCTTCATCTGGGCGCGGTATAGACAAACGGGGCGTTGAGCGTTTGACCGGCGAGCGCGAACAGGACAACGAAGGCCGCGAGGCAAATGAGCGCCGCCGTCGCCCAGGGCCCTTTCAGAAGCCGGAGGCCGAATTCAATCATTCCGATCGGCTCTCCGTTGCGAAAGGTCTGGCTCAGGCCGTCGAAAATTGCGGGCGCGCCGCCCTTCGACGAAGCCGCCTACCCCATCCCGGCGCGTCTGTCATGCGGCGGCCGGGGCGCCAGGGGCTTAGCCAGATATCGGGTCGCGTTTGAGCGCTTGGCTGCGTCATTGCGAAGTGCGGGTATGAGGGACTTGCTCCGACCGGGACACTGGCCGCGGGCCGAGGGCGAGCCGCCGCGGGCGATCCCGCGCTGCTTCACCCCAGCAGGACGTCGGCAAGCTTGCGCCTCGGGCTCGGCGGCGCTGCGTGCGACGAATAGCCGGCGCGAAACGAGAACGTCGCCTGCCAGTCGTCCCCGGTGAGACTCGCGATTCGCTTCGCCCATTGATCGCCCTGCCCGGCCTGGCGCTCTCGGTCGATCATCTCGATCGGCTGGTTGAGCGGCTGCATGGCGAGCCCGCGTGCGGTCGCGCTCAGGTGGAGTCGCTGCCAAACCCGCCCGGCGGCGATCGCCGCCTTGCGATCGTAACGGTCGCGGACCGCAATCAGCCCGGTAACCGGCGCGGAGGCGAGCTGGACGTCGCGTGTCTGCCGGAGCCACGCCGCGTGGCTGGTCTCCGGCGACACCGGAAAGAGCCGCGCAAACGTCAGGGTAAAGAAGGACAGGCCCGCGGCGTCGAGCGTCGGGCCGTCACGATGGGCTTCGATCTCGGCGCGAGATGAGCGAAACCAGCGGTCGCTATCGGCGATCATAGTCTTGTCGGCGATGATGTTCTCGGTCGCCTCGATCACCGCAGCATCGAAGGCGCGCCGATCCTCGCCCGCGCCGAACAGGATGAGGCGCGCCCCGGCCTCAGCGGCGGTCTGACGGGCGACCTCGAGCCAGTCCGCAGGGAGCGCCGCGCCTGGGTCGTAGGCGTAACGGTTGGTGTGCCGGAGCGCAATTGCACGGTAGAGATAGTCGGGCGGGGCCGGAGCGCGTCGCGTCAGCCTTATCGAAGCCGCGACGACCGGACCGCGCCGCGCGGCAAGGTCGGCGAGCGAACCCTCGACCGGCACGACCTCGGCGTTGTAGCCGTTTGGCCCCGAGGCAATGGCCATGTTCTCGATCGCGCAGCCAAGACCAAGATGCATCTCACGCACGTAAGCGTCCATCGTGCCGAGATTGCGCCCGAGATCGGCGAGGACGTCGATCGTGTTGTCGCGGACGCGAAACAACCACGGTTGCGTGTCGTGCGGATTGGCGGCCAGAACCCCGGCGGCAACGAGAGCAAGCGGAGTGGCGCGGATGCCCGGATCGTCCCATAGGCGCCAGGGCGCGTAGGCGTCGCCTTCGGGTAGAACCCCGCCTTCGGCGTCCGCCGGGCTGAGACTGAGGCCCGCCAGCGCGAGGGGCAGGCCTCCGCCGAGCGCGAGCGCCTGGCGGCGGCTCCGGGAGCGGACGAGTTGAGCGCTCGCATCGCGCTCGACGATTGGCCCCCTCAAGTCAGCCGCCCCGCTCAAGACGTCTGTTCTCGCCGTTCCAGACGCCCGCTTGACTTGCGCGGTTCAGCCTTGTCTCGCAGAGCCGCTTGTTCACTGGGCCGGCGGAGCAGGCCAGTTCAACGGCAGGATCAGCGGCCTTAGAAAGTTCTTGATGAAGTTTCTACTCGGAGGCGAAGGCGGCGTTCCCTTGGCGCGCGTATCGTGCATGGCCGCGGCCGCTTGCCGATCGTCGTCGCTCGCCAGCTCGTAATCGCGTTGATAGAGGTCGCGTATCCACGCCTCCTTGGGATCCGGCGCCGCGTCCTTGGCGAATTCAAGCCACATCAGCCCACGCGCCCGCTGATGCTGCACGCCTTCGCCGGTGAACAGCATATGGCCAAGCAGGGCCTCCGACGGCCCATGGCCCTTTTCAGCCGCTACATTCAGCCAGTGAATAGCGGCGACGCTGTCCTTGGCGACCCCTCCGGCGCCGACCCTATACATGTGGGCCAGATTGTACTGCGCATTCGGGTCACCGAAGATCGTCGCCGCATATTGGAACAGTTCGTGCGCGCGCCGCGGGTCGGCCCGGACTTCGCTGTTGGGAATGCCATTCAGGCAATAGACGCCGACGGCGACGAAAGCATTGGAGATCGCGCTGAGGTTGCGCCGGTCGGGCTCGTCCTCATCGTAGTCTTCGACCATCTGGTTGAAGTAATGGTAGGCCTTCACGTCGTCGCGCGGCACGCCGTCGCCGTCGGCGTACATCTCGCCGAGCTTCCAGCGCGCGATCGCCTGCCCGCCTTCAGCCGCGTAGGTGAGAGCGGGGACGGAGTCCACAGCGTCTCCGGCCTTCAAATCATCGACGCCGACGCGCAAGGCCTGCTTCGGGTCGGTGAAGTTCCCTGGGATCTTCTCCGGCGCGTTCGACGTCGAGCCATCGAAGCCGAAAGCGGGCGCGAGCCCAAGCGTTAGAGTTCCGATGACCGCGAATGCAAGGCGGCGGCGCAATGGCGCCTTATCGAACCGACCTTCCGCACACGCGAATACGCTCATATCGATCCCGAGCTGCCATCCGGCCGCGTCGCGGTCCTCTGACGGCGCTCGCGACACTGACGACTTTCGTCATCAATGCATTTGAAATTGCGAGCCGTTTATGGCGCAATCGCGGCGCATTCCAGCCGGAATCCCGACTCGCAAGACTTGCGGCCGGGCTGTTGCGCAAAAGCAACATTATGGCGCCTCGGCCATGCCCTCAGAGGCGCTCCAGACGCTCGCGCGCGGCGTTAAGCTTAACGAGCCGCGCCTGAAACGTCTCGAGCCGGTCCTCATGTTCGGCGATGATGTCTTCCGGCGCCCTGGCGACGAAGTCGGGGTTGCCGAGCTTCGCTTCGACTTTGGCGACTTCCAGCCGCTCTTTCGCGATTTCTTTGTCGAGGCGCGCTCTTTCCGCCGCGAGATCGACGATTCCGGCCAGCGGCAGCGCGACTGTCTCCCCGCGCACCACGAGCTCAAGCGCGCCGGGCGGAGCCGCCTCGGCCGTTTCGACCGAACTGACGCGGGCAAGACGCCTGATGCTTTCGCTCCAGGCGCGCGCACTTTCTGCAGCCCTCTTGCTCGGAGCGACGAGAACGAGCGGCGTCAGCGTCGAGGGCGGCACGGCCATTTCCGATTTCACCGAGCGAATTTCTGCAATGAGATCGACCACCCAGCCGATTTCGGCCTCGACCGCTTCGTCGACTTCGAAGCCTTGCGTGGGCCACGGCCCGAGCGCGAGGGGACCTTCGCGCCTGGGGCCCGTCTCGCCCGTGATCGCCCAAAGCTCCTCGGTGAGGAACGGCATGAAGGGATGCATGAGGGCGCAGATCGTATCGAGCACATGGGCGATCGTCGCCTGGGTCTCAGCCCTGGCGGCCTGGTCCGCCGGCCCCTGCAGCACTGGCTTGGCGAGTTCGAGATGCCAGTCGCAGAACACGCTCCAGACGAACCGATAAGCCGCGTTCGCGGCGTCGTTGTAGCGATAAGCTTCGATTGCGAATGCCGCCTCCGCCGCCGCCTTCGCGGCCTCGCCCAGAATCCAGCGGTTCAAGGGCTCACGCGCGGCCGCCGGATCGAACCCCGCGACTCGGACGCAACCGTTCAGTTCGGCGAAGCGCGAGGCGTTCCAAAGCTTGGTGGCGAAGTTGCGGTAGCCTTCGATCCTGGCCTCGCTGAGCTTGATGTCCCGCCCTTGTGCCGCCATCGCTGCGAGCGTGAAGCGTAGCGCGTCGGCGCCGAAGCGGTCGATGAGGTCGATCGGATCGATGACGTTGCCCTTCGACTTCGACATCTTCGCGCCCCTCTCGTCGCGCACGAGAGCGTGGATGTAGACATCGCGAAAAGGGACTTCGATCCGAAAGTGCAGACCCATCATCATCATCCGCGCGACCCAGAAGAAGATGATGTCGAAGCCGGTGACGAGCGTGTCGGTGGGGTAGAACCGCTTGAGCTCCGGCGTCTCGTCGGGCCACCCGAGAGTCGAGAAGGGCCATAGCGCCGAGGAAAACCATGTGTCGAGCACGTCCTCGTCGCGTTCGAAGGTCTGGGCGAGCCGCACTGGATCGCTCGCCAGGGCTTGGGCTTCCGCCTCGGTCAATGCGCCGCGCTCGACGCCGTCGGCGAGCGCCTCGGCGTAGGCTCTTTCCTCCGTCTCCTCGACATAGACCGCCCCCCAGGGGGCATACCAGGCCGGAATCCGATGCCCCCACCACAGCTGGCGGGACACGCACCACGGCTGAATGTTCTCGAGCCAGTCGAAGTAGGTCTTCTCCCAACTTTTCGGCACGAACTGGGTTTTGCGCTCGCGGACCGCGTCGATCGCCGGTCCGGCGAGCGCCTTGGCGTCGACGTACCACTGATCCGTGAGCCAGGGCTCGATAACGGCGTTCGACCGGTCGCCGTGCGGCACGGCGTGGGCGTGCGGCTCGATCCTGGCCAAGAGGCCGGCCAAAGCCATCATCTCGACGATCCGGAGCCTGGCGACGAAGCGGTCCTGGCCGTCGACGGCCGCGATGAGCCGCGCGTGGTCGTGATCGCTCTCCAGCCCGTCGAAGAAGTCGAGATTGTCCTTGAGGACTACCCGCGCTTGCCCATCGAAGACATTGATCGGGCGCACGCCCTCGGCCTCGTGCCGCTTGCCGACCTCGAAATCGTTGAAGTCGTGCGCCGGGGTAATCTTGACCGCGCCCGTGCCCTTCTCCGGATCGGAGTACTCGTCGGCGACGATCGCAATCAGCCGGCCGACGAGCGGCAGACGGACCCGCTTGCCGATCAGGTGCTGGAAACGGGGGTCGTCCGGGTGGACCGCGACCGCAGCGTCGCCGAGCATCGTCTCGGGGCGAGTGGTGGCGACGGTTACGCGTTCGCCGGTCTCTTCGCCGTGGGCGTCAACGACCGGATAGTCGAAGCCATAGAGATGGCCGTTCGGATTATTGGCCAGCGCCTTGGCGAGCGCCGCCGAATCGAGCGGCGCGCCGTCCGCGCGCGACCACTTGAACGAGCCCTTGACCTCGGCCTGTACGACCTCGAGGTCCGAGATCGCGGTCTGGAACGTGGGATCCCAATTGACGAGTCGCTTGTCCTTGTAGATCAGCCGCTCGCGATAGAGCTGGACGAAAACCTTGGCGACCGCGCGCGAAAGACCCTCATCAAGCGTGAACCGCTCACGGCTCCAGTCGCAGGAGGCGCCGAGGCGCTTGAGCTGGGCCACGATTGCCCCGCCCGATTCAGCCTTCCACGCCCAGACGCGCTCGACGAACGCCTTGCGGCCCAAGGCGCGCCGGTCGGGCTCCTGCCGCTCCATGAGCATCCGTTCGACGACCATCTGAGTGGCGATTCCGGCATGGTCGACGCCCGGCTGCCACAGCACGTCGCGGCCGTTCATGCGCCAATAGCGGCACAGGATGTCCTGAAGCGTGTTGTTGAGCGCGTGGCCCATGTGCAGATTGCCGGTGACGTTCGGCGGCGGAATGACAACACAGAACGGCCGCGCCGCCGCCCGCTCGGGGCGCCCCGCCCGGAACGCGCCTGTTTCCTCCCAAAGCGTGGAGGCCCGGCCTTCGGCCGCAGCGAAGTCGAACGATTTGTCCATCATGGAATTCTGGCCCGCGCGATGTCCTGCCGGAGCGGCTCTTGAGATCGGATGGCGGCTCTCCGGGCGGCGCGCAGGCGCCGGGCGCCGCAATCGGAGCGCCGCGGCGCTATAAACGCATCGTCGCGGCTCAAGTCAACGCGCGACGCCCGGCGTAGGATCGCCTACTTACGCCCGCGCGCGACGCGCTGGATCTCTGCGCGCACCAATCGCTCGACGATGAGCGGGAGGTTCTCGTCCAGCCACTGCTTGAGCATCGGACGCAGCATCTCGCGCACCAAGCCGTCAGCGAGCTCGGCGCTGCGCGCCGCGAGATTGGCCGACAATGCGCCGAACGACGCCGTCACCGCTTCGTTCGCCTCCGCCGACAGAAGCGGCTCCTCGTCGCGCGGGGCGAGGTCGACCAAGGGTTCGGAATCGGTGGCCTGCGGCCGGCGCCATACGACGGTCGGGGCATTCGCGTCCGCGCGGTGAGCCGGTTCGGAGCCGACGCGGTGCGGGGCGGGTGCGTCCTTCGAATAGACGATTTGCGGCGCGAGCCCCGGACCTTGCGGCGCCGGTTTGGGCGCCGCGCTCAGCGGAGGCTCGCGTTCGTCGGCGATGATGTTTCGGATCGAGGCCAGAATCTCTTCCATCGACGGCTCGTGGGCGCGCTGCGCGCGGCGGATCGCCTCGAGGTCGCGATCGTCGGAATTCGAATTGATTGCGCTCATCGGACCGCCCTGCCCCATTCAAAGGGCCTTGTGCCACGCGCCTTGCACAACTCTGGAATCAAACGGCGCTGGCGCCGATGGCCGAATCGGGCGCGCGATGCGGGGTACGATAATCGCTCCACGCCTTCGTCGGCAAGCGGCGCGCGCAAGCGGCAAAGACCTCACTGTCCACTCGGAGTCGTGAGACCGATCCACTTGTTCTTGACCTGGTCGAAATGGACCCGGGGGTCATATTCCGCGACCGCAAGTCCAAGGGTCGGGATGTTGAGGCGGCCGACCGCCGACAGGAGCGAATAGGAATTGACGACTTGGTCGTGCTCGGCCTGGACCAGCGTCGTTCGCGCCTGCAACAGCGCCTGCTGTGCGTTGAGCACGTCCAACGTCGTCCGCTGGCCGACCTTGGCTTCCTCGCGTACGCCGGTCAGAGCGACTTCGTTGGCGGAGACCGCGGCGCGCGCCGCGCGCACCACACCGATCGAGGCTTGATTGAGGCCCCAGGCGGCGACGACGTTCTGGCGGATCTGTTCGCGCGCCGAATCCGCTCTCAGCTCCTGTACGCTCAGACTTTCTTTGGATTGCCGGACCGCGGCATATTCCGCGCCGCCCTGGTAGATCGGGATGGTGATCTGTCCCATGATTTCGGCTTGGAACGCCTTCATTCCCGGAGTGATGTTCACATCGTAATTATTGGAGACGCTCGCCGTCACGCCGACTTGGGGGTAGAGCGCTCCCTCGGCGATCTTGATTTGCAGCTGCGCCGCATCGACGCCGTCGAGCAGGGCCGTGATCGCCGGATGCTCGACCTGCGAGATCGTAACCGCCTCGGGCAAGGTCTTCGGGAGCGGCCTCACAATCGGCTTGACCGGAGCGAGGCTCGTCGGCTGATCGCCGATCACCTGACGGTAGCTCGCGACAGCGGCTTGCAGCGTCGCTACTGCGCTGAGCGCGGTCGCCTGGGCGCTCGCGAGGCTTGCCTCGGCCTGCGCGACGTCGGTCCGGGTGACTTCGCCGACGGTAAAGCGGTCCCGGGTCTCCCGCAGCTGCTCCTGCAACACCTGAACATTATTGTTATCGAGATCCAGAATGGCGGTGTCTTCCAACACGTTCATGTAGGCCGTCACGCCTGAAAGCAGAGTGTTCTGCTCGGTGTTGCGCAACTGTTCGCGCGCCCCCATCACTTGGGTCTCTGCGCCACGGATCCTATTGATCGTCTGATAGCCGTCGAACACCGTCTGTTGGGCCTGCACTCCATAGGCGCGAGGAAACGCGCCGGTGGAGTAATTGATCGCCGGGGAGCCAGGAATGATTTGGTTTCCGGTGACATGGGCCACTGCAGCGTTGCCGAAGACGCTCACTTTCGGCAGATAGCCCGCATTCGCCTCTGGCACGCCTTCGTCGGTCTGGCGGACCGTCGCCCGCTGGGTGTTGATGTCCGGATTGGTCAGATAGGCCTTGACGAGCGCGCCGCCGATTGTTTCCGCCCGGCCCGCTCCGGCGCCGATCGCGGACAGACCCGCCGTCGCAAACAGAGCCGCGCGGAACGCGCGCCACGGCCATCCGCGGCGGGATGCGCCGCGCCGCCCATGATATGCGCGTGAGCCCCTAATCATCGTCGCCTCATGCGCCCTCGCCGCAACCTAATAAAGGCGGTCGACGCCCTCGCAGTCGCTTAACTCGCATGTCCGACGCGAAAATCAAAGACGCCAACCCGGCCGCCACAAAAGATCACAAATCCCTCTCGCCCGCTCGCGGCAAGCGGCGAGGGTGGAAGCATCATAGGCGATAATCCTCACCGCGACACGCGAGCTTGGCTGGACCGGCGCATCAGCGCTAATTTTTCCGCCGAGCGTCGCAAACATGAGACACCTCGCACGGGAAGGACCCTCTTCCCGCGCCATGCCCGAGATTTAGAAGGCGAAGCTCACCCCAGGCTGGAAGCCGTCCAGGAGGTCCGCGCCGGCCTCGAACAGCGCCCTCCGGCCCAGGGCCCCACCGGTTTTCTCGTAGAGAACCGCTTGAAACGGCTCTCTAGATGCGTCGACGCCGACGAGACGTCCCGGGTCGGCGAGGAGCGCGAGGAGACTGTCCGGCGGGACCGCGAACGCGCCCTCGACGACGATGAGGTCGAACGGTCCCCGATCGGCCGCCGCCCGGTCGAGCGAACCCTCGACCACGACGATATTCGCCCGGCGCTCGAGCTCGGTCCGCGCCGCCCCCGCCGCGCCCAAATCCAATTCCAGCACGACGACCTTCGCACCCATGGCGTGCAGAATTGCCGCGCCATAACCAGATCCGCCCCCGACATCGAGGGCGCGATCCCCCGGAACGACCGTCGCGGCCTGCAGCATTCGCGCCAAGGTCAAGGGCGCGAGGAGCTTGCGTTTCGCGCCGCCGCGCGCGGGCAACTCGCGATCGAGATAGGCGAGGGACTCGAATTCCGGAGCGACGAAGCGCTGGCGCGGCGTTTCGAGAAACGCCGCCAACAAGGATTTGTCGACAATCCCGCCGGTGCGCAGCTGGCCGTTGACCATGTGCAGCCGGCGGTCGAGCATTGTTTCGGCGGAAATGTGCGCCCCCATGGCTCATGCCCGCGATACGGAACGGATCGCCGCCCCAAGTGGAAACCGATTGGAGGCCTCGCCCGGAATCGAACCGGGGTGCAAGGATTTGCAGTCCTCTGCGTAGCCACTCCGCCACGAGGCCGACGATGAAGCCAAGCAGCATCGTGAGGCGCGGCTATAGCAAAAATTTGATGCCGCTCGCAAGGCGCTTCGGTCACTTCGCCGGCTTTGGCTCAGTCCCGCGCCCAGGCGAATGAGTGACGACGGGGCGCCGGCGCTTGCCCAGCGCTCGGGCGCTGGCGCTTCCCGCCGTCCCCGCGGTCGCTTCCCTGGCTGTCAGAAGTTTGACGGGAGGATCCGTACCCGCCGAACGGATCCGTCCGGGATGGTTTCTTCTACCGTCTGCCCCTGCTTCACGCCGTAGCTCGTTATGCGCTGCCCGTCCTCGTCGTGGATGCCTGAACCCCCGCGGCTGATAGCCGCGGCCGCGGCGCTGAGCGACACATCAACGCCATTGGCGTCCAAGCCCAGCGACAGCCCGCCCAGAGGCTCCGCGCGGGCTTGAGCGGGATAGGCGGCGGCCGGAACTGGCCGCGACATCCGCTCGGCGGCCTCGACGGAAATCAGGACGTCGCGCGAATGACGCCCGTATTTCGCTTCGGCGGCGCCGAGCGTTTCAGCCCAGCTTTGTCCCGACGCGCGGCAGGAGCAGGTCGGATCGTTAGTTTGCTCGAATCTGCCCGCGTTGGGCAAACTCCCGTAAGGCTCGCCAGCCGAGGACACGGCTTCCTCGACCGTGCCGCCAAACGGAAACGAATAGAGGGCCACGTCCGCGTTTGGGCAGAGCGACCGGCAAACCTGCTCGAGAGTGTCGGAGCGACTGTCGGCGCCAAAATACGACACGGGAAAGAAAGAGCCGTCGCACTTGCGCACACAGACCGTATAGTCCGCCGTGCGCTGCGGCGACACGTGGATGGACGTTCTGAGCGTCCATCTTTCCGTGCGCCTCGTCCGCTCAACGAAGGCCGTCTTCGGACGAAGGGTGGGGACAGAGAGCGTGGCGGGGAGATTCGCGGGCGCGCCGCATCGAGCGCATCCGCCACTCTGCGCCGGCGCCTCATCTCCGGTAAGGGCGAGAAAGACGAAACTCAGCGCCGCGGCCGCCCAAGACCACGGAGCTCCGGGCGGAGCCGCAAATCCCTGAATGCGGAACGAGCAGGGGCGGCGGCGGACGATAGCCATACGAGTTCTCGCGGGGCTTGCCTCTGTTGACTAGCAGGCGTTCATTTCAAGACGGTGTCGCTCTCTGCCCCGTGCTAACTGTTTCCCAACTTGACCAACTGAAAAACTTGCGGATTTTGAGATCGGATCGCTCGCGGAGGCGCCGTGGGTCGGGGAGCGCTAGCAGCGCCGCGCTCGAGCGTTCGGCAAGCTCGCGGACATAGCGTCGATGGTGGATTGAATTCCCGGCTGTTTTATGGCCTCGCCGGGCTCAGTCTCGCGCCCAAGGCGAATGGCGCAACAGCGGTAAGCCAAGAAAATACGCCGCCGTCGCGATCAGGCCCCAGCCGACCCAGGCGGGCGGCGCCAAATTCTCGGCGATCGCGACCGCCGCCAGCGCGAACCACGCGACCGTCATGGTGATCGTGGGGCCGCGCAATTTGACGACCCGCAGCGGATGCACGAATACGATCGGCGTGAACATGAGCGCGGCCGCGCCGAGCAGAATGATAGCGCTAACAACCCACGGCGGCCGCAGAACGAACAGATAGAGGACGATAATGTTCCAGGTCGCCGGAAAGCCGCGGAACCAGAGGTCGTCGGTCTTCATTCTCGTGTCGGCGAAATAAAGCGCCGAGGCGATGGTGACGATGAGCCCGATCCAGAACGAGGCCGCGGTTGGCATCAGGTCTGAGCGCCAGAGCGCGACTACCGGCACCAGCACATAGGTGAGGAAATCGATCACCAGGTCCAGAACCACCCCGTCGATCGCCGCTGCGGTCACGTCCACCCGCGCGGCCCGGGCGAGCGTGCCGTCGATGCCGTCAATGAAGAAGGCAAGGCCAAGCCAGGCGAAGCAGATGGCGAAATTGCGCTCGACCGCCGCGTAAAGCGCAAGCACTGCCACTGCCCCGCCCGAGGCGGTGAAGAGATGGACGGAGAACCCCGCCGCACTGGCGACGCCAACGGGCCGCTTTTCGATCGACATGCCCTGCCCTATCCGCCTCGCCCCGAACGAATGCGCGGCGCCGCCGGCGTCGGCTTGACCTTGCAGCTTCCGCCTTATCAAAGTTGCGCCGCGCCGTCTCCCCGACCGTGAGCGCGATGGCGGGGGCTTCCGAGGCGCCACGGGGGAGATCGACGATGACCAACGGCGAACCTCCGGCCGCTCGCGCCGCGGACGTCCTTGTCGCCGGAGCGGGGCTCGCCGGGCTCGTGGCGGCCTTCGGCTTTGCGCGGGCCGGCTTCGACGTCGTCTGCTGCGGCGCCGGGGAGCGGACGGGACGCGGGCGCACCGTCGCACTCCTTGACCGCTCGGTCGCTTTTCTCGACTCCCTCGGCCTTTGTGCGCCGTTGCAGCCTCAAGCCGCGCCATTGCGGTCGCTGCGCCTCATCGACGACACGGGAACGCTGTTTCCGCCACGGCCGGTCGAGTTCCACGCGGGAGAAATCGGTCTCGACGCGTTCGGCTGGAATATCGAAAACGACAGGATGGCCGAAGCGCTCGCGGCCGAAGTTGGTCGCGTTCGAGGCGTCGAGCGCGCCGCCAGCGGCGTCGCCGCCTACGACTTCGCCGGCGACGCCGTGCGGGCGCGGCTCAACGACGGTCGCACCGTCTCGGCCCGGCTCGCCGTCGGCGCCGACGGCCGCGATTCGAAAGCGCGCCGCGCCGCCGGGCTTGAGGCGCGCGCCCACGTCTACGGGCAGAGCGCGTTGACGGCGTTTCTGGCCCACCGGCTGCCCCACCACGACTTTTCGACCGAGTTCCATACCCGCGGCGGCCCATTTACCCTGGTGCCGCTGCCGGCCACCGCGGCCGCGCCCAACCGGTCGAGCCTCGTCTGGGTGATGGCGGACAAGGACGCGCGGCGGCGCGAGGCGCTCGACGATGAGGCGCTGGCTGAGGAGATCGAGTGCCAGGCCCACTCGCTCCTGGGAGCCATGCGGATCGAGGGCGAGCGCGGGATCTTCCCGATGGCTCGCCAGATCGTGCCTGAGATCGTCGCGGGGCGGCTGGCGCTCGTCGGCGACGCCGCCCACGTCTTCCCGCCGATCGGCGCCCAAGGGCTCAATCTGGGCTTACGCGATGTACAGGCGATCATCGTCTGCGCCGTCGAGGCGCGCAACGCGGGCCGGGACATCGGAGGGCCGGAGGCTCTAGACGCCTACCAAAGCGCCAGGCGGCCGGACATTGTGCTCCGAACAGGGGCGGTCGACGGCCTAAACCGCGCCTTGCTCAGCCATTTCGCGACGGTCGATTTCGCCCGTGGCGCGGCGCTGGCGACCCTCTCCGCGATCGGGCCGCTCAGGCGCTTCGTCATGCGCGAAGGAACTCGGGCCTCACGTGCGTCGCCGGAGCCCGAAGTTGTCCACACCGGGATGACCGCCTGCGGAGGCCGTCGCCAATCGGCCGAGGTAGTGCTCCCAACCCTCGGCGTGGTTGGCGCACTGGGCGGCGTTGGGAAGGCCGGTGTGGGTCATGCGCAGAAGGGTGCCCCCATCACGATCGAGGAGGTCGATCTCGACCAGGCCCGACCCCGGCGGCACTTCAGCGTCCCCATCCCAGCCGAAGCTATAGGCGAGCCGATGGACCGGCACGACCTCGCGGAACGCCCCCCGCGCCGTGCGGCCAGGCCGCCCGCCGACGTCTTTGATGAGGTAGAGGCCGCCTGGATGGACCTCGGTCTGCGCCTCGGCGCCCATCCAACTCAAGATCTTTTCGGGATCGGTCAGGAAGGCGAACACCGTGGCCGGCGGGGCTGCGACTTGGGTCTCGCGGTGGACGACGAGCGATTCATCCATTGGATTCTCCTCGAGTGAAAACTCATTCCAACCCCAAGACGGGCGGCCCGCCGTCAAATCGACACCGGCGCTCGTGTTCCACCTCGGGGCCTCCAAAAAATGAGCCGAGGCGCGCCAAGTGGAACGATGGGCTGAATATGGGCGCCCCGTCTCCGAAGGTCAACCGCTTGGTTGAATGACAACCCGGTGGCGCCCGAAATATTCAGGCAGCAAAGTGAGGATACCGATATGATCGAGGCTCGATGCAATTGCGGCGCGCTGGCCGTGGAAGTTCCCGGTCCGTCCAAATTGATCGTGGCCTGCCATTGCACTGAGTGCCAGCGACGGACCGGCTCACCCTTCGGGGTTGGGGCCTTCTATCCCTCAAAGGACGTAAAAATCGCGGGGGCCGCAAATGAGTTCGCGCGAGACGGTTCAGCGGCGGGCAAAGTGCGGACCTATTTCTGTCCGAACTGCGGCTCGACCGTTTATTGGAAGGCCGACAGGGTTCCAGACTTCATTGGGGTGGCTGTCGGCTGTTTTGCCGATCCGAGCTATCCGCGCCCGACGAGGTCAATCTGGGAGCAAACAAAGCACCGCTGGACACAAGTCGACGCGGATCAACATCTCTTGCGCGGCAGCCTTTGATCAGGACCAGGCTGCAATGCTGAAACGCTGATGACACCAAGCCAAGGTCCAGCCGATCATCGACCCATGCCGCTTAATTCGACCCTTGCCTGGCTGGTTGACGCGGCCGCCGAGACGCTGATTCCAGAGGATTTTCTGGCGAGCCTCGGAGGCCGCCTGATTGAGGACGGCGCGCCCCTCGCTGGCGGCGCCCTCACCCTGGCCGCGCCGCACCCCCTCATTGCTCGGCGGACCTGGCTGTGGCGGGCAGAGAGCAAAGAGGTGAGCGAGGCGTTGGGGTTCCTGGCTCCGGGACCGGCGGCGGCGGGAGGGTCAGCCCCGCCAGGCGAGGTCGGCCGGCGCTGGCTCTTGGGCCTTGGCGGCGGCCCAGTGCACGAGGATCTCGTCGGGCCGACGCTGGACGGGACGACGCTGGCTTGGATCGGGCCGCGTCCATTCACCGCCGACGAAGCTGGCCGCCTCAGCGAAGCCGCCCGCTTCGCCGCCGCGCCGCTCGCCGCGCTGACCGCGCGGGCGACGCTGACTGCGGCGCTCGAGACCTATCTCGGCCGGCGCAGCGCGGCGCGGGTGCTGGCGGTTCCGTTGCGTCGCGGGCTCGGCGAGACCATCCAGGCGGCGCTGCTGTTCGCCGATCTGCGCGGCTTCACGGCCTTGTCCGAAAGCAACCCCCCGTCGCAGGTCATTTCGGCCCTCGACGCCTGGTTCGACCGGATCGCGGGCGCGGTCCACGCCTTCGGCGGCGAGGTGCTGAAATTCATCGGCGACGGCGTGCTGGCGATCTTTCCGGTCGCCGGCGAGACGCCGCGCGGCGCCTGCGACCGTGCGCTCAGCGCCGTCGACGCCGCCCGGGCCGGAATGTCGCATCTCGACGAGGCGCGACGACAGCAGGGCCTCCCGCCTTTGCCCTTTGGGGTGGCGCTGCATCTCGGCGAGATCCTGTGGGGCAACATCGGCGCCGCCGACCGGCTCGATTTCACGGCGATCGGCCCCGCCGTCAATCTGGTGAGCCGGCTGGAAGGACTATGTCGGCCGCTCGGGAAGGTTGTCCTAATCTCGGGCGCCTTCGCGAGCGCGACCGGAGCTTCGCTGATCCCGCTCGGAACGCATGCGCTTCGCGGCATCGCCACGCCATGCGCCGTGTTCACCGTGGCGGAGAAATGACCTGACGGGGCGACTCCACATTCAACCTTTCGGAGCCAAGAACGCGCGACGGACGTATTCGATCCTGGGGTCGTCGCGCGCCCGCCCTCACAGCACAACCACGGGTGTTCCTTTCGCGACCCGGCCGTAAAGATCGATGACGTCGGCGTCCATCATCCGGATGCACCCCGAGGATACGGCCTTGCCGATCGACTTGGGTTCATTCGTGCCGTGGATGCGGAACAAGGTGTCCTTCTTGTCCTGGAACAAGTACAGGGCGCGCGCTCCGAGCGGGTTCTCCATGCCGCCGTCCAGATGCACCGGCAGCTCCGGCTGACGCGCAAGCATTTCCGGCGGTGGCGTCCATCCCGGCCAGAACGCCTTGCGGCCGATTTCGGCCGTTCCCTTCCAGGAGAACCCCTGGCGCCCGACGCCGATCCCATACTGAATCGCGCGCCCGTCGCCCAGCGAGAGGTAAAGCTTGCGCTCGTGGGTATTGATGGTGACCGTGCCCGCTGGCTCACCCGTCGGATCATTGACCTCCTTTCGGGTGGTGAGGCTCATGTCGACGTCTTTGTCGAAGCCTCCCGGAGTTCGAATAGTTCGGATCGGCGTCTGGCGGCAGATAGGTCTCGGTTTGCGGCGGGGGCGGCGAACCGAAGCCCGGAAACGGAAGCAGGGCCTGGGCTCGTCCCTCACCGACCGGAATCACAAGGCTCGCCAGACTGATCAGCAGAAGACTACGCGCGCGAAGCATGGTTGACCCCGTCCCTATGACCTGCGTTTGTTCTCGAAACCAAAAACGGCGAAATCGCGACCATCGCTAAATTTGTCGCCAGTTTCGGGAAGTTTAGCCCGGATCATCCAGCCGAGCGAGGGGTTCTAACAATAGCCTGAATGCGCGGGATCCGTGGGCGGTCGCCATGCTGGCGACGGCTGGATTAGACCGCATCTGTCGCAATGGGCGTCATAAGCATTGTGACGCCGGCGCCTTAGGGCGTTGGCTGATAGTTTGTTCACCGAGCCCCGTTTCGCCGGGCCGATCTTTGCTTCTATGAGGACGAGATGTCGTCAACCACAGCCGATGCCGCTGCTCCGTCCGAGACCGTCGCCACCGCCGAGCGGGAGGAGAGGCGGGTCAGCCTGTTCATGCTCTGCCTGCTCGCTTTGGGGGTGGGGATCATGACCGGGGTCGGCGCGGTGGCGCTCCGGGCGCTGATCGGCCTCATCCACAACGCCATGTTCAATGGGGTCTTCAGGATCGGCTATGACGCCAACATCCTCGAGGGGCCGAGTCGCTTCGGCGACTGGGTGATCCTGTCGCCGGTTCTCGGCGGCCTCGTCGTCGTCTATCTGGTGCAGCGCTATGCGCCCGAGGCCAAGGGCCACGGCGTCCCCGAGGTGATGGACGCGATTTACTATAAGCGCGGCAATATTCGCGGCGTCGTTGCGGTCATCAAGTCGCTCGCCTCCGCGTTGTCGATCGGGTCGGGCGCGTCGGTCGGCCGGGAGGGGCCGATCATCCAGATCGGGTCGGCGCTGGGATCGGCGTTTTCGAAGGCCATTGGGCTCTCGACCGGGCAGAAGATCACGCTCTTATCGGCGGGGGCGGGCGCAGGCATCGCGGCAACCTTCAACACGCCGCTGGGGGGCGTGCTGTTCGCGATCGAAATCCTTCTGCCCGAAGTTTCAAACCGCACCTTTCTGCCGGTCGTCATTGCGACCGGCGCGGCAACCATGCTCGGCCGCATTCTCATCGGCCTGAATCCGGCCTTCGCCGTTCCGGAGATTTTCTTTCCGTCCGCCCGCGCTTTCGGCGTCGAGGCGGCGATCGCGTTCACCGCGCTCGGCGCGCTCTGCGGCGTCGCCGCCTGGGCGTTCATTCGGCTCCTGGTGTTCATGGAGGACGGCTTTCCCAAGTTGCCGGGAAACATCTATACCCAGAACATCATCGGCATGGCGCTGGTCGGCCTGATGATGGTCGGTCTCACGCACGCCTTCGGCCATTCCTATGTCGACGGCGTTGGCTATGGCGTCATCCAATCGGTCCTCAACCAGAGCATGACGGCCGCGGGCCTGCTCGCCCTGCTGTTCGTGCTCAAACTGCTTGCGACGACGATCAGCCTTGGTTGCGGCGCCTCTGGGGGCATCTTCTCGCCCTCGCTCTTTCTCGGTTCGACGCTCGGCGCAGCGTTCGCGTCCCTCGCCGCTCACGTCCTCCCCAACGCCGGCATGACCTTGCCTTCGGCGGCGATCGTCGGCATGGCGGCGATGGTCGGCGCGGGGACCGGGGGCGTCATGACCGGGATCATCATGGTGTTCGAGATGACGCGCGACTATGCGATCATCGTCCCAGTGATCGTCGCCGTTGCGGTCGCGGCCGGGGTCAGGCGCGCGCTCATCGCCGAGACGATCTACACCATCAAGCTGCGCCACCGGGGCCATCGCATCCCCAAGGAGCGGCACGTCAATCTCTATCTCGTCCAGCAGGCGCAGGATGTCATGGAGCGGCGGTTCATCCTCGCCGAGGCGGGATCGACGCTGAGGGAATGCATCGGCTGGGAAGACGTCGACGATCTGCGCGCCATGATCGTCGAGCGCGAGGGCAGAATCGTCGGCCTCATACCGCCACGCTCCGGCCTCTGGCGCGAGAGCGTGAACAACCCGGATCGGCTGGTGGACGACTTCGTCGAGAAGCAATTGGTTGTCTGCCGCGACGTCGACTTGCTGAGCCTCGCGCTGGCGCGCCTCAAACGTCACAAGGCCGGCGCGGCGATCGTCTTTCACGGCGCGCGTCGGCCGCGCGCGGCCGATGTCGTCGGCGTCATCACCAAGCGCGCAATCGCCGACGCGGTGATTAACGAATACGAGGACTGAGCGACGGCGCTTGGTCCCCGAGCTGCGACAACGTCAATATCGGGTGATCTCGCGGGTCTTCGGAGCCACAAGCTTTCGCGCTGCGCCGACCGGCGGTAGACCGGATGCTTCTTCGTTCCCGTCCCGCCCCTCTTCCGGAGCCGCTGCCCATGATCGCCCTCGACCCGAAGACGACCGCGCTCATGCTGATCGACCTCCAGAACGGCATCCTCGGCCGCAAGCTCGAGCCGATCGCGGCCGAAGAGCTGTTCGAACGAGCCAAAGCGCTGGCGGCTAGGTTTCGCGCCGAAGGCGCGCCGGTCGTGCTGGTCAATGTGGCGCCTGGGGCTGAAGAGCCGCCGCGTCGGGTCGACGAGCCCTCGCAGCTGCCCAAGACCCTGCCTCACGGCTTCACCGATCTCGCGCCCGGCCTGGCCGCGCCGGGCGATCTCAAGATCGCCAAGAAGAGCTGGGGCGCATTCTCTGTTCCCGAGCTCGACCTCAAGCTCCGCGAGCGGGGCGTGCGCACGATCGTCCTTGGCGGCGTCGCCACCCAATTCGGCGTCGAATCCACAGCGCGGCAGGCCTGGGAGCTCGGCTACGAACTGGTCATCGTCAAGGATGTGCCAACCAGCATCGCGCCTGAAGCCCACGACAATTCGATCCGGCAGATATTTCCGCGAATCGCGCGCATAGCCGACAGCGCCGCCCTCGCGTTCTCCGCCGCCTGAGGGGGAGGAATGTCCCGTCTCACTTTGCGCGGAATACGGCCGGTCCTGCAATGGGGAGCGCTTCTGGTCGCTTCGTTTGTCTGCGTTTCGGCATTCGAGCTGATGCGCCTGCCAGCGGCTTTGCTGCTCGGCGCCATCGCGGCGGCGATCCTGCTTTCGTGGTTCGAGGGACGCGCCAGGATTCCGCCCTGGGCCTTCGTCGTCGCGCAGGGCTTTGTCGGTTGCCTCGTGGCGCGAAGCATCACCCCCGACATTTTGCTGACGATCTTCCAGAAATGGCCGCTGTTCCTGACCTTGATCGGCGCGGTTATCGGTTTCGCGACCGGCCTCGGCTTCGTGCTTGCGCGTTGGAAAGTGCTTCCGGGCACGACGGCGGTCTGGGGCTCATCACCCGGCGCGGCGACCGCCATGGTGCTGATGGCCGACGCCTTCGGCGGCGACATGCGGCTTGTCGCCGTCATGCAATATCTGCGCGTCGCATGCGTCGGGCTGGTCGCGTCGATCGTCGCCCGGGCGTGGTCGGCCTCGGGCGGCGCGGCGCCGGTCGTTATCGACTGGTTCCCGCCCCTTGCCGCCTGGCCGTTCTTGGGAACGCTGGCGCTGGGCGTCGGCGGCGCAGTCATCGGGGTCAAGTCCGGGATCCCGGCCGGGCCGTTGCTTTTGCCGCTGTTCATCGGCGCTCCCCTTTCGGCGAGCCACATTCTCACGATCACGCTCCCGCCATGGCTTCTGGCGATATGCTACGCGCTCGTCGGCTGGTCGATCGGTCTGAGGTTCACGCGCGAAATCGTGCTCTACGCGGCGAAACAGCTGCCGAGAATTCTGGCCTCCATCTTCACGCTGATCGCCATGTGCGGGGGATTGGCGTTTGCCTTGCATGAGGCGGCGGGAACGGACCCGCTGACCGCCTATCTCGCGACTAGCCCCGGCGGCGCTGATGCGGTGGCGATCATCGCCGCGTCGTCCCCGGTCGATATTCCGTTCGTCATGGCGATGCAGATCGGGCGGTTGCTGCTGGTGATCCTCGTCGGCCCCAGTCTCGCCCGCATGATCGCGCGCTGGACCGCGGGGACTGAGCCGAGATCCCCAGACGTTCAAGTCTCCAAATGAAAGCCGGCCTCCATGCTGAGCCTCCCCTGGTACGTCTATGTTCTGCAATTCGTCAGCGGATTGCTGCATCGCCAACGGCGTCCCGCATTTCGTCCAGGGCGTTAGCGGCCACTGGTTCCAGACCCCTTTCGCCTCGCCTCCGGGCGTTGGCGAATCCTCTCCCGTCGTCAACGTCCTCTGGGGGTTCGTGAATCTCGCCGTCAGCTTCGCCCTGCTTTTCGCCTTTGCGCCCAAAGGCGGCGACGTGATCGCGGAATGGTCGCTGGTCTGCTTGGGCGCGCTCGTCATGGCCCTCGCGCTCGCCCGCCATTTCGGCCGGGTGCGGTCCGGGCGCTAGTGTCGCCATAGCGCCGACAGCCGTTGCGGAGCGGCCGCCATCGGCGCAATAATCCCGTAGGGAAAATAGGGAGGAACGACCATGACGCATCGGCTCCGCGCCGCGATTTTGACTGCGTTTCTTGGCGCCTGCGGCGCGGCAAGCGCGCAGCAGGCCAATCCGCTCGACGTCATACCCGACAAGATGCCGTTCACCACCCCCTATGGCGCGCCGATCTCGCTCGCTCGCGCCGAGGCCGCGATCGCCGCGGCGACGGCGGAAGCGCAGAAGCACGACTGGGCGCTCAATGTCGCGGTCGTCGACTCCGGGGCCAATCTCGTCGCCTTCGCCCGCATGGATGGCGCCCAGCTCGGCTCGATCGCCATCTCCGAGCACAAGGCGCGCGCGTCGGTGAAATTCCGTCGTCCGACCAAAGTGTTCGAAGATGGCATTCAGAAGAACGATTATAAATATCAGCTCTCGCTGGACGACATCATCGCCTCGCGCGGCGGCATTCCGTTGATCGAGGACGGCAAGCTGATCGGCGCGATCGGCTGTTCCGGCGGTGCGGGATCGCAAGACGAGGCCGCATGCATGGTCGGCGCCGCGACGATCAACAAATAGCGACGCGCTGGGTGGATCGACCCAAAGCCGTCATTGCGAGCCAAGCGAAGCAATCCAGGAGTCCTCGGGCGGCGCCTGCCCGGCTACGCAACCGTTGGTTAGGCTTGGCGTGCGAACATCTTTGTAAGTGAGAGGGATTGCTCCGGAAGACTCTGAGGATTCGCGCATGATCGTCGCCACCACCGAAAACGTCGCCGGCCATCGCACCGTCCAGACGCTTGGACAATGTTTCGGCGTGGTCGTGCGCAGCCGCGGGCTCGGCGGCAACATCATCGCCGGGCTGCGCACCATCGTCGGCGGCGAAATCCACGAATATACCCAATTGCTGGAGGAAGCACGCCGCCATGCGCTCGACCGGCTGGTCCAGAACGCGACGGCGATGGGCGCCAATGCGGTGCTGATGATGCGTTACGACAGCGCCGAGATCGGCAATACGATGAGCGAAATCGTCGCCTATGGCACGGCGGCGGTCATCGAACCTATTCCATGATCCCCTTTGTGTTCCCGCTTGGGATCTTTGTCGCGGTCGTCCTGGTCTGGTTCTTCTTCCGCAGCGGCGGCTACAAGCGCCAACCTCTAGACGCCCCGCCCGGACGCGACTGGAACTTCACCGGCGAGCGCTTCCTCGATCCGCAATCGGGCGCGATGTTGGAAGTCTGGTATAGCCCGCAAACCGGCGAGCGCGCTTACGTTCGGACCCGAGGGGGGCGCATCGCGTCGGGGTAAGCTGGCGGCCGTCGGCGCACCCGCCGAGGGGCGCCTTTCGACGAGCCGCAACGCCCGGCGCTATCGACGCCGAGAGAGCAGTCCATTTACACGCAACTCAAACTGTGTAAACATTCAAGCGGCGGTAGTTTACTGACGAGAGAATATTCCGCGAGACGCAGTCGTCTGCGTCGCGGCTCCCCCGGGGAGACGCCCATGAAACATGGAAAAATAACACTGGTCCTCGGTTGTGCGCTAGCCGCGTGCCTTTCATCGCCATCGCACGCATCGGCGAAACCGTTAACAAAATCGGCCGTTGAAGGAAAGAAAATTTGCTGGGGCAAGGACTGGAAGCAATTTAGCTCCGGTGGAAAGGTAACCAATAACGTCGCGGGCGAAGGGACGTGGTCCATTAGCAAGGCTGGCGTTATAACGGTCAATTTTCCCGGCGGTCCCTATTCAGGTATTGTCACCGAGTTGGGAGACGGCTCGTTCATATATTCTGGGTCTTGGATCGGAACACCAAAATTAACAGTCGATGGCGGCGTTTACTGCAATTAGCGTACAATTTGGAGGGTGGAATGCGAAAGCTCGTCTCATCGCTCGGGTTGGCGTCGGTCTTGTCTCTTGCTCTCTATTCGTCTGCGACAGCCAATCCCGTCACCGCGAAAGATCTGCTCGGCAAGAAGATTTGCTGGAGCAACGGCAACGTCAGCACGTTCGGCCCGGGGGGCAAGTACTCGAGCCCCATCGTGGGAGAAGGCACTTGGGCCGTAACATCAATCGGCATACAGCTTCGAACAACGGGCTTCGTCGGCATTTTGGACATCGACAAGCAACCGGATGGAACGTTCAAAAGCGCTCTGGAAAAGAGCAACGGAAATTACTGTAAATAGGGAGCGAAGCGAGCGGGCGGCGTGCGTACTCCGCGCCCGCGGCGCCCGATCTGGTGCATCATCCTGCGCCCCGCCCCGCTTCGATGAGCCCGCGCTGCGCAGCGCGCTATCTGATCGACCTCGATTTTGACGCAGTCGCCCGGCTTGCGCTCGCCCAGGTCGTCACCGCGAGCGTGTGCCGGGATCAGCCGCACCTCGAACGCATGCCCTTCGGTCGCTTTGACTGTAAGCGACGCCCCGCTTCATGAGCCCGCCTTCACCAAAACCCGCAAGGCGGCTTGCGCGTCACATAAGTCTGTGCTTATCTGTCAGTATGGAGAGCGAGATCTTCAAGGCGTTGGCCGATCCGACCCGCTGCAGCGTGTTCGAGAAGCTGGCGCTCGGCGGCATGAACGCGAGCGATCTCAGGCGCGGGATGACAATCAGCCAGCCGGCGATGTCGCAGCATCTCGCTGTCCTGCGCTCGGCGGGGCTCGTGCGCGAGCGCCGGGACGGTCGTTTCGTCAACTATGAAGTGGACCCGCAGGGGCTCGTGCGGATCGGCCAGTGGCTCGCCCGCTATCGCGCGTACTGGCCGCAGCGCATCGACGATCTCAAGGCGCTGCTGAAGGACATGGATCAATGAGTGACATTGCGGGCGACCCGCGCCAGAAAACCGAAGACGAAGCTGAAATCGCGCTCGAGGTCGAACTCGATGCGGTGCCCGAGAAGGTGTGGCGGGCGATCGCCGTTCCCGCCTTTCGCGAGCGATGGCTGCCTCAGGCCGACCTCGCCGAGCCCGAACCGATCGCATCCATTCCCGGCGTCGAGGTCCGCTACGGGATCCGGGAAAACGGCGCTCCGTTCGTGGACAGCACCGTGACCTTCCGGATCGGGCCCGGACCTCGGGGCGGTACGCTCTTCCGGGTCATCCATCGGATCGAGGGCGATGCTCGCCGGGCGAGCGCCAACGACAACCTTCGCCCGGTGAGCACGGCGGCCTAAGAGCCGACTGAAGCCGATCAATCTTGGACAGTATGGAAGGATTCGCCTCATGCGCGACACGATGCAGCTCGTCCCTATGGTTCTCGAACAATCGAGCCGCGGCGAGCGGTCCTTCGACATCTTTTCCCGCCTGCTTCGCGAGCGAATTGTCTTTCTCAGCGGCGAGGTCAACGATGAAATGGCGTCGCTGGTCTGCGCGCAACTGTTGTTCCTCGAGGCCGAGAATCCGAAGAAGCCGATCGATCTTTATATTAACTCCTACGGCGGCGTCGTGACGAGCGGGCTCGCGATGTACGACACGATGCAGTTCGTCAAGGCGCCCGTGCGGACGCTCTGCGTCGGCACGGCCCGGTCGATGGGGTCGTTTCTCTTGATGGCGGGCGAGCCCGGCGAGCGCGCGGCCTTGCCCAACGCCAGCCTCCACGTCCACCAGCCGCTCGGCGGCTTCCAGGGGCAGGCGTCTGACATCTCGATTCAGGCCGAGGAGATGCTCCAGACCAAGCGGCGGATCATTGGCCTCTACGCCAAGCATTGCGGCCGAAGATACGAAGAGGTCGAGCGCACGCTGGACCGGGACCACTTCATGACTCCGGAAAGCGCCCGCGAATGGGGCCTCATCGACCGCGTTCTCTCAAGCCGCAGCGAAGCGGAACTCATGCTCAGCGGGCCCATCCCGCGTCCATGAGACGCGCCGCGTAGCGGGCCATCTGGTCGACTTCGATGTTGACCTTGTCGCCCGCCTTGCGCTCGCTCCAGGTCGTCACCTTCAGCGTGTGTGGGATCAGCAGCACCTCGAACGTGTTGCCGTCGACGGCATTGACGGTGAGCGAGGTCCCGTCGAGCGCGACCGAGCCTTTGACGGCAATGAACTTCGATAAGCTCTTTGGCGCGCGGAAGGTAAAATGGGCCATGCCGTCGAAATCGCGCCGGGAGAGGATTTCCGCGACGCCATCGACGTGGCCTGAGACCAAATGGCCGCCGAGCTCGTCCCCAACTCTTAGCGCCCGCTCGAGGTTGACATTGTCCCCCGGCCGCCATTGCCCGAGCGCCGTGACCGCGAGCGTCTCGGCGCCGACGTCATAGGCTATCGCCGAGCCGCGCTCGTGCGAGTCGACGTTGACAACGGTAAGGCATACCCCAGCGTTCGCGATCGACGCGCCGAGAGGAATCGTCCTAGCATCGTAGGCGCTCACTATGCTGAGCCGGCTAAGCTCGCCAATCGATTTAATTTCAATGACCTCTCCGACATCGCTGATTATTCCTGTGAACATCCTAAGCCCCGGTCACCCCCACCCTTCTCCGAAGAGTAAACCATTTTCTCCGCCTCAGCACCGCGATGACATTTCCGTAGGACTAATTGTGTGATAGATTTGTGTCAGGCAGGATAAAATCTACATTCGAATCATGGCAAGTGGGGCTCGCCATACGTCATTTCGCGAACCGACTGATTCGCGCCCGAAACTCTATTGGCTGGCGATTGACATAACCTTCAAAGACGCGTCAGCAAACAATGCAGCGAATGACGCCCGGCAATCCGATCGTTCGCCCGCCGTCAATCCGCCGACCCGTTCCAGGCCACTTTCATAAGGACCGATCACGTGGTAGAATAGGTGACAATACCTAATATCCACATTCGAAACATGGCAACTGGCGCTAAGGCACATCCTTCATTTCGCGAACGGCCCGATCAGGCCTCTAAGCTCTATTGGCTGGACATTGACGTAACGTTTAATGACATAATTCGTCAGCAACAAATGATACGGAACAATCCAATTTTTCGTCCGCCACTATCATCCTCGCAATATTCCATTTTGCACGGGTTCGGGACCGTTGCAAACGCGCTATCTGTCGGCGACAGGGCGAATACTTTTGACCACTTCGCGGTCGATGTAGCGGCGTTCGTACAGTCCGACGAGATTTTGGCGCCTTCTGACCACCCCCGATCAGCCAGGATGATTTGGAACGAAGTGAATATTCATTCACCACGGCTGCAGATCCACGTTCAAACCAAAATGTTACGACATCTGGTCGAACTGTATGTGACAAAGCGGATTGATACAGTATTCATGTCTATGAAAATTGCAATTGAGCGACAGATAATTGTTGATACGGGCCCAAATTCTGAATTATTACCAGTCCTTGACAGTGACGGACGTCTATACTTTCGTCGAACCCAATGCGAGCTCTTGTCCGTGCAGGCTTCTCTGGCCCGCGAGGGCATCCGACGGTAACCAGGCTCCTGCTATCGCCCTACTACTCCGTCCGCTCCCAAACCCGAATCGTATCGGCCCCATAAGCCACGATCTCATGGAGACGGTAGCGCGACTGACCCGACAGCGCCGCTCGCGCTTCCTCGCTGAGCGCGGGGACGCCGGGCCGGCCGAGCGGCTTTTCCGCGCTGATGAGGGCGACCGTGTCCGCGAGCCCGGTCGCGATGAGCCGGGCGGCGACGCGCGGGCCCCCTTCGCTGAAGACGCGGGTGATCCCGCGGGCGGAGAGCGCCCGCAAGGCTTGGCCGAGATCGACCCCGCCCTTGGCGTCGACGCCGATCCGCTCGATCGCGACGCCGAGATCGGTTAAGCGCTCCCCCGCTTGGTCGGACTCGTCCGGCCCGGCGATGACGAGGGTCGGAATATCCCGCGCCGTCGCCGCGAGCCGGGAGCGCGCGGTGAGACGCAGGTGCGTATCGAGGACGACGCGCAGCGGTTTCAGGTCGACGCCTGGCAAGCGCACGGTCAGCGCCGGATCGTCGGCCAGCGCCGTCCCGAGTCCAACCATGATCGCCTCATGGGTCGAGCGCATCACCTGGACGCGAAGATCGGCGATCGGTCCGGTGATGCGCAGGCGCGCGTCATGCGCACCGGCGGAGGCGAACCCGTCAGCGGTCTCCGCCAGCTTCAGCGTCACGCACGGCCGTCCCGCGGTCACCCTGAGGATGTGGCCGAGATGGTCGCGCCGCGCCTGATCCGCCCCTGGGCCGACGGCGACCGCGATCCCCGCCGCGCGCAGCCGCCCGTGCCCCCGTCCCCCGACAAGCGGATTGGGGTCCTCCATCGCCGAGACGACGCGGGCGACGCCGGCCTCGATGATCGCGTCGGCGCATGGGGGTGAGACGCCATGATGCGAGCACGGCTCGAGCGTCACGTAGAGCGTCGCGCCGCGAGCCGCCTCGCCCGCGCGCTCAATCGCGATCCGCTCGGCATGCGGCCGCCCGCCCGGCGCGGTTGTCCCGCGCCCGACCACCGCCCCGTCCTTGACAAGGATGGCGCCGACCGACGGATTAGGAGCGGCAAGACCGAGCGACCGCGATCCGAGATTGAGCGCCGCCGCCATCCAGCGCAGGTGCTCGTCGGTCCCTGCGGCTGCGCTTTCGCTCATGAAGCCGGCGCGTCCCGGCGTTGGCGCGGCGCCGCCCGCGCCGGGGCCGGGTCAGGCTCGGCCTCGAGCTCGCCGACGATGGCGTTGAAGTCCCGCGCCTCGCGGAAATTGCGGTAAACCGAGGCGAACCGCACATAAGCGACGTCGTCGAGGGCCTTTAGGCCCTCCATCACCAGTTCGCCGATCCGCTCGGTCGGAATGTCGCCGTCGGTCTGGCTTTCGAGCTGGCGCACGATGCCGTTGATCATCCGTTCGACCCGCTCGGGCTCGACCGACCGCTTGCGTAGCGCGACCTGGACCGACCGCACCAGCTTGTCGCGGTCGAACGGGGCGCGGCGGCCGTTCTTCTTGACCACCTGCAGTTCGCGCAGCTGGACCCGCTCGAAGGTGGTGAACCGGCCGCCACAATCGGGACAAATGCGCCGCCGGCGGATCGACGAAGCGTCCTCCGTCGGCCGGGAATCCTTCACCTGCGTATCGAGCCCGCCGCAATAGGGGCATCGCATCCAAGGCCGCCCTTCATAGTCCGTCCCGGCGACCTAGTAGATCGGGAACCGCCGGGTGAGCTCGGCGACATCCGCCCGAACTTTCGCCTCGACCGCAACATTCCCCAATTCGCCGTTCGCCGCCAAGCCGTCGAGACCCTGGACGATGAGCCGCCCGACCTTGGCGAATTCCGCCGTCCCGAATCCGCGCGAGGTCGCCGCGGGCGATCCGAGGCGGATCCCCGATGTCACCATCGGCTTCTGCGGATCGAAGGGAATGCCGTTCTTGTTGCAGGTGATGTTGGCGCGATCGAGCGCCGCCTCGGCCGCCTTGCCGGTGAGGCCCTTGGGCGTCAGATCGACCAGCATCAGGTGGTTGTCGGTGCCCCCGCTCACGAGCTTATAGCCTCCCGCGAGGATCGGCTCGGCCATCGCCTTGGCGTTGGCGACGACGGCATGGGCGTAAAGCTTGAATTCGGGCGTCAGCGCTTCGTGGAACGCGACCGCCTTGGCGGCGATGACATGCATGAGCGGACCGCCCTGGAGACCCGGGAAGATCGCCGAATTGATCTTCTTGGCGAGTTCAGCGTCGTTGGTGAGGATCATGCCGCCGCGCGGGCCGCGCAGCGTCTTATGCGTCGTGGTGGTGACGACATGAGCATGCGGGAACGGCGACGGATGGGCGCCTCCCGCGACCAGCCCGGCGAAATGGGCGATGTCGACGACGAAAAAGGCGTTGACCGCGTCGCAAATGGCGCGGAAGCGGGCGAAGTCCCAATGCCGCGCATAAGCCGAGCCGCCGGCGATGATCAGTTTCGGCCGGTGCTCGCGCGCCAGCGCCTCGACCTGATCCATATCGATCCGCTGCGTCGTTCGATCGACGGTATAGGGGACCACCTTGAACCAGCGGCCGGACATGTTGACCGGCGAGCCATGGGTCAGGTGGCCGCCCGCCGCCAGATCGAGGCCCATGAACGTGTCGCCGGGCTGCATGAGGGCCATGAAGGCGCCCTGATTGGCCTGGCTGCCGGAATTCGGCTGCACGTTGGCGAACCGGCAGTCGAACAATCGGCAGGCGCGCTCGATCGCCAGATTTTCGGCGATGTCGACGAACTGGCAGCCGCCGTAGTAGCGCCTGCCCGAATAGCCTTCCGCGTATTTGTTGGTCATCACCGAGCCCTGCGCCTCGAGCACCGCCCGCGAGACGATATTCTCGGAGGCGATGAGCTCGATCGAGTCGCGCTGGCGGCCGAGCTCGAGCTCGATCGCGCGGGCGATCTCCGGATCGGCGTCGGCGAGGGAAGCGGAAAAGAACGAGTTCGAACGGACGGACGCGGGGGCGGAAACGTTCATCGGCGAACCTTCCATGAATCGAGGCTAGGCCAGGAGGGCGGGCCGCGCGGCCTTAGCACGCGTGGCGCTTGCGCAAAAGAGAGCGAAACCAGGACGAGCAAAAAGCCTCAGCGGCCGGCGCCGGTGAAGATGACGACCTCGTCCTTGCCGACGCGATCCAGGAGGGCGTGAGCCTCCTCGTCCAGGAGATCCCTGTCGACGCTTTCAGGACGAAGGCTTGCGACGCGCAATTCCCAGCGGGCGCGTTCTTCCTTCAGCGCGGCGAGTTCCGCCTTGAGGTCGATGGCCTGGGCGTCGAATTTGACTTTCGCCTCGAGCCCGTGTTCGCCGTTCGACGCGCCCCATACCAGATAGCCGCTGGTGACCCCGAGCACGAGGTAGAAAACGATCGGCGTCACGATCGAGCGCAGGCGCGTCCTTACGACCATGCGCCGATCCTGCGGGCGACAGCGTTAAGGCGAAGTTACCGGCTCAGCCCTAACTCGCCTTGACCGCCGCGCGGCCGGCAAAACGGGCCTGATCGCCAAGCTCCTCCTCGATCCGGATCAATTGGTTGTACTTCGCCAGGCGATCCGACCGGGAGAGCGAGCCGGTCTTGATCTGTCCGCAATTGGTCGCGACCGCAAGATCGGCGATCGTCGAGTCCTCGGTCTCGCCCGACCGGTGCGACATAACCGCGGTATAGCCCGCCCGCTGCGCCATATCGACGGCGGCCAGCGTCTCGCTGAGCGAGCCGATCTGGTTCACCTTGATCAGAATCGAATTGGCGACGCCTTCCCTGATGCCCCGGCTCAGGATCTCGGTGTTGGTGACGAAAATGTCGTCGCCGACGAGCTGGATCTTCGCTCCGATCTTTTCTGTCAGAAGCTTCCAGCCGGCCCAGTCCTGCTCGGCCATGCCGTCCTCGATCGACAGGATCGGGTAGGCGTTGGCGAGCTTGGCGAGATACTCGACCTGCTCCTCGACCGAGCGGGTCACGCCTTCGCCCGAATAGACGTACGCTCCGTCCTTGAAGAATTCGGAGGCCGCGGGATCGAGGCCGAGCGCGATGTCGTCGCCAGGCTTGAATCCAGCCGCCTCGATCGCCTTGACGCAGAAGTCGAGCGCTGCTTCCGCCGACGGCAGGTTGGGGGCGAAGCCGCCCTCGTCACCGACGTTAGTGTTGTGTCCGGCTTTCTTCAGCGCGCTCTTCAGCGCGTGAAACGTCTCGGCGCCCCAGCGCACCGCCTCCGCCAGCGAAGGCGCGCCGACCGGCAGGATCATGAACTCCTGAAAGTCGATCGGGTTGTCGGCATGGACGCCGCCGTTGACGACATTCATTTGCGGCGTCGGCAGGACCCTGGCCATCGTTCCGCCGACGTAGCGATACAGCGGCAGGCCCGCAGCGTCCGCCGCCGCCTTGGCGACGGCGAGCGAAACGCCGAGGATCGCGTTGGCGCCGAGCTTCGACTTGTTCTTCGTGCCGTCGAGGGCGATCATGGTCTCGTCGATCTTGAGCTGATCTTCGGCCTCGAGACCCGAGACGGCGTCGAATATCTCGCGATTGACCGCCTCGACCGCTTTGAGAACGCCCTTGCCGCCGAAGCGGCCCTTATCGCCGTCACGCAGCTCGACCGCCTCGCGTGTTCCTGTCGACGCGCCGGACGGAACCGCAGCCCGGCCCATCGATCCGTCTTCCAGAACGACATCCACCTCGACCGTCGGATTGCCCCGGCTATCGAGAATTTCGCGGGCGACAACGTTCACGATCGCGGTCATTTTGCCTCCATCGCCGAAGCATGGGTCTTGGTTCTTACGTCATCCCCGCGATCTATGAAAGGCGGACGCGACCCCAGTATGAAGGCCAGGCGCACAGCACTTTTGCATTCGCCGCTGCACAATTGACCAAAATGCACCAAGCCAGAAAAAATATGCATGGCAGGGCCGCTGAGGCGCGTGACACAGCCAGAAATTTGGACTAGCAATGGGGCGCTAAAAGGAGGCCGCTGCCAAAAAGTTTGGCGCCGGACGCCGTAGGGTCTGTGGGAGGACAAAGCGTTCGAATAGTCTTGAAACGCCGCAAGTTAAAGACGGACGGAAAATAAAACAAAATAATCGGGATTTCGAAACGCAACGCAAGGACGGAAAAAGGGGCGGGTCGCCAAAATGGCGTCTCGCCCCTTCTACTTTTGCGATGGACTATTCTCATCGGTGAACGGAACGGCCACTGCGCAACGAAACGGTTGCGCAAGACCTGATTTTGGCCGGCCCGAGACAATCCCCGCCCAGGGCAAAACTCCTGTCAGCGGCCCTCGGCCTCGCCTTCCGCCCAATTTCGTTGCGCTTCGGTGATATATGAATCAAGCAGCCCTTCGCTGATCGCCTGACGGGCGCCGTTCATGAGGTCTTGATAGTAAGCGAGGTTGATTTCGGTCAGCCCCATCATCGCCAGGATCTCGCCTGACTTCGTCAAGTGCCGCCAATAGGCGCGGGAATAGTCGCGCGCCATCGAGGACGACGAAAGCGGATCGACCGGGCGCGCATCGTCGGCGAAGCGAGCGTTGCGCAGGTTGAGCCGCCCGCGGCGGGTGAAGACGAGCCCATGCCTTCCCGCGCGGGTTGGCAGCACGCAATCGAACATGTCGACGCCGCGCCTCAGCGACTTGAGGAGGTCGTCGGGCGTTCCCACGCCCATCAGATAACGCGGCCGGTCCAAAGGCAGACGCGGGACCACGATGTCGATCATGGCGAGCATCGCCGCCTGCGGCTCGCCGACCGCAAGTCCCCCGATCGCATAGCCGTGAAAGCCCGCCTCGACGAGCCCTTGGGCGCTGAAGATGCGAAGATCCTTCTCGGTTCCGCCCTGGACGATGCCGAAAATCGCCCTGCCCGGCTGCTCGCCGAAGGCGTCCTTCGACCGCCCGGCCCACCGGAGCGAGAGTCGCATGGCGCGCTCCGCCTCGTCATGCGAGCACGGCAGCCTCACGCACTCGTCGAACTGCATCTGGATGTCCGAGCCCAGGAGACGCTGGACCTCCATCGACCGCTCGGGCGTCAGTTCGTGCCGCGAGCCGTCGATATGCGACTGGAAGATCACGCCGCGCTCGCTGAGCTTGCGCAGCTTGGCGAGGCTCATCACCTGGAAGCCTCCCGAGTCGGTGAGGATCGGGTGCGGCCAATTCATGAACCTGTGCAGGCCGCCGAGCGCGGCGATCCGCTCCGCTCCCGGCGCCAGCATCAAGTGATAGGTGTTGCAGAGCACGACGTCGCAGCCGAGCGCCCGGACCGCGTCCGGAGTCATGGCCTTGACCGTCGCGGCGGTGCCGACCGGCATGAAGGCGGGCGTCCGGACGACGCCGCGCGGCGTCGAGATCGCGCCGAGACGCGCTTGCCCGTCGGTCGCATGGACGGCGAAGGAGATTTCGGCGCTCACCGGCGCTCGCCGGAAGCGCTTGCAGACGACCCGCGGAGCAGCAGGCAGGCGTCGCCGTACGAATAAAAGCGATAGCCGGCTTGAGCCGCGTGCGCATAGGCAGCGCGCATAGTCTCAAGCCCGCTGAAAGCCGAGACGAGCATGAAGAGCGTCGACCGCGGCAAATGAAAGTTCGTCATCAGCGCGTCGACGCAGCGAAACCGGTATCCGGGGGTGATGAAGATATCCGTTTGGCCCGCAAACGGTTGAAGCCGGCCGTTCTCGCCGGCGGCGCTTTCGACGATGCGCGCGGAGGTCGTGCCGACACAGACCACCCGCCCTCCGCCCTCCCGCACCGCGTTGAGGGCTTCGGCGGTTGCGGCGTCGATCGAGCCCCATTCGGAATGCATCTTGTGGTCGCAGGTATCTTCGACCCTGACCGGCGCGAAAGTTCCGGCGCCGACATGCAGCGTCACCTGATGGAGCGCAACGCCATGTTCGGCGAGGCGCTGGACCAGCCCCGGCGTGAAATGCAGCCCAGCCGTCGGCGCCGCGACCGCTCCGGGTTTGGCGGCGAACATCGTCTGATAGTCCGCGCGGTCGCTTGGGGACAGAGCGCGGCGCGAGGCGATGTAGGGCGGCAAGGGCGGTGCGCCGAGCCTCTCGATCGCCTCATCGAGCGCCGCGCCGGCGAAGGCGAAGCGCAGCAGCGCTTCGCCGGCTTCGCCTTTGTCTTCCACCTCCGCATCGAGCGCCGCCAGAAGGCAGACCGTGCTTTCGCGTTCATCGCCGAAGCGGATGCGCTCGCCGACCCTGAGCCTCTTGGCCGGACGCACAAGCGCTCGCCAACGGCAGTCGTCGACCCGCTCGATCAGCGTCGCTTCGATCGAAGCGATCGCATCGCCCCTGACCCTCACGCCCTCGAGCCGCGCCGCGATGACCCTCGTGTCGTTGACGACCAGCGCGTCCCCGCGGCGCAAGAAAATCGGCAGTTCGCGCACGCGGGAATCCGTCAGCGCGCCGTCGGCGCCGACGACCAGCATTCGCGCGCTGTCCCGCGGGTTGGCTGGAGCAAGCGCGATGCGCTCTGGCGGAAGAACGAAATCGAAGGCGTCGACGCGCATGGAAATCCTCGTCCCTTCTCCCGCGTCGCGAGAGAGGGCGGCCGGCAACCCTCTCCTGCGATCCCCGCGTCAAGCCCGGGGAGGGGACGGGGCGTCAGCTCAGCGTCGCCTTCACAATCTTGTCGGGATCGCGGACGGGTTCGCCGCGCTTGATCTTGTCGACGTTTTCCATGCCCGAAACGACCTTGCCCCAGACCGTGTACTGTCGATCGAGAAAGGCGGCGTCGCCAAAGCAGATGAAGAACTGCGAATTGGCCGAGTCCGGACTCGAGGCGCGCGCCATCGAGACCGTGCCGCGCTTGTGCGGCTCGGCGTTGAACTCGGCCTTGAGGTCGGGATATTTCGACCCGCCGGTTCCGTTTCCGCGCGGGCAGCCGGTCTGGGCCATGAACCCGTCAATCACACGGTGAAAGACGATCCCGTCATAGAAGCCCTCGGAGACGAGGCGCTTGATGTGCGCGACATGGCCGGGCGCGAGCGCCGGGTTCATCTCGATCACCACCGGGCCCTTGCTCGTCTCGAGGGTCAGCGTGTCGCCTGCCTTCGCCATATCGCCGCTCCTCGTCACTTCGCCGCAGAGGCCATGCGCATGGTCACGATCTTATCGGGGTTCGTGACCATGCCGTTGTTGTCCTGGGTTCCGGCCTTGATCTTGTCGACGACGTCCATTCCCGAGGTGACCTCGCCGAAGGCGGTATATTTGCCGTCGAGGAATCCCGCGTCGGCGGTCGTGATGAAAAACTGCGAATTGGCTGAGTCCGGTTCCTCCGAACGCGCCATGCCGAGGATGCCTCGGGTGAAATGGGTGGCGTTGAACTCGGCCGGCAGGTTCGGCAGGGTCGAGCCGCCCGTGCCGGTGCCCGTGGGATCGCCGGTCTGCGCCATGAACCCGGGGATGACGCGATGGAACACAATGCCGTCGTAGAACTTGCTCTGCACCAGCGACTTGATCTGCGCGACGTGTTTGGGGGCCCAATCGGGCCGCAGACGGATCACAACCTTGCCGTGCTTCGTCGTGAGAACGACCGTATTATCAGGATCTTCGGCGGCCCACGCGGCGGAAACGGCCAGAAGCGGAAGCCAGAGCGCGGCGCGTCGGCTCAGTGCAAACATGAATTCGCCTTTTGAGAAGCGGCCGGGACGATCGCCGCCGGCGGCTTGATAGCAGGTTGAAGAGGCATTGCAACCCAGTCCGGCGTCGCCGTCAGCCTGCGCTTTTGGTTGCCGGCGACGCAGAGGCGAAAATATCGCCGCATTCGCTCCATGGCCCGCTGCGCAAACCATTGCGGGCGTGATAATAGGGGGCTGTCGATCGAAAATGAGAGCCCGAGCCACAACGACCACCATGCCCCGCATTCGTCTCCTCGCCGCCGCTTTCGCCGCCCTCGTCGCATGTTCAACCACCGCCGTCGCGGCGGGGACGAAGTCTGTGACGCGACAATGCGACTATAAGGGCGAGGGGAAGCTCGGGCCGCTGGTCGTCGACTATGACGAATCCGCCCGCATGGTGCGCGTGACCACATCCGATGGGCGGATGTGGCGCTACCAGGACGGGGCGACCGGCCGCCTCAGCCCGGTAGTTTCCGCGGCCGACGATCCCGGGCCGGTCGAGCAATTCGTAACCGTGAAAGCCGGCCGGGTGGAGGTCGGCTTCCGCTGGCCGGACGACGGATCGACCGGCCATCTCGCCTATTTTGACCCTCTCGCGTTCAAGAATCCCGCCAAGCGCTGTCTCTGGCGCTCGCTATGGGATTTCGCCACCGGCTGAATACCTACTCCGCCGCCACCTTCGGCAGATGGGCGAGCGACGCTTCGAGGGCCTTCGGATCGTAGTCCTGGTCCTCGAGCTTGCCGGCGAAATAATCGCTGTAGGCCTGCATGTCGAAATGGCCGTGGCCGCTGAGATTGAACAGAATCGTTGGCGACTTGCCCTCCTCGCGCGCCTTCACCGCCTCGTCGACCGCCGCGCGGATCGCGTGGGTCGTCTCCGGGGCGGGAACGATGCCCTCGTGGCGCGCGAACATCACGCCCGCCTCGAAGCAAGGGATTCTGGTGATAGGCCCTCGCCTCGATCAGCCCGAGCTCCTTCAAGTGGCTGACCAGCGGCGCCATGCCGTGATAGCGCAAACCGCCGGCATGGAAGCCAGGCGGAATGAACTCGGAGCCGAGCGTATGCATCTTGACCAGCGGGGTCAGATGCCCGGTGTCGCCGAAATCGAAGGCGTATTTGCCGCGCGTCAATGACGGGCATGCCGCCGGCTCGACCGCGATCGCGCGCACGCTGCTCTTCTCGCGCAACGCCTTGCCGATGAACGGGAAAGCGATGCCGGCAAAGTTTGAGCCGCCGCCGGCGCAGCCGATGACGACGTCGGGATATGCGTCGGCCTCCTCCATCTGCTCGATCGCCTCAAGGCCGATGACGGTCTGGTGCATGAGCACATGGTTGAGCACGCTGCCCAAGGCGTATTTGGTGTCCGGGTTCTTGGCCGCGACTTCGACCGCCTCGGAAATCGCGATGCCTAGGCTGCCGGGCGAATCCGGATGCTGCTTGAGTATCGCCCTTCCGGAATCGGTCTCGCGCTCGGACTTGCGACGCATTTCGCGCCATAGGTCTCCATCAGCGCCCTGCGGTAGGGCTTCTGATTGTAGGAGACCTTGACCATGTAGACTTTGACTTCAAGGCCGAACAGCGCCCCGGCGAAGGCAAGCGACGAGCCCCACTGCCCTGCGCCGGTTTCGGTCGAAAGCTTCGCGACGCCCTCTTCCTTGTTGTAGAAGGCCTGGGCGACCGCGGTATTGGGCTTGTGGCTGCCGGCGGGGCTCACGCCTTCGTATTTGTAGAAGATGCGGGCGGTCGTTCCGAGCGCCTTCTCGAGCCGCCTGGCGCGATAGAGCGGCGTCGGGCGCCACAGGCGATAGATGTCGCGGACCGGCGTCGGGATTTCGACTTGCTGTTCGGCGCTCACCTCCTGACCGATCAGCGCCATCGGAAAGAGGGGCGCAAGGTCGGCCGGCCCGACCGGCTGGCCGGTTCCCGGGTGCAACACCGGCGGCGGCGGCGCCGGCAAATCGGCGACGATATTGTACCAGGCGTGCGGAATCTTGCCCTCGCCCAAGAGATATTTGGTGTGCTCGCTCATTGCTCCTCCCTCATGGATTTGTACGGCGGATTTGCGCCGATAAATCGCGCCACGCGGCGCTGGCTTCGGCAGGCTCGCGGTAATAGGTGTTGAGGATCGACAGGCGCGGCTTTTCGACCGGAACCGATATCGCCTCCCGCCCGTGCCAACTCGATCTCAACAGCGAATAGGCTGGATGGATGACGACGAACGCGTAGCCCGAGTTCGGCAGGAACGGCAGGGTCTTGTCCTTGGCGAGGCCGTAGGACTTCCAGGCGAGGAGGCCCATCGGCGAAATCTTGTAGATCGTCGTGCCGAGGTTGCGCTGACTGTCGTCCGCCGGCAGGTAGATCTGCATCGTCAGTACCTTCCGGCGGGTGTCGGGATGGGGCTTGATCGCGTAGCCGTCAAGGTCGGTATAGAGCACCGGCCGCGGAAACATCGGCACCGGCCAGCCTTCACGGCTGCCCTTGGCGCGAATCCTAAATCCGGCGTCCAATTTCGTCCGCAGCGCCGAGGCGATCTCTGGCGACGTAAGGACCCGCCGCACGATCCCCCACAGCTCGCGCCCTTCCTCGGAGCCTGGGTCCTTTCGCTCGTCATAGAGAGGATATTCCCGCCGCGTACTGTCTCCGTTCAACCCGACGAAGCGGTCAACCTCGGGAAAACGCTGTAGCAGACGCCGATAGAATTCGCCGGGGAAAAAGTCGCGAAAGAGAATGAGTGGATAAGGCGCCGCGAACGACTGGGCGTTGAGGATCGCGCTCACCGCGTTTTCGAGCACTGTCCCGAATTCCCTATCCGGCGCGGGCATCGCCAACGCGGCCGCGATTTCGCCGGTCCCGGCCTCATCCATTGCGCTTAAGCTCCAAGACGCTTTTCGTCCAAGGGCGTCATTATGGAGAATTGGCGTGGGCGAGGGAAGCCCGCTCCGCCCGGCAGCGGCACTTGGACGTCGCCTTGACAGGGCGCCGACCTCTGCGCAATCAGGCGCCTTCGGCCCATGCGCCGATTGGCTGGCCGAGTGATGAGTTTCCCAACAGAACTGCGCTATCGGCTGGAATATGCCGGATTCCGGCTGATCCAGACGGCGATTTCCGCCCGTCCGCTCGAGGCAGCCTCGCGCGAATCCGGCATGGCGTGGCGCCTGATTGCCCCGCGCCTCCACCGCCAGAAGCGCGCGCTCGACAATCTGGCCCTCGCCTTCCCGGACATGCCGCTCGACAAACGCGAGCAAATCGCAGCCGACATGTGGGAAAACCTAGGCCGCACCTTCGCGGAAGGCTTTTTCCTCAAAGAGATCATGGCGGAAGGGCGGGTCACTTACGAACCGATGGAGCAATTGCGCGAAATCGCCCGCGGCGGCCCCTGCATCGTCTGCGGCCTCCATCTCGGCAACTGGGAGCTTGTCGCGTATGCCGGCAAGCTCATGGGCGCGCCGTTCACCGGCGTCTATCAGCGTTTGAGCAATCCTTACGTCGACGCGGCGACGCTTAAACTGCGCGAGGCGGTGTACGAGGGCGGGCTTTTGCCCAGAACCACGGCCACCGCGAGGACGCTTCTCAAAACCGCCAGGCAGGGGGGCTATCCCGCATTCCTCGCCGATCTACGCGACGATCGGGGCGCGGCCGTTCCTTTCTTCGGCGCTCTCGCGCGCTCGACGGTCTTCCCAGCCCTGCTTGCCCGCACGACCGGCCTTCCGCTCTACGCCGGCGCCGCGTTCCGGCGCCCCAATGTCCATTTCGTCATCCGCGGCGCGCGCATACCCGTCCCGGAGACCAACGATCGCGAGGCCGACGCCATCGTCGCCACCGCCGCGCTTCAGAAGCAGTTCGAAGCCTTTATCCGCGAGGCGCCCGAGCAATGGATGTGGGCGCATAGAAAGTGGGATGAAGGCCGCCCCGGTCGATATTCGGAAGTCTTCGGCATAATTCCCGCCGACCAATGAATCGCGCTTTTCAGCGCCGCTCAAGAAGCGACCGCGTGCTGCCTTTTTGGCGCGCCGTACGTATCCGGGATCTTGTCGGCGAAGGCGGCAACGAGCTCGTCGTTCTCCGCCTCCTCGACCGTCGTCGGGCGCGTCGCGTCGTCGACATACCCCTTGTGCGCGGGATCGGCGAGGACGCGCTTCTTGATGCTGTGATAGCGCCACCCGACGGTGAGCCATTTCGCCACCACCGAGACGAATTCGACCGCGCGCACGGGGTAGAAGATGAGCGGATTGACGATCGGCATCCCATGCCGGCGGCTCGTCCTATGCTTACGCCGGACAATGCCGCACTGGAGCGGGTGAACACCCTCGATACGCGCGGCGGAGGAGAAGGCCGTCATCACGTCGGCAACCTTGTTCATCCTGAGCCCGGTGGCGGCGGCGCGCTTGAGAATCGTCTCGACATGCTCGTCGGTGTAGTAGCGCTTGTAGGCGTCGCGATAGGCCTTGTTCCACTCCTCGGCCGACATCCGAGGATGGCCGGTGCAGACATGCTCGACATCGTATTTGTTCATGTCCGGGTCCATCGGGACCCCTTTGAGGTAAAGTATTTTGTGATCCTCGGAACCTGGAAGCGGGGTCAGGCAAAAGAATTCGAGAATGTCGAGCGGCAACTCCTTCTTGATGATGTCGATGTCGCGGGCGACCGATTCGGGCGTGTCGGTCGGAAAACCGATGATCATGCCCGCCCAGGTCATCACCTTCTGCTTTCGCCAGGCCTGCAACATGACCCGGTACTCCCAGATCTTGTTCTGCCGCTTCTTCGCGCCCAGCAGCGATTCCGGATTGATGCTCTCGAGCCCGACGAAGACCTGGTTGCAGCCGGCCCGCGCCGCCTTCTCGATAAAGCCTGGAATCCTGTGGCAGAGGGTGTCGACCTGCAGGATCAGCTTGATCGGAATGCCCTTGTTCGTCCGGAGATCGATCAGCCGGTCGAGAATCGCCTCCCAGTTGCGGTTCCGGGCGAAATTGTCGTCGGTGACGAAATAGTGGTTGATGCCCTGGGCGTAATTGGCGCGCACGATCGCCTCGACGTCGTCGGCGGTGCGGTAGCGCGACTTGCGGCCCTGGACATTGATGATCGTGCAGAAGCTGCACTGGAAGGGGCAGCCGCGGCCGGCGTCGAAGCAGGCGTGATGGCCGACGATCCGCCCGATCACTTTCTTCGGCAACACGGGGATCGCCGCCGCCTCCATGCTCGGCATGTCATTCAGGTAGTTGTAGACGGGCTTCGCCTCGCCGGCGGCGATGTCGCGGATAAGGTCGCCCATCCGCTCTTCGCCCTCGCCCGCGTAAAGGGTCACGCCGAGCGCCTGCGCCTCTTTCAAATCCGGCGGCAGTTCCGGCAGCATCGATAAGCAGCCCGAGACGTGGAAACCGCCGATCACGACCGGGACGTCGAGCTTGCGGAAAGCGCGCGCCAGGTCGAGCGCGCGGGGAAACTGGTTCGACTGGACGCCGACCAGGCCGACGAATCCGCCGCCCTCGGCCTTAATCCGCTTGGCCATCGCCTTGACGTCGATGATCTTGTTGCATTCGTCATAGGCCTCGAGCTCGATCTCGACGTCGGGACCGAGCGCCTTCTCCTCGGCGCACGCGGCCAAAAGTCCGTAGACGCTGGCGAGGCTGTTCGAAGGGATGGTGGAGAGCCACCATTGGATCACGTAGCCGTCGTCGTCATAGTGCGACGGCTTGATGAGAATGATCCTGAACGTCCGATTTCCCATGGCGCGCCCTAATTCCTAGCGCGCGACCGGCGCCGAACCCTTCGGCTCCCGATGCGCATCCAAAAGCAATCTTAAGGCTGCTCCCCGCCTTGGGAGCCCGACCTGCATACTACCTTTTTTAATCCGGCGGTCCAGCACCGCTCCCAAACCGCCAACAGAGTTCATGCGCCGCGCGAAGCTCGATCCGTCTCGCCCCATGCCGCGCGCTTCATGCAGGAGAAACTCCCAGGAGTGGAGTGGCGAATACCGCCTTGCATATTACGTATCATGGCGCCCGCGCGTCGCAACGCGCAATGTACATCGTTGCAATTCGCAATATTCGCCGGGAAACTTACAAGGCCGTCCGCCTCCGCGGGGCTCTTTTGTCCAGCTTCTCTCTGGCACGCGACCTGCTTAGCAAACAGGACTTCAAACTTCTTTCTTTGGGAGCTTGATGGGCCTCGCCGTGGCAGCCGGCGCGGGGCGTGAACCGTGTTCTCCTCGCGCAGCGCGTTTCATCGCGGAATTCAAGTTTAACTGGCTCCGTGGCCAGCCAGCAGGAGCGTCGATTGAGATGGCCGTCGTTTACGAAGACAATTTCGGCTTTTGGAATATCGAATCGCCCGAGGAAGAGGCGTTCTTCGAGGATGTCCGAAGTCGAAGCATACCTAGGAGGTGCGAGCGCTGTGAATGCTCCGTCCGGCTCGTGCCGCCCTCGACCCTCTGCGCCCGCTGCGTGAGCGCTCTCGAATTTGGCGCGCCATATTCAATGACCTCTTCCACCTATGGACCGAACGTTCTTGCCGCGCCGCAGGAAGACCATTCACGAAGCGGTGTAAGCGTCGATATCCCGAAACCGCGCCGCAAACGATGACAGCCGCCTGCGAATAGCCGCCGGCGAACGGCTCGCTTGGCGAGCCAATTGGGCCCCGGGCTCCGGCGTCGGAAATTCGTAAAGCCATGGTGCATTCGACCCAGCCACCGGTCCCGGCCGCGCCTTTGGCGGCTTCACTCCGCCGCCGCGGCCTCGCGCTTCGGGGCGCCGTAGGTGTCGGGGATCTTGTCGGCGTAGCCGGCGACGAAATCGTGCGCGTGGTCGACCTCAATCGAGGGCTTCAACGCCTCGTCCATGTAAGCCGCGCCGTCCTTGTCTGCCGCGACCTTTCTGTAGATCTTTCGATAGCGCAACGCGAGCGCGGCCCATTTTCCGGCGACCGACAGGAAGTCCCACGCCCGCCAAGGGTAGAACAGCAGCGGATTGACGACCTTGAGCCCGCGCCGGCGCTGGGTCCGGATCTTGCGCCGGACATAGCCGAATTGCAGCGGATGGACGCCCTCGATCCGCGACGAACCTGAGAACACCGTCATCGCGTCGACGATCTTGCGCGGGTTGATCCCGCTCGCCACCGCCCGCCGCAGCACCGTCTCGACGTGGGCGTCGGAATAGTAGCGCGCCCAGGCGTCGCGATAGACGCCGCGCCAGGTGTCCGCCGACATGATCGCATGGTCGGCGCAGACATGCTCGAGATCGTAATTGTTCATGTCCGCCTCCATCCGCGCGCCCTTGAGATGGAGGACTTTGTGGTCCTCCGAGCCCGGCAGCGGCGTGAGGAAGAAGAATTCGAGGATGTCGATCGGCAGTTCGCGCTTGATGGTCTCGATGTCGCGGGCGATCGATTCGGGCGTGTCGGTCGGAAAGCCGAGGATGTAGCCGGCCCAGGTCATGACCTTGGCGCGCCGCCATGCCAGCAGCATGTCGCGATATTCCCAGATCTTGTTCTGGCGCTTCTTCGCCCCCATCAGCGACTGCGGATTGATGTTCTCAAGCCCGATGAAGACCGCGTTGCAGCCCGCCCGAGCCGCCTTCTCGATGAAGCCCGGGATCTTGTGGCAGAGCGTGTCGACCTGGAGCAGGAGCCTGATCCTGAAGCCCTGCTCGCGAAGCTCGATGAGGCGGTCGAGGATCGGCTCCCAGTTGCGGTTGCGGGCGAAATTGTCGTCGGTGACGAAAAAGCGCGTCACCCCCTGGGCGGCGTTGGCGCGCACGATCGCCTCGACGTCGTCGGCGGTCCGATAGCGCGACTTGCGCCCCTGGACGTTGATGATGGTGCAGAAGCTGCACTGGAACGGGCAGCCGCGGCCGGCGTCGAAGCTGGTGTAGTGGCCTGCGACCCTGGTCACGACCGGGCGAGGCAGGACCGGAATCGCCGCCGCCGCCATGTCCGGCATGTCGCTCAGGTAATTGTACACTGGCTTCGCGGCGCCGGCGTGGATATCGCGCAGCAAATCGACGAGGCGCCCTTCCCCTTCGCCGGCGTAGAGGATGATCCCCAGCGCCTGCGCTTCCTTCAAGTCCGGCGGCAATTCGGGAAGCATGGCGATGCAGCCAGACACATGGAAGCCGCCGGCGGCGACCGTCACGCCCTTGGCGCGAAACTGGCGGCCGATGTCGAGCGCGCGGGGAAACTGATTCGACTGAACCCCGACCAGCGCCACCATTCCGCCATCGGCGAGGATGCGCTTCGTGATGGCCGGAATGTCGACGATGGTGTTGCACTCGTCGTAGATTTCCATCTCGATATCGACGTCGGGGCCGAGAACGCGCTCCTCCGCGCATTCATGAAGCAGGCCATAGACGCTGGCCAGGCTGTTCGAGGGGATCGTCGAGCGCCGCCACTGGATGACGTAGCCGTCATCGTCGTAATGCGACGGCTTGATCAGAACGATTGTGAACCTGCGCCCGGCCATCGCCCGCCCTTACAGCAGCTGATCACGCGTCGTTACGCGATACGGCCCGAGAGTCAACGGCTCGGCGATGGGGCTGTCCGCAGAACGAAGCGGGGAACGTCAAGACTGACAGAGCCAATGATCAAACTGACCGCCGGCACAAAACCAAGTTTTGATCGGCATTGATCCCCTTTTCGACAAACGCTTCGACCGAAATATATTTCGACCATTCGCGTTCGATATACTCGCGCGTGTGGTACGAAGTCTGGTAGAAGTCCGGCAGGCCTTCGGCGCCTTTGCCTCCGCCGTGATGAAAGCCGCCCGCAATCAGCCTTTCTTCTTTCCGGTTGCGCGGCGGCCCGAATGAATGGGTGGAGATGACCGCCTCGCCGCCCACTTTGAGCACGCGATTGATTTCCCCAAGCCAGGCAAATTGCATCGTCTCGGGAAGATGGGTGAAAATCGAGATCGAATAGACGAAGTCGAAAAATCGATCCGGGAACGGCAACGGCGGCATGGTCTCGTTGACGACGAACTCGCCCCGGGAACCCAAATAGGTCCTGCACCATTCGATCGCCTGGCCGTCGATGTCCGATCCATACCATTGGATCGTCTCCCGCCGGGGCAAGGACTTTTGGGCGAGATCCTGCAACGGCGTCAGGATGCGCCCGCATCCGACGCCGAAATCAAGCACACGAAGATCGGGACCGGACGTTTCGAATCGCGTCAGGGCGTCGAACAGGTCGGACGCAATGGCCCGGCCGACCTGCTCAAAAGTCTCCACGTCGTCGGACCCATGAATTCTTTGCCTAAGAAACGACGGCGGAAGGACATGGTCGATTTCATAGGTCTTCCGCCGCCGAACCTCGTGGTAGACGGATGGCGGCACGCCGACCCGGTTCTCCAGGCATCCCTGTTCGACAAAGTAGCGCCACCCGCTCAAGCCGGGCGTAGCCTCGACCCTCGCCGCGACATCGGGGTTGTGCTTGAGATAGAGAGATTCGTCGAACCCGGCCGCGAGGAGTCGCAAACCTGTCGCCGGCGCTCGAAACCGGCGTTGAGGCCGCCCTGCCTTTCCGAGACCACTTCATTCGCCCTAACATCTCAAGCCCTTCGGCGCCGTCGGATCGCGCGCGCCGAGTAGCGGCTCCGCGGCCATGGGGCACGATGACGATCCGGCTCGCCGCCGTCCCACCTCACCGCTGTACTTACGTGGATTGGAGTCCGCAACGCCACTCCTCTTTTCCGCGGCGCCGTGGCACGTTGCCGGCGTCCTCGAGCCACGGAGCCCCGCGCTTGCGCATCGCCACCTGGAATGTCAACTCAGTCCGCCAGAGGCTTCCCCACCTCCTCGACTATTTGAAGGAGGTCAGTCCCGATGCGCTCTGTCTGCAGGAGATCAAGTGCCTCGACGACCAGTTTCCGCGCATGGAGATCGAGGAACTCGGCTATAACATCGAGACCCACGGCCAGAAGACGTTCAACGGCGTCGCCATTCTCTCCAAACGGCCGTTCGAGGTCGCGCGCGGACTGCCGGGGGACGAGAACGACTCCCAGTCCCGTTACCTCGAAGCGGTCATCCCGGCCGGCGACGGCGTCGTGCGGGTGGCGAGCATCTATCTGCCGAACGGCAATCCGGCCGGTTCGGAGAAATACCCATACAAGCTCATGTTCATGGAGCGGCTCATCGCCCATGCGCGCAAGCTCATGCAATACGAAGAGCCGCTGGTCCTGGCCGGCGATTTCAACGTCATTCCGGAGCCGCGCGACGCGGCCCATCCGGAACAGTGGGTCAACGACGCGCTGTTCCTGCCCCAAACGCGGATGAAATTCCGCGAACTCATGGCGCTCGGGCTGACCGACGCCTTGCGAGCGACGACCGACGCCGGGGGCTTGTACACGTTCTGGGATTATCAGGCCGGCGCATGGCAGAAGAAACAACGGCATCCGCATCGATCACCTCATGCTTTCGCCCCAGGCCGCCGACCGGTTGCGCTCCGTCGTCATCGACAAGGACCATGCGCGGGCGCGACAAAGCCTCCGACCATACGCCGATCCGCGTCGACCTCGCCCTGTGAGCCCTTCGATGAGCGTCTCCCATCTCTTCGATCTCACCGGCAAGACGGCTCTCGTCACCGGATCCTCGGACGGCCTCGGGCTCGCGATCGCGCGGGGCCTCGCCGCGGCCGGGGCGGGAATCGTTCTCAACGGCCGCGATGAGGGGAAACTCGCCGCGGTCGCCAAGTCCTTCGAGGCGGAAGGGCTGCGCACGCTGGCGCAGGCGTTCGACGTCGCCGACGAAGCCGCGGTTCTTGGCGCCTTCGAGCATTTTGACTCCGCGGGCGTCGACATCGACATCCTCGTCAACAATGCCGGATTCCAGCTCCGCAAGCCGATGCTCGAGCTTAAGACCGACGAATGGCGCCGGGTCGTCGAGACCCATCTTACCGGCTCGTTCCAGGTCGGGCGCGAGGCGGCGAGGCGGATGATCGCGCGCGGCCGCGGCGGCAAGATCATCAATGTCGCCTCGCTCGCGAGCGAGGTCGCGCGAGCGACGATTGCGCCCTATACGGCGGCAAAAGGCGGCATCAGGATGTTGACCCGGTCGATGGCGGCGGAATGGGCGGCGCATGACATTCAGGCCAATGCGATCGGGCCGGGCTATATCGATACCGAAATGACGAAGCCGCTGATCGCCGACCCCAAATTCAATTCATGGGTCAAGGGCCGTACGCCGTCCGGGCGCTGGGGCAAGCCGGACGATCTCATCGGCGTCGCGGTATTCCTCGCTGCGCCTGCCTCGGCCTATGTGAACGGGCAAGTCATCTATGTCGATGGCGGTCTGCTTGCCGTGATATAAGCGTGAGCCATGACCGCGGCCCAGCCGACGATCAATACGACTGCCCGCGCGCTCGCTGGCTCAATGGTTCCGCGATGCGACGCCGGCGCTCCTTTTCGCCCTGAGGCTCTGGGCTTCCGTCTGTCTCACGTACTACGTCACCTTCGCCCTTCAGCTCAGCGATCCCACATGGGCGGTGACCACGGCCGCGATCGTCTGCACGCCGGTGCTAGGGGCCTCGCTGCGCAAGGCGTTCTTCCGAATGATCGGAACCGTTGTCGGAGCGATTGGCATCGTGATTCTTGCCGCCCTCTTTCGCCAGGACAGGATAGGCTTTCTCGTCGGACTTGCGCTCTGGTGCGCGGTCAGCGCTTTCGTCGCGACGCTCTTGCGCAATTTCGCCGCCTATGCCGCGGCCCTGTCCGGCTACACCGCGGCGATTCTTGCAAGCGACGTTCTGGGACCGGTCGGGACGACCAACGGCGACGTCACGTTCCTTGCGATCAATCGCGCGATCGAGATTTGCATGGGCATCCTGTGCGCGGGCGTCGTGCTGGCCTTGACCGATCTCGGCCATTCGCGGCGAAAGCTCGCGACGGAGCTGGCTTCGCTGTCGACAGCGATCATGGACGGGTTCGCCGACTGTTTTCGGATCGCCAGCTCGGACTTTACCCAGTTTCAAGGGCTTCGACGCGACCTCTTGCGGCGCATCATCGCGCTCGATCCGACGATCGACGCAGCGATCGGCGAGGCCTCCGACCTCCGCTATCGTTCGCCGGTCTTGCAACGAGCGGTGTCCGGCCTCGTGGAAACAATCTCGGCGTGGCGCAAGGCTGCGTATGAGATCGCGCTGGACCACAATCCGGCGACCGAACGCGAGGCTCGCGCTGTCTACAACGAACTGCCGCGCGACCGGCTCTCGCCCGACGCATCGGGCTCGGCGAAAACGCCGGCGGAGTTGCGCGCGGCATGCTGTTCCGCAGTGCGATCCCTCACCCGTTTCAACGCCGCAAACCCCCTCGGAGCGACTCCTGGCGGATAGCGCGGCCCAAGGCATGCTCGGCATGGCGCGTGCGCTAAACGGGCTCGTGGGCGTGGTCGATCCACCCGACATGATCCCCGTTAGGGGAACGGCGCGATTGCACGTCCCCGACTGGCTCCCCCCGACCGTCAGCGCGCTTCGCGTTTTGCTGGCGGTCGGGGCGATGTCGCTGTTCTGGATCGCGAGCGCATGGCCGAACGGGGCGATGGCGATCACGTTTTGCGCGATCATCGTCGTCCTCTTGCCGTTGCAGGGAGACCTGGCCTATTCCGCAGTCGATGACGTTTCTGAAAGGATGCGTGCTCGGCTCCGGCATCGCTGCGGCCCTCGTGTTTGCGATCCTCCCGCGGGCGACCACCTTCCCGACCCTCTGCCTCGCCCTGGGACTCCCGCTCGTGCCGCTCGGATTCATGCTCGCTCGGGCGAAGAACCCGCTTTTTTTCTTCGCATGCAGCGTCAACTTCCTGCCGATGCTCTCGATCAACAACACGATCAGCTTCGACGGATCGCAATTTTGGAACACTTCGTCCGCCATCCTTGTCGGCATCGCTGTCGGATCGGTCGCGATGCTCATTCTGCCCCCGTTGTCGCCGGCCATTCGAACCCAGAGGCTGCTTGCGCTCACGCTCGCTGATCTCAGGCGGCTTGCGAAGCGAGCCCCGTCGAGAAGGCGGGAGGATGACTGGGAAAGCCGCATCGTCGCCCGCATCCTGGCGATGCCCGATCAGGCGGAGCCGGTCGAACGCGCCATGCTCGTAGCGGCAAGCGCTGTTGGGAACCACATCGTGCGGCTGCGCCGTGTCGCCCCGCGCTTCGTCCCGGGCGCGGCCGTGGACGCGGCGCTTCAAGCGCTGGCCGAAGGACGAAGCGGCGAGGCGAGCCGAGCGCCTCAAGGACATCGACCGCCAACTCGCGGCTCTGCCCCGCACAAGGCCGGGCAGCCGCGCCGTGCTTGGCTTGCGGGCCGGCCTGCTGGTCATTTGCGGTCAACTCGCCTCGTACCCCTCCTACTACGACGAACCGATCCGATGAGGTTCAACGAGATCAACCTGTTCGGACTTTATGTCGCCCCGATCACGGTGATCATGGCCGTAGCCTGGGTGATCTATGTCGTCGTCAGGCGAGGGGGCGACCGCTTTGGCCTGACCCAGCGCGTCTGGCACCCCGCTCTTTTCGAGCTTGCGCTCTATGTTATGATCGTCTCGTCGATCGTCATCGTGATTGCGCGCTGGAGCCGCTGATGTCCGGCGTCGAGTTGAAGGCCAATGACGTCCTGAAGGCAAGCAACGTCGCGGCTGCGCCTACGGTCAAGCACCGGTCCGTCTGGTCGTCCCTGCGCGTTCTGCCGGTCGTCGTTACGGTGGCGGCCGTCTGCCGTCGCGGCCGCGCTCGGCTGGCAGGCGTGGCAATATTACATGGGCGCGCCATGGACGCGCGACGGCACGGTGCGCGCCTATGTCGTGAAGATTGCCTCTCAGGTCGCCGGCGAGATCGTGCAATTGCCGATCGCCGACAATGAGTTCGTCCGCAAGGGCGATCTCCTGATGCAGATCGACCCGAGGAACTATTCGATCGCCGTCCGGCAGGCGGAGGCGGCGGTGGAGCAGACGCGAGCGACCGCCGAAAACGCCAATGCCGAAATGATCCGGCGCGAGAAGCTCAACGACATCGCGGTCACGATGGAGGAGCGGCAGACCTATATCAGCCAGGCGGCGACAGCCGAGGCGAACTACCAGGCGGCGCTCGCGAACCTCGATCAGGCGCGCATCAATTTAAGGCGTACGGAAGTGCGGTCTCCCGTCAACGGCTATATCACCAACCTTACCGCCCAGCTTGGCGACTACGCCGATGTCGGGGCTCTCCAGCTTTCGGTCGTCAACTCGGACTCCTATTGGGTCGACGCCTATTTCGAGGAGACGGATCTCGGCCGGATCCAGGACGGGGACGCGGCCACGATCAAGCTCATGGGATACAGTCCCCTGCTGCGCGGCAGGGTTCAGGGGCTTGCGCACGGCATCAATGTCCCGAATGCCGCAGCCCGACGCTTCCGGGCTCGCCTCGGTCAATCCGATCTTCACGTTCGTGCGCCTCGCTCAGCGCGTGCCCGTGCGCATCCGCATTGATGAGGTTCCGGAGGGGGTCACGCTCGTCGCCGGCCTGACCGCGACGGTGCAGGTCGAGCCCTACAAGGCGCCCGCGGCCCCAGGCCCGGCCCCCGTTTCCGGCAAGCTGAGCCAAGCCGAACCCGACGCCAGCGCGACGCTCGTCGCCGACGAGACGATGCCGAAGCCGGCTCCTGCACAAACCATAAGCCCCGCGGCCGCCAATTCGGCTGCATCGCAAGCCGACCGCCGGCCGACGCCGCAGGCCGCTCAGCCACAAGCGGCGTCGCAGGCGCCGCCGCAAGCGCCGCCGCCGCAGACCGCGACAGGAACTGCGGCGCCCGTCCGCGGTCTTGGCGAACTCGCGGTCTCCGCCCCGCCCTCCCCCGAAGCGTCCAACGCCGCGGCCGCGGCTTCCGCCGATCTCAAGACGCTTGAGCAGCAGATCGCCGCAAACCCGCCCTCCGGGGCCACCACGCCCCCGAGCGTGGCCAATCGGAGCAACCCGAGCGCGGACATGATGACGTCAAGCGAATACCTCGGGCAGACCGTCGACCTTTACGACGGCGAGACTGTTATCCCGGCGCATCGATCCCCCGACACGCTCCACCGGCGCGCCCGCCCGAGGTGGCGGCACGGATACGGGCATCAATAGGCTCCGCGCGGCCGCCGATCGTGAAACAACGGCATAATCCTTGCGTCGCCGGCGATCAGCGTCGCGACGTGGCGACAGGGAGCGGAAAGCATGAAGGCTACGATAACCACCGACGCCGCCGCGGCGTTGATACCCGACGGCGCGACGCTGCTCATCGGCGGCTTCATGGGCACCGGTTCGCCCCATCGCCTCATTGACGCGCTTGTAGATCGCGGCGCCAAGAACCTGAGCGTGATCGCCAACGACACCGCCTGGCCCGGAAAGGGGATCGGCAAGCTGATCAGCGCCGGCGCGATCGTCAGGCTCATCGCCTCGCACATCGGTCTCAATCCCGAAACCCAGGCCAAAATGATCGCGGGCGAAATCGACGTCGATCTTGTGCCTCAAGGCACGCTGATCGAGCGCATCCGCGCCGGCGGCGTCGGGTTGGGAGGCGTGCTCACCGCCACCGGCATCGGGACGCTGGTCGAGAAGGGCAAGCAAATCATTGAGGTCGACGGCAAGCCATATCTGCTCGAGACGCCGATCCGCGCCGATTTCGCCCTGATCGGGGCGAGCCGGGCCGACTATTTGGGCAATCTCGAGTATTCGCTGACCGCGCACAACTTCAATCCGATCATCGCGCTTGCCGCCGACGTTGTCATCGCCGAACCGCATACGATCGTGCCGGTCGGCGTCATTTCCCCCAACTCGGTCAAAACCCCAGGCATTCTGGTCACCCATCTATTGGAGAGGGCCTTCTGATGGACGCCAAGGAAATCATCGCCCGCCGCGTCGCCCAGGAAGTCAAGCCGGACACGCTGGTGAACCTGGGCATCGGGCTGCCGAGCCTGGTCGCCCATTACCTGCCGAAGGACGTCCATGTGTTCTTCCAGGCCGAAAACGGCGTCATCGGTCTGGGTCCACGCCCACCCGAGGGCATGGAGGACCCGGATCTGACTGACGCCGGCGGCGGCTTCGTCACCGCAATGCCGGGCGCGGCTTCGATCGACAGCGCGATGAGCTTCGGTCTGATCCGCGGCGGCCATCTCGACATGACCGTCCTCGGCGGCCTCGAAGTCGACGAGCGCGGCTATCTCGCCAACTGGATGGTGCCGGGCAAGATGGTGCCCGGCATGGGCGGGGCCATGGACCTCGTCTCCGGCGCGAGGAAAGTCGTGGTGGCGATGGTGCATACCGCCAAGGGCGGCCACAAGATCGTCCCGCGCTGCACCCTGCCCCTGACCGCGACCCGTCGCGTCAGCCTCATCGTCACCGAAATGGCGGTCATCGAGCCGACCGAGGCCGGGCTTGCGCTGCGCGAGCGCGGACCGGGCGTGTCGGTTCGCGAGATCGAGGAAGCCACCGGCGCCGATCTCATCATCGAGGGCGACCCGCCGGAGATGGCGCTGAATTGAGGGGCTATAGTTTCTCCGGAATGCCGGGGGTAGAGCGCAGCCCAAGATTCCGCTATTTGAGAACCGCAGCGTGGAGCGCGCGAACCGACGGGCTTGTGCTTTGACCGGAATCACGACCGGCGGAGTTTGCCGGAGACGCGCCCGACGCATCGGCGCTCTTCTTTTCGTCGCATGTGCGGCCTTGTCGGCGACGTCAGCGTCCGCGGACGAGGCGGCGGCCGCAACCGCCGCTGACAAGCCGAAGGCGGCGCTCTGCGGGATCGTCGAGATTGCTGCGAGGCGGGAGGGGCTGCCGGTCAATTTTTTCACCCGCCTTATCTGGCGCGAGAGCGCCTTCCAATCCGGGGCGGTCAGTCCAGCGGGCGCACAGGGGATCGCGCAATTCATGCCGCGCACCGCCTCGGAGCGTGGGCTCGCCGACCCATTCGATCCCTCGGCGGCGATCCCTGCGTCGGCGAAGTTCCTGGCAGTCCTTACCCAACGTTTCGGCAATCTCGGCTTGGCGGCGGCCGCCTACAACGCCGGGGCGGACGCGCTCGCCGACTGGCTCGCAGGCAAGGGCGCTTTGCCGCTGGAGACGCAGGACTACGTCCTTGCGGTCACCGGTCACGGCGTCGAGGAATGGCGCGGCGCAAACCCGCCCTTCCCCGTCGCGCCGGAGGCCGGCGAGTCCTGCCTGACGTCGATCGAAAATCTGGGCGTTGCGCATGAGGGCGCTGAAATTCCCATCCGCTTCTCCCTAACCTCTCCGCTCCGCCCCTTCGTCGGCGCGCAACGCGCTAATTATAGCGCTATCGGACACATGCAATTGCTTCGTCTCGCGGCCGACGCGAACATGACCCCTCGCGCATACGTTCTGCTTGTCCTGAAGGATCGCCGCGCCGAGGCGAAAGACGACCATGCGCCCGACCCGCACAAGGCGCAGGCAAAGTGATTCCGAGCGTCCCCTCGCCCTAGGCGGATGCCAGGCTTGATCGAGCGCCCTTCCCCCACGACAGATTTCGGTTTTTTCTTTCAATTTTCCAAACTCGGCGCTATACTGCTGTTTTTCGGAAATAATGGCCTATCGCGGCGGAAAGGAAGAGCGGACATGGAGGAGGAAACGGCTGCCCGGCGCGCGCGGCCCCGGCTCAATCCCTTTACCAAGGCCGAGCGGCGGCAGCGCATCCTCGGCCGGCTGCGGGTCGGCTGGACCTATGAGAAGATCGCGCTCGAGGAAGGGCTCAGCCAACGGCGCATCCGGCAGATCGTAACCGACGCGGTTCGGCGGGAGGAGCTCGACGACCCGACCGATCATGCGCTGCTTCAGCTCATGCGGCTCGAAGGCGCCCAGGCGGTCGCCGCCCAGGCGGTCAATTCGGGCGACCTCGCAGCGATTGGCCCCTATCTCAAGGTGCTCGAGCGAATCGACCGTTATCAAAAAGCCGGAGCGAGGAAAGCGGTATACGACGCCGCGGCGCGGAAAGCACTCTTCGCCAAGCTGAACCGCATCGCGGCCCAGCTTGAAGCCGGCAAATCAGCCGTCGCGGCCGGGCCCGCAAGCCCGCCGCGCGACCCCCTCAGCCCTGAAGAGGGGCGCGAAACGGAATCCGGTTCGCGCGAATGCTCATGATTGTCATCTAAGCACTTTAAATAATAGACTAATTCAGCTTGGAGTCGCCGCGCTGCGGGCTTGGAAATCCTTCCTAGGGATTTGGATTTCCTTCCGCCCGGGCTTTGATTTCCTGCCGTCGGCTTTGCTTTCCTGCGGGCGGGCTTGGATTTCGTTCATGCTCCCGGAGGCGAGAATCCGCTTGCCGAACAAGGCGTGAACAACTAGGCTTTGTTCGTGATTTGTTTACGCCAAGTCGCGATTGTCCGCGGGAACCGCACGTTGACCGCGAATCGGAATGGGCCGGCTGGAGGACGATGATGCTGACAAAAAAGCAGAGTGAGCTCTTGCGTTTCATCCATGAGCGCCTCCAGGAGGCAGGAGTGCCGCCGTCCTTCGACGAAATGAAAGAGGCGCTGGATTTGCGCTCGAAATCCGGAATTCATCGCCTGATCATGGCGCTTGAGGAGCGAGGTTTCATCCGCCGGCTTGCCAATCGCGCCCGAGCGATCGAAGTCCTGCGCCTGCCTGAAGTCGGCGACGGTCTCGACCCCGCGGGCGCACGGGTTTTCGCCGAGCGTCATCCCCGGCAATCTCGGCCGCCTCCGGCCTCAGCCGCCGTCGCGCGACCCCGACGAGCGCCACGCGGTCATGGTGCCGCTCATGGGCCGGATCGCCGCGGGCACCCCGATTTCCGCCATCCAGACGCGGCTCGAGACTTTCGCCATGCCGCCGGAATTTCTCGGCGGCGGCGAGCACTTCGCCCTCGAGGTGCGCGGCAACTCCATGATCGAAGCCGGCATATTCGAGAACGATACGGTCATCATCCGCAAGCAGGACACCGCCGAGACCGGCGACATCGTCGTCGCGCTGATCGACGAGGAGGAAGCAACGCTCAAACGGTTGCGCAAGCGCGGCGCCTCGATTGCGCTCGAGGCCGCCAATCCGGCCTACGAGACCCGGATATTCGGTCCGGATCGGGTGCGGGTCCAGGGGAAGATGGTTAGCCTCTTGCGCCGCTACTGACCTTAAGCGGCCGGCGGCGAAAGAAGGAGGCCGGCAGAACGCGTCATGCGGGGACAAGAGCAAGATCGCGTTCTGGCCGGCCAGCCCTGCAGGTCCCGGGCGATGCGGCGGGGACCGGCGCCCGCGGGGCGTCTCTTTTCGGCGCCGTCTGGACGAACAGACGAAACGATACCTCCGGGGGTCACTGGCGCAATAATAAATAGTCTTTTTCCTTCAATATTATTGTATTTACCTCAACAATGTCAGTTAACTTACCGTACGTAAGCTATTTCTGCGCGGGAAAGTCAGTTTCATACATACCGACATCTTTCACGGACGAACCATATATTTTAACGGAAGCGGACGCGTAGCCATTGTGCCCCGAACGACGCCCGGCTGACGCCCTCCCGGCGCCCCTTGCCTGCCCCTCGCCGGTGCGTCAGCATGCCGCGAGGAGGTGATTCGTGGCCGGAGAGGACGCGTTTCAAGTCGACTTCGATCTCGTCCAGGCCGCGGGCGAACCTGCTTTCACCGTCGATCTCGACGGATTCGAAGGCCCGCTCGATTTGTTGCTGGAGCTTGCCCGCCGTCAGCGGGTCGACTTGACGCGCATCTCGATCCTGGCGCTTGCCGAACAGTACCTTGAGTTCGTCGAGGCGGCGCGCAAGCTGCGGCTCGAACTCGCCGCGGACTATCTGGTCATGGCCGCCTGGCTCGCGTTTCTGAAGTCTCGCCTGCTGCTTCCCGCCGCTCCGCAGCCAACCGACCAGGACGCCTCGGCGCTCGCCGAGGCTCTCGCGCGACGGCTGCGGGCGCTCGCGGCCATTCGCAAGGCCGGCGAGTTTTTGCTCAATCGGCCTCGTCTAGGCCGCGACTTTTTCGCCAGAGGGGAGCCTGAACCAGTCGAGACGTCACGCCGTACGTCATACCAGGCCAGCCTCTATGATCTGTTGGCGGCCTATGCGCGGCAGGCTCAGCGACATGCGCTGGCCCGCGTCAGGTTCAAAACGCGCGATGTGTGGTCGCTCGCCGAAGCGCGCCAGGCGTTGACCCGTCTGATCGGCGGACAGCCCGAATGGTCGGCTTTCGACGATTTCCTGCTCGAGGCCTGCGCCAATTCGGGGATGCGCCGAAGCGCCCGCGCTTCCGCCTTTTCGGCCTCGCTCGAGCTGGCCCGAGAGGGCAGACTTGAGATCCGCCAGGAGCGGGCGTTCGCGCCTCTCTGGCTGCGCTCGATAGATCCCGAGCCTGCCGAGGGACTCGCCGCTTGACCGTCACTCACGCCTCCAGAGGGGCTTCATGAGCCGCACGACCGCCACGGATAATATCGCCCAATTGTTTCCTCCGGTTGGTGCGCCCGGCGTATCGCCGGAGGACGTGCGGATAGCCGAAGCGATGGTGTTTGCCTCCGCCGAACCGCTGGAGGAATCGACGATCGCCGCCAGGCTCTCCGAAGGCGCGGATGTCGCGGCAGTGATGAATGAACTGCGACGGCTCTACGACGGACGCGGCGTCAATCTCGTCCGTGTTGCGAGGAGATGGATGTTCCGCACCGCGAGCGATCTCGCGTGGCTGCTCGCTCGCGACCGCGAGGAAAAGCGCAAGCTCTCGCGCGCCGCGCTCGAGACGCTCGCCATCGTCGCCTATCATCAGCCGGTCACGCGCGCCGACATCGAAGAAATCCGAGGCGTCGCAGTGTCGAAAGGGGCGCTCGACGTTCTGATGGAGGCTGGCTGGGTGCGGATGCGTGGACGCCGAAAGGCGCCCGGTCGGCCCATCACTTACGGCACGACGGCCGACTTCCTGGTTCAGTTCGGCCTCGATACGATCGCGGACCTGCCCGGGCTCGACGAACTCAAAGGCGCGGGATTGTTCGATGGAAAATTACCGGCTGGCTATGACCTTCCGCATCCGAACGACGCGCCGGCGCTGATGGTGGACGAAGATCCGCTCGAGGACCCGTCCGCGCTTGAGCGAGCCTGGGCGCCTGTTTCGGCGGAAGATGGCCGTTGAGCGTCGAGGGGGCGGCTTGGATCGGGCCACGGCGCAGAGTTGGGCTGCGTCACGAAAGCGCCGGAAATGCGGCGGATTCTGCGGATTGCGGTCAACCCGTGGAGTGACCATGGTTCCCCAATCAATTGTTAGCGCAGTCGCCATCATCTGCTCTTGCGTCGCTGCGCTTGCTGAAACTTCGCCTGCTCTACCGCTCGCCTCGCATCGGGCGGCCTACGATATCTCCCTGATCGAACCCTCGGCTCCTCCGCCGACTTCCGCGCAGACTCCGGTATCGGCGACAGGTCTGATCGCTTACGAATTTCGCGGCTCAGCTTGCGAGGGCTATACCTCCAATTTCCGCCAGATGACCGAGATGGAGCGCAGCGAGGGCGACCCGCTCTCCATGCAGGTGAACGCCATGTCCTTCGAGGAGGCTGACGGGAAGTCGATGCGTTTCCAAATCGATTCCCAGGGATTGCAGGAGACTCAGCCCGTCGCCGGCACCGCCATGCGCGGCTCGGACGACAACTTGCGCGTCCAGTTGACCAAACCGCAGGCCAAGTCGCTCGATTTCGGCCGTGACGTTCTCTTTCCCACCCAGCATATCGAACGTCTGATCGACGCGGCCAAGCAAGGCGGCGGCGCCATTCAGGCGCGCGTCTATGACGGCTCGGACACCGGTGCGAAGATCTTCGCCACCCTGTCGGTTATTGGAAAGGAAGCGACGAAGCCCGGGGAAGACGCTGAGGCTGCCGCGGCGCTCGGCGGGATACGCCGTTGGCCGGTGGTGATCTCCTATTTCGACGAAGCGGCCACCAATTCCGCGCCCGAATACACGCTTTCTTTCGACCTTTACGAAAACGGCGTCTCAGGCAGTCTCAAGCTCGACTATGGCGCATTCGCGCTCCACGCGCGCTTGCGCAAACTCGAAATTTGCGAGTTCGGCCTGCGCAAAATAGCGCTGACATTCACTTTGTTCTTGGCCCAGGGAAACGCAAGCCCTCGCTGCACGGCGGCGGGGCCAAATCTGTCGCGCAGGCTCGCGATCGCCGCCTCGCGAAATCCACGGTTGCCGTCGCTTCCGACCAAGTCGTCCTCGTCTGCGCTCCGAGCCGGCGCGAGCTCGGTCACGCCGATCCCCAAGAGGCGATAGGCCATCCCGTCGGGCTGGGCGTCCAGCAGGGCGCGCCGCTTCGAACATCGCGGCGCAAGCTGCGTCGCCTTGATGCCGGTGTGGCTGCGCGTGCGGAGGCTGAAATCCGGCAAGCGCAATTTCAGCGTCACGCCGCGCGCCGAGAGGCCCTCCTTGCGCAGGCGCGCGGCGACCCGATCGCAATGGATGAGCAAGATGCGCGCGAGCTCAGCCTTGTCATTGATGTCGTCATCCAAGGTCGTCTCGCTCGAGATGCTTTTTGGCTCGCGGTCCGGTACTACGGGGCGATCGTCGCGGCCCTGCGCCAGACGCCATAACCGGAGGCCGTCGTCGCCGAGGCGAGAAACGGCCGCCCATTCGTCGATCCGCTGCAGATCGCCAATCGTCCGAAAGCCCGATCGCTCCAGTCGCTCCCGCCCAACCCTGCCCACCCCCCACAGGCGCCCAACGCTTTGCGGGGCGAGCCAGGTCTTCGATTCTTCCTTAGTGACCAGGGCGAAGCCGCGCGGCTTGTCAAGATCGGAGGCGAGTTTCGCCAGAAACTTGCAGTAGCTGAGGCCGACGGAAACCGAAACGCCAATCTCGGCTTCGACTTGCCGAGCGAAGCGCGCGAGCGTTTTGGCGGCGCTTGCGCCGTTGGATCCCTCGCACCCGGCCAGATCCAGAAACGCCTCGTCGATGGAGAGCGGCTCGACCATGGGCGTGAGCTCGAGCATATGGGCGCGAATTGCGCGGCCAACCCGCGCATATCTGGCCATGTCGGGCGGCAATACGACAGCATGCGGGCATAGAGCCCGGGCGCGCGACATCGGCATCGCCGATCGCACTCCAAACGTGCGAGCGACATAACAGCAGGTGGCGACCACCGCCCGCGGCCCCGAACCGCCGACGATCACCGGCTTGTCCCTGAGGCTCGCGTTGTCGCGCTTTTCGACCGCGGCGTAGAACGCGTCGCAGTCGACATGCGCGATCGCGAGCCCGTCGGCGGCTTCGAGATTGATGGTCCGGGGCGATCCGCAATGGGCGCATCGTGTCGAGTCGCGGCAGCCGCGTCTCATGCAATCGCGGCACAGCCGGGGCATCGACAGATCCATCAGGGATCGCCCGAATCGACCGATCCGCAGAGCGCCCGGTGCGCCCGCGCGACTGTCTCGGGGTCCACGCCCGAATCGGCGGCGAAGCCGAGGACAAGCTCTTCGTCGGCCAGCATATACTCGAGCACGGAGCTGTGGAACGCTGGATCTTCCGCCACATCCCTCAAGTTGTGGGGGCCAAGTCCGGTAAGATTCAGGAATCGCTGGAGCCGCGCCGAGTCAGCGGCGAGAAAGGCTAACGCCTCGGCGGCCAATGATCGGCCGAATTCGGGACTCACGGATTGCCGCGCTTTCGCCGAATAGCGCATACTCCGATTCTCCTTTCGTAAATGTCTCGCCGTTAGCATTTGCGAACTAGCCGGCCGAATTTGCGCCGAATGGAACTCCAATGCCCAAGACCGTGCTCATCGTTGAGGACAACGAACTCAACATGAAGCTGTTTAATGATCTCGTCGAGACCCGCGGGCACCGAATTGTGCAAACGCGCAGCGGCATCGAGGCCGTTGAGTTGGCCCGAAAGCACCGGCCTGATCTCATCCTCATGGACATTCAGCTGCCGGAAGTCTCCGGGCTCGAGGTCACGCAATGGCTGAAGGATGACGAAGAGCTGCGAACGATACCCGTCGTCGCGGTAACCGCGTTCGCCATGAAGGGCGATGAGGAAAAAATCCGGCAGGGCGGCTGCGAGGCCTACCTGTCAAAGCCGATTTCGGTCGCGAGGTTCTTCGACACCATCGATCAATTTCTTGGGCCGGGGGTCGAGCAATGACGGCCCGCGTCCTGGTCGTCGATGATGTCCAACCCAACCTTAAGCTCCTCGAGACGAGGCTCAACGTCGAATACTTCGAGGTGTTGACGGCGACAAATGGTCCCGACGCGATTGCAATCTGCAAAATGGGCGGCTGCGATATCGTTCTTCTCGACGTAATGATGCCCGGTATGGACGGCTTTGAGGTCTGCCGGCGATTGAGAGCGGGGTCTGAGACCGCCCATCTGCCAATCGTCCTCGTCACCGCCCTTGATCGGCCTGCCGATCGCGTGCGCGGCCTCGAAGCTGGCGCCGATGACTTCCTGACCAAGCCGCTCGATGAAATCGCATTGATCGCCCGCGTTCGGTCATTGGCTCGAACTCAAGATCTCGATCGACGAGTTGCGCAGCCGCGCCGAGCACAGCGCCGCGACGGGAGTGGTCGAATCCGTCGAAGCCCTGAAACCGGACGCCGCAGAACGAGGACGCATCCTGCTCGTCGATTGCCAGCGAAGCTCATTTGAGCGCATCGTCAAGGCGCTCGCGCCCCACCATGATGTCATCCAGATCGACGACCCGGGCGAGGCGCTCGCCAAAGCGTCCAGCGAAAACGTCGACCTCATGATCGTCACTCTGGGTCCCGGGGCGTTCGATGGATTGAGGCTTTGCAGTCAAGCGCGTTCGTATGAGCCGACGCGGAATCTCCCGATCCTCCTTGTTGCTGATCGCGAAGATCGTCAGAAGATTCTTCGCGGGCTTGAACTCGGAGTCAATGACTACCTATCCCGCCCGATCGACCGGAACGAACTGCTGGCTCGCGCCCGTACAAACGTCCGCCAGAAGCGCTATGTGGATCGTCTACGCCAATCCGTTCAACAGTCGGTGGAGATGGCGTTCTACGACCCGCTGACTGGTCTCAACAATCGCCGCTTCCTGGAGCGCCGCCTTCCGGCGATGATCGAGACCGCGCATCGGCGCGGCGCGCCGTTAGCGATGATGATTCTCGACATTGATCATTTCAAGCACATCAACGACAGCTATGGTCACGAGGCAGGCGATCTCGTGCTCAAGGGCTTCGCTGCCGAGCTACAGCAAATAGTCCGCGGCGGCGACCTTGTCTGTCGACTGGGCGGAGAGGAGTTCGTTGTCGCCATGCCGGGCGTCGATGCGCCCCATGCGACGCGGATGGCGGAGCGCGCGCGCCGAACCATCGAAAACATGGAGTTCCCGATCCCAACGGCCTCCGGCTCGGTTTCGATAACCGTTTCGATCGGTCTTGCCGATTTGCGCGGCGAACAAGATTCCGCGGAACTTTATCGCCGCGCCGACCGCGCGCTCTACCTGTCGAAGTCGGAGGGTAGAAATCGCGTCACTCTGGATGCGGCGTGAACCGCAAGACTTGCGGAGCGCAACGAACGACCGAACCGCGCACGAACGCGGCCAGTGGCGCGCATTTTTGGGAATCAATGCCTCTCGATCCCGGTCGGGCGAGTTCAGGAGACGCCGAGTTCGGCCATAATGGTGGCGAGGCGCCGCTCGCCCTGCTCAACGTCGAATGACTGCGGCTCCGATATTCTGCCCAGAGCTGCCTTGGCGCGGCGGAGCGAAGAGCCTGATAGCTGCGGCGCGGCGGACGCCACGGCTCGAGCCTGGTCGAGTTCGCCGTTGCAATGAAGGACGATATCAAGGCCCGCGTCGATGATGGCCGCGGCGCGCTTGTCGTAAGGGCCCTTCAACGCCTTCATCGACACGTCGTCGCTCATGATGAGGCCGTCAAACCCAATCTCGCCGCGCATGACTTTCGCAACCACGATCGAGGAAGCCGTCGCCGAGTTCAACCGGGTCAATCGCCGTATAGAGGACATGCGCGCTCATGGCCATCGGCAAGTCGTTAAGCGCCGCGAAGGGCGCAAAATCGCGTTTGAGGTCGTCGCGCGCGGCATCGACAACGGGAAGTTCGTGATGGCTATCGGCCCGCGCGCGGCCATGCCCCGGCATGTGCTTCACAACCGGCGCGACGCCGCCCGCAAGGAGTCCTTCGGCGACCGCCCGACCCATCGCGGCGACGCGCTCCGGCCGAGAGGAGAAAGCCCGGCTGCCAATGGCGGCGTGCGTTCCGGGCTCGGCGACATCGAGCACGGGCGCACAGTTCACCGTGATCCCGACTTCGGCGAGATCGAAAGCAATATGGCGAGCCACGAGCCACGCCGCCGCCTCGGCTCGGGCGGGCTCAAACCCCGCCTCGATCGCAGCCGCCGCAGGGTATGCGCGCCAATGTGGCGGCGCCATGCGCTGGACCCGGCCGCCCTCTTGATCGATCAAAACCGGAGCATCGGCGCGACCGACACATTCCCGGAACGAGCGCGTCAAGGCGCGCAGCTGATCGCGATCGGCGACATTGCGCTTAAAAAGGATCAGACCCCACGGGTCTTCCCGGCGAACGAACGCTCGTTCCTCGGCATTGAGCACGAGGTCCGCGCAGCCGCAGATCAATGCCTTGGGCATTTGGAGCTCCGCGCCGTGGCCCGCAAGTCGCCGCGGGTCGCTTGGCTCACTTGGCGATGAAGCACTCGCCGCCCTCGCCTTTCAGGCGAGCGCAGAGCGCGGCGGCATCCGCCTTGGTGAGACCGACCACGCGCAAGCGATAGATCGTCTCGCCATTCACCGACGCCCTGTGCACGCCGATGGACGAACCGTTGAGCTCGGCGCCGTATTTGCCGGTCAACCGCGCGGCTTCGCTCTTGGCTTCCGCTTCCGATTTGGGCGCCGCAAGTTGAACCGCCCAACCGCCCGAGGCGGTCGCGGGAGTCGCGTCGACAGGGGGCGCCTCGGGCGCGGCAGCTGTTCCGGTCGCCTCCCCACGTTTTTCTCAGGCTTTGGCTTCCGCGCTGCCTTGTCCACTGGTTTGACTAGCGCGCCCGTTTGCGCTGGCTCGCTTTGCGTCTGCGCGTTCGCATCCGGCGCAGTCGTGTCGGTTTTCGCCACCGTGACACGGGCCGAGGACTTAGGCGAAAGCTTGGTTGGTAATTCGAGTTTGGGAGTCGAAGGTTCCGCAACCGCGGGCGCATCGCTCATCGTCTTCGGGGCCGCTGCCGCGGCGGGCGGCGGCGCTATCGGGGCCTGAGCCGGCGCCGCATTAAATCCGCTGTTCTGGGCCGGCGGAACTCAATGCGGCGATCGGCGTTCCATCGGGCCGCAAGGAAACGGTCCGCACCGGCTTGGGATCTGGGAATTCCGCCGTCATGGCCGGCGGAGCAGCCGGAGGAAGAGGCACGAGAGGCGTATTCATGGTTGCAGCGACCGGCGTCGCGTTGGATGCGCTGCCCGGAGGCTTGGGCTGCTCCGCGGCTGCCGGGGGATTGGCCGGCGCGGGGGGTGAACTGTCCGGCGACCCCTGCGCGCTCAAATCAACAGGCTGCTCCTCGGAATTGATGATTTTGACGGACCCCGCCTTCGCATTGTCCTTGAGGACAGAAAGTCCAGGGTCGTTGGAGGCAGTAACAGTCTCGTCACTTGGCGGCTGCACCTTGGTCGGTCCCTGAGCCGCGGCGATAAACGGGGGATCCTTTGGCAGGCCGGGCACTCGGCCCTTGAGGGCGAACACCGCGCCGATCATCGCCAAGCCCGCGAGCGCCAGAGCGGAAACCGTGAGTTTCCAGCGCCTCGATCGCCCGTCGGAAGCCTGACCTGCGGCCTCTGAGTCATCGGCGCCAGGGGCGTCGAACTCGTAATCTCGCCGAGCTGCGCGATCGGCCTCCGACGCCGCAGGAATAAGGTCTTCCGTGTCGTCAATTGTCGGCCGCAGCGCCTCGCTTCCGATCGACCCGGTGGAACCCGCGCTTCTCTTATCCGGTTCTGAGACGGGCGCCGCCGACGGCTCACCGCCCGACCAGCCGGCGTAGGAGGATTCGACAAGGCGGGCCAGCTCCACGAGCGGATCTTCGACGTTTGCCTGCTGGGCTCCCGCAGCGCGCAACCGCCGCTCGAATTCTTCGAGATTGATATCGTCGGCTGCGCGTGGCCCGGAAACGTTCATCTTGTCCTCTTCCCTCGCGGATCATCCCCGCCCGCCCCGAGGCGCGGCGGGCGTTATGACAATCCGCCTAACGCATCTCCTCGGGGGCGCTAACCCCCAAAATTGACAGCGCCGAGGCCAAAACAAGGCCGACGCCCGCAACCAAGGACAGCCTCGAATACGATAATTTTCGATCATTTTCATTAACGAAGCGCAAATCGCGCACATCCTTGCCCCTGTTCCAGTGGGCGTGGAACCGCGTCGCGAGTTCGTGGGCAAAGAAGGCCACCCGGTGCGGTTCGTGCGCCTCCGCGGCCTGCAGCACCAGGCGCGGGTACTGCGCCGCAGTTCGCATCAACTCCCGCTCGCCCTCGTCGGTAAGCAGCGAGGGGTCCGCCCGGCTCAGCGCAAGAGGATCCATATCAAAATCGTCGAAGACGGCCTTCCCCTGTCTCAGAACGCTGCGGGCGCGCGCGTGAGCATATTGCACATAGAAGACCGGATTGTCCTGGCTCCGCTCGATCACCTTCGCCAGGTCGAAATCGAGCGGCGCGTCGTTCTTGCGCATCAGCATCATGAAACGGACCGCGTCCGCGCCAACCTCGTCCACGACCTCACGAAGGGTCACGAAGTCCCCGGAGCGTTTGGACATTTTGACCGGCTCGCCCGCCCGCATAAGACGCACGAGCTGACAAAGGCGCACCTCGAGCCTAGTCTTTCCACCTGACAGCGCAGCGACCGCGGCCTGCATGCGTTTGACATAGCCGCCGTGGTCGGCGCCCCACACATCGACCAGCGTCCGATAACCCCGATCGATCTTGGTCTTGTGATAGGCGATATCGCCGGCGAAATAGGTATAGGCGCCGTCGGACTTGACGAGCGGCCGGTCGACGTCGTCGCCGAAGTCGGTCGAACGAAAGAGCGTCTGCTCCCGGTCCTCCCAATCGTCGGCCGCGCCGCCCTTGGGCGGGGGCAACCGTCCCTGATAGATCAGACCGCGCGCGCGCAGCCAATCGATAGCCTCGCGCACCCGGTCCTCGCCGCCGTCGGCGCCGGTGAGCGCGCGCTCTGAAGCGAACACCTCATGGGTGATGTTGAGGGCGGCAAGATCGGCGCGGATCATCACCATCATCGCGTCGATGGCGCGCTGACGCGCCTTCGGCAGCCATTCCGCCTCGGGTCTGTCCTTGAGCGCCACGCCGAATTCGCGCACCAACTCCTCGCCGACCGGTTTTAGGTAGCTGCCGGGATAGACGCCGTCGGGGATCGGGCCGATGTCCTCCCCCAAAGCTTCGCGATAGCGGAGGTAGGCCGAGCGGGCTAGAACGTCGACCTGACCGCCTGCGTCGTTGACGTAATATTCGCGCGTCGCCTCGCGGCCGGAGAAAATCAGGAGGCTGGCGAGGGCGTCGCCGAACACCGCGCCGCGAGCATGGCCGACGTGCATCGGCCCGGTCGGGTTGGCGCTCACATATTCGACGTTAACCGGGCCCTCCGCGCTCCGCGCCCCGGCCCCGAAGCGCATGCCTTGGGTAAGGATCGCGCTCAGAACCTGATGGTAGACCTCCGCCTTGAGCACGATGTTGATGAAGCCCGGCCCTGCGGCTTCGGCACTGAGCACGTCCGGTTCGCGCGCGAGATCCGCGGCAAGGCTTGCAGCGAGAGCGCGCGGGTTCGACCCGGTCGCTTTGGCTTCCCGCGCATAGACCATCGCCGCGTTGGTCGAGAGATCCCCGTGGGCGGCCTCCCTGGGCGGCTCGACGACGAAACGGCCAAGATCGAGGCCGCGCGGCAGTTCTCCGCGGGCGATCCGTTGCTCGAGCAGCCGGGCGATGCGCGACTGGAAGTCGGCGAAAATGTTCATTTATTCCCACGCCGTCGACGCCTCGGCGCCTCAGGAGCGCGCGCCTCTATCGCAAGTCGGAAGCGGCGTCAAAAAGGCGAGCATGTTCGGCGATCGCGAACCGATCGGTCATGCCGGCGATATAGTCCGCCACCGCGCGCTCGCGCGCTTGCCCGTCGGCCTTGGCCGCCCATTCCGGCGGCATGGCGGACGGGTCGGCGATGTAGGCGTCGAACAACCGCCGCACGATTGCGTCAGCCCGGTCGCGGACCTTGCGAACCTCCGGATGGCGGTACATCCGGGCGAACAGGAACGCCTTGATGTCGCGGTCGGCCGCTTCGACGGCCATCGAATGGCCGACCAAGGTCTGGCCGGCGGCCGCGACGGCCTCGGGGCTGTCGAGCCTCGCGGCGGCGATCCGCCGGCCGCTTTCGCCGATCGCGTCCTCAATGAAGCGGGTGATGACGCGCCGGGTGAGTTCGTGGATGACGCGCGGCTCTTCGAGCCCCGGATGGAGTTCGTCGATCTCGTTGAGCAGTCCGGCGGCGAACGGAACTGCGGCGCGGAGCGCGGCGATCGGAAACAGGCCGGCGCGCAAGCCGTCGTCGATGTCGTGGGCGTCATAGGCGATGTCATCGGCGATCGCGGCCGCCTGGGCCTCGAGGCTGGCGTAGCGGCCGAGATCGAGCGACTGGCGCTCATCGTAGCGAAGGATCGAGGCCGGAACGCCGCGCGCCCGGTATCGCTTCGCTGGCGCGCCGAAGGCGTCGAGCAGTGGGCCGTTGTGTTTCACGAGCCCCGCCAGAGTCGGCTGGGTCAGATTGAGCCCGTCGAAGGCGGCGTAGCGGCGCTCGAGTTCGGTGACGATGCGGAGCGCGTGGCTATTGTGGTCAAAGCCGCCATGCTCGGCGATGCAGGCGTCGAGCGCGTCTTCGCCGGTATGCCCGAACGGCGTGTGGCCGAGATCATGGCCGAGCGCGATAGCTTCGGCGAGGTCGTCGTCGAGCCTCAGTGCGCGGGCGAGCGCGCGCGCGATCTGCGCCACCTCGATGGTGTGGGTGAGCCGGGTGCGGAAATGATCGCTCTCGTGATCGACGAAAACCTGGGTCTTGTGGGCGAGGCGGCGGAACGCGGTCGAGTGGACGATCCGGTCGCGGTCGCGCTGGAATTCGGTGCGCGTCGCCGACGGCGGCTCGGCGACGAGGCGCCCGGCGCACGCGCCGGATCGGCGGCATAGGGAGCGCGCCCCGCTCGTCCTGGTTCGTCCGCTCCGCGGTCCCTTGACATTGCGCTCTTCACCGGGCGTCCATATCTTTGCTCAGCAGAGTCTTGGCGGCGCCGGCCTGGCGGCGCAAGCGATTAAGGGCCGATGGTCATGAACGAAGCCGTGTCTCCCGCCCTCGAGGGCGTATCGATCAGCGCCAGCGCGGCCCGGCGGCTCAACACGATCCTCAAGGGCGAAGAGGGCGCGGCGCTCAGGATCTCGGTCAAGGGCGGCGGCTGCTCGGGCTTCCAATATGCCTTCGACGTCGACCGGACCCGGGCCGAGGACGACGTGGCGGTGACCCGCGACGGCGCGACGGTGCTCGTCGATCCGGTTTCGCTCGAGCTCCTGAAGGGCGCCGAGCTCGACTTCGTCGACGACCTGATGGGCCAGTCGTTCCGGGTCAAGAACCCGAATGCGGTCGCCTCGTGCGGCTGCGGGGTCAGCTTCTCGGTCTAGCACTCAGGCGGCTTTAGCATTTGTCTTCTGTTTATTGCCGCGCCAGCGCGGCGTTGAAAAGCGCGTCGCCTCCCGGCTGAGGAAATCCAAATCCGCGGAAGGAAATCCAAGCCCGGGCGGAAGGAAATCCAAGCCGAGGCGGAAGGAAATCCAAATCCCCCGGAAGGAATTCCAAACCCTCTGCGAAGGGAATGTCTGGATGCTTTTTATCCTATTGTCAGCGTCTTAGGTGATAATCCGGATATCTCGATTTAAGCCAGCGCGGCCTTTCTCGTCCTGCTTCGGCGCGAGGTGAACCAAGTCTACCCGAGCCGCGGCGGCCGATGAGCTGAGTCCGCATCCATGTCCGCTTCTCCATTCCGCGGCGCTCCGCGCTGTTTCCGAAAGTACGCAACATAGCATGCATTTTGGAACACAGAAAGGATAAGTCGACTTTTTGTTGAGGCGAATCGCGCCTCGGCAAGCGCCATCGCTGTTGCGATGCGGTCGCTCACCCGCCCTCTCTCGTCGGAGGTCGCCAATTGGCGACCGAGTCAGGTCGGGATGATCTCGCGCTTACGCATCGCCGCCCAGCCGAGCCCGGCGAAGCCAGCGAGGATCAGACGAGCTTCACCGTCGGCGGCAGCTGCTTGAGGTCCTCCCAGAACGCTTCCTTCTGGTAGCGCAGGAAGAGATCGGGCGGCAGGATCGGCTTGCGCTCCCGCGCCTCGACCTTTGGGCCGACGTCGTGGAGGCCGGGGGTGCCGAGCCTGAGGTCGAACTCGATCATGTCGTAGCAGGGCTCGATATGGCGCGGGTCGTGCGGATAGAGCTCCTCGCCGATGAAGCCGTAGATGGCGGCGAGGGTCCCGAGCGGATTGGCGGTCAGGCTCTCGTAGCGGACGAGGAGCAGCCGGTCCGACTGCTCGCCGTAAACCGCTTCACGCAACGCATTAAAGGAGAAGCCGAACATGCCGGCGGGCGAAGCCAACCCCTCGACCCGCGAATAGACCGTGCCGCCCGCATCGTAACTGAAGATGCCCGAGAGCTCGAAGGCGTTGCGGCGGATGAGGCTCTCGACGCTGTCGAGGATCATCGCCGGGTTGCGGACGCAACAGATCATCTTGGCGTCGGGGAAGAGCTCGACCAGCGCCGGGAGCTTGGTCGTCCAGCCGCGATTGGTGTCGAAGATCACCGTCTCCGCGGCGACTTCGGCGTAAAAGGCGTCGAATGCGCCGGTCAGAAGCCGCTTCCGGACGTCATTGTCGATGAACACCGAGCCCTCGGTGCGGGCGCTGGTCTCGGCGAGCATCGAGCGAAAGAGCTGATAGACCGGGCTGCTCATGCCGGCAACAAAGCGCGGATTTTGCCTGAGCAGCGCCGCGAGCAGGGTCGAGCCCGAGCGCGGCAGGCCGGAAATGAAGTGAAGGCGGTTTTGCACTGGGCGGCCTGTCGCAAGAACGGCGGCGCAGGGCGCGCCGCTCCCGCTATAGCGCCGAAGCGGAGCGCCGTCAGGCCGGCTTCGACTTTCGCGCGCGCAGACGCGCGAGCCAGCCGAGGCCGGCGAAGCCGGCGAGCGTCATCGCCCAGGTCGAGGGCTCGGGGACCGCCATCAGCAGTCTGACGCTCGCATAGCCCTCGCCGCCGTTCACGCCGGCGTAAGATTTCTGATTGAAGATCGGGCCGGAGAACGCGGAGCCGCCGCCGCCGCCGCCATAGCCGTTGTAGAAGAAATTGACAAAGGGAGTTTTGGCGCCGCTGCCCCGCCGCCGCCGGTATAGCCGCCGCCGCCGCCGCCACCCGATATCGCCGCCGCCGCCGCCGAGCCGCCCGAAGCCAGTGAGAGCTGTAGCCGCCGCCGCCGTACCAGATGCCGCCGCCCCGCCGGAAGCATTGCCCAGGCCGGCCCCCGACGCCGAATTCGGCGACCCGGAGTGGAGCTAGCTCGCGCCGCCGCCGCCGTTGCCGCCGAGGCTGAACGGTCCGCCGAGATAGGTCCCGCCGCCGCCGGCCGGGACCCGCCCTGCGGTTCCAATCCCGCCTGGCCGTTGGGCCCGGCCTGTCCAGGTCCGCCATTGCCGGCGTAACCCGCGCCGCCGCCGCCGCCGGCGACGGCGAAGAAAGTCAGCTCAGAGACGCCGCCCGGAGGGCGTAACCCGGAGACGAAACTCATACCGCCCCCACCCCGCCCGCAGCTGGCCGTTCGCCGCCCTCGCCGCCGGCACGAGGTAAAAGACTGGCCGGCCTGGACGAACACGTCGCCCGTAGCTCAGCGCCAGACCCCGTAAGTAAGAGGGAGGAAGGTACCGCCGCCGCCTGCGCCGAGAACCGTGATCGCATATTCGCCGGTGACCGGGGCGACATAGAGTTGCTGTCCCGGGCCTGTGAGGATTTCGCCGTTCGCCTCGGCCGCGCCCGCAAGGATCGCCACGGCCGAGACGCCGGCGAGCAAGAGCTGCTTCGCTGCCTTGATCAGTGCTTGTCCCCGAGAGCGCCCTCAAGGCCTTGCAAGATGCATTCCTTAACAGACCGACCGTCAGAGTCATCGAAACTGACGCATGCGACACAATGCCGCTTCCTGTCATGCCCGTGACGTCTATCGCCTGTAGAGTCGGCTGTTTTCGCCTTGGGCCACCTTCCCCGGTGTGCGGCGCTGAGAGCGAGCGCTCGCGCATCATGCGGGCGTGAGCTTGCGCTGCGCAGACGCGCGAGCCAGCCGAGGCCGGCGAAGCCGATGAGGGTCATCGCCCAGGTCGAGGGCTCCGGGACCACCGGATCAATCGTGACGAAGCCGTCGCCGTGATTGACGCCCGAGAGGAGGACCGGATCAGTGAACCCCACCGGCGCCAAATAAGAGCCCCCGCCGCCCCCGCCGCCGCCTAATATTGCCCCCTCGCCAACGCTGCCGCCCCCACCGCCCGAGAAGCCACCGCCGCCGCCGCCGCCGCTGTACCCGCCGCCGCCGCCGCCGCCAAAGCCGCCGGCCGCGTATCTGGCCCCGAAAGACGTGATGCTCGTGGCGCCGTTTGCGGCGAGAAAGCCGTAATCAGGGATGCCGGGACCGCCGGGGCCGCTCTCCCCGGCCCCCCGCCGCCGCCATTCACTCCGCCCCTTCCGCCAAGGCCCCCGGTTCCGCCAGGGCCTCCAAGCCCGAACCCGGGTAACGACTTCCCGGCGCCGCCTGCGGTGGTCGCCAATCCCGATCCGGCGACATACGCGGCGCGGTGTTCCCCGTAAAGGCTGCCGCCCCCGCCGCCGCCGGCCGCCACGAGCAGAGCGGCGCCCTCGAAAACGAAGCTGCCGCCGCCCCCGCCGCCGCCGTTCCCGGTCGCGAACGCCCCCTGCCCCCCCGCCAGAACGGTCAGCGTCGTCCCGGCGGATAGGAAAATATCGCCGCCCGCCTCGGCGCCCAACCCTCCGAAGCTAACCGCCGGTCCGCCCTGGGCGCCGTAGGCGGTGATGTCATAGAGGCCGGAAACCGGCACGGTGTAAGAGATCTCCGCCCCGGTGAAGTCGATCGTGTCCGCCTTCGCCGCGCCGATCATGAGCGCCAGCATCGACACGCTGGCCAGAAGCGCAAGATTGCTTTTCATTGGTGGACTCCCACCACACGACATCGCGATTGATGACGAAGCAACTCGGCCAAACTGCGCAGCCTGACAAGTCAACATAGTTGTCAGGGTGCAGGGAAGCTGGTCAGGGCTCGTGTAAGCGGAAGCGCGTCAGGCGGACGTGAGCTTCTTAGCAATTGAAACAGTCAAGGGAAATTGCCCCGGGCAGATGGCGTGGGCTTGCCCCATACCCATAACTGCAACAAGGTCCCTCACGCCTGTCGGTAATCGTCCGAATGGAGCAGGGCCAGCGGCCCCGAACTTGAAAGTTTAGCCTATGGCGCCTCGGTCGACAGAGCCCAGCCGTCGCCGCTAAGCCAGTCGGAGCGGCTGGGCGGCGCCGCCGAAGCGCAGCGAACGCACCCGCCCCGAGCCGCCGCGGCGGAAGGCCTCGTCGAGCTTGCGGCCGATCGCCGGATCCTGCGCGCCTTCGCAGGCGATGAACACGACGGCGCTCCGGAAGCGCGCCGGCCAGGCGTCGCCTTGTTCGGGCCGGGTGACCAGCAGCATCGCGCCGGTCGAGTGCGCCGCCTGGAGCGGAAACAGAAGCCTGCCGCCGACTTTGAGCGCGTCGAGCCAGGCGCGCAGCGGATGCGAGGCCGCGGCGTTAACGTAGATGACGTCGGCCTTGGGCAGGTCCTCGACGCCGGAGCGGGCGCGGACCTCGACTTGGGGAAAGCGCGCCAGGTTAGCTCTCGCCCGCTCGGCGATGTCCGGTTCGATCTCGTAGGCGATGACCCTGCCCTCCGAGCCGACGAGGTGAGCCAGGATCGCGGTGTAATAGCCGGCGCCGGCGCCGATCTGGACCACCGTATCGCCCTCCCTGACGCCGAGCGCTTCAATCGACTGCGCGTGCAGCGACGGCTGCCCGTTGTTGATGCCGCGCCTCGCGTCGATGGCGATGAGAACATCATCATAGAGGCGGGCGGGATCGTCACTGGTCGTCTGGCCAAAGATGCCGCCGGAGCCGGTGCGCCACGGCGGCGGACCGGCGAAATCCTCACGCGGCACGGCGGCGAAGGCCGCCTCGATCCTCGGATCGCTGACGCGGCGCGTGATCTCGGCGGCATAGGCCTGCCGGCGTTTCGCAATTTCCGCCGTCATGGCGTTCCGCCCCTCTCCCTCTGGGCCCGCATATTACGCCGCCCTTGGCGTCTCCGCATTGATCTTTGGCAGCCTCCGGTCGAACATGGCCTAGAGAGACAATGTACGGAACCGCAACCCTGCTCGAGGCCAGCCGCGACATTGCCTGATCCGACCATTGCGCCGCCTCTGGCGGCGGGCGTTGATCTTTGGGGGCCTCGGACCGAATATCGCGCCGAAGAGAGGTCTTTGATGCCTGAGGCATTTCAAGGGGGCTGCGCCTGCGGCCACGCGCGCTATCGGCTGAACTCAAAGCCGATGTTCGTCCACTGCTGCCACTGTAGAGACTGCCAGCGCCAGACCGGCAGCGCCTTCGTGGTCAACGCGCTAATCGAAACGAACCGGGTGGACACGCTGTCCGGCCAGACCAAGGCCGTACCGGCTCCGACCGACAGCGGGCGGCCCCATGTCATTCATCGCTGCCCAAATTGCGAGACGGCGGTCTGGAGCCACTACAGCGGCAGACGCGAACTGAGCTACGTCCGCGTCGGCTCGCTCGACGAACCGTCGGAGTTTCCCCCCGACGTGCACATCTATACTCGTTCAAAGCTACCTTGGGTCATCCTGCCCGCCGGCGTCCCCGCCTTTCCGGCCTATTACGATTCGAAGACGCTGTGGCCCTCGGAAAGCCTCGAGCGCCGCAAAGCGATCTTCGGCTGAAGCGATGATCGGTCCGGTTCGAGGCGCAGCGCTGGCCTCATTGTTGCTCGTTGCGCCGGCGGGCGCTCAGGAGACTGCCCCGGCCAATAGCTTGCAGGAGCTTCAGCGCCAGTTCTCGAGCTGCCTGGCGAAATCGCCGCCCCTCGTCGGCTCCCAGATCACCATCATGTTCGCGGTGCGGCGTGACGGATCAGCGTTCGGCAAGCCGCGCGTCACGTATTCGCATCTGACCGGCGATGCGGATCAGAAACGGCGCTTTCTGGCCGAGGTCGGAAGAGCGATCGACGCCTGCTTGCCGCTTCGCGTGACGCCGGCACTCGGCGGAGCGATCGCGGGGCGATTATTTTGGGTCACGCTCGGGGCGCCGAAGGCGGAGATGGCGATCTAGCGCCCCTCACCCACTTTCCGCCGTCATTATTTCAACGCGCCGCCGACCTCGGTGAAGACCGTGCTCACTTTCGTGCCAACCGTCTGGACCGCGGCGACGATGAAAAGCGCAATGAGGCTCGCCATCAGCGCATATTCGATCGCCGTCGCGCCATCCTCGTTGTTCAGAAATCGAGCAAGGATCGCCATCGTGCAGTTCCTTTCAGCTTCGCGCGGTCGCGCCTTTTCGTCCCGGCAAGCATCGCGCCCAACGTGTTAGCGGACGCCTAACCGGCGCGAAGAAACTCCTGACGCGTTCTGTGTTGGTTCCCGAATCGTGTAGAGAAACGTTGGGATTTGCCGCCTTCGCGCGCTTTGGGAAGCGCCCCTATCCGTCGAACCGGTTGCTCTTCGGAAAGCCCTTCGGGGGCAGGCGGCCGGCCTCGGCGCGAGTGCCGATCCACTCCTTGAGCTCCGCCTTCGCGACGGTGAAAGTGCGCCCGGCCGAGTCGCGCCAGGTCAGGCCATCGGCGATGACGAATACTTTGGCGTCGGAAATGCCGCCATCCTTGTAGCGCTGGAGCCTCGTGCCCTTGCCGCGCCCCATTTCGTTGAGCTGAGAGATGGGAAAGACGACAAGCTTGCGGTTCTGGCCGATGACGGCGACATGGTCGCCCGCGGCGGGCGCGATCAGCGCCGCGGTCGCGGACGCCGTGACATTGAGGACCGCCCGGCCCTTGCGGGTCGACGACAGAAGCTCGTCGTCTCCGACGATGAAGCCATTGCCGTCGCTTGACGCGATGAGGCGCTTTGCCCCCGGCGCGTAGGCCCAGACGGCGACGATCGAAGCGCTCTCGTCGATGTCCGCCATCAGCCGGATCGGCTCGCCCTGCCCTCGTCCGCCCGGCAATTTGGCGGCCTCGAGCGTGAAGACCTTGCCGTCGCTCGCCAGCACCAGGATCTTCGAGGTGGTTTCGGCGAAGAACGAGGTTTTCAAGCCGTCGTCGCCCTTGAAGGCGGCGCCGGTGAGGTCGGCGACCTGGCCTTTCAGCGCCCGTATCCAGCCTTTCTGCGACACCACGATGGTCAGCGGCTCGCGCTCGATCATCGCCTCGGCGAGATCGGCGACCACGACGTCGGGCGCGGCCTCGAAACTCGTGCGCCGCCGGCCGAGCTTCGTCTCCGGCCCGAATTTCTTTTTGACGTCGCGGATCTCGACCGCGATCATCTGCCATTGCTTCCTCTCGCTGGCGAGCAGCGTCTCGATCGAGGCCTTTTCCTTCGTCAGATCGTCCTCTTCCTTGCGCAGCGCCATCTCCTCGAGGCGGCGCAGGCTTCTCAAGCGCGTATCGAGGATGTAGACGACCTGCGGCTCGGTCAGACTGAAGCGGATCTTGAGCGCCTCCTTCGGCTCCTCGTCCTCGCGAATGATCCGGATCACCTCATCGAGATTGAGAAAAACGACGATCATCCCGGCGAGCAGCTCGAGCCGCTTGTCGATCGCCGCCAGCCGGTGACGCGAGCGGCGGACCAGCACCGCGCGGCGGTGGTCGAGCCATTGCCTGAGCGCTTCGCCGAGCGAGATGACCCTTGGCGTCACGCCGTCGACGAGCGCATTCATGTTGACCGAGATCCGGGCTTCGAGCTCGGTCAGCCGGAACAGCGATTCCATTAACGTCTCGGGCTCGACAGCACGTGTGCGCGGCTCGAGCACGATCCGCACGTCCTCGGTCAACTCGTCGCGTACGTCGGCAAGCAGCGGCAGCTTGCGCTCGTTCAAGAGATTGGCGATCGCTTCGATCAGCCGCGACTTCTGGACGCCGTAGGGAATCTGGGTGACGACCGCGACCCAGCCGCCGCGGCCGGTATCCTCCTTCGCCCACCGCGCGCGCAGACGGAAGGCGCCGCGCCCGGCGCGGTAGGTCTCGATGATCGCGGCCTTGGAGTCGATGACGACCCCGCCGGTCGGGAAGTCCGGACCGGGCACGAACTCGGCCAGCGCTTCCGCGTCGGCGTCCGGATGGGCGATGAGATAGAGCGCGGCGTCGCAGAGCTCGGCGATATTGTGCGGCGGAATTGACGTCGCCATGCCGACCGCGATGCCCTGGGCGCCGTTGGCGAGCAGATTCGGAACCGCCGACGGCATGACGATCGGCTCTTGGGTGTCGCCGGAATAATTGTCGCGCCAGTCGACCGAATCTTCTTCGACGCCCTCCATGAGGAGGCGGGCGACGTCGGTCATCCGCGCCTCGGTGTAGCGATAGGCGGCGGCGTTGTCGCCGTCGATATTGCCGAAATTGCCTTGCCCCTCGATCAGCGGATAGCGCGAGGCGAAATCCTGGGCCAGGCGCACCAGGGCCTCATAAATCGCCTGATCGCCATGCGGATGGAACGATCCCATAACGTCGCCGACGATCTTGGCGCATTTCTTGAACGCAGAGCCGGGATCGAGCTTGAGGATGTGCATGCCATAGAGAATGCGGCGGTGCACCGGCTTGAGCCCGTCGCGGGCGTCGGGAAGCGCCCGGCCCATGATGGTCGAGAGCGCATAGGCGAGATAGCGCTCCTCGAGCGCCTCACGCAGGTTGACGTCGATCGGCGCTATCGGCGGCGGAGGCGGCGGGGGAACGGTCTTGGCCATGGGCCCGGGTTAGCTCTTGGGCTGAGTCGCGGCAAGCGCAGCGGGCATCGGGCGGCCGGCGCGGGCTGCCCAAAGTCACGCCAAATTGATCCTGCTCAATTTCGCGCCATCTTGTCGTCGCCGCAGCGGCGAACCATGTCAAAACGAGCTGCACGGCGGAACAGGTTGCCAATGGCAACCTTGGAACTATTCAGCTTGGCGCAAGTTATCGTCGTGAACCTTGGGGTAATTTGTCGTGATCTCGCTCTGCCGCTTGCCAATTGGGACAGTCCGGCGTCAGGATAGCGAATCAGGTGAGTCGGGGCGACGGCATGAAGTCTTGCTCCGGCAGAGTGGTACAGCGTTGACTGAGTTGAAAGGAGGAAGACTCCCAAGGTTCGGCATCATTCCAACTTAGAAACCCGCAAAGGGGACTGAGATGATTGCTCGAAATCGCGGCACTCTTATTCGCGCTCTGCGCGGGCGGCGCAGAGGCACATGACTATTGGTCGGACGGGAAACCCATCCCGGACTGGGTGAAAGCCTCGTGCTGCGGACCGGCCGACGCCCATCATCTTCGCCCCGACCAGGTCCATCGGATCTCCGACGAATTTTACTCGGTCGACGGCTACGTCCGACGCATACCTGTCGGGCAGGCCCTGCCGAGCCAGGACGGAGATTATTGGATCTTCTATCGAGATGACGGCGACGGCAGCCAGTCCGGGGTCTACTGCTTCTTCGTGCCGATGGACTTCTGATTTCCGTTGGCCGTTTGCCCTGACGTCGATCCGGCGCCCGCGGCAGTTCGGCGCCGGGACGACGCTTCCGCTGGCGGCCTGATTGTCGCGGGCGCCCGGGCCGCGTCTGAGCGACGGGTGTCCCACAAGGCCGACCGCACCGGGAAGGTGACGCGCCGCGCGTCTTCGCCTACATATTGAACTTGCGGCCCAGCCGAGCGCGTTCGTTGGCGCGGGCGCGCGCGCCTCGCCCCGCCGTCGTCTGGCGGCAAGGGCTCGCCGATCGAGCGCCTTACGAGGGGAGGAGCGGCGATGCCGCCGATGATATCCATCGCCGGCGTGACCAAGCGTTACAAGTCGGGCCTGGTCGCGCTCGATGCGGTCGACCTCGAGATCGCCAGGGGCGAGATTTTCGGCCTCCTCGGCCCGAACGGCGCCGGCAAGACGACGCTGATCGGCGTCATCTGCGGCACAGTGTCGATGACTTCGGGCCGGATCGTCATCGACGGTCACGACGTCGTGCGCGACTATCGCGCCGCCCGGCGAATCGTCGGTCTGGTGCCGCAGGAGATTGCGCTCGATATTTTCTCGACCGTCCTGAACTCGGTCAGTTACAGCCGCAGGCTGTTCGGGCGCGCCGCCGATCCTGCGTACATCGAGCGGCTGCTGCGCGATCTCTCGCTGTGGGACAAGCGCGATACCCGAATCGTCGAATTGTCGGGCGGCATGAAGCGGCGGACGATGATCGCGAAGGCGCTCAGCCACGAGCCCGACGTGCTGTTCCTCGACGAGCCGACCGCTGGCGTCGACGTCAACCTGCGCCGCGACATGTGGGCGCTGGTCAGGCGGCTGCGCGCCGAGGGCGTCACCGTCATCCTGACCACCCATTACATCGAGGAGGCCGAGGAGATGGCGGACCGGGTCGGCGTCATCAATCACGGCCGGATCGTGCTGGTCGACGATAAAGCGGCGCTGATGCGCAAACTCGGCAAACGGCGCCTGACGCTGGCGCTCCACGAACCGCTGCCGGAGTTGCCCAAGGAACTCGCCGGCTGGCCGCTCGAGCTCGAGGACGGCGGCCGGCGGCTTTCCTACCGCTTCGACGCGTCGGCCGAGGACACCGGCGTGCCGACGCTACTGCGCCGGCTCGGCGAGATCGGCGTCGATTTCAAGGATCTGGACACCACGACGACAACTCTCGAAGACATTTTCGTCGATCTTGTGGGGCGGGCCGCGTGAGACGTTCCGCGGCCATCAATGTCGACGGCGTCTGGGCGATCTACCGCTACGAGCTTCAACGCACGCAGCGTACGATCTGGCAGAGCGTGGCGACGCCGGTGATCACGACCGCGCTCTATTTCGTCGTGTTCGGGGCGGCGATCGGCTCGCGGATCAGCGAAGTCGGCGGGGTGAGCTACGGCGCCTTCATCGTGCCGGGGCTCATCATGCTGTCGCTTTTGACCCAGAGCATCACCAACGCATCGATCGGCATCTACTTTCCCAAATTCGTCGGCACGATCTTCGAGCTCCTGTCGGCGCCCCTATCCTCGATTGAGGCGGTCTGCGCCTATGTCGGTGCGGCGGCGACCAAATCGATCGGCATCGGGCTCGTCATTCTGATGACCGCGACGCTGTTCGTGCCGGTGCGCATCGACCATCCCTTTTGGATGATCGCCTTCCTGATCCTGACCTCGGTCGCTTTCAGCCTGTTCGGCTTCATCATCGGGATCTGGGCGAAAAATTTCGAGCAGCTGGCGATCATTCCGGCGCTCATCGTCACGCCGCTGACCTTCCTCGGCGGCGCTTTCTATTCGATCGACATGCTGCCGCCGTTCTGGCGCGGCGTCAGTCTGTTCAATCCTGTCGTCTATCTCGTCAGCGGCTTTCGCTGGAGCTTCTACGGCAAAGGCGACGTCAGCGTCGCCGCCAGCCTCGGCTTCACCATGCTGTTCATCGCCGTGTGCCTCGCGGCGTTAGTTTTCATATTTCGCACCGGATGGCGGCTGAAGCCGTAATGGGCCGCGCGCCGCCGGATGGCTTTCCTGCAACGCCATCGCGCGGAGATGCTGCAAAACTTCGCCGACCTCGAAGCCGCGGCGGCGTCGACAGCGGCGCTCTGGCTGCTGATAGGGAAGGACCTGACGATGAGTTTCGTTTCCCACTTTTTCGCGTCGCGGCTTGGCCATTACGTCATCGCTGTCCTTGTTGCTTGGATATCGTTTTTCGCGATCGGGTATTTCCGCTACGGCAGCACCGCCGGCCATCCGGCTTTGCATGTCTTCGGCGGCTTTCTGATCGGCATGCTCCCCATGTACATCGCGACGCGTCTCTACGAGGGGCCGCAAAACAGCAGATACGTGATCGGCGCGCTTGTCGCGTCGATATTGCTCTTCACGATCGGGTATCTCCGGTACGCCGCCACGCCCGGCCATCCGATTTTGCAAGTCTTGGGCGGCCTTCTGCTCGGGATGCTGTCCATGTACATCGCGACGCGTATCTACGGAACGCCGCAACACGGCTCGTACGCTTGAGGTCGTCGGTCGAGGCGCTAGACTACACGCGACCCACGCGCCGCCAGATTGACCGTCCGAACAGCGGCCGGTAGTCCTTCCTGGTCAGTTTGCGGGGTGGAGCGCCGGCATGCCCTCAGGTCTCGTTATCGTCACCGGAGGCTCACGCGGCATCGGCGCGGCGATCTGCCATCGTCTCGCCGCTGACGGCTATGCCATCGCCGTAAACTACGCCGCCGACGCCAAGGCGGCGCAAGCGACTGCCGCGGGGATCGAGAAATCGGGCGGCACGCGCGCAGGCGTTCAAGGCCGACGTCGCCGACCCTGCTGCGCTTCGCGGTCTGTTCGACGAAGCGACGCAAGCGCTCGGACCGCTGGCCGGCCTGTCAACAATGCGGGGGTCGGGGGCCGCTTGGCCCGGATCGAAGAGCAAGACGCAGCAGAGCTGACGCGGCTCTTCGCCACCAACGTCATCGCGACGATCCTCGCCTGCAAGGAGGCGGTCTTGCGGCTTTCGACCCGCCACGGCGGGTCGGGCGGCGCGATCGTCAACATCTCATCGATCGCGGCTCGGCTCGGCGGCCTGCCGGGGCTCGCGCCCTATGCGGCCTCCAAGGGCGCGGTCGAGAGCTTCACCAAAGGCCTCGCGACCGAAGTCGGTCCAGATGGAATCCGGGTCAACGCCGTGGCGCCGGGGATGGTCGAAACGGACATGAGCCAGCCGCTGCTGGTTCAAGTTCCGCGCGCGAGCGGATCGAAGCCATGACGCCGCTGCGGCGCGTCGGCGCGCCGGAGGAGATCGCCGAGGCCGTCGCCTGGCTCATTTCGCCAGCAGCCAAGTATGCCACCGGCAGCGTGGTGACGATCTCGGGCGGAAGGTAACGCGCGCCGCGGCAGGGCGGACCTACTCTCCGCGCCGCGCTGCCGCGGACCACTCGAGCGCGGCTTTCTCGTCGGCCTCGGCGAACAGCCGGACGGGGACCGGCGACGCCTCGAAGCCGCTGAGCTTAGCCTCATCCATCCGTTCGGCGTCGGTGACGACGGCAAGCTTGACCAGCGACTTGTGGGCCAGCGAGGCGTTCGTCAGCCCCCGCGCCAGCTCGGCGAAATAGCCGTCGAAATCCGGATCGATGACGATGACGAGGCCGGTCGCGGCCTCGGATCCGCCTAATGCCGCCTCGATCGCCGCCTCGATGTCCCGCGCCATGACCGTCCCGCTCGCGCGCAAAGCAAGCGTCTGCGCCGGCGCGTCCTGCACTCGTTCCAGCATCGGCCGCTCCCTCCCGTCGCCCGCGTTTGGTCGACACGCGTTTCCTGGCTTCGGCCGTCTTAGCAGATCGGCGGGCGTCCTTGCGAGGGGCGATGAGCGGACCTGCGCCCGCAGCCGCCCTTGAACTCAACCGGCGCCGAAGCGCTTGGCGAAACTCTCGAGATTGACCGCGCCGCGACGATGCGAGCCCTTACCGATCATCCGCGTCCCGTCATGCGCTTCGACCGCGAAGAGAATGCTGCGGCCGGAAACCTCGATCACCCGTGCTGTCGCGACGACCGTGCGCCCCATCGGCGTCGGCGCGAGATGGCGGATATTGACCTCGCTGCCGACGGTCGCCCAGCCGGCGGGCAAATGGCCGGCCACCGCGGCGCCGGAGGCCATCCCTGGATTCCGGAGCGAAGCGCAACGCGCTTAAGAGAAGCGGATTTGAACGTCTTTTCCAAGCTCGGCAATCAAGACTTGGAAGGGCGTCTTGAAGCCGAGGCATTTACGGGGGGTGAGGTTCGTCGTGAGGACGATCTCCTGGATTTCCTGGTCGGATGTCCGGTCGATATCCAGGTGGCGCGGCAGCCATCGACGTAAACGTCCATTGGCGTTTTCGATGCCGCCTTTTTGCCATGAGGCATAAGCGTCGCAGAACCAGGTCGTCATGTCGCGCATGGTCCGGAGCAGGCCGTGCTGGGCGAAGGCGGTGTCGTTGTCGAAAGTGATGGATCTTCGCAGATTAGGATCGATGCGGCCGAAGACCGCGAGCATCGCTGAGATGGTTTCTGCGGCGGTTTTCCCTGTGAGCCGCGCGGCGAGCGTCACCCGTGACTTACGCTCGTGCAAGACGAGCACAGGCCGGGTGCATTTGCAGATGATGAGGTCGCCCTCCCAATGACCGGCCTCGCCGCGGCTTTCAATGGTCTTTGGACGATCATGGATCGACGCTCGATCCTTGATGGTGTCGCGCGAGGGTCTGGCGCGCCGCGGGCGACGGCGTTTATGGCGACGCGTCAGATAACGCCACAAGGCCTCGGCCTTCTGTGCGGTCCGATAGATGAAGGCGTAGATTGTCTCGCAGCCGATGGCCCGCAGCCGCGGTTCGTTCCCGGATTTCAACCAGCCGGAGATCTGCTCGGGCGTCCATCCCTCAGCGAGCCGATCCCCCACGAACAGACGTAAAGCGGCCTCTCGTTCGAGGATCGCTTCACGCGCCCTGCGCAATTGATAGGCTCCGGCGGCGTGAAGCGGCGAATATCCGCCCGAGGGGAGTGCGTTCCGCTGGAGCTCCCTGGAGATGGTGGCTTTCGCCCGACCGAGCGCCCGGGCAATGGCCCCCATCGACCGCCCCGCGGCCCGCAAAACGCCGATCTGGTCTCTTTCGTCCTCTGACAGATGCGAATAGGATCGCATGGCAACACTCCTTAAGGTCCTGAACAACCTTGCCGATACCAAATCGGCGGGGGGTGTTGCACTTCGCGTCAGAACTCAGGATCTCCATCGCCAGGATCATCATCGGAGTGCCATAGACGAACGGCATGCCCTCGACATGAGCGCCGACCGTGAGCTCGCGGGTGACCACGACCTCCTTGCGGCCGGCCATGCCGACCCGAACGTTCCCGAGCGGCTCGGTCATCCCGGACTCCGTTGACGAGGGCAGACGCGGGGGGGCCGGTCTTAAGCGCGCGGCCTCTATCCAGACGCCCCTTCGATCGCCGCGCCCCAGGATCCCCAGAGGTAGATGCAGCTGAACAGGAACAGCCAGACGACGTCGACGAAATGCCAGTACCAGGCGGCGAACTGGAAGCCGACGTGATGGCGCGGCGTGAATTGGCCCATCCAGGCGCGCGCCAGACAGACGAACAGAAAGATCACGCCGATGATGACATGGGCGCCGTGAAAGCCGGTGGCCATGAAGAAGGTCGCGCCATAGATCGAATTCTTGAAGCTGAATGGCGCGTGGATATACTCGTACGCCTGGGTGATGACGAACAGAACCCCAAGCGCGATCCCAAGCGCGAGGAAATTCTTGAATTTCTGGCGGTCGCCCTCGCGCAATTCGTCGTGGGCGACGTTCACCGCCGCGCTCGAGGTCAGGAGCACGAAAGTGTTCATCAGCGGCAATGCGAGCGGATTGATTACCTCCGTACCCTTCGGCGGCCAAAACCCGCCGGTGAAGTCGAGCCGGCCGTAGACTTGAGCATCGGCCGGATACAACGACGACCAGAAAAACGCCCAGAACCAGGCAACGAAGAACATCACTTCGGAGGCGATGAACAGGATCATGCCCAAGGTCAGGCCATGGCGTACGAGCACGTTGTGGTAGCCGTCCTGCGCCTCCAGGACGACGTCGCGCCACCAGCCGGCCATGGTGAACAGGATGCCCGCTATCCCGATGGTGAGGATGCCGGGCCCTACCCGCGTCCCGGCAATCGTGAGGTCGTGCATGTAAAAGATGAGGCCGAACGCCGACAGAAACGCGAATCCCGCGCCGATGATCGGCCAGGGGCTGGGTTCGACGAGATGAAAACCCGGCCGGTCGGGAATAGCCGCGTCGGTCATTGCCGTCTCCCTTTGATGGTCAACCCGCCGGCCCGGCGCGATCGGCCGAGCGCGCCGGCGCAGGCCTCTCCGACGGCGGGGCGAACAAGGTGTAGGATAAGGTGATCGAATCGACCCTCGCCATCGACGGGTCGGCCTCGAGCTTCGGGTCGAGGAAGAAGACAACCGGCCATTCTGCGCTCTCGCGCGGCCCGAGATGCTGCTCCGTGAAGCAGAAGCACGAGATTTTGTCGAACCATCCGCCGGAGACTTCAGGCGACACGTTGAAAGTGGCGCGGGCCACGGCCGGGGTGTCGCGGAGGTTGCGGACGCGAAAATAGACGGTTGCGGTCTGGCCGGTGCGGAGCCGGACCGAGTTCGACCTCCGGCTCGAAGCTCCAGTCGAGGCCCGGCGCGACATTGGCGTCGAACCCGACCCTGAGAATCCGGTGGCCTTCCAGATCCGTGTTGGCCTTCACGACTTGCGGCGTGCCCTCGTAGCCGGTCGCGCGGCAGAAGGCGGAGTAGAACGGCGCCGCGGCGTAGGTGAGCCCGATCATGGTCACCGCGAGCGTCGCGCCCCCTACGCCCATCAGGCGATTGTTGCGCGCCACGCGGCCCCCGATCGAAAGCGCAGTCCCGTCGCGACCGCCTGAAGCCTTCACGCCGGACTCCCCTGCCCCGCGATCGCCGGCGCGTGCGCGTCCTCATCGCCGAAAATGTGCGGCGGGGTCTCGAACGTGTGGAACGGCGCCGGCGACGGCACGGTCCATTCGAGCGTGGTCGCGCCGGGTCCCCACGGATTGGCGGGGGCCTGACGCTTGGCCACGAACGCTTCGTAGATGAGGTAGACGAAAATCAGCGTACCGGCGCCCGAGACAAAGGCGCCGATCGACGACACGAAATTCCACGTCGCATACGCGTCGGTATAGTCGACGATGCGCCGCGGCATTCCCTGGAAGCCAAGGAAATGCTGGGGGAAGAACGTGAGGTTGATGCCGGCGAACATCGTCCAGAAATGCCACTTCGCCAGCCGCTCGTCGTAGAGGTAGCCGGTCATCTTCGGGAACCAGTAGTAGAAGCCCGCGAAGATCGAAAACACCGCGCCGAGCGACATCGTGTAATGGAAATGGGCGACCACGTAATAGGTGTCGTGCAGATATCGGGTGATCGCGGCGTTGGCGAGCACGACGCCGGTGACGCCGCCGACGGTGAAGACGAAGATGAAGCCGATCGCCCACAGCATCGGGGGTCTGAGCGCAATCGAGCCGCCCCACATCGTCGCCAGCCAGGAGAAGACCTTCACGCCCGTCGGCACCGCGATCACCATCGTGGCGAACACGAAATAGCGCTGGGCGTTGAGCGACATGCCAGTCGTGAACATGTGATGGGCCCAAACGGCGAAGCCGAGAAGGGCGATCGCCAGCATCGCGTAGACCATGCCGACATAACCGAAGATCGGCTTCTTCGAGAACGTCGCCACGACCTGGCTGACGATGCCGAAGCCCGGAATGATGAGGATATAAACCTCGGGATGGCCGAAGAACCAGAACAAATGCTGAAACAGGATCGGATCGCCGCCGCCGGCAGGGTCGAAGAACGTGGTGTGGAAGTTGCGGTCCGTCAGCAACATGGTCAACGCGCCCGCCAGCACCGGCAGCGCCAGCAGGAGCAGGAAGGCGGTTATCAAAACCGACCACGGGAACAACGGCATCCGAAACATCGTCATGCCGGGCGCGCGCATGTTGATGATCGTGGCGATGAAATTGATCGAGCCGATGATCGACGACGCGCCGGCCAGATGCATCGACAGGATGACGAAATCGGCCGCTGGACCCGGCGTTCCCACGGTGGAGGACATAGGCGGGTAAAGCACCCAGCCGCCGCCGAAGCCCCTCATGCCGGGCGAGCCTTCCGCGAACAGGGAAGACATGAGAAGGACGAATGACGCCACCAGAAGCCAAAACGACAGGTTGTTGAGCCTGGGAAACGCCATGTCCGGCGCGCCGATCAGGAGCGGCACCATCCAATTGCCGAACCCACCCATCATCGCCGGCATGACCATGAAGAAGATCATGATGATGGCGTGGCTACTGAAAAACACGTTGTACATGTTCTTGGCGGCGTCGACCGAGCCGTCGCCGGTCATGATCGCCGAAATGAGCGGGAACACATGCATTCCCGGCTCCAGCAGCTCGGCGCGGATGATGACCGAGAGCGTCGTGCCGATCAGGCCGGCGCAGATGGCGAAAATGAGATAGAGGGTTCCGATGTCCTTGTGGTTGGTGGAATACAAAAACCGCCGCCACCCGGTCGGGAGGTGGTGCTCGTGATGAGCCTCAACATCGTGATGGCTGAGGTCGGTGACGGACGCCATATTCAACGCCTCCGGTGCTGCATGATCGTCGGGCGGATCGCCGCGCCGATCTAAGGTTTGACGAGCCGCGCCGCCGCGAGGTCGACGCGGTCCGAGGACGCGAATTGCTTCTTGGCCTCGACGAGCCAAGCTTCATAGTCCGCTTGGCTGACCACGCGGACATTGATCGGCATGAACGCGTGGTCGATGCCGCAGATGTTCGAGCATTGCCCGTAATACATGCCGATCTGATCGGCTTTAAACCAGGTCTTGTTCAGCCGGCCCGGGATCGCGTCGATCTTGATGCCGAAGGACGGGACCGAAAACGAGTGAATGACGTCTTGCGAAGTCACGTCGACCTCGATCACCTTGTCGATGGGAACCACCATCTCGTGATCGGCGGTGATGAGGCGGGGCTGGCCCGGCTTGAGGTCCTTGTCCTCGACATAGAGCGAATCGAACGCAAATCCGCCCTCGGATTTCGGATAGCCGTAGTTCCAGTGCCACTGCGAGGCGGTGACTTTCAGCGTAAGATCGGGCGCCGGAATGATGAGCTGGTCTGCGAGCAGCCGGAACGAGGGCACTGCGATGACCACCAGCACCAACGCCGGCGCGACCGTCCAGGCGAATTCGAGCAGGCCGTTATGCGTCCGCCGCGAGGGCGCCGGATTGGCGGTCTCGTTGAAGCGGTAAACGATATAGACGATGAGCCCCAGCACCATGAGCGAAATGCCGATCGTCACCGGAAGCAGGATCCAGTTGTGCATCCAAACTATATCGTCGCCGTTTTGGGTAACCGTCGGCAGAAAGCCAATCTCGCCGGATTTGGGGCCGCCGAAAACCTGCGCCTCCACCCTCGGCGCGACGAGCGCAGCCGCGAGCGCCGCGAGGGCAGCCCTGATCGCGTTTGAGCTTACGCGCATACCGACTTTGTCTCCGTAACTCATGTATCCGGCGCCAGCAGCAGCCGTGCTGCGCCTCTCGAATCCGCTGCGCCGGGACAATAGACGGCGCGGCGAGACGTTGACAAATGAAAAATTCTTCGCCCGTTCGCCTGCAAAGTCGCCCGGCGCCAATATGGGCGACCGCAGCGCATTTTTCGCCAATGCTGAGGCCGATCAACGCGCAGCATTTGGCGGCGGCGACAATTTTGTGCTTGGCGGACTGCCTCCGCGCCCGCAATATGGCGTGAAGCCCCTTCCGGCTCAGGCCGTCGCGCGCGACGCGGCGCCTCAAGAGGACGCGACATGGACGATGAGAGGAGCGAATCGTCATCGCGGCCGGTTACGCTCGCGCTGGCTTGCATAGCGGCCGTTGGGTGGCTGGGCGGAGCAGCCGTATGGTGGCAGTCGTCGCAGACCCAGTCCCAGTTGACCAACTCGCTGACCGCCGCCGAGCGGGCGCGCGAGTCTCTGGCCTCGGACTTGCAAAACCTGCAAAAGACAGCCGGCACGGCCGCCGACCTCAAAAAGCAGGCGGCCGACGCCGAGAAAGCGCTGTCGGAGGCCACAGCCGCCAGGGCGTCGGCGCAAAACGAGCTTGCCGACCTGACCAAGCAGATCAGCGACGCCAAACTCGCCATTTCCGGCGCCCAGGAGGAGGCGAGCGCCAGGACGCGCGACTTGGAGGCCGTTGACGCCAGGCTCAAGGACGAAACCGGCCACATTGCGGCGCTGCAAAGCCAAGACCGGGCCCTTGCGGCCGAGGAGTCTCGATCTCAGGGCGAGGTCGACGCGGCGCGCAGGGCTCTCAGCGAGGCTCAAGCCGCAACGGCCGCCGCGCAAAAGGAGTTCCAGGCTCTGCAGGGTCAAATCAACGCGGCTGCCGCCGAACTCAACGCGATCCAGGCGCAGATTCGCGCCGCCAGGCCGGAACCGAATTCGACCGAAACGAAACCGAACCCGTGACCGGTCGACCTGACGTCCGCGCCTCATCGGTCCGATGGAGATTGTGCGGCTCGGCGCCCCGTGTTTAAACATTGAACGGGCCGGCAGGTTTTGGGGTCGCGCCGGGGACAGCCGCACTGCCGGAGGCTTCATGGATGAGCTTGTCACCACCGACAAACCCTCGCCGCAGCTGGCCGAGATACGACCTTACACCGCTGCCGAGCTCAAGGCCGCGGTGCTGGCGAAACTGACCTACGCCGTCGGCAAGGCGCCGGAAGTCGCAAGCCCGCGCGACTGGTTTCTGGCGGTCACGTTCGCGACCCGCGACATCATGGTCGGCCGCTGGCTCGAATCCCTGAACGGCGTCTATGCCGACGGGCGCAAGCGCGTCTATTACCTGTCTCTTGAATTCCTGATCGGGCGCCTGCTGTTCGACGCAATGACCAATCTCGGCGTCGCCCAGCCGATGGCCGAAGCCCTCGACCAGCTCGGCGTCAACCTCTCGGACTTGCGCCGGATTGAGCCCGACGCCGCGCTAGGCAACGGCGGCCTCGGACGCCTCGCCGCCTGCTTCATGGACAGCATGGCGACGCTCTCGATCGCGGCCCACGGTTATGGCATCCGCTACGACAATGGCCTGTTCCGCCAGATCATCCGCGGCGGCTGGCAGCAGGAGACGCCGGAGGACTGGCTCGTCAACGGCAATCCGTGGGAATTCGTCCGTCCCGAATACAACTACGCCATCGGCTTCGGCGGCTGGGTCGAGATGATCCAGGGCGACGACGAGCGCGCCCACCACGTTTGGCATCCCGCCGAGACGGTCGAAGCGGTGGCCTATGACACGCCGATCGTCGGCTGGCGCGGCAGGCACGTCAACACGCTGCGCCTGTGGTCGGCGCGGGCGACTGATCCGCTGAAGCTCGAGGCCTTCAACGCCGGCGACTACGTCGGCGCGTTTTCGGAGACCGTGCGCGCCGAGGCGATCTCCAAGGTGCTCTATCCCAGTGACGCGACCCCGGCCGGTCAGGAATTGCGGCTCAGGCAGGAATATTTCTTCGCTTCCGCTTCGCTGCTCGATCTCATTCGCCGCCATATCAAGCAGCGGGGCGACGTGCGCACCCTCGGCCAGCACGCCGCCGTTCAGCTCAACGACACCCATCCATCGATCGGCATCGCTGAATTGATGCGCATCCTCGTCGACCTCAACAAGGTCGAATGGGACGAGGCCTGGACCATCGCGCAGGCGGTGTTCTCCTACACCAACCACACTCTGCTGCCGGAAGCGCTCGAAACCTGGGCGGTGCCGCTGATGGAGCGGGTGCTGCCCCGACATATGCAGATCATCTACCTCCTCAACGCAGCGCATCTGGACAGCGCCCGACGCCGCGGCTTCGTCGATCAGGGCCTGCTCGCCACGATATCGATGATCGACGAACATGCCGGCCGGCGGGTCAGAATGGGCAACCTCGCCTTCATCGGCTCACACAAAATCAATGGCGTCTCGGCGCTCCACACCGATCTCATGCGCAAGACGGTGTTCCATGCCCTCAATGCAGTCTATCCCGGCCGGATCACCAACAAGACCAACGGCATCACCTTCCGCCGCTGGCTGATCGAGTGCAATCCGGGACTGGCCGACATCATCCGCTCAGTCCTTGGCGAGCGGGCGCTCGACGACTATCACGCGCTCAAGGGCCTCGCCGCACACGCGGACGACCCGGTCATCCAGGATGAGGTGGCCGCGGCGCACAGGAGCTGCAAGGCGGCGCTCGCCCGAACCATCGCCGATCAGCTCAACCAGCGCGTCGATCTCGACGCAATGTTCGACGTGCAGGTCAAGCGGATCCACGAATACAAGCGCCAGCTGCTCAACATCCTCGAGACGGTCGCGCGCTACAACGCCATCCGCGCCAACCCGACCATCGACTTCGCGCCCCGGGTCAAGATCTTCGCCGGCAAGGCGGCCGCGAGCTACACTCAGGCCAAGCTCATCATCAAGCTCGCCATCGACGTCGCCAAGGTCGTCAATTCCGATCCGACCGTGCGCGGCCTGTTGAAAGTCGTTTTCCTGCCGAACTACAACGTCTCTCTGGCCGAGATCATCATGCCCGCCGCCGACCTCTCGGAGCAGATTTCCACCGCCGGCATGGAGGCCTCCGGCACCGGCAACATGAAAATGGCGCTCAACGGCGCGCTGACCGTCGGAACCCTCGACGGCGCCAACGTCGAGATGCGCGACCTGGTCGGCGACGACAACATCTTCATCTTCGGCCTCACCGCGGCCGAAGTCGAAGCCTCGCGCGCCCAGGGAATCGATTCGACCGAACGCATCGCCGCCTCCCCGATCCTGCGCGAGGCGCTCGACGAAATCGCCTCCGGCGTGTTCTCGACCGATGACGCCGCGCGTTATCGCGGCCTCGTCGATACGCTCACCCATCACGATTATTTCATGGTTTGCGCCGATTTCGACGCCTATTGGGCAACGCAGATCAAGATCGACGAGGCGTGGCGGGACCGCAGGCGGTGGATGCGCTCGAGCATCCTCAATACCGCCAATGTTGGCTGGTTCTCATCCGACCGGACGATCTCCGAATATGCGAAGGAAATCTGGAATGCGCCTTTCGCCCCGCCTAGCTGACCGTTAATCCAAACCGTGGCCAGGGAGGACCGGATGGGGGAGGAATGGAGAGCGCCCGAAGAGTCGCTGGACGCTATCGCAGCCGCCCGCAAATCCGACCCTTTCGCCGTGCTCGGGCCGCACCAGACGGCGGCGGGATGGGTCATCCGGGTGTTCGCGCCCGAGGCGATCGCGGTTCGCGCGCTCACCCGCGACGGGGCGCTCTTGGCCGAGGCCCCGCGTCGCAAGGACGATTTCTTCGAGGCGCTGATCCCGTCGGCCAAGGAGCGGCCCGCCTATCGCGTCGAAGTCGAGACCGCGCACGGAACCTTCTCCTACATCGACCCTTATGCGTTCGGCCCGGCGCTCGGTCCAATGGACGACTATCTCGTCCGCGAGGGCACGCATCGCCAGCTCTACCGCCGGCTCGGCGCCCAGCTCATCAAGCATGAGGGCGTCAACGGCGTCCTGTTTGCGGTCTGGGCGCCCAATGCGTCGCGCGCGTCCGTCGTCGGCTCGTTCAATCAGTGGGACGGACGGCGCTGCCAGATGCGCCGGCGGTTCGACAGCGGCTTGTGGGAGATCTTCGTCCCCGAACTGACCGTCGGCGCGCTCTACAAGTTCGAGCTTGTCGGCCCGGACGGGGCGCTGTTGCCGCTCAAGGCCGATCCGTTTGGCTTCGAGGCCGAGCTTCGGCCGTTGACCGCATCCGTCGTCGCCCACAGCGACGATTTCTCCTGGACCGACGGCGAATACATGGCCAAGCGCGGCGAGGGCGAACCACGGCGCAAGCCGATGTCGATCTATGAGGCGCATCTCGGGTCGTGGCGGCGCGGTGAAGGCGGACGGTTTCTCACCTATGGCGAACTGGCCGACGAGCTCATCCCCTACGCTGTCGGAATGGGCTACACCCATATCGAGCTTCTTCCGATCAGCGAGCATCCGCTCGATGAATCCTGGGGCTACCAGCCGGTCGGGCTCTTCGCGCCGACCCGCCGCTTCGGCGAGCCGGCCGGATTTGCGCGCTTCGTCGACCGCGCGCATGGCGCGGGCCTTGGCGTCATTCTCGATTGGGTCCCGGCGCATTTCCCGACCGACGCGCAGGGCCTCGCGCGCTTCGACGGCACCGCGCTTTACGAGCATGCCGATCCGCGCAAGGGCTTCCACCCAGACTGGAACACCGCGATCTACAATTTCGGCCGCACCGAGGTCGCCAACTTTCTTTACTGCAACGCGCTCTATTGGGTCGACCGCTTCCATATCGACGGGCTGCGCGTCGATGCGGTCGCCTCGATGCTCTACCTCGACTATTCCCGCCGGGAGGGCGAATGGCTGCCGAACGCCGACGGCAGCAGGGAAAACCGCGAGGCGATTGCCTTCCTTAGGCGCGCCAACGAGCTGGTCTACGGCGGCTTTCCTGGCGCGGTGACCATCGCCGAAGAATCGACCGCCTTTCCCGGAGTCTCACGGCCGACCGACCATGGCGGCCTCGGGTTCGGCTTCAAGTGGAACATGGGCTGGATGCACGACACGCTCGACTACATATCGCGCGACCCGATCTATCGCCGCTGGAGCCACGACAAGATGACCTTCGGTCTTCTTTACGCTTTCAGCGAAAATTTCGTGCTGCCGATTTCGCACGACGAGGTCGTGCACGGCAAAGGCTCGGTCATCGGCAAGATGCCGGGCGACGAATGGCGCCGATTCGCCAACGCGCGCGCCTTCTACGGCTTCATGTGGGGCCATCCGGGCAAGAAGCTCCTGTTCATGGGCCAGGAGTTCGGGCAGACGAGCGAATGGAACGCCTCGGAGTCGCTTCCCTGGTGGCTGCTCGACCACTGGCCGCATCAGGGCGTCCAGGCGCTCATCCGCGACCTCAACCGGCTCTATCGCGAGACGCCCGCCCTCCATGCGCGCGACTGCGAGCCTGAAGGCTTTCGCTGGATCGTCGTCAATGACGATACACAGTCGGTGCTGGCTTTTCTCCGGCGGGGCGCGCCGAGCGATCCGCCGGTCGCAGTCGTCTGCAACTTCACGCCGGAGCCGCGGATGAGCTATCGTCTCGGCCTGCCCTACGAGGGGTTCTGGCGCGAGGCGCTCAACAGCGACGCCGGTCCCTATGGCGGCTCGAATATGGGCAATTTAGGCGGCGTCACGGCCGAGGCGCGCCCTTCGCACGGCTTCCCCGCCTCGACGACGTTGACGTTGCCGCCGCTGGCGACGCTGTTCCTCATCTTCAGCCCGCCCGCCGAGGGAGCGGCGCCGTGACAACGGAGTAAGCCATGCTCAAGACGAAGACGGCAAAGGAGCTTGGGATCTCGGCGCCGTATGCGCGCCACGCCATGGCCTATGTGCTCGCCGGCGGGCGTGGCAGCCGCCTGCTCGAGCTCACCGATCGGCGCGCCAAGCCCGCGGTCTACTTCGGCGGCAAATCGCGGATCATCGATTTCGCGCTATCGAACGCACTCAATTCCGGCATCCGCCGTATCGCGGTCGCCACTCAATACAAGGCCCACAGCCTCATCCGTCACCTCCAGCGCGGCTGGAACTTCTTCCGGCCCGAGCGTAACGAAAGCTTCGACGTCCTGCCGGCCTCGCAGCGCGTGTCCGAGACGATGTGGTATCTCGGGACGGCCGACGCGGTCTATCAGAACATCGACATCATCGAGAGCTACCGTCCGCACTTCATGGTGCTGCTCGCCGGCGATCACATCTACAAGATGGACTACGAAAAGATGCTGCAGCAGCACGTCGATTCTGGGGCTGACGTGACGGTCGGCTGCCTCGAGGCGCCGCTCGAAGAGGCCACGGCCTTCGGCGTCATGCACATCGACGCCAAGGACAACATCATTGCCTTCCTGGAGAAGCCGAAAGATCCGCCGCACATGCCCGGCAAGCCCGACGTCGCGCTATGCAGCATGGGCATCTATGTGTTCGAAACGTCATTCCTGATCGACATTCTCAAGCGCGACGCGGCGGATCCGAATTCGAGCCATGATTTCGGCAAGGATATCGTTCCCTACCTGGTCAAGAACGGCAAGGCGGTCGCGCATCACTTCTCTCGATCTTGCGTGACGTCGAGCGAGGAGGCCAAGCCCTATTGGCGCGACGTTGGAACCGTTGACGCCTATTGGGCCGCCAACATTGACTTGACCGACGTCGTTCCCGATCTCGATCTCTACGATCGCGGCTGGCCGATTTGGACTTACGGCGAGATCACGCCGCCGGCGAAATTCGTCCATGATGTGGACGGGCGCCGTGGCCTCGCGGTCTCAACCCTGCTGTCGGGAGGCTGCATCGTATCCGGGGCGTCGCTCAGCCGTTCTCTCGTCTTTACCGGGGTGCGCGTCCATTCCTACACGACGGTGCACGAGACGGTGGTGTTGCCCTACGTCAACATCGGGCGCAACGTGCGGCTCACCAAGGCCGTCATCGACAGCGAAGTGCGCATCCCCGACGGCCTCGTCGTCGGCGAGGATCCCGAGCTCGACGCCAAAAGGTTCCGCCGCACCGAAGGCGGCGTCACTCTGATCACCAAGCCGATGATCGACAAGCTCGCGCCATGAGCGAGCTCAAAGTCCTCTCCGTCGCTTCGGAGATCTTCCCGCTCGTCAAGACCGGCGGTCTCGCCGACGTCGCCGGCGCGCTGCCTGCTGCGCTTGCCCGCGAAGGCGTCGAGATGAGAACGCTCGTCCCCGCCTACCCGGGGGTCATCGGGAAACTCGCCGACGCTTCGCCGGCGCACGAATATAGCGATCTCTTCGGGGGCCCGGCCCGCGTCCTCGCGGGCAAGGCGGCCGGGCTCGACCTGTTCGCGATCGAGGCGCCGCATCTCTTCGACCGGCCGGGCAACCCCTACCTCGGCCCCGACGGACACGACTGGCCGGACAATGCGCGCCGCTTCGCGGCGCTCGGACGGGTCGGCGCAGACATCGGGCTCGGCGCGATCGACGAGTTCCGGCCCCAAGTCGTTCACGCGCATGACTGGCAGGCAGCGCTTGCTCCCGTCTATCTGCACTACGCCGACGGACCGCGCCCGGGCACCGCGATCACGATCCACAACATCGCCTTCCAGGGCCACTATCCGGCCTCGATCTTGACCGAACTGGGCTTGCCCGCAGGCGCGCTCACGATCGACGGGGTCGAATATTTCGGCGGCGTCGGCTATCTCAAGGCGGGCATCCTGCTCTCCGACCGCATCACCACCGTTTCGCCGACCTATGCGCGGGAGATCATGACGCCGGAGTTCGGCATGGCGCTCGACGGACTCTTGCGCACCCGCGCCGCGGTCGTGCAGGGCATCGTCAACGGCATCGACGACACGGTCTGGAATCCGGCCACCGACGCGGCGCTGGCGCAAAACTATAGCGCTCTGCGCATCGACATGCGGGTGCGCAACAAGACCGCGCTCCAGACCCAGATGGGATTGGCGGCGGGCGTGAGCCGGCCGCTGTTCGGCGTCGTCTCCCGTCTCTCGGACCAGAAGGGCCTCGACCTGTTGTTGGAGGCGCTGCCGGGTCTTGTCGCCAAGGGCGGCCAGCTCGCGCTGCTCGGCTCGGGCGACCGGACGCTCGAGGCGGGCTTCGCCGCCGCCGCCGCGGCGCTGCCGGACTCGGTCGGCTGCGTCATCGGCTACGACGAGAGGCTTGCCCATCTCTTCCAGGCCGGCGCCGATTTCATCGTCGTGCCCTCGCGCTTCGAGCCTTGCGGCCTGACGCAGCTCTGCGCTCTCCGTTATGGCGCCTTGCCGATCGTCGCCCGCGTCGGCGGCCTCGCCGACACTGTCATCGACGCCAACCAGGCGGCGACGGCGGCGGGCGTGGCGACCGGCGTCCAGTTCTATCCGCCGTCGGTCGAAGCGCTCGCTTATGCGCTCGACCGGGCGCTCGAGATTGGCCGCGATCCGGCGATTTCGCGGCGCCTCAAGCTCAACGGCATGCGGTCGGACGTCTCGTGGCGCGGTCCGGCGCAGCGGTACGCCGCGCTTTATCGCGCCCTCGCCAGACCTGCCGAATGACCGAACTTCCGGCGGACCTTGGCGTTGGGGTCGCGGCGAAAGGCCTCGAGGCGGCGCTTGTTCTGCCCAACGCCGAGAGCGCGTCGCTGTGCCTCTACGATGGCGACCGGGAGGTCTTTCGCGCCCCGATGACTCGCGACGCGCACGGCGTTTTGCGCGGGCTCGCGACCGGCTTCGGCGCGGACGCGCGCTACGGCTTCCGGGTCAACGGACCTTACGACCCGGCGCGCGGCGCCCGCTTCGATGCCTCCAAGCTCTTGGCCGATCCTTATGCCTGGCGGTTCGACCGGCCGTTCCGCCTCCACCCGTCGATGTTCGCGTTCGGCGAGGATAGCGGGCCATTCGCGCCGAAGGCCATCGCCGGGGCGCCGCCGGCGGGGGAGCCTGGATTCAAGCGCGCCGCGCCGGAGGCGCTCATCATCTACGAACTCAACCTGCGCGGCTTCTCCCGCCTCAACCCGGCGATCCCCGAGGCTCAGCGCGGGACCTTCGCCGGGCTCGCCCACCCGGCGTCGATTGCGCACCTGACCGCCCTCGGCGTCACGGCGGTCGAGGTCATGCCGGCGGACGTGTTCGTCGACGAACGGCATCTGCCGCCGCTCGGCCTTTCGAACGCCTGGGGCTATAACGCCGTCGTGTTCGGAGCGCCCGATCCGCGTCTTGCTCCGGGCGGCTGGGCGGAGGTTCGCGCCGCGACCGATGCGCTGCACGCGGCGGGCATCGAAGCGATCCTCGACGTCGTCTTCAATCACGACGGCGAGAGCGACCAGTTCGGCCCGACGCTCTCGTTCCGTGGTCTCGACAACGCCGCCTGGTTTCGCCTCGATCCGCGCGATCCTTCCGCCTATATCAACGATACCGGCACCGGCAATTGCCTTGCGCTCGACCGTCCGCTGGTCATCGGCATGGCGATCGGCGCCCTTAAGCGCTGGATGATCCACGGCGGTTTCGACGGATTCCGGTTCGATCTCGCAACAACGCTCGGCCGCCGCGCGGACGGCTTCGACCCGAAGGCGCCGTTCTTCCAGGCGCTCGGCGCCGATCCGATTCTGGCCAAGGCGCGCCTGATCGCAGAGCCGTGGGACGTGGGGCCGGGCGGATACCAGCTCGGCCGGTTCGGCCCCGCCTTCGCCGAATGGAACGATCGCTTCCGCGACACCGCGCGGCGCTTCTGGCGCGGCGACGCCGGGCTGCGGGGCGAAATCGCAACCCGGATGGCGGGCTCGCGGGACGTCTTCGAGCACGCCGCGGCCCCATCCAAGGGCGTCAATTTCGTCGTCGCCCACGACGGGTTCACCCTGCGCGACCTCGTCTCCTATGCGCACAAGCACAACGAGGCCAACGGCGAACACAATCGCGACGGCACGGACAACAACCTCAGCTGGAACCACGGGGTCGAGGGTCCGAGCGACGAGCCGGCGATTTTAGCGGCGCGCTCGCGTGACGAGCGCAATCTCTTGACCCTGCTCTTGGCCTCGCGCGGCGCGCCGATGCTCTCCATGGGCATGGAGCTCGGCTTCAGCCAGGGCGGCAACAACAACGCCTACGCCCAGGACAGCGCGACGAGCGCGATCGACTGGCGCGCCGCCGACGCTTCGCTCATCGCCTTCACCGCCCGGCTCATCAAGGCTCGGCGCGCCAATCCCGCGCTGTCGCGCGACGTCTTCCTGGCCGGAGCGCCGTTCGACTCGAGCGGCCTCGCCGACGTCGAATGGCGCGACGCCGACGGGCCGATGACGGGGAGCGGCTGGAACGATCCGGCGGGCGCGGTTCTGGTTGCGGTCTTCGCTGCGCCGCAAGGCGACGGCGCCGATCGCGTGGCGGTCGCGATGAACCGGTCGATGGCCGAAGCGGAAGTCCGACTGCCCGCGCCGCGCTCCGGCATGGCGTGGCGCGCGCTCATCGACACCTATGATCCGGAGGCGCCCGAGCGCAGAATCGCGCTCGCCGACCGCGTGCGGCTCCACGCCCGCTCCTCGCTTATTCTCACCGAGGGGCGCACCGCGAGCCGCGGCCCCGGTTCCGGAGCGCCGAGCGCCGAAACGATCGACACGCTTGCTGGCGCAGCAGGGATCGCCGGCGAGTGGTGGGACGTGCGGGGCAAGCGCACGATCGTGTCGCCTGAGACCAAGCTTGCGCTTCTGACGGCGCTCGACCTCGAAGTCGGCAGCGAAGCCGAGGCGCGCGAGAGCCTCACACGCCTTGTCGATGAAACCCATCGCCGCCGCCTGCCCTTCTCGCTGGTGCTGCGCGTCGACGAGCCGCCAGTGGCCCCGCTGCGCGACCTGCCGCGCGGAGCCGACGCGCTGATCGCCCGTGAAGACGGCGCGCCGATCGAATGGCGTCTCGAGGCCGGCGACGGCGTCCGGCGCGACTTACCTGACGGACGCTTCGTCGCCGAGCGCAAAGTCGCCCTGCCGTCGCTGCCGGTCGGCCGCTACCGGCTCATTGTCGATGGCGTCGAATGCGCCCTGACGATCGCACCGACGGAGGCGCACAGCCCGAAGGCGGCGTCGCGCAAGCGGTTCGGCGTCGCCGCGCAGCTCTACGCGCTCAGGCGCGCGCACGAAATCCATCGCGACCAGGGGATCGGCGACTTCTCTACCCTGGCGCTTGCGGGCGAAAGCGCCGGCAGCGCCGGGGCGGCCTATTTTGGCGTCAGCCCGCTGCATATGCTGTTCCCGCGCGACCGGGAGAGGGCCAGTCCCTATTACCCGTCCGACCGTCGATTCCTCGATCCGATCTTGATCGACGCGCTCGACGACTCTGGCCTGCCGCGCGACGAGACGGTCGACGCCGCGCTCACCGGCCTGGCTCCCGCATTCGCGGCCGCGGCCGCGACTAGACATGTCGAATATGAGGCCGTCTGGCGCGCCAAGCGCCCGGCGCTCGAAGCCTGGAGCGCGGCCTTCGCCCACGCCCGCGCCGCGCGGCCTGCCGATCCGCTCGTCGCCGACTACCATGCGTTCGCGAGATCGGGCGGCGAATCCCTGCGGCGCTTCGCCGCCTTCCAGGCGACCGCCGAGAGTGAGGCCGGCGAGAATTGGCGGCTCTGGCTGCAGGACATGCGCGACGGCGAACCCAAGGCGATCGACAAGGCGATCGAGCGCAATCGCCAAGCCTTCGAGTTCGCCCTCTTCTGCCAATGGCTCGCCGACCGCCAGCTTGGGCAGGCGGCGAAGCGCGCGCGAGAGCGCGGCCTCGAGATCGGCTTCTATCGCGATCTCGCGGTCGGCTCGGCGCCGGACGGCGCCGAATCGTGGGCGCACGACGCCATTCTCGCCCGCGGCGTGACGATCGGCGCGCCGCCCGATCCTTTTTCCGCCCAGGGGCAGAACTGGAACCTGCCAGCGCCGAATCCGCTCGCCGGCGCGCGCGAGGGCTGGACTTCCTTAAGCGCGCTTTACCGCGCCAACATGCGCCACGCGGGGATGCTGCGGATCGACCATGCGATGGGCCTGCGGCGCCTGTTCCTGATCCCTGCGGGCGCGAAGCCCGCTGAGGGCGCCTATCTCTCCTATCCGCTCGACGATCTCATCGGTCATATCGCGCTCGAAAGCCAGCGCGCCCGCTGCTTGGTGGTCGGCGAGGACCTGGGCACCGTGCCTGAGGGCTTCCGCGACCGCATGACGCGCGCCAACATCCAGGGCATGCGGGTCTTGTGGTTCGAGCGCGACGGCCCTCAGGTCCGGCCGCCGGAATTCTATCCGCCGGTGTCGGTCGCCTGCGTCGCCACCCACGATCTGGCGACGCTCGCCGGCTGGTGGCAGGGCGCCGACATCGCCGAGCGGCTCTCGCTCGGTCTCTTGACCCTGTCGAGGGCCGGCGAGGAGATCGCCCGGCGCCGCGAGGAGAAGCGCGGCCTGATCGCCGCCCTCGTCGCCGCAGGCTTCATCGACTCAGGCCCAAACGAAGATGCGCCGCTCTCCGAGGCCATCGCCGCCGCCGTCCATGGGCTCATCGGCAGCGCGGGCTCGATCCTCGCTCATGCCCAGTTCGACGATCTCGTCGGCGAGACCGTCCAGACCAATCTGCCCGGAACGGACCGCGAGCGGCCAAACTGGCGGCTCAAAGTCGGCCCGGACATCGCCGCGGCATTCGCTGACAATCGCGCCCAGGCGGTCCTGAAGGCGCTGGCCAAGGGGCGGACATGAGAGCGGGCCTCACGCGGCCGATTTTGACGCCGAGTCGGCGATCGGATATCTGCTCGCGCCAACGCAATAGCCTCTGGGGCGCCTTCGATGACTCTGCGTTCGCTCGACCTCGAAGCCTTGAAGGCGGTTCCGCTGACGCGCGAACCGTTTGAGTATTTCGTCGTTCCCGGCTTTGTCCGCCCCGAGGCGCGGGCGAAGATCAACGCCGACTACCCGAAGATCTCCGAAGGCGGAAGCTTTCCGGTCGCCCAGCTTTCCTATGGTCCAGCATTCCGCGAATTCCTCGACGAATTGGAGAGCGACGAGTTCCGCGAAGCCTTCGAGGAGAAGTTCGGTCTCGATCTCGCCGGGCGGCCGACCACGGTCACGGTCCGCGGCCAGTGCAGTCCCAAGGACGGACGCATCCATACTGACACCAAGAGCAAGATCATCACCATCCTCATCTATATGAACGCCGGCTGGGAGCACCCCGGCGGCCGCCTGAGGCTATTGAAGTCGGGCGACAACCTCGATGATGCGATCATGGAAGTGCCCCCGGCAGAAGGAACGCTGCTCGCGTTCAAGCGGGCCGACAATTCCTGGCACGGCCACAAGCCGTTCGCTGGCGAGCGCCGCGTCATCCAGTTCAACTGGGTCACTTCGGAAGGCGACCGACGGCTGGCGATGCTGCGCCATCACGTGTCGGCCCCGTTCAAGCGCCTGATCGCCGCCATGCGCCCGACCGCGGCCTGAACGCGCCGCCGAGGCAATATCGACGTTTGGAGCGTTCCCACGGTCGCCGCTTGCGCACCTTCTCCCTTCATTCGTCTATCGGCGATCATGTACATGAAAATGCGAACTCGATAATCTCCGGCCGCTGCGTGGCGGCGCGGCGCGCGCTCACGGTGTGAGCCATTTCCGCATTGGGGCTTTTCGCGTCAAATGGCGGAGCCGCAATTGCTTTGACAGCGCCGGCACAGTCGTCGATTAGTGTATCAACATGCCCGATCGTTTGGTGTCCCAAAATCCGTTCATCGCCAACGCTTCCGGCGGAATCGGCCGTCGGGTTCTGTTAAAAGCGGGCCTTGCGGTTGGCGCGTCGCAAGTCACGAGCCCGTTCGTCACGCGTGTGCGAGCCGCCGACATCGTGAAGGTTGGCCTCGACAATCCGCTGACCGGCCCCCTCGGCGCGCTGGGCAAGAACGAACTGATCGGCTGTCAGCTCGCCCTTGAACAGATTAACGCCAAGGGGGGCATTCTTGGACGCAGCGTCGACCTGGTGGTGGAGGATTCCACGAGCGGCGACGCGGGCACCGCCGTGCTGAAGGCGCGCAAGCTGATCGATAGCGACAAGGTCGATTTCCTGCTGGGCAACACTAACTCGGCGCTCTCTCTCGCTATGGCGGAAGTCTCCAACGAAAAGAAGATCCTGCACGTCGTTCCCGGCGGCCATACTGACGCGGTCACCGGAACCAGCTGTCACTGGAATGTTTTCCGGGTCTGCAACACGACCCAGATGGAAGCCGAGGCGGTCACCGGCGCCCTGATCAAGGAATACGGGAGGAAGTTCTATTACATCACACTGGACTACGCGTTCGGCCACACGCTGGAGGCGGCGATGGTGAAGGCCTGCACGGCGCTCGGCGGCTCCAGGGTCGGCGGCGTTTTGACGCCGCTCGGCACCGTCGATTTTTCGTCCTACCTCATTGGCGCGCAATCCGCGAACCCCGACGTCATTGTCTTCTTGTTAGGCGGTGACGACATGGTGAACGCGCTGAAGCAGGCCGTGCAGTTCGGGTTGGACAAGAAGGTTCATCTCGCCGGCGCCCAACAAGAGCTGGAGCCGCTGGAGGGCCTGCCGCCGGAGGCGCGCATCGGAACCTGGGTGATGGAATGGTACTGGAAACAGCCGGGCGTGCCGCATGTCGAGGAATTCGTCGACATCGTTAAGAAACGAACCGGCCGGGCGCCTACGGCGCGGACCTGGTTTGGATTCGTCTCAGTCTGGACCTGCGCGCTGGCCGCGGCCAAGGCCAAGTCGCTCGATGCAGTGGCAATGGCCAGGGCCCTCCAGGGACTCCATCTGCCGCCGGAAATCGGCCTCTCGCCGAACCCGGCTTTTTACCGCGCGGGCCAGAACCAGCTCATCACCACCCTCTATGTCGGGACCGCCCAGGCGAGCGGCGATGAACCGGACGACCTCTTCAAGGTCACGAGCGTCGTCAATGGCGCCGAAGTCGCTGGCACGGTCGAGGAGAGCGGATGCAAGATGACGTGGCCAACATGATGGCTTTGGGCCGACTTTAAGGCTTTGGCGCGGCCCAGATCTGGCGGTAGACGGCGCTGATCTCGTCGGCCTCCCGGTCGCGGCTGAAATCGGCGACGACCTTTTCCCGCGCGCGCCGCCCCATCGCCTCGATGCGTTCGGGATCGCGCATCAGCGGCTCGAGCGCGGCTGACGAGCGCGTCCGCGTCTCCGACCGGCGCCAGGACGCCGTCGTCGCCGTCGGTGATGACCATTTCCGCCGCCCCGGCGCGCGCGGCGACCACCGCATCGCCCGCCGCCATCGCCTCGAGCATGGTCAGGCCGAAGCCCTCGACCCGCGAGGCGAAGACATAGATCGAAATCCGCTGATACCAGCGCGGCACCTCCTCGATCGGCAATTCGCCGAGGAACCGGATGCGTTCCGTCGAGGCCCGCCGCCGGCGACCTGCTGCTTCAAGCCCTCCAGGAACGGCCGGTTGTCGACGGTCGTAAGCCCGATCACGACCGCCGAGAAATCGGGATATCGCGGCAGGAGCCGGCACATCGCCTCGACGAACAGATCGGTTCCCTTCTGTCGCCGGACCCGGCCGAATAGTGCCGATCCCATATTTCCCGGCAGGCTGGTCTCGGCGAAGGCCGCGCGCCGGTCGGCGGGCGGGGAATAGAGATCGACGTCGATGCCGTGATGGATCACGGTCGCCGGGCGAGGACAGATATTGCGCGGCCATTTCGCTGGTCGCGATCACCGCGTCCATCCGGGCGATGAGGAAAGTCGGTGAACCAGGTGTGTCGGGCGCTGGGAGGCCGAATTGAAGATCAGCGCGAACCGGTAGCCGAAAAGGTTGAGGAAAAGCCCGGCCGAGCATCTCGACATTGCGGCGCGCGTGCCAGATGCGGACCTTCCGATGGCTCGGCGGACGGAAGCGCAGCCGCATGAGATCGCCTAAGCTTAGGCCCTCGATCCCTTCCGGGCGGTCGGGTCCGAGCCAGGCCGCTCGCCAGCGCTTGGCGATCAGAGGGGCGATGGTCCGGTTCACCGCCGTGCCGCCCGAATAGCGCCAATTCAGATTGGGAATGACGACCTCAAGCTCGCCAAGGGCCTCGTCGTCGAATTCCCGGTTCATACCGCCTCGCCCGATCTCGCCCGCGTCCTCGCCGGTGGCGAACGCCTCAGCGCTCCGTTCGAGCGTAATACAACTGACGGTGGATGGCTTCGGTCATCAGAGAGTACATCGCGCCGGTCGCCGCGTGGATGAACCCCGCCCAGCCGCACAAGAAGAACCGATTCCAAAAGAAGATGCGCAAGAAATAGATCGGCGGATTGAACAGCAGTTTGAGCCTCGACGGCTTCCGCCCCAGCTTCAGCCGCTGCTCGGCCTTGAGCCGGGCATAGACGATTTCCTTCTTCATCTGCTCGTTCAGCGGCAGCGAACGTTCGTGGCGCAGAAGCCCCTGGCGCGCAATCGGCGTCTCGCCCTCGTCGGCGACGAGGCCTTCGTGGACGATGAGCGCCGGGTCGAACCGGGCGCGGCCGCGCCGGACCAGCCGGAGGATGTGCTCGGGGCGTGTCCACCGGCTCACCGGCTCAGATCGGCCGTAGAGCGTCAGCGAACGGCGCACTTTCCACCCGGAGACGGCGTTGTCAGCCGCCATCAGGCGCGGAAGCGAGTCCCTGAGCTCGTCGTCGAGCCATTCGTCGGCGTCGATGCTGAACACCCAGGGCTGCGTCGCCTGATCGAGGGCGAACTGCTTCTGCCGGGCGTAGCCAAGCCAGGGCTGATTGATGAGCCGAATGGGAAAGCCGCGGCGGCCGTAATCGTCGACGAGCGCGAGCGTCCCGTCGGTCGAACCGGAGTCGACGACGACGATCTCGGCAAAATCGCCCAGGCTCTCCAGGCATTTGCCGATGCAGGCGGCCTCGTCGAGGCAGATGATCGCCGCGCTCGCCGCAAGCGCGCCCGGGGCGGAATTGGCGGGATGGAGGGGAGAGACCGTCGCTGGATGCGTCAGAGCCATGGCGTTAATGTTCTGGCGCGACGGCGCCTCCGGGCGCAGGAGGCGTTCATGCCGGCAGGATCGCCCGGCGCCCCGCGCGCGCCGATATCTGGGCCATTTGCCGAGTTGTGGCAACCCCGGCGGGCCGGGCGGGTCCATCCGTCCCGATGCTTGCGCGCCCCGGCCGCCGCCACCATATCGACGCAATGAGCGATCCTTTCGAATCTCCCGACCCGTCTCTCACGCTCGATTCCGACAGCCCCGGCCAGGGTCCCGGCGCCGCTCCGGCCCCCAGCGACGCGGCGATGCTCGATGATTATTCGCGCGTCGTCACCGGCGTCGTCGATCGCGTCGGGCCAGGCGTGGTGCGCATCGACGTGCGCAAGCAGGGCCGGAGCGCCGGCTCAGGCTCCGGCGTCATCATTGCCTCCGACGGCCTCGCGCTCACAAACAGCCATGTGGTCCAGGGGGCTCGGTTGGTCAGCCTGACGACGCTCGAAGGCCGCGAGCTGCAGGCGCGGGTCCTCGGCGACGATCCGGACACCGATCTCGCGCTCTTGCGGGTCGAGGCCGACGTATCTTTGCCGGCGGCGAAACTGGGCGACAGTTCGAAGCTCAAGCGCGGCCAGATCGCCATCGCCATCGGCAATCCGCTCGGCTTCGACGCGACGGTGACCACGGGCGTCGTCTCGGCGCTCGGACGCTCGCTGCAATCGCGCACCGGCCGGATGATCGAGGACGTGGTGCAGACCGACGCCCCGCTCAACCCCGGGAACTCGGGCGGCCCGCTGGTGTCGTCCGCCGGCGAAGTGATCGGCATCAACACCGCCGTCATCATGGGCGCGCAAGGCATCTGCTTTGCGGTCGCGTCGAACACCGCCAGTTTCGTCGCCGGCGAGATCGCCCGACATGGGCGGGTCAGGCGCGCCTATATCGGCGTCGGCGCTGCGACGACGGCGATTCCGCGCCGCATCGCGCTGAGGCTCGGCCTCGATCAGTCGACCGGCGCGCGTCTTCTCAACGTCGACCAGGCGGGGCCAGCGGCCCATGCAGGATTATTGTCCGGCGACCTCGTCATCGCGCTCGACGGCAAGCCGGTGACGAGCGTCGGCGATCTCCTGCGGACACTCGACGCGGAGAAGATCGACCGCACGATCAGCGTCGATTTTCTGCGTCGCTCGGAGCAGCAAAGGGTGTGGATCGGGCCGGTCGAGCGGAAGGCTGCATAGCCGACGGGAAAGAGCGCGAATCTTCGAACGCTCAATGCGTCGCGGACGGCTTCGGCTTCACGAGCGGTCCGGGAAGAGCGCGCTCGGCCTCGTCCTCGAGCGCCTGCTCATGATAGCGGATGAAGCGGGCGGCGAAGACCGCTCCAATCACGGCGGCGATCAGCGCCGCGACCCCGACCGGGCGCGCATAGTGCTCAAAGGCGCGGCCGAGCCAGAATCCGCCGAGACCGAAGAGCGCGGCCCACAGGATCGCGCCCGTCGCGTTGAAGGCGAAGAAGCGTTCCCAGCTATAGCGATTGACGCCGGCTAGAAAGGCCGCGAACGTTCTCAGCAACGCCACGAACCGGCCGAAGAACACGATCTTGCCGCCGTGCTTAAGAAAGAGATACTGGCCGAGTTTAAGCCGCTTTTCGTTTAAGCTGACATAGCGTCCATAGCGGTAGGCGATCGGAAAGCCGAACTCGCGCCCGATCCAGTAGCCGCAAGCGCCGCCGATGATCGCGCCCGCAGCGGCAGCGGCAATAACGCCATAGATATTGAGTTTCCCCTCGCCCGCGACGATGGCCGCCGCCACCAGCGCCGTCTCGCCGGGTATGGGAACGCCCAGGCTTTCCATGCTAACGACGGCAAGCACCGCGAAGTATCCGTAGGTTGCTATCGCCCCCTGCAGGTGCTGCGCTAAATCCATCTCAAGGAAACGCCTTGGCTCCCGTCAAGCGTCGGGCGTTGGCGCGCACCTTCCGCCGCGCGGGCCCGGCGGCGGCCTCGGCTACGGCGGTCAATCCCGCCGAGACGTCGTGGGGCGTGCGCACGCCGCCGAATGCGGCCTTGAGGAAGAACGCGCCCCAGGCCGCTTGCGCGGCAAGCGCGCCCTCGACTGCCGCGTCGACCTTCTCCTGCACCATGAGCCGCGCCTCGCGCGCTTTCTCGGATCCCCCGTCGCCGGGCGCGAGCATGCCTTGGGTGCGCGCGGCGATGGTCAGCGCGGCGTCGATTCCCGCCTGGGCATTGGCCTTGGCGATGGCGAGCGAGCGCGTTGTGAGACGTCGCGACATTTTTGAGAGTCCCCTCGTTCAACCCCGCGGGACGAACCCGGCGGCATAACATGGGGGAAGATGGCCGCTGCGACAAGCCCAGCGACCATGCGACCTTTGGACGCCTTTCCGTCAGCCCAGCGGCTCGATGCGGTACTGAATGAAGCCGGAGCGCTCGGCCACCGCGTCGTAGAGTCTACGCGCGACCGCGTTTGTCTCATGGGTATTCCAGAATACCCGCGCCGCTCCCGCCTCCTTCGCGGCGCCGACGACGGCGCCGATCAGCGCCCGGCCGACGCCGCGGCCTCGCTTGTCTTCCCCGACATAGAGGTCCTGGAGATAGCATTGCGGATTGAGGAGCCAGGTGCTGCGTTGAAACAGGTAGTGGGAAAAGCCGATGAGCCGATCGTCGCGCTCGGCGACGAGCGCGTGCACCGGCTCCAGCGGGTCGAAAATGCGCGCCCAGGTCGCGCTCGTGACCTCGGCGCTTTCCGCCGCCTGATAGAACGTGAGATAGGCGCGCCACAGCGGCGCCCACTGCTCGCGATCCGCACGCGTGATCGCGCGCACCTTGAATTCTGGCAAAGTCGCCCTCCCGCGCCTCATCCGAACCGCGAAAAACTCGCGCGAGCTTGAGGATCAAGGGTTCGCAGCGTCTTGACAAGCGCCCGGCCGGAGGACTGCTCTCCCGGCGCCGCCCGCCTCGCCTCGACGGAGCCATAAAATGAACCGCTCGCCCTTCATTCTCGCCGGCGTCGCCGCACTCATGGGCGCGGCGGGCGGCGCGCTCGCGGCCGCAGGCGTTCACGCGAACGGGGGCGAACTCGCCTTGAGGGGCGCGGAGTTCCTGATCCTGCATGCCTGCGCGGCGCTGGCGATCGCAGCCTTCGCCGGCCTCGCGAGCGCGCCGGGGCGCGCGCTCGTCATCGTCGGCTTCGTTATGGAAGCGGGCGCGACGCTGTTTGCCGCCGAACTCGCGATGCGCGCGTTCACTGGCGAGCGCATCTTTCCTTTCGCCGCCCCGATCGGCGGCACGACGATGATCCTCTCCTGGCTGGCGCTGGCGGTGGTGTTCGCGGTCGCGGCAACGCGCAAGCCGTGAGGAGGACGACCCGGGTCGTCCTATAACGCCAAGATCGAATGTCGTTTTTTGATCGGACGATTTCTGCTAGCGTGCAGCGGGGCAATGGAAGCTGCAGGAGGATCAGATGCAGACCATCAACCGCAAGCAAAGTCGTACGCCTTCGTACGGCGCATCGTTGGCCAGCGCGGCCTTCGTGGCAGCGTTCGCCTTCGCGGCGCCGGGCGAGGCGTTCGCCGCGTGCGGCGGCGGGACCGGCGCATCCACCGGAACGCACGCCCCGTCGGCGGGCACGGGAGGAACCAGCTCCGGCTCGCACCCATCCGCCGGCTCCGCCGGGACAGGCTCGTGCGGCGCGAGCGCGGGCGCGAGCGGCTTGAGCGGCGGCGGCCTCACGCCTTCGCTAGCCGGGGTTCACACGGGCGCCATCACCGGCAACGGCGGGAAGCGGAACGGCTCGACAACTTCCAGCCACACCGCAAGCACGCTCACCACCTCGCGCACCGCAGCCGTCGCCAACACGACAAGGGTCGCCGGCGGCGCGGTGCATACTGGAGGCGGCGGCCACATCTTCCACGCGGGGAAGCGCCTCTAAGCGGCTTGGGCGGCCGGCCGGGAAGCGGCCAGCCTTTAGGTGGATGCCTGGTTGTAGTCGCGCGGTCGGTGAACGCTGGCGCAATCAGCTATTTCGCCTACACAGCAGATTCGATCCAATTGCGAAGAGCTTTAGTCTCGCACGAACGCGAACTTATCGACGTCGACCAAGCCGAGAAGCTGGCGCGGATTGGGACTGATGACGGCGCATTTTCGTAAGCTCTTAAGACCTTAGATTGGCGACACATGGACCAGGAACGGACGCATGCAACGAGAGATCATACGGGTCGAGCCGATTGACAGCAATTTCGAGAAGTGGGGCGCGCCGGTGTCCACCTGCACCCGCGCCGGCAACATGGTGTTCGTCTCGGGCATGCCGCCCTTCGATCCTGAGACCGGCGAGTTCCTCGTCCACGCCCCGTTCGAGCGCCAGGTTGAGCTGATCCTGGAGCAGATGAAGAAGGCGCTGGAGGCCGCCGGGTCGGACCTCGACCATGTGCTGAAGTGCAATGTGCTGTGCATCTCGGCGGACCGGTTCAGGGCCTTCAATGAAGTCTACAAGCGCTACTTCCCGAAAAACCCCCCAGCCCGCATCTTCTTCTGCGTGCCTGAGTGGACCGGGCCCTTCGACGTCGAGGTCGATTGCGTGGCGGTCACGAAGGGCTGACCTCGGCCGGCAGCAGCTCGCGGGAGCACACCGCCGGCGCAATCGGCGATCGCGCTTACACAGGCAGATTCGATTCAATTGCGAAGAGCTTCAGTCTCGCACGAACTCGAACTTATCGACGTCGACCAAGCCCATATCGGTGATCTTGAGGTGCGGGATCACCGGCAGCGGCAGGAACGCCACTTGCAGGAACGGCTCGGCGAGCGTCACCCCGAGGCCTTTGGCCGCCGTGCGCAGTGGAATCAGCGCGTCGCGCACTTCCTCGAAACTCATGAGACTCATCAGGCCCGCCACCGGAAGCGGCAGTTCGGCGACGACCTTGCCATCGCGCGCAACCGCGAACCCGCCTTCAATTTCGCGCAATCGGTTAACCGCCGCCGCCATGTCGGCCTCGTCGACGCCGACGACGCAAAGGTTGTGGCTGTCATGGCCGACCGACGAGGCGATCGCGCCGCGCTTCATGCCGAAGCCCTTAACGAAGGCGGTCGTCCGGTTGTCGTTGACGCCGTGGCGGGCGACGACCGAGACCTTGACGACGTCCTGGCCAAGATCGACGCCGCGCTCGCCGTTCTTGAACGGCAGCGTCACGGGGACGCGGTCGGTGATGATCTTGCCGGGTATGACGCCGATCGCCTGGGTCGACGGCCCCTGCCCCCTTGCGACGAAATCGGCCGGCTCGACCCGCTTCGCTTTCACGCTCGCCAGTCCGACTGGAGCAAGCGACGAGCGCGCAGAGAACAGCGCGTCGTCAACGACCCGTCCGCCCGCCATCACCATCGAGACGGCGCAATGCTCGAGATCGTCGATGACGACGAGATCGGCGCGCCAGCCGGGCGCAACGAGGCCGCGATCGCGCAGGCCGAAGATCCGCGCGGCCGAGATCGATGCCGCGCGGTAGGCGGCGAGCGGCGGCGCGCCGAGCTTGATCGCGGTGCGGATGAGAAAGTCGAGATGGCCTTCCTCCGCGATGTCGAGCGGATTGCGGTCGTCGGTGCAGAAGGCGATGAACGGCGAATTGCGCTCGGTGATCATAGGGCTGAGCGCGTGCAAGTCCTTGCAGACCGAGCCTTCGCGGATCAGGAGCTGCATGCCCTTGGCGAGCTTCTCCCTCGCTTCGGGTAGGTTGGTGACCTCGTGGTCGGTGCGCACGCCGGCGCTGAGGTAGCCATTGAGGGCGTAGCCGCTGAGGAGCGGGCTGTGCCCGTCGATCGGCCGGGTCTGGAACGCCGCGAGCTTGGCGAGGCAAGACGGGTCGCGCGCCAGAACGCCGGGAAAGTTCATGAATTCGGCGAGTCCCAGCACTTTGGGGTGATCGGCAAGTTGAAGGAGATCTCCGGCCTCCAGCCGCGCGCCGGAGGTCTCGAGCGCCGTCGCCGGAACACAGCTCGACAATTGCACGCGCAGATCCATGACCGTCAGCATCGTGGCGTCGAGGAAGTAGCGTAGGCCCGTTTGCCCGAGCACGTTGGCGATCTCGTGCGGGTCGCAGATCGACGTCGTCACGCCATGGGCGAGCACGCAGCGGTCGAATTCGAGCGGGGTGATGAGCGAGGATTCAACGTGACAATGGGTGTCGATGAACCCGGGAACGACGACCTTGCCGCTGACGTCGATCTCCCGCCGACCGCGGTATTCGCCGAGCGTGCCCACGATCCGGTCGGCGCAGATCGCTACGTCGCTCTTGACCAGATCCCCGCTCACCAGATCGAAAATCCGCCCGCCCTTCAGCACCACGTCCGCCGGGTCGAGCCCCTGCCCCTGCTCGATGGCGCGACGAAGAAAAGCGATGGCGTCGCTCATGAAGGGGCCTCGGCTGTCCGCGATGAAGGGTCAACGCATTGTTTCAGGCTTGCGCCGGACGCTCAAGCCATGCGCCTGAAGATCAAACCCGATCGCGTACTCGCCGCCGGCTCCGTGGGAGTTCGAACTCGGACGAGCCGTTTGAAGCCACGCGCTTTTCAGGGCTTGGCGCGTGCGAGGGCGGCCGCGCGTCCTGCGGCTGCATAGAGGTTCAGCCGGGAATAGACGCCGAAGGCTGAACCGTCGTCGAGAAAGCCGCCGCCGGGTCCTTCCGTCTCGGTCAGAATGCGGTTCGCCTCCTCGAGGCTGAGTTTGGGGAAAGCCGCCATCAGCAGGTTCCCGGCTTCGGGCGCCAATGCGCCGACATCTTCCACCTTGTCCGCGGTCTCCGGATGCGCCACTGCCAGCCCATAGGTCTGCGTCGTGGCGTAAAAAGCCTCGTTCATTGCGGGCGCGTTGAACCGGCCTGTGTCCTGACTTGCGCAAACTGCAACCGTATCGCCGCAGGCCGCCTCGAGCGCCTTGGTCAGGTCGGCCCTGGCCGTCACGACTGCCGCGCGGAAGTCTTCGATGGTCGCGGAAACCAGAGGCGAGGACATCGCCGTCGCCCTGGCGAAGTCCTTCAGCGGCCGACCTATGTAGGCGGGGTCGTTGGCGAGCAGATGCGCAAGGTCGTAGGTCGCGACGGTTCGCCCGCCCAGCACGTCCATGGCGTAATGCGCTCCCATGATGATGCGGTCGTTGCCGTATTCCGCGGCCCGCGCGACCATCTCCTGATACCGGTCGGGCACGAGCACCGCGAGCAGAAGCGAGCCCATGTAGCCGTAGGTCGTGTGCCCGCTCGGGAAGGATGGGCTGTCGGTCAGGTTCATGACCGGGCCGCGGTTGTACACATGATTGTCGGCTGGAATATTGAAGTAGTCCGGCCCCACGATCGGCAGGATCGTGGGCTCGGTCTGGAACGGGCGGGAGTCGCCGTAGAGGTCGGCGCCGGGCGTTCCCGCGGGTCGACCATAGGCCCGGCCAAAAGGATCGGGGGCGCCGTCGATATCCTTGAAGATGGCAATAGCCTCGTCGGAAGCCGGTTTTCTGCCGTTCGTCGTTCCGTTGGCGAAGAAATATTTTCCGGCGTTGGAATCCGAGCCGCTTGTCGAGTTGGCGTAGGCGATCACATCCGAGACGGATTTGGAGATGCTGGTGAAGCGCTCCCGGTCGAGATAATGCCCGCGCGCCTCGTACGCCGCGCCCAAGGTCGTACCCAAGCCGTCCGTTAGCTGAACCAAATTGCCGTCGGTGATGAAGGCGTCGCGCAAAGCCTGCTGCTGCTGTTCCGCAAACGGCATGAGGGTTGGTTGACGAATGGCTCCTGTCTGGATTCCGCCGGTGACGGTGAAGTTGGAGCCCAGCGCGGCCAATCCGTCTACGGTCTTGGAGAGGGCGGAGACGGGCGCCAGGCCTTTGAGAGCGGCCATGTTGGTCGCGCTCTGCGCATCGGCCGCGGCGATGCTCATCACCAACGCGACAAGGCCTATTCCGCATCCTGCCCTGCTCATGGCGCCGCTCCTCCTCATCCCGCGTCTGACCGGATTGCCGGCCCAGTTTTGCATCGCCAAGACCGTCCAGCAAGGCGACTTCGCTTTGACGCCGCCCGCCGAATCGGCGTCTCGTCGGCCATGCTCGCGCCGATCCTTTCGATCCAGTCGCATGTCGTCTACGGCCATGTCGGCAATTCGGCGGCCGTCTTTCCGCTGCAGCGGCTCGGACGTGAGGTCTGGCCGCTGATGACGGTGCAGTTCTCCAGTCATACCGGCTACGCTGGCTGGCGCGGCCAGGCTTTCGACGCCGGCCTGATCGACGAGTGCGTCGCCGGATTGCGGGCAATCGGCGCGCTTTCCCGCTGCGCCGGGCTCCTGACCGGCTATCTGGGCAGACCCGAGATCGGCGAGGCGTCCTTGCGTGCGCTTGCGAGCCTGCGAGCCGCCAATAGCGAAGGGACTTACGCCTGCGATCCGGTTATCGGCGACGTCGGACGCGGCTCGTATGTCGCTGCGGGGGTCGGCGAATTCTTCCGCGACCGCGCGCTGCCGCTCGCAACCATCGCGACGCCAAACGCCTTCGAACTTGAATGGCTGACCGGCGGGCGCGCGGACGACTTGCCGGCGGCGCGGGCGGCGATCGAGGCGCTGCGCAAGCGCGGTCCGCGGGTCGTCGTGGCGAAATCGCTCACGCTCGACGATACGCCGGAGGACGCGCTCGACATGCTGGCCGGGGACGACACGGGCTTCTGGCGGCTGCGGACGCCAAAGCTGCCGATCGCGGTCAATGGGGCCGGCGACCTGTTCGCCGCGCTATTTTTTCATCATTGGCTCGAGACGCGCGCGACGCCCGAGGCGCTGTCGCGCGCGGCGTCGTCCGTTCACGCAATCGTGACCGCGACCGAGGCGGCAGGCTCGCCGGAACTCGTCCTTGTCGCCGCGCAGGACGAACTCGTAAGGCCCTCTCGGCTTTTTGCCGCGGAGGCGGTTTGACCTGTCCGGCGCTCATTTACTTTTTTCGCGCATCGGCGCATGAGTGAGCAAACTCCGGTGTATGATCGGTCGCGCGAAGGGGAGCCTTTCATGGCACATTCACTAAAGGTGGCGATGGCCGCCGCGCTTGGGATCGCTCTTGTCGGGTCATGCGCGCATGCGCAGACGGTTCATCACCGCGCGCAACATCCGGCCGCGGCCGGCCGCGAGGTCACGGTCCACGCGCGTGAATCTTGGCTTACCGCCGGCACGGGGGCGAGCGTCGGCTCACACAACGGTTACGTCCTCGACACTCTGAGGCCGCCGCAGCGAGATACGGTGCAAAACACCTTTGTCGGCGTGCGGGGCGTGGACCGGCTGCCGAACCAATATTCGCTCCCGGAATCGAATAGGCCGTTGATTATTGTCTCCTGGCCCGGCTCCGACGAGCCGCTGTTCTCGTGGTATTGACGAGGCCGACCGCCGCCGCGCTCAAGGAGCTCTGCCGGTGCGGGACTCGTGCTGATGGCCCGCCGGTTTCAAACGCTTGATGTGTTCACCGAGACGGCGCTCGCCGGCAATCCGCTCGCGGTCGTGCTTGACGCTGACGGGCTCGACGACGCCCGCATGCAGGCGATCGCCGCCGAATTTAACCTGTCCGAGACCGTGTTCGTGTTCGAGCCGAGGAACGCGATCAACACCGCGCGCGTGAGGATCTTTACGCCAAGGCGGGAATTGCCGTTCGCCGGCCATCCCACGATCGGAGCTGCCGCCCTGATCGCCCACCAACGGGCCGGAGATCTGCTCGCCGTTCAGGATCTCAGGATTGTCCTGGAGGAAGTCGTCGGCGACGTCGTCTGCAGCGCCCGCCGTCGCCGGGGCCAAGCGCTTGCCGCCTATTTCGAGCTGCCGAAGCTGCCCGAGCGGCTTGAGGGCATGGCGCCCTCGAAGGCGGAAATCGCCGCAGGTCTCGAGCTGGAGCCGGGGGACATCGGTTTCGGCGCGCACGAGCCGAGCCTCTACACCGCCGCCGCGCCGTATCTGTTCGTTCCGGTTCGGTCGCTCGGAGCGGTCGGCCGGGCCACGCCCGGCGCGATGCCCTGGGCGACCAACGACGGTCCCGCAACTTACCTCTATACGAGCGAAGTCGCGCGCGATGGGTCAGCGTATCACGCGCGGATGTTCGCCCCCGCGTGGGGAGTGACGGAAGACCCGGCGACCGGCAGCGCCGTCGCCGCCTTCGCCGGCGTTGTCCACGCTTTCGACCGGCCGAGCGACGGCGAGCACACCCTCACGGTCGAGCAGGGCTTCGAGATGGGCCGGCCAAGCCTGATCGCGCTCGGCCTCACGATCGAGGCCGGCGCGCTCGGCGCCGCGACGATCGGCGGCTCGGTCGTGGTCGTCTCCAGCGGCTCGCTCGACCTTTGAGCGGGCCGGCCCGCCTCCTCCAGGTCGGTGAGCTCGACCTCGTGTTCGAGTCCGCGCACTGGGCGTTCGCCGAGCGTCAGGCGGCGAGCATCGCGGCGCACTGGGTGCGGATGACGAAGGCCAAGCCCGCGCTGTTCAACGGGCGGGTGCTGCTTCTCGGCAAAAGGGCGATCGTGACCGGCTCCGACGGCGCACTGACGCTGAAAGGCGCTTTTTTCGCAACCGACTACGCCGATTACCTCGCCTGGGAGCAGTTCGGTTTCCCCGGCGATCCGGTCGACAATTGCTTTTCGATGGCGGCGCTGCGCGGCTCCGATGGAGCATTCCTACTCGGCGAGATGGCCCATCACACCATCAACGCCGGGCAGGTTTATTTTCCCGCCGGCACGCCGGACCCGACGGACATCTTCGGCGGCCGGGTCGATCTCGAGGCGAGCGCCCGGCGCGAATTGCTCGAAGAGACCGGGGTCGACGCGAGCGAAGCGGCGGTCGCCCGCGGCTGGACGGTCGTTTTCGCCGATCGCCGCATCGCGTGCATGAAGCTGATGACGCTCGCGGTCCCCGCCGCGCGGGCCAAGGCGCGGATCGAGGCCTATCTCGCGCACGACCCTCACGCCGAGTTGTCGCGCATGCATATCGTGCGGAGCCCGCGTGACATCGACGATTCGCGGGTGCCGGTGTTCGTCGCCGACTATCTGCGCGATGCGTTCGCTCAGAGATCGGTCGGATAGCCGTGTCGCCTCTCCGAGGCGGTGATCATGGCCTTTGCCTTGGCGTCGCTGCCGGCGGCGCACACGCTTTCCGCCGCGGCGATCTCCTTCTTGATCTGGGCATAGACCGAGGGGACAACATGACCCATGGAGAGGTCGTTGTCCTGGACTGCGCGATAGCGCGCGATCTTCGCCGAGCAGTCGTCGCCCTGCGGCAACTGGAAGCCTGGCGGCGTCACGGCGACGGATCCCGGCGCAGGCGGGGCCGAGGCCTGCGGCGCCGGCGCGTTGCAGGCAGCAATGGCAAAGCAGGCAAGAGCGAGCGGCGCGAGCGTCTTCATCGGCTTTACGGCTCCGGGCGGGCGATTCGAGGCATTCCCCAAAAAACTCGCCAAACCGCCTGCCGCGTCAAGCGTCCGTGCGCGCACGCCGGTCCCCACGTCCCCGCGCATCTTCCGGCAACAGAAAGGGCGGATCGCTCGCCTCGGCAAGCGGATCCGCCCCGTCGTGCCGAAGCTTATTGCCTCGCGATCGCCGCGGGATGATGGACGGCCCAGATCTCGGTGATTGAGGCGAGAGCGACAATCAGTCCGAGCACGACGCAGACCGCCAGCGCATGGTGCACGGCGGCGAAGCCGAGCACCCATGGCGAGGCGGCCACCGCAAGGCCGACGACCAGCGTCACCCACTCCTCCCACTCGGCGAATTGCACCAGCGCTGCGATCGCCATGACCGCGATCACGATTCCGCCGACCCATGCGGTCCTCGCCGCCATGAGATCCCCGGCAAAGCCGAGGGCCCAGGGCGAGAAGAAGAGCAGCACGCCACAGACCAGGCTGATCCAGTCCTGGACATTCTTTTCGGCTCCGCGCAATGAAGTTTGACTTGGCATTTCGATCTCCTCATAAGGATGCGGCGTTGCAACAACGCCTTTGATATCTATGATAATTCCCCTTTTTGAGGATTTCATGGCGACCCCTCGGCCCTGCCGACGGAGACGCCTGACGAAGATGCGGCCATGACCGGCAGGATTGCGATTTTCGGCTATGGCGCGGTCGGGCGCGCGACCGCGGGGCGGCTCCTGTCTGAAGACCGTGACGTGGTCGTGGCGCAGCGGCGCGCGCCGGGTGACCTGCCCAAGGGGGCCGCGTTCGCGCCGTGCGATGCGCTCGATCGCGAGGCTGTTGTCAAGACCGCGCGCGGAGCCGATGAGATCGTGGTCGCGATCGGATTTGAGTATTCCGGAATCGTCTGGCGTGACGCCTGGCCGAAGGCGATGGCGAATTTCGTCGCCGCCTGCAAGGCGACCGGCGCTCGCATGGTCTTTATCGACAATCTTTACATGTACGGGCCCCAGACCGCGCCGCTGGTCGAGACCATGCCGCTCGCAGACATCGGCTGGAAGCCGGCGGCGCGCTCAGCGGCGACCCGGATCTGGATGGCGGCGGCCGCCGCCGGCGAAGCGCGCATCGCCGCGTTGCGCGCGCCCGACTTCTACGGACCCGGCGTCGGCAATTCCTTTCTCGGCGATACGTCGATCGGCAAGCTCGTGCTCGGCAAGCCCGCGGTCTTCGTCGGTTCGCCCGGCGTCCTCCACGACTATGCCTACGTGCCGGACATCGCACGCGCGGCGATAACGCTCCTGGACGCGCCCGACACCGCCTTCGGCCAAGCCTGGCACGTGCCCTGCGCCCCCACCCGCACGACGCGCGATCTTCTCAAGATCGCCGCCGAGACGCTCGGCGTGAAGCTGCGAATTAGCGCCATGCCGGCCTGGATGCTGGGCGCGAGCGCAATGTTCTCGCCGTTCCTAAGCGAACTGATCGAGATGCGCTTCCAGTGGGACCGGCCCTACCATGTCGATTCGAGTAAATTCGCCAAATCCTTCTGGTCGGACGCGACGCCGTTCGAGACCGGTGTACGTGAGACGGCGCTGGCGTTCCGCGCTGCTCTGAAACCGAGACGCTGAGCGGTCTGTGCGTTTTTTAAGGAACTATCCGCTTGACGTAAGCGGTCGCTCAGGACTTGCGGCGCTCGAGGGCGCCGCGGATGCGTTCTGTGCTCGGCCCTCGTGGGCGAAGCCAGCGGGCGCTCGCGAGTGAGCCGAACCGGGCGATAAGCCCTCTCATCGGGTCGCCTGCCCGCGTGTCGCCGCCGGCGAGGAACGTGTTGGCGGCGGCCCCGCTTTAGGTTTCGCGCGGATGCGCAAGAGCGGTCTAAGAATTCATCGAGAGCCTGATTTCAAAGCGAATCCCCAGCGGATCGCTATGAAATTCATGTTTGCCGCCCAGCCCCTTGCTGAGAAGCCGAATGAAGTTCATGCCCATGTGAGCGGAGTCGTTGATGTCAAATCCCTCAGGGAACCCCACTCCGTCATCCTCGTAAATGATCCTTAGATCGCCCTTTTCGTCGGCGCGACAGGACAAGGCGATCTTGACCGGCAAGCCTGCCGGATGAGCGTATTTCAACGAATTGGAAACGAGTTCGGCGGTGATGAGCGCCAGTGGCAAAGCGGTTTTCGCTGGCAGAGAACAATCGGCCGGGCAGTCTAAAGAAAGTGATGTTGCGGCAGGCGCGAGAGCGCCCCTCAAGCGATCACAGATCTCTTCCAAATATTCAGCCAGCTGGACTGTTCCTGTGGTCGATTCAGCGAGGAAGCGATGGGGCTTGCCCACAGTTTCTATGCGGTCGGCAATCTCCAAAAGAAAGGTCTGCGGATTTATTACATGCTCGCTCTTTGCTAGTAGCCGAACAATAGCGCTGATCATTTGCAAACTATTTGCGATTCGGTGTTCCGCCTCTTCCCGAAACGGGTCGGCGCGCTCAAGGGACCAAACACCAGCCCCGCTCTGTGTTAGCATTTCAACCGCCTTCCCCCTTTGCTACGACAGAACTGATTCTCTATCAAGTATTATTTCGTAGTCAACTTACGTAGAACACAGAATTGCATCACAATGCGTTGGATATACAATTGGCTATTCTACCAGCGTATACTCATGTTACGCACTTGACAAAACATCCTTATTATGAGTAAGTAACCCAATGTGAGCACGCGGACTTTTGGAAGGGAGACGCATCCATGTCGGCGGACCCTCGTGCCGAACGCCTTCAGATCATGCTTACGACAGAGGAGCTTGCCGCCCTCGATCAGTGGCGCTTCACGCGGCACATGCCCAGTCGAGCCGCAGCGGTTCGCGAGCTGCTGCGCCGGGGATTGGCGGCGGAAGGCTTTGACATCTCGGACGGAAAGACAAAATCCGCCGATTTCGGCGTCATTGTCGACATCAAGAGAAAGGGGTGAAACCGGCGATATTGCGGCGGCGCCGCCAAGGCGCCGATCGCCCTTGCGTGGCGACGGACCATGCCGGCGCGGCGGCCTTCGATTCGAATCGCCGATCCATCAGGCTTCGCCACGGGATTAACGTGAGAAACGCGACAATAAGTTGCGATAATCCGAAGTCTGGGGTATTGTTCCATGTCCGGCCGCAAGCGAAAGGCGCCTGCGCCGCTGTTTGACTTCGATGCCTCGTGAATGATCAAGCGGGGACGAGATCTGTAGTCTTTGATTCGTGGCTTAAGCCATTGAAAAGTCCCGATAGGCGGAAGGAAAATCCTTTGGATTTGCTTCCCTTTTCGCTTGGATTTCCTTCCTCCTGATTTGGTTTTCGTTGCGTTTCCTTTGGATTGCCCCCCTGGTGGATGAGGATTGTCCTCTTGGATTTGAGAAACGCTTCGCGGCGGGCGGCGATCCTGGATGAGGGCGCCCGCCCGTTCGCGATGACGTGGCTCGACCCAAACGCACAATGCTCTAGGATGCGGTTCGCACCCTGATCGGACCGCCCGCTCCACATGACTTCGACAAACTTCACCGCTCGCGTCGTCCCGTCGATCTCAGCCATCGACGCCAGCGCCTGGGACGCCTGCGCCAATCCGCCCGGCCGGTCGGCGGACGAGGCCGAGGGCGAACGGTTCAACCCCTTCATCGCCCACGCCTTTCTGCACGCGCTTGAAGCGTCGGGCTCGGTCGGCGGCCGGTCGGGCTGGACGCCCGCCCACGTGACGGTCGAAGACGGGCGCGGGCGCCTCGTCGGCGCGGCGCCGGCCTATCTCAAGACCCACAGCCAGGGCGAATATGTGTTCGATCACGCCTGGGCCGACGCCTACGAACGCGCCGGGGGCCGCTACTATCCCAAGCTCCAGGTCGCCGCCCCGTTCACGCCCGTAACCGGACGCCGGCTCCTCATCGCAGCCGACGCGCCTCACGGCGCGCGCGAGGCGCTGATCGGCGCGCTGCGGGAATTGCGCAAGCAGACCAAGGCGTCGTCGATTCACGTGACCTTCCCGACCGCCGAGGACGCGGAGCGGCTGGGAAACGCCGGATTTCTCATCCGCAACGGCGAGCAGTTCCATTTTTCCTGCCAGGGCTTCTCGAGTTTCGACGACTTCCTCGCCGCGCTCGCGTCGCGCAAGCGCAAGGCGATCAAGCGCGAGCGGCGCGACGCTCTCGACGGCGGCGTCACGATCGAATTGCTGACGGGAGAATCAATTCGACGAGAGCATTGGGATCTCTTCTTCAAGTTCTACATGCACACGGGCTCGCGCAAATGGGGCCGCCCCTACCTGACCCGCGCGTTCTTCGACCTGGTCGGGGCTACGCTCGCCGACCGCGTCCTTCTGGTGATGGCGCGCCGCGCGGGGCGTTATATCGCCGGCGCGATCAATTTCATCGGCGACGATGCGCTTTACGGACGCAACTGGGGCGCGATCGAGCATCGGCCGTTTCTGCATTTCGAGGTCTGCTATTATCAGGCGATCGACTTCGCGCTGTCCCGCGGATTGCGGCGGATCGAGGCCGGCGCCCAAGGCGAACACAAACTCGCGCGCGGTTACCGGCCGGCCCTCACCTATTCGGCGCACGAGTTCGCCGACGCGCGACTGGCCAGGGCAATCGCCGACTATCTTGGGCACGAGCGCGTGGCCATCGAACGCACAATCGCCCATTACGAGGGTCACGCCCCGTTCCGGCGCGGCGAAGGCGACGCGGGCGGGGACGAACGCTTGGGAGAATCCTTTGAAGCCGACGTATGATCCAGACAACATCTTCGCCAAGATCCTGCGCGGCGAAGCGACATGCGTGAAAGTCTACGAGGACGACGTGTCGGTGGCCTTCATGGACGTCATGCCGCGCGCCGACGGGCATACGCTGATCATTCCGAAGGCCCCTGCCCGCACCCTCTTCGACATCGCCCCTGAGGACCTCGCCCGCTTCATGCCGGCGGTGCAGAAGGTCGGGCGCGCCGTCATGGCAGGCATGAACGCGGAGGGACTTTCCGTCCAGCAGTTCAACGAAACGGCGGGCGGGCAGCAAGTCTTCCACCTGCACTTTCACCTCTTGCCGCGCTGGAGCGGGGTGGCGCTCAGGCCCCCGGGCGGGCCGTTCCAGAACGCCGAGGCGCTGAGGCCCAACGCCGACAGGATCATCGCGGCGCTGGCCGGCGCCTGACCTTTCGCCGCCGCTCGCCCGCCGCTCAGCATTCGCTCCGGACCCCGATCCTTTGACCCACATGCACTACTTTCCGGTCGGCGTCGGTCTCGCGATGCTGTTCGCCGCGATTCTGCTCGGCCTCCTGCTCCTCCTGCAGATCGGCTTATTGAGCCGCGCCTATTCGGCGCTTGGCCTCGATCCCCGCGTCGCAACCCTTGTGCTGTTCGGCTCTCTTTTCGGTTCGTACATCAATCTTCCGCTGGTGCGCCTGCCCGAAGAGCGAGTCGTCTCTCGGGAGGTCGTGGAGATCTTCGGCGTCCCGTTCCTTGCCCCGGTCACGGTCGACTGGCATGGCACGATTCTGGCGATCAATGTCGGCGGCGCCGTGATTCCGATTCTCCTCTCGTTCTATTTGCTCATGCGCTACGACCTCTGGGGCTCCGGCATGCTCGCGACGGCGATCGTCGCCCTTGTCGTTCATCGGCTGGCGACGCCGGTTCCAGGAGTGGGCATATCGGTGCCGACGTTCGCCCCGCCCTTGCTGGCGGCCGGAGTGGCGTTGGCGCTGTCGCGGCGATTCGCCGCGCCGATTGCCTATATCGGCGGCAGCCTCGGCGTCCTGATCGGCGCCGACCTGCTCAATCTCGGCCTTCTGCGTAGCTTGGGCGCTCCGGTCGCCTCGATCGGCGGCGCCGGGACTTTCGACGGAATATTCTTGACCGGCGTCATCGCGGTGCTTCTGGCGAGTCTCGTAACGAATTGAAGATGATGATGGTTAACAGGTCGTTGCCAAATCTGTGGCGATTCTGCCACATCTCCCCGCAAATTCAGCCAGTTCCATAAGGGAGGGTGGACAGGGCCGGAACCGGACCATATAGTCTCGACATTGTTATCAGCGGCGGGGCGCGCGCGCGTGTGGCGTATGGCTCGCGTATCAACTCGGAGACAGCAAATGATCAAAAATTGGCTCAAAGGGGTCGCAATCGCGGCGCTGACGGCCGCAGGGGCAGTCGCCGCGCAGGCGGCCGACCTTCCGACCAGGAAAGAGGCGCCGGCGCCGGTGTTCGTGCCGCCGCCCTTCACCTGGACTGGGTTCTACCTCGGTCTTAACGCCGGCGGCATCATCAGCAGCGGCAACCGCAACGCGACGCTCGTTGTGCCCTCATCGTCCGTTTGGCTCGACAGCTACTTTCCGGGCGGGATCGGAAATGGCCAAAGTGGATTCCTCGGCGGTGGCCAGGCCGGCTACGACTGGCAGACCGGCGCCTTCGTGCTGGGCGTCGTAACCGACTTCGACGGGTCGTCTCTGGGCAAGAACTTCAACTTCAGCAGCGTACCGTTTACCGCGGCCGGGATCTATAACGGCGACACGCTGAACGTGAACGCCAAGGCGAGCCTCGACTGGCTGGGAACGACTCGCGGTAAAGTCGGCTTCGTCGTCACTCCCGACAATCGTCTGATGATCTACGGGACGGGGGGCGTCGCCTACGGCGGCGGGAGTTCGCACTTCAACGTCTATGATCAGACCTACAACGCGTATTGGAGCGGCAACCCGAGTTCTACGCGCGTCGGCTGGACGATCGGCGGGGGCGTGGAATACGCGCTCACCAACAACTGGTTGATCGGCGCCGAATATCTCTACGCCGATCTCGGGAGCAATCACATTAACACGGTTGGAAACTACGCCGCCTCCACCTACTTCCCGAACGTTTACGCGACGGCGAAGATCAACTACGACGCGTCGATCTTCCGCGCTTTTGTGAACTACAAGTTCTGAGCGCCCGGCGCTCCGATCTGATCTGATTTTTGGCCGGAGGAAAGGCGACTTTCCTCCGGTTTTTTTGCGAGGCGGCGCTCAAGTTGCGAGTCGCCGCTTATGGTCGCCGCAACGCTTTCGCGCTGTCAGTCAGTAAACTTGGGTAGACGCGTTCCGCAAACAGATGTCGGCGCCCGGGTCTACGACCCTTAGACGCGGTCAGCCTCGCGGCCGACACGTAGTCACAGGACGCCGCACTAACCGCAACCGCTTTGCGACCTGAAGATCCGGTCTTTCGGGCTGGCGAACTCGGAAACCGTCTACGGCTCCTCCGGGGCAGGCGCCTTGTCGGCGGGACCTGAATCGGCAGGCTCCACGCGCTTGCGCGAACGGCGGGCGCCGGCGGCGACGATGAGGTCGCGCTCGAGCCGCGGCTGGGCCGGGCCTTCCGGATAGACGAAGCTGAGCTTCTTGGCGCCCGTCTCGTCGGCCGTGACCACGACCTTGACGACGCCGCCGCTCTTCAATCGTCCGAACAGCACTTCATCGGCGAGCGGCGTCTTGATCTGGGTCTGGATCACGCGCGCCATCGGGCGCGCGCCCATCGCCTCGTCGTAGCCGTTCTTGACCAGCCACTCGCGCGCTTCGTCGGTCAGCTCGATCGTGACGTTGCGGTCGCTAAGCTGGGCTTCGAGCTGGAGGATGAACTTGTCCACGACCCGGGCGATCACCGACTCTGGCAGACGCGCGAACGGCACGATCGCGTCGAGCCGGTTGCGGAACTCGGGAGCAAACAGGCGGTCGATCGCTTCGCGGTCATCTCCCTCGCGCTTCGACTTGTGGAAGCCGAAGGCGGCGCTGGCGAGATCGCGCGCCCCCGCATTAGTGGTCATGATGAGGATCACGTTGCGGAAATCGATGGCCTTGCCCGAGTGGTCGGTCAATTTGCCATGATCCATGATCTGAAGAAGGATGTTGAAAAGATCGGGATGCGCCTTCTCGATCTCGTCCAACAGCAGCACCGAGTGGGGGTGCTGATCGATGGCGTCGGTCAAGAGGCCGCCCTGATCGAAGCCGACATAGCCGGGCGGCGCGCCTATCAGGCGGGAGACGGTGTGGCGCTCCATATATTCCGACATGTCGAATCGAATGAGCTCCAGTCCGAGGCTGAGCGAGAGCTGGCGTGCGGCCTCGGTCTTGCCGACGCCGGTCGGGCCAGAGAACAGGTAGCAGCCGATCGGCTTCTCCTGGTCGCGCAAGCCGGCGCGGGCGAGCTTGATCGCCGACGCCAGCGCCGCGACCGCCTCGTCCTGGCCATAGACGGCGCGCTTCAAGGTCTCCTCGAGGTGCTGGAGCACCTCGGTGTCGTCCTTCGACACCGACTTCGGCGGAATGCGGGCCATGGAGGCCACGGTCGCCTCGATCTCCTTGACCCCGATCGTCTTCTTGCGCTTCGGCTCCGGCACCAGCATCTGCGAGGCGCCGGTCTCGTCGATCACGTCGATCGCCTTGTCGGGCAGCTTGCGATCGTGGATGTAGCGCGACGACAGTTCGACCGCGGCCTTCACCGCTTCGCCGGTATAGCGAAGCTTGTGGAACTCCTCGAAATAGGGCTTGAGGCCCTTGAGGATCTCGATCGCGTCGGCGACGCTTGGCTCTTTGACATCGATCTTCTGGAACCGGCGGACGAGCGCCCGGTCCTTCTCAAAGTACTGCCGGTACTCCTTGTAAGTCGTTGAACCGATGCAGCGAAGCGTCCCCTGCGCCAGCGCCGGCTTGAGCAGGTTCGACGCGTCCATGGCGCCGCCCGAGGTGGCGCCGGCGCCGATGACGGTGTGGATTTCGTCAATGAAGAGAATGGCGTCCTTGTGCTGCTCGATCTCCTTCATCACCTGCTTCAGGCGCTCTTCGAAGTCGCCGCGATAGCGGGTGCCGGCGAGCAAAGCGCCCATGTCGAGCGCGAACACGGTTGATTCGGCGAGCACCTCCGGCACGTCCGAGTTGACGATCTTGCGCGCCAGGCCCTCGGCGATCGCCGTCTTGCCCACGCCGGGGTCGCCGACAAGCAATGGATTGTTCTTCTGCCGGCGGCATAGCACCTGGATGGTGCGCTGGACCTCGGCCTCGCGGCCGATCAGCGGATCGATGCGCCCCTCTCGCGCCTTCCGATTGAGGTTGACGCAATATGCTTCCAAGGCGCCTTCCTTTTTCTTTGAATCCGAGTTGTCCTTCAACTCCTTGGAATCGCGCGAACTCATGCTCTTCATCGGTCCCGCGCGGCAGGCGCGACGGATCCGCGTGGCCCGGACGCTTGGCGATCCCGTGACTGATGTAGTTCACCGCGTCATAGCGGGTCATGTCCTGCTCTTGCAGGAAATATGCCGCGTGCGTCTCGCGCTCGGCGAAGATCGCGACCAGCACGTTGGCGCCGGTCACCTCTTCGCGGCCCGACGACTGGACGTGGAACGCCGCCCGCTGGACGACGCGCTGGAAGCCGTTCGTCGCCTTGGCCTCCTCCTGGCTGTCGACGACGAGATTCTCGAGCTCCGTATCGAGGTAATGCACGACGGTCTTGCGCAGCCCGTCGAGGTCGACGCCGCATGCCCGCAGCACCGCCGCCGCGTCGACGTCGTCGATCAGCGCCAGCAGCAGATGCTCGAGCGTCGCATACTCGTGTCGGCGCTCATTGGCGAGCGACAGCGCCCGACGAAGGGTCTTTTCGAGCGCGCGGGAGAAAATCGGCATCGGGCGCCTTTCACTTCTTTTCCATGATGCATTGAAGAGGGTGCTGATTCTTGCGCGCGTGGTCCATCACTTGCGACACCTTGGTCTCCGCGATCTCGTAGGTGTAGACGCCGCATTCGCCGACGCCGTTGTGGTGCACCTGGAGCATGATCTGCGTAGCCTCCTGGGCGTCCTTGTTGAAGAACGCCTGCAGAATTGAAATCACGAATTCCATGGGCGTATAGTCGTCGTTAAGCAACAGCACGCGATACATGTTCGGGCGCTTGGTCTGCGTCCGGGTGCGCGTGATGACCGCCGCGCCGGCGCCCGGCGTTTCCCCCCTCTCTTGGTTTCGCGCGCGGCCATCAACCGCGCCGGCGTTTGCGTCGAGGTCACGCCGAAGCCCGGATAGAGCCAGCGCGCCAGCCGAGCCATCCCCGCTCGCAGGCGAACAACCAACGGTTTTGAGGCGGCAGCCACGAAACGACCCCGATTGATGCCGGTTGGGCCTGAACGCACATCCTTACGCACACGCGAAACTGCAGCAACCCAATCTATGCACGGCGCGCCGCCGGCGCCAGATGTCGTTGCCGAATGGCAGCATTGCCAATTTGTCCGTCACGCGCAAGAGCCTCGACGCGTCGAATGACAAGAAGCCGCATGAAGCTTTTTAATCTCCGTCTCGCGCTGATCCGCGCGGCTTGCCCGCGCCTGCGCTGGAAACGCCGCGACGACGGGAATCGTTCACAAAGGCAGGAAAATAAAAAGCCGGCGCTTGAAAAGCGCCGGCCCGAAACGATTCGTGTTCGCCGCGCCCCGCGGCGGCGCGATCGTCCGATTACTTCTGGATGCTGGCGTAGGCCGTGGTGACCGGCTTCAGCGCGTCAGAGGCGACGCGGGTGTAAAGCTCGGAGACCCTGGTCGCCTGAGCGACGAAGCCCTCATAAGCCTGCTTGGCGAATTCGGTCTGAATCTGGATCGCCGAATTCGACGCTGCGCGCGCCGAGAAGCTTCTCGAACATCGCGGTGCTGGCGGCGAAGGCCTTCTTCGAATAGTCAGTCGAACTCGGTGGCGATATCCTGCAGGCCCTTCGACAGGGTGGTCGAGGCGGCGGTGAGGGCTTCCAGCTGCTCTTTGGAGAACTTCTGGAATTCGTCGAATGTCGGTGTTGCGGCGGTCATGGCTGCTCCTCTCTCGTTGGTTTCGCTCCTGGAGATGGAATCAAGGGCGAACTCTCGATACCCGCTATATGTGCACTGCACAATAAAAGTCAAGGCTATTTTATTGCGTTGCAGCATCTTGTCGCAGCCGTCGCCGCGCGGGCCAATGGCCGGTCCCGCGTTGAATCACGAAACATAAACAGTTACAATAAATTGGATATCTTCATTTAATTAACACTTCATTTGTTCGAACAGCTACCCTTGCGGGCCGCCCCACGATTCCAACGGCTTGCCGACGATGCCGCCGCTCATGTGGCGTGACGTTAACCGCCGCGTAACCGCGCCGACATATCGTTCACGACCGTGTGAGTTACGCAACTGTGAGCGGCTCGGCCTCAGCCGTTGCGTGAAATTGAACAGGGCGCGTTCATGGCGTTGCGTAGCGATTGCTCTCGAATCGGCCGGATTGTTCGCCTGGCGGCGACGGCTTTGATCTCCGGCTCGGCCCTTATTCTCGCCGGCGCGCCCGCCGAGGCCCACCATTACCGGCACTACCACTATCGCCCGCGGGTCGCGCGTGCGGCGCATTACCCGCGTTACGCGCATCGCGGGCGGGTCCATAGCGTCCGCGAGGCGGCCGCTGCGGTTCCCGGTTCGCCCGCCTTTTCAGCGATCGTCGTCGACGTCAACAGCGGCCGGACGCTTTATTCGGCCGATGAAAACGGACTGCGCCATCCGGCCTCCATCACCAAGGTGATGACGCTCTACCTCTTGTTCGAGCGCCTCGACCAGGGCGCGATGACGCTTCGTACCCAGATTCCGATTTCCGAGCACGCCGCCGCGCAAGAACCCTCGAAGCTCGGCCTTGCGCCGGGCGATACGATCAGCGTCGAGGACGCGATCAAGGCGGTCGTGACCCGTTCAGCCAACGACGTGGCGGTCGCAATCGCCGAGGCCATCGGCCAGTCGGAAGACAATTTCGCCGACATGATGACGCGCAAGGCGCGCGAACTCGGCATGTCGAGCACGCTCTACCGCAATGCTTCGGGGCTCCCCAACGACGAGCAGGTGACGACGGCGCATGACCTCACCATCCTCGCCCGCGCACTCGAGGAAAGATTCCCACGCTACTTCCGTTATTTCTCGACCGCCGAGTTCGAATATGACGGCGAGGTCATCGGCAATCACAATCACCTTCTGGGCCGCGTCGACGGCGTCGACGGGATCAAGACTGGCTACACCCGGGCGTCCGGGTTCAATCTCCTGACCTCGGTCCATCGCGATGGACGGTCGCTGATCGCCGTCGTGATGGGCGGCCGCAGCGCCGGGGGGCGGGACCGGATCATGGAGAATCTGATCGCCGACCACATCGCCGAGGCTTCAACCGCGCGCACCGCGACCATGATCGCCGAAGTTGCGCCGGCCGAGAGGACCGACGAGCGCGCCGCCCCGCGCGAAGAGCCGCCGGTCCGCTCGCGGACAGCGCCCGCGCCGATACGCGTCGCCGACCGGGACGCCGAACCCCCGACCGCGGAAGGCGACAACGCCGACGGAGACGACGTTCCGGCCGCGCAGGAGGCAGCGGCCGTGGCGTATGCGTCCGAACCTGCGCCGGCGGCCGAGCCTACGCCCGCCGCCCCCGAGGGTGTTAAGGGTCCTAGCGGCGGCGCTGCGCCGAAAGAGCGTCACTCCGACCGGCCGGCCCAGGCGACCGCGCTGCTCCTTCCGCCGGAAAGGCCGCAAGGCCCCGCGCTCGACGGCCATCGCAAGTATCAACAGACCCCCGAGCAAACGACGACCGTCGCCCGCGCTCAACCCCAAAGTCCCGACCAAAGCGAAGATCGCGGTCGCGACAGTTCGCCCGCGCGCGGGAGTTGGATGATCCAGATCGGTGCGACCGACGACCCCTCCAAGGCGAACGCCCTCCTGATCCGCGCCCGCGAACGCAACCTCGCAGCCCTGGCCGCGGCCAGGCCGGTGACCGAGACGGTGCGCAAGGGCGACGGCACGCTCTACCGAGCGCGATTCGCGATGCTCGATTCGTCATCAGCCGAATCCGCCTGCCGCTCCCTCAAACGCAATGGATTTTCCTGTTTCCCCGCCCGCGACTGACGTCCTTTGAAGCCGCCTGCCGCTCAGGAGCCCCGTCTAGCCTTGTCGTTGCATCAGAACATCCTTGGCCTGATTGACCCGCGCGGCAAGCGCGGTCGAGCCGCCATGATCTGGATGAAACTTTTTCATCAAGGTTCGATGGGCGCGGATGATGTCGGCCGCGCTCGCGCCCTCGGCGAGGCCCAGAACTTCGAGCGCCTCCTTCCGCGACATCGCGCCGCCGACGCCGGCCTTCCCCCGCCCCTGAGGCTCACCCTCGTCTGCCTCACGCCAGCCGGCGAACCGGCGGTCGAGATACGCCTCTAGGAGATTGACGCCGTCGGGATCGTCGCGAGCGAGCTCCTGCCGGAGAACCAGGAGCTCCGGCCGCGCCAGGGTTTCCAGCGCCCTGCCGGCAAAAGCGCCGGCAAGGACCGAGCCGGTCATCGCGCCGCTGTCGAGATCGAGCCGCATCTCGATCATCGCCGAGCGGGCGGTCGAGGCCCGCCCTGGGCGCGCGCCGAGGCCGAAGTTGCGAAGCGAGGACCAACCCGCGCCCGTGGTCCGCCAGCCCGCAAAGCTCGCCACCATGCCGGCGACCGCAGCCGCGAGACCGATCCGGCCGCGCAACAGCAGCAAGAGCGCCCCGATCATCCCGACCACGCCCCCGCCGTGGCGCACCAGCCGCGCAGCGGTGGCCGCGTCCATGCGCGCAAACTGCTTGATCGCTGTCAGCAAGAGGAACAGCAAAATCAAGCCGATGATGAAGTTCATTGCGGCAGCGCTTTCGATCAAACGGGAGTATTGCCGGGTCCGTTGGCCCGGGGATCAAAACGCCCGCCGGGGCTCAGACTACGCCAACTTCACTTGTGCTGCATCTGCGACAAAAGGAGCCGCGCCGCGGGGTCGGCGGCCGCCTCGTGGGCGAGCGCCGCGTGGCCGCCCGCGGCATACGCCGCCGCCGCCCGAAGGAGCGCCGCCAGGCGCGCCGACGCGCCGGCGTCGAAGGCGCTGTAGGCCCCGCCGGTCAGGCGCGCGACCTCGCTGAACGCGCGCTTCGCCGTCGGATCGTGGCCCTCCTGGAACATGAACGCCTTGACCCCGAGGAGCGCGAGCTCGCCGGCCAGGACGGCGAGCCTGTCGGGGTTCTCCTCCATCGCATCGCCGACGAAGACCAGCGCCCCGACCTTGGCGCGCTTGGCCTCATCGCGCGCGTGGGCGAGCACCTTGCGGATCTGCGTCGATCCGCCGCGCACGTCGATCCGGCTCATGAGCTCGGACAGCCCCTGCCCGCCGGAGACGAAATTCGACGCCCGGCATTCGTCCATGCCGCGGAAATAGACGAGCTGGACGTCGAGGCCGCCGAGCCCGGCCGCGGCCTGGAACATCTTCGCTTGCAGGGCCTGCGCAAGGTCCCAGGTCGGCTGGCGGCTCATTGTCGCATCAAGGGCGAAGATCATCCGTCCGCGGCCGGACGAAGCCGGCGCAGGAGTTTTTTTCGCCGCTTCGACGAAGGCGGCGATGTCGTCGGCGCCGCTCCGTCTGGTCAGCGCGCCGTCTTTGTCCTTGTCCATCCAGGGCCCCAAAACGTCCAACTGAAGCGTTAGATTGGACGCCGGAACCCGCGCCACAAGTCGGAAAGGCGCAAATTTAAAGGAGCCCGAGCCCGGCGAGCTCGCGCCGCAGCGCCTCTGGCATATCGGCGAAGCCGGGCTGGCTCTCGTCGATGTCGGGCGGCGCGCCCTTCGCCTCGAAATAGCGCCAGCCCTGAAACGCCCGCATCGGCCGCGGCGCAACCGCGATCACCGCGCCGTCAAGCCAAAGCTTGCAACGGCCGATCCCGCCCGAGTCCATGAACGGCTCGATCCCAAGCACCCGCTGCCGGGCGCCGATCTGGCCCTTGATGACCCAGTAGAGCGAACCGCCTTCGAGAATATCCGGTGCGCGTTTGGGCGTCATCCGCGTGACGTGCGCGTGGCGAGCCAGCCCGCTGCGGCGCTTGGCCTCGCTGATCCGCGCCGCCATCCATTCGCGGAGGTCCGCGAGCAATTCCGCGCCGACGCAGAGCTTGATGAGGTGCAGGGTCATGCGGCGAGCTTAGCGCAGGGCGCCGGGTCTGCCGAGGCTAGGGCAACCGCTGTCCACCGGCTTCGGCGGTTCGACGCCACCGGGCGCGGACCAAATCTCGTCACTATCGGACGGCGGCGCATTTCATGATCGCCCCTCGGGCCAGCGAGTCGCCGGCTCGCAGGAAGCGGCGCCCTGACGAATGAACAATCTTTGTCCATGCCTCCCACCCTGGCTTCAAATCCGCTCAGGCGATAGAATTCGCATTGGCGCGGGCCGCCGGAAGACAATCAGAACACAAGAATGGCAGAGCGCTAGGTGGATTATTCTGTCGTAGCGTCTGCGCTGCTTGCGAGTCGCGCGGTGCTGGCCGGCGCCCTCCATATCATCTTGGCCACCGCCGTCACGGCTCACGCGCTGATGACCAAACGCGATGTCCCTGTGGCAATCGGCTGGATCGGACTTGCGTGGTTCGCTCCTGTTCTCGGAGCGCTGCTCTATGCCGGTTTCGGCGTCAATCGCGTGAAACGCCGCGCCCATCGGCTGAAGGGATCGGCGCGGAGCGTCGATCCGCTCGTCACCGGCGACATCTCGTCCCACGACCCGCTCGAGCGCCTCAAGGTCGCGATCGGCAAGATCACCGGCCGGGACTTGACGACCGGCAAGGTGGTCGCGGTTCTTGATTGTGGCGATCAAGCCTACCCACAAATGCTCGCCGCCATCGAGAGCGCGAAAATCCACGTCCGGCTCTCCACATACATCTTCCGCACCGACGAGGCTGGCCTGCAATTCATCGCCGCGCTGGCCGGAGCCCATCGCCGCGGGGTGAGAACCCGCGTTCTGATCGACGGGTTTGGCGGCGGCTTCTTGCGCTCCCCCGCCTATCATCGCTTGCGGAATGAAGGCGTTCCCGTTTCGCGCTTCCTTCATTCGACATTGCCATGGAAGATGCCGTTTCTTGATCTGCGACTGCATAAGAAGAGTCTGATTGTCGATGGGGAAAGCGCCTTCGTCGGCGGCTTGAATATCGGCGCCGAGAATCTGACTGCGCGGCGGCCGAAAGCGCGGGTCCGGGACGTCCATTTTCGGCTGGAGGGGGCGATTGTCCGGCAGATCGAGCAGGAATTCGACGACGACTGGTTGTTCGCGACCGGCGAAGAACCTATTTCGGCCGGTCCGGCGGCTGAAGCGCCCCCTTATCGCCACGCGCAAGCGCGCGCGATCGTCGCCGGACCGGACCAGCAGGTCGATCAACTGGTTCTCATCTTCTTGTCCGCGATAAATCTGGCTCGGCGTTCAATTAGGATCGCCACCCCATATTTCCTGCCGCAGGAGCAACTCATTACTGCGCTCCAATTGGCCGCGCTGCGTGGCGTCGACGTTCACATCGTTCTCCCGGGCGAAAACAACCATCGGCTGGTCGCCTGGGCGTCCCAGCCTCACATTCGGCCCCTGCTGGAGACGGGGTGTCGTGTTTGGCGAAGCCCGCCTCCGTTCGATCATTCAAAATTGATGACGATCGACGGCGAATGGAGCCTCATCGGCAGCGCGAATTGGGATATGCGAAGCCTTCGCTTGAATTTCGAGCTTGCTGTCGAGATATACGACCCGGGGCTCGCCGCGAGGGTGGCCGAAATCGTCGACGCCCGTTGCATTCGGCCGATCACTTTGGAAGAAATCGACGAGCGTCGGTTCGTTGTGAAGCTTCGGGATGCAGCAGCGCGGCTCTGCATGCCCTATATCTGAGGGCCGATTGAATTGAGGTTCCCGTGAAGGTTGCATCGTACAACATCCACAAATGCCGCGGCGTCGACGGCGTGACCCGCCCGGACCGCATCGTCGAGGTGATCCGCGAGCTCGGCGCTGACGTCGTGGCGCTTCAAGAGGTCGATCGTCGATTTGGGCGCCGCGGCGGCCTGCTCGACCCGTTGGCGATCGAGCGTGAAACCGGGATGCGGCTTCTGGCGCAGTCGGACGTTTCTCACCGCCACGGCTGGCACGGCAATGCGTTGCTCGTGCGCAGAGATCCAATATCTTACCGGCGTTCACGCTTGAAGCTGCCGGGCCGTGAGCCGCGCGGGGCGGTCGTTGCGGAATTGGACCTTGGCGAGGGAGAGTTTCGCGTCATCGCGGCTCACCTTGGATTGCTTCGCCTCTCAAGAGTTGATCAGGTCGAGGCTATCCTGGCGGCCTTCCATGGTTTGCCCGCAATGCCAACCATCCTGCTTGGAGATCTCAATGAGTGGCGTCGGAGCAGGCGCTCCGCCCTCCGCCGGCTCGAACCGACGTTTGGACTAGCCCCGTCCATTCTGAGCTATCCCTCTCGCCGACCTATTTTCCCGCTTGACCGAATCCTCGGTTGGCCGGCGGGCCTGATTACGGACCTTGCGGTTCACGACACTCCGCTGGCCCGGCGATCATCCGACCATCTTCCGCTGACCGCCAAAGTGAACTTGACGTCAGCAACGTCAGCCGAGCGAATAGCGGCCTGAGACGCTCCCGGTCCGCCGGAGCAATCAGTAAGGCGTGCGGCTGAACCGGCGGCGATAGCGCGACTGGCTGACGACCTCGGTGTCCTTCGACAGTCGTTTCTTCGCAAATGCGGCCCCGGGCGCGGCCGCGGCGGCGAAGAAGGGCGCAAGGTCCGCCTTCATCGCGGTCCGCGAGGCGTTGTCGAGGTACACCATGTGGCCGGAGGGATAGTTCCGCACCGTCAGGCGACTGAGGTCGCCCGTGCTGACCGGCATCGATTCGAAGGTCAGTCGCGTCTGCAAGAAAGGCGTGACCGCATCATAATAGCCGTTGGCGGAGAACACCCTGAGATAAGGGTTGAGCGCCATCGACGCGGCAAGATCGCCGGCGGTGTAGAGCGTCGCGCCGCCCTTCTCCGCTCCGGTGGGATCGGTGTGGGAGAAATCCCAGTTGTCGAACGCTTGATCGTTGATGTCGAGGAACGGCGACGTCGCGACGAACTTGAGCTCGTCGTTCAGATAGACGTTCCACATCGCGGTGTACACGCCGCCCACCGCCGTCATCGTCGGATCGTTTCCCCCCGAGTCCGGGCTCACGGACCCCGCAATGCCTGAGTCCTGGCCGGTCACGCGGCCGTCGTAGGCGCCGATCGCGAGCCCCTTGTCCTGCAGCAGGCTTGTCAGGAAAATGGTGTTGTTCGACGCAGGATTTAGCTGCCAGTATTCGAGCACGATGGGCGGGATGCCGAGGAAGTCGCTGAGTTTCTTGACGACGCCCTGGTTGATCGTCGGATAGGTGGCGAGCGCCGCGGAATATTCGTTCCGGGCGAAGGCTTCGACCTGCTTCATGAAGTCGGGCAGCCCAGCGGGCGGGGGCGACACTGCGACTTTCCCGTGGAACAGGGCGTCGGCTGCCAGCGTCGGCAGGAGGCCGATTGGGTTCCCCGCCGCGCCGTAATCCAGGATCGACGACTGCAGAACGATGCCGTTGAGGTCCACCCCGTCCTCATGCAGAAGCCAAGTGAGCACGCAAGTCCTGGGCGTGCCGTAGGATTCGCCGAACAGAAATTTCGGCGAGTTCCAGCGGTTAAAGGCCGTCAGGTACCGCTTGACGAACTGCTTGATCGCGCCAGCGTCTTGATCGACCCCCCAAAAGTCGACGTTCCGCTTGGGGCAGACCGCCGCGGAATAGCCCGTGCCGACCGGATCGATGAATACCAGATCGCTGCAGTCGAGCAGGCTGTCGGGATTGTCTTCGAGAGCATATGGCGCGGGCGGAGTGAACTGCGGCATGTCCGTGTGTATGCGACGCGGCCCGAATGATCCGAGGAGAAGAAACACGGACGACGACCCCGGACCGCCGTTGTAGAAAAACGTCACCGGGCGGTTCGTGGGATTGGCGCCATCCGCGGTAAACGCCACGTAGAAGATTTTCGCAGCGGGCTTGGCGTTTGACATGTCGATCGTGACCAAGTGCCCGGCCCGCGCGGTATAGGCGATCTTTTTGCCGTTGATCGTTACCGAGTGATGGGTGATCGCCGCATTCTCGGTCGCCTCGGCGACGCAATCGTCCTTGCCGGGTCCATAAGCCGTTGTATCGAGATAGGACTGATCTGGAGGGGCTTTGCGCCCTTTGGCCGCTGTCGCCATTGCAATGTCTCCTCATGAAATCGCGAGCGCATTACCCTGCGCTTCGTTCGAAAATCCGCCACCAGGGCGGCCCGTTAAGAAATGTCATAGCGGGCGGCGCAAATATTCGCCGCCCAGTATGATGCTTCCCGTTGCGACGGGGAGTCAAGTTTCGCCGCCGACCGTGCGAGTTCGCCCTCCCGGCGTTCTGGATCCACCCGCATGATGCGCTCGCCCATCTCGACCGATCGTCAAGCGCAAAAGGCCGCGTCGCTGGTCAGGAGCCCAATTGTGGGCGCTACGCGCGCTATTTGAAAAACGGCCCCCTTTGTTGCGAAAACCAGAAAACCGTGCTATACTGTTTCCACTCGCCGGAATGGACCGCCCTGGAGGGTCGAAAATGAGTGGAGCCTGAGACATTTAGTGCAGGGCCTGAGACGAAGAAGAATTTTTTATTTGGATTCGCCGTAGCCCATTGAAAAGTCCCGATTTGGACGAATAAAACCAAATAAATCCAAGCTATTTGCTTGGATTTATTTGGATACGCTTTGATTTGCTTGGACCGCTTTGGGCTACCCGGCCGAAGTGTCTGGTTTTCTTGCCCGGCTCGTCATTCGCGTTCGGCCGGCCCTCCCCTCCCCTCGACACGCATGATGCGCTCGCCCATCTCGACCTGGTCCCCAACGTCGACGACGAGATCGCGCACGACGCCTGCGTGCGGGGCGACGAGGGCGTGCTCCATCTTCATCGCTTCGACCGCCGCGAGGCGCTGACCGGCTTGGACGGTTTCGCCGTCCTGGACCGCGAGCGCGACCACGCGCCCGTTCATCGGCGCCCGGATCGCGGCGTCGCCTTCTTCCGCGCCGCGCTCGGCCCTGGCGAACGGATCGACGAGCTCGACGAACGCCTGCCGCCCTCCCGCGAAAGCGTAAGCGCCGCCATCCGCCTCGTAGAGCGTGATCTCATCCCGCGGTCCTGGGTCGGCGCTATCGCCGAAGTCCGCATTGGCGCCCTCGATGAGATGCAGGCGCGCCGGGATGCGGTCGATCGCCACATCGAGGCCGATTCGGCGCGCGCCGACGAGCTCGAACGAATCGGCTTTCCCCCACGGATCGAACGGAGCCAGCGGCGAGGCCCTGCGCCCGTCGCCCTTGTCGAACAGCATCAGAGCGGCGGCATGGACGGCGCGCTTATCCGGCGGATGCGGCTGGGCGCCGAGGCGCCCGAGATTGGCGTCGATGAAGCCGGTGTCTATTGCTCCGGCAGCGAACTCCCGGCTGCGCATAAGCGCCCGGAGGAAGGCGAGATTGGTCTTCGGCCCGATGATCACGGCATCGTCGAGCTCCTTCTTGATCGCGGCCAGCGCCTCGGCGCGGGTCGGCGCATGAACGATGAGCTTGGCGATCATCGGATCATAGTAGGGCGTGACGCTATCGCCGGCGGCGACGCCGGTATCGACCCTGATGCCCCTCAATCCCTCCTCGCCCTTGAGGTTCAAGAGATGGATCCGGCCGGCCGAGGGCAGAAAATTGTGCTCGGGATCCTCGGCGTAGACGCGCGCCTCGATCGCTGCGCCAGCGCAGCCGATCTCGCCTTGGCGGAGCGGCAGCGGCTCGCCGGCGGCAATCCGGAACTGCCATTCGACCAGGTCGAGGCCGGTCACCGCCTCGGTCACCGGATGCTCGACCTGAAGTCTCGTGTTCATCTCGAGAAAGTAGAAGGCGTCGGGTGTAAGGCCGCGCAACGGGTCGGCGATGAATTCGACCGTGCCCGCCCCGACATAACCCGCAGCCAGCGCCGCCTCGGTCGCGGCCTTCGCCATCGCGGCGCGCGTCTCCTCGGGCAGTCCCGGCGCCGGACATTCCTCGACGACCTTCTGATGCCGGCGCTGGGCCGAGCAGTCGCGCTCGTAGAGATGGACGCACGCCCCATGCGCGTCGGCGAACACCTGCAATTCGATGTGGCGGGGCGAGGCGATACATTTCTCGATCAGCACCCGTCCGTCGCCGAACGCCGCTTCTGCCTCGCGGATCGCGCTCTCAAGCGCGGCGTCGAACTCGACATGCGCGTCGACGCGGCGCATGCCCCGCCCGCCCCCGCCGGCGATCGCCTTGATCAGCACCGGATAGCCGATCTCGTAGGCCTTCTCGCGCAGGAACTTCGGGTTCTGGTTGTCGCCGTGATAGCCAGGCACGACCGGCACGCCAGCACGCTGCATCAGCGCCTTGGCCGAGCTTTTCAAGCCCATGGTCCGCATCGCCGCGGGGGGCGGCCCAATGAAGACGATTCCGGCGCTGGCGCAGCGTTCGGCGAAGTCGGCGTTCTCGGACAGGAACCCATAGCCCGGATGTAGGCACTGGGCGCCGACCTTCCGGGCCAGCGCGACAATGGCGTCCTGGTCGAGGTAGCCGTTCGCGCCCTGGCCGATCTCGTACGCTTCGTCGGCGAGGCGGGTGAACAGCGCCCCCCGGTCGACCGGCGTATTGAGGGCGATCGCCCGGATTCCCATGCCCCGCGCCGTGAGAATGATCCGGCAGGCGATCTCGCCGCGATTGGCGATGAGGACGTTGGCGAACATTCTATGCTCCGGGAGAGCCTTATCTAGCGAACGGCGATGCTGATGGCGAGCGCCTGATTGCCACGCGTATCGGGCACGGGCTGGGCTTTGCGCCCGAGCCAAAGAATGTCACAAAGCTGCGCCACAAGGGGGCGACTCCCGTCTCAATCGCAAACTCAACGGATCGTCCCGCCGATGACCATCGTCGACAGAGCGCGCGCATTCATCGGCCTCACCGAGCCTGTTCCTAAATGGCCGCCCGACCGGCTGTCGCTCGCGCTCCAGGGCGGCGGCTCGTTCGGCGCGTTCACCTGGGGCGTCCTCGACCGGCTCCTGGAAGAGCCGGCAATCGGCTTTGACGCCGTCAGCGGCGCCAGCGCCGGCGCTGTCAACGCGGTGCTGATGGCCGCTGGGATGATCGACGGCGGGCCGGACGAGGCGCGGGCGCGGCTGGCGCAATTCTGGCGGCGGATGAGCCGGGCGGCGGCGCTGGCGCCGACGCCGGCCGAATCTCCGTTCGTAGCCGGCCTCCAACTCGCGTTCCGTTCGATGTCGCCCTATCAATTCAATCCGTTCAACTTCAACCCGCTGCGCGAGGCGCTCGTGGCGTCGATTGATTTCGAGCGCTTGCGCAGCCGCTCGCCGATCAAGCTCCTACTAGCCGCGACCCGGGTCAGCGACGGCGGCCTGCGGATTCTGACCAACTCCGAACTGACCGTCGAGGCGGTCCTCGCCTCGGCCTGTCTGCCCCTCCTTCATCACACAATCGAAATCGACGGCGAGGCCTATTGGGACGGCGGCTATGCGGCCAATCCGCCGCTGATCCCGCTCATCCGAGCCTCGGAATGCGATCACGCGCTCATCGTCCAGGTCACGCCGATCAAGTCGGACCGGCTGCCCAAGACAACGCGCGACATTTCCAAGCGCATCGAGCAGATCCAGTTCAACGCAACGCTCAACAGCGAACTGGAGACGCTCAAATTCGGGAAAATGATCGGGGCCACCGACAAGTTGCGGCGGTTGCGCATCGGCCGCATTTCGGTCGACGAGGAATTCGAGGGCCTGGCGGACGAAAGCGCTGGCAACCTCGATTGGGCCTTCCTCGAACGCCTCCGCGCCAGCGGCCGCGTCGCCGCCGACCTGTGGCTCAGGCAAGAAATGCCGCAAGCGCCATTCGCCCGCCGACCCCAAAAGGCCGCTTCGTAACTCGTACGAAAATCGCATCGAAACCGTTGAAGTACGTTTTTGACATCGATCAACGTTCGAAGCTACGTTCGACGCTGGCTCGCGCCGCGTCGATCTGGGGCGGGGGTGCGCGACCGGGAGGGATTTCGAAAATGACAATTCGCCAAGTTGCATGTTTGTCCGCCGCAGCTGGCTTGGCCGCGCTCGTGACGTCGTCCGCGCCAGCGCAAACGACCGTCCAAGCCGGCGCCCTCACCTGCGATGTGTCCGCGGGGATCGGCCTGATCCTGACACAGAAGCAAACGATGACTTGCAGCTTCGTTCCGGCCAATGGCGGGCCGCCAGATCTCTATGTCGGCCGCATCGACCAGTTCGGCGTCGCGATTGGCGCGGTTCAGCAAGGCACCCTGGTCTGGGGCGTGGTTGCCCCGGCCTCCGGCGTGCCGCGTGGCGCTCTCGCCGGGACTTATGTCGGCGTCGGCGCTCAGGCGACCGCCGGGGCGGGCCTCGGCGCCAACGCCCTGGTCGGAGGGACCGGCCGGGCGTTCTCGTTGCAGCCGCTTTCCGTCCAGGGGCAGACCGGCGTCAACATCGCCGGCGGCGTCACAACAGTCACGCTGACGCCCGTGCACTGACACGACGACGGAAGCTACCGCCGGTGACAGCGGTTCGAGCGGGGAGCCTGCGCCTGCCTTGACCGGCGAGCGGGCGGGCCTCGGCGGCGGAGGCGGCCCTTACGTTCAGGGAGGGAGCACATGACGAAGAAAGACCACCCGGAAAACGGCGAGGAGCCGCTGGACCATGAGAGTGCGAGCGCCGCGGCCCTGTCAGCTGCAGCCAAGCGCGCTCAGCACGCGCTCGAGAACGCCAGGGACATGGTCGCCCAGGCCCATCTCGACGAAGTCGGCGCGAAGGCCGCCGCGGCGGCCTCGAACCTCTATAGGGAGGGCCGCGACCGCCTCGCGAGCAACGAGGACTTGTCGCAGGCGACCGAGCAACTGAGCGCAGCGATTCGCAAGAACCCGCTCGCCGCGGTCGGAATCGCGTTCTCGGCCGGCCTTCTGCTCGCGCTTCTGACCCGCGGTTAGGGGCGATGCAAAGCGAGTTTGCCGCGTTCGCTCAACAACAGGCCAAGGCCGTCGTTGGACGCCTCGCCCGTCCGGCGGCGTTCGGGATCGTCGCCGGCGTGTTCTTTCTGTTCGCTGTTGCGGCGCTCTTTTCCGCGCTGTTTTTCTGGCTGGAGCCGCTGTACGGGCCCCCTATCGCGGCGGTGATCGTTGCGGCGGTCGCTCTTGTTCTCGGGCTCCTCGCGGCGCTGCCTCTCATGGTCGGACGCCGACCCGCGCCTTCCCCCGCTGCGGCCTCTGGCGCGACGGCGCCTCAGATCGTGTCTCTGCTGGCGCAGAGCGCATCCTCGCTCGGCCCGAAGCAATCCGTACTGACCGCTCTGACGCTCGCCGTCGTCCTCGGGTTGATGGCGCGAGGCTCCTCCGGCGGCAAGAGGTGACCCGCCTGCCGCTGTGGCCGCCGATCTGAGGGTCTTCCGCGACGGCTTACTCGACGAAATAGTTCTCGTCGATCTTCCGCACTTCATAGGCGTCTTTCACCCGGACGCCGACCCGATGGCGGATCATCAGGTTGGCAAGCTCCTGCCCGTCGATCAGCACCACCCGCTTGGAGACCCGGGTGATGAAGTCGTAAGCGGTGCTCGGAAAGTAGGAGGTCGTGACCAAAACGCCCTTGGTCGCCCGATGGCCTTCCAGCCCGCCGACGAAATCGCGCACTTCGCACAACGGAACGCCCTTGTTCGGATCGAGCCGCTTGGCTTGGACGTAGACGACGTCGAGACCGAGTTCGTCCTCCTTGATGACGCCGTCGACGCCGCCGTCGCCGACCCGGCCGAGCGCGCGGCCCATTTCCGCGCGTCCGCCGCCGTAGCCCATCCGAACCAAGAGGTCGATGATGAGGCGCTCGAAGAAGGCGGGACTGAAGGAATGCACCCGCTCGACGATCTCCCGCGCGAGCTCGGCGTTGAGGACCTCGAAACTCGAAGCGATCAGTTCCTCCGCACCTTCGCGCATCTCGGTTTCATCGGCGGTCTGTCCGCCCTTGCTCTGGGTTTTCCAGGCGACGAATTCCGGGTATCGCTCGAGCAAGCCGAGGTCGATCTCGCTCACGCCCTCCGCGAGCAGCTTCCGGCCGCGGTCGGTGGCGCGGCAATACCCGCGCCGAGGCAATTCGATGAGCCCCGCCTTTGAAAGATAGGACCTTGCCCAGTTGAGCCGGTTGGCGAACAGGGTTTGATTGCCGCTCGGCAGCCTGAGCTGGCGTTCCTCCGCCGAGATCCTCAGAGCCTTGCCGACTTCGTCCTCGAGCCCCGCGATGCTGATTTCGTCATAACGCTGCCCAATCGTCTGCAACGCCGGCAACATGAGTTGCTGAAAACTGGGCACGCTCATTGGTTCTGATGCTCCTGATTCAAGGCTACATGCGAAAGACGCCGAAACGGGTCGGCTCGACCCTGGCGTTGAGCGTTGCCGAGAACGCCAGTGAAAGGACCCGCCGGGTTTCCCGAGGCGTAACGATGCCGTCATCCCAGAGGCGGGCGGTGGCGTAGTAAGGCGATCCCTCGGCCTCGTATTTGGCCCGAATCGGAGCCTTGAACGCGTCCTCGTCTTCCTTCGCCCATTCGCGCCCTTCCGCATCGAGCGCCTCGCGCCTCAGCGTCGCGAGCACGCTCGCCGCCTGTTCGCCGCCCATCACGCTGATGCGCGCGTTGGGCCACGTGAACAAGAAGCGCGGGGAGTAGGCGCGCCCACACATGCCGTAATTGCCGGCGCCGAACGAGCCGCCGAAAATGAGCGTGATCTTGGGCACATTGGCGCAGGCGACCGCGGTGACGAGCTTCGCGCCGTCCTTGGCGATGCCCCCCGCCTCGTAGCGCTGCCCGACCATGAAGCCGGAGATGTTCTGCAGGAACAGCATCGGCACGTTTCGCTGGGCGCAAAGTTCGACAAAATGCGCGCCTTTCAGCGCGCTGTCGGAAAACAGGACGCCATTGCTGGCGATGACGCCAATCAACATGCCCGAAAGGCGGGCAAATCCGGTGACCAGCGTCGTTCCGTAGCGCGGCTTGAAAGCGTCGAATTCCGAACCGTCGACGATCCGGGCGATGATCTCGTGTGCGTCGACCTGCTGGCGAAGGTCGACCGGCATGACGAGTTCAAGCTCCTCCGCCGGATAAAAGGGCTCGACCGGCTTCGTCCAATCAATCGCCCGCTTCGGCTCCCGGTTCAGGTTGGCGATCGCCCGCCGGGCGAGCGCGAGCGCATGCGCGTCGTCGCGCGCCAGCGTGTCGGCCACGCCCGAGACGCGGGTGTGCATGTCTCCGCCGCCGAGTTCCTCCGCGCTCACGGTCTCGCCGGTCGCCGCCTTCACCAGCGGCGGGCCGGCGAGAAAAATCGTGCCCTGCTTGTCGACGATGATCGTTTCTTCCGACATCGCTGGAACATAGGCGCCTCCTGCCGTGCAGGATCCCATGACCACTGCGATTTGGGCGATGCCCGCGGCTGACATCCGCGCCTGATTGAAGAAGATCCGCCCGAAATGATCGCGGTCGGGGAACACCTCAGCCTGATAAGGCAAATTCGCGCCGCCCGAATCGACCAGGTAGACGCAGGGCAGACCGTTCTCGGCCGCGATCTCCTGGGCGCGCAGATGCTTCTTGACCGTCATCGGATAGTACGTGCCGCCCTTGATCGTCGGGTCGTTGGCGACGATCATGACCTCGCGGCCGTCGACGAGGCCGACGCCGACGATGAGCCCGGCGCCATGCACGTCGCCCTCATACATGTTGAAGGCGGCGAGCGCGCCGATCTCCAGGAACGGAGAACCGGGATCAATTAGGCGGGCGACGCGTTCGCGCGCCAAAAGCTTGCCGCGGGCGACGTGGCGTTCGCGCGCCTTGCTCGAGCCGCCTTCGGCTGCGGCGCGCCGCAGCAGAGTGAGCTCGTCGACGAGTCGACGCCATTCGGCCGCGTTGGCGTCGCAATCGCCATCCTTTGCAGTCAAGGCGCTCTTGATCCGCGTCATCGCGTCGGAATTCCCCAGTCCCAGCTCCCGACTTTTCGCCGGGCGTCAACGTTGTTGTCGTTGTTCACCCATGACATTGCGGGCAAAGCTATTGCGTAATTCATAATTTCTTTCAGCGAATTCTTGGCTTCCGCTGGAGCATGCCCCCTGTTGTTATTTTGCAACATATAGCCGTTCTCAAGCGCTCATTGCCGACTTTACGGAAGGACGGGATCACCGCCGCTCATCTTCCGTAACCTCGCTAGCCCCCCCTGCAGGTTCCATTTCGGGGTTCGACGCAGACTTTTCGTCCGCGCTCTCGGCCTTGGGCGAAACCGGTTGGGTGGCGTCGATTTTCGCGTAATCGATATGGCGCAGGCCCTGGTCATCGACCCAGACGAAGTCAACGTACTCTCGGCCAAAGCGGACGTCCTGGGCGGCGAAGACGTCGCGTGCGCGCACAATCTGCCCCGACGCCTCGTCGAAGCCGACGATGCTGACGACGAAGTTCATCTGGCTCGTCGCGAGCGTGTCTTCGTCTTGCCCAAACAGGGGGCTCTCTTCGCTGATCGGATGGAAAAGCGTCCAGCTCAAGGCAAAAGTCGGGTTCTCCGACCTCAGAAGCCGCATCTGCTCGAAACCAATCAGCCGTTTGCCCTCCTCGGAGACGGTCGGTCTTAGAACCCACAGCTTGGCGGTCGCTTCGGTGATGAAATTGCTGCGCGCGTTGGCCATCCGGAAGATGAGCGTCGTCGCGCCGTTGTACTTGGTCACGACCGGATATTTGGCGAAGATGATGCGCGCGCGGGGACGCGAGAAGCGAGCGAACACGAGCCCGGTCATTACAGCGAGTAGCAAGAGGCCGGTGAAATTCTCGGCCGTCGCCACGACATGCCCGTAGATTGTTTGCGGATGCATGTCGCCATAACCGACGGTCGACGTTGTCTCGACGCTGAAGAAGAAGAGATCCGCCAGGCTGCCCTTGCCCGCGTTGGCGATTGGGGCGTCGCCGAGATCGTAGATCACCGCGAACACGAAGTTGAGCGCCACGAAGGCCGCCGCGAGCACGGCGACGAACGCCGGCCACGACATGGTCATAGCGTTGAAATAGAGGTCGCTCCAGACATTGCGCTCGAGACCCTCAGCAATGATGCGCCGGCCCGCGATATCGCGGACTTGCGAGCGAGGGCGCCTTGGCCTGCTTCGGCCCCTGCTGTCCGAGGGGGCGCTGTCGTCCGGCGCGCTCAACGGCCTCAGGTCTCGTCAGATGGCATCATAGCGTTCAATCCGCCAAGGCTCGGCGTCAGCGTCGGCGATCCACGCCTTCCACGCCGGGAGAGCCATGATCGCCTCCATATAGGCCCGCGTCGGCTTGGAGACCGGCACGTCGTAGACATGAAAGCGGTTTACGACCGGCGCGAACATCGCGTCGGCGGCGGAGTAGCGGCCGAACAGATAGGGTCCGCCCTTGCCGAAGGTTGCGCGCGCGTGCGCCCAGGCCGCTTCGATGCGCGCGACGTCGGCGCGAACTTCGTCGCTGAGCGGAATCGCCCCGACCGGCCGGCGGAAATTGGTCGGACAGGCCTGCCTCAGCGCGCTGAAGCCGGCGTGCATTTCGTTGGCGAGCGAGCGCGCATGGGCCCGCGCCGCCTTACCCCTGGGCCAGATCGCCTTCTCGGGATAGGCCTCGGCGATATAGTCGATGATCGCGAGCGACTCCCAGACCGCGATCTTGCCGTCATGCAGCGACGGGCACTTTGCCGTCGGCGCATATTTGAGCATGTTGGCCCGCGTCTCGGGCTGAGCCATCGGGATGACCAGCTCCTCGAACGGAATCTTGAAATGCACGAGCAGGATCCATGGCCGCAGCGACCATGACGAATAGGCCTTGTTGGCGAGGATCAGCTTCAGCGGCACGACGGATTTCCGGCACGGGTTCGCCGCGATTGATCGGCGCGCTCCAGGGCCAAGTCAAGACGGGGCTCCTTAGGGGTAGTATCTTAATTTGAAAACGAGCCGATCTGTGATCGGGGAGCCCAATGTCAGAACGAATTGATAAATCCTGGCTCGTTTTCGCCAGCATCGAAAACGGCGAGCGCGACCGGTGCGTCGATGTCTTTCTGCGGCCGGACAACACGTTCGGTTTCGAGGAGTTCAGACGCGATGTCGAAGATCTAGGAAAATGGACGCCAGTGCAATATTGCTCTGTGCTTGAGTTCGAAACCGCTGCGGCCGCCTATGACGCCGCGGAGCGCTCGGTCGCATGGCTCGCGGAGATTCTTCTCGCTTTCCACGACTTCGGAAAATGTCGAACTGAGGCGCCAGGCCCTCCCCCCGGCGCCGCTCGCGTTGACGCCGGCTCAAATGGGCTGGAAAAGCGTCTCGACCGAGTCCCGGAGCCCTCAAATTGTCGTCGATCAAGGTTGCGCTTGTCGTCGTCGCCGCAGGCCGGGGCCTGAGGCTCGGCGGGGAGCGGCCGAAGCAATATCTCAACTGCGCCGGGCGCCCGTTGATCGCCCATACGCTCAATGCGCTGGCCGCTGGCTGGCCGTTCTTGGCCGCGACGGTCGCCATCCGCGCGGACGACCGCGCGCTTTATGACGAAGCGCTGGCGCATCTGACCCCCGCCGTGGCGGGGGCGCTCGGGCCGCCCGCGATCGGCGGCGAAACGCGCCAGCAAAGCGTTCTCGCAGGGCTCGAAGCTCTCGTCCCGGCCGCGCCGGATATCGTGCTCATCCACGACGCGGCCCGGCCTTTTCCCTCGCCCGATCTCGTCTCGCGCGCGGTTCAGGCGGCCGAGCGGCACGGCGCGGCGGCGCCCGGGACGCCGATGAGCGATACGGTGAAGCAAGTAGACGCCGACGGCCGGGTGCTGGCGACCCCGCCGCGCTCGGCGCTGAGAGCAGTGCAGACGCCGCAGGCGTTCGCCTTTCCGCTGATCCTCGCGGCGCATCAGCGCGCCGCCGCCGCCGGGGTCGCCGGCCTCACTGACGACGTCGCGGTCGCCGAATGGGCGGGAGCGCCGGCCTACGTGTTCGAGGGCGACCCCGCCAACGTCAAGGTGACCACCATGCAGGATTTCAACGTCGCCGAGGCACGGCTCATGGGCGAAGCGGGCGAGACGAGGGTCGGCCAGGGCTTCGACGTCCACGCCTTCGCTCCCGGCGACCATGTATGGCTCGGCGGGGTTCGCATCCCTCATTCCGCGGCGCTCAAGGGTCATTCCGACGCCGACGTGGCGCTGCACGCACTCGCCGACGCGCTTTACGGCGCGCTCGCCGAAGGCGACATCGGAGCCCATTTCCCGCCCTCCGATCCGCGGTGGAAGGGCGCGGCGTCGAAGGTGTTCCTCGCCCACGCGGCGGCCCGCGTCCGCGCACGTGGCGGGTTCATCGTCAATCTCGACGCGACGCTGATCTGCGAAGCCCCCAAGATCGGCCCCTATCGCCAAGCGATCCGCGAGCGCGTAGCCGAAATCGCCGGCATCGACATCGCTCGCGTCGCCGTCAAGGCGACGACGACCGAAGGCCTCGGATTTGCCGGCCGCAACGAGGGCATCGCATGCCTCGCGACTGCGACGGCGCGATTGCCGTAGGCGGGGCCACGCAGCCATCATGTGTCAGCTACCCCCGTAAGGCCTGCCGCAGCATTCGCTGCACGACCCCCGGCTCCTCGAATCGCAACGTCACCGGCAGGGTCACGACCGCCCGGGCGTGGCGGGGGCCGAGACGAACGAGATCCTTCTCCGTCGTCGCAAGAAGCGCGCTCCGCCGCCCGGCCTGCTCGATCAAGGCTTCGATCTCGGGCGCCGTGTACAGATGATGGTCAGCGAAGTCGCGGGTCATGACGATCTGCGCTCCGACCCGGCGCAGGGTGGCGTAGAATTTCTCCGGCCGCGCAATGCCGGCGAAGGCGACGACTTCGCGGCCGATCAGCGGCGCCGCGGCGAGCGCGTCCGGCTCGAGGCTGGCGCGGATTATGGGCTTGCCCGGCGCGGCGGCGGCGATCGCCGACAGCCCGGCCTCTTCGCCGCCCAGCACGATCAGCGCGCGCACGAACGGCAGCTGCGCCGAAACCGGCGCCCGCAGCGGTCCGGCCGGAATGCATAAGCCGTTGCCGAAGCCGGTCTCGCCGTCGACGACCGCGAAGGCGAGGTCCTTGACCAGCGCAGGATTCTGCAGGCCGTCATCGAGAACGAGCGCGTTCGCGCCGGCCTCGACCGCGCTCTTCGCGCTTCTGACCCGATCCGTCCCCACCCAGCACGGCGCGATCCTCGCGAGGAGCAGCGGCTCGTCGCCGACGATCGCCGCGGTATGGGCGTTAGGGTCAACCATGAGCGGCTCGACGCGTTCGGCGCCGCCGTAGCCGCGCGACAGGAAGGCGACGCGCCGGCCGTTTGCGACCAGCATCCGCGCAAGCGCCAGCGCGGCCGGCGTCTTGCCGGCGCCGCCGGCGACAAAATTGCCGACGCAGATCGTCGGCGCGCCGGCGCGCTCGCCTGGGCTGCGCATGCGCCGCGCGGTCGTTCGTCCGTAAAGCGCGCCGGCCGGATGAAGCGCGCGCGCAAGCAGGGTCGGCCTCCGCTTCGCCCAGAAGCCGGGCGCCCTCACCCCGCCGCCCCGGCAGCGGGCAACAGGGCTTCGAGCGCGCGCATCGAGCGGTCGACGGCGCCTGCTCGGCGCTCAACCGTATCGGCCGCCGCCCGCGCCATCGCCCGAAGACGCGCCGCGTCGGCGAAGAGCGCAATCAGCGCTTCGCCCAGGTCCTCCGGGCGCGCGACCTCGAGCGCTCCGCCGGCGTCATCGAGCGCCGCATAGGCGTCGGCGAAATTCGCGACCATCGGCCCGTGCAGAATAGCCGACGCGAGTCTTGCGGGTTCGATCGGATTCTGGCCGCCGCCGCCGCCGAAAGACTTGCCGACGAACACCACCCCGGCCAGGCGGTAGAATAGCCCCAGTTCGCCTATCGTATCGCAGACATAGACCGCCGTTCTCGGCCCGATCGCGTCACCCCGCGAGCGCAGGGCGCAGACGAGGCCCTGCGCCTCAAGTTGGCGCAGAACCGCCTCGCCCCGATCGGGATGGCGCGGCGCTATCAGCGCTAGCGCGTCGGGGAACACCTGGCGGAGGCGCCTCTGCGCCGCCGCCGCGATCGTCTCCTCGCCTTCGTGCGTCGAGGCGGCGATCCAGATCTGGCGACCCGACGTCAGGCCTGCGAGTTCGGCAAGCTCGCGCCGGTCCGCAGGCAGGGTCGTCGCGTCGAACTTAACGTCGCCGGCGACCAGCACCCTCGGCGCGCCGAGCGCGATAAGCCGCTGTCCGTCGCTCTCGCTTCGGGCGAGGCAGAGATCGAAATCGTTCATGAGCGCGGCGATGAACCGTGGCGCCTTCATCCAGCGGCGCAACGACCGCTCGCTGATCCGCCCGTTGACCATCGCGAGCGGCGCCCTGGACCGCTTAAGCTCGATGATCATGTTCGGCCAGAGCTCGCTTTCCGCCACCAGCGCCGCGTCAGGGCGCCAATGCTTGAGGAACCGGCGCACGAAGAGCGGGCTGTCGAGCGGCGCATATTGGTGGCGCGCGCCCGGCGGCAGGCGCTGCGCAAGCAAGGCGGCCGAGGTCAGCGTTCCAGTGGTCACGAGCGCGGTTACGCCCATACGGGTGATGCGCTCGACGAAGGGCAGAAGCACGACGGCCTCGCCGACGCTTGCGCCATGCAGCCAGACGAGCGGTCCCGGCGGGCGGGCGAGACGGGTGAGCCCGCGACGCTCGCCGATGCGCCGCGGATCCTCCTTGCCGCGCCTGAGCCGCATCGCCAGGATCGGCCCGGCCAGCGGCGTCGCCAGGAACGAGGCCGCCCGATAGGCAAGGAGCGACAGCGGCGCCGTCATGCCGATCTCAGCTCAGCGCCGGGATCGCTCGCTCCAACCATGGCGTAGGCGTGCCGGTGGGCCTCGTCGAGCCCGTGCTCGACGGCGAGCCGCGCGGCCTCCATCTCCCCTTCGTCCGCGTCGGCCGAAACGCGGATGAGATCGCTGACAACAACGATCGCCCGGCCGAACGGCAATCCGAGCGTGGCGCGATCCCAGGTGTGGAACTGGACGCGCAGGCTCGAGACCACCGCGGTTGGGACGATCGGACGGCCCGACAGCTTGGCCAGCGCGACAATTCCAGGTCCGGCGACGCGCGCGCGCTTGGGAACATCGGCGGTCATGGCGACGGAGACACCCAATTCCAGCTGGCGCATCAGTTCGCGCATCGCGGACGCGCCGCCCTTGTAATAGACGCGGTCGGCGGGGCCGCCCGAGCCGCGCACCGGGATGATGTCGAGCCGCTCCGCGGCCAGCGCCTGAGCGCCAGCGTCCTCATGGCGCGAAATGAGAACTGCGAGCCGATCCATCGTCTTTGGGCGGGCGAGCGGCATCATCAGGTGCTGGCCGTGCCACATCGCGGCGATCAGCGGCAGCTCGCCTTTGATGAATGCGTCGAGATCCTCAGGGACCGTCGTGAACCGGCTCGTGCGCCGGACGAAGCGCAGATAGCTCGCGAGCCCGAATCCGATCGTCTCCTGCGCCCACTCAGACCTGCCGACACGCCTCGCCATAGAGAGCTCAGGCGGTCCGCGTCGGAGGCGCGAGGTCCGGCTCGAGAAGGCGATGCAAATGGACGACGTAGTAGCGGAACTGCGCCCTGTCGACCGTCGCCTGGGCCTTGGCGCGCCACGCCCGTTCGGCGCTGGCGTAATCGGGAAACAGGCCGACGATGTCGATCTTCTCGAGATCGCGGAATTCGTGGCCATCGAGCGATTTCAGCTCGCCGCCGAACACCAGGTGCAGCAGCTGCGGCTTCGCCTCGCCTTGAGCTTCGGGATCGCGGGACGTCATGATCGTTTTCCTTGAGAGGCGTTGCGCGTACCGGCGCCGGTTCGCCGGCTGGCCTTTGCCTTCGTCGCGGCAAAAACGCAAGCCGCCCGGTGAAGCCGCCGCCGGTCAGTTCGGCCGCCAGCCGATCGCGGCCCGAAACGCCTCGATCAGTTTGGGCGCCGCCGCCTCCGGCGCGGCGAGGAGCGCGCCTCGCCGGACGTGGCGGGCATTGTAGAGGAGCCGCTCGCCCGACGCGTCGATCAGGCGCGCGCCCGCCTCCTCGAGCAGGAGATCGGCGGCGGCGATGTCCCAATCGTGCGAATTCTCGGCCGCGACGGCGAAATCGACCGCGCCGCGCGCCGCCATGCACAGGCGGTAGGCGAGCGAAGGCACGCGCGGCGTGACCGCAACTGCTGCACCGAGTTTCGCCGCCATCGCCTGAATAGTGGGCTTGGGGCCGGCGGCGGCGCGCGGCGGCCACTCGGAGGCGGCGGCGACCGTGGCGCCGTTGAACGTCGCCCCGGCGCGGCGCGCGGCGGCGTAAGTTTCGTTGAGCGCCGGCGCGTGGACGACGCCTGCGATCGGGCGCCCGTCGACGACGAGCGCGGCGGAAACCGCCCAGTGCGGATCGCCGATCACGAACGCGCGGGTGCCGTCGATCGGGTCGACGACGATGAGACTGCGGCGGGCGAGGCGCTCGAAATCGTCGATTGTCTCCTCCGAAAGCCAGCCGGCCTCGGGCAGGGCGTCGCGCAGGCGGCGCTTCAGCAGCAAATCGGCGGCGAGATCGGCAGCCGTGACCGGCGAACCGCCGACTTTTGTCTCCACCTGGGCCGAGGTGCGCGCTCCCGGCCTGAAATAATCGAGCGCCAGCGCCCCGGCCTCACGCGCGGCGGAGGCCAGGAGATCGCGCGCGGCAAGCGCGTCAATGTCCGCGTCGACGCTCAAGGGCGGGATGTCCGCAAGCGGAGAGTGAAGTCAGCGGCTTGGCTTTAACCGCGCCCGCGGCCGCGCGCAATCGAGAAACGCATCACACATCCCCCTCGCCTTCGGCTTCGATCCGAGGCATGGCGCGGGAACTGGGGTCGGGAAGTCCGCCCGCGCGCTCGAATATAAATTAAAGTTTTGACCTAGGCGCCGATTGGCACAATGCCGAGATACCTCAAGATACCCGAATTAGTCGGAACGGAGCGCCATTCGGCGCTCTGCCCGAAGCGCAAAGGAGAGACGCCAATGAGGCAAACGATCTTTCTCCGGCTCGCGCTTGCCGCCGCGCTGGCGGGATCCGTTGCGGGATGTAACACCGAGAGGCGGAACATTCCTGACCTGACCGCGGAGGCTGCGAGCAAACTCCCGCCGGACAAGCTGCCGAGGATCTTCAGGGACCCGACCAATCCGTACGGATATCCTTATAACATTCACGAGACCGATGGATTGAGCCGCAATCCCGACGATTGCTCCAAGTGGGGCTGCGTCGACGTTGGGGGCGGTGGGTTCTGACGGCGGCAGAGCGCTGTTGGAAGCCTCGAGAACGAGCTCCTTAGCCCGCGTCTAGTCAAAAAACTGTCTATGGTTTCGAGGGCCAGAATCCGCTCATTCCAAAATTTGCCGAGCGCCAGGGAGGAAGCCATGAGACACACAATTGCATTGCCGCTTGCGCTCGGGATCGCGCTTACGGCTCCCATATCGGCCTATGCCGCGCTGAACGACTACGGGACGGTCCACCATTCTCGGGCATTCCACCATCGCAGCCTCGCCATGCGCGCCCAAGCCCCCGCCGCGGTGACGATTTTCGCCCCGGCTTGGTCGCCGGCGTCCAGCGCCAAGGAAACCGACGGGCTCAGTCGCAATCCCGACGATTGCGCCACCTACGGCTGCATCGACAACGGCGGCGACTGACCGCGCGAGCGGGCTCAGAAGCCCTAAAGGACGATCTTGCCTCGCGCCCGGCCGCTTTCGATCACCGCATAGGCGCGGCGCAGATTGGCCGCGTCGAACCGGCCAATCTTTTCCGTCAGCGTCGTCCTGAGCGTACCGGCGTCGACGAGCTTGGCGACTTCGTTGAGCAGCGCGCCTTGCTCGCCCATATCGGCGGTTGCGAACATTGAGCGCGTGAACATGAATTCCCAATGCACGGAGACGCGCTTGCGCTTGAATGGATCACATCGAGCGTCGGCGGGTCGTCGATCAGCGCGAAGCGGCCCTGGGGCGCGACAGCGGCGGCGGCTGACATTTGCGCTGCCGAAATCCCAAAAGCGGGGGTCGGCGAGAGTATCGCCCCCTTTGTTTGTTCGTTTGAAGACCCGTCTTGACGCGCTCGCCCCTACGCCGCCGCGAGCGCCTTGCGGGCCGCTTCGGCGGCGGCGCGTCCGAGCAACGCGTGCTGATCCGCCTCGTAGTGGATGCCGTCCAGGTCCGAGCAGCGAATGACGGCGCCGGCGTCGAGAAACGCAATCCCCTCCTGCCTGGCGATCTCGCGAAAGCGCTCCCCAAGCAGGCGCGACTTCTCGGCCCCGCCTTCGAACATCTCCGCGTAGCCGGTCAGCCGGGCGATCGGCGGCGGCGCGACCAGTAGGATTCCGGGGGCGCGCCCGTCCGGACCTTCGCCATACGCTCGGGCGAGAAAGATTAGGCGCGCCGCGCCCTCGGCGATGTCGAAAGCGGACACGGAAAACCGCTTCTTCAGGTCGTTGCAGCCGAGCGCGAGAATCACGAGGTCGACCGGCGCATGGCTCATGAGGCACGGCGGCAGCGCGTCCCCGCCGGAGCGGTAGGGCTCGATCGGATCGTCGTGAACTGTCGTGCGGCCGCGCAGTCCCTCGGCGATCACTTCGTACTCGGATCCGAGCTCGCGCTGCATGACGGTCGGCCAGCGCTGCTCGCGCGGAAACCGCCCGCCCGTCGCCGGGTCGGAGCCCCAGGTGTTGGAATCGCCAAACGCGATGATGACGGGCATTGGCTTGAGGCTCCTTCGGTGATCGCGCGCAGGCGTCTACTCGCGATCGCAGCGATCTACGCGGAACGTGGGCGAGACGCTAGCGTTTGCCAGCGAACCGCGACCTCTTTGCGAGAAAGAGGGCGCCGCTCTAGGCCGCCTCCCCGCCTTCGGCCTTGAGGAGCGCGCTCGCGATCGCCGTCCATTCCTCATCGAGCGAGGCTCTGCAGACCGGCTGGCGCGCGCGGCGGTACCAATAGGCGGCGTTGCCAGCGTCGCCCTCCTTGCGATGCAGGTACGCGTGCACCCAATCCCCTGCCCCGCCCTCGTCCGCCTGCGCGGCATCGTGCGCGCCCTCCCAATTCCCCCGCGCGTCAAGCCACAGGGCGCGTAGCGCAGGGCTCAGATTCGACGGCGCCGAAGCCGAGGAAAGCGACGCGCGGAAGGCGGCAAGGTCCATCACCGTCAAGGTTGGCGCCGAAAGCGCCCGCCGTAAAGCTCTTGGGCCATTTCTTCGCCTGACGAGCGGGACCGGCGCAGAACTGCGTTGCTGCCTTCGCCGCCGGCTCGGCGCGCGTCGCCTGGCGCGCGCCGCGCCGCACGCATCAGGTACGATCTAAATAATTTGTCTTTGCGCTAATCAGAAAAGGTGGTATCCTTGCTGTTTAGTCCAATAAACCGGGGCCAAGGGGCTGGAAGGAAGCGGGGAGAGAATTTTTCGCCCTAGGGGTCAGCATAACCCCTTGAAAAGGCTAAATTCTGAAAAGGAAATGGGGATTGTAACCTTGACAAAGCCGAGAGATCAATGTTAAAAGAGAATGGACAGGCCGGCGTGGTTCTCTCCTCTGGGTTGCGAGAGGAGATGCTTCGCGTGGCGGATCAGGCCGTTAACAGGTGGGAGGCCGGCGACCAGCTCGCGCGCGCGCTCGTGCTTGAGATTCTTTCAATATTTCTTGGATATCGAGGAGAAGGGCAATTATCTTTGCGTTGCAAAGATGGAAGTTAGAGCACATATCTGACAGATTGGTGATACTAACCGTAAAATCGCTAATAACAACCTGATCGTTTTCGTGTTTCAAGTGTTGCATTTTTATTTTCTCTGTGTTTCCCTCTTCAAATCCGCGCCATCCCGCATGAATAATTAAATTTCTGTCTCCACTATTCTTACGGATATCGTTGACAAGCGAAACTGCCCTAGCGTGTAACGGCTTAAGCTGTTTCGATTTGTGGAAAATCTGTACCAGAAGTGTGAGTTTTCTGGCAAGTGACACGTACATATTGTGGGATTCGCCGCTGCTGTTCTTTGAGATAATTATTCCTGCGATAAGCAAGTCGTCCAAACTCTTCTCTAGACGTCCCCATAAAAGGATCATACGCCCCATTGCTCCGTAAAGAGTGGGAGCATAGGTGGGGTCATTGACGAACGGCATCGTCCGCTCTTGGATGGCCGCGATCACTTTCGGATCAGGACTAGACATGACCCCTCCCCAGACGTTTAAACCCGACGATATCGAGCTTATTCAGGATGCCTGGGGGAGATTTGAGCGCGCCGTCGATACGGTGTCAAAGAGCGGGCCGCAGCACAGACCGCCGAAAGCTAGTCTTCGAGAAAGGGCCGTCCCTGGCCAGACGCGTGGGAGAATCCGGTCAGAAACTCCCGTGTCCACGCCAGCGCCTCAAACATATCCTGATCATGGCCTCGCCGATCGTCGGTCTGAAGTTCGCGATACGCTCGTTCCAACCGCCTTACAAAGCGTTCTCGGAAGGTTGGATCGGATTCATTCAGAGTTTGGACGACGCAAGTTGTTAGGACTGCCATGCCCCTCTTTAGAGGATTTAGATCGCCTTTTGGGACGTTGATGGTGTTTGGCATGTCCACTCCTCTCAGGCTTGCGTTCCGTTAGTTCGCCGATACGTCAGTCGCTTTCCAACAATGCCAAGCGCCATCCTGTCGGCGCGCTCCACGTCCTCGCAACCAAGCGCAGAACGGTTTGAATAGCGAAAGTCAAATTCGGCGAGATAACGGTGTAAATGCTTCTCTGAGCAATGCTGGTACACGCCTTTCATGCCGCGTTTGAAGATTGAGTAATAGCCCTCAATTGTGTTGGTGTTGACCTTCGTGCCGGTTTTTCGGTCCGTGTAACCGTACTCGCCGCGCGAATGATCAACGGCGTCGTGCTTCGCGAACTCGTTGCCAAGTTGCGCATAGCGCTTGGCCTCGTCCGTCATCACGTGCAACTTGCGCGCGATGTTCTCACGAATGATCGGAAGGATGTTCTCTTTCGTCGCGCCGTCGATATGGAATGAGCGGGCAGTTCCGCCGCGCTCAACGAGCGTCAGGACAGCGTGCTTGTGATGGACCCAACCCGTGGTCTGCTGCCGGTTCCGTGGACAGGCAGTTAAGCTAGTCCGACCTTCCTTTCGAACTCAACCGGGCTGAGGTAGCCGATGGTCGAGTGCCTGCGGCTTCCTGAAACACCCTATCTCGGTGTCCACGGAACCGGCAGCAGGCCACCGGACGCGCCTCAACGCCCGGCTTGCGACCGATGAACAACTCGTCAATCTCGACGACGGAACCTTCGCCGCCCATTGGAGCTAGGCCGCCTTGGCGCATTGCTTCGCGCAAGCGGTGCATCATGAACCAAGTGCTCTTGTACGAGACGCCGAGCATACGGTGGGCTTGATGGGCGCTAATGCCTTTCTTGCTCGCGACCATGAGAAAGAGCGCCGCAAGCCACTTAGAGAGCGGGATTTTGGAGCGCTCGAAAACCGTTCCTACCGTGACCGTGAACTGCTCGCGGCAATCGAGGCACTGGTAGACGCCCGCACGGTGAGCCTTACCCTTTAGGAGGGTAGAATGATCGACGGTTCCACAATGCGGACAGGATCGCCCAGATGCCCAGACGCGGGCCTCAAGCCATTCGCGAGCCTTGTCGTTATCGGTGAAGATCGGGTTTTGAAGGATGGCGGCGGACATGGAAAGCTCCTATGCCGCAGTTCGTACGATACCTATGCGGCTTTGTCAAGGTGATAATCGCCAAGGAAATCCAAGGCTTTTATTTGGATAAATTTGGCCGAGGCATCGGCCGGCTTTGCTGCATTTTGAAAAATTTGGGGTCGATTTGGAACAGCCTCGCCGCTACCGCCCCCCTTCAGCCGCAACCGCCGCCTCGACGTCGGCGCGGCGGGGCAGCGGCGCGACCGCGCCGTAGCCCAGGGTCGAGAGCGCCGCAGCGACATTGGCGAACCGCGCCGCGGCGAACGGTTCGTTCCGCTGGACATATTCGGCCAGGAAGGCGCCGTCGAAGCAATCGCCCGCTCCCGTGGCGTCGACCGCGGCGACGGAATAGCCGGCGACGTGTTCGCGCCGCTTCGGCGTCGCGGCGATCGCGCCGTCCTTGCCGAGCTTGAGCACGACCACCGGCGCGCCGAGGCTGAGATAGAAATCGACGATCGAGTTGGCGTCGCTGCGGCCGGTCAGCGCCTGCCCGTCGTCGAAGCCCGGGAGCGCAATGTCGCATGACCGCATCGCCTCGTGAATGATCGCCCGCGCGCGCCGCAGCGGCCAGAGCTTCATCCTGAAGTTTGGGTCATATGAGACGAGCCGCTTGGCGTCGCGGGCGATGTCGATGGCGGCGAACACCGCATCGGTCGCCGAGGACGAGATCGCCTGGCTGATGCCGGAGACGTGCAGGATCTTGGCGGCGCGGATGCGATCCTCTGGCAGGTCGCTCTCGCTGATCCGGCTCGCCGCCGATCCCGCGCGCATATAGGAGAACTCGTGGCCTAGCGCGCCGTGGGTGACGAAATAAAGCCCGGTGTGGGCGTCGCCGTTGACCGCGATCCGGCTCGCGTCGACGCCTTCGTTGAGCCAGAGTTCGGTCAGGGCCTGACCGAACCGGTCGGCGCCGACGGCGGTGAAATAAGCAGCGTCCACGCCGAGCCGCGCCGCCGCGATCATCGCATTCGAAGTGTCGCCGCCGAACCCCTGCACGAACGGCGCGCCCTCCTTGGGCTGGTTGAGTTCGACCAGGGCCTCGCCGATCGCCAGGAGATCCGACATGACTCACCTCGTGGCGACGGCGACCGCGGCGCCGGCCATCAGTGCGCCGGCGGCGCGATGGACGAACCGCATCGCCCGCGCCGAATTGAGAAGTGCGCGAGCCCGGTTGGCGGCGAGCGCATAAAGCGCGAGCGTCGAGAAGATCACCACCGCCGAAACGGCGGCGAGCTCCATGAGCGCGGGCAACGTCAGCGTCCTGACGTCCACGACAAGCGGCATGATCGAGAGGAAGAAGACCATCACCTTGGGATTGCCCAGGGTCAGCGACAGCGAGGCTAGGAACGCCCGCCAGCCGCGCGAGGCCGGCGGCGGCGAATCCGCCAGGGCGACCGGCGCGGTCGCCATCTTCCAGGCGAGATAGAACAGATAGGCGGCGCCAGCGAGCTTGATGGCGATGAACACGCCGGCGAAGGCCTTGGCGACGACGGCGAGACCTGTCGCGGCCAGCAAGAGCCAAAACATGTCGGCGACGAAATAGCCGGCGATGAACGGCGCGACGCCTTCGAGCCCGTGACCCAGCACGCGTGCAACGAGCGCGGCCACGCCCGGTCCCGGCGTCGCCACCGCGACGAAATAGATCGCGGCGAAAATGATGAGTGAGGACAGCGTCACGCCGCCCGCCTGGCTTTGCGCCTGGCGAGCGTGTTGAGCGCCTCGACGAGGGAGGAAAAGAACATCGCCGCGTAAATATAACCCCTTTCGATATGAAAGCCGAAGCCGTCGGCGATCAGCGTCATGCCGATCATGAGCAGAAAGCTCAGCGCCAGCATCAACACCGTCGGATTGCGGTTGATGAATGCCGCGAGCGGCCCGGAGGCCGCGATCATGACCCCGATCGCGGCGACGACCGCAACCACCATGATCGGAAACTGGTCGGTCATGCCGACGGCTGTGATGATATTGTCGACCGAAAAGACGATATCGATCACGATGATTTGTATGAGGCCGGCGGTCAGGCTGAGCGGCGAGCGGGCACTCGATTCGTCAGTGTCGGCGTCCGGGTCGACTTTATGGTGGATCTCAGTCGTCGCCTTCCAGACCAGGAACAAGCCGCCGGCCAGCAAGAGCAGGTCGCGCACGGAAAACGCGTGCCCGAACACCGTCGTGATCGGTTCCCTGAGCCGCACGACCCAGGATGCGGAGCCGAGAAAGGTCAGGCGGAACAGAAGCGCCAGCGACAGGCCGAGGCTTCGCGCTAGACGTCGGCGATGCTCGTCGATCCGGTTCGACAGCAGCGCGATGAACACGAGGTTGTCGAGGCCGAGCACAACCTCCATGGCGAACAGGGCCGCAAGCGCGGCCCAGGCGCCTGGATCGGCGGCCAGCAGAAGAAGGTTGTCCATGCGCCGGTTCGTTCAGTCCCATACGTCCCGCGCCGGACGGCCGGCGTAGCGCCAATCTAGGGCGCCGCAGCCGGTGTTTCCAACCTCGGAAGACTCCCAAGCGTCCCGCCCTGCCCGTCCGAATATGGCGGGCGCGCCGTCGCCACGGCGAACTCTTCCGCTTCCTAAATTTGAATTTACCAGTTTTCTTGGGGCCCGCTCCGACCAATATGTTAAACCACGCGATACAAAGGGCTGCGGAGGCGTTTCGACTGTCCTGCGATCAGGAGGCAAGAATGAGGTTATCGCTCAAGAGCCGGATGATGTTTGCGGCCGCGCTCGCGGGTTCGCTGGCGGCTCCCGTCGCGGCGCGCGCCCAAGACCAACACATCCCCGTCATGACGCTGCGAGCCGCATTGCGCCTTCCCCCGGACCAACTGCCCAAGGAGTTCATAAGCCCGAACCCCTACCAGTCCTACCCTTACAACGTTCACCGGACCGACGGCCTCAGCCGCAATCCCGATGATTGCATGAGGTGGGGCTGCATCGACCATAGGTGAGGGCCGGCTCTCGCAAGTCGTCCGGCGGCGGCCCCTCCAAGCCAGGCGGCGCTGCGGTCAGAATTTGACGCGCAAGCCGGCGGTTGGCGCGATGTTCTGGGTCGCCAGGAAGCCATTCGCGAGGCCGCCATAAACGTTCGAGAACATCACGCCCGCATAGAGATCGACGCGCTTGAGCGGCCGATAATCGAGCATGGCGGAGACGGCGTACTGCGTTCCGGCGCAGGCGCTGCTGTTCTCGCGGATGGCGTTGAGGACATTCCCGTTCGGCTGGACAAAGCTCGTCTTGGCGTAGGCGCAGGGCGTGGTCGAGGAATTATAGTTGTTCTGGTTTTCGTAATAAAAGGCGCCGATCACGTCCAGCTCCGAGTTAAAGGAATATTTGGCGCCGATGAAGGGGACATTAACCACCCTCATCCTGTTATAGGCAGTGTAATTGGTCCATGCCGTCGGAAAGAGTTTCGCGATGGCTTTGTTGGTCGTGACGATGGTCGCGGGAACGCTGTAGCCGCCGAGCGTCTGGAAGCCGTTCAAAAAATCGTCGCTGGGATTGGCCTGCTGCCACCACATCCACCCGCCGGAGATCGTCACAGGGCCCCATTTGTACTTGGCGAGCAGCATGGCGCCGCTGTTGTTTGACAGCGTCGCCTTCAGGTCGTCCGGGCCGTAGAACTCCGGGATCCCATTCGTGCAGGCGGTCTGGCCTTTGAACGGCCCCTTCGTGAGCGTGGCGCACGTGCCGGTGAAGTTAGAGAGACTCGCTGCGTTCTGGGCGTAACTGCCGACGAGGTCCACCGAGAGAAGACCGCCAAAGACGTTTTGCACGTCAGCGCCGATATCGCCCTGATAGAGACCGGTCGTGCCGTTGCCCTGAGCATAGCCACCCCACTGCGCCAAGCCCCCGCCGTGGAAATTCTCGTAGGCCACGCGGTACTTCACTCCTGTGTTGGCGCGGTTTGTTTCCGTGTCGCCGAAGCCCGCGTAGGAGCCGGAATATCCCAACGGAGAGAAGGCGTAGGAGCCGCCCATCGGATCGTATCCGATCACGCCGTCCAGCGTCAGCGAGGTCACCCGGCCGACGGTGAGTGTTCCGAAGGTCTGGTTGCTGAGGCCGATGTATCCAACCGAGTTATCGAATTGGCCGGCGCGGCTTGAGTCGCTGTTTGCGCTCTGGAGGGTCAGTGCCTGGCCGTTATTCTGCACGAGCGAGCGTGGACCGTTGACGAGGTTGCCGGAATAAGGGTCGAATCCCGTTTCCAGGGCGCCGACGAGCGACCATCCCGGGAACCACGGAATCGGCTCCTTCATATTGATCCCGACCACCGATTGGTTGATCCCGTTCGGCGTCCACAGCCACTTGGACCCGTAGCTCTGCTTGCCGACGAAGCTGTAAACGCCATTGGCGTATGACCCATTGAAAGGCGCGCCGTTGGAGCTGTAGCCGAGGCCGACGTCGATCGTGGCGTAGACAGTGATGCCCGCATAGCTCAGCGGGCATTCGGCGGGACTTGAATTCAAATAGGTCCAGAGGCTCAAAAAGCAGTTCGCCGGCGCAGGCGGCGCGGCCTCCTTGGTGGTCGGCAGATCGGCCGCGCCCGCCGGCGCCGCAAGCGCCAGCGCCGCCCCGGCGGCCATCAAGATTGATCTCAACGCTGTCATCGCTCGCCCCGCCCGCCATCGGCGTTCCGAAGTCGCCGATCCCCTCGCCGGCCGACGCTCAGCCGATCATTACTAGTTAAAGTCTATAGACTTTATCTATTTTATGCAAGCCTTGGTGCTCCCGTTTGGCCCGAGACGTGTCCGAACGCTTTGGAGGGAACCGATGCCGTCCCCGGCACAGCCGAAGCGAGGTCGCGGGCCGGCTCGGGGGCCAAATAGCGCCAAGCAAAACCAAGCTAATCCAAATAAAATTGCTTGGATTGGCTTGTTTTATTCGTCCGAATCGGGACTTCTCAATGGGTTACGGCGAAAAAAATAAAAAAAATCCCGTCTGTTTTCACTTCCTTGCCCGCGCCTCGCAAGGCGAGGGTTCGATCCGTCTGCATATAGCACAGATTCCGATTTTCGCAAAGACTTTGCTCGACAGATATTGCTGGGGCTCTGGCTCCGGCGATTCAGTCCAGCCGCGAAGGTCCGCCCAGCCGCTCCGCGGCCGAGGCCGTGGCGCATGAGAGGCAGCGCAAGACAATGCGCGTAACGGGTCATGGTGAGGTCGCCTGACGACAGGCGCCTCGCCATATTCCTTGCCCGATCGCGCGGTGTAAACCGCCCGCCGGCTTTTATTGTCCCGCCAACCTGGCGCGAGCCGCCCGCTTACTTGAGCGAGTTGCCCACTTCGGTGAACACCGTGCTGACCTGCGTGCCGACATATTGAACGGCGACAATGATGAAGACCGCGATCAAGCTGGCGATCAGCGCATATTCGATCGCGGTGACGCCAAATTCATCGCCCAGGAAGTTTTGAACTCGAGTCATCGGATTCTCCATTCGTTCGACGGGCGCCTGCGTCCAAGGCGCAAGATCCCGCTCACAAAGGAAAATCCCAGCGAGCGATTACCGAACCCTCGATGGGATTGCTAAAATTCTCACAAACCTTCGTCACGAAGGCGCGATCGCGCGTTAATACTAATTCGGGCCTGCATTTACGACGCTGAACGCGCGCTTTCCGCCTCGACCGCCTCTTCGACCTGCGCCAGCCGCTCCTTGCCGAAGAACATCTCGCCGCCAACGAAAAAAGTCGGCATCCCGAACACGCCGCGCGCGACTGCGGCCGCGGTGTTGTCGGCGAGCCTCTGCTTGACGGGATCGCTCTCGGCCGCCGCGAGCAAGCGCGCCGGATCGAGCCCCGCGGCGTCGATGGCGCCCGTCAACACCTGCCTGTCGTCGAGCTTGAGGCCCTCCTCCCACATGCACTTGAGGCCCATCTCGAGATAGGCGTCTCCTACGCCCGCTTCCCGGGCGGCGACCAATCCGCGCATCAGCATCAGCGTGTTGACGGGAAAATGCGGGTTGAGGCGAAACCTCTCGAACCGATGCCTCGCGACGAAGCGGCGCACCTCCAGCATTTCGTACTCGAACTTGCCCTTGATCGGCGCGTATTTGACGACCGGCGAAGCGTTGCCGGTCGCCTTGAAGACGCCGCCGAGCAAGCAGGGGTTGATGGCGAGCCGGGCCCCGGTCCGTGCAAGGATGGGCGGCAGGGCGCGGTAGGCGAGGTAGACGTTCGGGCTGCCGAAATCGAATATGAACTCGATCGTCGCGCTCATCACCAAGGCTCCTTCCAGGGCCGCAGGTCCATTTCGAAGGTCCACGCGCCGCGCTTCTGGTTGTGCAGCCAGACGTAGTTCCGGGCGATCTCGTCGGGCGCGAGAATCTCCTCGCGCGCCAGTCGCTCGGCGGCGTCCGGCATGAGGCCGCGGATGAAGGCGCCATCGATCGCGCCGTCGATGACGACATGGGCGACATGGACGCCCTTCGGCCCGAGCTCGCGCGCGAGACTTTGAGCCAGCGCTCTCAGCGCATGCTTCGCCCCGGCGAAGGCGGAAAAGCCCGCGCCGCCGCGGACGCTTGCGGTTGCGCCGGTGAACAGGATCGTGCCGCCTCCGCGCTCGATCATGGCCCGCGCGACCTCGCGGCTCGCCAGGAATCCGGCAAGCGCGGCCATCTCCCAAACCTTGGAATAGACCTGCGTCGTCGTATCGACGACCGGGAAGCGCACGTTGGCGCCGATGTTGAAGACCAGAACCTCGATCGCGCCGATCTCAAGCTCGATCCGCTCAACCAGCGCTGCGACATCGGCCTCGACCCGTGCGTCGAGCCCGAATGCGTGAGCCTCGCCGCCTTCGGCGCGGATCGTCTTGGCCAGCTTGTCGATGACGTCGGTATGGCGCGGCCTTCGGGTGACGCATACGCCAAGGCCTTCGCGCGCGAAGGCGCGCGCGATCGAAGCGCCGAGCCCGTCGCCGGTCCCGATCACCAAACACACGCCGCGCGCTGGTTCGCTCACCGCGAACCCCCCTCGGCTTGGCGCCCGCGCGGCAGCATACAGAAAGCGATCAGACCCTGCGCGAGATAATAGGTCGGCAATGTCCATTGATCCGCGGGCCAGCCGATATTGCCGAATTTCATGAGCGCGATCGTGATGTCGGACAGCATGAAGATCAACGCCCCGGCGGCGACCGCAGCGGCGGCGCCATCGCGAAGCGTGATCGCGCGCCCCGCGGCCTGCCCCGCCATCAGCGCGATAACGCCGACATAGACCAGCGACCGGCGCCTTGAGGTCGGGGGAGATCCCCGGCCAGACAGTGGCGAGCACGACGACGGCGAAAGCCGCGATCGCCGCAAATGCCGCGCGCGAAGGCAGGAAGCCAATGCCCCGGGAAAAGGCGGCGATGTAGAAGCCGTGCGCCGCCAGAAAGGCGAGAAGACCTGGCAGGAAAAGCGATGGCTTGAGCAGAAGCGTATCGCCGATGAGCGACGCCACGAGCGCCAGGAGGATGAGTCGTTTCACATCTTTGTCTCCCTCGCGCAGCACGATGGAAACAATCAACAGCGCCATCGCCAAGGGCTTCATGACGTCTTGCGCCAGAGGCCAGTCGAGAGCGTATGCCGCGCATGTCGACGCGGCGGCGAAGACGTAGAGCGCCTCGCAAATGGAGATGCGCCCGTCCAAGACCGACCCCATCGCCCACAGCGCCGCGGTGAGCGAGAGAAAGACGCCAATGCCCTCGGCGAGCGGCAGATGCGGCGCGGCGACGAGAAAGGCTGCGGTCGCGCCGATCATGACGACGAGCGCCGCCAGGGCGAGGATCGACGTTGCGCGGCTTACCGAGGGATCGTAGATGACGACCGCCTTCGGATCGTAAGGCGGCGGATCGGCGGGCTTGAGATTGGCGGGTAACCATCCCGGCGGCTTGAACCAGACCCGGATCTTGTCCCGCCAATCGGTCGCCCGGCGGCAAAGGTCAAACATGGTCCGGTAATAGGCGAGATTGGCGGAGATCGGATCGAATGCGCCGAGCCCGCCCCGGACGCCAAAGACCGGCGGCTCGACCTCGTCCTCGTAGGTGCCGAACAGGCGGTCCCAAATGATGAGAATGCCGCCGTAATTCTTGTCGAGATACTGGTCGTTGACGCCGTGATGCACCCGGTGGTTCGAGGGGGAGGCGAACACGCGATCGAACCAGCCGAGCTTGCCGACGAGCTCGGTGTGAATCCAGAACTGGTAGAGGAGATCGATCAGGCCAACCGTAACGAATACGACCGGGGGCACGCCGGCGATCGCCATCGGCAGATAGAAGACCCAGCCAAGCAGCACGCCTGAGCTCGGCTGCCTGAGTGCAGTCGAGAGATTGAAGGCTTCGCTCTGATGATGGACAACATGGGCGGCCCAGAAGATGCCGACCTCATGGTCGATGCGGTGGTTCCAGTAGTAGAAGAAATCGTAGGCGATGAGAGCGCCGACCCAGACGCGCCAGTCGCCCGCACTGAGCGAAACCAGAGCAAGATTGTCATAGACAAGGACATAAACGCCAACGCTGAGAGCCAGCATGAACACGCCGGAAATCTGGCTCAGGATTCCGGCCGTGAGCGAGCCGATCGCGTCGTTGAGCCGGTAGACGTTGCGTCCCAACGCCAGCCCGACCCCGAACTCCGTCGCCATCAGGGCGACGAAGACCGGTATGGCGTAGACGATGACGTTCAAGATTCCTCCCCGAAAGCGCTTCGCCGATATATGACCGGCGCGCAATCAGCGCAAATGTCTTGGACTGTTTGTAGAGACGGCCGCCGCCGCGCGAGCGTCAGCTCACCCGCGCCAGTTTCTGCAGCGAGCGCAACTCGTGGTCCGGCTTCTTGCCGAACAGCTGCGGCCAGTAGGTGTTGGAGACCTCGGCCACGTAGATATCGCCACGGGAATCGACCGCGATGCCGTGCGGGGCGATGAACTGTCCAGGCGCTTCTCCCACGGGCTGCGTCCCGAGCCGCGCCAGCACTTCGCCCTCCGCCGACACGAGCGAGACCCGCGGGCCGAGATTTGGCACCCCGGCGGTCAGCGTGGCGACCGTCTCCGGGCCCAGTTCGCCAACGATGGCCAGCGGGGACTTGCCGCGCGTGACATAGAGGCCGCAGGGTCGCATCATGTTGTGCCATTCGGTTTGGTATTTGCCGGCGCCGTCGAACACCTGCACCCGATGGTTCTCGCGGTCGGCCACATAGACCAGGCCGTCGTCGTCGCAGGCGATGTTGTGGACGAGATTGAACTGGCCCGGCCCCGTGCCAGGCTCGCCCCACGAGAACAGCAGTTTTCCGTCGGGCGCGTATTTGTGGACCCGGGCGTTCTGGTAGCCGTCGGAGACATAGATGTCGCCCTGCGGCGAGAGGGCGGTGTGGGTGCAGCGGTTAAACGGATCGCCGGAGAAACGGGGCGCGGGTTTGCCAGGCGTGCCGATGGTCACGACGACCTGCCTTCCGGCGTGCACTTGCGCACCGCGGCGCCGAAATCGTCGGTCAGATAGAGCATGTCGTCGGGGCCGGTCGCCGCGCCGTGAGCATTGACGAAACCAATGTCCTCCCCCACGAACGCCGGAACCCGCCGTCCCGGTCGAACACGATCACCGGATGGTCGCCGCGGTTGAACACGTAGACATTGTCCTTGCTGTCCACGCAGACCGCCGCGCCGTCCCGATAGGTGAACCCAGGGGGCAGCGCGCCCCAGCCCTCGACCACCCGATAGCGGTAGCGGCCTTCGCCCAGAATGACCGGCGCCGCGGCTTGCGCGGCGCCAGGGGAGGCCGCCGCCGCCAACCCGGCGAAGCCCGAGGCGCCGGCCAGCCGGGAACGGACCGCAGGGGCGGCAAGGCGCTGCACGACGCCGCCGACAGCGGTTACGGTCAGCCCGCGAAACATTTGGCGTCGCGTGATAGCGCAGAACAAGCACATTTCCGGATTCCTCCTGCCCGGCCGCTCACGGGAGCGAAACGTTAGCCGACAAATCGCGTCATTCTTATGCGCTCTTGCCCTGCTCGCGCCTCACATCAGCGCCTGTAGGCCGCCGAACATGCCAACCGCCGACACTAAGGCGCATACAACGATGATCAACCCGAGATACCAGCCGCGCAGCCGGTATGGCTCGGGCAAGGCTTTGACCGCGAGCGCGACCAGAAAGCCGATGACGAACGGCATCAGGAAGGCGTTGAGGACTTGGGCGGCGATATTGAGCCAGACGAGGTTCGAGGCGAGCCAGACGACGGCGCAGGAGCCGAGCACGCAGGCCGCGTAGACGCCGTAGAACCATCCGGCCTCGAACGGCCGATATTCCAGCGAGCGGCGGTATCCGGCGACTTCGCCGACGCCCCAGGCCAGCGCCAGCGACGACACGATCGCCGCGACCAGCGACGCCCCGAGCACACCCGCGCTGAACACCACCTGACCGGCGTTCTCGCCCAGGACGGGCGTCAGGGCGCCGCTGATTTCGCCGACGGTCGTGAGGCTTGCCGTCGGCGATCCGGTGGCGAACGACGCCGCGGCGGCGACCAGCACCGCGCCGGTCAGGCACTGGGTCAGGACCGCGCCGATGCCCGTATCCCACCGCGCATGGACGAGATCGCCCGGCTGCAGCCTTTTGTCGACGGTGGCCGACTGCTGGTAGAAGATCATCCACGGATTGAAGGTGGCGCCGATGACGGCCGCGACCAGAAGCAGAAACTCGCTGTTGCGGATGGGAAGGTCGATCGCGTCCCTCGCCAGCGCCGCGAACCCGGGGTGAGCCTTCCACGCGACGACGAAAAACGCCAGCTCGAACAGGCCGACGATGAGCGCGACCCGCTCGACGCGCTTATAGGAGCCGCTGGCGACGATGATGAGCAAAGTCGCGGCCGCCAATGGCAGGGTGAGGCTGCGCTGGAGGCCAAAGAGCTCGCCGATGCCAGCGACGCCGGTGAACTCGGTGATGAGCGACCCGATGACCGCCGCGGCGAGCCCCAGGGTCGAAACATAGGCCCAGCCGACGCCAAACCGTTCGCGGATGAGTTCGCCGTGGCCGCGGCCGGTGTAGAGCCCGAGCCGCACGGTCAATTCCTGAACCATGTACAGCATCGGAATGAGCACAAGCACTAGCGGCAGCAGGCGATAGCCCCACTGGGCGCCGGCCTGGGCCGCGGTCACGACATTGCCGGCGTCGGTGTCGGCCAGCATCACGAGGAGGCCCGGCCCCCAGATCGCAAGCGAGCGGGCGAAGGAGGCGGCGCGGACGGCGCTTGGCTGCGCTTCGGCCTTCATCCGTGCAGCTCTCCGTAGCGAAGCATCCCGCCGCCGAAGGGCTGCGGCGGAGCCGATCTGGCCCAGGACTGGAGCGGCCTTCCGCCAGCAACGACCCGACGCCACGCCGCCCGCTCGCGGTCGGCGGGACTATGGGAACGGGGAAAAGAAAGTCAATTGCGCCAAAGCGCGCCGTCCCTGAGCCGATCACGTTTGGCTGAGGGCGCGCGACCGCCATTTTCGTATTTTCCGCTCTCTGTCCGGAGCGGAAGCTCTGGCGCCGGAGGGAAAACGTCCCACATATGAGCCAGGGGTGATGCGCCGCAATCGGCGCGCGGCTTCGTTGCGGGGCGGAGTTCACTGAAGGAGGCTTCGCATGCCACAGCGAAATGCACTTCCGGGGCTCATCTTTGTCGTCATTTTTGCCGCCGGCCTGCTTGTGGCCTATTCGACCCTCAATCCGCAGAGCGCCGGCGCAAGCCTCGCGATCGCGGTCTTAGGCTTCTTCGTCGCCTCGATCATCGCCAATGCGGTCAAGGTCGCCAATCAGTGGGAACGGGTCGTGGTGCTGAGGCTCGGCAAGTTCCGCTCGCTCGAAGGCCCGGGACTGTTCTTCATCGTGCCGATCCTCGACGCGGTCGCCTACCGGATCGACATTCGCGTCATCACCAGCCACATTCAAGGCGGAAAAGACGATGACCCGCGACACGGTGCCGGTCGACGTCGACGCGGTCTTGTTCTGGAAGGTGGTCGATCCGAAGAAGGCGGCGCTCGACGTCGCCGATTATGTCTCGGCGATCAATTGGGCGGCGCAGACGGCGCTGCGCGACGTGATCGGCAAAACCATGCTCGCCGACATGCTCGAGGGGCGCGAGAAACTGAGCGCCGAATTGCAGCGCATCATCGATGCGCGCACCGAGCCGTGGGGGATCAACGTCATCTCGGTCGAGGTCAAGGACGTGCAGATCCCCGCGGCCTTGCAGGATGCGATGTCGATGCAGGCCCAGGCCGAGCGCGAGCGTCAGGCGCGCGTGATCCTCGGCGATTCCGAGCGGCAGGTGGCGGAGAAATTCGGCGAGGCGGCCAAGACCTACGCCGACAATCCGACCGCCTTTCATTTGCGGGCGATGAACATGCTCTATGAGGGCCTGAAGCGCAGCAACGCGACAATCGTCATCGTGCCCTCGACCGCAGTCGAGTCGATGCAGCTCGGCGGCATGCCGGCGATGGCGACAGTGGCGAGCGCGATCGCCCATGCGCAGGCGGCGGGGGCGGCGCAAGGGGCGAAGGCGGCCGCGGAGTGAGAGGCGCGCCAAAAAGAGCCCGAGCCGTCGGCGCAGTCGCCAACTAAAGCGCGTTCTTGACGAAACGCCCGTCCTTCATGATGACGAAGAAATTGGTCTCCGGGTCGGCGATCAGCTTGAGATTCTCGAGCGGATCGCCGTCGACGAGAATGAGGTCGGCGAGCGCGCCCTCCTCGACCACGCCGAGCTTGCCGGGATAGGGATTGCGCGGACCGGACATCGCGAGCAGTTCGCCATTGACGGAGGTCGCCATTCTGAGGATCTCCGCCGGGCTGTGCCATTGCCTGAGCGTGGTCAGAATCGCCCCCTGGTTCGCGGTCATCCCCGGATCGAACAGGAGGTCGGTGCCCCAGGCCGTCTTGAGCTTGTATTGCCTGGCGAAGCGGTAGGCCGCGTCCGTTCCGGCGTAAACCTGACGCGCCTTCGCTTCGCCTTCCGGCGTCGGCATCCGGTTTGAGAACTCATTGTCGAGAAACGCCTGGGTCGAGAGCCAGATGTCGTTGTCGGCGATGAGCTGCGCGGTCGCCTCGTCCATCAGATGCCCGTGCTCGATGCAGCGGACGCCGCCGCGGATCGCGGTCCTGATCGCGCGCGGCGTATAGGCGTGCACCGCGACATAGGTGCCCCAGTTCTCTGCGGCGTCGACGGCGGCCCGGAATTCGGCCTCGGTGTACTGGCTGACGTCGATCGGATCGTAGTTCGAGGCGACGCCGCCGCCGGCGGCGAGCTTGAGCTGGCTCGCGCCGAGCATCAGCTGCTCGCGGGCTCGCGTCAGCACCCGGTCGGCGCCGTCGGCGACGGCGCCGGCGCCCATCGCGTCGCCGCGGCTCAGCGGCCCATTCGGCGCCGCCGGAACCTCGTAGGGCAAGCGAAAGTCGCCGTGGCCGCCGGTCTGGGAGATCATCGCTCCCGAGGGCCAGATGCGCGGGCCCGCCACAATGCGGTCGTCGATCGCCCGCTTGAGCGCGAAGGTTGGACCGGCCATGTCGCGAACGCTGGTGAATCCGCGCATCAGCGTTCGTCTCGCCTCGTCCGCCGCAATGAGATTGATGTAGCCCACGTCCGCGGTCATCAGCACGTCCAGCGGCGCCGCCGCCATCATGGCGTGCCAGTGGGCGTCGATGAGCCCCGGCATCATGCACCCGGCCGCCGCAGTCGATGGTCTCGCCATCGACGCCGGCGCCTGCCCCAGGCGCGACGGACTTGATGCGGTTCCCTTCGACCACAACCTCAAGGCCGCTCTTGAGCGCGTCCGACTTGCCGTCGAACACCCGTACGTTGGTGAAGACGATCGGCGCCATTCGCGCGGGCGAACCGGCGGAGACGGTTCCCAGTCCGGCGGCGAACGCGCCGGCGCCCAACGCGGGACAGGAAAATTTCTCGGTTAGACGCCGGTTCAGGCGGGCGAAGGCCGGGGTGTGGCAGAGACAGCCGACGGCCTGAGGCGCTCTCTCGTCGTCCGGCGCGCACGCGAACATGACCGTCTCTTCACTCTTTCGCCGTCGCTCAGGCCGGAACCGGCGCGTCGGCGCGGATCAACTTCTCGTGTTTGAGCTCCGCCCACAAGTCGGGTGGAATGGGATGGCGGAAGGCGGCGAGATTCTGTTCGACCTGGGCGCGCGCAATCGCGCCCGGGATGATCGAGGCGACGATGGGATGCCCAAGCGGAAACTGGAGCGCGGCGGCCGGCAGCGGGACGCCGTGGCGGGCGCAGACGCGCTCGATTTTGCCCACCCGCTCAAGGATCGCTGGGCCGGCGGGCTCATAATTGTACATCGCGCCGGGAACGGCGCCGGTGGCGAGAATCCCGGAATTGTAGCCGCCGCCGACGATGATGCCGACGCCGCGCTCGGCGCAGCGCGGGAACTCGCTCTCGAGCACTTCCTGCTCGAGCAGCGTATAGCGCATCGCCAGCAGAAAGAAATCGATGTCGAAGAGGTCGAGGTAGCGCGGGATGCTGCCCAATGAGTTGAACCCCGCGCCGATCCCGCCGATGACCCCGGCCTCGCGCAATTCCACGAGCGCCCTCCACCCGCTCGTCTTGAGCTGGGTGAGATAGGCGTTGAGCGCTGCGGGATTGTGGTCCCAGGGATCGAGGTCGTGAATCAGGAGGACGTCGACCCGATTGATTCCGAGACGCTGGAGGCTGTCCTCGAACGAGCGCATCACGCCGTCGTAACCATAGTTGAACACGGTCTGGAATTCGAGCCCGCCCAACCATTGATCATTGATGGCGTTGGGTCCCAGCGGCCGGCGAAGGACGCGTCCGATCTTGGTCGATATGACATAGTCGCCGCGTGGCTTGCGGTAGAGCGCCCGCCCGAGCGAATGCTCGGCAAGTCCGCGTCCGTACCACGGCGACGTATCGAAATAGCGCACGCCCCCGGCCCAAGCGGCCGCGATGAGCCCCGCAGCGTCATTGTCGTCAATGCGATCGAAGAGCTCGCCGAGCGGCGCGGTTCCCAAGCCGAGCTCGGTGACCCTGACATTCGCCCGGCCGAGCTTGCGCGTCTTCAGGGGCGGGAGATTCGCGCCGCTCATGCCTCAGGCCTCTTCCAAATCCGCAAGCCGCGAACCGCACACGAGCTATTCCTCGGGCTCCGTTCCAAAGCGCAGCGGATACCCCTTAGCCGCGCCGGCTTCTGTGCCGCGGGCGGCCTTGGTCTCCGCGATGTCCTGCGCGAAGACGGCGACGACGCAGACGCCCTTTCGGTGCGCGGTCATCATCACGTTGAGCGCCTGGGATTCGTTGAGCCGGAACACCCCCTTCAGCACCTCGACCACGAAATCGCGCGGCGTATAGTCGTCATTGAACAATATGACCTTGTGCAGGCGTGGGCGCTCGACGCGAGGTTCGGTCTTGACCTGCCGTTTGGTGGCGATCTTGCTCATCGTCCTCTCTTGAAGGCGGCTTGTCTTGGAGGCGGCAAATATTCTGCACGCGCGGGCGGACGGTTTCAAGCCGGATGACGGGGCTCGCGACCGCGTGTCGCGGCGCTCGAACGGTTAGGGCTGGCGCGGCGCGGTTCTTGCGTCGACGATGAGGCGCCTGCCGCCGCATTCCGCCTTAGGAAAGTACGCCCATGCTCGCCACCCGCCAACCGGTCCTGCGCAACTTCTGGTACGCGACGCTGCCGCTCGCCAAGCTCGACGAAGGGCCGAAGCCCTTCCGCATTCTCGGCCAGGATATCGTTCTCTTTCTCGACGCAGCCGGCGAGCCGGCGGCGCTCGAGGACCGCTGCTGCCACCGGACCGCCAAACTATCCAAAGGGTGGATTCGCAACGGCCATATCGTCTGCGGATATCACGGCTGGGAATACGATCGTTCGGGTAAGCTTGTGAACATCCCCCAGTTCCCGTTCGAGCAGGCGGTTCCGGACGCCCGCGCCAGAAGCTTCCGCGCCGGGGTGCGCTACGGCTATGTCTGGGTCTGTCTTGGCGAGCCGATCGACGATATTCCCGACTTGGCCTACGAGGACGATCTCGCGTTCCGCCGCATCCACCAGTTCGACGAATTGTGGCGATGCTCGGCGCTCAGGATGATGGAGAACTCGTTCGACAACGCCCATTTCGCCTTCGTCCACAAGGGCACATTCGGCGACATCGACCAGCCGAAGCCGGAGAAATACGAGCTGACGGAAACCTACTACGGCTTCGTCGCTGAGACGATCGTGCCGGTCAGAAATCCGCCGCAGGCGGCGCGGATCACCGGCACGAGCGAGCCGTGGACGAAACGCAAGATGCGCAACGCCTGGTTCATGCCGTTCTGCCGCACCATGGACATGGAATATCCTTCCGGCCTCAGGCACATCATCTTCAATTCGGCGACCCCGGTCGACGACGGCTCGATCCAACTCATCCAGATCCTTTACCGCAACGACCGCGAGGAGGATTGCTCGACCGAGGAGCTCATCGCCTGGGACAGGGCGATCATCGAGGAGGACCGCGACATTCTCGAATCGACTGACCCGGACGCGATCGTCGACATGGGCCGCAAGCTCGAGATGCACATGCCATCCGATCGGCCCGGGATGCTGATGCGCAAGCGCCTCAACGCGCTGCTCGAGGCGCATGGGGAGCGCGAGATTCCGCGCTGAGCGCGACGCGGCCGGCGCACGAAGATTTGTCTCTTCGCCTTGGGGCCGATTCGCCGAGAGCGGCGTTATTTATTAGCATTGGCGCATTCCGGCGCGATCGCGCGCCAGACCTGCGCCGCCTCAGCCGAGGAGGGTGACATGATCATTCGCAACGCAATAGCGCCGGCGGCGACGGCCTTTTCTTTCATCGCCGCGCCGGCCGACGCCGGACCCTGCACCGACCGGATCTACCAGGCCGACCTTGCGGTCGAAAAGCTCCTGGACGCCGCCGCCGCAAACGGGGCCCCGGCCCCTCAATCCTCGTTCGCAACCATGCACCGGCAGCCAACCCCCGGGACTGTGGCGAGCGCCGAAGAGAAGGCAGGCAACTTGTCGCCGGCCCAAGTGCAGGCGATCACCGAGGACCTGGACGCGGCGCGCGACGCCGACGATAAGGGCGACAGCGCCGCTTGCGAAAAGGCGTTGAACGAAGCCGAGCGCATGCTCCATCGTTAGGGTCAGTCGCGGTCAGGCCCGCATCGCGCGTTCGAGGCGGCGAGCAATCGCCCCGAGGGTTCGGTCATGACGCTCGCTCCTTTGCTCGAAGCCCCGGCGGTCATTCAATTTCACGCCGCTTTCGCCTTCGCCGCGCTCGGTCATGGCGCGGCGCAGTTCCTCGCAGCGAAGGGGACATTGCCGCACCGGACGGTCGGGTGGGCCTGGGCGGCGCTGATGATGCTGGTCGCGGGGACCTCGCTCTTCATCCATACGATCCGGATGTGGGGCCCGTGGAGCCCGATCCACTTTCTGTCACTGTTCACGCTCGCGGTCGTTCCAGTCGCGGTCTGGCGCGCCCGCCGGCATGACGTCCGCAGCCATCGCCAGGCGATGATCTGGATCTTCACCCTTGCCCTCGTCGTCACCGGTCTCTTCACCCTCGCGCCCGGACGGATCATGAACAAGGTGGTGTTCGCGGCTGAAGGGGCGCCTTCAACCTATTGTGACCCCGGCTCCTGCGCTCCACCTTGCGATCGCGGCCCCCCGGCGCCATTAAGACGCCGACCCGAAGGCCGTCCATGCGTTCCGCCGTTCTCACCGCCCTCATCATCGCGACCGCCCTGTTCATGGAGAACATGGACGGGACGGTCATTTCGACCTCGCTGCCGGCGATCGCACGCGACCTTCACCAGGACCCGATCGTCCTCAAGCTGGCGCTGACCTCCTACATGCTGACGCTCGCGGTGTTCATTCCCGCCTCCGGCTGGGTCGCCGACCGGTTCGGCGCCCGAACCGTGTTTTGCAGCGCAATCGTGATATTCACCTTGGGCTCGATCCTGTGCGGCGCCTCGTCCTCGTTGCCGACCCTCATCGCCGCGCGGGTGTTCCAGGGCCTCGGCGGAGCGATGATGGTGCCGGTCGGGCGGCTCGTACTGTTGCGCTCGGTGCCGAAGAGCGACCTCGTCAATGCGCTCGCCTACCTCACGGTGCCGGCGCTCCTCGGCCCGGTCGCCGGCCCGCCGCTCGGCGGGTTCATCACCACCTATTTCCATTGGCGCTGGATCTTCTGGATCAATGTGCCGATCGGCCTTCTCGGCATCCTGCTCTCGCTGAGGTTCATCCAAAACCTGCGCGAGGAGGCGGTGCCGCGCTTCGACTTCAGGGGATTCGTGCTGTCCGGGGCCGGTCTTTTGAGCCTCATTTCGGGGATCAGCGTGATCGGGCGCGGCATCGCGCCGCTGTGGCTAGTCGTGGCGATGGTCGCGATCGGCGCGCTCGCGCTCGCGGCCTACGTCCGCCACGCCGGCGACAACGAGGACGCGATCCTCGATCTCAAGCTCCTTAAAATTCCGACGTTCTATGCCGGCGTCATCGGCGGGCTCATTTTCCGTATCGGCATCGGCGCCATGCCCTTCCTGCTGCCGCTCCTGTTGCAGATCGGCTTCGGTCTCACGCCGTTCGAATCTGGCTCGCTCACCTTCGCCACCGCGGCCGGCGCGCTCCTGATGAAATTCACCGCTTCGACCTTACTGCGGTGGTTCGGCTTCCGGCGCACGCTTATGGTCAACGGCCTGATCTCTGGCGCGTTTCTCGCCGCCTGCGCCCTCTTCACGCCCACCACGCCGCACTGGCTTCTGCTTTTGACCCTGCTGACCGGCGGCTTCTTCCGGTCGCTCGAATTCACCGCGCTCAACGCCATCAGCTACGCCGACATCGACCCGCCGCGCATGAGCCGCGCCACCAGCTTCGCCAGCGTCTCGCAGCAGATGTCAGGGGCCATCGGGGTCGCGGTGGCTGCGATCTGCGTGCAGTCGATCCAGTTCGGCTTCGGCGATCCGGCGCTTCAGGCGCGCGACCTTTCGCTCTCCTTCGTCCTGGTGGCGATCATCTCGAGCCTGTCGGTCTTCGTCTTCGCCCAGCTCAAGCCGGACGCGGGCGCGGCCGTTTCAGGCAAGCTCGCGACGCCGCAGGAAGCCCAGCCAGCGGCGGCGGAGTGAGGCGCCCGCGGATGGTTCGAAGGGTCGCCATCAACCGATGAAGTCGATCGTCACCGAACCGGAGACGAAACTGCTCGAGGTCAGCGCCGTGCCGCCGATCTGCGCCAGGGTCGTGTCCCCCAGCGCGGACATGGCTTGACCTTGTTGCGCCGCGCAATCTAGAATCTTCCATCTGAGAAATGCTTCAGCAACGCGGCGCTGCGATCGTAGGTCGCTAACGATTTTTGCCGGGTGGCATGCACTCATTGTCCAATCTTGGCGGCGCGTTTGTCGCGAGAGTTGGCATATACGAAGCGTGGCAGCTGCCGTCAGCTCTGCTGATGGCCTTGGCCGCCGTATTGATTGCCAGACGCCCGATCGGGCAATTCCAGAGGTTGGAAAACCTCGTCGGCAGAATTGCCGACCGGCCCTACCTCAGCGCAGCGTTAATTGCGGGCATCGCCGTTTGCGCCCGTCTGGCGCTTTCGCCCTTTCTCGGAATCCCACAGCTGATCGTCCCGGACGAGATGAGCCTCACGTTGCAGGCCAAGACATATCTTGGCGGACATCTCGCCAACCATGTGAGTTTGTTGCCGGACTTTGAATCCGTCTACGTCCTTATCGCTCCCACCTACGCATCGATGTACCCGGTCTTACGGTCGTTTCCGCTCCTCATCGGCTATTGGCTGGGAATCGGAGCGTGGGGAGGCGTTCTTCTCTCCATGGTTGCGCTGACTGTCGCTGTGTATTGGATGGTGAGGCAATGGATCAACGCCAGATATGCCTTCATCGCCGCCTTGATCGTCACCATACGGTACGGGCTGTTCAGCATCTGGGTGAATTCATATTATGGTGGAGCGTTCACCGCGCTTGGCGGGGTCTTGTTGTTGGGGGGGTTCAAAGCAGTCAAATCGCGCCCGACCCTGTTGCACGGCGCCGTGGTCGGCGTGGGGGTCGTCATCCTGATGACGACGCGCCCATACGAGGGGATGCTTTTCTCGGTTCCGTTTGGCGCCGCCCTTATTGTTCATTTCATTCGATCGACCCGCCTGGAGCGAAGGGCGCTGATCCCGGTCTGTGTGGCGGCGGCTGTCCTGGTCGGCGCCGGATTTGGACTTACGCTGGCACAGAACCAAGCCGTAACTGGCGACTGGAAGGTTTCGCCCTATTTGCTCTATCGTCAGACGAACGGGCAAGTGCCGGCCTTCTTGGTGGAAAGCTTCGATCCCGTCGGAGAAGGCCAAGCCCGATACGCCTCGACCCGGATTCGTACCAATTTCGACGTTCCCTACTACAATCTTCGGGAAACCTGGCGTGGCGTTTTCTCCTCGGAGACGTTCCGCTTCCGGGTCTATTGGAATTTCTATGTCGGTTTCGCGCTCCTCATTCCGTTCCTAGTCGGAATTTACGCGCTCCGGAGCGAACTGACAGTGTTGCTTGCGGCGGCCTCGCTCGCCGTCGGTCTTTCACTCGAGAACATCGGTTTCGACCAATACGCGGCGCCGGGTTTCGGCTTCTTCATGCTGGCGATCATGGCTGGATTTCGGAGCGTACGGCAATGGCGACCTTGGGGCTATCCGTACGGGGTGGCTCTCAGTCGGCTTTTGCCGTTGGCGCTGGTCATTGGATCGTTCATCCCGCTGTGCTCGGCGCTGACCGGATGGCCGGTCTTCACATATCTCAACAGTCACAGCGGGGCGCCCTGTTGTTGGCTTAGGCCGCGCTCGCTTCATACGGCCGTCGCAGATGAAGTTGATCGTTACGGAGGACGGAATCTCATCATTGTAGATAGCGGGCAGCAGGCGGCCGTGAACGGCGAGTTGGTGGTCTTCAACGACCCCAACATCGATGACGAGAAGACAATCTGGATCAATGACGATGTCGAATTGAACCGGCTCGCGATCGAACGCTACCCCGGCAGGCGCATCTGGCGCCTCGGCTGGCTGGACGATCGCGCGGCGTGCCTGCAATCGTTTCAGAGCGTGCCAAACCTTGCCGACGCCCCTCCCGCTATTGGCCGCCTCGCGGGCGATGAGAAGCAGGGCTGGGTTCCGGGTTCGCCGGATCGGTGCCCCGGAGGACTCGTTCACGCCGCGGTCAACCAGATGTGATTTCCCCGGTTCACCGCCGAGACTGCCTCATATTTTGCGCCTTCGATCAAGGGGCCTGACCTGAGGTCGAACCGGTCGCAACGGGCTCCGCCCCGAGCGCGCGACGTCCCATGCGGTAGACCAGAGCCGTCAGCGCGACGGTCGCCAATCCGCCCAGGCCAAGCATGGCCCAACGCAACGGCGCCGCGCCGGCCGTCCAGGCCGAAAGACCTGCGTCGGCGAGCGTGCCGAGATAGACATAGCCGAGCAGCGCGGGCAACGAGGCGGCAGTGCCAATCAGATAGGCCTCGATCCCGACGGCGGATATGCCGAGAGCATAGCTTGTCGCGGCGAAAGGCATGACCGGAGAAATCCGCAGGAGGCAAACGATGCGCCAGCCGTCTTGCGCAAGCAGTTCGTCGAAATTTGTAAGCCCGGGCCGGCGCGCAAGCTGCCGCGCGATGGCGTCGCGGAATATCGAGCGGCTCAGCGCGAAGGCTACTATGGCGCCAGCCATCGTGCCGACCGCGGCAAGCAGAAATCCGAGCGGCAAGCCATAAGCGGTTCCCGCCGCTATCCCGAGCAGCGAGGCTGGCAGGATTCCGCTGGCGGCGACGATCAGCGTGAGGGCGGCGAACGCGACGTATCCCGCCGGCCCCGCATTGCGCGTTGCGTCCAGCGCGTGCTGGAAAACCGTGGTCAACACGCCCGGCCGCAGCGCTCCCACCGCTAAGCACGTCAGAATGACAGCGCCAAGGGCGATCGACAGCAAAGCGGCTCTGCGCGGCGACATCCTTTTGGCGGTCACGGAGGGGCCGCTCGCCGCTTGGCTGGCTCCGGCTCCACGGCTGCCGCATCGAGCGGGACAAAGATCGAGCTTCGCGCGACGCCCCAGCGATGCAGCCGGTACTGAACCGCGGTGCGCAGGACGCCGAGCCCGTAGATCACGCTACGGCGAAAGTTGATCTCGGAGGCTTCCGGAAAATATTTGGTCGGACACGAAATCTCGCCAATGCGGAAACCCGCGTAAACGGATTGCGCCAGCATCTCGTTATCGAATACGAAATCGTCGGAGCAAAGCTCAATCGGAAGGCGTTCGAGGACCCGGCGTTTCCAGGCGCGATAGCCGGTGTGATATTCTGACAGCTTCTGGGCGACGAGGATGTTTTCGATCAGAGTCAGCATCCGATTGAACACGTATTTGTAACGCGGCATTCCTCCGGCAAGCGCCCCGCGGCCCAGGATTCGCGACCCCAGCACCACGTCGTACTGATCCGACGCGATCATCGAAGCCATTGCTGTCACCAGCTTCGGCGTATATTGATAATCGGGGTGCAGCATGATCACGACGTCCGCACCGCGCGCCAACGCCGCCGCGTAACAGGTCTTCTGGTTGCCGCCATAGCCACGATTGTATTCGTGCTCGAGCGTGTGAATGCCCAGTTCGCGCGCGATCGCCGCGGTATCGTCGCGGCTGTGGTCGTCCGTCAGAATTACGTCGTCGACGATCTCGTGCGGAATTTCGGCATAGGTCTGACGCAAGGTCCGGGCGGCGTTATAGGCTGGCAGCACCACCGCGATTCGGTATCCGAGCAGCAAATCGACCTCCTTTCGAATTCTGTTTCGCAGATTCGAAAGCGGGGAACAGCGCCGAGCGGGCGAAGCCCTTCTACTTGTAGGCGGGCGGGTACGTCACTGGATGGGCCACGCACCTCGCGACTTCTTGCTGGAACCTTGTGATGTCGACGATGCCGTTGTTGACCACCGTCTCGGTGCAGTATTGCTTGGTCATCAGCGACACCGGCGGCCCGCCGCCTCCATGCGCCATCACCGGCTGAGCGCTTGCTGCGCCGAGCGCGAGCCTGAGAGGGCAGACGCGGCGGAAGCTCGCGACGCCGAGCCAGCCAGCGGCGGCTGAGTGAGGTTCGACCGGAACACTCCTATGATGCTCTCAGCAGTTCAAGAATCCCAACGCGACCGTCGGCGCCAACTTCTCGCCAGCCGCGCACGCTCAGCTTGCCGAACTCCGCCTTGATGTCAGCCCAAGCGTCAGCAACATCGTCCAAAATGAGAGCGCCGCTGCGCGTCAGAAGGCGCTGAACGAGCTCAGTCTCTTTGCGCAAGTAAGCCGGGTCGTGATTGCCATCCATCACCGCGAAATCGAACCTGCCCTCCCAGATTGTGCAAAGGTTCGCGAGCGAGTTCTCGCACGCCTGCTCGACGGCATAGGCAGCGAATGGGTCGTATTCGAACCCACCGACCCCAACGACGGCAACGCCGTCATTACTGACTGATTTCTCGCAGGAATACCCGGTGCAGATTATGGCGTTTTTTTGCAGCCCGAAATGATTGAGGACGGCAACGACATGATTTTGCGGACTGTCTATTGCCCGGTGCGTCAGGTTCGGGTCGACCGACACGACGACGGAGTTTTGATGTCTGCGTCTCGCATAGTCCACGAAGTAGGCAAGCGACACCCCAAGGAAATTTCCGACATGCAGCCCGACTATGGGCCGACCTTCTGGCAGCGAACCGTCCAGATAGGTCGAGCAGAAAGCAAGCGAGGCTTCCGGTATGCTTCCGCTAACGACATGATCGCGCGGCGGGCCGCGGTCGCAAAGGAACTCGATCGAGGCGCGATATGAATAGGGTTCTCGCTCCGCATGGGCGGGACGGCTTGAAAGGGAAGCTATGCGTCGACGGCGGACCGCTGGCGAGCGAAGCACTGTCATCACCAAGCCATGCGGTAAAACGCTCTTGGCGACGCTTTTCAAGGTCCCGGCGTATCCCATTGATCCTCCTGGACTTGACCAGTCAAATCTTAGAGTCCTTTGACCCTCCGTCACCCCGTGAAAATTATCGAATTGCGAGGGCTTTTAACCGGACCGCCGACTAGAAATCTGTGCGCGGCCGAAAGCGAGGCATGTCATATCAAGCATGCCATCTTACTCAAGCATGCCATCTTACTTAGGTATAGGTACCTATGAATGCGACGATGCGTCAAGGGTTTTCGCCGAAATTCAGGCGAAAAGTTGCTCGTTCAGCCGCACCAACAACGCTGGCCCCAGGGGGAAAACCCTCTGGCGACAGGCGCAGCTATGCGTTTTTCGTCGATCGCAATTCCGCGGGTCTGGCGGAGGGCTGTGATCGAGGAGCACTCTGCTTGGCCGCGGGCGCTGTAACCGCGCCCGTTGAGAAGGGCCAACGACCGCGCTGTAGCACCCCGCAAGGCGCCCCTCAGTCGAGCAGATCCGGTTGCTCCTTGACGATCCGCGCGTAGAGCGGCTGGAACTGGAACCAGCCGGCGAAAGGGTTGCCGGTGATCTTGGATGCCTGCGCCGCGGCCTGGGGCGAAATCAGTTTCAGCGTCTCGCCGTGCTTGAGCGCCGCCTCGGCCAAGAGCTGCACCTGGCACGACCGCTCCATGGTGATGAACCACCACACCGCCTCGTCGACCGTGGCCCCGACGGTGATGAGGCCGTGGTTCTGCAAGATGGCGGCCTTGTGCTTGCCGATCGCGTCGGCGATGCGCCGGCCCTCGTCGAGCTCGACCACAACGCCGCCGAAGTCGTCGTAGAGCGCGTGATCGTTGTAGAAGGCGCAGACGTCCTGGGTGATCGGCGCGAGCGGGCGCCCGAGTGTTGAGAAGGCCCGCCCGTAGGTCGAATGGGAGTGGGCGGCGGCGACCGCGTCCGGGCGCGCGGCGTGGACGCGCGAATGGATGACGAAGGCCGCCGTGTTGACCGGATAATCGCCCTCAACGACGTTGCCCTTATGGTCGCAACGGATAAGGTTCGAGACCTTGATCAAGCTGAAATGGACTCCGAACGGGTTGACCCAGAAAGTGTCCGGAAACTCGGGATCGCGCGCAGTGATGTGGCCCGCGACCCCTTCGTCGAACCCAAACTTCGAGAACAGCCGGAATCCCGCCGCCAGCCGCTGCTTGCGGTGCAGCCGCTCGTCCGCGACGTTCGCGAACTTCGGCGGCATCGGCAATTTCCCCATCGCCGCCGCCGGATCGGCCGGCGCCTTGGTCTCCTTGGCCTGGACGTTCATGACTGTTCCTCCCGGACGCGCGCCATCATGGCGGCCAGTGTAAGCCCGATCGCCAGGCGCGTCAGCAGGAAGATTGGCAATTGTATCCCCGCTCGCTGAGCGCGGCCGACTCGGTCGGCGGCGGAGCTACAACCTCTCCCGAAATCCCGTCGCCAGCAGGTAAAGCTCGGCGCTGTCGGCGCGGCTCGCCTTCGGCTTGACGTGGCGCACCGTGGCGAACTCGCGTTTGAGGCGGGCGAGGAGCTCGCCCTCGGCGCCGCCTTGCAGCACCTTGGCGAGGAAGAAGCCGCCCGGCGCCAGCACTTCGGCCGCGAAGTCGGCGGCGAGCTCGACGAGGCCGATGATGCGCAGTTGATCTGTCTTGCGGTGGCCGGTGGCGTTGGCCGCCATGTCGGAGAGGACGCCGTCGGCTTGGCCGCCCAACCACTCGCGCAAGCGCGCCGGCGCCTCAGGATCGTGGAAGTCCATTTGCCGGAACTCGACCCCTTCGACCGCGTCCATCTCCAGAAGGTCGATCGCGATCACCCGCCCCCTGCCCTCGCGCGCTTGAACGCGCGCCGCCGCGACCTGACTCCAGCCGCCGGGCGCGGCGCCGAGGTCGACGATCCGCTGGCCGGGTTTCAAGAGCTTATATTTGTCGTCGATCTCGATCAGCTTGTAGGCCGCGCGCGAGCGATAGCCTTCGCGGCGTGCCTGGGCGACATAGGGGTCGTTGAGCTGGCGTTCGAGCCACCGGGTCGAGGCGAGCGAGCGCTTGCGGGCGGTCTTGACCCGCGTTTTGAGCGCCCGTCCGCCTTCGCGGCCCGAGCGGCCCGTCGTCACCAGCGTTCACGGGGGCGCCGGTGCGGTCCGACCCCGTCGTCGCGCATCATGTGGCTCAAGATCCCCTCGCGCAGGCCCCGGTCGGCGATACGCAGGCGCTCGGCGGGGAAATGCGCCCGGATCGCCTCGAGGATGGCGCAGCCGGCGAGCACCAGGTCGGCGCGCTCGTGGCCGATGCAGGCGTTGGCGGCGCGCTCGGCGTAGCTCATCGCCCGCAGCCGCTTGATCGCCTCGTCGACCTCCGCCCGGCCGAGCCATAGGCCGTCGACCGCGCGCCGGTCGTAGCGCGCGAGATTCAGATGCACCCCGGCGATGGTCGTCACCGTCCCCGACGTGCCGAGGAGGTGGAAGCGCGAGCAGCGCGCTTCGTTCGCCACCCTGGCGACGAACGGCGCGAGCGCCTCCGAAACGTAAGTCGTCATGGCGGCGAAGGCATCGTCGCTCACATCGACGCCGCCGAACGTCTCGGCCAGCGACACCACGCCGAGCCTAAGCGATTCCCAGGCCTTGACCCGGTTCGCCCCACCCGGCGCCCGGGGATCGAAAGCAAGCCAGATGATCTCCGACGATCCGCCGCCGATGTCGAACATTACCGTCGAGCGGGCTTGACGGTCGGCGAGATCGCCGACGCCGGCCGCGGCGAGACGGGCCTCGGTCTCGCGGTCGACGATTTCGAGGTCGATGCCCAGCCGCTCGCGAACCGTGGCGACGAAGGCCGGCCCGTTGACAGCCGAGCGGCACGCCTCGGTGGCGATGGTGCGGGCCCGGGTCACCCCGCGCGCCGCCATCTTGTCGCGGCAAACCTTCAACGCCTCGAGCGTGCGGGCGATCGCCGCTTCGCTCAACCGCCCGGTCAGCGATAGCCCCTCGCCCAGGCGAACGATGCGCGAGAACGCGTCGACGACCCGGAATCCCTCGGCCGTCGGCCGCGCGACCAGCAGCCGGCAATTGTTGGTGCCCAGGTCGAGCGCCGCATAAGTCCCGCCCCGGCCATTGCGCGCGCCGGCCGGCTGGCTCCCGGAACTCGAAAACGGCGCGCGAACCTCCGGCTCTGAACTCCACGTCGAGACTTGACTCAAACCCATCCCCGGCGACGCCACGGTCGACCATCCTTGTCCGCGGCGGCATTTGTCAACCAAGTGTAGCAACACTGGCGGCGGATGCAACGCGGCGTCGGCGGCTCACGCCCTGAAGAACGGATGGCGAACCTTGTCGCCGACCTTGAGGCCGATCCTGGCGGCTGCGCCCCCGTTCAATTCGAGCACCGCCATGCATGGAGGGCCGGAGGGAATGGCGCGCTCGGACAAGGGTTCGGCGTTGGCGACGATATTTGTCACGACCCCGGCTTGGGAAATAAAGATCATGTCGAGGGGGATGTAAGTGTCCTTCATCCAGAAAGCTTCAGGCGCTTCGCGGTCGAACTCGAACAGCATGCCGTGGTCGGCGGGCATGAACCGGCGGTCCATCAACCCGCGCGCCCGGCTCGCCTCGTCCTTGGCGATCTCGACTTGAAAGTCGTGCCTTCCGGCAGCGGTGACGATCTGCAGCGCCTCGAGCCCTTCGCTGCGGGCCGGGCCGCCGGCGGCGAGAGCGACGATGATGACGAATGACAGCGCCGCCCAAAGCCGAACTCCGATCGCTGTCATCCGCCGCTCCTCTTCGTCGCGCGTCAACATGACGCGACGCCGCCGAGCCGGTTTCAAGAGCAACGCCGCCGGCCGGTCAAGCCGTCACGGCGCTTAGGATCGCTTCCGCCAAATGGATTTGAAGCGCGGTCCTTAGTGCGGCGCGAGGATCTTCGAGCCATCGAGCGGCCTGACCTCGGCCGCCATGAGCCCCTTCGGTCCCGGGCCGAACCGCGCCAGCATGCTGTCGCCGGGCTTCGGATCGACGAAGCCGTAGCGGCGCAGCGTCTCCATATGGACGAAAATGTCCTCGGTGCCCTCGCCACGGGTGAGGAAGCCGAAGCCCCGGGCGCGGTTGAACCACTTGACGATGACGATCTCGAACGCGCCGACGGCGCTTGCCTGCGCGCGAGTGCGCGCCGGAGTGGGCGGCGCAGCCAGCGACGCGTCGGGTTCGGCGATCGAGAGCACCCTGAACACCTGGAGACCGCGCTCGCGCCGCTGCGCCTCGGCGACGACGCGCGCGCCTTCGCGAATGGCCGTGAACCCGTCGCGCCGCAACACCGTGACATGGATGAGCACGTCGGCCTCGCCGGTGTCCGGGACGATGAATCCATAGCCCTTGGCGGCGTCGAACCACTTGACCCGCCCGGCAACTTCAACGAGCCCGACAGGGCGCTCGTCAGCTTGTTCGATATGCGCCGCCGCGTCCGACGGCTTGACGAATTCCTCGCTCAATTCGGCCCCCACTCAACGCGTCGGCTGTACATCCTCGCCGCCTACGAACCTCTTGCGCGTCGCGATTGGGACCATCCGCTCGGCTCCGCCTGATCGGCGGAGATCCGCAACGCAAGTGATTCTGTCACCAAGATAGCAAATCGCCCGCCGCTTAATATAGGTAATACGCGAAACTTGAGCGTGGCTGTGGATAGGCGGCAAAAAAAATCCCGCCGCGCCCAACCAGACCGACGGGATCATGCGCCGCAACGCAGCGGCGCCGCAACGGCAGGCGCGAAAAATCGCGGGGGCTACTCGCCATCGTCCTCCTGCTCCGGCGGCGGCGTCAGGCCCTCCAGCCCGCGCAGCAAATCCTCCTCCGTCATGCGGTCGAACTGAACATCGACCCCAAGCTCGATCTGGGTCTGAAGGTCCGGGTTGACCATGGGCGGCGCCGCCTCCGTCTCCGGCTCGTCGATCTCGACGTGCTTCTGCAATGCGTGGATGACATCCTCGCGCAGGTCGCCGGGCGACAGCTTGCCGTCGCCGATCTCGCGCAGCGCGACAACCGGATTCTTGTCGTTGTCGCGTTGGACCAAAATCGGCGCCCCGGACGAAACGGCCCGTGCGCGATGGCTGGCCATCAGGACCAGATCAAACCGGTTGTCGACCTTGTCGATGCAATCTTCGACGGTGACGCGAGCCATTGAGACTCCTTGACTCTATGGAACGAGGGACTGAGAGGAAGCGCGCCTCGTACACTGCGCGCCGATCGGATGCAAGTTTTTCCGCTACGCCGCCCCTAGGACCCGACTTCGCCTTCCGCGGCCAGAATCCGCCGGGGCGCGAATGCAGCTGAAGTCCGATGGCGAACGGTGTAGGCCCAGCCCCAAGCCACAAGCGCGAGGGCGGCCACGCACAGCAAAGGCCCTCTCAGTCCCCAATCGGCCGCGGCGGCGCCGACCGCCGCGACCCCGATCGCGCCTGCAAGCCGGGTCAGCAGAAAAAGACTGCTCAGGATGCGGCCGCGCATGGCGTCCGCGACCGAAAGCTGCAGCAGCGCCAGCGCGCCTGTCCGGCAGACTTCGAAGCAAGCGCCGATGGCCGCCATCGCGATTGCCCCCTCGCCCAGTCGGTTTGACAGCATCAAGCCGGAAATGGCGGCGACAAAGCCGAGAAACCCCCACAGGATGGTCGTCGTCGAGGCCCGCGCAACGCCGCCGTGGGCAAGCCAGAGCGCCGCAATGGTCGCGCCAACCCCGGCGCTGGCGAGCAACGTCGACAGACCTTCGACGCCCACGCCCAGCGCCGCGTCGGCGAAAGCCGGCGCCATTTGCCGGACAGCCGCATAGACGCCGTCGCCGAATAGCATGAGCATCAATATGATCTTTATGCCGCGATGCGTCCAAATCGCCGTGACGCCCTCCAAGATGTCGTGACCGAAATGCTTTGCGACCGTCCGCTGCTGTTGGTATCCGGGCGGCGTTCGCAGCGCTGCGACGCAGCCGAAGAACACTCCATAGCCGAGAACGTTGCTGGCGAAAGCCGTGGGCGTTCCGAAGCGCAGGATGATCCAGCCCGCGAGCGCCGGGCCGACGAAGAGCCCCAACTGGCTATAGGCCGCGCCGACCGCGATGGCGGGGGACAATCGGCGGGGCTCGATGAATCGGGGCAACAGCCCGTAGCTGGCCGGGATGGAGAACGCATGCGCCGCGCCATGGAAGGCCGCGAGAGCAGTCAGGGCATAGATCGTCAGCGCGCCGGAAAACGCTAACCCGGCGAGGATCGCCGCCTGAATGGTGGCGCAGGCGTAAGCGATCAAGAGCATGCGCAGTCTGTCCTGCCGGTCCGCGAGCACGCCTCCAAGCGGCATCAGGACGATGTTCGCAGTCGCATCGGCGAGGGCGACGATCGCGAGCCACGCCGTCGAATGGGTGAGATCCCACGCCGTCCATGACACGGCGACCGCCTGGACGAAGAAGCTCAGCCACGAAACGACCGAGCCCAACGAATACCAGCGAAAGTTCCGATCGCCGAAAGCCTCGGCAATGCCACCCAGCCCAAAGGTCAAGACGGGCCGCCGAGCGCCGCGCCTTGGCGCGCCGTCCGCACCCTCGCTATGACGCTGCGGAAGGCCTCGGCGAAGCGCTCGACGTCAGTTTCTCCCGACGCCCAGCCGAGACTGAGCCGGATTGCGCCGCGCGCGAGGTCCGGGTGGACGCCCATAGCGGCCAAGACATGCGACGGCGCCACCTTGCCCGACGAGCAGGCCGAGCCGGAGCTGACCGCGACGCCTGCGAGATCGAGCGCGATCATCAGCGTCGCCGCCTCGACACCGGGCGCGGCGAAGCAGATGGTGTTGGGCAGGCGCGGCGCGGCCTCCGAGAAGATGACCGCATCGGCGACGACCGAGCGGACGGCCTCGGCGAGACGATCGCGCAGCCCAATGAGCCGCGCCGCCTCGCTCGCCGTTTCAGGCCGGCACGCACGCGCGGCGGCGCCGAAGGCCGCAATCGCCGTAACCGCCTCGGTGCCCGCCCGGTGGTTGCGCTCCTGGCCGCCGCCCCGCACCAGCGGTGCGCCCAGGCTGATCCCGGCGCGCGCCGTCACCAAGGCGCCCGCGCCCTTCATTCCCCCCATCTTGTGGGCCGAGAGCATGAGCGCGTCGGCGCCGAGCCCGGCAATGCGGCAATCCACCCGCCCGGCCATCTGCACCGCGTCGCAGAACACGAGGCCGCCCGCCGCATGAATCAGCGCCGCCGCTTCGGCGACCGGCTGGATGACGCCGGTCTCGTTGTTCGCGCCCTGGAGCGCGAGCAGCGCGCGTCCCGGACGGCGGCACGCGGCCTCGAGCCAATCGAGGTCGAGCCGGCCGTCGGGGCGCACGGGCGCGATCTCCGCCGACGGAAACCGATGTCCGGCGAGGACGCAGGCGTGCTCGCCGGCCGAAACGATGAGCCGCTCGAGCGCTACGGCGCCCGCCCCGGCGCCGAAATGCGGATTGAGCGCCGCGTTAGCGGCCTCCGTGCCGCCGGACACGAATGTCACGCAACGCGACGCCACGCCCGTGAGCCGGGCGACATCGCTTCGCGCGTCCTCGACGATCCGGCGCGCCGCCCGCCCTTCCGCGTGCACCGAAGAGGGATTGCCGGTCGTCTCCATCGCCGCGAGCGCGGCCTCGCGCGCTTCCGGGCGCAACGGCGCGGTGGCGTTATAGTCGAGGTAGGTTCGGCTCAGCGGCCGTGCGGCGGCCATTGCGGCTCCCATTCCGGCGGCCGGGACGCCAAACGCAGCGAAGCTTGCGGTTTTTCCTTGCAATTGCCGGCGCCTCGCATGCTATGAGGCGGCCTCCGAGGCGAGCCCCCGCCGACTGATCGAGACATATGCGCGCCCGATCCTACGCCGCAAGGCGCAGGCGCGCGCATTTCCGGCCCGGCCGAGCGCGCTTCAAGGCATCGTGGAGTTTTCATGCCCGAGGTTTTCTTCAATGGTCCCGCCGGTCGGCTGGAGGGTCGCTTTCATCCGGCCAAGCAGCGCGGGGCGCCGATTGCGGTAGTGCTGCATTCTCATCCCCAATTTGGCGGCACGATGAACAACCAGATTGTCTACAACACTTATTACAATTTCGCCGAGCGCGGCTTTTCGGTGCTGCGCTTCAATTTCCGCGGCGTCGGACGGTCGCAGGGCGCTTTCGACCACGGCCAGGGCGAATTGTCGGATGCGGCTTCCGCGCTCGACTGGGCCCAGTCGATCAGCCCGGAGGCGCGCGCCTGCTGGATCGCCGGCGTGTCGTTCGGCTCCTGGATCGGCATGCAGCTCCTGATGCGCCGCCCGGAGATCGAGGGCTTCATTTCGATCGCGCCGCCGGCCAACCGGTTCGATTTCAGCTTTCTCGCCCCCTGTCCCTCGTCCGGGCTCTTCGTCCACGGCGACAAGGATCGCGTCGCGCCGTTGAAAGAGGTCCTGGCGCTGATCGAGAAGCTGAAGACCCAGAAGGGCATCGTCATCGAGCATGCGGTGATCCCCGAAGCCAATCATTTCTTCGAGGATTGCATCGAGGAACTGCACATGGTGGTCGGGGCCTATCTCGACAAGCGTCTCGGCATGCCCCGTCATGCGCCTCCCGCCGTGCGCAAGGAACGGGCGAAGCCAACCCTGCCGCAGCGCGACAACCGATAGGGCGAACTCAGTGTCCCTGATCACGACCACGGATGAACTCGTCCAAGCCTGCCAGCGGCTGGCGCGCTCGCCGTTCGTGACCGTCGACACCGAATTCCTCCGCGAGACGACGTTCTGGCCGATCCTTTGCGTCGTTCAGCTCGCTTCCGACGACGAAGCGATGGCGATCGACGCGCTCGCCCCCGGGCTCGACCTCGAGCCGCTATTGCAGCTGATGGCCGACGAGGACGTGGTCAAGGTGTTCCACGCCGCGAGGCAAGACCTGGAAATCTTCTGGAAGCTCTCCGGCGTCCTGCCGACGCCGCTGTTCGACACCCAGGTCGCGGCGATGGTCTGCGGCTATGGCGAGCAGGTGTCCTATAGCGAGCTCGCCCACTCGATCTGCCGCGTGACGATCGACAAGTCGTCGCGTTTCACCGATTGGGCGCGCCGTCCGCTGGCGGAGGCGCAGATCGACTACGCGATCGGCGACGTGACCCATCTGCGCGACATTTATAAAGAGTTGTCGAAGCGCGTCGCGTCCACGGGGCGCCAATCGTGGCTCGACGACGAAATGAGGACGCTGAACTCTCCTTCGACTTACGAGCAGCATCCCGAGCGCGCCTGGGAGCGGTACAGGACCAAGGCGCGCAAGCCCCGCGATCTCGCGGTGCTGATGGAGCTCGCGGCCTGGCGCGAGAGCGAAGCTCAGGCGCGCGACGTGCCCCGCGCGAGGGTGCTCAAGGACGACGTACTGATCGAGCTCGCGCTTGCCGCCCCGCGGAGCGCCGAAGCGCTCGCCAACCTGCGCGCGTTCCCGCGCGGGATGGAGCGTTCGCGCGCCGGCGGAGAAATTCTGGCGGCGGTCGAGCGCGGGCTCGCGCGCGACCCCAAGACCCTGCCGAAAATCGACCGCGAGCGGCGCAACGGCGCCAATGTCGGCGCGACGGTCGAATTGCTCAAAGTGCTCTTGCGGCAGGTGAGCGAGGAGAGCGGCGTCGCCGGCAAGCTGATCGCCACCGTTGACGATCTCGAGTCGATCGCCTCGAGCGACCGGGCGGAAGTGCCGGCCCTCAGCGGCTGGCGGCGCAAATTGTTCGGCGACCGGGCGCTCGAACTGAAACATGGGCGCCTGGCGCTGACGGTCGAGAACGGCAAGGTCGTCACGCTCGAGTGGAAAGACGCCGAAGCGCCGAACCCGGCGGCTTGAGGCTCGACGAGTCCCGGTGGCGACGGAGGCGCTTGTGAGCGCGAGCGCGGATATCGTCTGGCTGCGCGACGATTTCCGCCTCGACGACCAGCCGGCCATTCTCGCCGCCGCGGATCGTCCGGCGCTCCATGTTTACGTGCACGACGACTCGCCGCTGAATGGCCGCCCGCTCGGCGGGGCGGCGAAATGGCGCCTCGCTCAATCGCTGAAGGCGATGGAGGAGCGCCTCGCGGCGCGCGGCGGGCGCCTAGACGTCATGCGCGGCGAGGCCGGCCCGACCGTTCTCGCGCTCGCCGCCGCGGCGCACGCCAGCCGCGTTCTCTGGACGCGGCGCTATGAAGCGGCCTCGATCGCGCTCGACGCCAGCGTCAAGACGCGCCTGCGCGAGCGCGGCGTTGAGGCCCTGAGCTTCAGCGGCCGGCTCATGCGCGAGCCTTGGGAGATCGCGAAAGCAGACGGCGCCCCGTCCGGCAGCTTTTCCGCCTTCTGGCGCCGGCATCGCGCGCTTCCGCCCCTGCCCGCTCCGTCGCCAGCGCCGGATCGTCTCATGCCCATGCCCTGGCCCGAGCATGCTCCACGGCGTGTCGCGATCGAGGCGCTGGGGCTCACGCCGACAAAGCCTGACTGGTCGGGAGAGCTTGCGCTCGGCGAGACCCCTGGCGAAACGGGAGCGCTCGCCGCGCTCGCTTGGTTCATCGACGGCGCGCTCGCCGGCTACGCGGAAGGCCGCGATCTGACGTCAGAGGAGACGACATCGCGCCTCTCGGCCCATCTGCGCTTCGGTGAAATATCGGCTCGCCGCATCGCCGCCGCCGTCGAGGGCGCCGCCGCGGCGCGGCCGGACCTGCAGCGCGACGCCGAGAAATTCAAGGCCGAGCTCGGTTGGCGCGACTTCGCCGCCGCGCTCCTTTATCGGCATCCCGATCTCGCGACGCGGCCGCTCAGGCGCGAATTCGACCGCTTTCCCTGGCGCGACGACGAGGAAGGCTTTCGCGCCTGGGCGCGGGGCCAGACGGGCTATCCGATCGTCGACGCCGGAATGCGCCAGCTCTGGCGCACCGGTTACATGCACAACCGCGTGCGGATGATCGCGGCCTCGTTCCTCATCAAGCACCTCCTGATCGACTGGCGCCGCGGCGAGCAATGGTTCTGGGATACGCTCTTGGACGCAGATCCCGCCAGCAACCCGACAGGCTGGCAGTGGGTCGCGGGCTCGGGCGCGGACGCCGCGCCCTATTTCCGCATTTTCAATCCAGTGCTGCAGGCGGAAAAATTCGATCCCGACGGCGCCTATACGCGCCGTTGGGTCCCCGAGCTTGCGCGCCTCGATGGGCCGGAAATCCATGCGCCCTGGCGGGTTTCGACCGAAGCGCTGGCGCGCGCCGGCGTGGTCCTGGGGAGAACCTATCCGCGCCCGATCGTCGACCACGCTTCCGCCCGCGCCCGGGCGCTGGCGGCGTTCGCGGACATGCGCGGCAATAGGCCTTGATTTATTTTGATCGAGACGGCTGCCTAATCGCGAGAAACCCGAAGGGCGATGTTGCGATCCAGAGCAGCCGCCGCATCGCTTCTCCTCCTGGATCGCTTCGCTCGCGATAACGGCTTCCGTCGAAAGGCAATTCGCGCTTAAAGCACCAGGAGCTTCTTCACCAGCGCGAACACTTCCTTGTAGGGGAGCTTGGTTGCGCCGGCGATGGCGAAGGGAATGAGGGCCGCGCCGGCGAGCGGGGCGATTGCCGAACGGCTCATGAGAAAGATCGACAGCTTGCGCGAAGCGGCGAATTGCGCCGACGGATCCGGAACCGCGGGAGCCGCGGTTTCCGCGGCGTCGGCGGCGGCGAGGTTGCGGCCGATCAGCGCGCGCTCGGCCGCACGGTGGTAGCGGGTCGCCTGAGCCCCGAGCACCTGGGCCGATTTCTCCTTGAGCTCCGAAAGCGGCTTCGAGAACGCCAGCAGCGGAAAGGCGAAAAACGCGAACACGATCGCAAGCCAACCGGTAACGATGTAGCCAAAAGTTACCGAGGAAATGTTGGCTTCGAATACGTGCCTGACGACGGTGATCGCCATGCCGGCGCTCATGCCGAACACGAACATCGAATAGGCGTTCGGATATTCGGCGAGAAACGCGAGGCCGCCCTTGCCGTCCGGATGGGTGGCGACCAGCCTGAGCTCGAGCGAGGCGATCCGCCACAAGAGCATCGCCCAGACGATGTAGCGCCAGAGGCCGCGAAAGAGCAGAAAATAGAAGAGCGGCGCGCTGCAGACGACGCTCCACCAGCCGGCGAGCGTCACATGCGCGCCGTCGTCGGCGACCTGGACCGCCCAGGTCGAGCTGTCGGCCGTCAAGAGAATGTCGAGCCGCGCCAGCGTCCCCGCAATCGCAAGGCCAAGGCAGACGATTTCCGCCAAGCCCGAGTTGCGCTGCTTCAACGCCCTCACCACCGCCTTCGCCGCTGCTTCGAACGAAGCCGGGGCGAGGATCGGCGCCCGGATCAAGTTGTCCGAGCTTGCCGTTGAGCCCGTATTCGATCTGCTGCTCGGCGAGCACGAAGAGGCCGATGGCGATGAAGAAGCGCGCCCAGGCGCCGAAGTCGAGCAGAAACGGGTGCGTGTCCGCCGGCCCGAACGCGCGCCCTGCGACGAGGCTCAAGATGAACGGAACGCCCCAAGCCAGCGCGACGAACATCGCGGCCTCTGCGGCCCGCAAGCAGCGCGTCCTCCCGCAACACCCCGAGCCGCCGCTGCAATTCGAAAAACGGCCCGCCGTGCGAGGCCAGATATTCCCCGATCTGGCTCGCTTCGTCCTCATCCGCGTCTATGCCGATGGCGACATCTGCTCCCGCAGCCAAATCCATCATGTCCCCGAGCCTTTCCACCCGCGCTCCCCGCCGCTTCATTGAACGGATTGCGCGAACGCCAAACGGGGAGGCGAAAGAATGCTAAAATGCCAATCCCGTTGTAAAATGATCCCTCGGGTGTCGTAGCATTCGTCTCTAATTTCCAAGAGGGCCTTCACTAGATGGAACCACTCTCTCCCGTCACGAAAGCCGTCTTGGAACTAGTGCAAGCACTGGTACCCGCCTTGACCGCTGTAGCAGGCGGCCTTTGGGTAGCGTACACATATCTTCAACAAAAGAAAGAGGCTCAAGTACAGCAGAAAATTCAGGCTGAGCGGGAAAATCGTACTCGCCTAATCGAGGCTCAAAAACCGTTTGCTCAAAGACGGCTTGAGACTTACACAGAAACGTCAAGAATTGTTGGTACGCTTGTAGCGTTGGACAAGAGTACGGAAAAATGGGCGGCAAACCGAGAATGGATTAACGCTTTGAAAAGATTTCATGAGCTATATTGGACGGATATGTCTATTGTCGAAGATGATCAAGTTAAGAAAGCGATGCAAGAGTTTTCTGAACAATTAGATCTTGTGATTTATGGGCCCACTAATACTAACCACTATGAACCCATTAAAGCTAACCAAGAAGAATTAAAACAAAGAGCATACCGACTTTCTCGTGGTATAAGAGCGAGTATTGAAAGGACGTGGGAGCTCTAGTGTACCACATACTGCTACGGAAATAGGAGCGATAGCTCGCCGTGCGCGGCTTCAATTTCGAGCTGAAGCTTCGTCAATACTGCTTTTCAATGAATGAAACACTGCGAACAATATCGGTACAATTGTGGCCCGTCCAGCCCGCCCAAGCTGCAAGCTTCTGGACACCAAACGCGTTCGGGGGCCCCTGCTTGTATAGTTCCACATTTTTTACTTGGTTTTATTTGGCTGGGCATGTGGGGTGGAGGGTCACCCGACATTATGGCGCCATCGCGCGAGCTCGATCCAGCGAGGGCGACAGGGGTCGAGGGGCGAGTGGCAGCCCCGTGAGGCTCGAGGGCGGGCTTGGACGGCTCGCTTGTGAGCCCGGCGGTAGGGAGAGGCGGCGCTAATAGTGCTCCGTAGTCGCTACGGCAGGAAGGTTCCGGCATCGCGCATAGAACGCACTCGCAAGCCGCAGAACGCGCCGTAACCGGGCACAAGGCTGTTTTGATTTCCATCTTTGCGCGACCGACATCTATACGTATAAAATACCCAGTTTGCGCACACCCCCAGAATAGGCTAGCGCCGCGACGAGGGGCTAAATCCATGAAAACGTATCTTTTGATTGCCGGCGGCTTGCTGATTGCAATCAATCCCGCCCTGGCGCAATTGCATTCGCCGACATCTTGTCTGGTCGGCGGCGACAAGCTTGCGCTAGCGGCAGGCGTCCGAGCGGCGGATTCCATTAAAGATTCGCCGGAATGCCATCTGACCTGGCAGCAGGCTGGCGTGATGGTCGGATTTCCCCCCGCGCTCGATAAGCGAGTAACCCCGGAGAACCTCTACCTCTATCCGTTCAACCGGTGGACGCTTCAGAGCACCAGGCGTTTCACCCGCACCGCCTCGACGCTGACCGAGCACAAGGACATCCATTCGATCCCGGAGAAATTGGACAACGCTCTGCTCAATACGAATCTGACGATAAACGGCGCCAGTCACAGCATCGCGGACTACGCAGACCGAACCTTCACCGACGCTTTGGTGGTCGTCAAGGACGGTAATCTCGTCGCGGAATGGTACGGAAATGGCATGACGGCCAGCAAGCCGCATTACATCTCATCGGTGACAAAGGGAGTTACCGGGCTATTGGCCGAGTTGTTGATTGCGCAGGGCAGGCTCGATGAGAAGCGTCTGGTAAAATCTTACGTCCCGGAGTTGACGCACTCGCCGTTTGGCGACGCGACCGTTCGTGACGTGCTGGACATGAAAGTCAATGTTGGAGGCGGAGAAACGAAAGGCGAGTCCGATGCGGCTGACAATGCCTTGTGGTCGACATTGGCGTTGAACGGTCGCCAATCCGTCTATGAAATTCTGCCCACAGTCAAAGCGGACGGCCCGAACGACGGCAACTTCCACTATGCGTCGATGACGACCGAGGTTGCCGGCTGGGTGATCACGAGAGCGGCCGGAGAGTCTTACGAGCAACTTGCCAGCGATTTGCTATGGTCCAAGCTTGGCTTGCAAGACGAGATTTACGTTCCGGTCGATCCGGCAGGCAAAGTATACAGCAGCACCGGATTGACCATCTCCGCGCGTGATCTCGCCAAGCTTGGCCTGATGATCGCCGATCATGGCAAAGTCAACGGCGAGCAGGTTTTCCCAGCGGATGTCATCGACCGCCTCTACGAATATGGCGATGCGAACGCCTGGAAAAACGGAAACTTCCGCAGCAATCCCGTATTCCGGTCCTACCGGTCCTATTGGTACCAGCTGGCAGGGGACGATCACGCACTGATGGGGCTGGGCGTCTTCGGCCAAGGGCTGTACATCAACCCAACAAAGCACGTCGTAACCGTTCGCTTTTCATCCCTGCCCGCCCATTCGATTGTCGAGTACTCCAAAGGCTGGAATGACATCAGGGTGTGGCTGGACGAAACGGCGAACGTCGCTCGTTGAACAATATTTTGCCCATGCAATGGTGCGGGTGGCCAGAACTGACGTAACGGACGATGGACGACCCTCGCAAACCACATTCAGCGCTTCCCGCCGGTTATCGCCAGGCAGTGGCCTCTGCGATCACGGTCGTGATCGGCTTCTCGCTTCTCTTCATGCGCTATTGGGGGTTCGAAGCGACCGGCCGGGTGACACGGCTATCCGTCGTCGCCGGTCTCCTGCTGCTGCTGGCGATCCTGTTCGAGTTCTACGCGCTCTGGCGCTCCCTCCAGCTTAAGGACGACGATGAGTCCGAATACAGGATCACGTTGCGCTGGTTCGTGGCTTCGGTCGCCGTCCTGTTGGTGAGCATCACTGTAGCGTCTCTAGCGGGGATCGCCGCCCTTTGAAGTCGACAATCATGACCGACGGGGAAGGTAGGCTGGGCTTGGCCGGGCTTGGGAAGATTTGGTCTCCGCCTCCTCGGCCGTCAGCGCCGCTCCTCGGCCAGGAACTCCGGCAAGGCCTTGACGTGGATGGCGCGACAAGCCGGCCATGACGGGCCCGCCGGCAGGTCTCCCGCTGTTTTGATTTCCCGGCAACCAAAAGGTAAGGGCAGGAGCCAGATTGCCCTTGCTAAAAAACAGAAATGAATGCTATAGTTCCGCTCGTGAAAAGCTTCGCTTCGCGGAACAAGCATGGACTCCTTCTGGCAATCGGGCTGAGCGGGCTTGGGCCGCGCATCTCGTCCGTCGAGGCCCTTCCGGGGCGCCGCCGGGCGGCTTGGCTGAGAAATCGTCAAAAGCCTTGGTTTTAATAGTAAGCCATTGAAAAGTCAGGATGGGCGGAAGACAATTGCTTGGATTTTCCTTCCCTCGATTTGGATTTTCCTTCCCGCGATTTGGATTCCGTTTCCCACCGCCTTTGATTTTCCTTCCTCGGCGCTGGAGGCGCTTCAATTCGTCCAAAAAATAACGGAGCTCCTTGGCTATTCATCCGGCGGCCCGCGGCTCGGCCGTCTCCTCGGCCGACAGCGCCGCCTCCTCGGCCAGGAACTCGCGCAAGGCCTTGATGCGCGGCGAGCCGGCCTCGTCCGGACGGCAGACGAAGTAATACCCGAATGGCGTCGGGACGCTGGTCGAGAACGGCGCGACGAGGCGCCCGGCGGCGAGTTCGTCGGCCGCGATCGCAAACGACGTCAGCGCTACGCCCTGCCCTTGCGCGGCGGCGCGCAGCGTCATCGCCATATTGTTGAAGAAGACGCCGTGGGTAGCCTCGACGTGACGCGCGCCGGCCGCCCTGAGCCAGTCGGACCAAGTCGGCCAGGACGCGTGTGCGGGGTTCCAGTCGAGATGCAGGAGCGTATGGCTGTTCAAGTCGTCGGGCGAGCGCAGCGGATCGTCGCCGGCGACAAGTTCGGGCGCGCAGACTGGAAATACATCCTCTTTGAACAGGAGCGTCGCCTTGAGACCGGGAAACTCGCCCGCGCCCCAGCGGATCAGCGCATCCGCGGCGCCGGACTGGAGCGCGTCGTCGATCGGATTGGCGTCGATCAGCACATCGGTCTCCGGATGGCGCGCCTTGAACTTGCCGATCCGGCCGACGAGCCAGGTGGCGGCGAACGACGGCGTCGAATTGATTACGAGAAACCGCCGCCCCTTGCCCTCGCGCATCGCGCGCGCCGCCTTCGCGAGAAGCGCGAATCCTTCGGTGAGCACTCCTGCTCCCGCCGCGCCCGAACTCGGTCAGCTGAAGTCCGCGGCCGGATCGCTCGACGAGCCTTGCGCCGACGTTCTGCTCGAGCGCGCGCACCTGTTGGGCGACCGCGGCCTTGGTCACGTGCAGCTCCTCGGCGGCGCGGGTAAACGATAAATGGCGTGCGAAGACCTCGAAGGCGCGCAGGGCGCTGAGCGGCGGCAGGCGGTGGAGAAGGTTCACAGTTTAGATATCCTATACCACCAGCGCAAAAGGAATGACTTGCCGCAGCGCACCATCTCCTTATATATGGCGACGAAACGGGCGCAAGCGGCGCGATTTATGATTAAGGATTAGTAAGATGACCGCCCCCACCACGAATCTGGCTCATTCCCATGCCGATTTCGGCATCTCGTCAGCGCTCGGATTCGTGAAACGAATTCTTAACCAATTAGGCGAGCGCGCGGACGCGGCCATCGATCGCGGCCGGCTCGCGGCGCTATCGCCCCGCTACCTCGACGACGTCGGCATGACGGTCGGCGAGCGAGCGGGGATCCTCGGTTACGAAGAGCCAGCGCGCGACCCTTGGGCGCTGGTGACGACCCAGCGGCTCTGAGGTCTTTTCGCTCCGTCCGATACAAGCGCGACGAGCGCGAGCGAACTTTCGCGCTTCCCGCCGCAATGACCGCGCTGCGCGCTTACTCACTGCGGGCTTTGACGCGCGTGAAGTGAGCTCGGTCGCTCGCGCGTTGAGCGCCGCGAACGTATCGTAACTCCAAGCGAGCACGCGGCTCTCGTTGCCGCGCTGCCGGCTCGGCTTGACGAGGGCGCCGCAGCATCGGAAAAGACGGCTCCCCATCGCGCGGGAGGACCGGATGCAACGCGTCACGCTGATCGACAACTACGACAGCTTCACCTTCAACCTCGTCCATTACCTGGGCGAGTTGGGCGCGGAAGTATGCGTGTGGCGCAACGACGAGATCACGGTCGCGGACGCGCTCGCCTCGAGGCCGGATGCGATCGTGCTGTCGCCCGGGCCATGCACGCCGAACGAAGCGGGCGTTTGCCTCGACCTCGTCCGCTCCGCTAGCGAAACAACGCCTATGCTGGGCGTCTGTCTTGGGCATCAGGCTATCGGGCAGGCTTTCGGCGGCGACATCGTTCGCGCGCCGGCGCCGATGCACGGCAAGGTTTCGCGCATTTCGCATCATTCGCGCGGGCTCTTCCGCGGTTTGAACGGACCCTTTCAGGCGACGCGCTATCACTCGCTCATTATCGAGCGGGCTAGCGCGCCCTCGGAACTCGAGATCAGCGCGGAAAGCGACGACGGGCTCGTCATGGGCGTTGAGCATCGCGACCGCCCGGTGTTCGGGGTGCAGTTCCATCCGGAGAGCATCGCGAGCGAGCACGGACGACAAATCTTACGCAATTTCTTGGACCTGGCGGCCGCCTTTCATCAGCGTCATCAGGATTTCCGAGGGGAACGCGAAACGGAGTCATGGAATCGTTCAAGCCTCTGATCGCCAAAGTCGCCGCTGGGGCGACGCTGACCCGGACCGAGGCGGAAAGCGCCTTTGATTCGATGCTCTCGGGCGAAGTGACGCCATCGCAGATGGGGGGATTCCTGATGGCCCTCAGAGTGCGGGGCGAAACCGTCGACGAAATCACCGGCGCGGTCGCCGCGATGCGGGCGAAGATGGCTGGCGTGAAGGCGCCGCCCGACGCAATCGACATCGTCGGCACCGGCGGGGACGGTTCTGGCTCCTACAATGTCTCCACCCTGGCCGCGATCATTGTCGCAGCCTGCGGGGTGACGGTCGCCAAGCACGGCAACCGCGCAATCTCCTCGCGCGCGGGCGCTGCGGACACGCTGACCGCGCTTGGGGTCAAGATCGGGCTTTCTCCGGACGGGGTCGAGCGCTGCATCCGCGAGACCGGAATCGGCTTCATGATGGCGCCTGCGCATCATGCGTCCATGCGCCACGTCGGGCCGACGCGGGTTGAACTAGGCACACGCACGCTCTTCAATCTCCTAGGGCCGCTCTCCAATCCTGCCGGCGTCAAACGCCAGCTCGTCGGCGTCTTCTCCGCCGCCTGGCTCGAGCCGATGGCCGAAACGCTGCGCAATTTCGGCTCCGAGCGCGTATGGGTTGCGCATGGTCTCGACGGGCTCGACGAGATCACCACGACCGGCCCGACCAAAGTCGTGGAGCTGAAAGGCGGCGTGCTTCATGCGTTTGAATTGACGCCGGAAGCAGCGGGCCTCGCGCGCGCAGAGCCGGGGGCGCTCAAGGGCGGAGAACCTGCGCACAACGCCAAGGCGCTCATCGATGTGCTCGACGGCGCTTTGGGCGCCTTTCGCGACATCGGTCTCATCAATGCGGGTGCTGCGCTCGTGATCTCGGGCAAAGCGGGATCGATCAAGGACGGCGTAGCCATGGGCGACGCGGCCATCCGCTCCGGCGCCGCCCGGCGCACCCTCGATCGATTGATCGCAGTCTCGAACGCCTGAAAGTCGACAACGCCGATGGCTGACATCCTCAAAAAGATCGAAAGCTATAAGCGCCGCGAGATCGCCGACGCCAAGGTCAGGGTGCCGCGCGCGACTTTGGAGCGTGAGATCGAGGGCCAATCTCCGCCGCGCGGTTTCATCAAGGCGCTGGAACGGGCGATCGAAGAAGGACGTTTCGGCCTGATCGCCGAAATCAAGAAGGCGAGCCCCTCGAAAGGACTGATCCGGGAGGATTTCGATCCGGCTGCGCTCGCCAAGGCCTATCAAGCTGGCGGCGCCGCTTGCCTCTCCGTGCTGACCGACGGGCCCTCGTTTCAGGGCGCCCCCGATCACCTGATCAAGGCGCGGAAGGCGACGACGCTCCCAATCCTGCGCAAGGATTTTCTGTTCGACGCCTATCAGGTGCTGGAAGCGCGCGCCTGGGGCGCCGACTGCATCCTCATCATTATGGCCGCCGTTGACGACGAGATCGCCAAGACGCTCAACAAGACCGCGCATGACCTCGGCCTCGACGTCCTGATCGAGACCCATGACGAGAATGAGCTCAAACGCGCGCTCACGCTCGAAGGTCGACTGATCGGCGTCAACAATCGGAACCTCCATACGTTCGCGACCTCGCTCGAAGTGTGCGAACGTTTGTTGCCCTCAATTCCGAAGGGGAAGATCGTAGTCGCCGAAAGCGGCATTTCCGATCATGCCGACTGCAAGCGGCTTGCCAAGGCAGGGGTGGAAGCCTTCCTGGTCGGCGAGGCGCTGATGCGCCACAAGGACATTGCGGCCGCGACCCGTACATTGCTGACTGGAATGTAAGGGGAATTGGAAGCTGGCTCTCTGTCCGCTTCTGCCCGCCGCCAATGTCATCCGACGGTTGCGGATCTCGAGCGCGCCCGGTCTTTCCGCGTGTGTTCTATTTTCGTTCCGACCGCGCCCATGTTAGTTTGTGGCCGGCGCGATTCGTCAGACAGTGAAAGAGGACATGAACGATCTTTTCGGCGCGGCAGCGTCCCAGCGCGGCAAGCCTGTGTCGGTCAAGGGTAAGTCTCCGGCGCGCAGCGGCGCGCCTGGCGAAGCGGACTATACTGCCGCCTCGATCGAGGTGCTCGAGGGGCTGGAACCCGTTCGGCGGCGCCCTGGAATGTACGTGGGCGGGACCGATTCGAATGCGCTGCATCATCTCTTCGCCGAAGTGGTCGACAATTCGATGGACGAAGCGGTCGCCGGCCATGCCACGTTTATCGAAGTCTCGCTCGAGGAAGAAGGCTATCTGACTGTCATCGACAACGGCCGCGGCATGCCAGTCGATCCGCACCCGAAATTTCCGAAAAAATCCGCCCTGGAAGTCATCATGACGATGCTTCATGCGGGCGGCAAATTCGACAGCGGCGCCTATGAGACCTCGGGCGGACTTCATGGCGTCGGCGTATCGGTCGTGAACGCGCTCTCTGAAAAGCTCGAAGTCGAGGTTGCGCGCAGCCAGACGCTTTATCGCCAAACGTTTCAACGCGGCAAGCCCACCACCGCGCTCACGATCGTCGGCAAGACGCCGAACCGCCGCGGCACCAAGGTTCGGTTTTTGCCCGATCCCCAGATTTTCGGCGCCCAGGCCCGGTTTGATCCGGCGCGGGTATTCAAGATGGCGCGCTCGAAGGCCTATCTGTTCGGGGGTGTTGAGATCCGATGGCGCTGCGCGCCCTCGCTCATCGGAGAAGGCTCGAAAGTCCCGGCGGAGGCCACGTTCCATTTTCCCGGCGGGCTTCGAGACTACCTCGCCGCCGACATCGAGGGTCAGGAACTCGTAGCCGATCAGGTCTTCACGGGTCGGGTCGACAAGGCGGGCAAGCACGGGTCGGTCGAATGGGCGATCGCGTGGCTCACGGGTGCTGACGGGTTCGTCCATTCCTATTGCAATACGATTCCGACCGCCGACGGCGGTACGCATGAATCGGGGCTTCGCGCGGCGTTGCTGCGCGGCCTCAAAGATCATGCGGACCGAATTGGCCAAGGCAAGCGTGCGGCCGCGCTGACGACCGATGACGTTATGGCCAGCTGCGCCGCGCTGATTTCGATCTTTATCCGCGAACCTGAATTCCAGGGTCAGAACAAGGGCCGCCTGCAGACCGCCGACGCCGCGCGACTGGTCGAGGGCGCGGTGCGCGACGCCTTCGACCACTGGCTCGCAGCGGCGCCGAGCCAGGCGGCCAAGCTTCTCGACTGGGGAATCGAGCGCGCAGAGGAGCGCATTCGCCGCCGAATGGAAAAGGAGGTCGCCCGCAAGACCGCGGTCCGCAAACTCAGATTGCCCGGCAAGCTGGCGGACTGCACGAACTCCTCGGCGCAGGGCTCCGAATTGTTCATAGTCGAAGGCGACTCGGCCGGGGGATCGGCCAAACAGGCGCGTGATCGCGCCTCGCAGGCTGTGCTGCCGTTGCGCGGGAAGATTCTCAACGTAGCGTCAGCGGCACGCGATAAGCTGGCGCAAAACCAGCAGCTTTCCGATTTGTTGCAAGCGCTCGGGGCCGGCGCTGGCGCTCATTACCGCTCATCCGACCTCCGCTACGACAAAATCATCGTTATGACGGACGCGGACGTGGATGGGGCGCATATCGCCTCGCTCCTGATCACTTTCTTTTACCGGCAGACGCCAAAACTGATCGAAGAAGGCCATTTATATATTGCCGTCCCTCCGCTCTACCGGCTCACTCAGGGAGCGCGCTCGCTTTACGCGCGCGATGAGGCGCACAAGAACGAATTATTGAAGTCGGGATTTACCGGCCGCGGCGCGATCGAGGTCAGCCGGTTCAAAGGCCTCGGAGAGATGCCGGCGCGCGATCTGCGCGACACCACGATGGACCCCGCAAAGCGCACGCTGCTGCGCGTCGCGTTGGTGGCGCAAGATAGAGACGCGACCGCCGAGGCGGTCGAGCGTCTGATGGGCTCGAAGCCCGAGGCCCGATTCGCATTCATTCAGGAGCGCGCGCCAAGCTCGCTTGAACTCGTCGACGTCTAGCGTCCGCGACAAGTTTATTTTACCCCAACAGCGCAAGGATCCTGGAAGCTCCATGATTGGCGGATCCGGCGATGGCGATCCTGTTTGGAATCCTCGGCGATGGCAGAACCATGCGCGCGTTCGGCACCGTCGCTGCGATAGCAACCTTGGGCGCGGCCGCATTTGGCGGAGAGGCGGAGCGCTATGCGCAGGCCCATCGCGCCGCATTGTCCTTGACGTCAATTCCAACGCTCGAAGTCGGCAGGTTGCCGCAACTCCGCGCCACCGGGGTCGACTATGCGACGACGGGATCGTTCGAGCCGGAGGGTCGACGCGAGCTTGTCGTGCTAGGAGCGTGTGGCGACATTTCGAGCCAGCGCTGAAAAGATTTCGCAAGGATGGTTTTGCGCTGGCGCCCATTATTGCTCGAGCGCCGATGGGCAAGAACTCGTGCGGAGGGCGACGCCGACACCTCTTCACCACGGGAACGACTCGCTCAACCGCGTCGCATTCTCGGCGATATAGACAAAGGAGCCCGATAACAAACCACCCGGCGCGCCAGTTTAAATCAGCAAATAGTTTATCGCGCTCGGTTGGACCATCTGGCAACCGGGTTCGAAATGCGCTAAGCTGCCAACGCAGGGCTAGTGTACCTTTTGCGACTGGCCTAGCGGGTTTTCGACGATGCGGGCGCCATTCTTTGCATTCACGCCGGGGGCGAAGAACCGTTCGCCGACCGTAGCGCGGGACCGCGCTAGACGACATCCTGATCTCTCTTCGCTGACTAAGGGGCCTTGCTTTTGAAGGGCTCGAGGGACATTGGGATTGCGCGTCCGACCGACCAAGATCGCTCAAGCGAAATGATGCAAGGTGCTTCGCCGAAATTCAACGGCGATCGCGAGCCGTTGGCGCGTGCTCTCATTGATTAGGCTTTTGGGTGGAGATTTGGGACTAAGATGAGCAAGGGTAAGGACTTTCGGGCGCCTCGCAAGCGCGGATTCGATGACGACGGGCCGATGTCCTACGAGTCGAAGCCTCGGCCAGCACGCGGCTATGGCGGCGCTCCGGACAGCGGCGGTTTTGGTGGCCCGCCAATGGGGAGCCCTTCCTCGGCGCCGGTGAATTCCAGCGCGCCGGCGGTCGATGCGCTGGTCAAATGGTTCAAGGCCGACAAAGGCTATGGGTTCGTCGAGTTGGGAGGCGGCCAAGGCGACGCATTCCTGCATGCCAACGCGTTGCATGCGGCGGGCCATGACACGGTTCCTTCGGGAGCTAAACTGCGCGTTCAGGTCGGCGCGGGCGCCAAAGGCGCGCAGGTTACTCGAGTCCTCGAAGTCGACACCACCGGCGTTGTCGAGCGGCCGCAACGGTCGTCAAGCGACGGGATTCGGCCGCGCCGGGCTGCGCCTGATCCATCGACCGCCGTTTCGGTCACCGGAAAAGTGAAATGGTTCGACGACGCCAAGGGGTTTGGCTTCGTTGCGAGCGAGGACGGCGGCAAGGATGTGTTCGTCCATATCTCGATCCTGGGCCCCGCCGGCATTTCGCATCTCGCCGAAGGTCAGCAGGTCACCATGAGAGTGGTCGACACGCCCAAGGGACGCGAGGCCATTTCGCTGTCGCTTTAGTGGTTCGAGCCCAGGGCGCGACAACGCTGCTGCGCGTGTGCGGAGCGGCGGGCGTCAGTGATCATACGGATTGATGGACTGTCGGCTCGCCCCATGCAGCCTTCGAGCGATATTCGCCGCCTGATCGAAATCATGGCGGCGCTGCGCAATCCCGTCGCCGGCTGCCCATGGGATATCGAACAGACCTTTGCCTCGATCGTCCCGTTCACGATTGAAGAGGCCTACGAGGTGGCCGACGCAGTTGAGTGCGGATCGACCGAGGATTTGCGCGAGGAACTCGGCGACTTGCTGCTCCAGGTCGTCTTCCACGCCCGCATGGCGGAAGAAGCGGGCATGTTCGATTTCGGCGGAGTGGTCGAGGCGATCACCGCCAAGCTTGTCCGCCGTCATCCACACGTCTTTGGTGACGTCAACGCGCCGAGTTCGGTGGCGGTGAAAGCGCTGTGGGGACGGATCAAGGCGGAGGAGAGACGGACAAGATCTGAGTCGCGTGCTCGGTCAGGGGCGCTCGACGGCGTGCCGTTGGCGTTGCCAGCGCTGACTCGAGCGATGAAACTGCAAGCGAAAGCCGGCAAGGTCGGTTTCGACTGGAACGATATCCGCGCGGTTTTGGCGAAAGTCGGTGAGGAAATCGCCGAAGTTGAGGCGGAGATCATAACCGGTTCGGCGCAATCATTGTCTGGCGAAGTTGGCGACCTGCTGTTCACGATCGTCAATCTGGCGCGCCATCTCAAAGTCGATCCCGAGACGGCGTTGCGCGGCGCGAACGCCAAGTTCGAACGCCGCTTCGCGACATATCGAACATTGTCTGGCCGAGCGCGGCCAAACCCTCGAAAGCGCCAGCCTCGACGAAATGGAGTCGCTATGGATTGAGGCGAAGGCCAAGGAACTTAGGACGAGCTGACGCGACGAATCATCGCATATTCGCCGCGCCCCGAAACAGGGGGCGGGCGAATTGGGCCAGCGCAGATGCAATACATCATGGATCGGCGAGCCGGTCTTGACTCGGGCGCGGGACTGCGCCGCCCATGGCAAAGCGTCTCTTAACCCGCTCGATCTGGTCAGCCGCAACGCGAACCGTAAGACGCAGACCTGCCTCATCATCGCGCCGGCTCATGACCTCAGCGTGTTCGTAGAGCCAATGCAGTCCCCGCCCGTCGCAAGCGTCTAGCGTCAGTTCGACCAGCGACCGTCCACGAGCAAGCTGGTCTTCGATCACCTTCAACAGCCGATCGATCCCCTCGCCAGTCGCCGCCGAGATTGCAAGTGGCGCCGCGACGCGCGTTTTTTCCTGGTTGGCCAGCACGGAGCGCCCGTCCACATCGAGGCAATCGAGTTTGTTCCAGACGTCAATGACGCGATCGGCGCGGTCGACGACGCCAATCTCGGCCAGGATCGCGTCGACATCACTGCTTTGCGCATCGCTGTCGGCGTGGGAAATATCGCGCACATGCACGATGACGTCAGCGGCGCGCACCTCTTCGAGCGTAGCCCGGAAAGCCGAAATGAGCGTGGTCGGCAAGTTCGAGATGAAGCCGACCGTGTCCGAAAGGATAGCTGAGCCGCCATGGGGCAGCCTTATCAATCGCACGGTCGGATCGAGAGTGGCGAACAGCATGTCGGCCGCCACAATCTCCGAATGGGTCAGCCGATTGAACAAGGTCGATTTTCCGGCGTTGGTGTAGCCGACCAGCGCAACCACCGGATAAGGCGCCGAATCGCGGCTCACTCGATGCAGAGCGCGCCTGCGCTTGACCCCCTCCAGTTCCCGCTCAATGCGGATGATGCGCTCCCGGATAAGGCGGCGATCCGTTTCAATTTGGCTTTCGCCGGGTCCGCCGAGAAAACCAAAACCGCCGCGCTGTCTCTCGAGATGAGTCCACGAGCGCACAAGGCGGGAGCGCTGATAGTCCAAATGGGCCAGTTCCACTTGCAGCGCGCCTTCGGCGCTGCGAGCTCTGCGGCCGAAGATTTCGAGGATAAGTCCGGTGCGGTCGATCACCTTGCAGCCGAGGGCCCGTTCAAGATTTCGCTGTTGCGCTGGGGACAGCGCACAATCGACGACTACAAGATCGATCCGCTCCGCTTTCACTTTGGCTGCGATGGCCTCGACCTTGCCCTTGCCGATGTAAGTCGCAGGCCGAACAACGCTCAGCGACACGGTTTCGGCGCCGACCACAGTGAGGTCGATGGCTCTTGCCAGCCCCACGGCCTCATCGCGCCGCGATCCTGGGCTGCGCGACAAATCTGCCTGTTCCCGGGTGAGACTGGGACAGACGACCCATGTGCGGGCGCCGGTCAAAACCGTAAGCCGATCGGCGATTGGTCAGCGCAATGGAACCAGGAAAGACGCCTCAATGAGTGTCCGAGCCGTCTTCGACCGCCTCGAACATCGTAATCGGACTGGCCGGCATGATCGTCGAGATTGCGTGCTTATAAACCAGCTGAGAATGCCCGTCGCGGCGCAGCAAGACGCAGAAATTATCAAACCAGGTAACGAAACCCTGCAGCTTTACTCCGTTGACGAGAAAAATCGTAACCGACGTCTTGGACTTTCGGACGTGATTGAGAAATGTGTCCTGGAGGTTTTGCGCCTTCTCGGTTGCCATTCGTCTTTCCGTTCGTTGGGCCTTTCCGGCCGGCGGTATTTGGTCTTCACCCGCGCCTTTCATAAGGCGATCAGAAGTTTATATCACAAAAAACATGGCGAGCGAACTCATAAACCGAAAATACAATGTTAAAATGGCTTTCATGATCGTTCCCGAGGGGACGACGCTATTCTACCGCCAAAGACTTCAGCTTGCGGTGCAGCGCCGACCGCTCCATGCCGATGAATTCCGCAGTTCGCGATATATTCCCCCCGAAACGGCTGATCTGAGCGACGAGATAGTCGCGCTCGAAGGCTTCCCGCGCCTCGCGAAGCGGGAGACTAAGCAATCTCTCGCCGCCGATGCCGCTCGGCACCGCCGGCACAAGCGCGCCAACCTCTGCCGGAAGCATTGACGCTGAAATCTCGGCGTTAGGATCGCCGAGGGCGAGGATCATCACTCGTTCAACATTGTTGCGCAGCTGGCGAATGTTTCCCGGCCAGTCGTGGGACTGCAGGACCGCCATGGCGTCCCCGCCAACGCGGCGCGGCGCAACTCCCATCGTCGCAGCGATATTTTTCAGAAAGTATTGAACGAGTTCCGGAATGTCCTCTCGCCGCTCGGCCAGCGAGGGGACCCGAATTGGCACTACCGAAAGCCGGTGAAAAAGATCCTCGCGAAAGCGCCCCTCGGTGATTGCTTCCGCCAGATCCCGGCTGGTCGACGAGATGATACGGACGTCGACGAATACACGCGAGGCGCCGCCGACGCGCTGAAAGTTCTGATCGACCAGCACCCGGAGGATTTTCGCTTGCGTCTCGCGAGGCATATCCGCGATCTCGTCCAGATAAAGCGTGCCGGCGTGCGCCTGCTCGAGGGCGCCGATCCTCGGAGGCTCGTCGGCGCTGGCTTCGACCCCAAATAGTTCTGCTTCCATCCGTTCGGGCGACATGGCCGGGGCGTTGATGACGACGAAGGGGCCGTCGGCGCGCGTTGAACTTTCGTGAATGAGCCGCGCGGCCAGCTCCTTGCCCGAACCGGCGGCGCCAGAAATGAGGACGCGCGAATTCGCGGGCCCAAGCTTCTCGATGACCCGCTTGAGATTGACCATCGCCGACGAAGACCCGACCATCCGATCGACCGAGCCGCCTCGAGCCCTGAGATCGTTGACCTCTCGTTTCAGGCGCGAAGTCTCCAGCGCCCGTTCGGCAATCAGGATCAGACGGTCGGCCTTGAACGGCTTCTCGATGAAGTCATAGGCACCGAGTTTGATCGCCGTCACCGCCGTCTCGATGTTGCCGTGACCGGAAATCATTACGACCGGCACCGAAGGATGCTGGCGTTTGATCGCCTCGAGAAGCTGCAGCCCGTCCAGCTTCGACCCCTGCAGCCAGATATCGAGGAGGATCAATTGCGGGCGGCGCGATTCGATTGCCGCAATGGCTTCGTCCGAATCGCGCGCTAGGCGCGCGCCGTGCCCCTCATCCTCCAAGATGCCGGCGACGAGCTCACGGATGTCCTCTTCGTCGTCGACGATGAGAATGTCAGAAACCATCAGGGCGATCCAATCCTCTCATTTTCGGGCTGCGCTCCATTGTTCTCTTGGAGATGCAAGGGCAGTCTCATCAACACTTTTGCGCCGCGCCCGCCATCGACGCGCGCCAGCCCGTCGAGCAGATCGACCCCGCCGCCGTGGTCCTCGAATATCTTGACCACGATCGGCAAGCCGAGGCCGGTTCCTTCGGCTCGCGTGGTCACATAAGGCTCGACCAGGCGATGCCGATCCTCGCGCGGAAACCCTTTGCCGTTGTCGCTGACAGCAATCTCCGCAAAGCCTGCTCCGTCAACGGCCAGGGTGGTTAATATAGTGCCTTTGCCCTGATATTCCCCCAATGCATCAATGCCTTCTGTAGCATTCTTCAGGACGTTGGTCAGTGCCTGCGATACCAGCCGGCGATCAAAATTGGCCAGAACAGGCTCGTCGAGGAAGTCGGTCCTCGAAAGCGATGTCCGGGCGCCCGACCCGCATCAGAAATATCGCCTGGCGCACGCAGTCGGTGAGGTCGTCATGCGCCGGGCGCGCCTTGGGCATGCGCGCGAAGGCGGAGAATTCATCGACCATGCGTTTGATGTCGTCCACCTGCCGGATGATGGTGTCGGTGCATTGGTTGAATACGTCTCTGCCCTCGAGAATGTGCCGGCCGTAGCGCCGCTTCAGCCGCTCGGCCGAGAGCTGGATCGGCGTCAGCGGATTCCTGATCTCGTGCGCAATGCGACGCGCCACGTCCGCCCAAGCAGCGGTGCGCTGTGCAGTCACCAGGTCACTGATGTCGTCGAGCGTGATGACGCTGGCGCGATCATCGCGCCCGGGGTTTCCGGTGACGCGAACGTTGAGAACTCGCTCGCGACCGTCTCGCAAGACAGTCGCCTGCCCTTGGTGGAGCCGCAACCGCAGCGATCGCGCCTGGTCCCAGATCAACCCGATGCTGGGCTGGACGGCAGTCAGGGGGCGTCCGATCAGACCGAGATCGCCGCCGAGCAGCCGCTCGGCAGCGGCGTTCGAAATCGTTATGACCCCTTCGTTGTCGACGCCCAAGACGCCTGCGGGCACGCCCGACAGCACCGCCTCGATGAAGGCGCGCCGCTCGTCGTTGAGCGCGTTCGCCTCCATCAGGCCGGTTTGCTGGCGCAGCAGTTCCGAGGTCATCTTGTTGAAGGTGTCTCCGAGATGCCCGAGGTCTCCGTCGGAGGTACGGGTCGGCACCTGGACGTGGAGGTTGCCGGAAGCGACCTGATCGGTGGCGCGAATAAGCCGCCGGATCGGTCCGACAAGCCGATTGGCCCACGCCAGTCCGAGCCAGATCGCCGAGAACAGCATCGTCAGCGCCAGCATTACGAAAACAGTCGCAAAGCCCAATTCGAGGCTGTGCCTGTGGGCCTCGAAGCGTCCCCACATGCTGGAGACGAGGGTGGCGTCCTCCGCGACCTTGGCCGCCAACGGGTCGATCCCCCGTGCGGCATAAAGGAATTGCCCCCCGGCGCCTGGGATCGGCCGAATGCCGACGAATATGTTGCCGACGCCAAGGAAGCCGCAAAGCGCCTCGCCGTTCAATGCGTCCTGGAAGTCAGACGGATCGGGCCTCGCAATCAGCTTGTCGTCCGACCCTTCCGCGACCACGATCGGAGTTCCGTCGCTCTTCATCAGCGCAGCGGCAGTGAAGCCCAGCGTCTTGGAGCGTGAACTGAAGTATTGCTTGAACTGGGTAGGGTCCGATCTCAGCAGCAACGAGCTTCTGGCGATGTCGCCTGCGGTCAGCTCGACATCGCTTAACAGCGCCCGGCACTGGGATTCCCGATAGAGTTGGGTCGCCTGGTTGGCTTCATTGATGAACGACGCAACGTCGCTCATGAAGCGGGGGTTGATTGCCCACTCGACCGAAACCGCGGCCACGACCGCAGTAACGATCGCCGGGATCGCGGCGACCAGCGAAAACAAGGTGACGAACCGACTGTGCAGCCGGGCGCCGGCGCGCGCGGCTCTCCTTGCGGCTCTGAGCCGCGCCAGTTCGATGGCGATGAGAACGATGAGGACGAGGACGACGAGGCCGTCGCCAATCAACAGGGTGAAGACGACGGTCTGAGTCGGCAGGATCGGAGTAAAGCCGGCGAAAACGAGAAAAGTCGCCAGCGCAAGCAGGAAAGCCGCGCCGACGACGATCACTCCGAACCGGCCGGTCGGCCGGCTGTCGTCAAAAAGCGCCGCGCCACGCGCGTCGATGGTCGTTCCAGTCAAAGCCGTGAACCGAGTGCCGCGAGATTCGCCATGTGATGGCGGAGTATTTAGCGCCTCCGTGGCAAAGCTGCAACGATGTTGCTCAACTGCGACGCTGTCGGTCCGGATTCAACGAAAGCTGGCGACGCCGCGCAGATTGAGGTCGCGGATCTTTTTGCGCAGAGTGTTGCGGTTGAGCCCCAGAATTTCGGCCGCCTTGATCTGATTGCCGCGAGTTCCAGGTGAGAGTGGCGGCGATCAGCGGCGCTTCAAGATCGTGGAGCACGCGGTGATAAAGCCCGACCTGAGGGTTGGCGCCGCCGAACGAACGAAAGAGATCGGCGACTGCGCGTTCCATCGCCGCGTCGAAGCCGTCCCCGGCGATCTGGGGCACCGTCGGCGCGACGCGTTTCCTTCCATCGTCGACCGCGGCCGGCGGCGGGAACAGCGGCGATGCCCCGACGCTGAGTTCGGCTTCGATGAGCGCCTCCCCGATCACATCCTGGGGATAGAGGGCGGAAAGGCGGCGAGTGAGGTTTTCGAGCTCACGGACATTCCCCGGCCAAAGATACCGCCTCAGGCGGTCCATCGCCGCGGGCTCGACCGTCTTGACCGGAAGGCCCTCCGCCGAGCCGCGCTGGAAAAAGGCCCGCACAAGATCCGGAATGTCTTCCGGGCGTTCGCGCAATGGCGGGAGGCGGAGCGGCACCACATTGAGCCGGAAGAAGAGATCCTCGCGAAACGCTCCCTGTTGGATGGCGAAGCGGAGATCCTTGTTTGTCGCCGCGACGATGCGGACGTTGGTCTTGATCGGCGTCCGACCGCCGACGGTCGTGTATTCGCCCTGCTGCAGCACCCGAAGAAGTCGAGTTTGAGCTTCCATCGGCATATCGCCGATTTCGTCGAGAAAAAGGGTCCCGCCTTCCGCCTGCTCAAAGCGTCCTACCGAGCGGGCGGCGGCGCCGGTGAAGGCGCCCTTCTCGTGCCCAAAGAGTTCGCTCTCGATGAGATCGCGCGGAATGGCGGCCATGTTGATGGCCACAAATGGTCCGCCCTTGCGCTTGCCGTAGTCATGCAACGCCCTCGCGACCAGTTCCTTGCCGGTGCCGGACTCGCCCGAAATCATAACGGTGAGATCGGTCTGCATCAACCGCGCCAGCACCCGAAAAATGTCCTGCATCGCGGGAGAGCGCCCAACGATCGGCATCACCTCGGCCGGGGCCGGGGCTTCCGCCGCCTCGCGCCGCCGCTTTGGCTCCGCGAGCGCGCGCCCGACGATCGACACCAATTCGCGCAGGTCGAAGGGCTTGGGCAGATATTCATAAGCGCCGCGCTCCGAAGCCTTGATCGCGGTGATGAAAGTATTCTGCGCGCTCATGACAATGATCGGCAGATCGGGCCGCATCCGCTTGATGCGGGGCAAGAGATCGAACGCGTTGTCGTCGGGCATCACGACGTCGGTGATCACGAGATCGCCCTCGCCCGCCGCCACCCATCGCCAGAGCCCGGCAACGGTTCCGGTCGCACGAACTTCATAACCGGCGCGAGTCAGCGCCTGATTGAGAACCGTACGAATCCCAGCGTCGTCGTCGGCGACAAGAATATGCCCTGACGGCATCCCCGTTAGCTCCTTCGCCTCGACGTCAATCCCTCACCTCGCTGCCGCGCGCAGCAACTCGAGCGGCATCAGCACGCGAAACATCGTCCGGCGCGGATGCGACTCGCATTCGATGATGCCGCCGTGGTCGCCGATCAGCTTTGCGACCAGTGCAAGACCCAGACCAGAGCCTTGAGCCTTAGTCGTCACGAAAGGGTCGAACAGATTGCCAAGTATTTCGGGCGCGATGCCCAGGCCATTGTCCCGGACGCAGATCTCGAGCGGCAACGCTACCGGCTCTGCGCTTGGGGCGGTCCGCAGGCGCACGCCCGGACGGTACGCGGTCGTCAGCGTTATCTCGCCGTCAATGCTATCCGTTCCAATGGCTTCCGCCGCGTTTTTAACCAAATTAAGGAATACCTGGATCAGTTGATCGCGCGATCCATGCACATGAGGCAGCGACGGATCGTACACCTCGACAAATCGAATGTGGCGCGCGAACCCAGCCTGAGCCAATCGCTTGACGTGATCCAATACGGCGTGGATGTTCAGGCTTTCCCATTGCGACGGCGTCGAATCGGCAAAGGATTGCATGCGATCGACGAGCTTAACGATCCGGTCGGTTTCATCGCAGATCAAGCGTGTCAGGGCCCGATCCTCGTCGCCAACGTTCGCCTCGAGCAACTGGGCGGCGCCGCGAATACCCGAAAGAGGGTTCTTGATCTCGTGGGCCAGCATGAGTCCGAGAGCGGAGATCGAGCGTGCGGCGCTCCGGTGGGTGAGTTGTCTGTCTATTTTTTCAGCAATCGCTCGTTCTTGCAGCATAATCGCCACCGCATCGTCCGTCTGGGGCAGTGGGGCGATGAAAACATCGACTGCATTCCGATCGCCGGTTCTGGGGGTGGAGATGTCGATCTTATAGCCGTTGACGGTCGCGCGATTGCTGAGCGCGTCGGCGACAAGGGCGAAAACCGGCGAGTCTGACGGAATGAGGTCGGTCAGTTGTGAGCGCACCAGCATGCCCCGCCCCATGTCGAAGAACGTCTCGGCCGCCACATTGACATCGATCACCATGCCTTGCGCGTCGACGGTGAGCAGCGGCTGGGCGAGAGCGTTCAGCACTTTGGCGGCGTCCGGACGCCGCTGAGCCGGGTAGGCCGTCATGCCGCCAGCCTCGCCCAATCGGGGTCAAAGGCGCGCGCGAGCAGCGCCCGCGCCTTGGGCAAGTCCTCACTCGTCACGAGTTCGCGCCGAAGCGTCTCGTCCGCACCCGCCTGATCGGCGTAGGCCGCCAGATGCTTTCGGGCATGGCGAAGGCCGGCGCGCGGCCCGAGCTTGCCGACGAGCCAGTCAAGGTGTTCGAGGGCGGCCTCGCGACGCTCCTTCCGTCGCGGCGCACGAACCGGGCCGCCCGCGTCGAGCGCCCGGGATACGCCGCCAACCAGCCACGGCGCGCCGATCGCCGCCCGCCCAATCATCACTCCGGCGGCGCCGGAAAGCGCAAGCATGGCGCGCGAGTCTTCTAGGGTCGCACAATCGCCATTGACGATGACCGGGATCCGGACCGCCTCGACCACCGCGCGGGCGGCGGCCCAATCGGCGCGGCCGTCATAGAACTGCGCCCGCGTCCGCCCGTGGACGGTCGCCATCCGCGCGCCCGCCTGCTCCGCCCGGCGGGCGAGTTCGGGCGCGTTCAGCGACGCCTCGTCCCAGCCGAGACGCATCTTGACTGTCACGGGAACCGGCGCAGCCGCCTCGACCACCGCGGCTATGAGGCGCTCGGCGTGATCAAGATCGCGCATCAACGCCGCACCAGCCAGAGCGCCCGCCACCCGCCGCGCCGGGCAACCCATGTTGATGTCGACCAGCGCGGCGCCCGCGTCCACAACTCTTCGCGCGGTCTCGGCTAAAGCCCGCCCTTCGCGACCGACGAGCTGAACCGCGTGCGGGGACAATCCCTCCCCCTCGGCGCGGCCGGAAGCCTCGGCCTCGCCCTCCAGATAGGTCTCGGCCGCGACCATTTCCGAAAAGACGAGCGCCGCCCCAAAACGTCGTGCAATCCGCCGCATCGCCAGATCGCTGACACCCGACATTGGCGCGAGCAACGCTCGTCCATCGAGCCGAATCGGTCCGATGGCGATCGCGGGCGCGGCGCCTAGAGATTGAGCATAATTCATCCTGCCTACAGTGTAGTCAGTTGAGTGATGAAGGCAAGCCAAGCCGTCGCTTGGGCTGCCCCGGCGGATCAGACGGCGTCCCCCGGTCCGGGAAATAGGTTGTCGATCCGGCCGGTCGCCCAATAGGCGGCAAGCCCGATCCACTCGTGCAGGGCCAAATGGAAGAGCCGCAGATTTCGCGCCGGATCGAAGATCGGATAGAAATCGCCGGCCCACCGTCCGACGGTGTAAAAGGAGACCGGATAGGCGATCGGGTGAAATCCGGCCTTCTCGAACACGCCCATCGCGCGCGGCATGTGGAAGGCCGAGGTGACGACGACCCAACGCTGCCCGGGTTCGGGATGAACAATCGCGGCGGTGAAACGGGCGTTTTCGTCGGTGTTGCGCGCCTTGTCCTCGATCGTCACCCGGTCGGGCGCGACGCCCATCTCAGCCATAAGATCTCGGGCCCGAAGCGCCTCGGCCGAACTCCCTCCGGTGACCGAGTTGGTCCCGCTGGTGTAGGCGATGCGAGCTAGCGGAAACCTCTTTGCGAGAATCACCGCCTCGGTGATCCGCTCGCCCCCCTCGTCGAATACGGTTTGGCCGCGGGCGGCGCTGGTGACGTCGTCGATAGCCCCGCCAAGCACAACGATCCCGAAGGGCGGCTTCATGTCGACCGATGGTTGAGGGAACCGGTCTTCCAGCGGGGCGAGCAGCACCGCGCGCAACGGGAGCGTCGCTGCCGCGAGCAGGATCAGGATCGCCGCGAGCGCGAGCCCGCGCCCGAACCGGGCATGGCGACCAAAGCAGAGCATGACGCCCACGAGCGCGCCGAACAACAAAACGTTGATCGGCGAAGCAAGCATCCAGAATATCTTCGAAGCGACGAAAAACACCGGCGGCGCGCTCCCTTGACTTCGGCCCTTGTGGCAAGGGCCAAGGCTTGTCGCAAGTCGCGCCGTCGCCTAACTTGAGCTTTGACTCAAGAGGAGCGCGATGAAGTTCCGCCGCGATGTCGTCGCCGCGATCGGCCATACGCCGCTTATCGAGCTCCGCGCCGCTTCCGAGGCGACCGGATGCACGATTCTCGGCAAGGCCGAATTCATGAACCCAGGCGGGTCGGTCAAGGACCGCGCGGCGATGGCGATCATCGCCGACGCGATCGCGCGCGGCGCATTGCGGCCCGGCGGCGTCGTCGTCGAGGGCACCGCCGGCAATACCGGAATCGGGATCGCGATGGTGGCGAGCGCACTTGGCTTTCGGGCGGTCATCGTCATCCCTGACACCCAGGCGCAGGAAAAGAAGGACATGCTGCGCCTTGCCGGCGCGGAGCTGATCGAGGTTCCCGCGGTCCCCTATTCCAACCCCAATAATTACGTGCGCTATTCCGGGCGCCTTGCCGAGGCGCTGGCCAAGACCGAACCCAACGGCGCCGTTTGGGCAAACCAGTTCGATAACGTCGCCAACCGGCGCGGCCACTACGAGACCACGGGCCCTGAGATTTACGACGACCTCGGCGGCAAGCTGCATGGGTTCGTGAGCGCGGTCGGCACCGGGGGGACGCTCGCCGGCGTCGGCATGGCGCTCAAGGAGCGCGACAAGAGCATCAAGATCGCGCTCGCCGATCCGCCGGGGGCGGCGCTCTTTTCCTATTACACGACCGGCGAACTCAAGAGCGCCGGCTCGTCGATCACCGAGGGAATCGGGCAGAGCCGGATCACCGCCAACCTGGAAGGCGCGCCGGTCGACTTCGCCTATCAGATTCCCGACGACGAATCCGTGCCGATCGTGTTCGAGCTTGTGGCGCACGAAGGCCTGCTGCTCGGCGGCTCGTCGGGGGTCAACATCGCCGGCGCGCTCCGCCTCGCCCGGGAGCTCGGCCCCGGCCACACGATCGTGACGCTGCTTTGCGATTCCGGCGCCCGCTACGCCTCCAAGATGTTCAATCCCGCGTTTCTGCGCTCGAAAGGCTTGCCGGTTCCGGAGTGGCTCGAGGCCAAGGGAAGAACGCCTGAAGTGTTCGCTTAAATGACGCTGGCGCTGTTTCGCGACGACGCTTATCGAACCGAGACCGAGGCGACGGTGGCGTCCTCCGATCCGCGGGGGGTGGCGCTTGATTGCACGGTTTTCTACCCGCAGGGCGGAGGGCAGAGCGGCGACCGCGGGACGCTCATCTTCAAGGGCGGCTCGCCGATGGCGGTCGTCAACACCGTCTACGACGCCGACCGCGCGACCATTCTTCATGTGCCGGCGGACGGGGCCGCCCTGCCCGCGCCGGGCGCGCGGGTGATCGCCCGCGTTGACTGGGATCTGCGCTACAAGCGCATGCGCGCCCATACCGCGCTGCACTTGCTCTCGGTCGTGCTGCCCTATCCGGTGACCGGAGGATCGGTCGGCGACGCCGAGGGGCGGCTCGATTTCGATTCCGGCGAAGCCGTTCTCGACAAGGCCGAGGTCGAGCGCCGGCTCAACGAACTAATCGCGCTCGACGCGGCGGTGAGCCAGCGCTGGATCGCCGATGCGGAGCTCGAGGCCAATCCGGGCCTCATCAAGACCATGTCGGTCAAGCCGCCGATGGGAACCGGGCGCGTCCGCCTGATCGCGATCGAGGGCCTCGACCTCCAGCCATGCGGCGGAACCCACGTCGCGCGCACCGGCGAGATCGGCCGAGCGTCGGTGACCGGAATAGAGAAGAAGGGCAAGATCAACCGCCGCGTGCGCATCGCGCTCGCCATCGCTTAACCCGGACCGGAATCCCATGTCCTCGCCAAACTTCCGCACCACCGCCGAGCTCGCGGCCGAGCTCGGCGACGCCGATCTCGGAGTGATCGACGCCTCCTGGCACCTGCAGCCAGCCGGGCGGATCGGAGCCTCCGAGTTTCTGCAGGGACATATTCCCGGCGCGGTATTCTTCGACATCGACACGATCGCCGATCTCGATCAGGGCTTGCCGCATATGCTGCCGAAGCCCGAGGCGCTGGCGACGGCGATGCGCGAGCTCGGGCTCGGCGACGGCATGCGCTTCGTGGTCTACGATTCGCTCGGGCTGTTCGCGGCGGCGCGCGTGTGGTGGACGCTGCGCGCCTATGGGGCCGAGGAGGTCCGCATACTTGAAGGCGGCCTGCCTAAATGGATCAAGGAGGGGCGACCGCTTGAAACGGGCGCCGCGCGCCCGAGGCCGCCGCGCTCCTTCACCCCAAAGCTCGAGGAGAGTTTCGTCGCTTCGCTCGACGAGGTGCGTGAGGCGCTGGCGACCGGTTCTGCGCAGGTGGTCGACGCGCGCCCGGCCGATCGCTTCCACGGCCACGCGCCGGAGCCGCGGCCGGGAGTCAGAAGCGGCCACATGCCGGGCAGCCTCAACCTGCCGTTTGTCGAGATCGTCGAGCATGGGCGCCTGAAGCCGCCCGAGGCGCTCAAGGCGGCGTTCGCCGAGCATAACGTCGACCTCAAGAAGCCGATCATCACCACCTGCGGCTCGGGGGTAACCGCGGCGCTCCTGGCGCTAGCGGTCGAGGAGGCTGGCGGCAAGGTCGAGGGTCTTTACGACGGCTCGTGGGCCGAATGGGGCTCGCGCAACGATTGCCTGGCGGTGACCGAGACCGAGTGAGGCCGTGCGGACCGCGGCTCTCTGCGCTTCCAAGCCGAATCCAAGTTTAGCCAAGCCCAGCCAAGCCCGAACTAGAACAAGCAAAATTGAGCAAAATTTTTGCCTTGGATTCCCTTGGATTTCCTTGTCCGAATTGAGCCTTTTCAAAGGGTTGCGCCGACCCCCCTGGGCCAAAAAATCTTTGTCGCGCGAGGGGCGCGCGATGAGCAATCTAAAGTTGCAATCGCAGCTCACATGCAAAGGCGAACCGGGCGTTCGCCGGAACCGTCGCGGTCTGGACCCAATCGTTCATTACGAATGAGAGCGTAACACAGATTTCTGTTTTCCGGAAGGAATCGTTCCGGAAAAAGCGCCGATGCAAGAGGTCCAGAGTGTCGAACACGGCGAACCCAAAGACGATGCCCACCGCCGTTGAAACGGTGTCGGGCAAGTTCCTCGCGGCGATCGCCGCCTTCGCTATCGGAGTCCTCGTCATGACAGCCGCGCCCGCGACCGCCCAACAGATCACGCCCGCCGAAGCGCGGGCCATCGCCAAGGAGGCGACGATCTACGGCTTTCCGCTCGTGGACAACTATCGCGTCCAGTATTCCTATTTCGTCGATCGCGGCGGCGATCAATTCAAGGCGCCCTGGAACACGCTCGTCAACAATGCGCGGGTGTTCACACCTGCCGACACGGCGGTCCAGACGCCGAACTCGGACACTCCCTATTCATTTGTCGGCGCGGACCTGCGCGCCGAGCCGCTGGTGTTCACCGTGCCCGCGATCGACAGGGATCGTTACTACTCGCTTCAGTTTATTGACATGTACACGTTCAACTTCGCCTATGTCGGCAGCCGGGCGACGGGCAACGACGCCGGCAATTTCCTGCTTGCCGGGCCGGGCTGGAATGGCGAAACGCCGCCGGGCGTCAAGGCGGTGATCCGGTCGGAGACCGAACTTGCCCTCGTTGGCTACCGGACCCAGCTTTTCAGTCGCGACGACATCGACAACGTCAAGAAAATCCAGGCCGGGTACAAGGTCCAGCCGCTGTCGCAATTTCTCGGCAAGCCGGCGCCGCCGGCGGCGCCCGCGATCGACTTCATCAAGCCCGTGAGTCCCGAGGCGGAGAGAACCTCGCCCGAGTTCTTCAACATCCTCAACTTCGTGCTCGGGTTCTGCCCGCCGAACCCGGCCGAGACCGAGATCATGGCCCGGTTCGCCAAGCTCGGGATCGGCCCGCACGGGACATTCGACGCGAAGGCGCTTTCCCCGGAAATGCTCAAGGCGGTTGAGGACGGCATGGCCGACGCGTGGGCGGAATTCAAGACGTACAAGGAAACCGAACTCGACACGGGCAAGCGCACCAGCGCAGACGGGTTCGGCACGCGCGAGTTTCTCCACGGCGACTATCTTGCCCGCTTCTCGGGCGCGGTCCTCGGCATCTACGGCAACTCGAAGGACGAGGCGATATATCCCCTCTATTTCGTCGACAGCGCGAAGAAGCCGCTGAGCGGGGCGAACCGCTACGAGCTGCGTTTCGCGCCGGGCGACCTTCCTCCGGTCAACGCCTTCTGGTCGCTGACCCTCTATGAGCTGCCTTCGAGCCTGCTGTCGGCCAATCCGCTCAACCGCTACCTGATCAATTCGGCGATGTTGCCGGGCCTCAAGCGCGATGACGATGGCGGCGTCACGCTTGCCATCCAGCACGCCGATCCGGGCGCCGGCGAGCAGGCGAACTGGCTCCCAGCCCCGACCGGACCGTTCTTCGTGGTCATGCGCCTCTATTGGCCGAAGGCCGACGCGCTCAACGGGCGATGGATGGCGCCCCCGCTTGTACAGGTAAGCGACAAGGAGACGTCGGCTTCCGGCGCCTCTGCTCCCGTCACCCCTGACAATTTCGTTCGCGCCGAAAGCGACCGCTATCTCGGCAACCTCGCCAAGGAAGGCGGTGTCGGCAAGTTCTTCCACCGCCGGGAGCCGGCGGCGATCGACAACCAGACTGTCATCCGGCTGAACCGCGATACGCTCTATTCGTCGGCGGTGTTCGATCTCGACGCCGGCCCCGTCACGATCACGCTTCCCGACCCCGGCAGGCGGTTCATGTCGATGCAGGTCATCGACGAAGATGAGTACACGCCGGAAGTCGATTACGGCGGCGGGACTCACACGCTGACGAGAGAGAAAATCGGAACACGCTACGTCGTGGTTGCGGTCCGGACACTGGTCGACCCGGACGATCCGAAGGATCTCGACGCCGTTCACGCGCTCCAGGACGCGATCAGGGTCGATCAGCCGGGCGGGCCGGGCAAGTTCGAGACGCCGCAATGGGATCAGTCGAGCCAGAAGACGGTGCGCGACGGGTTGCTCATGCTCGCCACGACCTTGCCGGACACCAAGGGAATGTTCGGGCCCAGGGGCGCCGTCGATTCCGTCAGGCATCTGATCGGCGCAGCCTCGGCCTGGGGCGGCAATCCGGAGAAGGACGCGCTCTATCTCAACGTCGTTCCCGGCAAGAATGACGGCAAGACGGTCTACAGGCTCGACGTCAAGGACGTGCCGGTCGACGGCTTCTGGTCGATCAGCGTCTACAACGCCAAGGGCTATTTCGAGCCCAACTCTCAGAACGCCTACACGCTCAACAACATCACCGCGAAGCCGAGCGCGGACGGCTCAATCGCCATCCAGTTCGGCGGCTGCGACGGCAAGATCGACAATTGCCTGCCGACGCCGCCGGGCTGGAACTATCTGGTGCGCCTCTATCGCCCCCGCCCGGAAATCCTCGACGGATCGTGGACCTTCCCGGAGCCGCAGGCGGTGAAGTGAAGCCAGCGCGGCCCTAGAGCACGTTGCGCTCGGATGTGAGGAGCGAAGCGACGAAGAATCTTAGAGAACAGCGGGCGCTCCACGACCCCTGGATTGCTTCGCTTCGCTCGCAATGACGATCGCGGTTCGACCCAAATGCAATCTGCTTTATAGGTCCTGCGTAGGAGCCCCCCGCGCGGCGCCGTCAGCGCGTGAAAAGCTCGACGAGCGTGTTCGAGACAAGATCGACTTTGTATCGCTTGTGCGATTGGAGCGTGACGCCCGAGACGTGCAGGGATTTGAGATCGCTTGCGTCGCGCCGTCCTCTGGCCGCCGCGAGCTGGCGCGTCCGCGCTTCGAACTCTTCCGCTGAGGCGATCCGGCCGTCTCCGACTGTGATCTCGCGATGCCCATAGGCGATCCGTCCGGTCGACGGGTCGTACAGCACGCATGCTCGCTCCGAAGACGGCTTCGACGGATTCATCGCTGGCCTCTCAGTCGTATGTGAAAACGTTGGCTATGCAGTAAACCATGCCCTGTAAGACGTTTGCTTCGAACGTAAAACTGGTCGCGCCGTTTACATAGAGCAATGCAACGCTGTCGGAGACGTCGACTGGCCAGCCGTTCTGGACATAACCGGTGACAAGCCCCTGCCCATAGCTGCCGCCGTCGTTCGGGTTGTAGGTCGCAATCGAGATTTGGGCGACGGCATTGGACGGAGCATCCAGGTTGATAGTGACAAACCATTGCTCGCCGCCCCAGCCGTCGTCCCATGCCGATACCCAGCTAAAGTAGAGTCCCGCTATCGCCATGGCGCCCTCCTCCCCCCTCCCGTCACCGTCATTCGCGACCGTCGACGTTCGGCGGTCGCCAAATCCGCACCGGTTAAATGTCGTCCGGGACTGAAAGGCGGCCGGCAAAAGGTCGTGCAGCGATCCTTTCAGCGCTCTCTCGCTGGGTCAACTCCCACCAGCGTTCGCGAGGGGGGCAACAACTCCGGCTGGAACGACCTCGTGCGTTCTAACGCCCGCGCGCGGAAATCCTCGACGGGTCGTGGATGTTCCTGGAGCCGCAAGCGGTGAAGTGACGGGCCGGCCGCCGGGAGCCTGTCATGCCCGCGAACGCGGGCATCTGGTTTGGCAAAGCCGGAGGCCGTCTGGATCCCCGCTTTCGCGGGCGTAATAATGGCTCTCTCACCCTAGCCCAAGCTTTTGCGCAAGCCCGATGCGCTGCAGCTTGCCGGTCGCGCCTTTGGGGATTTCGGCGAGGAAGAGGATCTTGCGCGGCGTCTTGTAGGCAGCCAGTCGCCCGGAGAGGAAGCCGCCGAGCTCCTGCTCGGTCGCCGCGGCGCCCTCGCGCAGGACGACCGCCGCGGCGACGTCCTCGCCGAGCATCGGGTGGGGAACCGAGAAGGTCACCGCCTGCAGCACCGCGGGATGGTCCATCAGCGCCTCGTCGACTTCGCGCGGGCTAATTTTCTCGCCGCCGCGATTGATGATCTCCTTCAGCCGTCCGGTGAGCGTGAGGTAGCCCTCGGCGTCGATGACGCCCTGGTCGCCGGTGCGGAACCAGCCGTCGACGAAGGCCTCGGCATTGGCCTTCGGATGGTTCTCATAGCCCAGGGTGACATTGTCGCCGCGAATGACGACCTCGCCGATCTCGCCTCGGCCCAAGAGCCGCCCCGATTCGTCCATGACCCCGATCTCCGGGCCCGCCGCGAGGCCGACCGATCCCGGTTTGCGCGCGCCGTTCAGCGGATTTGACGCCATCTGGTGGGCCGCCTCGGTCATGCCGTAGGCCTCGATCACCGGGCAAAGGAACGCCGCCTCCAGTTCGCCGATCACCTTCGGCGGCAGCGACGCCGACGATGAGCGCACGAAGCGCAGCGGATGGCGGGCGATGATCTCCTTGTTTCGTCCGGCGCGGGTCAGGATCGCCTGATGCATGGTCGGCACCGCCGTGTACCAGGTCGGCCTCGCCGTCTCCATTTCGGCGAAGAACTTGAGCGCGTTGAAACCGGGAGTGCAGAAGACGGCGCCGCCGCGCGACAGCGGCGCGGCGAGACCCGCGATCAGCCCATGAATGTGGAAGAGCGGCATCACGTTGAGGGCGCGGTCGCGCTCACCGAGCTCGAGGCTCGCGGCGATGTTACGGGCCGAACTCCAGACGTTGGCGCCGGTCAGCGGCACGATCTTCGGCCGCGATGTGGTGCCCGAGGTATGGAGGATGAGCGCGACGTCATGCGCCTCGGCCGGGCCGGGCCCGGCCGCGGGGCGTCCCGCGTCGCCGCAAAGCCGGAACGAGCCCGCGCCGGCTTCAGGCTCGGGCATCAGCGTGATGAGCCCGACGGCGAGCTTTTGCGCAGCTTGAAGCGCCGGCAATTCGCTGCCCGCTTCGACGATCAGCGCCTTGGCGTTCAGATCGCCGAGGTAGAACTCGAACTCGTCCTGGCGATAGGCGGGGTTGAGCGGCGCCGCGGCCGCCCCGGCGGCGACGGACAGAAACGCGGTCGCCATCTCGGGCCCGTTCGGCAGGACGATGGCGACGCGATCGCCGCGGCCGACGCCGAGGCGGTTCAGCGACGCGACCGTGCGATCGACGAGCGCGCGCAAAGCCGCGTAGGTCAGCGGCGGCGCGTCATGGCCGGCGATCGCAACCGCTTCATCCTTCCCCGACGCGATGAGGCCTCTCAACGTCCGATCTGCGCTCACGTTGTCTCATCCTCCAGAGCGAATCACGCCCTCCACCCCCGATAGCCCGTCGAGAGACGGGCGTTCCCGAACGCCCTATGGCGGGGGGAGGCAGGGAGGGGGCGCGCCGACCTATCCTGTTTTGGCCGAATCTATCAACTTTGGCCGGAACGCTCGATGTTCCGCAGTCCGCGCGACCCCCCACCCCGTCCGGCCCCTACAAGGCGGGCGGGGGCGCGAAGGACCGTCTCGCCCAGAAGTTTCGTCGCCGCATAGACCGCGTCGAGATGCGGCGTCGCGACATTGGCGAGGCGGGCGAGCTCGATGACCGAGCCGAGCAGCGCGTCGATCTCGATCGCCCGGCCGTGCTCGATGTCCTGCAGCATCGACGTCTTGTGGGGGCCGATGGCCTCGGCGCCGGCGATCCGCTTGTCGATCGCGAGGCGGAAGCGGATGCCGAACGCTTCGCCGACGGTCTGGGCCTCCCCCATCATCGCCGCGGCAAGCGCCCGGGTCGGCGCGAAGCGGCAGATGTCCTCGAGCGTCGCGCGGCTCAAGGCGCTGATCGGATTGAAGGTGAGATTGCCCCAGAGCTTGGTCCAGATCTCGGTCCTGACGTCGCTGAGCACCGGCGACTTGAAGCCCGCGCGGGTGAAGAGCTCGGCGAGCGCGGCGACGCGGGCGCTCTTTGAGCCGTCGATTTCGGCCAGCGGCAGGCGATGGCCCTCGACATGGCGGATCACTCCGGGGCTTTCGATTTCCGCCGCCTGATAGCTGATGGCGGCGATGATGGCGTCGATCGGCAGATGGCCAGCGATCACCCCGCCCGGATCGACGCTCTCGAGCCGGCGGCCCTCGTAAGGCCCGCCATGCTTGAAGAAATACCACCAGGGGATGCCGTTCTGGGTGGTCATGACCGTCGTCTCGGGCCCGAGGATCGAGGCGATGTCGGCCGCGATCGGGGCCACCTGGTGCGCCTTGACCCCGAGCACGACGAGGTCGGGCCGGCCGACGTCCGCGATGCGGTCGGTCGCCTCGACCCGGGCGACGATTTCCTCGCCGCCCTCCTTCAGGATGAGGCCGCGCTCGCGGATCGCCTTCAGGTGCTCGCCGCGGGCGACGACGCTGACGCTCTCGCCGGCCGCCGCGAGCCTCGCCGCGATGTGGCCGCCGATCGCCCCTGCCCCGATGACGGTGATGTTCATCGTGCGTCCATATCAGCGACCGCGGTCCCGTTGCGGTCAGATCCCACTTGCTGACCGCCGCCAATCTTAAGGCCGGCGCCGCGCGGGGGCCAAGTCGGGCCGTGAGCGCGACCGGTCGTGCGGATTTGCCTCGCTCGGGCATATCAGGCAGACATAGCGCCCGACTAGGCCGCGCGAGCGTATTGACTGAACCGGGCCGCAAGCGGCCGAGTTCGTCTTGGGAACGAAGACCTTGGGTTGGGCGTTAGGGCGCGGGCGCAGCTCTCGCCGCCGGGAATGGTAGATCGTTACCGATGGCCGATGACCCTCTCGGTTTGGCGCGATTGCCCAAGGTGAAAGTACCGGCCGCTGAAACTCCGAGGCCCGAGGCCTTGCTGGGGTTGGCGACCGGCGTCGTTGTCATCTCCGCGCTTTACCTGGCGCGGGATGTGCTCATCCCGATAACTCTGGCGATCTTTCTCAGCTTCTTTCTCGCGCCGATCGTCAAGCTGCTGCAGCGCGCCCGGCTGCCGAAGGTCGCCGCCGTCATCGTCGCGGTGGTGATGGCGCTGGCGATCATATTGTTGGTCGGTGCGATCATCGGCTCGCAAATCAAGGCGCTCATCGGGAACTTGCCGCAATATCTGTCGACCGTGAACGACAAGATCGAGTCTGGTTCATCGAGTCATAAACAGCCTGGTCTCACAGGTGACCAGTCGTCTCGGTACGCTGCACGAACTCCCGACCCCGGCGCGCGGCTCGTTCGGCAACGCCGCGCCGGGACAGCCGCCGATGCCGGTCGTCATCGAATCTTCGTCGACCAGCTACCTCGAAACAGGCCGCGAGATTCTGGAGCCAATTCTCTCTCCCCTCGCAACCCTCGCGATCGTTCTCATCGTCACGATATTCATACTCGTCCGGCAGGAGGATCTTCGCGATCGGCTGATACGCCTCTTCGGCTCCAATGATCTTCATCGAACCACTCTCGCCATCGACGATGCGACGCAACGCCTGACCAGGTATTTTCTGACCCAAGCCGCGATCAACGCATGCTTTGGGTTGTTTGTCGGCGTCGGTTTGTTTTTCATCGGCCTGCCGAGCCCGGTGCTTTGGGGCCTTCTCGCCGCGCTGCTGCGATTTGTTCCCTATGTCGGATCGATCACCGCCGCCGTGCTTCCCATCGCGCTGGCCGCCGCGGTCGATCCGGGCTGGTCCATTGCGCTCTGGACAGCAGGGCTGTTCATCGTCGCCGAGGGCGTAACCGGGCAAGTCCTGGAGCCGGTGCTCTACGGCAGCAGCACAGGCCTGTCGCCAACGGCGGTCATCGTCGTCGCCATCTTCTGGAGCTGGATCTGGGGACCCATCGGCCTGATCTTGTCCACGCCGCTTACATTGTGTCTGGTCGTTGTCGGACGCCATGTCCGGCATCTAGAATTTTTCGATGTGCTGCTGGGAGACCGCCCCGCCCTCACGCCGGTCGAAGGCCTCTATCAGCGATTGCTTGCCGGCGACCCAGACGAAATATTGGAGCAAGCGGAGACGCTGCTGAAAGGGCGCGCCCTTTCCTCGTACTACGATGACATCGCTTTGAAGGCGCTGCGGCTGGTCGGCAGCGACATATCGCGCGGAGTGGTGCAGGATGCCCAGCTTGAAAAAATCCAGGAGGAAATGCTCGGACTGATCCAGGATCTTGAACCGCACGATGACCTCGACCCGGTGCTCACCGATAAGCAAGCCAAGGCGGCGGTGGTCGAGGTTGCGGGCGTCGCCCGCCCTGAACGCGAGACTTCCTCCCAACCGGCGCCGGAAGAACATGTCCACGAGGACTCGCATCTACCCGAAATCTGGCGCACCGAACGAAGCGTGCTTTGCGTCCCAGGGCGCGGCGCCCTCGACGGCGTCGCGGCGGCGATGCTGGCGCAGTTGCTGCGCAAGCATGGGCTGGGCGCGCAAGCGGCGCCTCGTGACGCGTCGTCCAGGTCGGGGATCGGCGGGCTCGACCCCACCGGCGTCGCAATGGTGTGCATCACCTACGTCGAGCTTATCGGCAGCCCGCCGCACATGCGCTACCTTTTGCGCCGAATCCAACAACGATTTCCGCTCTCCCCGATCGTGATCGGGTTCTGGGAGCCGGATGATGCGCCGCAGGGGGATCGATCGGCGCAGGGAATTACCGGCCGTACCGACGTTGCGAGCTCACTTCACGAGACTGTGCGAAAATGCCTGGAGGAGGCGCATAAAGTGGAGCTAGCGGAACCCGCTCCAAGCCATGAAGGACAGGACCCCGCCGCGGACGCGGCGTCGCCCGTGGCCCATGTGGTCCGCTGAAGATCACAGGCTGAACAGCTAGCCGGTGAGCGAACTTTTCGTCCCGCCCGCAAGGCGCCCGCCGGAGCGGACCGCGGCGGTCGCCTCGTGCAGGGTCTCGAAGATCCTCTCTTCGCCGACCGCCGCGGCGACGCCGTGGCGCACCAGATCCGAGCGCAGGAAGGCGTTGACGCGCGCCAGCACCAGGCCGACCTTGGCGCTCGTCAATTCGTCGATGAGGTCGCGGATGGTGCGGGCGGCGGTGTAGTCGATGTCGAAGACCGCGGCGCAATCGATGACAAACCAGCGGACCGGCTCGGGCGCGCCGGCGACGAGGCCCCGCACCTGGTCGGCGAAGCGGTCGGCGTTGGCGTAGAAGAGGTCCGCTCCGAACCGGTAGACGATGAGCCCGGGATCGGTCTCGAGGCCCGGAGCGGCCGGCTCCCACCGCTCCTGCGCGCCGGGGACGAGCACCATCGCGTGCGGCCGGTAGCTGTGGCGGACGTGGCGAACGAGCGAGGCCGCGATCGCAAGCAGGATGCCCTGCTCGACGCCGATCGCCGGCACCGCGACCGCGGTGAACAAGGCCAGAAGAAATTCGCCCCCGCTTTCGCGCCTGATGGCGCGGAGGCCCTGGACGTCGACCATGCCGACGGCGATCGTGAACACGATGCTCGCCAGAACGCAGCGCGGCAAGTATTGCAGCGGGCCGGTCAGAAACATGAGCACGACGACCACCACGGCGGCGAAGACAAGCTGCGCGACCTGGCTTCGCGCGCCCGCCCCTTCCGCCATCGCCGTCTGGGTCGGGCTGCCGTTGACCACGAAGGCGCCGCTGAGCCCCGCCGCGGCGTTGGCGGCCGCGAGCCCTAGGATGTCGGCGTTCTCGTCGACGCGTTCCTTGTGCTCGACCGCATAGATACGCGCCGTCGCCGCGCTCTGGGCGATGATCATGACAAAGCAGGAGGCGGCGACCGGCAGCAGCGCCAGCGTTTCGCTCCAGGTCACGTTCGGCCAGGTGAGTGACGGCAGACCGCCGGGGACCGGGCCGATCACCGCAAAGCCGCGCCCCGCCAGATCGAGCCAGGCGCTCGCCGCGATCATGCCGACCACCAGGATGAGCGGCGTCGGAAAACGGGGCGCGAATCTGCGGGCGATGAGGATGCTCGCTGCAACGAAGACCGACACGCCGGCGACCCGGAGGTCCGCCGACGGCGCCCCCCGCGCGACCTCCCAGAGCTGGACGGGGGTACGCCGGGAGGCGACGGCGACCCCGAGCATGTCGCCGAGCATCGCGACGCCGACCTGGACCCCGACCCCGGTGAGGAACCCGACCAGCACCGTGCGCGACAGGAAATCGGCGAGGAAACCGGCCTTGAAGACGCGCGCGACCAGAAGCACGCCGGCCGTCTCCAGCGTCAGCATACCGACCAGCGCCATGTACCGGTCGCTGCCGGGCGGCGCCATATGGGAGAGCGCGCCCGAGAAGATCGCAGCGGTCGCCGAATCAGCCGCCACAACCAGATGGCGCGACGAGCCGAAGACGGCGAAGGCGACGAGTGGCAGGAGAACGGTGTAAAGGCCAGTGACGACGGGGGTCCCGGCGATCCTTGTGTATCCGAGCACCTGGGGAATGTTCATCGAGGCGAGCGTGACGCCGGCGAAGGCGTCGCGCAGAGCCTCGCGCGGCCTGAGCGGAAGGACGCCGTGGAGAAGGGTGATCCGCGCCCGCCCTTGCGCGCCTGCTTCGCCGCCTAATGACGTCAAGTCCCCATTTCCTGCGAAACCCAAGTTGATTCGACCGTCATTTTATTATCACAATAGAGCGGCGCCGGCGCTTCGGCGACCCCGGGCTCGCTCTGCGGGCGGCCCGCGGCCCTGAGCGGACGGAGGCTCGAAACCTTGGATTATCGCAAGAAGTTCCGCGCCAAGCCGGACGAAAAGCTGCGGTTGAGCAAGGTCGACCCGTCCTTCACCGGTGAGCACGAATCCGACGCCATGGCCAAGGAGGCGACGGAACACACTCGCGCCAAGCTCGCACACCAGCAGAACAAGCTGTACGCCGAGCACAAGCACTCGGTCCTGGTCGTGCTCCAGGCGGTGGACGCCGGCGGTAAGGACGGCACGATCAAGCACGTGTTCAGCGGCGTCAATCCGCAAGGGGTGCGGGTCGCGAGCTTCAAACAGCCGACGCCGCCCGAACTCGCGCATGATTTCCTCTGGCGCGTCCATCCGCATGCCCCCGGACGCGGGGAAATCGCGATCTTCAATCGGTCGCACTACGAGAGCGTGCTGGTCGAGCGGGTGCACAAGCTGATCGACAAGGCGACCTGGACCCGGCGCTACCGGGAAATTCGCGATTTCGAGGCCCTTTTGTGCCGGAACGGGACCACGATCCTCAAATTCTTCCTCCATATCAGCAAGGAAGAGCAGCTCGCGCGTTTCGCCGAACGCCTCGCGGACCCAGGCCGCAACTGGAAGATCAGCGAGGCCGACTATACCGAGCGCGAGTTCTGGGACGACTACATCGAGGCGTTTGAGGACGCGATTCGCGCCACCAGCACCCGTGAGGCGCCGTGGTACGTGATCCCGTCGAACGCCAAATGGTTCCGAAATCTGGCGGTGTCGCAGATCATCGCCGACGCGATGGCCGATCTCGACCTCGCCTACCCGCCGCCGTCGGTTAACCTCACAGAAATCCGGCGCAAATATCATGCCGCCGCCGAGGAAGCCGGAGGCCGCGGGAAGAAGGCCTGATCGGCCGTCTCGGCTGGCGATTTCCATAAACGCGCCGCCGATGATATGGACGGCGCGAGGCGCGGTTTTGCGCCAGCGAACGGCTACGCCCGGCCGACGGTCGGCGGGCGCGAGGGACTGAAGCATTGTCGGTTTGGCGTTACGCCCGCGAGCGCGTGAGCTCCTTTCTCAACTCGCCTTCGAACGCGCTCCTGCGCCGGCTCCTTCTCGATCAGGGCCTGAAGCACTGGAAAGGCTATCTCTTCGCCTTCGCGACGATGGGCCTGATCGCGGCCACGACTGCGCTCTCGGCATGGATCATCGGGCGGGTCGTCGATCAGGTCTTCGTCGGCCGCAACCTGACCGCGCTGTCGGAAATCACGGCGGCGATCGTGGCGATCTATACCGTCAAGGGCCTCGCCACCTACGGCCAGCAGGTCGTCATGTCGCGGGTCGGCAACGCCATCGTCGCCGACATCCAGCGGCGCATCTTCGAGCAGATGCTGAGGATGAAGGTCAGCTATTACAGCCGGTCGCATTCCTCGGAATTCATCGCCCGCCAGTCGTTCATCTCGCAGTCGGCGAGCAGCTGTGCTCAACGTCCTCATCACCACCTTTTCGCGCGACGCGCTGACTATCGTCGGGCTCGTCATCGTGATGGTGTCGACAGATCCCCTGCTGTCGATCCTGGCGCTGATGTTCGTGCCTCTGGCGGCGGTCGGCGTGCGCAAGATCGGCGTCCGGGTGCGCGGCATCATGGCGAGCGAATTCCAGGGCGCGTTGCAGATGATGGAGTCGCTCGCCGAGACCGTGCAGGGCATCCGCATCGTCAAGGCTTTCACGCTCGAAGACTTCATGCGCGCGCGGCAGGACAAAGCCATCACCGGCTTCCAGGCGGCCTCGAACAAGCTCGCGCGGGTCAGTTCGCGCACGAGCCCGATCATGGAAACGCTGGGCGGCTTCGCCATCGCTGCGGTCGTGCTTTACAGCGGCTATTCCGTGATCATCCGCGGCAATTCGCCCGGGAACCTCTTCTCGTTCATCACTTCGGTGATCATGCTTTACGAGCCGATGAAGCGGGTGGCGCGGCTGCATGTCGACGTGTCGAGTAGTCTCTTCGGCGTCGCCCTGCTCTATAAGTTCCTCGACGAGCGCGAATACGAGGAAGACGAGCCGAACACGCGCGAGCTCGAGGTCCACGCTGGCCGGATCGAGTTTCGCGACGTGACTTTCGCCTACCGGCCCGGCGAGACGGTGCTGCACGCGATCAGCTTCGTCGCCGAGGCGGGCCGAACGACCGCGCTGGTCGGCCGCTCGGGCGGCGGCAAATCGACGGTCATGAACCTCATCCTGCGCCTCTACCAAGTCGGATCGGGGCAGATCCTGTGCGACGGCGTCGACGTTGCGACCGTCGGTCTCACGTCGCTGCGCCGGCAGATCGCCTATGTCGCGCAGGACAATTTCCTGTTCAAGGGCTCGGTGCGCGACAACATCGCGATGGGCCGGCCGGGCGCGAGCGAGGACGAGATCGTCGCCGCCGCCAAGGCGGCCTACGCCCATGATTTCATCATGAGCTTCGAGGGCGGCTACGATTCGCCCTGCGGCGAGCACGGGATGCAGCTTTCCGGCGGCCAGCGCCAGCGCATCGCGATCGCCCGCGCCTTCCTCAAGGACGCGCCGATCATCCTGCTCGACGAAGCGACCTCGGCGCTTAACTCCGAGTCCGAGCAGGCGATCCAGAAGGCTTTACGCACGCTGTGCGAGGGCCGGACCACGATCGTCATCGCCCACCGGCTGTCGACGGTGGCTCAGGCCGACGAAATCTGCGTCATCGACCGCGGCCGGATCGTCGAGCGCGGCCGACATGTCGAGCTCCTGGCGCAAGGGCGGACCTACAGCCACATCGCCCAGACCCAGTTCCCCCGCGACGCCGCGTAAGATAACGGGCCGCTTCCAACGGCGATCTACAGTATATATCACCTGCGAGGATGGCGCTTGTCGAATGCCGGCGCTCGTTGCCCCTGAGCCGGCGACTTGGACGATGATGCTCATCGGCTTCGCCGGGCTCGGATTCGCCGGCTGACGCGCCCGGCGGGCGACGGCCGCGAACTCTCCGCGCGCCGCCTGAGACAAGGCCGGGACTGGCGCCGAGCGATCGTGCGAGCCCGGCAGGCTCTTGCGCGCCCCCTTTTTTCGTTGAACCATGTCGCGATTCTCCGACCGCAAGCCGCCGCATGCAGAATCCAATCAACTCGGTGCTTCTGTTTGCGATTTTGTGCGCGAGCTCCGCCGTCGGTTTCTTCGTCCATCCCCGCCTGCCCGAGCGGCATCGATCGGCGCAATCGATGGCGCTGGTGCAACTTGCGATCTCGCTTCTCGTCACCTTCACCGCGATCGTGCTCGGGTTGTTGACGACCTCGGTCAAGGCGGGATTCGATACGGCCTATAACGCGCGCGGCGAATACGCCGCCCAACTCGCCCAGATGGACCGCTGTTTGCGCGATTACGGGCCCGAGACGGCGCCGATCCGCGCAGAGCTTGAGAGCTATGCCGCCGCGGTCATCGCCAGCACCTGGCCGGACGAGCCGCCGCCCGCGGGCGTCAAATATCCCGACACTGCGGAGATGCCGCTGACCGGCGAAGTCCCCGTACTCGCCAACATCATAAACGACATCGGCCTCGAAACCCGCTCGCTCGAGCCGAAGGACAATCTGCACCAGAACCTGCTGGCCGCCTGCATCGAGCAGTATCGTAATCTGGTCCAGGCCCGGTGGAAGGTGATCGAGGGGGTGCGCGGATCGATCACGCCGGCCTTCTATTGGGTGCTGGCGTTCTGGCTCGCGCTGCTCTTCGGCACGTTCTGCCTGACCGCGCCCCCGAACCCGATGGTCGTGACGGTGATCGCTCTATGCGCGCTGTCGATCACCGTCGTCGTTTTCGTGATCCTCGATATGGACGAACCTTATGGAGGCCTGTTCGGCGTCCCAAGCACGTCGATGCGCAACGCGCTCGCCGATATGATGCGGTGAGGCATCGACTCGCGCGGCGCGTCGCTGCTCACAGGATGCGGCTCTTGTGGCCCTTCCAGTAGCGGTCGCGCAGCGAGGCTTTGTAGAGCTTGCCGGTCGGCAGGCGCGGCAGCTCGGGCTCGAAATCGATCGAGCGCGGGCATTTGGGGTGGGCGAGATTTTCGCGGCAGAAGGCGATGAGCTCGGCCTCCATGCCCGGGCCCGGCTCGAAGCCCGGCGCCAGTTGCACGACGGCTTTCACCTCCTCGCCCATCTCCTCGTTGGGCGCGCCGAACACGGCGGCGTCGGCGACCTTGGGATGGGTGATGAGGAGGTTCTCGCACTCCTGCGGATAAATGTTGACGCCGCCCGAGATGATCATGAACGTCGAGCGGTCGGTGAGATAGAGGTAGCCCTCCTCATCGACATAGCCGATGTCGCCGACCGTGCTCATCGCGCCGTCGGCGGAGTTCGCCTCGGCGGTCTTGATCGGATCATGGAAATATTCGAACGGCGAAGGGGTCTTGAACCACAGCTTTCCTGTCTCGCGCGGCCGAACCTCCCGCATCGCGTCGTCGAGAACGTGGAGCTCGCCGTAAACCGGTTTGCCAACCGTGCCCGGATGAGCGAGCCATTCGGCGCTGTCGCAGACCGTCATGCCCATGGCTTCGGTCGCGCTGTAATATTCGAGGATGATCGGCCCCCACCAGTCGATCATCGCCTGCTTGACCGGGATCGGACAGGGCGCCGCGGCGTGGATGGCGACCTCGAGCGACGAGAGGTCGTAAGCGCGGCGCGTCGCTTCCGGCAGCTTTAGCATCCGCGAGAACATGGTCGGCACGAGCTGGGCGTGGGTGACGCGATATCGCTCGACGAGCTCGAGGAAGCGCTCCGCGTCGAACCGCTCCATGACGACGACCGTCCCGCCGCGCCTGATCGTCCCGCCGACCCCGGCCAGCGGCGCCGAGTGGTAGAGCGGCGCGGGCGACAGGTAGATCTGGCCCTCACGAAACCGCCAAAGATTGAGCCGCGCGGCGATCATCGACATCGGCTCGGCGGGCGAGCGGTCGGGCAGCGGACGCAGCACGCCCTTGGGCCGTCCGGTCGTGCCAGAGGAATAGAGCATCGCCGCGCCGAGCGTCTCGTCGGGAATCGGGGTTGCGGGACAATCGGCCGCGGCCTCGCCGAGATTGCGCACGCGCGTCCCCTCGCCCGGCCCGTCGACGATGAGGCAGAGCTCGGCGCCCGGGCAATCGGCGAGCGCCGCTAGCGCGATGTCGCGCTTAGCCTGTGACGTGATGAGCGCCTTCGACTGGCTGTTGTTGACGATATAGGCGAGCTCGGGCGCGGTCAGATACGAATTGACGCAAGTGTAATAGAGCCCCGAGCGCTCGCCGGCGGCGCAGCACTCCACAAACCGCGGTTGGTTCTCCATGAAGATCGCGTAGTGATCGAGCCGCCTGAGGCCGGCCGCACGCAGGAGATGCGCCAGGCGGTTGGCTCTCGCCTCCAATTCCCGATAAGTGACCGTTTCGCCCGATCCCGCCATGATGATGGCGGGCTGATCGGCGCGTGCTCGAGCGTACTGGCCTGGGTACATGCGCTGCTCCTTACGCGGCGCTGACAGCCGTCAAAGAATGCGGCTCTCGTGTCCCTTCCAGTAGCGTTCGCGCAGCGGGCCCTTGTAGAGCTTGCCGGTCGGCAGGCGCGGCAGCTCGGCCTCGAAGTCGATCGAGCGCGGGCACTTGTGGTGAGCGAGCCGCTCGCGGCAAAAGGACATCAATTCTTCGGCGATGTCCGCGCATGGCCCAAACTCGGGCATCAATTGAATTACGGCCTTGACCTCCTCGCCGAGATCCTCGTTCGGCGCTCCGAACACGGCGGCGTCGGCGACCTTGGGATGCGTGATGAGAAGGTTCTCGCATTCCTGCGGATAGATGTTGACGCCGCCGGAGATGATCATGAACGCGGCGCGGTCGGTGAGGTAGATGAAGCCCTCCTCGTCGACATGGCCGATGTCGCCGACGGTGCTCATCGTCCGGTCGGGCGAGTTCGCCTCCGCGGTCTTATCCGGATCGTTGAAATACTCGAACGGCGAAGCGGTCTTGAACCAGAGCTTGCCGGTCTCACCGCGGGGCACTTCCTTCATGGTATCGTCGAGCACATGCAGCTCGCCGAGCACGGTCCGACCGACCGTGCCGGGATGGGCGAGCCACTCGGCGCTGTCGCACATGGCCAGGCCCATGCCTTCGGTCGCGCCGTAATACTCGTGGATGATCGGCCCCCACCAATCGATCATCGCCTTCTTGACCGGCGCGGGACATGGCGCGGCGCCGTGGACGACCGCCTCGAGCGACGACAGGTCGTATCGCCGCCGTACGGCTTCTGGCAGCTTCAGCATGCGAGAGAACATCGTCGGCACGAGCTGGCTGTGGGTGACGGAATGCTCCTCGACGAGGCGCAGGAACTCCTCCGCATCAAAATGCTCCATGACGATCAGGGTTCCGCCGAGCCGGATCGTTCCCGCCGCGCCGACCAGCGGTGCGGAATGATAGAGCGGCGCCGGCATCAGGTAGGTCATGCCCTCGCGAAACCGCCAGTATTTCATATAGCCGGGAAACACCGGGTGAGGCTGCGACGGCGACTGGTCATGGAGCGGCCGCAGCACGCCCTTCGGCCTGCCGGTCGTCCCCGAGGAATAAAGCATCGCCACGCCCAGCAGCTCGTCGGCGATCGGCGTCGCCGGAAAACGCGCGGCCGCCTCGTCGAGGTTGCGGATCCGCTTCCCATGTCCCGGCCCGTCGACGATTAGGCAAAGCTCGACGTTCGGGCACTCGGCCATCGCGGCGAGCGCGACCGCGCGCCTCGCCTCGGACGTGATCAGCACCTTCGAGAGGCTGTTGTTGACGATATAGGCGAGTTCGCCCGCCGTCAGGAACGAGTTGACGTTGGTGAAATAGAGGCCGGACCGCTCGCCGGCGACGTCGCACTCGATGAAGCGCGGATGGTTCTCCATGAACACCGAATAGTGATCGCCTCGCTTCAGGCCGAGCGCGCGCAGGAGATGGGCGAGCCGATTGCTGCGCGCCTCCAATTCGCGGTAGGTGACCGTTTCGCCCGATCCCGCGACGATGACGGCCGGCTGATCCGCGCGCGTTTGAGCGTGCAGCCGTGGATACATCCGCTCCCTCCCCGATGCGAGTATCATCCTCGCGCTTCACGGCCCGGCCGCGCCGGGAAATCCAGACTGCCCGAGGACTTGCGCCTTGTCGAGACGAGGAAGGGCGCCGCTCTCACCGCGCGTGCACTGCGAGCCAGACGGTAGGCTCGTCGGCGTCGGTCCAGTCGATGCGGTGGCGTACGTGGGGCGGGATCTCAAGCCAGGCGCCAGGGGCCAGAATTCTCGCCTTGGCTTCGCCCTCGATCCTGACGCCCGCCGAGCCGCTCAGCACGACGACCCATTCGGTCCAGTCCTGATCGTACCAGAAGCCGGGCGGGCTCGCCTGTCCGGTCGACACGATCCGCTCGATGCGGGCCCCGGGAAGCTGGGAGAGAACTGCGGTCTCTTCGACGTCGAGGCGCGCCGGGACGTCGGCGAACAGGTCGCCGCTTTTGACCGAATCAGCGCTCACGCCTGGCTCTGCGCGCCCGCCTGCTCGACGCGGATCGCGGTCTCGACCTTTTCCTCGCCGCCGCTGTGGGCGGTGCGGGTCATCGCGCCGTCCTGGCCGTCGAAGCCGACCGCGACGCGGATATAGCGCTCGTCGGGGCAGATCGGCGCCGTGGCGTCGAAGCCGACCCAGCCGAGGTCCGGAACATGGGCTTCCGCCCATTCGTGCGCGCCGGCGGGCTCGGAGTCCTCGCCCCCGACGCGATAGCCGGCGACGAAGCGCGCGGGGACGCCGAGAAAGCGCGCGCAGGCGATGAAGATATGGGCGAAATCGCGCGCCCGCCCGCGCCTCAGCGCGAAGGCTTCGACGGCTGAGCCGGCGGCGTCCTTCTCATCCGGCTGATAGGCGATCGCCTCATTGAGCGCGCTCATCAGCCGATGCATCGAATCGAGCGGGTCGACGGCGCCTAGCGTCGCCTCGGCGGCAAAGCCGCGCAGCGCGCCATTGACATGGGCGAGCGGGCTCTCGCGCAGATACATCTCCGCCGGCAGCCGCTCGACCGCGCCCCTGACCACGCCCGCCGCGTCGCTCGTCTCGACTTCGCCGTGCGCCCAGACGGTGAGGCGCTCGATGAGGCCGTGGTGGGAATAGGACGTGATCGCATTGCCGTGCGCGTCCTCGGTTTCGCGCAGCGCGCCGTCGGCGTCGACGTCGATCCGCCAGCGCAGCACGTACTGGCTGTCGAAGGACAGCGGCGTCAGCCGCAGGATCTGGTTGACCGTGCGGGCCGGCGGGGCGAAGCGATGGATGATCTCGTGCGAAACACTGATCCGCATGACGGGTCCGGCGCAGCCCTACTCAGGTGAAGAGATATTGTTCGGAGATCGTGGTCGAGAGGCGGGCGTTGTCCTCGATGAACTCGGTGATGAACTCGTGCAGGCCGCCCTGGAAAATCTCGGTCATGCTCGAACGCTCGAGCTTGGCGTACATCGCCCGCGCCTGGCGCTGGGCGACGCCGCTGCGCCCGTCGTCGCGGGCGAGCGAGTTGAGCGCGCGGTCGATGCTCTCATAGCAGGAGATCAGCGAGCGCGGCATCGCCGGCTTCAGGATCAGAAGATCGGCGATCAGCCACGGCTTCACCCGGTCGCGATAGACCCAATGATAAGCAGTCGCTGCGGAGACTGCGCGCAGGATGGCCACCCACTGGAAATAGTCGAGCGGGCCGCCGACCGACTCGGTCGAGGGTAGGAGCAAATGATATTTGACGTCGAGCAGGCGCGCCGTGTTGTCGGCGCGCTCGACGAAAACGCCGAGTCGGTTGAACCAATAGGCCTCGTTGCGCAGCATCGTGCGGTAGCACGAGCCGTCGAAATCGAGCGAGGCCTTCTTCACATAGTCGAGGAAACGCATCAGCTCCTCGCGATCGAGCGAACGGTTGCGGCCCCGGCTCGTCTCGAACCGCTTGAGCTGGAGCCAGGCGTCGTTGATCGCGGTCCAGGTCTCGGCGGTGAGCGCGGTGCGCACGGCGCGTCCGGCGGCGCGCGCATTCTCGAGGCAGTTGCGGATCGACGAGGAATTCGTGAGATCGAAGGTCAGGTATTCGACCGCCGCCTCCTCGTCGAGCTCGCCGTGCTTCTCGACGAAGCTGTCATAGGCGCCGGCGGCGTTGAGCGCGCCCTCCCACTCGCCGACCTTGTCGCTGTCGGTCTTGGGCAGATATTCGAGCCGAAGCGTCGCCTCGATGGTTCGCGCGATGTAGTCCGCTCGCTCCATCGAACGGGCGAGCCAGAAGAGATTGTCGGCAGTCCGCGCAAGCATCGAGGTCAGGCCTGGCCTTCCACGTCGTCGACGATCCAGGTGTCCTTGGTCCCCCCGCCCTGGCTCGAGTTGACGACGAGCGAACCCTCCTTGAGCGCGACGCGGGTGAGGCCGCCCGGGACGATGCGCACGCCGTCCGCGCCCGAGAGCACGAACGGGCGCAGGTCCACATGGCGCGGCGACACGCCGCTGTCGAACGAGGCCGGACAGGTCGACAGCGCCAGCGTCGGCTGGGCGATGTAGTTGTTCGGATCGGCCAGGACCTTGGCCCCGAACTGCTCGCGCTGGGCTGCGCTCGCATGCGGGCCGACCAGCATGCCGTAGCCGCCCGACCCGTTGACTTCCTTGACCACGAGCTGATCGAGGCGCTCGATCACGTATTTGAGCGAGGCCGGCTCGCGGCAGCGATAAGTCGGCACATTCTTGAGCAGCGGCTCCTCGGACAGATAGAAACGAATAAGGTCCGGTATATAGCTGTAAATCGCCTTGTCGTCGGCGATTCCAGTGCCGATTGCATTTGCGATCGTCACATTGCCAGCCAAATAGGCGCCGATGAGGCCGGGCACGCCCAAGACCGAGGCGGGATTGAAGACCAGCGGGTCGAGGAAATCATCATCGACGCGCCGGTAGATCACGTCGACCCGGCGCGGCCCGAGCGTGGTGCGCATGAACACCTGATCGTCGTCGACGAACAGAGTCGCGGCCCTCGACCAGCTCGACCCCGAGCTTGTCGGCGAGGAAGGAGTGCTCGTAATAGGCCGAATTGAACGCCCCCGGGGTCAGGATCACGATCGTCGCCTCGCCGCTATTGAAACGCGGCGCGACCGAACGCAAGCAAGCGAGGAGCTGGTCGGGATAATCGTCGACCGGGGCGACGCTGTGGCGCGCGAACAGGTCGGGCAGGAGCCGCATCGTCACTTCGCGGTTTTCGAGCATGTACGAGACGCCCGACGGCGTGCGGGCGTTGTCTTCGAGGACATAGAACTCCTCGTCGTCCACCCGCACGATGTCGATGCCGGCGATATGGACCCAGATGTCGTGGGGCACGCGCTGGCCGATCATTTCCGGCCGGTAGAACGGATTGCGCAGGATCAATTCCTGCGGGACGATCGCCTCCTTGAGAATGGCGCGCGGCCCATAGACGTCCTTGAGGAAAAGGTTGAGCGCGCGCGCCCGCTGCGCGAGCCCGGCCTCGAGCTTGCGCCATTCGGCGCGCGAGATGAGGCGCGGAACGATGTCGAAGGGAATGAGCCGCTCGGCGGCGTCCTTGTCGCCGTAGACGCCGAAGGTGATGCCGATGCGCCGGAACATGTATTCGGCCTGGGCGCGGCGGGAGGCGAGGAGTTCGGGCGGCGTTTCGTCAAGCCAGCGCGCCACCTGATGATAGAGCGGTCTCATCGGACCGCCGGCAATCCCCATCTCGTCGAACGCCGCCATTCCGCCTGCCCAAACTTCATCGCCTGCGCCGTCAGGCCCCAACGACGCTCCACCTCGGTGATTCACCCGTCGCAACTTCCGTGCCGAGGCCCACGGGCGCGCTCGAGCGCCTCGGCGCCGCGCATTGCGGTTGTGGCCGGCCAGGCGCCGAAATTCGCTTCGATCTCAAGCGCGTCAGCCAGCCGAAGGCGGAACGCCTCGCGCGAAATCTCGACCGCGCCGAGGCTTGCCAGGTGCTCGGTTGAGAATTGCGCATCGAGCAGCCGGAACCCGCCGGCCTTAAGGCGCGCGAACAGATGGACGAGCGCCACCTTCGAGGCGTCGCGCGCGCGATGGAACATGCTCTCGCCGAAGAAGGCGCCGCGCAGGCTTACGCCATAGAGGCCGCCGACGAGGCTGTCGCCCTCGTAGGCCTCGAGCGAATGGGCATGGCCGGCAGCGAACAATTCGCAATAGAGCCGCACGATCTCGTCGTTGATCCAGGTCTTCTCGCGCTCGGCGCAGGCGCGCACGACCGCTTCGAACGCGCGGTCGGCGATGACCCGGTATCGATCCGACCGCACCGTCTTGGCGAGGCTGCGCGAGACGACGAGGCCATCGAGCGGGAAGACGCCGCGCTCGTGCGGCTCGACCCAGAACAATTCCTTGGCCTCACGGCTCTCGGCCATCGGAAAGACGCCGATCGAATAGGCCCGGAGCAGAATATCCGCGGTCAGCTCGAATTTCCGCAGCGCGGTTTTCATGCAAGCAATCGTGGAACCGTGCGCGCGGGCCGTCAAGGCGCTCGGTCGGTAAGCGCGCAACCCGGTTCGGGCTGCAATCCGGACGGCGAGGCGGAAGGCTCCGCCCACTCTCACCTGTTTTCGACACGGACCGGGTCCAGTCCTCCACCGCGTCGGAGCGTCGCCTTGCCTCGCGGCGAAGCCTGTGTATGCTAAACGGTGAAAAACCTCTTACGTCACTCTCACAGGCGGAGGCGCCGGCTCCATGGAGCGGATCACGATCAGTGTGTCCGACGAATTCGCCGCCGAGTTGGCCGCGTTCATGGAAAGCGAGCGGTACGAAAACCGCTCCGAAGCGGTTCGCGATCTGGCGCGTCTTGGCCTCAAGCGGGCGCGCATCGACCACAGCATCTCCGGAGACTGCGTCGCGACGCTGTCCTATGTCTTCGACCACCATACGCGCGAACTGGCGAAACGGTTGACGGGTGCGCACCACGAACATCACGAGCATCAGGTCGCGACAATGCACGTCCATCTCGATCACGAAAGCTGCCTCGAAGTCACGGTGCTTCGCGGCGACGCCGCCGAGGTGCGCGAGTTTGCGAAGACGATCATCGCCGAACGCGGCGTCACGCATGGTCAGGTCAGCTTCGTTCCTGTGTCGATCGACGCGGCGACGCACACCCATGGCGGCGCGTCGCACAGACCCATGCACGCACACACACATCCCAAAATCTAGCTTCGATCCGTTGACGACATAGCGTCGAGGGCAAAGATGAGCAACGTTCTATCGAGCCTTTTCAACGACGAGGGCGGCAACCTGCGAGCGAAGGTGATCGGCATCTATGTCCTGCTGATCGGCGCGAATGTCGCCGCCTGGCTTTGGGCTCTGTCGGCGTTTCGCGACTACCCGATCCTGCTCGGCACGGCGACGCTCGCTTACACATTCGGCCTGCGCCACGCGTTCGACGCCGATCACATCGCCGCCATCGACAACGTGACCCGCAAGCTGATGCAGGAAGGGAAGCGGCCGGTCGCGGTCGGCTTCTTCTTCTCGCTCGGCCATTCGACCATCGTCGTCCTGCTTTCCGTCGCAATTGCCGTCACCGCTACCGCGCTTCAATCGAAGTTCGACAACTTCACCAGCATCGGCGGCGTGGTCGGCACGCTGGTTTCGGCGTTCTTTCTGTTCGCCATCGCCATCGCCAACATTCTCGTCCTCATTTCGATCTACCGCACTTTCCAAACCGTGAAGAGCGGCGGCAGGTTCGTCGAGGAAGACCTCGATCTCATGCTGTCAAAGCGCGGGTTCATGGGGCGCATCTTGCGCCGCTTTTTCCACCTGATCGAGCGCAGCTGGCACATGTATCCGCTGGGCGTGCTGTTCGGCCTGGGCTTCGACACGGCGACCGAGGTCGGCCTGCTCGGAATCTCGGCCACGCAGGCCGCGCAAGGCATGTCGATCTGGTCGATCCTGGTATTTCCGGCGCTATTTACGGCGGGGATGTCGCTTATGGACACGACCGACAGCATCCTGATGCTCGGCGCTTACGGCTGGGCCTTCGTCAAGCCGATCCGCAAGCTCTACTACAACCTCACGATCACGGCGGTGTCGGTCATCGTCGCCGTCGTCGTCGGCGGACTCGAGGTGCTCAACCTGATCGGCGATCAACTCGGGCTCACCGACGGCGGCGGCTTTTGGGGCGCGATCGGGGCGATCAACGACAGTTTTGGAGTCCTCGGTTATGTCATCATCGGAATATTTGTCTTGAGTTGGCTCGGCTCGGTGGTTTTCTACAATGTCAAGGGCTACGACGACCTTGAGATCAATACGGCCGGGGGAGGCTGACGCCTCGCCAATGCGGCCGCTTCCTCGCGGAGGCGGCCCATGGCGGCGATGGCAAAGATCCACGATCCGCCCTCTTCTATCCGGGAATTTGAAATGAACGCGACCGACATCATGCTCGCCGAGCTGCAAGCGAGGCGCCCCGGCATGAGCCTCGACCGGAAATTCTATTGCGATCCCGAGTTCTACCGCCTCGATCTCGAAACCATCTTCTACCGCGACTGGCTGTTCGCCGGCCACGATTGCGAGATCCCGGCGCCGGGCGACTACTTCACGATCCAGATCGGCGACTATCCGGTCATGGTTCTGCGCGGCCGCGACGGGTCGATCCGCGCCCTCCACAATACCTGCCGGCATCGCGGCTCGCGCATCTGCTCAGCGCCCAAGGGCGCCGTAAAGCGGCTTGTGTGCCCCTATCATCAATGGACCTACGATTTGGACGGCGCCCTGATCCGCGCCCGTCAGCAGGACGGCAGGATCGACAAGGCCGAGGCCGGGCTCAAGCCGGTCCGCTGCGAAAGCGCCGGCGGCTATATCTTCGTCTGCGTCGCGCCGGTTGCGCCGAGCTTCGAGCCTTTCCGCGCCCAGCTCGAAAAATATGTGTCGCTGCACAAGCTTGCCGACGCCAGAATCGCCTTCGAGAGCACCATCGTCGAGAACGGTAACTGGAAGCTGGTGTGGGAGAACAACCGCGAGTGCTATCACTGCGCCGCGAACCATCCCGAGCTCTGCCGAACCTTCCCCGAGCGCCCGACCGTCTCGGGAATTGAGGATGTCATCGGCGACTCGGAGGTCACGGCCCATTGGGACCGATGCGAGGCGGCGGGGCTGCCGAGCGCCTTCCTGCTCTCGGAATCCGGACAGTACCGGACGAGCCGGGTTCCCCTCGTGGACAAGGCGGTGAGCTACACGATGTCGGGCCGGGCGGCGGTCAGTCGCCCGCTATGCGACGCGGTCACCGAGCCAAACATCGGGTCGCTCTTGATCTTCCACTATCCGTCGACCTGGAATCATGTGCTCGGCGATCACGCGGTCTCGTTCCAGGTGCTGCCGATCGGTCCGATGCAAACCCAGGTCAAAACGAAGTGGCTGGTTCACAAGGACGCCATCGAGGGCAAGGATTATTCGGTCGAGGAACTCACGCATGTGTGGCTCGCGACCAACGATCAGGATCGTCGTGTCGTCGAGGAAAACCAGATCGGCATCCGCTCTCCCGCCTATGAGCCCGGTCCCTACGCGCCCGATCATGAAGGCGGCGTCATGCAATTCGTCGATTGGTACTGCCGGACGATGCAGCGCAATCTCGGCGGCGACCGGGCGAATCTGAGCCGCGTCGCCTAGCCGCTCAGCGTTGAAGCGCACGCAAAGCGGATGGCAGAAAAATCCAAGCAGAGGGAAACAACATCCAAGCCGAAGGAAGCAAAATCCAAATTTTTTGCTTCCGTAAATCCAGGCTTTTCAATGCCTTGAGCCAGGAATCCAAGAAACGCCTCCTTTAAGCGGGGCCGTTCGAACCTAGAGCGCTCTAGCCACCTCACCGTTCGCTCGCGCAAACCCTGGATTGACGACAGCGAGCACCATAGCGCGGGCTTCTCTATATCGCAAATGATTGTCGGTTTTTCTTGGCTCGATTCCCGGCGACGGCGCGCTTTGGCTAAAGGCTCACTCGCCCCGCGGGCTTAAGCGCCGATCCGCTTGCTCATATAGACCGCCGTCCCGCCGCGGAACGGCTCCGTGCGGGAGACCGCATAGCCAAGCCTGGCGTAGAGCGCGAGATTGGCGGCGAAGGCCGCATTGGTCTGAAGCCGGATTTCGGCGCGCCCGGCGTTGACTGCGCGCCTCTCGGCGTGGGCGAGCAGCAGACGCCCGTAGCCCCTGCCCCGCCGCTCGGGCGCGACCGCGACATTCTCGATCCACAGATGATCGGGTTGTAACTTCGTCTCGATGAGCCCCACGAGCGCGCCGCCGACGGTCAGGAGGTCGATCGCATGCTCGCGCACGGCGCGGTCGTAGTCTGCCTGCATCGGCAAGGGTTCGCGGCCGATCAGCGGCACCCATTCGGCGTAAGCCGCGCGCGTCAGCTCGCGGATGCTCGCCGCGTCTTCCAGGGCCGCAGGACGGATTTCAACTGAGGGAACCGTCGTCGTCACCAGGGAGGTTATGCTGCGCCATACGCCTATGATAGGCTTGTCGCGACAAAAGAGCGCGGCTCCGCCGCCAGCGACGAGGAGTGTTCGAGTCATGGGATCGGCCGCCCGGGTCACTTCGGCAGCGGAGGGCTTGCCGCGCCGCCGCTTCACCGTCGCCGAAGTCGAGGCGATGGTCGAGGCCGGGGTGATGGAGGAGGACGAGCGCGTCGAACTGATCGGGGGGGAATTGGTTCCGATGTCGCCGAAGGGAAATCAACACGAGGTAGTGAAGGCGGCGCTGGTCGACCACTGGATTAGAGCTCGTCCCGATGAAGTCCGGCTGGTTTCCGAGACCACCTTTCGCCTTAGCGAGGACACCTATCTCGAGCCGGATGTTGCCATCTATCCGCGCGCGAGCGGCATCCGCGGGCTGACGGGCGCGAACGTTTTGCTGGTCGTCGAAATCGCGGATTCGTCACTGCGCTACGACATCGGCCGCAAGGCGGCGCTCTACGCAAGCTTCGGCGTTCGCGAACTCTGGGTGATCGACGCGGTTCGCTTGACGACGCGGGTCTTCCGCGAGCCCGGCGCGGACGGCTATCGCGATGCGCGCGACTTTGCCGCATCGGACCGGCTCGTTCCGGCCTTCGCGCCGGAGGCGTTCGGGCTGCGGCTGGACGAGCTGGAGCTGAGCTGAAGGGAACGCTGCTGCCCTTCCCTGCTCACGCCTGCTTCTTGAGCTTCACCACATTGTGCAGGGTCGCGTCGGCGGTTTCGAAGAAGCGCCTGACCCCGCGCGCGGCCTGGCGGATGCGCTGCTCGTTCTCGACCAAAGCGAGGCGGACGAAATCGTCGCCGTGCTCGCCGAAGCCGATCCCCGGCGCGACCGCGACGTCCGCCTTCTCGATCAGGAGCTTCGAGAATTCGAGGCTGCCGAGATGGCGGAAGCGCTCCGGAACCGGCGTCCAGGCGAACATCGAGGCGCTCGGCTTTTCGATCGGCCAGCCGGCGGCGGCGAAGCTCTCGATCATCACGTCGCGGCGGCGCTTGTAGGTCGCGCGCATCTCGCGCACGCAATCGTCGGGACCGTTGAGCGCGGCGGCGGCGGCGACCTGGATCGGCGTATAGGCGCCGTAGTCGAGATAGGACTTGACCCGGGCGAGCGCCGCCAGAAGCCGCTCGTTGCCGACCGCGAACCCGATCCGCCAGCCGGCCATCGAATAGGTCTTCGACATCGAGGTGAACTCGACCGCGACCTCGAAGGCGCCGGGCGCTTCGAGGATCGATGGCGGCGGCTCACCGTCGAAATAGACCTCGGCGTAGGCGAGGTCGGAGAGGACAAAGATCTCGTGCTTCTTCGCGAACAGCACCAGGTCCTTGTAGAAGTCGAGCGAGGCGACCATCGCCGTCGGGTTGGACGGATAGCAGACGACGACCGCGATCGGCTTCGGGATCGAATGCATGATCGCGCGCTCGACCGCGGCGAAGAACTCGGGGCCCGGCTCCGCCGGCGCCGAGCGGATGACGCCGCCGGCCATCAGGAAGCCGAAGGCGTGGATCGGATAGGAGGGGTTCGGAACCAGCACCACGTCGCCCGGCGCAGTGATCGCCTGGGCCATGTTGGCGAAGCCTTCCTTCGAGCCGAGGGTGGCGACGACCTGGGTCTCCGGATCGAGCTTGACGCCGAACCGACGCGCGTAATAGCCCGCCTGGGCGCGGCGCAGGCCGGCGATGCCCTTCGAGGCGGAATAACGGTCGGTGCGCGGCTTGCCGACCGTTTCGATCAGCTTGTCGATCACGTGCTTGGGCGCGGGCAGGTCGGGGTTGCCCATCCCGAGATCGACGATGTCGGCGCCGCCGGCCCGGGCCTTGGCCTTGAGCTTGTTGACCTGCTCGAAGACATAAGGCGGCAGGCGCCGCACCCGGTGAAAGTCGCTCATTTCAGCAATTCGCCCTTGGATCGTTTCCCGCTTCGCCGACTCTTGCGCCGATGCTCTGTTAGCATCGGAAGCCAACCTGCCGCAAACGGGATATGCCTATTGCTTTGCGTCTTGCTTGGCGTCGGGAGCGGTGGTCTTCGGCTTTTTCTTGGCCGCTTCCTCGTCCGCAAGCGCCTTGACGGCCGGCGGGTAGGCTTGCCTCAGCGCGTCATGCTTCTTCTGGAGGGAGTCGAGGTCGCTCTTCACCGCCTTGAGGTCGACATCCTTCAAGGCCGGCAGCGCCGGCTCGGGCGGCGGCTGAAAGACTGGAATGAAGTCGGGATCGCTAGCGGGCCGCGACTTGACGACGAAATCGGCCGGCGGCGCGACGTCGGTCGCAAAACCCAGGAGCTTCGCCCCCTGCTTGAAGATATTGTCCTGCTCCTGCGCCTTACCGGCATGGGCGGAAGCGGCGAACGCGGCAAGCGCGATGCACCCTGCCGCCGCGGTTCGCCTGGCCCCCAGTCCGTCGCGCCGCGCCCGAATCGTGCAAAACATTTTTCTTTCCGAAAGTCGTGATGGCGTCCCCGACGCGTAGTGACCTATTATGACCAAAACGGGACCGGGCCTCACGCCCGGAAGCGACAGGAAACGCTTTTCCATGGCCAAGACCAGTCCGAGCAAGCAGAGGGCGTCCGCGACAACCGAGCCGACAAACCCCGCCCCCCCAAGCCGGTCCGCGAGCCGGGTCAAAGGCCGGCCGGCGGCCGAAGCGTCTCGCCCGTTGCTCGAGGCCAAGGCGCCTCCGGCGCAGGCCCCCCGGCGACGCGGCAAGGCGGCGGCCGAGGCCGCGGAAGCGCCGGAGCCGGCGGCCTCGCCCCGGATCGCGAAGGACAAGGCGCCCGCGCCCCGGCAGGCCGAGCGGCGGCAGCGAAGCGAGATCCAAACCGCGCCCGCTCCGGCGGAGCCTCTCGAGTCCGCCGCTCCGGCGCAGGCCGAGGCGGCGCCAGTCGACAAGAGGGCGTCAGCCTCCTCGGCGCGGCCAGAGCCAGCGAACGACGCCAAGCCGCTCCGCGCGGCGCCCGCCGCGGGGGCTCCCGCCCGCGCCCTTGCCGAACCGCCAGGCGAAGGGGCCCCGCCTCCGGCGCCCGACGTCGATGCGCTCGCCCAAAACATCGCCCAGGCGATCGAGCAGGGCTTCAAGGTGCTCGCCGCTTATCTGCGGCCGCGGGAGAGCGGCGAGATCAAGACCACCATCGCCGACGATATCGGCGAGATGGTGCGATCGATCGGCCGGGTGGCCGAATATTACATGGCCGAGCCCCAGCGGGCGTTGGCGGCGCAAGCAGCGCTGACGACCCAGTTCGCCGATCTCTGGGCGGCGACGCTACATCGGCTGCAGGGCGAGAAGGCCGAGCCCATCGCTCCTCCCGACGCCTCGGACAAGCGCTTCGCCGACGCCGCCTGGCGCGACAATCCGTATTTCGATTTCATCAAGCAGGCTTACGTCCTGACCACGCGCTGGGCGGACGATCTGGTCAAGCACGCCGACGAGCTCGAGCCGCACGATCGAGACAAGGCGCAATTCTACCTGCGCCAGGTCACGGCGGCGCTGTCGCCTTCGAACTTCGTCGCCACCAATCCCGAGCTCATGCGCACGACGCTCGCAGAGAGCGGCGAGAATCTGGTGCGGGGCCTGAAAATGTTGGCCGAGGACATCCAGGCCGGCCACGGAAACTTACGCATTCGCCAAGTCGACGCGCGCGCCTTCAAACTCGGCGTCAATATGGCGACGACGCCCGGCAAGGTGATCTTCCGCAACATGCTGATGGAGCTGATCCAGTACGAGCCGGCCACGCCCGAAGTCTTTAGGCGCCCGCTCCTCATCGTACCGCCGTGGATCAACAAGTTTTACATCCTCGACCTCAATCCCGAGAAGTCCTTCGTCCGCTGGGCCGCAGCGCAGGGGCTCACGGTCTTCGTCATCTCCTGGGTCAATCCCGACGAGCGCCACGCCGACAAGGATTTCGACAGCTACATGCGCGAGGGGATCCTCGCCGCGCTCGAGGCAATCGAACAGGCGACGGGCGAGCGCGAGGTCACGGCGATCGGCTATTGCGTCGGCGGGACGCTGCTGGCGGCGACGCTCGCCTATATGGCCGCCGTCGGCGACAAGCGCGTTAAAAGCGTGACTTTCTTCACCGCGCTGGTCGACTTCACCGAGGCCGGCGACCTCAAGGTGTTCGTCGACGCCGAGCAGCTCAAGGCGGTCGAGGAACGGATGGCCGAACATGGCTATCTCGAGGGCTCGAGCATGGCCAACGCCTTCAACATGCTCAGGCCCAACGAGCTCATCTGGTCCTATTACGTCAATAACTACCTCAAGGGCAAAGAGCCGATGCCCTTCGACCTCCTGGTCTGGAATTCCGATTCGACCCGGATGCCGGCGGCCAACCATAACTTCTATCTGCGTCACTGCTATCTGCAGAACGATCTCTCGAACGGCCGCATGGTGCTCAGCGGCGTGACGCTCGATTTGAAGAAGGTGACGATCCCGATTTACGAGCTGGCGTCGCGCGAGGATCACATCGCGCCGGCCAAGGGCGTGTTCAGGGGCGCCAAAGCCTTTGGCGGTCCGGTGCGCTTCGTCCTCGCGGGCTCGGGCCATATCGCGGGCGTCGTCAACCCGCCCGGCAAGCCGAAATATCAGCATTGGACCGGTGGGCCGCCTGAGGGCGATTTCCAAGCTTGGGTCGCCGCCGCAAAGGAGACCCCCGGCTCCTGGTGGCCCGACTGGCTGGCATGGGTCGCCGCCCAGGCGCCGGAAAAAGTCCCCGCCCGCAAGCCCGGCGAAGGCAAGCTCAAAGCGCTCGCCGACGCGCCGGGGGAGTACGTACGGATGAAGGCCTGAGCCACGGCTGACCACGCAGAATCTGGCATTGAAGGCTGCTGCAAGCCCGGTCGCGACGATGGTCCGGCGTTTACAGCGAAGTATTGGGGTGATTAAATGTATTTCGTTGCGCCGATCGTGAGGTTTCGTCTTTGACGACCGCGCCTGTCCCCGCTCCGCCCCCGCGAGAGCCTTGGACCCGATGGATTGTACGTCGGCTTCTCGCGGCCGTATTTCAGATTGCGCTCGTCGCGGCCGCGGTTGTCGGGACCCTGTATCTCGTCGGCCACCGCTTTCAGCCCGACCCCGGCAAGAACACAAGTCTCGAAGAGCAGTGGGACAGTACGATCCGGCGTCTCGGGCTCGGCATCGAGCCTGTCTATCCGCCGCAGGAGGACATCGCGGTTGGCGACGTCTTCGCCACGGTCGTCGATACCGGGCACACCCCTTACGCGGCGTTGGAACAGCTGTCGGATTTTTTCAGCGGCAAATCGGTGAAGCTCGGGCACGCCGAGGTCTCGAAGATGCTTGACGACGCCTACCAGGCGATGCCGCTCTTTCCCGACGCTCAGCGTGCGAGCCAATGCGCAGGCTCCGGCGCCGAGCGGAGCGACCCCGGTTTCCCTGTTTGGCCAGCACGCGGAACGCACTGAACTGCCGCGGGCGGCTTTTCCCGGTTTGACGATCGCCAGCGACGGCAGCGCGGCGACAGGGCTTACCGGAGCTCCCGGCTGGTTCAACTTCGGGGCCTCGCGCGCCGCCTCGCAGAAGCTCGTGCTCGGCGTTGTTGAGACTTACGGCGTCGATGCCGTCGCCGGGGAGAAGGCGCTGAGCGACTTCTGCACCGCCGACGCGACCCGCGACCTTTGCACGGAAGCGGTCGCGCGCAAGTACCTCCGATACCTGCTGGGCGACCGCATCCTCGCAAAGCATTTCGATCGCGACACTCAGGCGTTCCAGTACGACCTGACGATCCAGGTCATCATGGTCTACCGGATCTATCTCGCGCGCGAGATTCTCGAACAGTGGAGTTCGCTTGTCAGCGAAGGCGGCGGCGCGGAGGCGGCGCTTGCCAGCGAGGGCGAAGCTGGCAAGCCCGCCGCCGATCAGCCAAAGCCGGCGGGGGACGCCTCGAATCCGCTGGAACAACGCCTCGAGGCGGTCGAACGGCAATTGAGCAATGCCAATCAGGGCGGCTCCGCTGTTTATCGCTCGTCCGCAGGGACCGACATCCTGCTCGATCAGAAGTTTCCTCGGCCGGTGGCGATCGGCTACCGCAGCGTAACCCACGATTTCGCGGCCGGCGCCGCGACCGCCGGCCCCTGAATCGAGGCAAGGTCAATGAGGATTTGGCATCGTGTCGCGCTCGGGCTGGCGCTGCTCGTCGGACTGAGCGGGGCGGCGGTAGAACTCTCCTCCGCCGGACAGCGCGAACCGCTACACCGTCTTCATTCATTCCGGCGGCTGGAAACAAGGCGACGGCGACGAGAAGGTTGTCACGCCGGTCGTGAGCGCGCTTGCTCAGCGAGGCTACGTGGTCAGGCCTCCGGACAACCAGCGCGACGAGGCCGGCGGCGCCGGCGTCGACTATTTCGCCGAATCGGACGACAAAATCGCGCAGGATATCGCGAACGTCGTCAACGACGTTCTTTACAAGAGCGAGCCCAAGGTTAAACCGCGCTATCAGCGCATCCGAAACCCAACAGGGTATATCGGCGTCTGGCTCTACAGCGAGCACTGAGGCGATGAATCTTTGCATATAACTCGCCCCGAAGGAACTTCGCGCCCATGAACAAGCCGTCCCGCATGGTCGAATCCCACCGGCTGGATCTCGCCCAGCGTCCGCGCCGCAACCGCAAGGCGGAATGGGCGCGGCGGCTGGTCGCGGAGCATGTGCTGACGACCAGCGACCTCATCTGGCCGCTCTTCCTCATCGACGGCGAGAAGCGGCGCGTTCCGGTCGCCGCGATGCCGGGCGTCGACCGGCTCAGCATCGACGAGGCGGTTCGGGAGGCTGAGCGGGCGGTCGGGCTCGACATCCCGGCGATCGCGTTCTTCCCCTATACCGAGTCCAATCTCAAGGACGAGCGGGGCAGCGAAGCCTTCAACGACGGCAATCTCGTCTGCCAGGCCTGCCGCGCCATCAAGCGCGAATTCCCTCAGATCGGCCTCGTCACCGATGTCGCCCTCGACCCCTATACGAGCCACGGCCACGACGGCCTCATCAGGGAGAGCGCGACGGGCGAAATCACGATTCTCAACGACGAGACGGTCGAGGCGCTGGTGCGCCAGGCGCTCATCCAGGCGCGCGCCGGCGCCGACGTCATCGCGCCCTCCGACATGATGGACGGGCGGGTCGGCGCGATCCGCGAGGCGCTCGACGCCGAAGGCTTCCTCGACGTCCAGATCATGGCCTACGCGGCCAAATACGCCTCCGCCTTCTACGGGCCGTTCCGCGACGCGCTGGGCTCGGCGGGAGCGCTCAAGGGCGACAAGCGCACCTATCAGATGGACCCGGCCAACAGCGACGAGGCGCTTGCGCGAAGTCGAGCTCGACCTCGACGAAGGCGCCGACATGGTGATGGTCAAGCCTGGCATGCCCTATCTCGACATCATTCGCCGGGTGAAGGACGAATTCGGCGCGCCGACCTTCGCCTATCAGGTGAGCGGCGAATATTCGATGATCATGGCGGCGGCAGACAACGGCTGGATCGACGGCGATAAGGCGATGATGGAAAGCCTCATCGCCTTCAAGCGCGCCGGCGCAGATGGGGTGTTGACATACTTCGCGGCCCGGGCGGCGGAGAAGTTGAAGAAGGCGTAAATCGAATAGGCCGTGGCTGATATTGGCATCGGACGGCCCCCTTCGTCGGAGCTGCGCGACAGGAGGAATATTTATGGTCCGCAAATTCGCGATCGCCGCGGCGCAGTCTGCAGTCATTGTCCTCTCGTCCGCGGCTTTCGCTCAGCAAACCGGGGGTACGGCCGCCGAGGCCAAGGCCATGCTGATGAAGGCCGTCGCCGCGGTGAAAGCGGATGAGACCAAAGCGCTCGAGTTGATCAACAAGGGAGAAGGCGGATTCCGGGATCGAGACCTCTACGTCTTTTGTGTGAATGCCACCGACGGCACGTTCGTTGCAATTGGCAATCCCAACCTCAAGCAAGCGCTCGGCACAGACGTGCGCGCCGCACAGAATTCCACGGGCAAGCTGTTTGGCGCGGAAATCTACGCGGCGATCCAGAAGCCTGAAGGTCAAATCACTGAAGTCAGCTATGAGGCGCCAAAGCCGAGCGCCGATGATACGCTGGCTGCGAAGGTAAGCTTCGTAGCCAGGGCTGACAACGATCTCGGCTGCGGCGTCGGCTATTACAAGTAGACGGTTCCGAACCCGGCAATCTCGTGGCGCGCCGAGTTACGGCGGCTGCGTTCCTGCCGGACCGCCTATTACATAAATTTCTATGTACATTGATTGGCGTCGCTGCAGGCATCGATCCCTGGATTGTTGCAGCTCCAGTAGCCGGTGCAGCCGGAGGCGGGGCTCCAGATTTGCCATTGATTGCCGTTCGGAGGACAGACCGAGGTATCCGTGTTCTGTCTGTGGACCTCGCATCGAGTTTTCTGCTCGGCCTTCTGCGCGCTCGCCATCGGCGCAGCGAGCATCCCAAGCGGGAGCAGCAACATGAGCGCAAGAATCAACTTTCGCATTCGACGCTCCCTCCTTTGAACCGCGTAGCCCATGACAGCCGCGGGATTCGCAAATTTGCCCCAGGCCCTGGCTCGAGGCAAGCAGGGCGCCTCCGACGAAAACGGCTCGGTCCCATGCGTCGTCTCGCCGCGGTCGCGCCAACGCCGGCCGAGTTGCAGAAACGCAGCATTCAGAACTACCATCCATAATAAGGGAGGACGTCGCTAGAACGCGCGACCAAATTGGAGGTGGGCCATGCCGACGGTCGGGAAGCGCCGCGGCGGTCTCTTGTTTTGCGGTCTCGGGCTGGGACTGCGGTTGCTGACTGGCCAGATCATGCCCTCGGCCTACGGGACCGAGTACGAGGCCTGCAAATTTTTTAGCCAGTTGCCGGACGATTGCGCCGGGGCGGAGCTTCGAAAATTCGATGGTTTGCGTGACTATCGGTACGAGGAGATCGATCTCTTCGCCAAAGACCCGCTGAAGGGAGTGCTGTACGTCAGCACCTACAACACAACCGGCCAGAACGCCGGCGAAGACACCCGGAACTCGGCGCCGAAGGCGCTCGCGCAAAGCGTGGACCCGAAGCGGGTCGCGAAACAATATCAGGCGCTTTCGGCCGTGATCAGTCCGCCCCGCACCTGGACGCTGGACTGGCTCTCGGACAGGGTCGGCGCCGTGAGGAGTTTCGGCGGACTCGACGCGGCGTGGATGGGAAACAGCCTGGCGCCGAGAGCCGCCGCCACCAACAAGTCCGGCGCAACGGCCTATCACTCCGTGCTGGTGGCGAGATCGGCCGTCGAGGGCTTCAAGAAAGGATCGCAGGTCTATCTGCTCGACGACCCCAAGGACAGGACCTGGGTCATGGTGGCCTATACCGACAAGAACAGTCCCGGCTTGACGATCGACAAGCTCGATTCGCTCGGCGACGTCCTGAAACTGCCGCAGGGTTGGAAGTTCCGCACCGAGAGGCTCGACAAGGAATTGATCCTGGAGCCCAAAGCCGGCTTCACTCCCGTCATCCAAGACGACTTGGAAAACATTTACCATCTTACGGGCCCGAGGCAGAGCAACTTCGTGCCGTGACCTTGGGATTACGCCGCACGACCGCCGCGACTCTGACCTTCGGCTCGCCTCCAACGCGCGGCCGCATATTGGCCGCAACCCGAGGCCACGGTAGGCTCGTCTCGAACGAAGGGGGTTTCCACGATGGCCAAAATGCGCGCGATGGTCGTTCGAAAGCGAGGCGGCCCGCTCGAGGCGGAAGAGCGGGACATGCCCACGCCTGGACAAGAGGAAATGCGCATCCGCGTCCAGGCCTGCGGCGTCTGCCACAGCGACGTGGTGACGGTTGAGGGCCTCTTTCCCATCGTCCAGTACCCGCGGGTCCCTGGGCATGAGGTGATCGGCGTCGTCGACGCGATCGGCGAGGGCGTCCACGGCTGGAGCGTCGGCGCGCGGGCGGGCGTCGGCTGGTTCGGCGGTTCGTGCGGCTATTGCCGCCGCTGTCGGCGCGACGATGCGTTCGCCTGCGAGAATGTGCACGAAATCAGCGGCGTGACCCGCGACGGCGGCTATGCCACCCACATGATCGCGCATGTCTCGGCGGTCGCGCATGTACCCGACGACCTCGATGCGGTCGAATCCGCGCCGTTGCTTTGCGCCGGCGTCACCACCTTCAACGCGCTGCGCCATACGGGAGCCGGCCCAGGCGATGTCGTTGCTGTCCACGGCGTCGGCGGCCTCGGCCATCTCGGCCTGCAATATGCCGCCCGGCAAGGCTTTCGCACCGTCGCGGTCAACCGCGGCCGCGACAAGGAGGAGCTCGCCCGCAAGCTCGGCGCCAGCGACTACATCGACAGCGCGGAGCAAGACCCGGCCCAGGCGCTCACCGCCATGGGCGGCGCGAAAGCAATCCTCGCCACCGTCACCGACGGCAAGGCGATGCAGGCGATTTCCGGCGGCCTTGGCCCCAACGGCGTGATGATGGTCATCGGCGCGGTCGGCCCGCTCACCGTCAATTCATCCGACCTGCTTGGCAAGCGCGCCTCGGTCAAAGGCTGGTATTCGGGGATCGCCCGGGATTCGGAGGACACGCTGAACTTCTCTCAGCGCAACAACGTCGCCTCGATGAACGAAATCTACCCGCTCGAAAAAGCGCAAGAAGCCTACGAGCGCATGCTGAGCGGCAAGGCGCGCTTCCGCGTCGTCCTTAAGGTGGACGGCTGATCTCGCCGAAACCCTCACGGACCCGTCAGCGTCACCGGCTTTCCATGCGGCGTTCGCAGGTACGCCGCCCGCCAGTCCTCGACCCGCCGCGCGACTTCGTCCCCGTTGAGCCCGCCGTCGGCGACGAGGAGGGTCGTGAGCGCTTCGACCAGCGCGGCGTAATAGGTCTCGCTGTCGTCGGCTGCGCCACGGTCGGCGGCTTTCCGAAGCGCCGCGCCGAAGGCGGAGGGCCATTTCGACGCCGCGATCCGGCCGGATTCGATAAGCGCCTGGGCCATCGCATAAGCCTCGGCCTGCCAGGGCTCGACGAAGCCGGGCTCTCCGTGGTCCGCTGGCCGCCTAGACAGGCTCAAGATAGCGCTCCCAGAGATCGAGTGAGACCCGGTCGGCGGAACCGGACCGCTCCGGGAAGAGGTCGGCGAGCATGAAGCTCACAGTATAGAGCGGCTCGGCGACCTCCCGCCCCTCCGCGCTCTCGTCGGGAACAACATGAGCTCCGTTGAGGCTTCGGACGACGCCGGCATGGCCGCGGACGTAACGCGGCAGCCGCGTGTGGCCGGCCGAGCCCGATAGCCGCGCGCGCACGCGCTGACCGGCGCCGAAGCGGGCAGCGCCCTCGTATGGCCGGTCGAAGCGCGTCGAGACGTTGCGGAGCCTGGCCACGTCCGCGACGCTCATCGGCTTCAGCGAGGCTGGGGCGCGCTCGGCGCTCCTGCCGGCCGCGAGCTCCTCCATCGTCACAAGTCCGGAGCCGACCAGCATCGCGGCATAGGTCGTGCACCACTGGTCGAAATACGGCCGGGCGAGGTATTCGACCGGCTGGAGCTGCTCGCGCGTGAAGCGGAACTTGTCGATGTTCCAGCTCGGCGGCCGCGCAATGGCGCGCGCGATCCCCGACATCCGCCATTCCCAGTCGTCGTGAACAGGCGCGTCATCGTCGCGGACGGCGATGGCCCCATGGTTCTGCTGCCCGCCAAGATCATGGACGCCGTCCATGGCCCTAGCCTCCCGCGGCGGCGATGCGCAGGGCGCGCTCGACGCCGATCATGCTGTCGCGGGTCACGATTTTCGCCAGCGCTGCATCGTCCCAGCCGTCGGTTGCCGCCGGGCGCTGCGGTAGGACCAGATATCTGAGCTCGGAGGTGCTGTCCCAAACCTCGACGGCGACGTCCTCCGGAAGGTCCACGCCAAACTCCTTCAGCACGCCGCGCGGCTCGCGGACCGCGCGCGACCGATAAGCGGCTTTCTTGTACCAGGCGGGCGGCATCCCAAGCACCGCAGTCGGATAGCAGCTGCAGAGCGTGCAAACGACCAGGTTGTGGACCCGCTCGGTGTTCTCGACCACTTTCAGATGGCCGACTGCCGGTCCGTCAATCCCGAGTTCGTTGATCCCGGCCGTGCCGTCGGCGAGGAGGCGCGCCTTGTAATCCGAGTCGCTCCACGCGCGCGCCACCACGCGAGCGCCGACCTTCGGGCCGATCTCGTCGCGAAAGAGCTCGATCCACGCGTCCATGGCCGCCGGGTCCAACATTCCCTTTTCGACGAGCAGGCTTTCGAGCGCCTTCACCCGCAAGGCGGATTCGCTTGGAACATGGGAATGGATGTCCTCGTGCAGCTCGGCTGCCTTCCACGGGTCGTATTCGCGCATGGCTCCCTCCGGGCATGGCGTTTCATGGCCAAGGCACTATGTCATGAGGGGCCTGCGGCGCCAAAATGCCCGGCATTTCAGGGGAGGACTGCCCGCGACGATGACCTCGAAAGGGAAGGCTTGGCTTTGGCTCGGCGCGCTCGCGCTCGTCATGGGCGCGCTCATCTTCGGGACGGCCGGCGATCTCCGGTTCTGGAAGGGCTGGACGTTTCTCGCCGTGTTTTTCGGCGCATCGGCGCTCATCACCCAATACCTGATCGCCAATGACCCCGCGCTCCTCGAGCGGCGCGTAAAAGGAGGGCCGACCCAGGAGACGGAGCCGACGCAAAGGCTCATCATGGTCTTCATGTCGGTCGGCTTCGTTGCGCTCATCGTCGTGCCGGCGCTCGATCACCGGTTCGGCTGGTCGCAGGCGCCGGCAATCGTCGCGCTCGCGGGCGACGCGCTGATCCTCGTCGGGTTCTTCGTCGTCTTCCTCGTCTTCAGACAGAACTCGTTCGCTTCGTCCACGATCGGCGTCGCCGAGGGCCAGACCCTGGTCTCGACCGGACCCTACGCCATCGTCCGTCATCCGATGTACGCGGGCGCGCTCGTCTATCTCGTCGGGACGCCGCTCGCGCTCGGCTCCTATTGGGGGCTTGCGGTGTTGGCGCTGATGGCGCCGATCCTGATCTGGCGCCTCGTCGATGAGGAACGCGTTCTCGAGCAGCGCCTGCCCGGCTATTCGGAGTACAAGAAGAAGGTCCGGTACCGGCTCGCCCCCGGCGTCTATTGACGCGCCGGTCAGGCTCGAGGTTCGATCACATGGACTTCGACGCGCTCCTGCCGGCCGCGCGCCGCGATGTTTTTGCCGTCGCCGATCTCGAGATCGGCCGGGATCGTCATCAGCCGCAGCGCGTCGGCCGAGGCGACCAGCCGCCGATCGATCGTCTTGCAATATTCGCAGAGTCTCGCCGCGACGTTCATCGTGTCGCCGAAATAGGCGAGCTGGCGTTTGCGTCGCCGCATCGCTGACGATGACCGGACCGGCGTGCAGCCCGGCGCGGAACTTCGGCACAAGCTCAAATTCCGCCTCATACGCGCCTGCGAGGCGGGCGATCTTGCGCTCGATCGCCTGAAAGCAGCCTAGGCATCGGCCATTACGCGCCGGATCGTCGCTGACCGGCCAGCTGACGATCACCTCGTCGCCGACATAGGCGTGCACCGCGCCGCGGTAGGCCCTGATGGGCTCATCGATGTCCAAAAAGAACCGCGTGATGAGATCGTGCACCCGGAGCTCGCCCAGGACCTCGGCGAGGCGGGTCGAGTCGGCGAGGTCGAGGAACATCACGATCAGCTGCCGGCGAACCGGACGATGATAAGTCCCGAGAAGGACGCTGGTCAGTAGCGGGCCGCCGATCAGCCGTCCGGTTTCCCACACCGTCCCGAAGAACAGTGAAAGCGCAAACGCAATCGTAACAATCCGGGGCAAGTCGACGGTCAGCCAACCTGCCCTAAGCGCATCCAGATGACGAAACTCCGGAAATAGCAAAAACTCCATGAAGAGGCCCGCCGTGATAAAGGCGGCGGTCATCACCACCGCCCGGACGACAAGCTCGCCAGCCAGCGGCAATCGTCTGAGCGCCGCGCCGAGTCTCGACCTGTCGCTCGAAGCGAACGCGGTCTGCACCGCCCATCCGGCCCAGCCAATGCCGGCTCCATTAACCCCGCTGCGAACATAGTTCGCCAAGCTCCGCAAGTCGGGGTCGTCGAAAATGGCCCGATAGACGACGCCGGCGGCAAAACCAACGAGCAAGGACACGACCAGGAGGCCGCGGCGCCGCGTGGCGGAGCGCAGGAATCCTGAGTCGATTCTTTTCACATCATCGGCGCTCATGTGCGGCTGGGTCCGATATTCTGCTTGCTCGATCATAAGATAAGATCGGTGGTTACGCCTGCGGCGCGCGGATCAGACGTCGGGCGAGCGGCCGGCCCCCGGCAGTCACGGCCGCCATATTTGCGACCGGCCTGCGTCGCATTCTGACTGGTGTCAGAAGATCGCCCCGGTCGTCCGGCTGCGCGAGGATTTCGCGGGCAGCCGATCCGGACCCGGCACCAAAATCAAAGAGGCATTCCATGGAGCGAAAAAAGGCGTCGGACTTTCCCCAGGAGCTTTTGAACCTGTTTGACGTCTATGTGCACGGCGGAATGAGCCGCCGCGCGTTCCTCGACGGCGCGCAGAAATTCGCCGCCGGAGGCGTCGGCGCCTCGGCGCTGTTCGAGATGCTGAGACCCAATTATGCCTGGGCGATCCAGGTCCCGCCCGACGACAGCCGGGTCACCGCCAAGTTCGTCACCATCCCCTCCCCCGAAGGCAACGGCAGCATCAAGGGCTATCTGGTCCGGCCCGCCAACGCCGACAAACTCCCCACGGTTCTGGTGGTGCATGAAAATCGCGGCCTGAACCCCTATATCGAAGATGTCGCCCGGCGCCTGGCGGTCGCCAATTTCATCGCCTTCGCCCCCGATGGGCTGACCTCGGTCGGCGGCTATCCCGGCGACGACGAGAAGGGCGCTGAGCTCTTCCGCCGGGTCGATCCGGTCAAGATGCAGGAGGATTTCGCCGCCGCGGCGCGGTGGCTGAAATCTCTGCCCGATTCGACCGGCAAGATCGGCGCGGTCGGCTTCTGTTTCGGCGGCGGCGTCGTCAATCAACTCGCGGTGCGGTTGGGTCCCGATCTCGACGCAGCGGTTCCGTTCTACGGCCTCCAGCCGGACGCTTCCGACGCAAAAAAAATCAAGGCGCCGATCAACGCCCAATACGGCGAGCTCGACGCCCGCATCACCAGCGGCTGGCCGGCGTTCGACGCCGCCCTCTCCGCGGCGGAGGTTCCGCACGAGGGCCATATCTACAAGGGCGCCAACCACGGTTTCCACAACGACACGACGCCGCGCTACGATCAGGCGGCCGCCGAGGAAGCCTGGAAGCGGACGATCGATTGGCTCAACAAATATCTGCGGGCCTGAGGACTGATCGAGCCGGAGCGGACGGAGTCACGTGAGCCGGATATTTGCGTTAGGCGCGGGCGGCGTCATCGGCCGGCGGCTTGCGCCCCCTCTCCACGCGGGGCGTTCGCCGAGAAAAGCGTCTTCAGTGAGAGATCGAGGCAATCTGAGCCAGCGGCCACTTTTTTTCGCCCCCACTGTCCAAATGCGCCACAGCCAATCGTCTTTGCTTTGAGCGCGGCGAAGCGGCCGCGCCGCTTCAAGGAGCAGAACAATGCAGTACCTGTTGATGATTCACTCGGACGAAAAGGCGATGCAGGCCGCGTCCAAGGAAGACGTGGGGAACATGATCGCCGCCTACGGGGCTTATACCAACGCCATGAAACAGGCCGGCGTCCACATCGGTGGCGAGCGCTTGCAGCCGACTTCGACGGCGACGGTCGTGCGCGCGAACAACGGCAAGACTTCGGTGATCAATGGCCCCTATGCCGAGGTCAAGGAGCAGCTCGGCGGCTATTACCTGATCGAGGCGCCCGATCTCGACGGGGCGATCGCCTGGGCGGCGCGCTGCCCCGGCGCGCAATTCGGCGCGATCGAAGTGCGGCCGATCTGGTCGATGTAGAGCAGCGGAATCATGGCCGGGCCAGACTGCGATGAACGGGATCGAAAAACAGGCGGTATTCTACCGCGGGTATCTGATCGACGAACGCAGTCTGGCCCCGCTGACGACGGCGTTGGCGGCGATTGTCGGCCTGTGGCTTCTCGTATACGTGGTTGGCGCCATCGGCGGCCCTGAGGCCAACCGGCAAATGCTCCAGGTCGCGTCGCATGCGTCCTCATCCCTCGCGTCCCGGTCTCCGTGACTGTCATCTCGCGCACGCAAGGCTTATAGGTAATCGAAATAAAATCTTATGGTCAATTATTGATCTCAAATATAAAAAGTGCCTCCTCAACACGCCCACCCTTGGACAGCGCCGCCTCGCGCGGATGGCGGAAAAGGGCGCCAAGCCATTAAACTGACCGACTCGGAGACAAGAACGACCACCCGGACCAAAACTGGATCGTCAACCGGCCTCGCGATGACCCGCGAAGTCGACGCCCGCGTTGCAGCGGCCCGCGTCGCCCGCGAGAGCTACGGCAAGCTCGTGGCCTATCTCGCCGCCGCCTCGCGCGACGTTCCCGGCGCCGAGGATGCGCTCGCCGACGCCTTTGCCGCCGCGCTCGCCGTCTGGCCCGTCCAGGGCGTGCCGTTGAACCCGGAAGGGTGGCTGGCGACGGCCGCGCGAAGGCGCCTCATCGACGCCGCGCGAAGGCGCCGCAGCGCGGAAGCGGCTTCGGATGCGCTCATGCTGATCGACGCCGACCTCAAAGAGGCGGCGGATGCTGACGCCTCGATCCCCGACCGGCGCCTGGCGCTGATGTTCGCCTGCGCTCATCCGGCGATTGAGGAATCCGTCCGCGCCCCATTGATGCTACAGACGATTCTCGGTCTCGACGCGGCGGCGATCGCCTCCGCCTTCCTGGTCTCGCCGGCGGCGATGGGCCAGCGCCTGGCGCGCGCCAAGGCGAAAATTCGCCTCGCCGGCGTCCCGTTCAAGATCCCCGAGCGCGAGGATTTGCCGGAACGGCTCGGGGTTGCGCTCGAGGCGATTTACGCCGCCTTTTCGCACGGCTGGGCGGAAGCGTTCTCCGACGACCCGCGCGGGCGCAATCTCGCCGAGGAGGCGATCTGGCTCGGCCGCGTCGTCGTTTCACTCGCTCCGAACGAGCCCGAGGCGATGGGCTTGCTGGCGCTGATGCTCTATGCCCATGCCCGGCGCGAGGCGCGCCGGGACGCCTCTGGCCGCTATGTGCCCCTGAGCGAGCAGGACACGGGCGCGTGGGACCAGGCGGCGATCGGAGAGGCGGAGGGGTTGCTGCGGTCCGCGGGCGCTCTCGGCGCGCCGGGACGCTTCCAGCTCGAGGCGGCGGTCCAATCGGTCCACGCCGCTCGCCGCCTGACCCGAACAACCGACTGGCAAGCGATCGTCGTCCTCTACGACGCGCTCTTCGCCCTGACCGGCTCCCCGGTCGTCGCCGTCAATCGCGCCGCGGCGGTCGCCCACGCGCGCGGGGCCGCGTCAGGGCTCAAATTGCTCGACGAGGTGGGCGCGCAAGGCGGCCTCGACGGATTCGAGCCCTATTGGGTCGCGCTAGCCGACCTTTGCGCCAAACTCGGCGAAGTCGAGGAAGCGCGCCGCGCTTATGGCCTCGCGATCGGCCTCCAGACCGACCCCGCGGCGCGCGCCTTTCTCATCGAGCGGCTGGCGGCGCTGGCGTGACGGGCCCCTCAGGCGACAAGTCGCCAGAGACCGGGGTAGGACTGAACGAAGCCGTTTGGCGCCATCTCGAGCAAAGCCTCGTAAGGGACCGTCGGCGCCTCGTACCAATAAGACGCGTCCCCGCGCCGCTCGTAGGTTTGCGGCAATTCGATCAGCGAGGCGCTGTCGAGATCGAACCACGCGACCGGGACCTCGGCCTTCTGACCAGGAGGCAACGCGAGGCGCTTGAGTTGCAGCGCGTTGGTCGCCGGGGTGAAACCGAAGTCCAGGTCGACCAGATGCTTCAGGCCTGGGACCAGGACGGCGTCTACGCGCCAGCCGCGCGCGTCACGCAGGATCTCGCGCCGGATGATTGCGTCACCGAGGAAACCGCTGACAATTCCCCGCCTGGTCTCAAAGCGCGCGTCGGCATCCACCTGATAGGCGACCGTCGCCGGCCCAAGTTCGTGGTCGAACGCGGCGGCGCCCTGAAGAAGCCAGCCGTCGGCATGCGGCCGCAAGAGCGCGGCGTCGCAGCCCGGCCGATCGAGGCGTCTCCATGCCGCGAATTCGCTCACGCTCAACTTCCCGCCACCGGATAAGGCGCACCCTCGAACTTTTCGGCATGATAGCCTTTCGCACCGATGAGTTTCGCGAGCGGCCCGCGGATATCGCCGGTCTCGCGCAAGCGCTCGACAATCGCGGCGAAATCCCACTTCGGCCGCCAGCCCAGATCCTCGCGCGCGAGCGCGTTGTCGTAAACGCGGTCGATGCTCGGGAACATGCGCCAGCCGCGCCGCGCATATTCGCCCTCCCAGCCCGGCGCGCGGAGGCTCACGACCGCCGGCGCGGCGGCCCTGAGGCCGGCGCAATCCTCGGGTCGAAAGGGGGTCGTCGCGCTGATGACGTACTTGCCGAAGCCAACCGCCGCTGCGCGCTCGGCCGCGGCGAGATGAGCCTCGACGACGTCCTCGATCGCGACCCGGCGAAACAGATATTCGTTCGCCTTGGCGTTATCATCGGCGTAAGCGGCGCGCGCCTCCGGATCGTCGTCCTCCTCGGGAAAGAAGCGCGACGTTCTCAGTACGATCGACGCCAGGCCCTCGTTGCGATGGAACAATCGGCAGAGGTCTTCGGCCGCGGTCTTGGTGACGCCGTAAATGTTCTTCGGGACCGGCGCGACGCGCTCGTCGATCCAGGCCGCGGGCGCGCCCGACGCAGGCTTCAGCGCGTCGCCGAAGGCGCTGGTTGTGCTGGTCATCACGAAGGCCCGGACGCCGCACCGCGCTGCCTCCTCGAGCAGAATGAGCGTCCCCAGCACATTTGTCTCGACGAACGCCGCCCGCGAATGCGTCGCGACATGAGGCTTGTGGAGCGTGGCGGCATGGAGGACCGTGTCGACTCCGTCCATGCAGCGCGCCACGCAAGCGCGGTCGGCGACCGACCCGACCTCGTCGGTGAACGGTCCGGCGACGACGTCGAGCCCGACCGCCGCGCGGCCGGAGGCGCTGAGCGTGCGCATCAGCGCTTCGCCGAGATGCCCCGATGAGCCGGTGACGAGGATGGTCATGTTTGCGTCCTGTTCTTGATTGCCTGGCCCTTTTAGGTCGAGGGGGCGGGCGCATCAACGCGGCCGCACACGAAGTTGCGCCAACCGGCCATCGCGCCACGAAACCGTCACGAGAAGCTATGCTTGCGCGCCGGGCTTCCTGCCGACGAGATGGTGGGTCGCTCGCGCGTAGCCACCTGGCGCTTGACCCACATATCGGCTGAACGCGGTGCTGAAGGTGCTCGCGGAACTGTACCCGACCCGTTCGGCGACCTCGGAAAGCGTCACGTCGCGGCGGCGTAACAAGTCTTTCGCGACGGCCATCCGCCAGGCGAGGAGGTACTCCATCGGCGGTACGCCGACGATGCGGATGAAGCGGTCAAAGAAGGCCGAGCGCGAGAGCGCGGCTTCCCGCGCCAGTTCGACCATCGTCCAGGGGCGGGCGGGATCTCTGTGCATCCGCCGTATCGCGGCCGACACGCGCGTATCCGCGAGACCGCGCAGCAGGCCCGGCGGCGTATCATCGCCCTGCAAGGCCCGCAGCGCTTCGATCAGCAGCACCTCGACAAGCCGCGAGAGCACGAGATCGCGGCCCGGCCTGTGTTCGCGGGCTTCTTCGCCCAGGAGCCGCGTCAGCGTCGTGAGCCGGTCGGCGCCGCGCATGTGCACCAGCTCTGGCAGCAGTGACACAAGAAGTTCGGCGTCGGGCGAGTCGAAGACGAAGTAGCCGCCGAGCAGCCGCACATCGGGATCGCCATCGGGCCTTCCGTGGCGGACCTCATCGACCGGCGTCGCCGCCGCCTTGGGGTCGATGACCTCCGGCGTCACCGACTCGAAGCTGGACATGACGAAGCCGGGCGTGGCCGGCAGGAGCACGAAGTCGCCAGCCTCCAGCGTGACGGGCTCCTGGCCATCGACATGGAGGCGACAGCTGCCCTCCAGCACCGCGCAGAAGCTGGGCTCTCCAAAGTCGGAGTAGCGAACCCCCCAGACGCCGGCGCCGCTGATGCCTTTGGCGAATACGGTTCGTGGCCGGAGCAGCGCGATGACTTCGGAGAGTGGATCGGTCATTTTCCGGACTGTAGCCAACGAAATATGGACTTACAACCGTAGATGGTCCGATGGCCTGCGCGTAAAAGTCGCGTCATCAAAATTTGAAGGAGACGGGCTATGAAAACTGTACTGATCACGGGCTGCTCATCGGGCTACGGCCTGGAAACCGCCCGCCATTTCCTGGCCAAGGGATGGAAAGTCATCGCGACGATGCGGACGCCGCGGTCGGGTATTCTGCCGAATAGCGATCGCCTGAGGATGCTGCGGCTGGATGTCACCAGCCCTGAGAGCATCGCAACGGCCATCAACGCCGCCGGTCCCATCGACGTGCTGGTCAACAATGCCGGGATCGGAGTGATCGGAGCGCTGGAAGCCACGCCCATGTGCAAGGCGCGCCAGGTGTTCGAGACGAACACGTTCGGCGTGATCGCGATGACCCAATCCGTCGTGCCTCAGTTCCGCGCGCGCAGGTCCGGCGTGATCGTCAACGTGACGTCGAGCACAACGTTGGCGCCCATGCCCCTGGCCTCGATCTACACGGCCAGCAAAATGGCGATCGAAGGATTCACCGGATCACTCGAGCATGAGCTTCGAGCCTTCAACGTGCGCGTCAAGCTGGTCGAGCCTGGCTATGGCCCCACAACCCGCTTCGCGCAAAACACAGACGTGCGTCTCGAGAACGTCATTCCTGAACCTTACACGCCCTTCGCCCAGCCGATACTCGCGGCGTTCGCGCAGCCGGGACTTGTGACGACCGAGGCCGACGTGGCGGAAGCTGTGTGGCGCGCCGCCAATGATGAGTTCGGGCAGCTGCAATTCCCGGCCGGTCCCGACGCCGTAGCGCTGGTCGGACAATGTACACAACGGCTCGCTTCGCACACTTGACCTCGAGCCCGGCAACAGGCCCTTAGGCTGATGTGGTTCTGGCTGCGCGGCTTCCCCCCTGTGGAACTCAAGTGGCAGACTTCGACCGCCAGGTCAGGACGCTGGCGCATCAAACGCGGGAGACATCGGCCGATGCTCAAGGTGTGGGGGCGAAGGACATCCTCCAATGTTCAGGCTGTCATGTGGAGCGTCGCCGAACTGGGACTTCCCTATGAACGCTACGACGTGGGCCATCGATTTGGCGGCACGGACACGCAGGAATTTCTGGCGATAAATCCCAACGGAACGATACCGGTTGTGCGTGACGACGATGGCGAGCCGCTGTGGGAATCCTCCGCGATTCTGCGCTATCTCGCCAACCGCTACGGCCGCGCCCCTTATTGGCCCGATGATCTCGCCATGCGGACGCACATCGATAAATGGGCGGAATGGTCAAAGATCAATATCGCGCTCAATTTCTCCGGGCCGATTTTCTGGCAAGTCGTCCGGACGCCTGTCGCGCGGCAAGACCCCAATGCGCTCAGACGCGCGATCCTGTTTCTCGATCAATATCTGGATATTGCCGAGAAACAGCTGGCGAACGCGCCATATCTATGCGGCAGCGACTTCACCCTGGCAGATGTTCAATTCGGCCACCTGCTCTATCGCTATTTCGATCTCGACATCGAGCGGCGAGCGCGCGCCAGCCTTCGCGCCTATTACGAACGGCTGGTCGCGCGTCCCGCGTACCGCGAGCATGTGATGGTTCCGTACGACGAGCTCCGCGCCGTCGGCTAGACGCGACGCCCGTCTGGCGGGATATCGGCGCTTCGCGCCACTAGAGCTGCTCGAAGCCGATCTTGCCGTCGGCGCCCTTCTTCCAGACGTACCAGACATAGTCGACGGTCGTGCGGTCGCCCTTCTTGTCGTAGGAAATGTCGCCGATGACGGTGTGGAACGGCATGCCGGAATGCATGACCGCCGCCACCTTCTTCGGGTCGAGCGAGTTCGCCTTTTCCGCCGCCTGCTTGATGATCTGGACCGCGGCGTAGGAGTAGAGCGTATAGCCCTGCGGGTCGAAGCCCTTGGCCTTGAACGCGGCGACCGCGTCCTTGGCGTTCGGGTTGTTGCGCGGCTCCGGGCCGAAGGTCATGAGCGTGCCCTCGACGCCGGGGCCGCCGATTGCGGCAAATTCGGAATCGGTGATCCCGTCGCCTGAGATCATGACCGTGTTCATGCCTTGGTCCCTCATTTGGCGAACGATGAGGCCGCCCTCAGTGTGAAGGCCACCCCACATCAGATAGTCTGCCCCAACTCCTTGATCTTGGAGACGATCGCCGAATAGTCCTTTTCGCCAGTGTTGACGCCTTCATAGAGCACTTCCTTGACGCCCATCTTGTGCATATTGTCGAGCGCGGCGTCGGCGAGACCCTTGCCATAGGTCGTCTTGTCGTGGACGACCGCGATCTTCTTGCCCTTGAGCTTGTCGCGAGCGAGCTCGGCCCAGACCATGCCCTGCTGATCGTCGCGGCCGCAGGTGCGGAAGGCGTCCCACAGCATGCGGTCGGTGACCTTGGGATTTGTCGCCGAGGGCGTGATAAACAGGACGCCGTTCTCGGAATAGACGTCGGAGGCGGGGATCGTCACGCCGGAGTTGAAATGGCCGACGACGAACTTGACCCCGTCGCCGACGAACTTGTTGGCGACCGACACGCCCTGCTTCGGGTCGGAGACGTCGTCGCCGGGCTCGACTTCGAGCTTCTGCCCGAGGATGCCGCCGGCCTTGTTGATGTCCTCGGCCGCCTGCTCGACGCCCTGGGTCAGTTGCGCCCCGAACGCCGCGTTGGCCCCGGTGATCGGCCCCGCGACGCCGATCTTGATTTGCGCCTGGGCCGCGCTTGCCAGCCAGAGCGACAACGCGACCGGAATGGCCTTCAGAACGATGGTCCGCATTATAACCTCCCATACGAGATTGAAGGGTTAGCTTGCGGAGACTAGCGGCGATGCCTTAACCTGTAAAGTTCATAATGACGGTTAGTACCTCCCCTCCTCCCTCCCGCGCCGGATCGCTGCCGCTGATCGCCGACGACCTTGCGCTCGATTTCGCCAACACCGAATCCGGTCGCGGCTTTCCCTCGCACGAGAACCATCTCCGCGAGGCTGAGCATGTCGCCCAATGGCTCAAGCACGCCAAAGCGCTGCCGGCGGAAGACGCGGAGTGGCTCAAGGGCGAGGTTTTGAAGCGCGCCGATCTCTCCAAGGACCTTCTCGAGCAGGCGATCGCCCTCCGGGAGGCGATTCATGACATCGGCGCGGCGCTCGGGCGGCGCACGAAGCCCCCCGAGGCTTCGCTCGCCAATCTTTCCGCCCTTCACGCGCGATTTGTCGCTCATGCGTCGCTCGCGCCGGGCGTGCTCTCCTGCCGCTGGCGCTGGAGCGTGCGCGCTGCGCCGGTCGAAGCGGCCCTCGGTCCGATCGCGCTCTCAGCGGTGAGGCTCTTGACCGAAGGCGATTTGCATCGCATCCGCGAGTGCGGCGGCCACGCTTGCGGCTGGCTCTTCTACGATCGCAGCAAGAACAACCGCCGCCGGTGGTGCGAAATGGAGGTTTGCGGCAATCGCGCCAAGCAGCGGCGGCTGGCGGCGCGGAGGCGCGGGGGTTGAGCGCCCGCCCGGTCCTTCGCCTGCTCGTTCTTCTGGCCGCCGCGATGCTCGCCGGCTGTTCGCCGGCGCTCGAGACCGATCAGGCCAGACTGTGCCGTATGGCCCTGCCGACGCTCGTGCCCAAAGGAGCGCGGATCGCCATTCTGGGACAAACGCCTGACCCGGACGGGCGTGGTCTCGCAGTCACTTTCAGCATCCGAATGCTTCGCCAGGAGACCAAGAATCATGTCGCCGCCTGCCGCTTTCGCGAACCGGGACGGCCGCGCGAGTCGCGCGATCTCGTCTCGCTGACGCTCGACGGCGAGCCGCTTTCCGACGCGAAGCTGTTTTTTCTAACCCGCTACTGGCTGGCGACGCCGGAAGGCCGGGCCGCCGATCCCGCCCCTCTCGGGGACGTGAGCAGCCTTCCGGCCGTGCCGCATCCTCTCGCCTATGGACTACAGATGGCGCTCGACGGGCTGCCGCTCGGGGCCATCTATGCGCTCCTGGCGGCGGCCTACTCGCTGATCTACGGGCTGATCGGGCGGATCAATTTCGCTTTCGGCGAAATGGCTGCGGCCGGCGGCTACGCGGCGGCGATCGTGGCCGTGGCCATGGTCGGCTGGCCGCCTGCCCCGCTCTTGACCGCGGCCTTCGTTCTGGCGGTCGCGGTCGCGGCGGGCTGGGGCTTCGCCGCGGCGCGCGCGGTCTTCATTCCGTTGCGTCAGGCTCGCGGCCAGCAGGTGCTGGTGGCGACCGTGGGCCTCGCGCTCTTCCTCCGTGAGCTCTTGCGCCTGGCGCAGGGCGACCGGAGCTGGATGAGCCCTGAGCTCAATCAGCCATTCGCGCTCGTGCGCGCGGGCGACTTCGTCACCGTCGCGACGCCGATGGCGTTCCTGGCGAGCGCAGTCGCGCTCGCCGCCGGCCTCGGCCTTCTCGTCATCTTTCGCTATTCCCGCATCGGCCGCGAATGGCGCGCCTATGCCGACGATCCGCTCGCCGCCGAGATGATGGGCGTCAGTCCGGCTGCGATCACCGCCCGCGCGTTCGCGCTCTCCGGCGCGCTGGCCGGCCTCGCCGGCGCGATCATGACGGCGACCTTCGGCGCGGTCGGCTACGGTCTCTCGGCGACGCTGACCCTGAAGGCGCTTGCCGCGGCGATTGTCGGGGGCATCGGGTCGCTGCCCGGCGCATTCCTCGGCGGGCTCATCGTCGGCGCCGCCGAAACCGGCTGGTCGGCGCTGTTTCCGATCGATTACCGCGATATCGCGGTTTATGCGCTGCTCACGATCTTCATCGCCCTGCGCCCCTCCGGCCTCCTTGGCCAGCGCGAGTCGGTGACGCACAACCTCTTCCCACGCCGGTCTTGACTTGGCGCCGGCGCGTCCCACATCCTTGACCGCGCTGGGAGAGCCCGCGCACGGAGGCTCCAATGTCCAATCTCTATACCGCCGCGCCGACGACCGTCATGCGGTCCGACGCGCTGGCTGGCGTTCGCACCCGGCGCATCCTCGCCGTTTGCATCGATTTCGTGCTGGTCAGTGTGCTGGTGGCGGCTATGTGGATCGTGTCGATCGTCTTGACCTTCGGCCTGGCGCTGTTCTTCCTGCCGCCGCTCTTTCCGATCGTCGCCTTTTTCTACAACGGCCTCACTGTCTCGGGCCGCAACATGGCGACGCCGGGCATGCGGGCGCTTGATCTCGAAATGCGGATGCACGACTCGGGCGCGCGGGTTCCATTCATCAATGCGGCGGTTCAGGCCGTGCTATTCTATGTCAGCTGGTGCTTTCCGCCGATCTTCCTGGTGTCGCTGGTCGACGGCGAAAAGCGATGTCTGCACGACATCATCGCCGGCGTCGTGATGGTCAGGAGGCTCTGATCGAACGGTTGCGCGCCATTCGCGACGATCGCCGGGCGCCGCCCGCTGCTGCGGGCGGAGAGTGGGAGAAGGCGTGACCAGGGAAGCGCGCGACGCCCCGCAGTTCTACCTCACCGCTCCGTCGGCGTGCCCCTACCTGCCCGGCCAGCAGGAGCGGAAAATCTTCACCCATCTGGTCGGCAAACGGGCGGCTGCGCTCAACGACCTCCTCACCCAGACCGGCTTCCGCCGCTCGCAGACGATCGCTTACCGGCCGGCCTGCGAAAGCTGCCGGGCGTGCGTCTCGGTCAGGGTGCTGGCCGACGATTTTCGCCCCACCGTCAGCCAGCGCCGGGCGATCCGGGCCAACGCCGACCTGCTCGGGGCCTTTGTCGCGCCGAAACCGACCAACGAGCACTACGTCCTCTTCCGCTCCTATCTCGACAAGCGGCACCCGCAGGGCGGCATGGCGGACATGTCGTCGCTCGATTTCGCCATGATGGTCGAAGACACCCACATCGACACGGTGCTCACCGAATATCGCCCGCGGAGCGGAACCGGCGACGGGCAGTCTGGCCCCCTCCTCGCCGTCTGTCTCACCGACCGCCTCGCCGACGGCCTGTCGCTGGTCTATTCGTTCTACGATCCCGATGTGGCGCGCCGGTCGCTCGGCAGCTTCATCATCCTCGACCACATCGAGAAGGCGCGCCGCCTCGGCCTGCCCCATGTCTATCTCGGCTATTGGGTCGAGGGCTCGAAAAAGATGGGCTACAAGGCCTCCTACCTGCCCCAGGAACGCCTCGGCCTGCATGGGTGGGCGCGGGTGGAGAGGTAGTTCCTATCTTGGCGTCAACAAAGCGAGTCTCGATCAACTCCCTGAGGCAATTTCCCGCCCGCGGATCCATAGAAACCGGCCAGTTGTCTCGCCAACATACCGCCCAGCGTCACGTCTATCCTGCCTGCCCGGCATACCTCGTCTGCCTGATCGAGCGCATCCGCCTATGGCCAGAACCGCGCGGTCGCGATCCGCGCGCCCTCGGTCAACGCGGCGAGTTTCGCCCAGACGATGTCCGGATCGACGGCGGCCTGGCCGACCCAGGTGCCGTAGCCGCAATCGCTTCCGGCGATCACGTTCTCCCGGCCGACGAGCCTGGCGTAGTTGCCGATCCGGTTGGCGATCACTTCCGGATGCTCGATGAAGTTCGATTTCGATTCGATGACGCCGGGAATCAGCACCTTGCCGTCCGGCAGCTTCGTCGTCTCGAACACCGCCCACTCATGGGCATGGCGCGGATTGGCCGCTTCGAGCGAAAGCGCGGCGGGCTTCGCGGCAAGCACGACGTCGACGATGTCGGCGAGCGGAACGTCGCAATGATGCGGGCCTTCATAGTTCCCCCAGCAGAGATGCATGCGCACCCGCTCCGCCGGAATGTTGGCCAGCGCCCCGTTCAAGGCTTCGACATGTTCGGCGGCCCGTTTGCGGAACTCCTTGACTTCGAGATTCGCATATTGGATGTGCCGGCCCATCGCTAGGTCCGGGCAATCGATCTGCAGGTCGAAACCCGCCGCCACGATCGCCTCGTATTCGGGCCGCATCGCATCCGAGATCGCGGCGAGGTAGGCGCTTTCGCTTGGATAGTGGTCGTTGCGGAAGAAGAGCGAAATAACGCCCGGCGACGCGGCGGTCATGAAAGCGCGCTCATCTCCCCCCTCCCCGACCGCCGACTTGAGATTATCGACGTCGCGGCGGACAGCGTCGGGATCGGCGACGGTGATCGGCCCGTTGCAGGCAGGGGTCTTGCGGCGCGACCGGCCGGGATCGCCGAACACCCGCTTCGCCATGTTCGGAAACTCGACCAGGTCCTGGTAGACGAATGAGTTGCTCGTCCCGCCAAAGCCGCTGAGCCGGTCTTTCACGTAGGTGGCGTAGCTCGGCTTCGACATCTCGCCGTCGTTGACGATGTCGATGCCCGCCTTGCGCTGCTTCGCCACGACCTCGCCGACCGCGCTGCGGATGCGCCGGGCGAGCGCCTCGCGATCGACCGGCTTTCCCTCCTCCTTGGCGTACATCATCTGGATAAGGTCGTCCGGCCGCGGCAGGCTCCCGGTGTGGGTGGTCAGAAAGCGATCGACGCTATTGGGCATTGTCCCTACCTATTATGCGGCTCGCGTGCGAAGAAGATCGCGCTTATCGACACCATGAACCCGGATCGGAAGGATTTGTATCAGAGCCTGGCCTAACCTCGGAGGATGGATGGCTTCGCTTCGCTCGCAATGACGATCGCTGTCCAAAGATGACGTCCGCCCCTCAGCACTCGACAAAATTCACCGCCAGCCCCCCGAGCGTCGTCTCCTTGTATTTCGACTGCATGTCGGCGCCGGTCTGGCGCATGGTGGCGACGACGCTGTCGAGCGAGACGCGGTGCTTGCCGTCGCCGTGCAGCGCGAGCGAGGCGGCGGCGATCGCCTTGACCGCGCCGAAGGCGTTGCGCTCGATGCACGGGATCTGCACGAGGCCGCCGATCGGATCGCAGGTCATGCCGAGGTGATGCTCCATCGCGATCTCGGCGGCGTTCTCGATCTGCTCGTTCGAGCCGCCGAGCGCGGAGCATAGGCCCGCCGCCGCCATCGACGAAGCGACGCCGACCTCGCCCTGGCAGCCGACCTCCGCGCCCGAGATCGAAGCGTTGAGCTTGAAGAGCGAGCCGATCGCGGTTGCGGTCAGAAGGAAATCGGCGAGGCCCGCGCCGGTCGCGCCTTCGCAATGGTCGCGGTAATAGCGCATGACCGCCGGAATGACCCCGGCCGCGCCATTGGTCGGCGCGGTCACGACCCGCCCGCCGGCCGCGTTCTCCTCGTTGACCGCCATCGCATAGACGCTGACGAAATCCATGATCTCGTGCGCCGGGTGAAAATTGCGCCTGGAGGCTTCGATCAGGCGGTCGTGGATCGCCTTGGCGCGGCGCATGACCTTCAAGCCCCCCGGCAGCGGGCCCGATTGGGTCAGGCCCCGGTCGACGCAGGCGAACATGACGTCGATCACCCGCGCCACATGGGCGTCGACCTCGGTTTGGGGCTTCAGCGCAGCCTCGTTCAGGCGCACGAGCTCGGGGAATCGAAAGCCCGGCCTCACGGCCGCGCGCCAGAAGCTCGGCCCCCGAGCGGAACGGATGGGGCAATCGGGCGTCGGTCGCGGAGGCGTCCTCGCCGGCGCCGTCGCGAACGACGAAGCCGCCGCCGATCGAGAGCCAGGTCTCGTCGGCGAGCGCGGCGCCGCCCGCGTCGCGGGCGATGAGCCGCAAGGTGTTGGGATGGCGCGGGGCCGGCGTCACCGTGTCGAAAACAATGGCCATCGCCGGATCGAAGGCGATCGAGCGCCGCCCCGCGAGCCGGAGCCGCTTCGTCGCGCGCACCTCGGCGGCCAACGCTTCGGCGGCGTCCGGTTCGATGGCGTCCGGCCGCTGACCGCCGAGGCCGAGAATCACCGCCTTGTCGGTCGCATGGCCGCGACCCGTGAAGGCGAGCGAGCCGAGCAGCGCGACCTCGACCGAAGCGGCCCGGTCGATCGCGCCGGTCGCGATGAGCCCGTTCGCGAACGCGGCCGCGGCTTTCATCGGCCCAACCGTGTGCGACGACGACGGGCCGATCCCGATCTTGAACAGCTCGAAGACGCTGAACATTGCTTTCAGCCTCGGGCGTGACTGGGCGGTTTGGCGCAGCCCTAGCCGCCGATCCTAGGGGTCGCGATCCTTCGGCGGAAGCGCTGATTTGCGCCTCCGCGATCCCCATGCTCCGAGCTACTGCCGCGCCATCGCCACCTTGGCGCGAACGTGCTTTTCCTCCTCCGCGTCCGCGATCAGCTTTCCGGAGACGTCCACCGTCACCTGATAGATTGTGCCCGTGAATTCGAACGGCGGCCCATAGAGTTCGCTCACCGGGGAGCCGGAATTGCGGCCGATGAAAACACCGCTGCCGATCCCGAGGGCGAGCGGCACGGTGTAGGGCAGAGCCAACTCGCCGACGAGCTTCTTGTCGATATAAAGCTGAGCCTTGCCTGCGGCGCCCTTGCCGTTTTTGAAGTCGGGCTCGCCGGTCTTCTCAAACTCATAGCGCAGCGAAACCTTGCCTTCCGGCACGTCCTCATTCGACACGACGTGGAATTCCTCCGCGCCGACGTAGTTGTGGACGTAGTGCAGCTTCTTGTCCTTCACGAACAGCGTGTAGCCGCCGACATTGCCGCCGTGGCAGATCAGCACCCCCTCGGCGCCCCCCTTGGGGATTTCAACATCCGCGGTCAGACTATGCGACTTATTGAGGAGCTTCGCCGCGACGTTCTCCGGGATCATCTGGGTGCCCGGATAATAGACGTAGGACTCGCGCGCCTTCGCCAACTCCGGACGCTCGTCGGCGAACCGCATCGTGCCGCGACTGTCGAGCGGGAAGACGTTGTATTTGCCCGCCTCTGTGTACCAGAGCGCGATCATCTCGATCAGCTTGGGCCGGTTTGAGGCGGCGAGATCGGTTGTCTCGGTCGGGTCCTTCGAAAGGTCGTAGAGCTCCCAGTTCTTGGCGTCGAGCTCGCGCAGCATGTCTTCGGTCAGCGTGATCGCGCCGAAGAACGCGCCGCTTTCCTTGAACGACGTTCCGGGCAACGGGCACACCGCCCGCCAGCCGTCGTGATAGATCGACCGGTGCGCGAACATCTCGAAATATTGCGTCTTATGCCGGCTTTCCGCCTTCAGGTCCTGGAAGACATGGGCGAAGCTGACGCCCTCGATCGGCGATTGGGTTACGCCGCGAACATGCGTCGGCGGCTCGACGCCGAGCGCCTCCAGTACGGTCGGGACCATGTCGATGGCGTGCGCGAATTGCGGGCAGACCTTGCCCGTGTTCTTGATGCCCTTCGGCCAGTGAACGATGAAGGGATCGGCGGTGCCGCCGCGGTAGGTCTCGCGCTTCCAGCGTTTGAACGGCGTGTTGCCCGCGTGGGTCCACCCCCATGCGTAGTGATTGAAATATTTAGGGCCGCCGAGCTCGTCGATCGCCGCCAAATTCTGTTTCAAATCGTCTGGCACATTGTTGAAGAACTTGTTCTCGTTCACCGATCCGTTCGGGCCGCCTTCGGAACTCGCGCCATTGTCGGAAATGAACATGATCAGGGTATTGTCGAGTTCGCCCATCTTTTCGAGGAAATCGATCAGCCGCCCGACGTGATGATCCATGTGCTCGCAGAAGCCGGCGAACACCTCCATCATGCGCGCATAGAGTTTGCGCTCGTCCGCCGGCAGCTTGGCCCATTCCTGAACATCAGGATCGTGGCGCGAGAGCTTCGCGTCCTTCGGCATGATGCCCAGTTCTTTCTGCCGCGCGAATATCTTCTCGCGATAGACGTCCCAGCCCTCGTCAAACTTGCCCTTGTATTTGTCCGCCCATTCCTTGCGGACATGATGGGGCGCATGGTTCGCGCCCGGCGCGAAATAGAGAAAGAACGGCTTGTCGGGAGCGACCTGTTTCAGGTCGGCGATGAAATCGATCGCCTTGTCGGCGAGATCGGCCGTGAGGTGGTAGCCTTCTTCCGGCGTCTTAGGCGGCTCGACCTGATGATTGTCGTAGACGAGATCGGGATAATATTGATGGGTGTCGCCGCCGAGAAAGCCGTAATACCGCTCGAAGCCGCGGCCGAGCGGCCAACGGTCATAAGGGCCGGCGGCGCTGATCTGCTCGGATGGCGTGAGGTGCCACTTGCCGATGGCATAGGTCGCGTAGCCTTGCTGCAGAAGCATTTCCGACAGAAAGCCGTTCTCGAACGGGATCGCCCCGTTGCCGCCCGGATAACCGGTCGATCCCTCGGTGATGCAGGACATCGCATTGGAATGATGGTTTCGCCCGGTCAGGATGCAGGAACGCGACGGCGAACAGAGCGCCGTCGTATGCATATTGTTGAACAGGAGACCGTTCTTGGCGAGCTTGTCGATGTTCGGCGTGCTGATCGGCGAACCATAGCATCCGAGCTGGCCAAATCCGGTGTCGTCAATAACGATGAAGACGACGTTCGGCGCCCCCTCCTTGGCGCGAAGCGGGGACGGCCATGCCGGTTCTGACTCCCCGATCGTGCGGCCCATGCGGCCGGGAAATGTCGTGCCTGGCTTATATTCCTTGATCGCCATGTTGGTCCCCCCTCGAGATTTGCGCGGGGAGTGATTGCCATCGCGAAGGCCGCCGGGCAAGGGGTGGCTGAATCAATTCTTGCTTGGTCTGACTGGGACAAGTTTGGCCTTCAGGTCGCTCTCTCGTCTCGATCGGCCGTCAAGACGGGCCCCGCGCGCGCTCGCGGCGGGCCGGATGACGGGCGCAACGACAATCGTCGGGCGCTCGCCGTTTCTTGCGCCCGAGCCTCGGCGAGCCTATCTACGGATGGCTAGGAGTTGAAGCCCCATGTTCATTCAGACCGAAGCGACCCCCAACCCCGCGACCCTCAAGTTCCTCCCCGGACGATCAGTAATGGAGGACGGCACGTTCGAGGCGCGCGATCTCGATACGGCCGAGCGGTCGCCGCTCGCCAAGGCCTTGATGCAGCTGCCCGGCGTGACCGGCGTTTTCTTCGCCAACGACTTCATTTCTGTGACCAAGGGCGAGGGCGAGTGGCAGCACCTGAAGCCCGCGGTGCTCGGCGTCGTCACCGAATTCTATCTCTCCGGCGCGCCTTTGCTCGAAACGGGGGGCGCCGACGTAACGACGACCGGCGAGTTTTTCGACCCCAAGGACGCCGAAACGGTCGAGGCGATCAAGGAACTGATCGAGACGCGGGTTCGTCCGGCGGTCGCAGGCGATGGCGGCGACATCATCTTCAAGGGCTTCCGCGACGGGATCGTCTATCTCAAGATGAAAGGCGCCTGCTCCGGCTGCCCGTCCTCGACGGCGACGCTTAGGCACGGAATCGAAAACCTTCTCAAGCACTTCCTGCCGGACGTTCAAGGAATAGAGCAGTTCGAGGGCTGAGGCCTCACGGGCTCTCAAGGCTGTCAATGTTCCTCCGCTGGCCTTCGCTTTGCTCTTCGTGCTGATGTGGGGCGGCTGGGCCGTCCTCTGGATCGCGATGGCGCGCCGCGTGAAGGCGAGCGGCCGAGCGCGAGAGCGCCGCCTCGCGGCTCTCTCATGTCGGTCCGCTCCTTGTCGCCGCCTATCTGCTTGCCGCGCCGGCGCCCCTGCCCGTCTCCCTGCTGAAAGACCGCTTCCTTCCGTTGGCCATTTGGCCGGCCCGCTTTCGGCTCGGCGCTGATGCTTCGCCGGCCTTGCGTTCTGCGTCTGGGCGCGAGTGACCATCGCCGCCAACTGGAGCAGCGACGTCCAGCTCAAGCACGACCACGAGCTGATCGTCGCCGGCCCTTATGCGTTGGGTCCGCCACCCGATCTATACCGGCATTCTGATGATGTTCGCCGGGACGGCGCTTGCGGTAGGCGAATGGCGGGCCGCGCTCTGCCGTCGTCGTGGCGGCCGGCGCTTCTGGCGCAAGCTCGGTATCGAGGAGGCCATGATGCGCCGGCAGTTCGGCGAAGCTTACGCCCGGTACGCCGCGCGCGTGCCGGCGCTCGTTCCTTTCTGCTCTGACGCGCGCGGCGAATGGCCGACGAACCGGCGGCCCCTAGCTCCATCTCCCTCACCTGCCCGTCGCGGATGGTGACCCGGCGATCCATGCGCGCGGCGAGGTCCATGTTGTGGGTGGCGACCAGGGCGGCGAGGCCGCTCGCCTTGACCAGCGCCGCCAGCGTCGCGAACACGTGGTCGGCGGTCTTCGGATCGAGATTGCCGGTCGGCTCGTCGGCGAGCAGCACCCGCGGGCCATTGGCGACCGCGCGCGCGATGGCGACGCGCTGCTGCTCGCCGCCGGACAATTCCGCCGGCCGGTGGCTCTCGCGCTGGGCAAGACCGAGATAGGCGAGGAGTTCGTGCGCGCGCTCCGCGGCCTGAGCGCGCGACAGGCCGGCGATCATCTGCGGCAGGACGAGGTTCTCGAGCGCCGAGAACTCGGGCAGCAAGTGATGGAACTGGTAGACGAAGCCGATTTCGGTGCGTCTCAGCGCCGTCCGCTTGTCGTCGCTCATGGTCGACGTCGCGGCGCCGCCGATCTTGACCTCGCCCGCGTCTGGCCGCTCCAAGAGGCCCGCGAGATGCAGAAGCGTCGACTTTCCGGCGCCGGACGGCGCGATCAGCGCCACCGATTGGCCGGGCGAAAGCTCGAGGCTCGCGCCGTTCAGGACCTCGACCGTCGTTTCGCCCCGCCCATACCGGCGCTCGACGCCATCGAGCGTGAGCGCGGCGACGCGCGCGGCCTCATTCATAGCGCAGCGCCTCGACCGGATCGAGCTTGGCTGCGCGCCAGGACGGATAGATCGTCGCCGCCAGCGACAGAAAGAGTGCAAGCCCCACTACCGCAAGCACGTCGCGCGCCTCGACCCGCGAGGGCAGTTGCGACAGGAAATAGAATTCGGACGGAAAGAGGTTGGCGCCGGTAAGCCAGCTCAAGCCCTTGCGGATCGGCTCTACGTTGTAGGCGACGAGGAGCCCGAGCACGAGGCCGACGGCAGTGCCGAGGAACCCGATCGTCGCGCCGGTGATGAGAAAGATGCGCATGATCGCGCCCCGCGTCGCGCCCATTGTGCGGAGGACTGCGATGGCGCGCGCCTTGTCCTGCACCAGCATGATGAGGCCGGAGATGATGTTGAGCGCAGCCACCAGCATGATCAGCGTCAGAATGGCGAACATCACATTGCTCTCGACCGCCAGCACGTCGAAAAAGCTGCGGTTGAGCTGACGCCAGTCGGAGTCGATCATCGGCCGTTGTTGCGCCGGCTCGATTTTTCGCCGCATCGCGTCCATGTCGTCGGGATCGGCGACATAGACTTCGATGACGCTTGCTTCCCCGTCCTGGTTGAAAAACGTCTGCGCTTCGGCGAGCGGCATGAAGATGAAAGTATTGTCGAAGGTCGTCATACCGATCTGGAAAATGGCCGCGACGGTGTAGGACTTCATGCGCGGGGTGACGCCGAACGGCGTCTCCGCGCCGTGCGGCGCGATGATCGTCACCTTGTCGCCGACCCTGAGACTCAGGTGCTCCGCGAGCTTCGCGCCGACTGCGACGCCCCGCGCGGAATCAAAACCGTCGAGCGAACCTTGAATCACATGTCCCGCGACGCCGGGAAGGCGCTCGAGATCCCGCCCGCGAATGCCCCGCACCAGCGCGCCGGACGAGCCGTACGGGGAGCTCGCGAACGCCTGGCCCTCGACGAGGGGCAGCGCCAGGGCGACGCCTGGAACCTTGCTCACCCTATCCGTTACAGCATCGTAATCGGTGAGCGGCGTCTCGACCCCTTGCAGGAACATGTGGCCGTTGAGGCCGATCATCTTGTCCATCAGGTCGTGGCGGAAACCGTTCATCACCGCCATGACGACGATCAGCGCCGCGACGCCGAGGACAATGCCGAGGAACGAGAAACCGGCGATGACCGAGATCGAGCGCTGGGCGTTGCGGGCGCGCAGATAGCGAAAGGCGACCATCCACTCGAAGGCCGAGAAGGCCCGTGTCGCCGGCGCCGCCTCGGGAGCAGCCGCCTCGAGCGCGATTGCGGTCACGGCGAGGCCTTCCCGCCAAGGCGGGCGATCGCCGCTTCGAGGCTCATCAGCTCGCGCTCGCCGCCGCGGCGGGTCTTCACCTCGACCTTGCCTTCGCCGAGGCTCTTCGGACCGATGATCGCCTGATGCGGCGCGCCGACCAGATCCATGGCCGCGAACTTCGCGCCGGGGCGCTCGTCGCGGTCGTCGTAGAGAACGTCGACGCCGGCCTTCTCGAGCGACGCGTAGATGCGGGCGCAAGCCGCGTCGCAGGCGCCGTCGCCGACCTTGAGATTGATGAGTCCGACCCGGAACGGCGCGACCGCCTCCGGCCAGATCGGGCCGTTGTCGTCGTGGTTGGCCTCGATCAGCGCGGCCGCGAGCCGGGTCGGCCCGATGCCGTACGAGCCCATGTGCACTGAATGCTCCTTGCCGTCCGGTCCGTTGACGACCGCCTTCATCGGAGCCGAATACTTGGTCCCGAAGTAGAAAATATGGCCGACCTCGATCCCGCGGGCCGAAATCCGGTTTGCAGGATCGAGCTTTTCGAACGCGGCGGGATCGTGCTTCTCCGAGGTCGCGGCATAGAGCGAGGTCCATTTGTCGACCACGGCTTGCATTGTCTCGGCGCTGTCGAAGTCGATGTCCTCGGGCGGGGTCTGGAACGAGAGATAGTCGCGGTGGCAGAACACCTCGCTTTCGCCGGTCGAAGCGAGAATGAGAAACTCATGGCTGAGGTCGCCGCCGATCGGGCCGGATTCGGCGCGCATCGGAATGGCGGTGAGGCCAAGACGGGCGAAGGTGCGCAGGTAGGCTACGAACATCTTGTTGTACGACTGGCGCGCGCCCGCCTGATCGAGGTCGAACGAATAGGCGTCCTTCATCAGGAATTCGCGCGAACGCATGACGCCGAAGCGCGGCCGGACCTCGTCGCGGAACTTCCACTGGATGTGGTAGAGATTGAGCGGCAGGTCCTTGTAGGAGCGAACGGAAGCTCGGAAGATTTCCGTGATCATCTCCTCGTTCGTCGGGCCGTACAGCATGTCGCGGTCGTGCCGGTCGCGGATGCGCAGCATCTCCTTGCCGTAATCGTCGTAGCGCCCGGATTCGCGCCACAGATCGGCCGACTGGATCGTCGGCATCAGCACCTCGATCGCGCCGGCACGGTTCTGCTCTTCGCGGACGATGGCGCAGATCTTGTGCAGCACCCTGACGCCGAGCGGCAGCCAGGCGTAGCTGCCCGCCGCCTCCTGCCGGATCATGCCGGCGCGCAGCATGAGTCGATGCGAGACGATCTCCGCCTCCTTCGGCGTCTCCTTGAGGATCGGCAGGAAATAACGGGAAAGACGCATGGAGCAACCGGAAAGCTAAAGCGAGTCGGCCCGAGTGGCCGTGCGCCGCTCCTATTGGCCTCTGGGGGGGCGATTGACAAGCACCCAGCCCTTGGTGAACTTCCTCCGTCTGGGGAGAATCTCCGTGCAGGTCAGCTTTGGGCCTCGATCAAATGTGTACCATGCTTATGTTAAGGGGCGGGCGCACAAACCTCCGCCGGGGACGACTGGCCCCGTCACCAACGTGGAGACTTTCTATGAGCAGACCCGGAAACACAGCGTTCCAGGGGCCTTTTCTTTCATAACCCTGTTCGCGCCGCTCGCCGCCTTCGCCGGCGCGATCAAACTGATCTTCTGGCAGCTTTCGTCCGGATCAAAGGATCTCCTTGAGCAAGCCACTCCGCTCGCCGCAAGGGCCTCGGACCCGGCCCTGCCGATCGACACGTTCTGCAAAACAAACAAAGGCTACGATCCGCTCCTAAACGGCCTGTTCGCGAGCACATTCCGCTTCTCCGTCACTCATGTCGCGCTCCTCGTCGTCTGCACGCTCGCGCTCCTCGCTGCGGCGGTCAGCATGTGCAATGTGTTCGAGACCCACCGCGTTCTCGGCAAGAGCCGCAAAGCCACAATCGCCGGGTGGATTCTCGCGTTCCTCGTTCCGATCGGGGCCGGATATCTCGTTTTCTTCGCTTCAGCTTGGGCCGTGGGCGCCCGGATCGACGGCCTGTTTGAACGTCTCTTTCCGGTTCCGGCCGACTTGCTCAAACAGTGCGAAACCCTCAGCACGGTCAGGGTTCTGAACGAGCAGCTTTACGTTCAGATGGGATGGGGCGCGGTGGCGGTCTCGATCGGGGTCGTTTCGCTGATCCTCGCCGCTGCGCTACTCGGGTGGCGATTTGAAAGGAAGGACATAAACGGCGCATGGTCGGACAGCTACGTCCTGCGACACAAGATCAATAACGTGCTGACGCTTTTCTTCATCGGGTCGATGCTTCTCGTAGTCACAACCATCGCCCTCGCTTCTGCGACCGATTGGACGAGCGGAGTCCTCGACGTCGTCAAAGCGGCGACCGCATCCGATTCCGGATCAAAAGACCTTTCATCAAAAGAGGGTTCGGCAAGCCAGTCAGGTACGGGTAGCGCCGCGGCGCCGACATCGACGCCCGCTCCCGCGCCGGACACGAAAGGCGCTGGGGCGGGGGCGAAGGCCGCCGATCCGGCCGCCGCCGAATTCGAACTCGCTGAAGACCCTCAAGACCTCGATATCGACCTTTGCCGGCGCGCTCGGATCGCTGGTCCTGATCCTCATTTTCGTGCCGGCCCTCTATTGCCTCACCGGCGAAATCGAGATCGCTGGAAAGACCCATGCGTCGTATGACATGGCGAACAATAACCCGCCCGCTCCTGCGGCGCCGACGCCTCCATCTGCGCCCGCGCCGGCTAAGCCTCCGCCACCGCCTCCGCCGGCGATCCTCTTCGCCAAAGCCGACGACGGGACGATCTACGAGTTCCAAATCGTCGCTGCGCCCGGCGACGCGGCGACTGAATCGCCGCCGGCGCCCAAAGCCCCGGCAAAAAAGATTGAAGTCGTTGCGGGATGGAAGACGGTGCAAGACTGGAAAGATAACCACGGCCTGAAGCTGTCGTTCAGCGACATGACCGGCACGTTCGTGGCGGTTCTCGCCCCGCTATTGTCGGGCTCGATCATCGACCTAACGAAAATAGGGCTCGGCTGACAGCCGCGGCGCCTGATCTAGGCGGCGGAGCTTTCATAATCACGACATCCGCCCTTTACCGCGCCAGTCCGCGCAGAAAATCGATGTCGACCAGGCCCGGCGTGCTGCTTAGCGACCTTGCCCTTTTCGAATGCGATGAGCGTCGGAATGCCGCGAATGCCGAAGCGGGCCGCGATCGCCGGCTCCTCGTCGACGTTGACCTTGGCGAAGCGGGCGCGCGGTTCGAGCTCTTTGGCGGCCCGATCGAAAATCGGCGCCATCGCCCGGCACGGCCCGCACCACGGGGCCCAGAAGTCGACGATCAGCGGCATGTCGTTGCGCTCGACGTGCTTGTCGAACGTCTTCGCCGTCAGCGCGATCGGCTCGCCCGTGAACAGCTTTCCCTTGCAGACGCCGCAGTTGGCCTCCGAGGCGGGACGGTCGGTCGGGATGCGGTTGACCGCGGAGCAATTGGGGCAAACGGCGTGGAGCGATTCGGTCATGGAGGGTGCCTCCCGGCTGCACGATATCTGGCGACGATGGGCGCCGTTTCAAGCGCTTAAACATCGCCATGAGCTCGTGTGATCACGAATTCGTGATCATGACCTGCGGTAACCTCCTCTCCCAGGCAACGTACTTCCTGCAGGGCCAGAAAGGCTCCGCCGACCGGCGAGGCCGCTGCCGCGCCCGACCCTAACCTATTGTCCAGACGGAGGATTTTTCTTATGAACGCCAGAACCGCGATCACCGCCGCCGCGCTTGCCGCCTCGCTCGCCGGGGCCATCGCCACCGCCGCCAAAGCCGGCCCCGCCCCGGCTCAGCCCGGCGCCGACAAGTGCTACGGCGTGGCGCTCGCCGGCAAGAACGACTGCGCCGCGGGCGCCGGCACGACCTGCGCTGGCACCTCGACCGTCGACTACGACCCGGCGCATTGGAAATATGTCGCCAAGGGCACCTGCGAGGAGATGAAGACCCCGAAGGGGCATGGCTCGTTGACGGCGATGTAAGATCTCACCTGGCTCTTTTTGCTTTTGCGGCCCCGCTGGCGAAGAGCGGGGCCGCTTTCGTTCGTGCGCCTTGTCATAAGCAAAACGGGCATCCAGGGCGGAAGCGCCTACCCCTCCAGAAAATCCTCGACCCTGAACTCCGCTTCCGCCCGCTCGCCGCGGTCGGCGAGCGCGCGCTCGCGCATCCGCAGTTCGACCCGGCGGATCTTGCCGGATATGGTTTTCGGCAGTTCGAAGAACTCGATCCGCCGCACCCGTTTGTAGGGCGATAGGCGCTTGCCCAAGTGGGCGAAGATCGCCGCGGCCGTCGTGCGGTCCGGCGCATGGCCGGCGATGAGCGTGATATAGGCTTTCGCAACCGTATGGCGCAGCGGATCCGGCGCCGGCACGACCGCGGCTTCCGCGACCGCAGCGTGTTCGATGAGCACGCTTTCCAATTCGAACGGGCTCAGGCGGTAGTCGCTCGATTTGAACACGTCATCGGCGCGGCCGATGAAGGCGATGTGGCCTTCGGCGTCGCGCGCGGCGACATCGCCGGTGCGGTAATAGTCGCCCTCGATAGGCACGAGCTCCCCGCGGTCGTTCAGATAGCCGCGCATCAGGCCCACGGGGCGCGGGCGCAGTGGAATCGCGATCTCGCCGCTCTCGCTCTCGAGCCCGTCGGCGTCGAGGAGCGCGACGCGATAGCCTGGCAAGGGCCGCCCCATCGATCCGGGCACGACCGTTTGTCCAGGCGAGTTGCCGACCATCATCGTGGTCTCGGTCTGGCCGTAGGAATCGCGCAAGGTCAGGCCCCAGGCTCGCCCCACTTGCTCGATGATCTCCGGGTTGACCGGCTCGCCGGCCGCGTTGATCTCGCGGAGTGACGACTTTCCATTGCCTGAGGTCGTGCTGGATCAGCATCCGCCAGACCGTTGGCGGCGCGCAAAACGTCGTGACCTCATGCTGGATCAGCGCATCAAGCGTCGCGCGCGGGTCGAAGCGCCCGGCGAACGCGATCACCGTCGCGCCGGCGTTCCAGGGCGCAAAAACGCTCGACCAGGCGTGCTTGGCCCAGCCGGGCGAGGAAATGTTGAGATGCGCGTCGCCCGGCATGAGACCGAGCCCGTACATCGTCGACAAATGCCCGATCGGGTAGCTCGCGTGGCTATGCACCACGAGCTTCGAGCGCGCCGTGGTGCCCGAGGTGAAATAGAGCAGCATCGGGTCGTCGGCCTTGGTCGGACCGTCGGGCTCGAAGCGGTCGGCGCCGAGTAGCGCTTCGTAGGATCGCCAGCCGGGCGGCGCCTCGCCGACCGCGATCCGCTCGACGTTCTCGCCGGCGCCCCCGAATTTCTCCGCTTCGGCGCCGTGCGTGATCAGATATTTCGCCCTGCCGCGGTCCAGCCGGTCGGCGACGTCGGCTACGCCGAGGGCCGGCATCGCCGGGATCAATACCAGCCCGAGCTTCATCGCGGCGAGCATCGTGACCCAGAGTTCCGGAACCACCCCCAGCATCATCAGGAGCCGGTCGCCCCGCTTCGCGCCGAGCGCGCGCAGGCCGTTGGCGAGCCGTGACGACTCGCGGGCAAGATCGGCGAAGGTTCGGGTCTCTACGCTCGCGCCGATGATTTTCAGCGCAGGCTTGGCCCCGCCTTCGCCGGCCGCGAGCTCCGCGTCGAACCATTCGATCGCCCAGTTGAACCGCTCCGGACGCGGCCAGACGAATGCGGCGCGGGCGCCATGATAGTCATCGCGAAGGTTGAGCAGGAGGTCGCGCGCCTCGCGAAAGGAGGGCGCCTGGTCGGCGCCGGGCGATGAGAATGAAACCCGAGACATGCCTAGAGCGTCACACCCTTTGTCGATGCCGTCGCCCCGCCACAGCCGGATAGGACCGCCGCCTTCACAGGCCTAGCCTTCATCGGCATACGCCAGCGGGGAGCATGCCCTCACAACAGCGACAGCAACATGGATACGCATCTTTTTTGTAGTCAATATCCTCGCCGCCCCATTCGCCAAAAAAGCTTCGCGACGTCCTGCGACCGTCAGAATGAAACCTGAGACATGCTCTGCGCCCGGATTCGAGAAATCGCGGCGCCCTGTCAAGGCGTCTTCAGGACGTGATATTCAATGCGGCGGTTCTTGAGCCGGCCTTCGACCGTGTCGTTGCTTGCGATCGGATCGGCGCTGCCGTAGCCCTTTGCAACCAGCATGTCCGCATTGACGCCAAGTTTGATGAAGGCGTCGCGAACGGCCTCGGCGCGCGCCTGCGACAGCGTGACATTGTCGGCGGCATTGCCGGTGTTGTCGGTGTAGCCGGCGATCTCCAACACGTGGCCTGCCGGAAGCTTTTTCAGATCGTCCGCGGCGTTCTGCAGCAGGTCGGCCGTCCTGGCCGGCACTTCCGCACTGCCCGAGGGGAAGTTCACGACCGAGTCGTTGAGCGCCGCGGTCAGGGCCTTTGCGTCGAACGTCGAGCCAAGAGACGCGAGTTCGCCTTTGGCCTTCTCATTGGCTTTGGTCTCCTGGTCGGCGGCTTCCTTCGCTAAATCAGCCTCGGACTGGGGCGCAGACGCTGCCGTTGTCGCCTGTGCGGCGGGAGCGGGAGCCGGCGCAGGCGCCTGGGCGGCGGGCTGGGACGCGGACGCTGTCTTTTCAGCGGCGGGCGCAGTCGCAGTCGCCGATGCGGCGGGCGCGGTTGCGTCAGCGGCGGGCGCTGGCGCGGTCGCTTGTGCTGCTGGCGCGGGAGCTGGCGCTTGGGCGGCGGTTTGGGGCGCGGGAGCTGGCGGCTGGGCGGAGGGCGCAGTCGCCGATGCGGCGGGCGCGGTTGTGTCAGCGGCGGGCGCTGGCGCCGTCGCCTGTGCTGCTGGCGCGGGAGCCGGGGCCGTCGCTTGGGCGGCGGGCGCTGGCGCGGGCGCCGTCGCCTGTGCTGCTGGGGCGGGAGCCGGGGCCGTCGCCTGGGCGGCGGGCGCTGGCGCGGGCGCCGTCGCCTGTGCTGTTGGGGCGGGAGCCGGCGCCGGAGCCGGCGCAGGCGGGGCGGGCGCCGGCATCTGATTGCCGGTCGTCCAGAAGTACAATCCCAGCGCGATCAGGACGACCACAGCCAGTATCGACCATAGCGACGAGCGCGACATGACGGATCCTCCCTGTTGTTTGAACTTTCCGCGGACCGATCGTCACGAGTATACATTCCTTCGATCCGCGGGGGCAATGAGCCGGCGCGCTTCGCTGAAGCGCCCGTTTGCACGGACCGCATTGAACCAACCGGCCCATGGATTCGTATTTGTTCTCAGCGTACTAGCGTAAGGACCGCAACCCTCTTCGGCGATTGTGCTTTCCGATTTACCAAAACCATGCTATGTTCATCCGCTTATCCAGAATATGGGCGAACATGGAGGCGGATATGGATTGCGAAACGGGCTCTCGAAAGCGGCTTCGGCTGAACCCCCACGCCAAGGCGCTCCGGCGGACGCGCATATTCGCCTGCTTGCGTTCCGGCTGGTCTTACGAAGCGATCGCGCGGGAGGAGAAGGTGACGCCGCGACGCATCCGCCAGATCGTCGGCGAAGTCCTCAAACGGCGGGAAGTCGACGCCGGACCGGACCATGCGATGCTGCAACTCGCCCGCCTCGAGGGGGCGCTTCGCCTTACCGCAGAGCGGGTCGCGGCCGGCGACATTGGCGCAATCGGGGTCCAACTTAAGGTTCTCGAGCGGCTCGACCGCTACCGGGGCGCAGCGGCCCCCATCCAAGCTTACGACGCCAAAGCTCGCGCGCGCCTGCTCGCCAAATTGAACCGCGTCGCCGCCCAGGCGCGCTTGAGCGTCGCCGCGAAGCCGTCAGCGCCTGCGGCCGACGCCGGCGCCCATGAGGCGGAGGCGCCGGTCGAGAAAGAGAGAATCGAGGCGTTCTCTTTGGATCCGCCTGCAAGTCATTGAAAAGTAGGAATTAGCGGAAGATAAAAACTTGGATTTCCCTTCCGGGGGCTTTGCATTTCCTTCCCCCGATTTGGATTTCCCAGCCCTCAGGTTTTGCAAACTCTTCCCTCGAAAGAGGTCATGAATTGCGTCGCTTCTTCGCCGCGTAGGGGTTCTCGCCGCCAGAGCGCATCGAGACGCGGATCGGGACGCCGAAAAGGCCGAAGGTCTCGCGCAGGCCGTTGACGAGATAGCGCTTGTAGCTCTCCGGAATGCTGGCGACGGAATTGCCGAACAAAATAAAGAACGGCGGGCGCGCCTTGGGCTGGGTCATGTAGCGAATCTTGACCCGCCGCCCCGAGACGGCCGGCGGCGGCGTCGCGTCGACGACCGGAGCGAGCCAGCGATTGAGCCGCCCGGTCGAGATGCGCGTGTTCCAGATCGCGTCCGTGGCGACGATCGCCTCCATGAGCTTCTCGACATGAGCGCCGGTCAGGCCCGAAACGGGGACCACGCGGGTTCCGCGCAGCTGCGGCAGCAGGCGATCGGCTTCGGCACGCAACTCGCGCGCCTTGTCGCTCTTGTTGTCGATCAGGTCCCATTTGTTCAAGCCGATGACCAGCGCCCTGCCCTCCTGCTCGACGAGATCGGCGAGCGTGAGATCCTGCCTTTCGAATGGGATCGTCGCGTCGAGAAGCAACACCACGACTTCGGCGAACCGCACCGCCCGCAGCGCGTCGGCGACGGCGAGCTTCTCGACCTTGCCGACGACGCGCGAGCGCCGGCGCAAGCCCGCGGTGTCGAAGATCTTGAGCCTGCGTCCGCGCCACTCGGCGTCGAGCCCGATCGAGTCGCGGGTGATGCCGGGCTCGGGGCCAGTCAAGAGGCGCTCCTGGCCGAGGATGCGGTTGATGAGCGTCGATTTTCCCGCGTTCGGCCGGCCGAGCACGGCGATGCGCAAGGGCTTGGCGAGGTCGAGCTCGCTGCCGTCCTCCTCCTCGCCGAGAACAAGCGGCGCCGCCTCCTCCTTCTCGTCCGGGTCAAGACGCGCGGAGCGGGGCAGGATTGCGGCCAGCGCGTCATAGAGTTCGCCCAGGCCTTCGTTATGCTCGGCGGAGAGCGCGATCGGATCGCCGAGGCCGAGGGTGAAGGCCTCGTAGACGCCATCGCGCCCAGCGAGTCCTTCCGCCTTGTTGGCGATGACAATGATCGGCTTGCCGGCGCGGCGCACGGCCTGGACGAAATGCCGGTCACCCGCGGTGAGGCCGGCCCGGGCGTCGAAGACGAACAGGATCACGTCGCAGTCGGCGAGCGCGGCTTCCGTCTGCGCCCGCATGCGCCCGGCGAGCGTTGCGGGATCGCCCTCTTCGAGGCCGGCCGTGTCGACGATGGTGAAGGCGAGATCGGCAAGCCGCGCGTCGCCTTCGCGGCGGTCGCGGGTGACCCCGGGCTCATCGTCGACCAGCGCCAGTTTGCGCCCGACGAGCCGATTGAACAGCGTCGATTTGCCGACGTTCGGCCGGCCGATGATCGCGACCCTGGCGCTCATGTGATTTCAGCCGGTTCGGCCGGCCGGAGCCGGCGACGACAAATTACTTCGCTGCGGTTCGGTTTGCGGCCACAAGCCCAAGCCAGCGGTCCGCCAATTGGCGCTCGTCCGGCGAGACTTCGGGATCGCCGAGCACGAGGTCGAGCTGTTTGGCGGCGTCGTCATAGTCGTTGCGCGCCAGCGCCAGCGCCGCGAGATCGAGCCGCGCCAAGCGCCGAAAAGGCCCATCCGCGGCCGATAGCGTGGTCAGCTCCGCCGCGCCCTTCTGCTCTTCGCCCGGAATGTCGACCCTGAGCAGCGCCGCGCGCAGGCGGGCGCCGTCACGCAAGAGCGGATCGATTGCCGCATCGCCGGCGACCGCGTCGAAGGCCGCGGCCGCGCCCTGCGGGTCGCTCTGCGCCTTGGCGCCCGCCGCGGCCATTTGCGCCAGCGCCCGATAGCCGCTTGGGCCTTCGGCCGCGATCTTGTCGAAACCCGCCTTCGCCTCGTCGAGCTTGCCGCCCTCGAGCGCCGCGAGCGCCTGCTGGAACTGATCGCCGGCCGCCTGCTGGGCCCGTTCGCGTTCATATTGCCAATAGCGAAACCCCGCCGAGGCGAGAACGATCAGCGCCGCGCCGGCCAGGATCAGGTTTTGGTATTTCTTCCAGAATTCCGCCGCCTTGTCGCGCCGGACTTCCTCGTCAACTTCGTGAAAGATGTCGCTCATGCTGGACGCTCGAACCGACGCTTACGCGCCCCTCCAGGTCTCGCGGGCGTTTGGCGAATTGCGGGCGGACTATCATAAGGCGATGGCGAAAGCGAGCGCGAGGGTCTGGCGCGCCCGTCATGGACGAAAGTCGCGCGCTGTTTCGCCGCGCTCACCGGCACTTGATTTAGGTCAACGACTCGCGCAATCATTATGATCGGATGCTCGCGGGCGGCTCCGTTTCCGGGAGCGGTTCGCGTGCGCCCAGGGCTGGGCGACGCCGCAACGAGGCACGATGCGGCCGGCACTGGTGAGAAAAATTCCGGAGGGAGCAAAGATGAGCGATCAAACCAGACCAGCGTGCGTCAGCCGTCGCACGGTTCTTATCGCCGCTGCCGGAGCTGCACCGCTGTTGACCCTCATGAGCGGCAACGCGGAAGCGAAAATGGCGCAGACCTCAGTCAAATATCAGGCGTCGCCCAAGGACGGCAAACAGTGCGACGGGTGCAATCTCTTCGTCGCTCCGAACGCCTGCAAGTCTGTCGCCGGCGACATCTCGCCGAAAGGGTGGTGCTCGCTCTGGGTGAAGAAGGCCTAAGCTCGGCGACGATCGAGGGCTGAGATTATTTCGTGCGGGATCATAAAAACCATGCAATGATTCATGCGCGAATGATTCGACCGCGACGCCCGTAGGCAGAGCGGGCGTTGCGGCTTGAAGCGCAAGGGTTGAGGGGCGCTCCATGAATGCAACAGCGGGCAGACCAAGCGCGACCTTGCCGCACGACGCGGGGGGAAGGATTTTCGGCTTCGCCGTCGCCGCCGCGACGCTTGTTGTCGCAGCCTTCACGTTTATCGCCGCCAGCGTCGGGCCCGCCGAGGCGCTGCCGAGCTACGCCCGCCAGACCGGACAGCCTTGCGCAGCGTGCCACACCGCCTTTCCTGAGCTGACCCCATTCGGCCGGCGGTTCAAGATCGGCGGCTATACGCTCGGCGGCGGCGACTGGAAAGGGCCGCCGGTCGCTATGATGTACATGCCGAGCTTCACCCACACGCAATCGAACCAGGATTCGCCGCCCGCCCCGGGACTGCACACGAACGACAATCTCGTCTCACAGCAGGTCTCGGGTTTCATCGCCGGCCAGCTTTATGGCAATGTCGGCTCGTTCATTCAGATTACGGGCGACCCGACCGTCGCCAACACGGCGTTCGTGGACGCCTCGGACGTGCGTTACGCCGATACACTCACGCTGTTCGGCAAGGACACGATCTGGGGCATCGACGCCAACAATACGCCGACCGTCGAGGACCCCTGGAATACGACGCCTTCGTTTGGCTGGCCGCAAATCTCGTCGACTATCGCGCCCGCGTTCGGGCCCCCATTGACCCATATCGAGAGCGGATACGGCCAGATCGTCGGCGGCGCAGGCGCGTACGCGTTCTGGAACGACATGCTCTATGCCGACTTAACGTTCTATAAAGGACTGCCACAGAACGTATTGTACGCGTTCAACGAACCGAGTCCGTCAACGACTGACGCGCTGGCAAACGTCGCGCCCTATTGGCGCCTGGCGATCGAGCCCCATTGGGGCGACCTTTATTGGGAAGCCGGCACTTTTGGCATGTACGGGCGCGTCACCCCCGGCCGCATATACGGTTACGGGACGGACAATTTTACTGACGTGGGGTTCGATTCGCAAATCCAGTACGCGGGCGACCAGTACAGCATAACCGTGAAACTGACCGATATCATGGAATGGCAGCGGTTGAACTCGTCCTTCGCACAAGGTGTGTCGTCGAACCTCAACAACACCCTTAACAGCTTCAAAGCCAACGCTTCGTTCGTCTGGGATCACACCTACAGCGTCGGCCTGGGCTATTTCAACGTCGCCGGCTCAGGCGACTGCAATCTCTACGGCTCCGGCAACAACCCCAATTGCACGCCCGCCAGCATCGGCGAGTTCAACAACAGCTACATCAGCAGTCCGAACGGCAGCGGGCTGATCCAGGACCTCGCCTACATCCCCTTCAGCCACGGCGCGCCATTTCCTTATTCCACCTGGAACGTGCGCATCGGCCTGCAGTTCACGGAGTACCTGCACCTCTACGGCGGCACGACCAATTTCGACGGCTCGTACATCGGGGGCACTCATAACGCGCAGGGCAACAACTCCGTGTTCGCCTATGCGTGGTTTGCGTTCTGAGGCGGGGGCGCCGCAAGCGAAGATAAGAGAAGCGACGTTCGGGGACGCTGAACGGAAGGTGGCGCTTGAACGGCAGCGTCCGGCGCAGGGGCCGGCGCGCGGAAATGGGAGAGAACATGTCAGCGAGCGCCGATTTCAAAAGCGCTTACCCCAAGGCGCGCATCACGACGGGAGGGCGGGCAAGCGTCGTCGCTCTCGCCGTCGTGGCGCTAATGGCTTCATGCCCGCAAGCCTTCGCGCTCAAAATTCCGATAGCGGCCTTTCTGAGCGGCGGCGGCGAGGTGCCTGCCAACGACAGTCACGGAAAAGGGGTCATGGAGGGAACGTTCGATACCGACACCAACACGCTGAATGGACGGTGACCTATTCGGGCCTCTCCGGCCCCGCGATCGCCGCGCATTTCCACGGTCCCGTCTCCTATCTTGGGCTGACGCCGGAGGAAAACGCTCCGATTCAGGTCGGAACTCCCGGCGATCTCGCGAGCCCGTTCCAAGGCATCGCCCAGATCAGCGCCGACCAGGCCAAGGACCTAAAAGATGGTCGATGGTATTTCAACGTACATACGAAAAAGTTCCCTGCGGGCGAAATTCGCGGACCCGTCGTGCGCAGATGAGGCTCGCATTGCATCGTAACCGGATAAAGCGCTGAGCGCTGTTGCTGACGTGATTTTTGCGTGAACGGCCAACCGGGCGTCAGTCTTGGCGACGGGCGTCAGTTTTGGCGAATTGTCACGCCCAAAACAAGAGTGGGATTGCCTATTCTCGACAGACCCCAGACAGGCGCGGATCTAGCGAATGGCAATCGACCACCGAGCCCGACGCCTGCTTGCGGTTATGAGCGCAAGCGCCGCGGGCGCTTTGTGGCAAGCAGACGCCATGGCGCAATCAGCAATCGTCGGCGAACTTCGTCCATTGTACGCCAATAGCGAGGACATTCGGGACGGCAAGCAGCTCGCGGATTCGACCTGCGCGAAATGCCACGGCGCCGACGGCGTCAGCACGAACGATGGCGTCCCGAATCTGGCGGCCCAGCGGCCCTCCTATGTTTACCGCGAGTTGAAGGCCTATCAGCGCGGCGATCGCGCGGGCGGCGGCGAAGCTCACATGAAACTGATGAAGTTCCTTAGCGACGAGGCGCTCGCCAATTTGGCGGCTTACTACGCGAGCCTCGATCCCGCCCCGCCATCCGACGAGCCCGCGCCGAAATATCTCGACCCGGTCGCGGCCGGCAAGGCCGCGGCCGAGCCTTGCGTGAAGTGCCACGGCGGGGACGGCGTCAGTCCCAAGGTGGGCGTGCCAAGCCTGATCGGACTTCAGCCAAAATATCTCGTCGAGACGATGCAGTCCTTTAAGAGCGGCGACCGCCCGATTGACGAGAAGAACCAAGACATGAAGAAGGCGCTCGACGCCCTTTCCGACCAGGATTTGGGACGCATCGCTCTCTATTACGCGCTTCAGAACGAGAATCCGACGCAAGCACGGACCCCGAACGGAGGCGGCGCGCCGATCGCCAAGGAAACCCTCGCGCCCTGCATCAAATGCCATGGGGAGGATGGAATCGGTGACAGCCCGATAACGCCGAGTCTCGCCGGCCAGGACCAAGCGTACATGGTCAATGCGCTTCGCGCCTATAAGGATGGAAGCCGCGATGATGACACCATGAGCCCCCGAGCCAAGAAGCTCGACGATGTCGCGATGAACGCCTTGTCGGCCTACTACGCGGGACTGGATCCCAAGCCCGCCAATATCCCGAGGCCGTTGAGTCCAGACGAGTGGGGCGAGAAATGCGATCGCTGTCATGGGCTGAACGGCAACAGCACGCGCCCAGACGCGCCGGCCCTGGCGGCCCAACGCCTGGACTATCTCGAAGCCGCCTTGAGCGCCTATCGGTCCGGCGCCCGGAAGAGTCCGGAAATGACGGCGATGTCGAGCATCCTGACCCCGGACGACATCAAGGGTCTCGCTGCGCACTACGCCCACCAGAAAGGCCGCCCCGTGGTCTTCATCATGGTCCCGAGCAAGTGAAAGAGCTTCGGACCGGCACTGAACGCGCAAGCCTTGCCTCCCGATCGCGATATGCAATCGACGGATCGGATCCATGAGAGACGAACGCCCTCCCCATAGACTCTATCGCCACTATTCCGAGCTTCCATACAGCGTCCGCGTTCTGTTCACCTGCGTGCTCTTGATACTCGGGTTGGGGTACCTGTTCGCCTTGCTGAACATTTATTTCACTTACGCCGGAAGGGCTGGAGGCAATCCGGTCATGCTTTCGTACGACGACATCGTGGTCGCGTATTCCGGCAACGGAAAAGGGTCGATTCTGGAAAGCGCTTTGAACGGGCCCATGTCGACCATGTTGTCGCCGGACGAACGAGCGACTCTGCTGTCTTGGGTGCGCGAGGGCGCGGCGCAAATAGCCTATGACGTGACGATCAAACCCATCGTCGACAAACGATGCCTGACCTGTCACGACGGTCGCAACCCGCATCTCGCCAATCTGTCGAATATCGATGGTCTCAAACAGGTGACCGCGCTCGACACCGGCGCATCCATCGCGACCCTGGTGCGGGTCTCCCACATCCACTTGTTCGGGGTCACGTTCATCTTCTTCATCGTCGGGCTCGCGTTCACCCACGCTTATGTCCGCCCGCTCTGGTTCAAGTGCGCGGTCATCGCGGCCCCATTTGCGGCAATCGTGATCGACGTCAGTTCCTGGTACCTGATCAAGCTTTTCCACCCTTCGCGTGGGTCGAGATCGGTGCTGGAATGCTGATGGCTGCATGCTTTGCCGTTATGTGGCTGACCACTATCTATCAGATGTGGTTCTCGAAGCCGCCGGAGGCTATTCTTCGTCGGATGGGCGGCGACATTCCGCTTGTGGAATAGCGGGAAGGAGAATTTGGAAATGGCGAGAGTCCGCGGCTATTCTGCGGAGACGTCGCGGCGCAATCTGCTTCAGGATTTCGCGCGCGCCGCTGTCGGCGTCGCCGTGGCGTCCGCAGCCGACAGAGCCTTCGCCGCCAAACCCAAGAAATCGCAGGCCGACGTCGCCTATCAGAATTTCCCGAATGGCGTGGAGCGGTGCGAAATTTGTGCGCCGTTCCTCCCGCCTGACCAGTGCAGGACCGTCGTGGGCCCGGTCAGCAGGCAGGGTTGGTGCAAGATCTATACGGGGGCGTAATGAGCGGTCCACAAGAAGAGCGGGAAGGCGAATGGAGCCCCGTGGGCGTCTGTCCATGAGCCGTAGACGCCAAGAGATCGCCGACGAATGACGAATAAAGGGGAGACCTGAAGTATTAACTCGGAACCTTCGCCCGACCTATGGGGTGGTCAATGACGCGGGCGCGTGGATTTGAAACCGATGCGAGGCAACAGCGAACCCAGCGGCGCAATTTCGCCCGTGCGGCCTCTTGTGCGCAGCCGTCAACCGACGAGTACTAGTCTGTTGCTCGCGGCGCTGGCCGCGCTTTGCTCAATTGGCCCCGCCGCCGCGGAGGATGTCGCGCCCCTCGTTTCGCCGGATCGCGTCGAGGACGTTCCGTCGACCAAGGCCGACCCATTTCCCGACTTTGACAACTTCGCCTGGCGCGCCTTCGTGGCGCTCAATTGGCCTTCGCTGACCGACCCGGCACATCGTGGCGTCGCCGACCGGACTAAGGCGCTTGGCGATCCCGGCCCGCGCGTGTGGGAGACCTTCAAAGCCCGTTATGAACTCTTCCAGGTCGGGCCGGACGGCCGCCCCGTCGCGCCTCAGCCCTGGGCGGCTTACGAAGCGCAGAACCCCTGCGGAGCGGACGTCGGCAACCGCGGGAAGACGCTCGCGTCTTTCGAGCCATTCCTGGATTTCAATCAATCTGCCTTTCTTCCCGGCGTCGCCGCCAATCCGCTCGTGGCCCAGAATCGCACCTACGCCCGCTACGAGGTGCGGATCAATGAGCCGGAATATTCGGCGCTCGCGTCGAGCGGCTGGAGCGCGGGCGAGAATCTCCCTGACGAGACTCACCCCGCGCATCTTCCCGCCGGTTCGATCGCCGTCAAGGCGGCGTGGCGCCTTCTCACCTCGGCGGACACGCCGGCGATCCGAGCGCGCTATTACGTGGTCGAGAACGCCGAGGTCGTCGACATCGCGAAGACTCTCGCCGCGGGGCGTACCGTCTGCTCGAAGAGCGACGTCGCGCTTGTCGGCCTGCACATCGTCATCAAGACGAAATACCGGCCGCAAGGGTTATGGAGCACTTTCGAGCACGTCGACAACGTGCCGCCGGCCGGCGAGGGCCAGGCGCGCGAGCCGGACGCCAAGGACGCGGGCGCGCCCTATTCCTTTTTCGACCCGTCGAGGCCGGAACTCGGCCTTTGGCCAACTTTCGGCTCGCCCGCCACGCTCCCCGTCAGCCGGCAAAATCCGCCAAAGATCGACCCTGAGCCGATGCAAGTGGTGCGCCGACATCCGATCCATCCCTCGACCATGGCGCTGAACCGGGCCTACTGGGCGCTGCCCGGAATCAAGGGAACCGTCTGGGAGTATTACATGCTGGTCGCCAGCCAATGGCCGACCGTGACCCATCCGGCCGACCCGCAAAATGACGGCTCCTATTTTCCCGGACTGACGCTCCCGCCGGACGCGGCGCGAGAGAATTACCAGTCTTCGGACGCCGACGGCGCGCCCAAGGAAAATCTGGTCAACACGACAATAGAGACTTACCTGCAAGATCCGCCGTCGAGCTGCATGTCCTGCCACCAGGCCGTGTCAAACGCGCTCGGGCGCGACTTCGTCGGCATCCTCGCCAGTTTTCGTTAGTTCACGGCGCGCCGTGCGAGATGAGCTTCGCGTCGAGGATGACATATTTGCCGCCGTCGAGCGTAAAGTCGATCGTGTCGCCGGGTTTGAGGTCACGGCTCACTTCGGGCGCGCGAACGCGGAACATCATCTCCATCGCGGGCATGCAGCCCATGATGTCGTTATGCGCGAGCGTCAGCCAGCCCGTTTCGGGCTCGACCGCCTTGACGAGTCCGCGGCCGTAGAAAATACCTTCGGCTCCAGTCTCTTGAACCTCGGCGGCGTCGCTCGACGCCAGCGCGCAAGCAATCAGGGGGAGGGCCAGCCGCAGCTTGGCGAATTGCATTTCGCCTCCCTCTCCGTGTTTCAACGAGCTAAATATGGCCCGGCGATGCCCACGGGACAAGCGGCAAGGTGAGCTCTAGGCGCCGATTGGTCTCGGGCACAGCGATTGACTGCGCGCCAATTTAAAATCATTCTAAATTTCGTGGAGCGCCGTTCCCCGCGAGGCTCGCCGCTCCCCATGGCATTCCAATCGTTCAACGAGGCGCCCATGCGTGAGAGCTGCAACAATTCCGGCGTCAGCCGCCGCTCTGTCCTTCTTGCCGCCGCGGGCGCCGCGCCTCTCCTCGCGCTGACCGGCGGCGAAGCGCAAGCGAAGCTGGCGCAGACTGCCGTCAAGTATCAGCCGGATCCGGGGAAGGACGGCCACCAGTGCGACGGCTGCAATTTTTTCGTCGCCCCCAATTCGTGCAAGATGGTCGACGGCGACATCGCCCCGACCGGCTGGTGCTCGCTCTGGGTCAAGAAGCCGGGGTGAAAAAGCTGGCCGCCGGGGCGGGCGGCCAGCGCGCACTCAACCGCGCCGCGTGAGCCGCGCGTCGGCTTCGATTTCGACTTTCATTTCCGGCTTCAACAGCGCTGAGACGACGAGTATCGTCGCCGCGGGGCGGATCGCGCCGAAAACTTCGCCCTGCACCCTCAGCACCGGTTCGCAATCGGCGGCGTTGGTGACGAAGGTGCGCAATCGCACGATGTCGGCGAGCGCGCCGCCTGCTTCCTTCATCGCCTCGGCGAACGTTGCGTAAATATTGCGGGTCTGCTCGACGACGTCCTCGGGCATCGCCATCTTCGCATAGTCGTATCCTGTCGTGCCGGCGATGAGGACCTCGTCGCCGCAAACGTAAGCGCGCGAATATCCATAAGCCGCCTCGAAAGGGGAGCCCGACGAAACGGGATGCCGGTCGGCCTTGAGCGTCATGCGAACTCCATGATCACTGCGTCGACCGCTAGCGAATCGCCTTCCTTACACAGGATCGCCTTGATCGTCGCGTCACGCTCGGCGTTCAGCACATTTTCCATTTTCATCGCCTCGACGATGCAAAGTTGCTCTCCGGTCTTCACCTCCTGTCCGACCTTGACTGCGATCGCCTTAACGAGGCCGGGCATCGGGCACAGGAGGAAGCGCGAGCCGTCGACGCCCTTGCGCTCGATCATGAGCGAGGCCAGGGCAGCCTCGCGGCGGGTATAGACGCGCGCGTCGACCGCGACCCCGGCGTGGGAGAGCGCATAGCCATTTAGGATGGGACGCGCCTGGACGGCGATATCGACGCCGTCGACAGTTCCACGCCACAGCGGATCGCCCGGCATCCAATCCGAGTGAGCCGCGACCCTGCGGCCGTCCGCGAGCGCAATCTCGACGCCGCCTTTCTTGGGATCGATCTCGAGCTCGATCTTCCTCTTCCCCATAGCGACGACGCGCTTGAGTTCGAACCGCATCTGCTCAGGGTCTCGCAACTGCCCGGAAATGCGGCGCTTTCGCTCATTCAGCGTGTGATCGATAAGCGTCGCCGCCACGGCCAGTCTGAGTTCGGTTTCGCCCTTGGCGACCAGCGGATGGAAACCGTCGGGGAATTCTTCGGCGACGAAGCCGGTCGAAAGCCGCCCTTCGCGCCAGCGCGGATGCTGCATCAGCGCGGACAGAAACGGAATGTTGTGGCGGATGCCGTCGATAACGAAGGCGTCGAGCGCGGTCGCCTGGGCGTCGATCGCGCCGAGGCGGTCCGGCGCGTGGGTAACGAGCTTGGCGATCATCGGATCGTAATGGATCGAGATTTCCCCGCCCTCATAAACGCCGGTGTCGTTGCGAACGGCGACGCCGCGCTTTACGCCTTCGGGCGGCGGGCGGTACTTCACCAAGCGCCCGGTCGAAGGCAGGAAGCCTCGTGTCGGGTCCTCGGCATAGACCCGGCTCTCGACCGCCCAGCCGACAAGTTTGACGTCGGCCTGCTTGAGCCGCAACGTCTCGCCGGCAGCGCTTCGGATCATCTCCTCGACCAGATCGACGCCGGTGACGAGTTCCGTCACCGGATGCTCGACTTGCAGGCGGGTGTTCATTTCGAGGAAATAAAAGCTTCGGTCCTGGCCTGCGACGAACTCGACGGTGCCGGCGGAATCGTACTGTACCGCCTGGGCGAGCGCGACCGCCTGCTCCCCCATTCTTCTGCGCGTCTCCGCATCGATGAGCGGCGAGGGCGCCTCCTCGATCACCTTTTGGTTGCGGCGCTGGATCGAGCATTCGCGCTCGCCGAGATAGATGACGTGTCCATGCTTGTCGCCCAGCACCTGAATCTCGACATGGCGCGGATTGACGATGAATTTCTCGACGAACACCCGATCGTCGCCGAACGAGGATTTCGCCTCCGAGCGGGCGCGGGCGAAGCCTTCCGACACTTCCTGGCGGGAGTGGGCGATCCGCATGCCCTTGCCGCCGCCGCCGGCCGAAGCCTTGATCATGACCGGATAGCCGATCTCGTCGGCGATCTCGGCCGCCCGCTCCGGCGATTCGATCACCCCGAGATGGCCAGGCACTGTCGAGACCTTGGCGGCGTTGGCGAATTTCTTCGAATTCAATCTTGTCGCCCATCGCCTCGATGGCCCTGGGATTGGGACCGATGAAGACGATCTTCGCCTCGGCGAGGGCGTGCGCGAACGCCGCGCGCTCCGAGAGAAACCCATACCCCGGATGGACCGCCTCGGCGCCGGTCGCTTGGCACGCGTCAATGATCTTGTCGATGACGAGATAGGACTGAGCCGCGGCCGGGGGGCCGATAGCGACCGCTTCATCCGCCATTTCGACGTGGAGCGCGTCCTTGTCGGCTTCCGAATAGACGGCGACGGTCTTGATGCCCATACGGCGCGCCGTCTTGATGATGCGGCAGGCGATTTCGCCTCGGTTGGCGATAAGAATCGTTTTGAACATCGGCGCCCCTGCGAGAAAAGCGCGAGCCCTTCCCCGAGGAGCCGTTTCTATTGGAACGACGCAAGCACGTAAACAACTGCGGCCCGAAGACGGCCGGCGCTTCTGCGATGAGGCGCGGCGGCAAACGCCCGCCTCGCCTTCATGCATCAATACTTGTTGCAGGCACGCGGCGCCGCATAAGCGTGCTTTGGCCTTCCCTGCGGTTGACCAAGAGCTGGACGCCGCAAGCGGGAGCGCATCAAGAACAGACTTCGATCTGGCGCCAGGCGCCCTTAAGCCTAAGGCGCGTGCGGGAGACGTAGCAGCCGTAGGCCGGCGCCCGAATCGGCCACGCGAAGGGCGGCCCGGGCCATGGAATTCCGCTGAAGCCGGAGTAGCCCGGGGCCACAATCCAGTCGACTGGTTGGGGCGGGTAGGCAAAGGGCTCGGCTACGGCCGAGTTCGGCGGAAAAAGGACGCCGAGCGCAAGCGCGGCTACGAGCCATGCACCTTTCGTCAACTAGAGACTCTCCCGTTCGGGCGGCCTCAAGAGGCGCGGGCCGTGTCGGACCGCCTATCCTAATCGATAGCGCCCTCAACCGGCCGCCGCAAGGAGTTCCATCGGGCCTGCACAGGCTATCCGGTCGTCGCGGCCGGGAGCGCCTTGCCGGCGCTCGGCCAGCCGGTCGAGACGCGCGCCCTGCCCGCGTCGAGGAACCATTGCGGCACGCTACGCGCTTCGGCCAGCACGTTGACCAGTGCGGCCAGGGCTTCGTCGGACTTGCATTCATCCACGCGCGCCAAAAGCCAGGCGGCTCGGTCTTCGCTCACCGCGCCCGCAGGCTCGGACTGCCGGACGACATGTTGGGCGATCATCTCGATGAAGAATTCTTTCCACTCAGGCGCATTGTCCATATCCGCGCGAGCGACGGCGAACAGTTCGTCCGCCTCTTCCCGCGTCACTGCGCCGCCGGCGAACACCTCCCGCCTCAGCCACGCAACGTCTTGTGCGGTCACTCGGCGGCCGAGGATCATCGCGCTGATGATCGTTCGGCTCTTGTCGATTGCGAAACCCATCCAACCCACCTGTTTTAAGCTCCGCCGGCTCTTGCGGCCGGCTCTTATGTCGGAGGAAACCTGCGCTCCAATATTTTCCGGCAGGTAAATCCGACCGTGACGTAGTGAAAAGCGTCGCGGCACAGTTAAGCTTCAGCAAAGCGGCATGGTAACGCGAAGATGAAGGCCTCGTTAACGAATGAGTAAAGAATGATCCCTCGGTTCACGCGCTTGTCATTGGACTGACGTGGCGCCGCGATTTAGCTTTCGCGTTGCTTGGGAACGCATGATGAGGAGATTCGTTCATGAAAGCCGCGCTTTCCGCGGTCGCCGTGGCGGCCGTCCTAGCATTTGCCCCGCTCGTCGGCGGGACTTTCGCCGCCGCCGACAATTCTGCGCAACAGCGCAGTCGCTTTAGCCCGGAGGACCGCGCCGCCTTCCTCGACGCGCGCATCGCCGCGCTCAAGGCCGGCCTCGAGCTGAACGCCGACCAGGAGAAGAACTGGCCGCCTCTCGAAACGGCAATGCGCGATCTCGCCAAGGAACGGGCAGCCCAATTCGCCGCTTGGCGACAGACACGTGAGGCGGGTGACGACCAAGCGAGCGAAGTCAACCCCGTAGATCGTCTCTCCCGCGCCGCCGAACGATTAAGCGCCCGCGCCGCAGGACTGCAGAAACTCGCAGCGGCCGCCAAGCCGCTTTACGACAGCCTCGACGACGGCCAGAAGCGTCGCTTCGCCGTCCTTTTCCACAGCTCGATGGGCCGCGGCCATTGGCGCCACTGGCGCCGCGAGGGATGAGGGCGCCTTAGCACGTCAACTTCCTCCCTGGCCACATCGGTGACGTGTGGCCCGCGCGGAGTCGCCATCCTCCGAAACGCCCTTCATATATGGCAGAGCGCGGTCGATTGTGCCACAATCGCCGGCTAGCCCCGGATGGGGCTGCGAAAAGGAGGAGTCGATGGCGAAGGGTCAGATCAGAGGCAACAAAGAGGCCAAAAAGCCAAAGTCGGACAAGCCGAAGAGTTCGGTATCCGATTACAAGAAGTCGCAGGGGGCGACTGGCCAAGCTCTCAACCCGCCGGGAAAGAAATCCTGACCCGGCGAACCGGGCTTCAACGGTCAGAGACGAGGGCCGCGCATACCTGTCCCCTGAGGGCCTGGGTTGGTCTCCGCGGATCTGTCTTCAGAGCGGAATGTTGTCGTGCTTCTTCCACGGGTTCTCGAGCTTCTTGTTGCGTAGCATCGCCAAGACCCGCGACAGGCGCCGCCGGGTCGAGTGCGGCATGATGACCTCATCGATATAGCCGCGCTCGGCGGCGACGAACGGCGACAGGAACGCGTCCTCGTATTCCCTCGTGCGCTCGGCGATCTTGGCCGGATTGTTGATGTCGGAGCGGAAGATGATCTCGACCGCCCCCTTCGCGCCCATCACCGCGATTTGCGCCGTCGGCCAGGCGAGATTGATGTCGCCGCGCAGATGCTTGGACGCCATCACGTCGTAAGCGCCGCCGAAGGCCTTGCGGGTGATGACGGTGATTTTGGGGACCGTCGCTTCGGCATAGGCGAACAAGAGCTTGGCGCCGTGCTTGATGAGGCCGCCGTATTCCTGCGCCGTGCCGGGCAGAAAGCCGGGCACGTCGACGAAGGTAACGATCGGAATGTTGAAGCAGTCGCAGAAGCGCACGAAGCGCGCAGCCTTCCGCGACGCGTCGCTGTCGAGGACGCCCGCGAGCGCCAGCGGCTGGTTGGCGACGACGCCGACCGTCGATCCATCGATGCGCGCAAAGCCAGTGACGATGTTCTTGGCGTGCGCCTCCTGGATCTCGAAGAAATCTCCCTCGTCGGCGACCTTGATGATCAATTCCTTGATGTCATAGGGCTTGTTGGGATTCTCGGGGATCAGCGTGTCGAGCGACATGTCGATCCGGTCGGGATCGTCGAAGCTCGGCAGCTTGGGCGGCTGCTCGAGATTGGAGGCCGGCAGGAAGTCGATCAGCCGGCGCATCTGCAACAGCGCCTCGACGTCGTTGTCGTAGGCGCGGTCAGCGATCGAGGAGCGGGTCGTATGAACCTGCGCCCCGCCCAGTTCCTCCGCGGTCACGGCCTCGTTGGTCACCGTCTTCACGACGTCCGGGCCGGTGACGAACATGTAGCTCGTATCGCGCACCATGAAGATGAAGTCGGTCATTGCCGGCGAATAGACGTCCCCGCCCGCGCAGGGACCCATGATCACCGAGATCTGCGGGATCACGCCGGACGAGAGCACATTGCGCTGAAACACTTCGCCGTAGCCGCCGAGCGCCGCGACGCCCTCCTGAATGCGCGCGCCGCCGGCGTCGAAGAGGCCCACGATCGGCGCCCAATTCTTGACCGCCATATCCTAAATCTTGGTCATTTTCTGCGCATGCGTCTCGCTAAGAGAGCCGCCGAACACGGTGAAATCCTTGGCGAACACATAAACCGTTCGGCCGTTGACCGTACCCCAGCCGGTTACCACTCCGTCGCCCGGGATCTTGGTCGCCTCCATGCCGAAATCGTCGCAGCGATGCTGGACGAACATGTCGAACTCCTCGAACAACTCGTGGTCGAGCAAAAGCTCGATGCGCTCGCGCGCGGTGAGCTTGCCCTTGGCGTGCTGGGCCGAGATGCGTTGCTGACCACCCCCCAACCGGGCGCGTTCGCGGCGGGCGTCGAGGCGAGCGAGGATGTCCTTCATGGTTTTTCCGGCTTCACGCGAAAAAAGTCCCCGAGCCCGAATAGCATGCCGCGAGCGGCGCCGTAACGGCGAGACATACCTTTGGACCCCCAAATGCGCACCGCCTCTAAGACGCGGCGGCGTTGAAACCAGACGCAATGTCGCCTTCAAGTTCACCCGGAAGCGCGCGCCGCCAGAGCCGCCGCCTCGAACTCCCGCCAGCGCGCCTCACGGCGCGCCCTCGCCTCCTCGTCGACGCCCCAGCGCTCGATCTCGAAGTCCTCGTCAACATGCGCGGCCCGCCAAGCCTCCTCAGGCGAGAGCCGCCCGCGCGCTACCGCGAGCGCAAGCAGCGCCGAACCGGATAACGTCGTCATCGCGCTGAGCGCCGCGACCGCGACCGGATCGTCGAAATCCTCGATCGCCGAGCGGACGGCGGCGATCGACTGCGGCGGCTGCTCGACGTGCATGACGCCCGCCGAAAGATTGAATCGAGCGCCAAGCGCCTCCGCCGCCCAGGCGAGGGCGGGATCGAAGGCGAGCCGCTGGCGTTCGGCCAGCAATTCCGGCTCTTGAGCGCGGTAACAGAGAAGATCGGAGCCGGCATATTTGAGGACTTCCGCCCGCGTCTCGGTCATCGTACGCGAGACCCCATCGATCGCCGAGTTGAGCAGCCGCGTCAGCGGCATGTCCGCCGGTTCGATCGTCTCGCGCTGCCGTTCCCATTCGGCCGCAACCTTGAGCATAAGCGCCCCGCTCTTCGCCGCGAGAGGATTACGCCCGGGCGTTCGCGCGCCGCGGCCGTCGAGCGTCAAGGCGTACCGGCCCCCCGCGGCCTCGCAGATTTCGACCGTCCGATAGAAACGCTTGACGAGGCTCGGGCGCATGTTCGCCTGGGCGGCGCGCATCGGATCGCGCGGCGCCTCACTCATCGGGCGCGTCCTCGATCGGGTCGCGCTCGCTCGCGTCGAAGCCGAACATGGCGAAGCTTTTCTTCATGTGCTCAGGGAGCGGCGCGGTCACGTCAATGGTTCCGCCGCGCGGATGGGGCAGGATCAGGCGGCGCGCCAGGAGATGAAGCTTCGGCTCGAGCCCGGGCGGAACGGCGCGCAATGGATCACTGCGCGCCGGGTCGTTCAAGGGCCGGCGATTGTACTTCGGGTCGCCAACAATTGGGTGGCCGATCGCCTCGCAATGCGCTCTCAACTGATGGGTGCGGCCAGTCACCGGACGCATCGAGAGCCACGCGAGCCGCGGCGCGACCTTGTCGACGACCGCATATAGGGTCAAAGAATGCTGGGCATCCTTGTCGCCGTGTGTCGCGACCCTCATCCGCTCGAGATTCGCCCTGCCAGGCCGGGCGCCGCGCGCTTCGCCCATGCCCTCCCCCTTGGCGAGAAACATCGAGATGCGCCCCTGGGCCGGCTTCGGCACGCCCTCGACCAGCGCCCAATAGATCTTGCGCGCGCCGCGCGAGCGGAAGATCTCGCCAAACTCGGCGGCCATCTTCCGCGACTTGGCGATCAGCAGCACGCCTGACGTGTCGCGATCCAGCCGATGGACCAAAACAGGGCGCTCGCCGTCCTTGTCGGCGAGCGCCTCCAGCATGCCGTCAATGTGGCGCTTGGTCCCCGAGCCGCCCTGGACCGCGAGGCCATAAGGCTTATCGAGCACGATCACGTCGCGGTCCTCGAACAGGGTCATCGCCCTGATCGCCTCGCGGTCGCCGGGACTGGCGGCCTTGACCGGCAATCCCTGCCCCACCGACAGCCGCAGCGGCGGGACGCGGACGCTTTGGCCAGCCGCGAGCCGGGTCGAGACATCCGCCCGCCGGCCGGAGACGCGCACCTCTCCCTTGCGCACGATCTTCATCAGATGGGAATTGGCGAGAGCCGGAAACCGGCGATGGAGCCAGCGGTCGAGCCGCATGCCCAATTCGTCGTCGCCGATGGCGTAGACGGCGGCCTTGTCGGGCTCGGCCGCCGCGACGGCGGCGATCTCATCGCCATTTTTTCGCATGAAGCGGGTCATAGCGCAGCCCAAGCGGGCGCGATAGGCTCGGGGCGCCAAGGTTCGTTCGCGGATGACGGAGACGATTGCGATGGCCCAACATTTTCACGCGGTCGTATGGATCGACCACAAGCGGGCGCGCATCTTCCACTTCAACGTCGACGAGGCTGACAGGACTTTGATCCGCGATCACATCGTTCGCGACATCCATTCCCGGGTGAAGCGCACGGGCCACCGGATCGAGGAGAACAAGCCGTTCTTCGAGGATGTCGCCAAAGCGATCGCGGACGCCGGGGCCATTCTCATCGTCGGCCCGGCGCAGGAGAAGGACATGTTCGCCAAATTCCTCGCCGAGAAGCACCCTGCGATCCGGGCCCATGTCGAAGGAGTGGAGAAAGCCGACCATCCGACCGACGGCGAACTCCTCGACCATGCCCGGCGCTTCGTCAAAGCCGCCGACCGCATGCGACCGCAAACGTGATGCGGGGCGAACGCAGGGAGGCGCGCGATGGCCTATGAGCTCTTCTATTGGCCCAGCATCCAGGGCCGCGGCGAGTTCGTGAGACTGGCGCTCGAGGCAGCCGGAGCGGCTTATGTCGATGTCGCGCGCGAGCGCGGACCCGGCCGGGGCGTCAAGGCCCTGATGGCGATGCTCGAAGGACGGGACGCGCCATTCGCGCCATTCGCGCCGCCGTTCCTGCGGGACGGAGATCTCGTCGTCTCGCATGTCGCCAATATCCTCCTCTACCTCGGACCGAGACTCGAGCTCGCGCCAGCCGACGAGGCCTCGCGCCTCTTCGCCCACGGGCTGCAGCTCACCATCACCGATTTCATCTTCGAGGTTCACGACACCCATCATCCGATCTCGACCGACCTCTATTTCGAGGACCAGAAGCAGGAGGCCAAGGCGCGCGCCGCCGCCTTCCTTGCCCATCGCGTCCCGAAATATCTCGGCTATTTCGAGCGCGTGCTCGGCGACAATCCGGCGGGGCCGGCGCACGCGGTCGGCGAGAAGCTCACCACCGTCGACCTGTCGCTGTTCCAGGTCTGGGCGGGGCTGGCTTACGCTTTCCCGCGCGCATTTGCCGGGGCCGACAAGCTTTATCCCGCCCTCGCCGCGCTTGCGAGGTGCGTGGCCGAGCAGCCGGACGTAGCCGCCTACCTCGCCTCAGAGCGCCGCATTCCCTTCAACGAATCGGGAATTTTCCGCCGTTACCCTGAGCTCGACGCCGCGCCGGCGAAGGCGGGACGGCGGAAGGGCTAGCCGCCTCGCGCATATTTCACATTGGTGCTGCGCCTTATAAACATCAGCCAAGCCGGATCCAAATTTAGCCAAATCAAGCCAAATCCAGCCAAGCCCTAGCCAAGGAAATCCAAGAAAAAAGCTTGGATTTCCTTGGATTCCCTTGTCCGAATCGAGCCTCTTCAAAGGCTTGCGCTGACCCCCCAAGCCCTTTTTTTCTTCTTCGCCGTTCGTCTCTTCAAGCGTGACTGTCTCACGTCAATCCCGCCTTCGCCCTACCCCAACCATAACGCGACTTCTGACAATCACAAAGAAGTTGTTGCGAAATCTTTGTCCCGCGGGAACCGCCTGACCGACGCTCTTCCGATAAACACACAGAAATTATTGTAGATTTTGAGAGTGCGGACTAAGCATTGAAGACAGCGCTACGAAGCACATGACGCTCTCGTCAAGAAGGGTAACGGAGCTATAATACAAAGATAGCAATGTAAACTTTAGGCAAGCCTCATTGTCGTCGAACTTTCGACAAACGCTTGCTTTTTGGCGGGTTCAATGTTACGAGTTTGCATAGCGGAAGGGAAGATCAATTCATCTGAGATATAGCGTTGCTACGCGTTCTGCGCGGGGATTCTGGGTGTAGCGGCGAAGCGTAGCTCTCGCTCTTTTGCGACAATAATGTGACACGATTCCGCTGAAGTCTGCATGACTTGCCTGCGCGCTGGTTTTTTGCGGCGCGCGCCGTGATTGGCATCCCGTCCTACTGAATCAAGCTCTTCAAGGGGGAGAAAGACTATGCGCGCTCATGTCGTTCTTGCTTCCGCCGCCGCATTCACAGCGTTCGGCTTTTCTGCGGCCATGGCCACCGTGCCGGCGGACCGCTATACCTTCGAGACGATCAACAGCACCGGCGGCGACGCCGACTTCACGCAATTGCTCGGCATCAACAACGCCGGCACCATCGCCGGCTATTTCGGCGACGGGAGCGTCGTTCCCAACAACGGGCTCACCGTTGTGCCTCCTTACGGCTCCGCGAACTTTACCGCGGAGAATTTCCCCTTGGCGGCCCAGACCCAGGTCGTCGGCATCAACAATACCGGCACGACGGTCGGGTTTTACATCGACTCGGCTGGCAACAACGTCGGGTTCGAAGACATCGGGAACGTTTTTACCCCGGTGATGAGCCCCAACGCCGCGCTGCTATCTACGGGGACCTCGGTTACTCAACTGCTGGGCGTGAACGACGCCAATCTGGCCGCCGGCTTTGATGTCAACGGCACGACTGGCGCGACGGAGGGTTTTATAGTCAACCTCGGTACCCTCGCTTTCACCCCCGTCACGCCGCCTGGCTCGACGGCGACCACCGCGACCGGTATTAACAACTCGGATGTAATATCGGGTTTCTACACCCTCGCAAACGGCAATACGGATGGCTTCCTCGATAGCGGCGGAACCTTCATTCCGCTGAGTTTCGGGGCTGACACCGACACGATGGCGCTCGGTCTCAACAACAAGGATCAGGTGGTCGGAAGCTACGTCGATGCCGAGGGAAATACAGATGGGTTCGTTTACAATTGGGTCACCGGGGTCCTGACAACGGTCGACAATCCGAACGCTGACGGCACCACCGCTTTCGGCGTCGAGGGAACGATCGTGAACGGCATCAACGACAAAGGTCAGCTGGTCGGCTTCTATGCGAACACTGACCAGCCGGCCGTCAACGGTTTCCTGGCCAACCCGGTCCCGGAGCCTTCGACCTGGGCGATGATGCTGGTCGGGTTTGCGGGGCTCGGTTTCTTTGGGTATCGGGCGTCGCGTCAACGCAGTCGGCAGGCCCAGGCCTAGATGCCCGCCGAGGGCCGATCCGGCTCTGAAGACGGCTTTCAGGGGACGGATCGCCCCCGGTTTCGGACGTAGTGGCCCTCCGGATTTTCCGACATCGCCCGGTATTTACGCGCACGAGTTCCGCTCGGCGGAATGAACAGTTCGCGCTTCGCTCCGTCGGTCAAGAGTCCGCGCCCCTGACGGCGTCATCGATTTCGCCGCGCTAACCATTCAAGGAAGAGATCGGAACAATCGGCATTGACTCGAACATAACAGGAACATATGATGAACTCCTGATGATCGAGGAGGCCGAAATGCACCTTGCCGCCCATGCCCTGCGCGACATTGCCGAGCTCGCCGCGCTCGGCGCTTTTCTGATCATGATCGCACTCGCCGCCTGCGCCTTTGGCGCCTGACCGCGTCGGGGCTCGTCCAGGACGGAAGGGATCCGGCGCTCGCCTCGGTCGTTTACCGCCGGGTAAGACTTCTCGCTGAATCCTTAACCTGACCGAGCGAGTGGACAACGGGGTCATGGCCAGATTCTGGTTCAGGCGTGCCATGTGCGGCGGCGCCGTCGCGCTCGCCGGGCTCTTGTTGTGCCCGGCCGCGAGCGCGGGCGCGTGCGATGCGAAAAAGGCGCAGTCGCTGGTCGGCAAGTCCTATTCGCCCCGCCTCGAAGCGAAGGCGCTCGAGCCTCTCCGGAGCTTCGACCGCGACGCTTGTCGGTCTGGGCTTCGCCAGCACGGCGGACTACCGCACCGACCGCGTGGACCTCTGGCTCGACCGCAAGGGCAACGTCGAGTCCATCTCCTGCGGGTGAGGCGGCGTGCGCGTCCCGCGCCCCTTCCCCTACCCTTCTCCCAACGGGAGAAGAGAAGAAACGCCACTCATCCCCGGCGTTCGGAAGAGCGCCCGTCTCGACGGACTATGGAGAGAAGGGAGAACTGTCCACAGGGCGCGCTCGACGCGCCGCGGGCGGCTTGCGACAATGACATCATGGAATCATCGGTCCTGAAAGCGGTCGGGTTTGTGCATCTGCACGTCCACAGCGCCTATTCGCTGCGCGAGGGGGCGCTGACGATCGAAACCCTGACCAAACTTGCCAAAGCCGACGCGATGCCCGCGCTGGGAATCGCCGACACCAACAATCTGTTCGGTGCGCTCGAATTCTCCGAGAAGCTCGCCAAAGCCGGCGTCCAGCCGATCATCGGCGCCCAGACGACGGTCGATTTCGCCGACGCGGCCCCCTCTTTTTTGCGCGGCGTCGAGCGGGACGATGCGCGCGCGCCGATCGTGCTCCTGGCGCAAAACGAGGTCGGTTACCGAAACCTGATGCGCCTCGTCTCGGCGCTGTGGCGCAATCCGACCGATGGCGACGAGCCGCATATCCCGTTCGCCGCCCTGCAAGAAAGCGACGGCCTCATTGCGCTCTCCGGCGGCCCCGCCGGACCAATCGACCGGGCGCTCCGAGCCGGATCGTCCGACCTCGCCGAGAGCCGGCTCCGACGCCTCGCCGACGCGTTCGACTCGCGGCTCTATGTCGAGATCCAGCGCCACGGGCTCGAGAGCGAGCGCGCGATCGAGCCGGCGCTCATCGATCTCGCCGACCGTCTCGGCGTCCCGCTGGTCGCGACCAACGAGCCTTATTTTGCCGACGCCTCCGACTACGAGGCGCATGATGCGCTGCTCTGCGTCGCCGAGGGGGCGCTGGTCTCGACGTCGGAGCGGCGGCGCCTGTCGCCCGAGCACCGGTTCAAGACCCGCGCCGAAATGATCGAGCTCTTCGCCGATCTCCCCGAAGCGACCGAGGCCAGCGTCGAGATCGCGATGCGCTGCGCTTATCGGCCGCTGACGCGAAAGCCGATCCTGCCGCGCTTTTCCGTCGCCGGAGGCGCCGCGGTCGACGAGGATCAGGAGCTCCGACGCCAGGCGCGCGAGGGCTTGCGGGCGCGTCTCAGCACGCACGGCCACGCGACCGGACGCACGCAGGAAGACTACGAGACGCGCCTCGCCTTCGAGCTCGACGTCATCGTCAATATGACTTTCGCCGGCTATTTCCTCATCGTCGCCGATTTCATCCAATGGGCGAAGGCGCAAGGGATTCCGGTCGGCCCGGGGCGCGGCTCGGGCGCGGGCTCGCTCGTCGCCTGGGCGCTGACCATCACCGATCTCGATCCCTTGCGCTTCGGCCTCCTGTTCGAGCGCTTCCTCAATCCCGAACGGGTGTCGATGCCGGATTTCGACATCGATTTCTGCCAGGAGCGGCGCGACGAGGTGATCGCCTATGTGCGCGACCGCTACGGCGAGGACCGGGTGGCGCAGATCATCACCTTCGGTTCGTTCCTCGCGCGGGGCGTCATGCGCAATGTCGGCCGGGTGCTCGAAATGCCGCTCGGACAGGTCGACAAGCTCGCCAAGCTCGTGCCGCAGAACCCCGCCCATCCGGTGACGCTGAAACAGGCGGTGGCGGACGAAGCGCGGCTTCAGGAGGCGGCCAAGGCCGATGAGAGGGTCGCCCGGATGCTGGCGATCGCCGAGCGGCTCGAGGGTCTCTTTTCCAACGCCTCGACCCATGCCGCGGGCGTCGTCATCGGCGACCGGCCGCTGACCGAACTCGTGCCGCTCTACCGCGATCCGAAAGCAGCGATGCCGGCGACCCAGTTCAACATGAAATGGGTCGAACCGGCCGGGCTGATGAAGTTTGACTTTCTCGGCCTGAAGACGCTGACCGTGCTCAAGCGGGCGATCGACCTCATCGCGCGGCGGTCGCGTTCAGGTCGATCTCGGCAAGATCCCGCTCGACGACGCGAAGACCTTCGAGGCGCTGGCGCGCGGCGAGACGGTCGGGGTGTTCCAGGTGGAAAGCGGCGGCATGCGGCGGGCGCTCATGGAGATGCGCGCCGACCGGTTCGAGGACCTCATCGCGCTGGTCGCGCTTTATCGTCCGGGCCCGATGGCCAATATCCCGACCTATTGCGCCCGCAAGCTCGGCCACGAGAAGCCGGATTACATCCACCCGATGATCGAGCCGATCCTGCGCGAGACCTACGGCGTCATCACCTATCAGGAACAGGTGATGCAGATCGCGCAAACGCTATCGGGCTATTCGCTCGGCGAAGCCGACCTTTTGCGCCGCGCGATGGGCAAGAAGATCAAGAAGGAGATGGACGCGCAGCGCGCCCGGTTCGTCGGCGGCGCGGTCGAGCGCGGCCTGACCCGCGCCAAGGCCGACGAGATTTTCGATCTCCTGGCCAAATTCGCCGACTACGGCTTCAACAAGTGTCACTCGGCGCCCTACGCGTTGATCACCTATTGGACCGCATGGTTCAAGGCCAACCATCCGGCGGAATTCCTCGCCGCGTCGATGACCCTCGACAAGGGAAACACCGACAAGCTCGCCGAGTTCCGCGCCGAGGCGCTGCGGCTTGGGATCAGGGTCGTGGCCCCTTCGGTCAATGATTCGCTGGTCGATTTCGACGTGCGCGCGGGCGATGACGGCGTACCGGCGATCCACTACGCCTTGAGCGCGATCAAGGGCGTCGGCGAGGCGCAGGCCGAGGCGCTGGTTCTGGCGCGGGGGAAGCACGCCTTCGTGTCGCTCGGCGAGATGGCGGCGCGGCTCGACCCCCGCGCCGTCAACAAGAAGGCGCTCGAGAGCCTGGCCGCGGCCGGGGCCCTCGATTGCCTGGAGGGAGACCGCGCGACCGCCTTCGCGGGCGTCGAGCCGATGCTGGCGATCGCCAACCGCGGGGCGACGGAGAAGGCGGCGGGCCAGAACGCGCTCTTCGGCGAAGAGGAGGCGGCGACGGTGAGAGCGCGCGCCGCGCCGTGGCCGGAATCGGAACGGCTCCGGCGCGAATTCGACGCCGTCGGCTTCTTCCTCTCCGGCCATCCGCTCGAAGTCTACGAGTCCGCGCTCAAACGCCTGAGGGCCACGCGCTGGGCCGATTTCGCCCGCGCGGTGCGCGCCGGCGCCTCGACCGCGCGGCTCGGCGCAAGCGTGCTCGACCGCTACGAGCGGCGCGCGCGCAGCGGCGGCAAGATCGGCGTCGTCCAGCTCTCCGATCCGTCGGGCCGGTACGAGGCGATCCTGTTCCAGGAGGGCCTCACCCAGTTCCGCGACCTTTTGGAGAAGGGGGCGGACGTCCTGGTGACCTTGCAGGCGGCGGTTGAGGGCGAAGACGTCCGGGCGCGAATCGTCAACGTCGAGCGGCTGACCGACGCCGCGGCCAAAGTGCAAAAAGGCCTGAGGGTGTTCGTGCGCGACGAGACCCCGCTCGATTCGATCGAGCGGCGCTTAAGCGCGCGCGGCGAGGGCGAAGTGTCGCTGGTGGTTATCCTCGGGCCGAAGGAAGGCGAAGTCGAAATCCGCCTGCCCGGCCGCTATGCGGTCAGCGCCGCCGTCGCCGGCGCGCTAAAGGCGGCGCCCGGCGTGGTGGCGGTGGAACAGGTCTGAGTCGCCGAGAAGCGCTTGCGCAGCCGCGCCCGCTTCGCTATTGACGCGTCGCCTGGGGCTCGCGCTCGCGCCCGTTGGGGGATAGTTCAACGGTAGAACAGCGGACTCTGACTCCGTCAATCTTGGTTCGAATCCAGGTCCCCCAGCCACTGTAATTTCAAAGGCTTAGACCAGAATATGGCCCCGAAAGGGGCCTTTTTCATGTTGCGTTGTGTTGTGGCTAATTACCAAGCATTTTCAATGACGCCCTTGCAATAGCGGTATCTCCACGCAACATGAAACGCGACATGTTGGACGCTTCGGACGTTCAAGCGTTTCCCGGCCGTGCTGAGATCGAAGCCGCGCTCCGGGAGCTCCCTGAAAAAGAGCCAGGCGCGCCGTGCGCCGGGCTGCCGCGAGAGCAGTACATCCGACACGCAGTGGATGAGCTTTGCCACCGAGGCGCTTTACTTCAGCGCTCCGGCGGCACCGGGACGACCCCTCCGCACTACCGACCCTGCTCGGCCGAGACGATGACGAAGGAACTAAAGGAACTAAAGGACCGCGCCGAGAAACTCGCCCGCAAGACGGCGAACCATGGTCGGGACAAGCGAGCGCGCGAAAAGCTCGCATCACTATTGCGCGGCCTTCACGCCACCACGATCGAAGAGCTCGACGACGCGCCAGTATTCATTGTGGACGGGAAGCCGCGGCTCCCCGTTTTTTCCGACATCCTGAGAAGCTTGCCTGATCGGCTTGAACGGGGCCTAGCCGTCTCCGAACGGGATGTGCAGCTAGTCGCGTTGCTGGCGAGACACACCCTGAAGCGGACCAGCGGGTATTATTATCCTTCGATTGGCCGGCTCCCGGATCGGCAGGCCCACATCATCGCCGACCTGCTCGCGACCGCGTATCGCGACCTGACGGGGCGCGAGCCGGGATACACGGTTCCGACGGAGACGACGAAATCCTACGATCTCCGTCTCGCAGGAAAGGTCATCTCCGGCGAATGGGGTCTGTTCGTCGAAAAAATTTTCAAAGCCCTCGGCCTTAAGCGCGCCGTCGTTCACACCGTTCGGCGCGGAAAGTATGGCTTCCGCCACAAAAACTGACCCCCTTCAGCACTTTCGACTGAACGTAGCAGCCAGGGTCTAACCGCATCGTCCGTAACTAAAACCGGGTGACTGCGAGATGATCGGCAACAGCAATAGCAACGGGCAGCCGCTGAAGGTGCTTTGGGGAGCCAGAGCGATCGGCGCTCACGTAGGTCTGCCAACACGCAAGGCGTTTTATCTACTCGAAAAAGGCCTGCTTCCCGGCGAGAAAATCGGAAAGATTTGGACCTCGACAGAAGACCGGCTCGCCGACCGCATTCGCGGCGGAAGACGCCTCGAAGCTGAGGCTTCGGCGTGATCGATGGCGCCCTCGGAAACGGCGAGGGCCGCCCCCGCAGCGCGGGATAGCGACCCTCGGATCGAGCTTTTGCTGGGTAGCAGGCTTGATTCCCGCCAGATAGCACGAGACCCCGCCCTTAGTCGAGCCCTCGTCATCGTCGCCCTGCGCAAGCGGGCAGCAACACTGCGCCGTGGACGTCGCCACCCCCAGCGCGTCCGAACCGCGATCGCGCTCGAGCATCTGGCCCGCGAGCTCGAGGGGCGACGTACATGAACGAGGCGTGCAACGAAGCCGCCAAGCCGCATAAGGCGGAAGACAGCGTTCATGCCGTAGAGCTGGCAACCTTCGACTATGGTGCCTTGACTCCCGAGACGGCGGAGATGGTCCGCTCGACCGCCGTGGGGATCCGCAACTCCATGCGCCAGGTGTTGTCGGAAGTGATCGCCTCCGGCCACGCTCTGCTGCGCGTCCAGGCCGCCCTCCCATATGGCGCATTCGGCAAGTGGCTTCTATCGGAGTTCGGTTGGGATAGGCGCACGGCCCAGAACTACATGCGGGTCGCCGAAGCCTTCGGGCAGATGGGAAACGCCGTTTCGCATCTACCGCTTCGAAGTCATTTACAAGCTGGCTACGCAGCCCCCGGCAACCCGAGAGTACATCCTCCAGACCGGCTGCTCGGAAGCCCAGATCTCGGCCGAGATCAAGATCGCGATCAAGAAGCGGGCGAAGGCGAAGAAGGCCAAGCGCAAGCGAGCGTATGGGAAGAAGACGCCCGAACAGCTCGAGCAGGAGCTCCTCTCGCGCGAACGAGAAGAGCAGGCTGCCGCGAACGAGGCTGTACACCTCCTGTGTGAGCTCGGCGGGCATGCGCCAGAGAAGATCGGCGCCCTGAGAGACCTGATCAATAGGTCGGTCTTCCGGTTCCTGGATACGCTCAATGCGCTCGAGATCGCCGCCCTTCCCCTACGACAACACGGAGGAAAATGATGCCCAGGATTCTGTGCTCGATCTGCGGCGCGGGCCCCGCGTATGAGGATGGCGCCGCCGCGCTCTTCGCCGACGGCAGGGACGAGAAGGGCCGGCCGCTCCGATTTTGCGCCGAGGGCCTGCCGCTCACCGCAGTGCAGGCCTGGCTTGACCGCCAGCTCCGAGTTGGCCCGCTCCTCGAGCCTGGCGTCGTCGCCGTCTTCGCCCAGCGCCTGGCGGAGGGCCCGCGATGACGCCCTATCACGAGTTCTTTGCCGGCGGCGGCTTTGCCCGGGTTGGGCTCGGCCCGCGGTTGAAGTGCGAATTCGCCAACGAGTTGGACACCAAGAAAGCGATCTCATACCGCGCCAACCACGGCTCCGCCGAGCTCAAGGTTTGCGACATCGCCGCGCTCACGGCGTCTGACCTCCCCGGCCATCCCTCCTTACTCTGGGGTTCGCCTCCCTGCGTAGGCGCAAGCCTCGCCGGCGGGCGCAAGGGGCTTGGCCCCGAGGCGTGGAAGTTTCTCGATCTCGTGCAGGCCCTCCGCGACGAGGGGCGCGCTCCTGCGCTGGTCGCGATCGAAAATGTGCCGGACATGCTGACGTCGGACGGCGGCTGCGATTTCGACCGCACCTGCTTCATGCTCGACGAAGCCGGCTATCGCATCGGCGCAATGGTGATCGACGCCGCGATGTTCACGCCGCAGTCGAGGGAAAGGCTATTCGTCATCGCGGTCGCGACCGACATCCCGACGGCCGTCATCGCCGACGGGCCGTCCGAGCCGTTCCATCCCGAAGGCTTGGTGAAAGCGCTCCGCCGGCAGCGGATGCAGCCGATCTGGTTCAAGCTTCCGGTCCCGCCGCCGCACGGCATGACGTTGGCCGACATCATCGACGAGCGTTCCATCGACTGGAACATGCCCAACGAGACTGCGGCGATCATCGCCTCGATGGAGCCGGAGCATCTCGCCCGCCTCGCCAGCGACAAGATGGCGGGGAAGCCGGTGGTCCGAAGCCTGAACCGCCGCACGCGCAGGAACGGCCCGACCTGGGAGTCGCGCAAGGATGTGATCGCCAATTGCCTGAGGACGGCGAGCGGCGGCTCCAGCATCCAGACGCTGATGTTCATCAACGGCGAGACCGTCCGCACCCGCAAGATCTCTCCCACCGAATACGCCCGCGCGATGGGCCTGCCGTCTACCTACCGGCTGCCCTCCAACCGCACCGACGCCTTCAACCTGATCGGTGACGGTCTGGCGGTCGCGGTCGTGTCGTTCATCGAGCGCCACCTCATCTCGCCGATCTTGAATTCGCGGCCGGCGGTCTCGGGCGAGCTCGCTCTCGAGGGGCAGCGGTCATGACCGTCGCTTGGCGGCCGGCCAAACGCTCGCCGATCGCGATTCGCGACGCCGCCGAGCTCTACGAGACGCCCCGCGTCGCCGTCGGCGCTTTGCTCCTGACCGGCGAGCTCAACCGGTTCCGCGGCGGCGTCTGGGAGCCGGCGGCCGGCCGCGGCGCGATCGTCCGCGAGCTCGCCCGAGCTGGGTTCCATGTCGTCGCCACCGATCTCATCCCCTACCCGGACGCCGATTCGGGGATCAAGACGCCGATCGACTTCCTGCTCACGAAGCAGCCGCCGGAGGGCGTCTCGGCGATCTGCACGAACCCGCCTTTCGCTCAAGCCGACGACTTCATCCGCCACGGCCTCGAGCTCGGCCTGCCCGTCATAGTCCTGCTGCGCTTGCAGGCGCTGAGGGCGTCGGCCGCAGCGACATCATTGATCGCCATCTGCGGCGCCTTTACGTCGGATGCCAGCGCTTGCCCCAGATGCACCGGCTGGGCTGGACGGGAAAGCGCGTCCGGCTCTCCGGTTCGCCATCCGCCTGGTTCGTGTTTCAGCCCGGCGACCGCCGCGGGCCGATCGAGCTGCAGCGCATCAATTTTCTCAAGCCTGAAACATCAGAATTCGCCGCCCCGGCCGAACCCCGGGACGGCAAATCCGCGGACGCGCGGCTTCGCGTCCGACCGTAACCCTCCCAACAGAGGAACCTTCAGCATGTCATATGATTCGGACAATGATCGGGAGCCGGACTTCGACCTGATCCTCGGCGCCTGGCTCAAGTGCCCCAAGGGTCGCTGGCTCCTTGACGACGTCGACATCAAGACCGGGCCGGACGGCGCCGTCCCGCTGCTCCTCCTGTCGACGTGGCGCCACGGCGTGATCCGCTTCGACAAGGGCGACGACGGCATCGTCCGCGCCGTCATCGTCGGCGAGCTCAAGGCGTATTCGGACTGCGCCCCGTCGCACGACAAGATGCCGGAAGGCTGCAACCCGTACACCATCGGTCATGTTTTAATCGACGGCGAGCTCGCCACCTTCACTGCGAGCTCCTGGGGCGCGCGCAAGCAATTCAAGCGAGTCTTTGACAATCATAGGATTGTTCACCCGCGCGAATTCCCGGTCTGCGCGCTCGGGGCGACAATCCCGGACCAGAACGGCAATTCGGCGCCGACCTTCACCCCCGTGAAGTGGGTCCCGATCGGCGACTTCGCCGACATGCTGGGCGGAACCGAGGCGATCGAGGCCTCGCCGGCGCCGAAGCCGCTGCCGCCGGTCGCCGAGGCGCCGCCGCCGATCGACGAGGCGTCAGTCAACTGGGCCGACGTCACTGGCGAAGATTCGGGTCCGTTCTGACTGCTACCCGACGCCGCGGACAATCCCGTCCGCGGCGTCCTTTTTTCGGTGATGCGACGCCCCCATGATTATCGGCACGATCGAGGTCACGCTGCTCTCCAAGGCCGGCGGCCTCTTGACCAAACGCCTTCACCTTACGCCCAGCGGCGCGCTCGCAAACAATTCGTCGCAATGCCGCATGTCGCGCGGCCGTGTAGAGCGCGTTCGTCTCGCCGACTGGCGCGAATTCGCGCGGATGATCGAGGCGACCAAGCCTCACGTCGCCTATGCGCTGGGCCGTATGGTCGCCGGCCTTCCCGATACTGCGCAGCTGGTGCTCAAGAGCGATCCGCAGGCTGGCCAGCCCGGCTTCGTTTCCCGGACGCAATCGAATTTCATCTATGAACCGGGCAAGCCCGCCTTCGTCCTGGTCGTTCAACGCCGAGAAGGCGGCCGCGCTCGCCGCGGCGGGAATGCCGAAGGAGCGCGCGATTGCGACCGCGGAGGCGTGGGGCAATGGGGTATTGAGGCCGGGCGCCGTGCTCGAATTCGCTGATTCGGTGATCGGGACAAAGACCGTCGCCGACGTGCTCGCCGACCCCGACCGGTTCATTGGCGAGAACCTGGCCGATCCGATCGAGGGCCCCGAGTACGGTGCGGCCACGGCGACGGTCATACGGCGCTACGTCGACGGCTCGCTCGAGATCAAATCGTTCGCCCATGGCGGCGCTTATTACGCGCTCCGGCATGACGCGGCGTCGGTCGAGGCCGCCATCCTGGCCGTGCCGGCGACGGAGGCGGCGCAGATTCTGGCGAGCCTGATCACACAGGCCGACCTCGGCATCGACGAAAAGAAGCGGCTCGCCAAGCTCGCCGGCGAGCGGGCGAAGATTGGCGTCCGCGCGGCCGAGAAGATGATGGCTGAGGCGATCGCCGCGCTCGGGAAAGCGGCGGCCGAGGAGCGGCGCAAACGCAATGCCGCGGCAAGCGCGAAGGCGCGCCTGCCGGTCCCGCCGGTCGACGCCGAGGCGGCGACGATCATGAGCCAGTGGGATGAGATCCTGGCGAACGTCGCCGGCCCAACGCCGCCGATGCGCGATGTTGAGGGCTGGCCCGCGACCGTCGAAGAGCGCTCGATCGCCGCGCTGCACGAATTGGCGAGGGGCAACGCTAACGCCGACGACGACGGCGACGAAAAGACCCGCCTGCCGGCGCCGAAAAACCCGCTCCTGACCAAGCACAACCTACAGAGCATTGAAATCGAGCTGTTCGACTATCTGACCTTCATCCTCGAGACCAAGCAGGGCGAACGCGCCGTCGCGCCCCCGGGGCGATTCCTCGCGCACTGGCTCCGGTACAAGCGGTCGCGGCTGCCGATCCTACGCGCCGTCGTCACGGCGGCGCTTGCTCTCCCCGACGGGCAGGGCCTCCTGGCCGGCGAGGGCCTCGACCGCGACCGTGACGTCTTCTTCCGCATCGACCCGGAGGTAATGAAATACATCCCGCAGCCCGCGGACTGCACGCCGGCGGCGGCGGCCGAAGCATATAAATTCCTGATTGACGAATGGCTCGCCGACGTCGGAGCCGACGCCGAGGGGAAGGCGGTGCTGGTCGCCCTTGCGCTTACGATCATCGAGCGCGTGCTCTTGCCCGAAAGGCCGGTCTTCTACATCACGGCCGGGCTGCGCGGCACCGGCAAGACGACGGCGCTGCATATGGTGTCGCTCGCTGTACTCGGCGTCAAAGCCTCGGCCATGGCGTGGACGAACGACGCCGAGGAGCGAAAGAAGGCGCTCTTCTCGGTCTTGCGCGAGGCCGCGCCGTTCCTGGTCTGGGACAATATCCTCCGCGGCACCGTGATCGGTTGCCCGCATATCGAGCGCGCCTGCACGGCGGAGACCTACAAGGACCGCATGCTCGGCGTGAGCGAGAGCCCGACCGCGCCGGCATTCACCATCCAGGCCTTCACCGGCAACAATATCCGGCCGAAGAGCGACTCGGCGTCGCGGTCGCTCATCTGCCGCCTGGGCGCCGATCGACCCGACCCCGAGAACCGGGCCTTCGCTCACGATGATCCCGTGACATGGACGCTCGATCACCGCGGCCGGATTCTGAACGCGCTCTACACCATTATGCTCGGCAACCCGACATGCGAGGGCGCGGGACAGACGCGATTCAAGACGTGGTGGAAGCTCGTTGGCTCGGCGGTCGAGAACGCCGCCTTCGAGGCGACCGGCGCGGCCCTCTCGTTCAAAGACATGCTCGAGCGGATTGAGGTCGAGGACGAGGACGCCATCTCGCGCGCCGGCATCCTCAGGACGCTCGCCTCGGTCTGGGCGAAGGGCGCCTCGTTCACCACCGCCGACGTCGCCGAGCGCCTGCGCAAGATCGCAGACGCCCTGAGAACCGGCGGCGAAGAAGCGCCCGACATGGCGGAGCTGAGACGCTTCTGCACCGCAGCGAGGGCGGCGTCTCCGACGTCCAAGTCGATCAACCGCGCGCTTAAATCCATTGAGGCGGCCCCGACAGCCGTCGATGACTCGCTCATGACCATGAAAGCGGTGGTGAACAGCAAGACCCACGTGGTCAGCTTCGCCATCACCGTCACGGCGCGCACGTGACCCTGACCCCCCAGAAGCTGCGCGCGGTCGTAAACCTCCTGGCCGATCCGCTCCAGGCGGCCGCGGCGGCGAACATTCTCGCCACCGAGGCTGCGCAGCGCAAATTGCTGGTCGCCGATCTCGTTGCCGAGGCGATGAGCCCCGAACGCCGCCTTCGAGGCGACCGGCGCGGCCCTCTCGTTCAAAGACATGCTCGAGCGGATTGAGGTCGAGGACGAGGACGCCATCTCGCGCGCCGGCATCCTCAGGACGCTCGCCTCGGTCTGGGCGAAGGGCGCCTCGTTCACCACCGCCGACGTCGCCGAGCGCCTGCGCAAGATCGCAGACGCCCTGAGAACCGGCGGCGAAGAAGCGCCCGACATGGCGGAGCTGAGACGCTTCTGCACCGCAGCGAGGGCGGCGTCTCCGACGTCCAAGTCGATCAACCGCGCGCTTAAATCCATTGAGGCGGCCCCGACAGCCGTCGATGACTCGCTCATGACCATGAAAGCGGTGGTGAACAGCAAGACCCACGTGGTCAGCTTCGCCATCACCGTCACGGCGCGCACGTGACCCTGACCCCCCAGAAGCTGCGCGCGGTCGTAAACCTCCTGGCCGATCCGCTCCAGGCGGCCGCGGCGGCGAACATTCTCGCCACCGAGGCTGCGCAGCGCAAATTGCTGGTCGCCGATCTCGTTGCCGAGGCGATGAGCCCCGCACCGGCCGCGCCGTCATGGCGGAACGTCGCGACGGTCGACGAGGGCGGGCCATACGTCAGGCGCATCGACGCCGACCACGTCGGCCTGGTCTCGGAGATCAAGTACTCGACCGAAAAAGCCTGGCTCGTCGAGACGCCGAATGGCGGCGAAACCTGGTTGCCGAAAAGCCAATGCCAGGAACACGGCGAGGATGCGCTCGGGCGAGCAATCCTTGTCGTGCCGAAATGGCTCGCCCGCCGGGCCGGGATTGCGCCGTGAGCGACGGCGCCGCGACCGATACCTCAGTGCGCGCGGCTTTTCCCGACGCGTGCCTGACATGGGCGGCGCGCCAGCGCGGATCCAGGACAATGGCGCTACCAACGGGCCGGTGGCGAAGAACAAGCCGCACCTGCGGCCTGCAGGGGCCGGCGCCCGCCTGATCGAACTGTGGGAGCGGTCATCCAGCCTTGCGGACGTGCAGATTGGCGAAGGATCGACACTTTTGCAGGTCTTTACCTCGTCGCCGCCGGGCAAAAAATTCAATTTCGCGCCGATATGCCCCCCAAATAATGCCCAAAAAAACGAATGACTCAGGCGCGTGAACTGAGCTTTCTAACCCGAATTCCAAATTTTGGCCCAGCGCCAACGCGGTAAAGACGTGCAGATGTGTCGATCCTTCGCCAATCGCCCCAAGACCACCTGCGGACGACGTCCACTCAACGTCCGCTCGACATCCACGTTCGGAATATTGCCCAATAACCGCAAAGTCGCGAGCGGGAGCGTCAAAACGCCAACGCCAGCTCAGGTGTCCTCGTTTTCCCCGTCGCCAGCTCTGCGTCGGTCCTTCCGCCGCGCACTGAGGTTTCGGCTGATCAGACCAGCGGACTACGCATCCGTAATGCTGCGAGATAATCCATCATATTATCAGCAAATACAATGCGCTACCTGCACGGCGGTGTTGCATGTCGCGCTCATGTCGCCTAGACTTGCAGCTGCCAGGGTCGTGGGGAAGGCGGGCCTGGATTCCGGAGCGAAGCGCAACGCGCTTAAGAGAAGCGGATTTGAACGTCTTTTCCAAGCTCGGCAATCAAGACTTGGAAGGGCGTCTTGAAGCCGAGGCATTTACGGGGGGTGAGGTTCGTCGTGAGGACGATCTCCTGGATTTCCTGGTCGGATGTCCGGTCGATATCCAGGTGGCGCGGCAGCCATCGACGTAAACGTCCATTGGCGTTTTCGATGCCGCCTTTTTGCCATGAGGCATAAGCGTCGCAGAACCAGGTCGTCATGTCGCGCATGGTCCGGAGCAGGCCGTGCTGGGCGAAGGCGGTGTCGTTGTCGAAAGTGATGGATCTTCGCAGATTAGGATCGATGCGGCCGAAGACCGCGAGCATCGCTGAGATGGTTTCTGCGGCGGTTTTCCCTGTGAGCCGCGCGGCGAGCGTCACCCGTGACTTACGCTCGTGCAAGACGAGCACAGGCCGGGTGCATTTGCAGATGATGAGGTCGCCCTCCCAATGACCGGCCTCGCCGCGGCTTTCAATGGTCTTTGGACGATCATGGATCGACGCTCGATCCTTGATGGTGTCGCGCGAGGGTCTGGCGCGCCGCGGGCGACGGCGTTTATGGCGACGCGTCAGATAACGCCACAAGGCCTCGGCCTTCTGTGCGGTCCGATAGATGAAGGCGTAGATTGTCTCGCAGCCGATGGCCCGCAGCCGCGGTTCGTTCCCGGATTTCAACCAGCCGGAGATCTGCTCGGGCGTCCATCCCTCAGCGAGCCGATCCCCCACGAACAGACGTAAAGCGGCCTCTCGTTCGAGGATCGCTTCACGCGCCCTGCGCAATTGATAGGCTCCGGCGGCGTGAAGCGGCGAATATCCGCCCGAGGGGAGTGCGTTCCGCTGGAGCTCCCTGGAGATGGTGGCTTTCGCCCGACCGAGCGCCCGGGCAATGGCCCCCATCGACCGCCCCGCGGCCCGCAAAACGCCGATCTGGTCTCTTTCGTCCTCTGACAGATGCGAATAGGATCGCATGGCAACACTCCTTAAGGTCCTGAACAACCTTGCCGATACCAAATCGGCGGGGGGTGTTGCACTTCGCGTCAGAACTCAGGCGGAACATGCTCGAAAGCTCGGCCGATATCGCGCTCAAGTCCGGCTCCCTGGGTTCGAAGCCGCCGCGTAAGCAGTGCCGCGCGCGGCCGTTGACCAGGGCTGTCAATGAGCACTGAATCGGGACCCTGGATTTGCACCGAATAGGAACCCCTTTGAGGTTTCGCTCACGACGGTAGCGCGCGCCCCGGCGGAGCTGGTTCGGGTTGCGCAGCCGGGGCGGGCGCGGTGGCGAAAAGCGCGGATGGTTTGAAGGTCAGGCGCGGTTCTTGAAGCGCCAGCTTTCGTTGCCGGTCTCAACGATGTCGCAGTGGTGAGTGAGGCGATCGAGCAACGCGGTCGTCATCTTCGGATCGCCGAACACGCTCGGCCATTCGCCGAAGGCGAGGTTGGTCGTGACGATGATCGAGGTGCGCTCGTAGAGACGGCTGATCAGATGGAACAGCAATTGGCCGCCGACCTGGGCGAAGGGGAGATAGCCGAGTTCGTCGAGGATGACGAAGTCGAGGCGCGTGAGATAATCGGCAAGGCGTCCCTGGCGGCCGGCGCGGGCTTGAGCCTCGAGCTGATTGACGAGATCGACGGTGGTGAAGAAGCGCCCCCGTGATCCGGCGCGGATGCAGCTTCGCGCGATGGCGATGGCGAGATGCGTCTTGCCCGTTCCGGTTCCACCGACCAGGACGACGTTGCGCTGCTGGGCGATGAAGCCGCCGGCGGCGAGGTCGCGCACGAGAGCTTCGTTGATCGGCGTGTTCTTAAACCCGAAGTCGTCGACGTCCTTGGCCAGTGGCAGTTTGGCGACGGTGAGCTGGTATTTGATCGAACGCGCCTGCTTCTCCGAGATCTCGGCTTTCAGGAGATCGCCGACGAAGCGCTGCGGCTCATGCTTTCGCTTGATCGCCGTGGCGAGCGTCTCGTCGTAGGCGCTCCTCATCCCGTAGAGCTTGAGGCCGCTCATCATATCGAGGACTTCGGTTCGTTCCATGGGTTACGCGCTCCTGAGTTGATCGTAGCGGGCGCAGTCGGCCGTTGGCGCATGGAGCAGATGCAGCGAGGCTGGAGTTTGGATCGGCTCCAACGGCCCTGGGTCGCGCTGGCGCGCCAGAATGTTGAGGACGACGTCGGCGGAATGGACGCCCTCGGCGAGCGCCTGAACGCAAGCCGCCTCAACCGCAGGCAATCCGTCGGTGAGCACCGCGGCGAGGATTTTGACCATCTGCCGGTCGCCGTCGTGGGAGCCGGAGAGCTTGCGCCGCACCCGATCGAGCGCCGCTGGCAGAACCCAGTCCCTGAACGGCGCCCCGTTGCGCAGAGCGCCGGGCTTGCGCGCCAGAACCGGCACGTAATGCCAGGGATCGTAGATCGTCTCGCCTCGGCCGTAGCAGCGCCGGTGCTCGGCTACCATGCGCCCGTCCTGGCGGATGACGATCCGATCGGCGTAGGCGTGGATGTCGACAGGGCGGCCGACAGCGCTCGCGTTGACCGAGTACTTGTTGTTGTCGAACCGGACCAAGCAGGTCTTCGACACCGAGGCCGGCAGCGCGTGGAACCCATCGAAACGGCCGCGATACGGAATGAGCTTCGGCCGCTCCTCCTCGAAGACTTCCCAGATCGTCTGATCGGGCCGCTCGGGATGGGCGTGTGCTTTCGCCCAGGAAAGGCACTTGTCGAAGAGCCAGGCGTTCAGTTCGTCGTAACTCTTGAATCTCAGCCGCGGCGTGAAGAAGCGTTCGCGCACCAGGCCGACCTGGTTCTCGACCTGGCCCTTCTCCCAGCCCGACGCCGGGGTGCAGGCGACGGGCTCGACGAGATGATGCGAACACATCTGGAGGAAGCGGCGATTGTATTGGCGATCCTTGCCGACGAAGACCGTCTCAACCGCTGTCTTCATGTTATCGTAGACGCCGCGCGAACACGCGCCTTTGAAGAACGCGAAGGCGCGTTCGTGCGCGTCGAACACCATCTCCTGCGTTTCGCGCGGATAGGCGCGCACGAGCATCATGCGGCTGTGGCAGAGGCGGACATGCGCGACCTTCACGGTCGTCGTCACACCGTCCATGACGATGATCTCGTGGCTCCAGTCGAACTGGTAGACCTCGCCCGGCGCGAACATCAGCGGCACATAGGCGTCCGCCATCGCACTCGCGCGCTTCTCTCGCCAGGCGATTGCGTAGCGCCGAACGGCGGCATAGCTGCCTTCGTAACCAAGGTCGCGCAGGTCCTCGTATATCCGGATGAGCGTCAGCCGTTCTCGGGTCGCCTTGCTCTCGTTTTCCTCAAGCAGAGCTTCAAGCCGCTCTCGCCACGGACCAATCCGGGGCTGCGGCTGCCGCGACCGTTCGTAATGGAACTCGGTCGCGTTCGAGCGGATGACCTTCCGCACCACTTTGCGCGAGATCCGCAGCTCGCGGCAGATCTCCTTGATCGGCTTCCCAAGCGTGAAATAGGCCCGGCGTATCTTGGCGATCGTCTCCACAACCAGCATTCCAATCCAGGCCTCCCAGATCTCGGAAGGCCAGTGTGGACCCGACGCCACGGGGTCCCGATTGGATGAAAATCAGCCCCGTAGCGGGGTCCCTATTCCATGAAAAAAGACACCAGGAGCCACTGACGAAACAAGTTCTCAATCTTCGGATAAGGAGAGGATACGATTGTTTCAGATCGCCGTGACCATGGCGCAGCCGCAGGTTCACTTGGGCTTCCATTCCTCCGCCAACCGCTTCGCCTCGGCGATCTGCGCGGGCGTCATTTTGGCCGCGACTTCTTTGCGAAGTTTCACCGCCATGGAGAGCGATAGTGCGCGCGAGACGGCGAGGTTGAGCCACATGCGGGCCATCACGGGGTCTCTGGGCACCCCGTAGCCGTGTTCATACATCAGGCCAAGGTGAGCCTGCGCCAAGGCGTTCCCATGGTCTGCCGCCTTGCGATACCATTGGGCTGCCTGCGCAGCATTCTGCGCTACGCCATGGCCGCCCCAGAAATATATGGATGCGAGCCGATTCTGCGCCGGGGCGTTTCCGCCATCGGCCAACGGACGCAAGGAGCCGAATTGCATTAGCGTAGTCGTGTTTAAGGTATGCACCTTCGCCGTCCTGGAGCTGCCCGGCCGCTGCAAAAGCGAACGTACCGACCGCGAGAAGTCCACCTGCGAAAATCGTTCTAGTGTTCCGCTTCATCAGGCGCCGACAGCGCAGCCGGCAAATGCAAAGCCAATCCAGCCAGACCGTATGAAGTACGATGTTCGCCCGGATTCCATCTCAATCCTCCGAAGCGACCGGGATTCGGCCCTCTCGGATCCCTTTGACGAAGCCGCGATAGTCGCGAAGGTTCTGGTCGGCGTATTCAACCGCGAACTCGCACACCGCGTCGTCGAACGTCGTATTGGAGCCCATGTAGCCGGCAATCTTCGCCGGGTCGCCGGATCGCGCATGGGCCCGCGCAAGCGCCCAGGCGCAGAGTTTGCCAAATTCCTTCAAAGTCGTGAGATCCCAGTCTTCCAAAATCGCTGAGATCTTCGCATCCCGAAGTTGGCGGAAGTAGTAGTCGCGGCCAATCACTCCGCGCGTCCAGCCGAGGAAAATATCACTCGCCGCCTGCATGAGACGCTGGCCCGCCACCACCCGCTCGCCGTGGTTCTCGTGCAGGGACTTGCCGGCATAAGGCTCGAGTACGGACCTCCGAGCTTCTTTGACCTGGAGGAAAATTGGATCGTCATCGGCCGCCATGAACAGCCCGAGCGCGCAATAGGTCCCGACGCTGCCCACGCCGACGACCTTAATCGCGAGGTCGAACAGCTGAAACCGGTCGAACAGCGCGCGAATATGCTCGGGCAACGACTTCCGATACCCTTCGAGCGCCTCGGCATACCCCGTTCTCATCCCCGGAGCCTGCTTGTCTGTGGGGTGGAAGATCAGCGGCGGCTCATCCTTGATCCTCGGCGCCGAGCCGAAATGCTGGACCAGTTTCGGGAACAGGCTTTCGGGCAAGCTTTTCCGGCGCGCCTGCTCGAACTCTTTGCCTCACACGCTCCACCTCCGCTGCGGACGGAAGAACCTTGAGAACGCGGTCGAGATCGATGCGGTCGTACCAGACATCCAGTGCGCGCATCGAGGCATAATCGGTCATTCGTTCACGGTAAGTGCACACAGCATCCGTCGCCGCCTTCGCCGCGTCGCTGTCGAGGAGGTCAAGATGGCGGGCGGCGATGACGATGCTGGCCGCGAGTCGCTTTACATCCCACTCCCAAGGAGCCGGCAGGGTTTCGTCGAAATCGTTGATGTCGAAGAAAATGTTGCGCTCAGGCGTGGCGAAGCCGCCGAAATTCATAAGGTGAGCATCGCCGCAGGCCTGCACGCGAAGTCCGGAGGCCGGGGTCGACGCCAGATCGGCCGCCATGACCGCGGCCGCGCCGCGATAGAAGGCGAAAGGCGATTGGGACATGCGACCGAAGCGAATCGGGATCAGCTCCGAGATTCGGCCCTCGTTGGACTCGTGCAGAAGCTCGATCGGATCGCGCCGATCCTTGGCCGGCTTCCAGCCGCCGTGCGCGGCGCGCGGCGTCGCGTCGCGCAGCGCCTTGCCCGCGGCGCGCCGCTCGTCGGCCGACATATACGCGCCGAGGGCGCCGGAGGCGTCTCTCGTCGGATCGCGTTTCGCGTTCGTCTTGCGCATGCCAACGCTTCCCAGCTGACCATGAGTATTCCAGCACGACCCGCTAGACTACCCCAAGCACAAGGCAAATTCGAGCCTATTGAGTTCGGCACGTCTAGTGGATTGAATCTAACGCCTGATGCCCACGTCTGACGGCGGCGACGATTTTGTCGGGGTCGGCGACCCATTGGAACGGCTTCGAGTGGGTGTTGTGATCGTCGAGGAAGCGGTTGATGGCGGCGTGGAGGTCTGTGACGGATCGGAACACGCCGCGCTTGAGACTCCGCTTGGTCAGGATGGCGAAGAAGCCCTCGACGGCGTTGAGCCATGAGGACGAGGTCGGGGTGAAGTGGAACGTCCAGCGCAGATGGCGCGCAAGCCACCGTCGCACGACCGGATGCTTATGGGCGGCGTAGTTGTCCAGGATCGCATGGACTGTCTTGCCGGCGGGGACTTCGCGCTCGACGGCGTTGAGGAAGCGGATGAACTCCTGATGCCGGTGGCGCTGCATGTTGCGGCCGATGACGGTTCCGTCGAGCACGTTCATCGCCGCAAACAGGGTGGTCGTCCCGTTCCGCTTGTAGTCGTGAGTCATGGTTCCGGCGCGGCCTTTCTTGAGCGGCAGGCCGGGCTGGGTTCGGTCGAGCGCCTGGATTTGGCTCTTCTCGTCGACGCTGAGCACGACCGCGTGCGCCGGCGGATCCACATAGAGCCCGACGATGTCGCGCAGCTTCTCCACGAATGCCGGGTCATTGGACAGCTTGAACTGCCGGACCTGGTGCGGCTGGAGCCCGTGCGCGCGCCAGATGCGCTGCACGGAGCTGACACTGACACGGGCCGCCCCGGCCATTGCCGAACCGGTCCAATGCGTCGCTTCGTGCGGCGGCGTCTCCATGGTCAGCGCGACGACGCGCTCGGCGACCGAGCGATCGAGCTTCGGGATGCGCGAAGGCCGCGTCTTGTCGCGCAGAAGTCCGTCCACGCCTTCAGCGGCGAAACGCTCTTGCCAGCGCCAGACGCAGGTCTTGGACTTGCCGGTCGCGCGAATGATCGCGTTCGTCCCGGCGCTCTCGGCGCTTAGCAATATGATCTGCGCCCGCCAGACATGCTTCTGCGGCGCGTTGCGGTCCTTGACCAGAGTGCGGAGCCGATCAAGGTCGGCGGGCGTGACGGAAATGGAAATCCCAGGGCGCATGCCGCAGACCCGCACGCCGCGAGTCCGCCAGGAATCCCCCTCGGGATTCAAATGTCAGACGCGATCCACTAGAAGGCTGTTGAAGAAGGGTCCCGTTTCGCTTTGAGGACAGCTTCGTCGCCGTTTCAGTATTCGAACACGATCTCGAGGGTGCTGTCGTTGAGAAGCTCGGCGGTTCCTTCGCCATCGACCTCGTCGCCTTCCTCGCAGCAGGCCCAGTGAAAGCCGATCGAGTCGCGGGCGTATTCGACTTCGAGGCCGGCCGAAGGCGCTCAACTGCCTGAGGCGATGTGTGCCGCGGGCGCGTTTGCGCTGAGCGCCAAATTGGCCATCCGGGAAAATTCGGGGATAACGGCTCCTGTCTGGATGCGCGAGGAACAGCGTGAAGATCGGCATTGTCGGGGCCGGTCAGGTCGGCGCCACCGCGGCCTATTCCATGATGATGCGCCGTGTCGGCTCGGAGATCATGCTTGTCGATCGCAACGTAGATATGGCGGTCGCGCAGTCGCGCGACATTCTGGACGCTACGCCTTTTGTGGATACTGTCCGGGTCCGCGCGGGGGAGTCGGCCGATCTCGACGGGGCGCGCGTGGTCGTCCTTGCGGCCGGGACCAACCAGAGGCCGGGGGAGAGCCGGCTGGACTTGCTTTCGCGCAAACGTGCCGGGAGTGTTGGCGGCTGCGCCGGAGCCGATCTTTCTGGTGGCGACCAATCCGGTTGAGGTGATGACCCAGATTGTCGCAGCAATCGTAGGGCGGGACGGGGTTCCGTCCGAACGGGTGATCGGGTCCGGTATGATCCTCGACTCCGCGCGGGTCCGCACGCTGCTCGCCGCGCATCTCGGCATCAGCCCGACATACGAGAACACGGCGACAGCGAGGTGTTGCACTGGTCGGGAGCGGCCGCCGGTAAGCTCTCGGTGGTGGAGGTCGCCCGGCAGATGGGGCGGCAACTGACAGTCGCTGTAGTAGCTGGCACTTGATCTGACGGTCAGCGTCCGGAGTTTGTTCGGGTCCGCCTGTATGTTTTGCTCAGGCGGCGATCATTTTCTCCTTCGCCAGCGGCGTTGCGTCAAGGAACGTTTGGATCGGCGTTTTGCCGAAGCACCATCGTCCCTGGTGCGGCCTTTCCTCATTATAGCTCTTGACCCAATCATCGAGATCGCTCTGCAGCTCGCTGATCGAGCCGTAGATTTTCTTGCGGAAGGCGACGCGGTAGAACTCGTCGAGCACGGTCTTGTGGAACCGCTCGACGATTTCGTTCGTTTGCGGGCTCTTTGTCTTGGTGCGCGAGTGATCGATGTCCTCGAGCGCCAGGTAGAGCTCGTATTCGTGATGCTCTGGGTTGCCGCAATATTCCGTGCCGCGATCGGTCAGCACGCGGCAGAGCTTCACCTCATGGGCGTCATAGAACGGCACGACGCGATCGTTAATGAGATCGGCGGCGGTGATCGGCGTCTTGCGGTCGTAGAGCTTGGCGAAGGCGACCTTGGCATAGGTGTCGATGAACGTCTGCTGGTAGATGCGCCCGACCCCCTTCATGTTGCCGACGTAGAAGGTGTCCTGGGCCCCGCAATAGCCCGGACATTCGCTCTCGAACTCGCCATGCGCCTCCTTTTCGCTCTTGGCCTTCTCCAGCGCGGCCAGCTGGCTTTCGGTCAGAACCAGGCCTTCCTGGGCGACCTTGGCTTCGAGCGCCTTGAGCCGTTTCTTCATCGTCTCAAGATCGCGGCGTTGCCAGACGCCGCGGACGCCGGCTGGCGAGATCGAATGGCCGAGCTTGCGAAGCTCGTTGGCGATGCGGATTTGGCCGTAAGCCGGCTGGTCCAGCGAAAGCTCAACGATGATCGCCTCGACCTCGGGCGGGGTGCGGTTCTTCAGGATCGGCTTTCGCCGCGTCAGTTCCTGCAGCGCCAATTCTCCTCCGGCGTCATAAAGCTCCTTGAAACGGTAAAAGCTGTCGCGGCTATAGCCCATCATCTTGCAGGCCTGGCTGACATTGCCGAGCTGCTTGGCCAGCTCCAGCAGCCCAACCTTGGCGCGGATGATCTTCTGTTCCTTGGTCATCTCGGTGTCCTCTCGAAACGCCGAGGCCGGGCGCTGCGCAACCCCCGACCAGCTCCGCGCCCGGCCTCGGCTTCCGCCTCAGCTATGACACCAACTGTCAGATTAAGTCTTAACTACTGCACAGTCGCCGACCGCAGCCGCATCGATACGGCAGTGCGCCGCGCCGCCTATGCCATCATTAAGGGAAAAGGAGCAATCCGCCTCCCTGTTTCGAGGCTCCCTGTGCCCGTTCGCCAATCAAAACCATTTCGTATCAACACCGGCTGAACATCCGCGAGGTCCACGCGTCGCTGATTCACCGTGTTTCCCCGAGAAAGCGCGCGTCCTGCCGGTCATCACGGACCCTTTAAGTTCCCCTCACCCACTCCCGCCTGCGCATTGGTCGGCGGTTCAAACACGACCGTCACCCTCCGATTTCCACAAGCTGGCACATGACGCGACAGGGAAGAAGAAAGTTGCCCGAAAGGCCCGTGGAGAGCTCTACGTGCGCGTGTTGATGGGTCACGTGTGTGATCCGCCCAATTGAGGCGTCCAAGGCCCGCGGTCCGCTAGGGCCGCTTCACGTCGGGCCTGCGCGGCGTCGCCCGGCGCCGACAAAGAAAGCAACTGGCTGCCCGCGCACAACGGGACAGTCTCGTTCTACTTTCGCGCCAACTACTGGGCCGACCAAGCCGTCCTCGACGAGTCCTGGCGTCGCCGAAGGTCGTGAAGACGAAGTGAAAAAACAACTGCCGGTCTGGCTGCATCTATGCTATTGGCTCGACACCGCAAGTTGATGAGCTAGCGGTGAGGGAGGATAGAATGATTAGAATCGGTTTAGCAGTTGTGGCTGCCGTTGGCCTGACCTTCGCGGCCCACGCCGACATTGGTCCCCTCTGTCAGACCGCCGATGGCGCTCTGATTGTCTGTCACCACGGGCACGGTGGCGGTTCGCAGATTGGTCCTCTCTGTCAGACCCCCGATGGCGGTCTGATTGTCTGTCACCAGCACGATGCCGGCTCGCAGATTGGTCCCCTCTGTCAGACCCCCGATGGCGGTCTGGTTGTCTGTCACCACGGGTGAGGTTGACCCCTAGAGATCTTCATTAGGGGGCCACGCTTCGATGAAGTAGGAGCCCTCCGGATCTGGGCCATTGACGGCCGTCCGGGTGGAACGCACGGCTGACGCTTTCGATCTCGCCCCCCGTTTCCGCCGCCAAGAATTGAGGCGAGCTTGATGGGTCGCTGAGCGCGGTTCGCCCATGTCTGCTTAACGTCGACTCCGGTCCGTCCGGACCGGCCACCAGCGCTGGCGAAAAATATTCAAACCCGCCCCGGAAACCGCGCACAATTTCGGAATAATCAAAACTTCCGGGGAAACTTCAAGGGGTACGGAAAAGCTGGGCGCGGCGCTTTCAGCAAATTTTTGTCGGTCGCAATGGCCGCCTTTATTGTTGCCGCAGCGGCTTCGACGGCGAGACGCTTGTCCCGCAAATTGCGGTCCAGGGCTTCCCCATCATTATTTCCTCGGGGAGGTCAAGCGCCAGGAAGAGATTCCGCTGCAACTTGGCGGCGGGAGTGGTCGGGTCGCCCCCCGATCCGGTCGGCGCGTAAGGCGCGGGGGCGTAAGCGTTCGGGCCAACTTCCACGAACGGGAGAGTCGCCGGGACCGGCCCGCGGCCGGACCAAGTCGAAGTCCGCCCTCTGTGCTACGCGGAATCGTCTACCGCCCCCAGTTGATCCGCTTCAACTCTGCGATGGGGTCAATCTTTGGCGCCGCGGCGCGCGGACTGCCGCCGCTGGCCTCGCGATCGGTCGAGTAGTCACCAACGTCATCCGGGTTGCGGTGTCGAGTTCCGACGCGTTTGCCGGTCATCCGCCCAGCGCAACGGCGCTCCACTTGCTTCCCTTTCGGCGGGGCGTCTGAAGCGTCCTCAAAAGTCCCACCTCCGGATTATCGCCGCCAGTCTAGAGCAAGCTGGGAAGCCTTGCTGCGGGACGTGTTTGAAACCAATTGGCCGCATGCGCAACGCAAAAGTAGGCGCAAGGTGATACCTCCGTCCTCAACATTGAATGCGCAACGACGGACTTACTTGCGGTGGCTATCTCGCTCTTCCAAGGGGGGCCCCCCTATCATAAGACGGCAATATTCCTCTACTCGATGAACGCAAAGAAGTTGCGTAGATTTGGCGCGCGCTTGCAATCTGACTTTGATTTACTTGCACTCGTCGGCCCGACAATTGCTTACTGCCTGCTGTTAGCACGCCGATAGGGATGCCAAAAGCCACGGATACGACTGAGGCAGTATTTGTATCGTTGATCTCGACCTGAAACATCCTCCTAAAATCCAAATTGCTACGAGGAATCGGCTGCCCACAGGGTGCACAAAAAATATGTTCGGATTTGCTCTAAATACATCAAATATTTCTCTTGAAAATACCGCTGCGGAATTAGAATATGATTGCGTCAATCTATTACCAACGTAACAACATATTTGAGGTATCTTCATACGAAATTGCTGTGAATTTAGAAAAAACTCGGACTGCAGCGATCCCTGGATCCTGGTAGATCGCGTCTGACATTTGAATCCCGAGGGGGATTCCTGGCGGACTCGCGGCGTGCGGGTCTGCGGCATGCGCCCTGGGATTTCCATTTCCGTCACGCCCGCCGACCTTGATCGGCTCCGCACTCTGGTCAAGGACCGCAACGCGCCGCAGAAGCATGTCTGGCGGGCGCAGATCATATTGCTAAGCGCCGAGAGCGCCGGGACGAACGCGATCATTCGCGCGACCGGCAAGTCCAAGACCTGCGTCTGGCGCTGGCAAGAGCGTTTCGCCGCTGAAGGCGTGGACGGACTTCTGCGCGACAAGACGCGGCCTTCGCGCATCCCGAAGCTCGATCGCTCGGTCGCCGAGCGCGTCGTCGCGCTGACCATGGAGACGCCGCCGCACGAAGCGACGCATTGGACCGGTTCGGCAATGGCCGGGGCGGCCCGTGTCAGTGTCAGCTCCGTGCAGCGCATCTGGCGCGCGCACGGGCTCCAGCCGCACCAGGTCCGGCAGTTCAAGCTGTCCAATGACCCGGCATTCGTGGAGAAGCTGCGCGACATCGTCGGGCTCTATGTGGATCCGCCGGCGCACGCGGTCGTGCTCAGCGTCGACGAGAAGAGCCAAATCCAGGCGCTCGACCGAACCCAGCCCGGCCTGCCGCTCAAGAAAGGCCGCGCCGGAACCATGACTCACGACTACAAGCGGAACGGGACGACCACCCTGTTTGCGGCGATGAACGTGCTCGACGGAACCGTCATCGGCCGCAACATGCAGCGCCACCGGCATCAGGAGTTCATCCGCTTCCTCAACGCCGTCGAGCGCGAAGTCCCCGCCGGCAAGACAGTCCATGCGATCCTGGACAACTACGCCGCCCATAAGCATCCGGTCGTGCGACGGTGGCTTGCGCGCCATCTGCGCTGGACGTTCCACTTCACCCCGACCTCGTCCTCATGGCTCAACGCCGTCGAGGGCTTCTTCGCCATCCTGACCAAGCGGAGTCTCAAGCGCGGCGTGTTCCGATCCGTCACAGACCTCCACGCCGCCATCAACCGCTTCCTCGACGATCACAACACCCACTCGAAGCCGTTCCAATGGGTCGCCGACCCCGACAAAATCGTCGCCGCCGTCAGACGTGGGCATCAGGCGTTAAATTCAATCCACTAGAAATTCCATAGACCAGAGAAAGAACTGCCCGAACGGCTCTTTTCGACGATCCGCCGGAATCGGCCTGCTCCGCGCGCTCAAGAGCGAATACACAATGCTGCTGGTCGAGCACGATATGGACGCCGTGTTCGCCCTCGCCGACGAGCCCGATGCGATCCGCGCTGATGCCGGGGTGCGCTCGGCCTATCTCGGCGAGGAGGCGCTCGCATGCTAAGCGTCGAGGCGATCGAGGCGGGCTATGGCGGCGCGAGGGTGCTGCAGGGGGTCGCTTTCGACCTCGGTGAGGGCGAGGCGCTCGCGCTGATCGGGCGCAACGGCATGGGCAAGACGACGACGGTGCGCGCGCTGTTCGGTCTGTTGCCGCTTACCGCGGGGCGCATCGTGTTCGAAGGCTGCGCCCTCAACGGCCGGCCGCCCTACGCCATTGCGCGGGCGGGCCTCGGCCTCGCGCCGGAGGGGCGCCAGGCGTTTCCCACGCTCACGGTCGAGGAGAACCTCGTGGCGACCGCCGCGGCGCGCGATGGCCGCCGACGCTGGACGCTTACCGAGGTGTTCCGCCTCTTCCCTGACCTCGCCGAGCGCCGCCGCAATTACGGCGACCAGCTCTCCGGCGGGGAGCAGCAGATGCTCGCCATCGGGCGTGCGCTGATGACCAATCCAAGGCTGCTCGTGCTGGACGAGGCGAGCGAAGGGCTCGCTCCCCTCATCCGCGAGGAAATCCGGAACTGCCTGAAGCGCCTCAAGGCCGAGGGTCAATCGATCCTCGTGATCGACAGAAACCTCAAGGCCCTCCTCGACTTTGTCGATCGCATCGCCGTGATCGAGAAGGGGCGCATCGTCTGGCGCGGCTCAGCCGGCGAGTTTCGTTCGGAGCCCTCAATTGTTAAACGCTTTCTTCACGTCGGCGGCGCTCAAGCGACGGCCGCTCATCCAAGTCACGCATGAAGGGACAAGGACATGTCATTGGCGCCCGGAATCACCAAGGCTGGCGAGGGCCTCGACAACATCGCCTGGAACATTCTCGGTCAGACCTACGTGCCCAAAGTCGTTTGCGAGAGCTCCTTCGCCTGGCATGCGACCTTTCCGCCGGACACCTTCGTGCCCCCGTATATCCATCCGACGCAGGACGAGTTCATCTACATGTTCGAGGGCCAGCTCGAACTGGTGCTCGACGGCCGCGCCGCCCCTGCCGATCCCGGCGATCTCGTGCGCATGCCAATGGGCCTGCCACATGCGATCTGCAACAAGTCGGGCCGCACGGTCAAATGCATGTTCTGGGTGTCGCCCACGCGCAGGCTTTACGACCTGTTCTGGGCGATCCACAATATGCTCGAGCAAACGCCCGCCGAGGTCGTGGCCCTATCAGCCAAGCACGAAGTCGATTTCCTGCCGCCGCCCGAAGAGGCGAAGTGAGCGTGCGCCGAAGCGGAGGAACGGACCCATGAAAGTGCTTATTGCGGGCGCGGGCGTCGGCGGGCTGACGCTGGCGCTCATGCTTCACAAGCGCGGCGTCGAGTCCGTCATTTACGAACAGGCGTCCGAGATCCGCGAACTCGGCGTCGGCATCAACGTCCTGCCGCACGCGATCAAGGAACTTGCCGCGCTCGACCTCATGCCCAAGCTCGATGCGGCCGGCATCCGCACCAGGGAACTGCACTACATCAGACGGCACGGGCAAAAGGTGTGGAGCGAACTGCGTGGGATGGACGCCGGCTTCGACTATCCGCAGTTCTCGATCCACCGCGGCCGCCTACAGAAAGTGATCTACGACGCCGTCGTCGCCCGCCTCGGCCACGGCGCCGTGCGCACCGGCCTCAAGCTGCAGGGCTTCGTCCAGGATGAGGGCGGCGTCGTGGCGCATTTCACTGACGCCAGGTTCGGGCTGAGCAGCGAGACGGTACGCGGCGACGTGCTGGTCGGGGCTGATGGCATCCGCTCCGTCGTGCGCCGCCACTACCATCCGAAGCAGGGCCGCCCCAGCTGGCAAGGACTCATGCTCTGGAGGGGCGCGGCCGAATGGCCGAAGTTCCTGACCGGCCGCTCCATGTACATCGCCGGCGGCATGAGCGCGAAGATCGCGCTCTACCCGATCGCGCTAGGCTCGACGCCGGACACACGCCTCACCAACTGGGCGATCGTCTCGCGCATCGCCGACGGCGAGATCACGCCCGCGCCGACCAATTCTTGGTCGCGGGCCGGACGAATGGATGAGGTGATCCCCTACGCCAGGCGCTTCAACGTGCCGAGCGTCGACGTCGAGGCGCTGGTGCGGGCCACGCCGATCTGCTGGGAATACCCGATGTGTGACCGCGACCCCCTGCCCCACTGGAGCCATGGCCGGATCACGCTGCTCGGCGACTCCGCGCATCCGATGTACCCCGTCGGCTCCAACGGAGCCGCGCAGGCGATCCTCGACGCGCGCTGTCTGGCCGACTGGCTGCGAAAGGCCGACCATCCGATGCAGGCTCTTCATGAATACGAGCTCGAACGCCTGCCCAAGACCGCGGAGATCGTCCGCCTCAACCGCAAGGGCGGACCAGAGCGCGTGATCGACGAAGTGGAGAAACTCGCTCCAGCGGGGTTTGAATTGGTGGACCGAGTGCTCAGTCACGCCGAGCGCGAGGCGATCGTCAAAGGCTACGCTGGCAAGGCTGGCTTCACACAGTGCCAGGTCAACAGGTGAAGACGGCCGCCGAATGGGAGGCGCTCACATCCGGGTGCGGACACGCCAGAGTTCCGGAAAGAGTTCGATCTCCAGCATGCGCTTGAGGTAGGCTACGCCCGACGTGCCGCCGGTACCTCGCTTGAGACCAATGACGCGCTCGACCGTCGTGACGTGGTTGAAACGCCAGCGCCGGAGATAGTCCTCGAAATCGGTTAGCTTTTCCGCGAGCTCGTAGAGGTCCCAGTGATGGGCGGGATCGTGGTAGACCTCCGCCCAGGCGCTTGTCAGAGCTTCGCATTCGACGTGCGGCTCGGCCGCCTCAGCCCGAGGCGCAGCGTCACCCACGTCAAGGCCCCTCCGGTGCAACAGCAGAATCGCCTCCTGGTAGAGGCTCGGCTCTGCGAGGATTGCGCTAAGTTCCGCAACGATCTCCGGGCAGTTCTCGTGCGGCTTGAGCATCGCCATGCTGCGATTGCCAGCGAGGAACTCGATCGCGCGGTATTGCCAGGACTGGAATCCCGAGGACTGCCCGAGCCGGTCACGAAACTCGGAATAGTCGCTGGGGGTCATCGTGCGCAGGACGTCCCAAGCGCTATTGAGCTGCTCGAAGATTCGCGCGACACGAGCGAGCAGTTTGAATGCCGGCTGCACGCCGTCTGCGCGGATCAGCGCCGACGCGGCGCGGATTTCCCGTATGGCGAGCTTCATCCACAATTCACTGGTCTAATGCTGGATTATGAACAGAAGTTCGTCGTGCGCATCGGTTAGTGGCGATTGCGCGCCAAGCAATTCTGTGAGCCGCAGGTAGTCGCCATACGACATCCTCGAGTGAAAATTGCTCTTGGGGCCTTCGATCTCGCTCATGTCACTTTATTCCGGGCATGATACTCGGGACGGTCCCATAGACGGCCCCGCACGGTCTCGACGAGCGTACGCGCGGCCTTTTCAACTTCGGCAAAACCGATATAGAGCGGCGCGAAGCCGAAGCGCATCATGTCGGGCTCGCGGAAGTCGCCGATCACGCCGCGCGCGATCAGCGCCTGCATCGCCGCGTAGCCTTCCCTGAAGCCGAACGAGACCTGTGCGCCACGTTGCGCGGGATCGCGCGGCGAAGCAAATTGAAGTTCGGGGCAATCGGCTTCGACGCGGCGGACAAAATCTTCGCTGAGTGCGATCGAGCGTTCCCGCAGAGCGAGCATGTCGACGCTCTCGAAAACATCCAATGCTGCGTCGAGCGCGGCCATGGAAAGGACTGGCGGCGTACCGGCGCGCAGGCGATCGATCGCCCGCGCGGGCCGATACTTGAGCTCGAAAGCGAAGGCGCCGCGTGACCCATCCAACCTGACAGGGCCGGCGCGACGCGCGCCTGCAGATCCGGCCGGACGTAGACGAAAGCCGGCGCGCCTGGTCCGCCATTCAAATATTTGTAACCGCAGCCGACAGCGAAATCGGCGCCGCAACCGGCAAGATCGACCGGAAGAGCGCCCGCCGAATGCGCGAGATCCCAGATCATGACGGCGCCGAACGCCTTTGCCTTCTCCGTGAGCATGCGCATGTCGTGCCTGCGCCCCGTGCGGTAGTCGACTTCAGTCAGCATTAGAACCGCGACGCGCTCGTCGAGCGCGCTCTGGACCGCCTCGGGGTCGACGATCTTCAATACATGACCCCGCCCGAGCAGGCGGCAGGCGCCCTCGGCGACATAGAGATCAGTCGGGAAATTGCCGCTGTCAGAAAGGATGACCTTGCGAGGCGCAGCGAGTTCGAGAGCGGTTGTTAGCGCCTTGAAGAGGTTTATCGAGGTCGAAATCGCCCGCGATCACCGAACCTTTCGGGGCGCCGATCAGGGTGCCGATGCGGTCCCCGACCTTGGACGGCAAATCGATCCAGCCGGCCGTGTTCCAAGCGCGAATCAGTTCCCGGCCCCAGCTCTCGTCGAGTTCGCGGCGAACGCGCTCACGCGCGGATCGGGGCATCGCTCCGAGCGAATTCCCGTCGAGATAGACGATGCCCTCCGGAAGATCGAACATCGCTCGCGAGCGCTCGAAGAAATCGTCGCTCATGAGAGAGACCTGAGCTGGAAGCGCTGGATCTTGCCAGTCTGCGTCTTCGGCAGGGCCTCCAGGAAGCGTACCGCGCGCGGATACTTGTAGGGCGCAATGGTCGCCTTGACGTGGTTCTGCAGCCGCAGCGCCGTCGCCTCGTCCGCGGCCACATCGGGCTTCAGGACGACGAAGGCCGCGACAACCTGACCGCGTTCCTCGTCGGGAAGCCCTATTACCGCGCATTCCGCAACCGCCTCATGCGCCAGCAGCGCCGCCTCCACTTCGGGGCCGGCGATGTTGTAGCCGGCGGAGATGATCATGTCGTCGTTGCGAGCGGCGAAATGGAAGTACCCCTCCTCGTCCTGGCTGAACGCGTCGCCGGTCACATTCCAACCGTTCTGCACATAGTAAAGTTGGCTCGCGTCGGCGAGATAGCGGCAGCCGGTCGGCCCGCGCACGGCGAGGCGTCCGACCGTTCCGCGCGGGACTTCGTCGAAGTCCTTGTCGACGATCTTGGCCTCGTAGCCCGGCACGGGAGTTCCGGTGACGCCGGGCCTCCGGTCGTCCTGACGGCTGCCGATGAACACATGCAGCATTTCCGTCGAGCCCATGCCGTCGAGGATCGGCACGCCCGTCCGCTTCGTCCAGGCCTCGTAGACCGGCGCCGGCAAGGTCTCGCCGGCGGACACCGCGACTCGAAGGGAAGAGAGATCGGCGCCTTCCTCCAACGCCGCGAGCATCGCCCGGTAGGCGGTCGGCGCGGTGAAGCAGATCGTCGCCTTGTAGGCCTCGATGATCTTGACGAGGTTCAGCGGGGTCGCGCTTTCGATCAGCGCCGCGGCAGCACCGAAGCGCAGCGGAAAGACGGCGAGGCCCCCGAGGCCGAAGGTGAAGGCGATCGGGGGTGAACCGACGAAGACGTCGTCAGGGCGCACATCGAGGACCTTCTTCGCATAGCCGTCGGCGATGATGAGAATGTCGCGATGAAAGTGCATTGTTGCCTTCGGGGCGCCGGTGGTTCCCGACGTGAAGCCGAGGAGCGCGACATCGTCCCGCCCCGTGCGCACCGCGGCGAAGGTCACCGGCTTGTTGAGAGCGACGCGATCGAGTTCGGCGTCATGGTTGGCAGTCCCGTCGAAGCCGACGACGCTCTTGAGGAACCGGTTTTCCTTGGCACAGGCGACCAGATCGTCGAGGATGCGGGTGTCGCACAGCGCGAGCTTGATCTCGGCCTTGTCGACAATCTTCGCCAGTTCGCCAGCCCGCAGCATGGGCATAGTGTTGACCACAATGGCGCCCGCCTTGGTCGCGGCGAGCCAGCAGGCGATCATCGCGGGATTGTTCGCCGAGCGGATCAACACCCGGTTGCCCGGCTTCACGCCGTAATCCTCAATCAGCGCGCGGGCGAGCCTGTTGCTCCAGTCGGCAAGTTCCTTGTAGGTGCGGCGTCGGCCATGCCCGATCAGCGCCGTATGATCGCCAAAGCCGCGCTCGACCATGCGATCCGTCAGTTCGACCGCGGCGTTCAAATATTCGGGATAGTCGAACCCGTCGAGCCGAAAGTCCGGCCATTGCGCTGGCCGAGGCAGATTGTCGCGCCCGAATGTATCAATGTGAGCGGTGGGACCGAGCATCGGTTCGCTTCCTCCGAGGATCACTTGTGCAGACTCTAGCCTGCCACCCAATCCGGCGCGACGAGTCGCCGCTTTCCGTCGGCGGAACGCAGCGTCCCGGCGGCGTCGAGGTCGAGCTTGTCCCAGAGCTGGCAGGTGACCACCTTATGTTTCTGATCGAGCGCCTCGCAGTAGTTGGTGAACTCGCAAGTGCGCACTTCCGCGCCGCGGCCTTGCGAGATCTTCAGCGTCCAGTCGGGATCGGCGAGAGACTGCCGCGCCGCGCCGACGATGTCGCATACGCCCTCGGCGAGCCAGCCCTCCGCCATGTCAAAATTGTGCACGCCGCCCGTGCAGACGACCGGCGTGCGAAATCCCGCCGCCCGAATGGCGTCCCGGATCGCGCGCGTCGGAGCGGCATTGCGCCCGAACGGCCCGCGCGCGTCGGAAATGAACTGGGGCATGCATTCGTAGCCGCTCGGCCCCGTGTAGGGATAGGCGGCCGTATTGACGGCCGGGCGCGTCGCATCGTCGAACTTTCCGCCGCGCGACGTCGATACGAAATCCATTCCCGCGGTCGCGAAGGCGACGCCCATGGCGGGCGTCTCGTCAAGCCGACTGCCGCCCTCGATGCACTCCTCAGCGAGAAAACGGCAGCCGACGACGAAGTTCGAGTGGACCGAAGCGCGTACTGCGGCGAACACTTCGAGCGGCAGGCGCAGCCGGTCTTCGAGAGATCCACCGTAGCCGTCCTCCCGCGTATTCGTGCGCGAGAGGAACGAGGCCATTGTGTAGGCGTGCGCGTAGTGAAGTTCGACGCCGTCGAAGCCGGCGGCTTTCGCGCGTTGCGCAGCGGTGGCGAATAGCGGCGGCAGCGAGCGCGGCAGGTCGCGAATATGTGGCAGCTCTAGGTCCGTCACGCGCTCCCGGTAACCCTGCATGAGCGATTCGAACTCGCGCGCGGTCAGCGCCTGTCCCCAACCAGATTCTCCGAGCGCAAACAGGCGTGCGCGCACTTCGGCCTCGCTCGCGTTCTCCCCTCCGACCGTGCGCCGGTGTGCGCCGGTCACTTTTAGGAAGAGTTCGAAAAACTTCGACGGCTCGGGACGGCGCCGGATGGCGAGGAAATCGATGATCTGAATGAATAGCCGAGTCTGGCCGCCGCTCGCTTGTCTTACCGCGCGAACGAGCCCCTTCAGCCCCTCGATATAACGGTCGTGCCCAATGCGCAGCAGCGGTCCGCTCGGCACGTCGCGAATGCCGGTCGCCTCCACCACGATCGCGCCTGGCCGCCCCCGCGCCAGCCGCTCATACCAGGCGATGACCGCATCGGAAACGAATCCGTCTTCCGTCGCGCGCCAGGGCACCATCGCGGGGACCCAAGTGCGCTGCGCAAGCCTTAGCCGGCCCTCCACAAGCGGCGAGAACAAGCGCGAACGCTCGGCTCCCTCGCGGGAGGGAATCCACCCGGTTTGGGAGGCGTAGCGGACGCGCTCGGGGGGACGCCACATGGCGAGGCTAGTCCGGAATGACCGCGGTGGCCTGGATCTCAACCTTGGCGCGATTCTCGATGAACGCGGAGACCTGCACAGCGGTCATCGCGGGAAAGTTCCTTCCCATGATCTCGCGATAGACCTTACCGACCTCCGACAAACGGGTGATGTATTCACGCTTGTCGACGAAATACCAGACGAGGCTCACGACGTGCTCCGGGCCCCCGCCTTCGCAGGAGAGAATCGCGACGACGTTGCGCAACGCCTGCGCGATCTGGGCCACGAGATCATCGCTTTCGAACTGGCATCCCGGGTTCCAGCCGACCTGTCCGGCGACGAAGATCGTCCGACCCCGCGCTACGACGCCATTGGCGTAGCCCAGGGGCCTGGCCCAGCCCTCTGGCTGCAAGCGGCGATGCATGGTCAACTCCTCGAACGTGTTCATCTCAGGTCAGCGCGACTTCATCAGTTCGCGCGCGATAATCAGCTTTTGCACCTCAGTCGCACCTTCGTAGATTCGGAGCGCGCGGATCTCGCGATAGAGGCTCTCCACGATCTCGCCTCGCTTCACGCCCCGGCCGCCGAACATTTGGACCGCGCGGTCGATCCCGCGCTGGGCGGATTCCGTCGCCGCCATCTTCGCCATCGCGGCCTCGCGCGTCGTCGCCGTCCTGTCGACGTCGCGTCTCCATGCCGCCCGGTAGGTCAGCAGCGCCGCCGCATCGATTTCCGTCGCCATCTCTCCGAGCGCGCCCTGCGTCAGTTGAAGATCCGCCAGCGTCCCACCGAACATGCGGCGGCCCCGAGCGTGATCGAGCAATTCATCGAGCGCCCGGCGCGCGAGGCCGAGCGCCGCGGCGGCTACGGACGCTCGGAAAATATCGAGCGTCTGCATCGCGATTTTGAAGCCGCCGCCGGGCGCGCCGAGGCGGCGGTCCACGGGGATGCGGCAATTCTCGAAGCGCAGCGTCGCCATCGGATGCGGCGCGATGACCTCGATGCGCTCGGCGATGGAGAAACCGGGATCGTCGGGAAAGACGACAAACGCGGAAACGCCGCGCGCGCCCGGCGCCTCGCCGGTGCGCGCGAACAGGGTGTAGACGTCGGCGATCCCGCCATTGGAAATCCAGGTCTTTTCGCCGTCGATCACGTAGGAATCGCCATCGAGGCGCGCCGAGCAAACCATCGCCGCGACGTCGGAGCCGGCCTCCGTCTCCGAGAGCGCGAAGGCCGCCAGCCATTCGCCCGCGCGCGTCTTCGGCAAAACGGCGGCGCGAAGTTTTGGCGAGCCGGCGATCGCGACCGCCCCTGATCCAAGGCCTTGCATCGCGAAGGCGAAGTCGGCGAGGCCGTCGCGCCAGGCAAGCGTCTCGCGCGCGAGGCAGGCCGCGCGTGAATCAATGGCCGTCTCGTCGGCCTCGGGCGGCGCCACAGCGGCCTCGAGCAGGCCCGCCCGCCCCATTTCGCGCACGAGGCGCCGGCACGAGCCGTCGACGTCGTTATGGTCGATCGCGTCGATGACCGGCGAGCCAATGAAGGCGTCGAGCCGCGCAGCGAGCACCCGGTGGCCGGGTTCGAAGAATGGCCATTCGAGCCAGTCGCGAGCCATGCGCTTTGCTCCGGCGCGCATCGCTCAGTCGCCTTCGAACGCAGGCTTGCGCTTGCTGGCGAACGCCTCAAAAGCGCGACGGAAATCCCTCGTCGCCATGCAGATCGCCTGCGCCTGGGCCTCGGACTCGATCATTTCGTCCAGCCCCATCGCCCACTCCTGGTTCATCATCGTCTTCGTCATGCCGTGAGCGAACCACGGGCCATCCGCAAGACCGCGCGCCAAGGCAGCCGCCTCGCGCTCGAGTTCGCCGCTCGGGTGCAGCGCATTGAAAAAGCCCCAGGCGGCGCCTTCAGCCGCGCTCATCGCGCGCCCGGTCAAGAGGAGCTCCGCCGCTCGTCCCTGCCCGATTATTCGAGGGAGGATGCCGCAGGCCCCCATGTCCGCGCCCGCCAGGCCGACGCGGGTGAAGAGGAACGCGGTCTTCGCCTCCGGCGTCGCTAGGCGGATGTCGGACGCCATTGCGAGGATGGCGCCGGCGCCGGCGCAGACGCCGTCTACCGCGGCGACGATCTGCTGCGGGCAGCGGCGCATCGCCTTCACAACATCGCCCGTCATGCGGGTGAAGGCCAGCAGGTCTGGCATTGTCATTCGCGTCAGCGGCTCGATGATCTCGAATACATCGCCGCCCGAGGAGAAATTGCCGCCGGCCCCCGTCAGCACCACTGCCCGCACGTCGGAGGCGTATGCGAGGTCGCGAAACAGATCCCTGAGCTCGGCATAGCTGTCGAAGGTCATGGGATTCTTTCGCTCGGGCCGGTTGAGCCGGACCGTCGCTACTCGTCCGTCCTCACCCGTCTCGAAGCGAAAACCGTGCGCCCCATGATCCTTGAACGGTCGCCGCGCGGCCTTCATCGCCGAAGTCTCGCTCATCCCCCCAAAACCTCCCCGCCGGCGATCGGGATCGCCTGCCCCGTGATCGCAGTTGCGCCTGGCGATGCAAGCCAAGCGACGCAACTTGCGACCTCTTCCGGCCTAATAAGGCGCCCCTGCGGATTGGCCTTCGCCAGTTCCGCGCGCGCCGCAGCTTCCGTCCGTCCCGTCTTCGCCACGATGTTCGCGACCGCCCTGTCGATCACCGGCGTTTCGGTGAAGCCCGGGCAGACCGCGTTGACCGTCACCCCGCTCAACGCCAGTTCGAGCGCGAGCGCTCGCGTCAGCCCGACGACGCCATGCTTGGCGGCGCAATAGGCCGACACGTAAGGATATCCGGTCAACCCAGCGGTTGACGCCACGTTGACGATGCGCCCTGCCGAGCCGAAACTGTGTATGTCCGGCAGCGCCGTCCGCGTGACGAGATAGACGCTCGTGAGATCGGTCGCGAGCACGTGGGACCACATGGCGAGGTCGGTCTTGCGGAAGGGAGCGCTCGGCGCTTCGCCGGCATTGTTGACGAGAATGGCGACGCGACCGAAAGCGGCGCGCGCTCTCTCGAAGCCGCGCGCGACAGCCTCCGGGTCCGTCACGTCGAAGGCGTCGATCGTCGCCGCAGCGCCCGCCGGCAGCGGCGCCGCCGCCGCCTGCAATGGTTCAGTTCGCCGCCCGGCAAGGCTCACGCGGGCGCCGGCGAGGGCAAGCGCCATAGCGATCGCCGCGCCAATGCCGCCTCCGGCCCCGGTGACGAGCGCGTGCCGGCCCTCGAGCGACGCCCCGCTCATCGGACCGTAATCCCGGCGCGCGCGAGATTGGCCTCGTACTGGCCGCGCGCGGACGCATATTGTTTCGGCCAAGGCACGATGTTTGCGCCGATCTTAGCCGCCTCGTGGATCGTCCAAGCGGCATCGGCCAGATGGGCGCGAGCAATGGCGCAGAGATCGGCGCGTCCTGCGGCGATGACCGAGTTGGCGTGATCCGCCTCAGAGATCGCGCCGACCGCGATCGTCGCGATCGCGCCCTCGTTGCGAATCTGGTCGGCGAACGGCGTCTGGAACAAGCGCCCGTACACGGGACGCTCTTCCTTCCAAACCTGGCCTGACGAGCAGTCGATCAGATCGGCGCCGGCGTCGCGGAACATGCGGGCGAAGATCAGAGCGTCGTCGGGCGTATTCCCGCCTTCCGCCCAGTCGTGACAGGAGATTCGTACGGAGACTGGACGGTCGCCGGGCCACGCGGCGCGCACGGCGCGAAACACTTCGAGCGGATAGCGCGCCCGGTTGACGTGGCCGCCGCCGTACTCATCGGCGCGCTGGTTGGTCAGCGGAGACAGGAAACTCGACAAGAGATAGCCGTGCGCGCAATGCAACTCGAGCCAATCGACGCCGGCCGCCGCCGCTCTCTTCGTCGCGGCGACAAAGTCTTCCCTGACGCGCTCCATATCTTCGCGGGTCATCGCCCGGGGAACGGGGCTGTGCGGCAGATAGGGCAAAGCGGAGGCGGACATGACAGGCCATCCGCCGGTCTCGAGCGGTTGATCGATGCCTTCCCACGCGACGCGAGTCGAACCTTTCCGCCCGGAATGACCGAGCTGAATCCCGGCCCTCGCCGGGCCGACGGAATGGATCAAATCGACCAGACGTTTCCAGCCCGCCGCCTGCTTGTCGTTCCACAGCCCGAGGCAGCCCGGGGTGATACGCGCGTCGGGCGACACACAGGTCATCTCCGCGAACACGAGCCCGGCCCCGCCCATCGCGCGCGCGCCGAGATGGGCGATATGAAAGTCGTTGATAACTCCGTCGCGCGCCGAATACATGGCCATCGGCGATACGACGATGCGATTCTGCAGAACGACGCCGCGCGCGCGATAAGGCGTCAGCATGGGTGGCGGCGCGCCCCCGTTATCGCCGGATGGCGCGCCTGCCTTGCGGGCGAACCAACGCTCGTACCCATCCAGCCAGGTCGGGTCGCGCAGCCGAAGGTTTTCGTGACTGACGCGCTGCGAGCGGGTCAACATGGAATAGAAGAACTGCTCCGGCTCGAGCGTGTCCGCGTAACGGCGCCCGACAACCTCGAACCATTCCATCGCGTTCCGCGCGGCGTTCTGGATGCGTGCGACGTCGACGCGGCGGACCGCCTCGTAGGCCTCGAGCGCCGCCCGGATCGTCTCACGTCCGTGGCCGACCTCGTCGAACTGGCGGGCGAGCTCGATCGCGTCGTCAAAAGCAAGTTTGGTTCCCGACCCGATCGCGAAATGCGCGGTGTGAGCGGCGTCGCCCATCAATACGACGTGCGACTGGCCGCTAAAATGACTCCATGCGCCGCAGATCAGCCGTTGAAAATTCAGCCATGTGGAGCCGCGCAGATGGCGTGCGTTGGTCATCAGTTTTGCGCCGCCCAGCGTCTCCGCGAACAGTTGTTCGCAAAACTCGATCGAGCGCTGCTGGTCCAGCTTTTCCAGGCCGTGCGCCGCAAACGCGTCTTCCGTCGTCTCCACAATGAAGGTCGAGGTGTCGCGGTCGAACCTGTAGATATGCGCCTGGAACCAGCCGTGCTTGGTGCGGCGAAAGTCGAAGGTGAATGCGTCGAACAGCTTTCGCGTGCCGAGCCAAATGTAGCGATTGGGCCGTACAGCCAGGTCGGGCTTGAAGACGTCGGCGTATCGTTCACGGATCCTGGAATTGATCCCGTCCGACGCGATGATGAGATCGGCGTCCGGAAACTCGAGGTCGGAACCAACCTCGCGTTCGAATACCAGCTCGACGCCGAGCTGTTCGCAGCGTCGCTGCAGGATGTTCAGGAGCTGCTTGCGTCCGATGCCGATGAAGCCGTGGCCGGTCGTGCGCTGCCGGCGGCCTTTGAAGATTAGCTCGATGTCGTCCCAATGGTTGAACGCGCCGCCGATTTCGGCCGCGCTGGCGCGATCGGCCTCCACCATCGCTTGCATCATCGCGTCCGAAAACACGACTCCCCATCCGAAGGTGTCGTAGGCCTTGTTGCGTTCGATCACGGTGATCGAATGCTCGGGATGACGGAGCTTCATCAACAGGCCGAAGTAGAGGCCGGCCGGTCCGCCTCCGATACAGACGATCCTCATTCGGCATGGCCCTCCCGGAGCCACCATATTATTTTAAGCTTAAAATATCTCGTCGGAGCGGCGGGTCAAGCCCTTTTTCGACCGGATCCGTCAATCCTCGCCGTCGGCCAGCCGCCGGCTTGCGGACGCCTTGACGGCCGCCAGCTGCAACAGCGCCTCGGCGAGCGCGTCGCCATCGACATCCGCCATCAGCTCGCGAAGCCAGCCTTCATGCGCCCGCGCCATTTCCGAGAATGCTTCCCGCCCGCGCCGCGTCAGCTTGGCGACGGTCACCCGCCGGTCGCCGTCCAGCGCTTCGCGGCGGATGAGCCCCTCCGCTTCGAGCCGGTCGGCCAGTCCGGTGATATTGCCGTTCGTCACCATGGTCCGGCGCGACAGCTCGCCGAGGCGCAAACCGCCAGGTTCGCGGTAGAGTTGGGCGAGCAGATCGAACTGCGGCAGCGTCGCGTCGAATTCGGCCCTCAGCCGGCGGCGGATCTCCTGCGAGATCATCTTGGTGATCGACAGCATGCGCAGCCAGAGCCGCAGCTGGGTCTTCTCTCCTCTCCGCGCGTTGAGGGCGAGGATTTCCAAATCGGCGGTAGGGTCGGACGTGTCGGTTCGCTCGCTCACGGATTTGGCCCGGCAGAGGCAATCCGCCGGAATAGCCATGGGATGTTCGAATTGTCAAAGAAAGGATCAGCGCGCGAGCATCTTGGCGAGCATGAAGCCGGAGCCTGCCCCCGTGCCTGCGCCCGGCCAGGTCGAGGCCCCGCAGAGATAGAGGTTGCGCACCGGCGTGCGATAGCGGGACCACCCCGGGGCCGGGCGCATGAAGAAGTTCTGATCGAGATGATGACTGCCCGAGAGGCTGTCGCCGCCGATTAAGTTCGGGTTTTCGCGCTCGAGGTCGAGCGGCGAGAAGACCGACCGGCCTAGCGTTTTGCTCCTCAACCCGGGCGCATAGCCTTCCAGTATGTCGAGCACCCGATCGGCATAGGCCTCCTTTGCTTCGTCCCAGTTCGCGGCCGCGATGCGGCCCAACGCGTCGCCGCGAATCTCGGCCGGCAGGACGCGCACCTGCACCCAGAGCACGTGTTTCCCCGGCGGCGCGCGCGAGGGGTCGATCGCGGTGGGCTGCCCGACCACCAGCGCCGGCTCGGCCGGAAGCAGGCCGGCTGAAGCCTCGGCATAGACCCGCGACATCATTTCGAGGTCCGGCGCGACGTGAACATAAGCGAAGCCGCGCAGCGTCGGCCCGGCACGCCATTCCGGAAGGTCGTCGAGCGCGAGATGGACCATCATAGCGCCCGGTCCGGCGCGGAACTTCTCCATCTCCCACTCGAATTTGGCGCGGGAAGGATCGCGAGGGACGAGTTCGCCGAAAACGATCCGGGGGTGGACGTTGGCGATGACGGTCTTCGCCTCGAGCCGCTTTCGACTCGCCAAGGTCACGCCCGTCGCCGCCCCCCCGTTCACCTCGACCCGTGCGACCCGCTCGCCGAGCAGCAACTCGCCGCCCTTGGAGGTGAGCGCGCCGACCATGGCCTTCACGATCGTGTCGGCGCCCCCTTGACCGATCACCATGCCGAAGCTCTGGTTGACCATGCACTCCAGATAGGGGAACAGGGCCCCGCCCGCGACGTCTGGCGCGAAGTCTAGATGCAAACCCCAGGCCGCCATCATCGCCTTGACCTTCGGGTCTTCAAAGCGGGCATCCAGGAAGTCCCGGGGCGTCGCGACGAGGAGCTTCAGCGTGTCGAAAAGCCACGCGGTTCGATTCTCTCGCCAGGCCTTCCAGACGACCTTGGCCGCCTCCCACGACGGCATCGGCGATCCGAGCAGGGCGAACAGATGCGGTGCGTCGCCGCCGAACCGCTTGAGCAGCGTCTTCCAGGCCTCGGCGTCCGCCGCCGACAGCGCCGATATCCCCGCGAGCGTCTTCTCCAGCGTGCGACTCACGCCAAGATAGGTCCCGTCGCGGAACACGGTGGCGAAACAGTCCTCTGCCGGAGCGAGGGCGAGTCCGTGCGCCAAGAGCTGATCCTTGTGCGCCTCAAAGAAGGCGGAGCCGGCGAACATGGAGAGGTTCATCGCGCAGACATCGTGACGGAAGCCGGGAAGCGTCAGCTCCCGCGTCTTCACCGCGCCGCCCGGCTCGCTTTTCGCCTCGACCACCGCCACTCGCCAGCCACGCTCGGCCAAGCGCACGGCCGCCGCCAGTCCGTTGTGCCCGGCGCCGATTACGACAGCGTCATAACTCATCCCGCCGCCTGCCTAGCATTTGCATGCATTTCCAAGCATTCCACGCCGATCATGGGCTGGGCGTCATGGCGCCCCATCCGGCTCATTAATGGGAGTGAAGCTTGATCTTGCCTCAAACCAAAGGGCTTCACAACGTCAGCGGAGCCGTCTTCGGGAAAATTTGCAGTCTCGCCAGGGGAGAAGTGGCCTCGTTTGTCCGTTGCAAACTCATATTTCCGCGCTAATCTCCGCCCGTCGCGGGGCAGGCGACCTCTCGCCCGGCAGGAGGAAAAGCGACTCTCGGAGGACAGACATGATTTCAAGCAAGACCCTCGCCGACCTCGCATCGGCGCTTCTTTCGGGGTCGGTGCGGGTGGTTGATCTTTCGGCTCCGCTCGGTCCCGACACTCCGGTCATCTATTTGCCGCCGAACATCGGAAAGAACACGCCGCCAGTGAAGGTGCACCCGATCTCCAAATACGACGCCGACGGGCCGTTTTGGGCCTGGAACTGGGTCGAACTCGGCGAGCACACCGGCACGCACTTCGACGCGCCCCGCCACTGGATCAGCGGCAAGGACTATCCCGACGGAGCCACTGACAGGATTCCCGTCAAAAATTTCGTCGCCCCCGTCAACGTGATCAACCGCGCCAAAGAGGCGACGGAAAACGCCGACTTTCTTCTCACCGTGGACAGCATCAAGGCTTGGGAAAGGGAGTATGGAGAGATCGAGGCGGGCACATGGGTCGTGCTTCGCACCGACTGGTACAAGCGCGGCAGCAGCACGGCGACCTTCCTCAACGCGGACGCAAAAGGCCCGCATTCGCCGGGGCCGACCGCCGAAGCGATCACCTATCTGATCGAGAAAGGCGTGATCGGCTGGGGCTCGGAAACGGTCGGCACCGACGCGGGATCCGCCGGCGGCATGGACCCTCCGTTCCCCGCCCACACCCTGATGCACAAGGCCAATCGCTACGGACTTGCGAGCCTCTGTCATCTGGACGAACTGCCGGCGAAGGGCGCCGTGCTGATCGCGGCTCCGCTCAAGTTCATCGACGGCACCGGCTCGCCGGTGCGCGCGCTCGCGCTTGCACCCGCCTGAGAAAGCAATGGCAGGCGCCGATTATGTCGTCGTCGGCGGCGGCATCAATGGGCTGGTCGCGGCGGCGATGCTTGGCAGGAAGGGCCGCAGGGTTCTCGTGCTCGAACGCAACGACCGCATCGGCGGCTGCCTGCGCACGGAGGAGGTCACCGCTCCCGGGTTCGTGCATGATGTGATGGCCACGACGCTCGTCCTCTTTCTCACGTCCCCGGCCTATGCCGCGATCGGCAAGGATTTGGAAGCGCGCGGCTTCGCGGTCGCCCACTCCGATCTGCCGACCGGCGTCGTCCGGCCCGACGGGTCGCATGTGCTGTTCTCCCGCGACCGAGCGCGCAACGTCGCTGCCTTTGAGGCCTGTGCGAAAGGCGATGGCGAGAGTTTCGCACGGGAGATGGAGTGCACGGGAGCCGACGCGCCCTTTCTTTTCGCTCTTCTCGGCGGCCAGCTAAGGTCACGGCGGATGGCGATGACGATCGCGCGGGAGGCATTGAAGCGCGGTCCGCGCCAGCTGGCCGCCTGGTTCGGCGAGGCCCTCCGTCCTTCGCGGAACTACCTCGAATCCACTTACGGCTCCGACGCCATTCACGCGCTTTGGGCCCCTTGGGTCCTTCACTGCGGCCTCAACCCCGAAAGCGCCTATTCCGCGCAGATGGTGAAGTTGATCGCCTTCGCAGTCGAGCAGGCCGGCTGCCCGATTGCCGTGGGCGGCGCGAAGGCCCTCGTCACCGCCTTCGTCCGCCTCATCGAAGACCAGGGCGGAGGCGTGCGATGCGGCGCCGACGCCGAACGCATCGAGACAGACGCAGCGGGGAACGCGCGAGCGATCCGGCTCGCCGCCGGCGAACGCATCGAGGCCGCCCGCGGCATCGTGTGCTCGATGACGCCGACCCAACTCTACGGGCGCCTCCTTCGCGATCACCCCGCCGGCGCAGAAGCAGCCAAAGCGCTCAAGCACTACCGCTACGGCAAGGGCGACATGCAGATCCACTACGCGCTGGACGCGCCTCCAAGATGGAAAGGCGGGGCGGATCTCGGCAAGGTCGCCCTTTTGCACGTGACGCCGGGACTCGATGGCGTCTCGCGCGCCGCCAACGAGTGTGAGCGGGGTCTCCTGCCCGCCGAGCCGACCATTTGCGTCGGGCAGCCGACCGCGCTCGATCCGTCGCGAGCGCCCGATGGCAAGGCGATCCTCTGGCTGCAATTGCCCGAGGCGCCCCGTCTGATCAAGGGCGACGCGAAGGGCGAGATCGTGACGCCGCCGGGCGGCGGATGGACGGAGAGGGTGCGTGAGGCGTTCGCTGATCGCGTCGAGGGGCTGGTCGCCCGCCATGTCGACGATTTCCGCCCCCATGTGATCGCCCGCCGGGCCTACTCGCCGGCCGATCTCGAGACCATGAACATCAATCTCGTCGGCGGCGACCCCTATGGCGGCTATTGCGGCCTCGATCAGTTCTTCCTTTGGCGCCCGTTCGCCGGCTCCACCAACCACAGGACCGCGGTCCCCGGCCTCTATCACATCGGCGCCTCGACTCATCCCGGCCCGGGACTCGGCGGAGGCTCCGGATTTCTGCTCGCCAGCGCCTTGACATGACCGATCAGACGACCACCCGGAGCTCGCCGTTCGAAGATCCGCTTTGGGTGCGCGGGACCGGCGCGGGCCCGAGACCTTCACTCGGGCAGATCGGCTTGCAGCAATTCGCCCCTTATCTGATCAACAGCGTATCGTTGAGCTGGGTCACGCACCTTTCCGCCGAGCTGAAGGCGCACGACATGACGACGACGAAGATGCGCGCGCTCGCGGTCCTCAGCATTTCGTCGCCGCTCACTATCAACGAGTTGTCGCTCTATGCGCTGACCGAGCAATCGACGATGAGCCGCACGCTCGACGCCCTGGAGGAACAGGGATTGATCGTCCGCAAGCCGCGGGCCGAAGATCTTCGCGTTCGTGACGTCGACATCTCCCAGGCTGGGCGGGACGCCTTCGCCAAGGTATGGCCGACGATGTACGATCTTTTGCTGAAGATGCTCGACGGCGTCGACGCCGATGAATACAAGGCGTTTACTGCGACGCTGCACAAGATGATCGCCAACATCCGTAAGTACGGAATCTGAGCCGGCGAGCCCCGCGTTCAGAGCGTCGAAATCGTCTTCAACACGCCGTCGAGCGCTTCGCCCGTTTCGTCAACCAAAGCCGCCCGCTTCAGGCGGCCGAGCCACTCGGGCCCATCGTCGCGCGCGGCGAGAGCCGGGACAGCGGTCATGACACGCTCGAACTTGGACAAGCCGCGCGAGTGGGTGTCCGAGTAACCTTTCACCAGGCGGCGGCAGCCAAGCGTCTCGACGCCGAGTTCGTAACGCGCGTCCAGCGCTTCACAGGCCACCTTGAGCCAGGCTTCCCGGTGAGCCGCCTCGCGCCCGAATCGCAGCGAATTGCGCCGGCGCGGTCCAAGGCTGGCGACAAAGGCGAGCGTCAGATAGCCCATGATGGTGTTCGCGCGGATCCGCCGGCCCCGATCGACGATCTTCCGTAGGGCGCCGACCAAGCGTGGGCGGGCCTCGATCCACTCGCCCCAATCCTTCGGCAGCGAGCTGCAAAGCTCTTCCACGCGCGGATGGAAATATTCCGTGGTCGAGACGAGGACGTCCGCCCCGGCGCCGACCTCGCGTCGAACGCGCGCCTGGCGAGACCCGCGAATTTTGAGATCGGCGACGCGCGGCACGTCGTCGTAGGCCATCGCCGCTGCAACATATTTCGCCGCGGCTATGGTGAATGCCCAGCCCCGGACGTCTCCGCCGCGCGCACGATCGAGGTCGCAAAGCAAGCCGATCCGGTCCAGATACTCGAGCGCATAGGCCGGATCGAGATAGTCGACGAGTTTACGCGCCCCGACAGCCAGCATCGGTTGCGCGGGAGCGGGGAAACCGCGAATGCGCGCTCCGATTTCATCGAGTTCGTGATTCCCGGTCGCGTCGGGCCAACCGAGGAAGCGCTTCTGCGGACTGTGGCGGACCGGCTCGACCGGGTTGGCGTTGGTCCGGTCGAATGCGGCGCCGAAGGCGTGCAAACTGCCCTCGACGCCCGTGCCGCCGGCGCGAATGGCCGCTTCGAACGCCGAGCGCGGGAAGGGAAGCGACCCCGCCGCCGCGAGGGCGCCGAACATCGTCGCCGAGATAACGCTGCCGTTCGCCTTCGCCAGCGCTTCCATGTCGAAAGCGATGAGCCGTTTCGCCGCGAACTCCGTCGCGAGCGAAACGACCGCGGGATCACCCACGCCGTCGCCGGGCGCCTGCTTCTCAGCGACAGCGAGCGCGCGATGCGTCGAGGCGATCAAGGTCGTGCGCTCCGGCGTGACGAGGCCGCGCAGAATCGAACGGCCCGCTTCCATCAATTCCGCCGCCATCACGACGTCGACATCGCCTGGCGTCGGCATCAGCGCGAAGACCGGAGCAGCGCCGACTTTCGCCGGCGCCATCTCGATATAATAGATCGTCGCCCCGGTCCGCTGCGCGACCCCCGGAACCGAGGTGGACTGCACAGCCCAGTCCTGCGATTCCGCCAGCGCCACGATCCAGTCCGCAAGCACGCCGCCCCCCTGCCCGCCCATAGCGAGGACGGCCACCGAGATGCGGCTCGAGGCGCCTCGCAATGAACGGGCCGCGGCGCCCTCGCTCACGCTCCCTCGCCGAAGAGAAGGACGCGGCTACGATTTCGCCGCGCTTCGAGCCAACCGATCATCGCGCCGCGGACGCGTTCGACCCACCGATCGAAGGCTGTCGGGTTATGGACGATTTCTGCCCGATAGAACGACGGACAGAGCGCCGCCGCCTCGGCCACCTCGCCGCAATTGCCGCACCCGACGCAGTTCTCATCGATCGCGGCGACGGGGTCGTCCCTCAGAGGATCGTCGGTATGCTTGATCGAAAGCGACGGGCACCCCGAGAGGCGGATGCAGGCGTGATCTCCGGTGCATATGTCCTCGTCTACGCCGAATTTCTCGCGCACCACCCTCTCGCCCGATTTGATCGCCTTGCCTAGCAATGGACGCACGCGCCGCTGCTTGTTCAGCATACATTCCGACGAGGCGACGATGATCTTGGGTCCGGCCTCCCTGGTCGTGAGCGCCTCGCGCAGAGTATCGCGCATCGCCGCAACGTCGTAGGTGCGGTCGATCTGCCTCACCCACCGGGCGCCGACGCCCCGAACGGCATCGACTATGCTGTTGTTCGTCTGCCGGCGGGGATTGTCGGCGCGGGAGGAAGGAATGTCCTGGCCGCCTGTCGCGGCGGAATAGTAGTTGTCGACGATCAGTGTGACGCCGTCGTGCTTGTTGAAGACGGCGTTGCCGACCGAGGAGGTGAGGCCATTGTGCCAGAAGCCGCCGTCGCCGAGGATCGAGATCGATCGCTTGGCCGCCGGCACGTTGAAGGCCGAGGCCGAGGCTGGTCCCAACCCGTACCCCATCGTCGTCGCCCCGATGTTGAACGGCGGCAGGATCGAGAACAGGTGGCAGCCGATATCCGCCGAGATGTGATGCGGCCCAAGTTCACGCTCGACCAGCTTCATCGCGGCGAAGATCGGCCGCTCCGGGCAACCGATGCAAAACCCGGGCGGGCGGGCCGGCACGACCTCGGCGAGCGCCTTGACGCGGGGGTCGGCCAGCACCGAAGAAGGATCGGGCCCCGGGGGCTCGTTGCCGAGCAACCCACGCGCATGGGAAACAAGGAATTCGCGGACGCCCTTGGTCAGCACGGCGGCGGTATATTCTCCGCCCATCGGCAGAACGTCCTTTCCCGAGACTTTGGTTTGGACGTCGCGTCGGCGAAGGATTGTATTCAGGTCGCGCTCGATGTAGTCGGGCGCGCCTTCCTCCACCATCAGCACGGCTTTCTTGTCGCGGCAGAACGCGACCAAGTCCTCTTCGACCAGGGGATAGGCGACGTTGAGCACGTAGAGCGGCACGGCCGGTTGGCCGTAGGCGTCCGCGAGACCAAGATATTGCAGTGCGCGAATCGTGTTGTTGTACATGCCCCCGAGCATGACGATGCCGACGTCGCCTTGCGCAGGGCCGAACGTCTCGTTGAGCTTGCGCGACTTGATGAATTCGATCGCCGCTGGCCGGCGGCGCTCGAGTTTCTCCTTTTCATGCAGGAAGGAAGCCGGCGGCAGGACGATGCGACTGACGTCGCGGACCGGATGCTCCAGCGCTTCGCGAAGCGTATGCGCCGGGCGCCGGTTGTCCTTGCAGACGAAGCTGCCATGCACATGGCAAGTGCGAATGCGCACTTCGAGCATGACGGGAGTGTTGGAGGCCTCCGAAAGTTCAAACCCCTCCTCGACCATCCGCACCAGCGTGGGCAGGTTAGGGCGCGGGTCGATGAGCCAGATCTGGGACTTCAGCGCATAGGCGTGGCTGCGCTCCTGCATAATCGAGGAACCTTCTCCATAATCCTCGCCGATGATGATCATCGCGCCGCCGGTGACGCCGCCGGAGGCCAGGTTGGAGAGAGCGTCGGCGGCGACGTTCGTTCCAGCTGTCGATTTCCAAATCACTGCGCCGCGCACCGGATACATGACGGAAGCCGCAAGCGTGGCCGCCGCGGTCGCTTCGGAAGCCGAGGTCTCGAAATGCACCCCAAGGTCCGCCAGAACGTCCTTCGCATCGGCGAGGACATCCATCAGATGAGAGATCGGCGCGCCCTGATACCCCCCGACATAGGAAACGCCGGACTGCAGCAGCGCTTTGGTGATGGCCAGAATGCCCTCGCCACGGAAAGTTTCGCCGGCTCCGAGCTTCAGGTCCTCGACTTCACGCGCGAAAGACCGCTCAGCCATTTCCGCCTCCGTGACGCGCCGCGCGGTCGACGCGTTTCATGTGCAAAAGCATATTTTTCTCGCTCACAGTTTGTCAACGCCGCACAATCTTTAAGCGGGTGCGTGCTAGATAGTCGAAAAAAGCGCCTTTTTGCGGACGCTTGACACGCGCTCTGGACTGACAATTAAATATGATAGCGCATGTATCGGAAGCGCGTCTGGCATCGGCGCGTGCGATGTCGCGGAGGACGGCGACCGGCCTGTACAGTGAAGGCGGCGCAGATGACGAAGTCGATCGCTGGTCATGGCGACGACGCTCGCCGCAAAGGAATAGTGGGAGGTCTGCATGGTGGTTGATCTGAGTCGACGTCAAGCGCTCGCCCTCGGCGGGGCCGGCTTTTTGTCCGGAATTCTCATCGGCGGCGGCGCGAGCGCTGAGTCCGGCGACACGTTGACCATCGCTTTCAACGTCAATCTGCCAGCGTTCGACCCGACCACCGGCCCCTCCTCCGTCAATCCAACCATCCAGGCGATCTACCGCTCGATCTTCGACCAGTACATCGGGCAGAACACCGACCTTTCGCTGACGCCCGGCCTCCTGACCAAGTGGGGCTGGAACGAGGACAAGACCAAGGCCTGGATGGACGTGCGGGAGGGCGTCGTTTGGCACGACGGCTCCCCGTTCACGCCAGAGGACGTCGTCTGGTCGATCGAGCGCGCGGGCGACCCCAAGGGCGGCAACCCGGTCGCCTTCGTGTGGGGTTCGCTGGGCAACTTCAAGATCGACGGCCAGCACATCACCGCCGACTGCAAGAACTTCGATCCGACCATCTTCAAGTGGATGGCGTTTCTCACGGGCTACGTGCTGCCGAAGGACTATTATACCAAGGTCGGCGCGGAGGGTTTCGAGAAGAAGCCGATCGGCACCGGCCCCTACATCGTCGACGAGTATCAGGGCAACGCGTTTCTGCGTCTCAAGCGGAACGAAAAATACTGGGGACCGAAGCCCAGTTTCGAGACTGTCATTTTCAAGTTCGTGCCTGACGGCACGAGCCGCGTCGCGGAGATCGAGAGCGGTTCGTCCGATGTGACGCTAGAGATTCCGTACGAAGAATACGATCGCCTGCGGGCAAAGCCGGGTCTCGCCGGGGAGTGCAAGCCGATCACCGACATCGGCATGATCTTCATTACCAATGTCGAAAAGGAGATGCTCGACGAGAACGTCCGCCTCGGCGCGATCCATGCGATCGACAAGGACCTGATCGCGACGCGGCTGCTGCGCGGCTATGCGACGCCGATCGCGACGTTGGATGCGCCGGGCTACGAGGCTTACGACCCGTCGATCAAGGTCGCCTATGATCCCGACCTGGCGAAAAAGCTGCTGGCGGCGAGCGGCTATTCACCGGAAAAGCCGGTCAAGTTCAAGATCCAGACGACACGCGGCTTCAAGCCGAAAGACTACGAGACCGTGCAGGCGATCGTCGGCATGTGGCGCAAGGTCGGGATTGACGCCGAGATCGAAGTGTACGAAATCGCCAAGCACTACGAACTGCGCGCCGCTCACCAGCTCGCGCCGATGGCTTTCTACAACTGGGGCAATGCGATCGGCGATCCTACCTGTTCAACCGGCTTCGCCATGTTCTCGCCCTCGCCGCATTCCGCGTGGAAGTCGAAGGACCTCGACGACATGATCGGACCGCTCTGGGGCGAGAAGGACGAGGCCAAGCGCATCGCCGGCTGGAAGGCGGTCGACAAATATATCGCCGAGAAGGGCTACGTGATTCCGCTCGTTCAGTATTCGCAACCGATCGTCTTCAAGTCCTCGCTGAAAGTGACAGCCAACGGAACCGGCGCGTTGCAGCCGACACTGGTGACGAAGGCCTAATTTTTTAGGGGAGCGCGAATTGGCCGGAGAGTCGCGCTCCCTTCGCCTTCCCGCATGGCGCGCATGACCTCGGGCCTGCTGCGACGCCTCGGAATGGCGGCGATCACACTCGTCGGGGTTGCCGTCGTTGTCTTCGTATTGCTGCGCGTCGTTCCCGGCGACCCGATCGCGATGATGATCTCCCCCGGCGCCTCGGCCGCCGACATCGCGGCGCTGCGCGCGCATTATGGCCTCGACGCGGGCCTGCCGATGCAATTCGCGGTGTGGGCGCGCGATCTCATACGCGGCGATTTCGGAACCTCGATCTCCTTGCACCGCGGCGTGCTCGGTTTGCTGGCCGAGCGCCTGCCGGCGACGCTCGAACTGGCGGTCGCCGCGCTGGCTTTTGCCGCATTGCTCGGAGGCGCCATCGCCGTGTTCGCGACGTTGATGAGCGACACCGCCATCGCTCCCGTGGTCGACGGCCTCAACGGCCTCTTCCTCGCCGTGCCCGACTTCATCTGGGCGTTCCTGCTCGTCCTCGTCTTCGGCGTCTTTGCGCCTGTGTTGCCCCTTTCTGGTCGCATCGATCCCAGCTTGGCCGTGCATTTCGCCACGCCCTTCTATCTCATCGAGAGCCTTCTGACGCTCCGCTTCTCCGTGCTGGTCGACGTCTTGCGCCACATGATCATGCCGACGCTGGCGCTCGGCCTTCCGCTCGCCGCCGTCATCACACGAGTCTTGAAGGAGTCCCTGCGGGAAGCGATGGTTCAGGATTATGTGCTCCTCGCGCGGCTGAAAGGGATGTCTAAATTGCGCCTGGTGCTGCAGGAGGCGCTGCGCAACGCCGTCGCGCCGACCCTCGCGCTGACAGGAGTGCAGTTCACGTTCCTGATCGGGGGTACGGTCATCGTCGAGCGGATCTTCGCCTATCCCGGCATTGGAAACATGGCGGTCGACGCCGTCATCAACCGCGATCTTCCCCTCATCCAGGGCCTGACGCTTGTCTTCGGCGCGCTGTTCATTGTCGTGAATATGGTCGTCGATCTCCTCGTCTTTGCGACCAATCCAAGGCTCAGACATGGTTGACGCCGCCGTCTCGGAGGACCGGCGGAAACCCGCATGCAGCTCGCTCCGCGCCTTGCTTCGCGATCCTAAGGTGGTTGCGGGCGGCGGGTTCATTCTCTTTCTGCTTGTTCTCGCGCTCGGCGCGCCCTGGATCGCGCCGAAAGATCCGCTCGAACAGGATATCATCCTCGGCGCGACGCCCCCCGTTTGGCTCGCTGGCGCTGAGCCGGGCCATTGGCTTGGCACGGACGACCTCGGTCGTGATGCGCTTTCGCGCGTGATCTACGGTTCGCGCATCGCACTGACCGTCGCCTTCGGCGCGTCGGGCCTTGCGGCTCTGCTCGGCGCGACGTTGGGGCTGCTCGCCGGCTGGCATCGCGGATGGGTCGACGCGACAGTGTCGCGGCTCGTCGAGATCTGGATGGCGTTCCCCCCGGTCCTATTGTCGATCCTGCTGGTCGCCGTCGTGGGCCCCGGCGTCGGCTCCGTAATTGCGGCGATCGCAATAATCGACTGGACACGGTTTTGCCGCGTCATTCGCGTCGAGACCATAGCGCAGGCGAGCGCCGACTACGTCACCGCCGCACGGGCCATCGGCTTCTCGCAGCGGCGCGTCCTCACGCGCGAGATTTTTCCCAACGTGCTGCCAGTCCTGATCGCGCTCGTCAGCCTCGAAATGGGCATCGCGGTCATCGTCGAAGCCATACTTTCCTTCGTCGGCCTCTCGGTGTCTTCCGATACCCCGACCTGGGGCGGCATGATCGCCCAGGGGCGCCAGCTGATGCACGAAGGATGGTGGATACTCGCGGCGCCGCTGACCATGCTGTTCTTGACAGTGCTTGCCTTCAATCTGCTCGGCGAGGGCTTGCGCCGCGAGCTTGATCCGGTGATGCGGCGATGAGCGCGCCCGTCCTCGCGATCTCCGGTCTGTGCGTTCTTTCCGAGCGGGACGGCGCGCCAATCGTGCGCGATGTGTCCTTGACTGTCGAGCGCGGTGAAACGCGCGGGCTCGTCGGTGAAAGCGGCGCAGGCAAGTCGACGATCGGCAAGGCGATCCTCGGCATATTGCCGCGGACCATCCGAGTCATTTCGGGCGAGATCCGCTTCGAGGGTCAGAATCTCCTGGAAATGCCGGCCAGGCAATTGCGGCGGCTCATCGGCGAGCAATTCGCGCTGATCCCGCAGGACCCGATGACGGCGTTGAATCCGGGCCGCCGTATCGAGTGGCAGCTGACTGATGGCCTGCGCCTCAGGCGCAAGCTCGATGCCGCGACTGCGAGACGGATCGCGCTGCGGCTGCTCGCCGAGGTGCGCATCCGAGAGCCGGAGCGGGTCTTGCGGAGCTTCCCCCACGAGCTTTCCGGCGGTATGCGGCAGCGGGTGCTGATCGCCGCCGCGTTCGCGCTCGAGCCGACCCTCATCATTGCGGACGAGCCGACGACGGCGCTCGACGTGACCGTGCAGAAGCAGATCCTCCGCCTCATTCGCAACATGCAGAGCGCGCACGGCACCGCGGTGGTCTTCGTCACCCACGATCTCGGCGTGGTTGCGCAGATCTGCGATCGCGTGACGCTCTTGTTCGGCGGCCGCGTCGTCGAAGAGGGGCGCACCGAGGATATCCTCGAGGCGCCGAAACACGCATACACGCGGGCGCTGCTGGAGGCCTCTCCCCGCTACGATCGCCCGGACGCCGGCCTTCGCCCCGTCCCCGAGGATGTGATCGCTCGCCTTCGCGCCGAGGCGGCGACGCCATGAGCAGGGATCTGCTCGCGGCAGAGAACCTCGAGGTCGCGTTCAAGGGCCGTCGAAGCCTTTTCGGCGCTTCTCACTTCGAGGTGAAGGCGCTGCAGGGCGTCTCGGTGCGTATCGGCCGAGGCGAGACGATCGGCATTGTCGGCGAGAGCGGTTCCGGCAAGACGACGCTGGGTCGGGCCCTGCTCCGGCTCGTCGATGTTACGGGGGGACGCATCGCTTATGAGGACCGGGACATCACGCACATTTCCGAGGCGGAGATGCGTCCCCTGCGCCGGCGGATGCAGCTCATCTTTCAGGACCCGATGGCCTCGCTGAACCCCCGGCGCACTGTCCGGCGCAGCGTGCTTGAGCCCATGATCTTGCACCGCGTCGCGAAGAACGAAGCGGACGCGGAGCAGCGCGCACGAGCGATCTTCGAGCGGTTTAGTCTGCCGCTCGCCTGTCTCGACCGCTATCCGCACGAGCTCTCCGGCGGGCAGCGCCAGAGGGTGGGCATCGCGCGCGCAGCGCTGCTCGCGCCCGACTTGGTCGTCGCGGACGAGATCGTTTCAGGTCTCGACGTTTCAACTCAGGCGCAGGCGCTCAATCTCCTGAAGACCCTTTCGCGCGACCTCGGGCTGGCGATGGCGTTCATCAGCCACGACCTTTCAGTGATCCGCGCCGTCTGCAACCGGATCTACGTGCTTCATGGAGGCCGTGTCGTCGAGGAAGGGGCCTGCGAGACAGTGTTTGCGTCGCCGAAGAGCAACACGACGCGCGCGCTGCTCGACGCAATCCCCTTGCCACGCGTCGATCCGGGCTGGCTCAACAGAAACCTGGCCGTAGATGAAACAGAAAACGACTCGGTTCGCCTACAAAGCTCCTCCTCAGCGTCGGTTTAGCTTCTTCCACTGGCTAGGTTTCGCAAAATCTCAATGATAACGAGTTCGCAGCTTTATCCTGAGTGGCGCGCCGGCAATCTCAATGTTCCACTCTTTCACGCCCGCCCGTCTCCCGTCACCCGCCAGATCACGTCGCCGACATCGTCCGCAACCAGGAGCGAGCCGTCGGGGCCGAGCGCGACCCCGACCGGCCGACCGTAGGACGATCGCTCGTCAGGCGAGAGGAAGCCCGTGATCACATCGCGCGGCGGACCTGCCGGGCGCCCGTCGGAGAACGGCACGAAGACGACCTTGTAGCCGGCGAGCGTGCTGCGGTTCCAGGAGCCGTGCTGGCCGATCGCCATGCCCTCGGGAAACCCGGGCAGCGCGCCGGCCGGCAGCCAGCAGAGACCGAGCGAGGCGGTATGGCCCCCCAGCGCATAGTCGGGCGTGATCGCCTTTGCGACCTTATCCGGGTCCTGAGGAACCCGGTCGTCGACCGTCCGCCCCCAATAGCAATAGGGCCAGCCGTAGAAGCCCCCGTCGCGAACCGAGGTCAGATAGTCGGGGGGCGTCTCGTCGCCGAGGCCATCGCGCTCGTTGACCGCCGTCCACAGCGCGCCGGTCCGGGGCTCCCACGCGAGACCGACCGGGTTGCGCAGGCCGCTGGCGAAGATGCGGCTCGAGCCGCTCTTGAGATCGAGCTCGTAGATGGCCGCCCTGCCCTCCTCGGCGGCCATCCCCTCGTCGGCGATATTGGTCAGCGATCCGACCCCAGCATAGAGCTTCGTCCCGTCGGGGCTCGCGAGCAGGCTCCGCGTCCAATGCCCATCGGTCTTGAACGTGATCAGCTTACGCCCGGGCGCCGCAATGCGGCTTGCGCCCTGCGAATAAGGGAAAGCGACCACGCCGTCGGTATTGCCGACGTAGAATATGTCCCTCACAAGCGCCATCCCGAACGGCTGCTTCAGCCCGTCAAGGAAAACGTTGCGGATCTCGGCCACGCCATCGCCGTCCTGATCGCGAAAGAGGGTGATGCGGTTCGGGCTCGGACCGACGGCTGCGGCGCGCTTGAGGATGCTGAGCATTGCGTAATCGTAGAGGGTCTTGACCGGCACCGATTCCATCAGCGCCTCGGCGACCAGCACTTCGCCGCCCGGCAGGACATGGATCCAGCGCGGGTGCTTGAGCCCGCTCGCAAACGCATTGACCTTGAGGCCCGGGGCGGCGGTCGGCGTCCGCCCCTGCGGCCAGCCTCTCGCGGTCGGCATCTTGAGGGTGGGAATTCCACCTTGCGGCTTCGCCGGCGGGATCGCCGGACTCGGACCGAACGTCGGCTCGAGCGTGCCATCCGACCGGCGCTTCCAGATGACGGCCGCGCCGACCACTTCGGCCAGTCGCGAAACAACGTCAGTTAAGCCCATCGCCACTTTCTCCAGGGTTCGCCCATCCTAGCGAGAATCAAACTCAGTCGGAAAGATCTATCCCCGGGACTATAAGGACTGGGAGCGGAAGGTCGCTCACTGCCGGGCCGCCGCAAGCGTCCGGAATGTGATCGAATAGCGATGGCGATCGAGCGGCGGAATGCTGTGCTCCCAAACCGTCCGTGAGGGCCCGGAGAGGAGATAGGCCGAGCGCGGCTCGACGGTCAGCGAAATGCGATCCCAGCCGTCTCCTTTTTTCCGCCGGAAGCGGAAGGTGCAAGGGGCGAGCAGCGACACTCCGACCACCTCATCGAACTGGGCTTTGTCCCGGTGCCAGCCGATGCCGGCGCCGGGTCGGTATTCGTTGATGAGCACTTGCTCGAAGGCTTCCGCCGGGCGGCCAAAAGCCCCAGCGATTCGTTGCCGCAAAGGTTGGAGAAACAGCGGCAGCGGCGGCGCCTCGACCACCCGCCGGCTGCCATAGTCGTAGCGAAAGCCAAACCCGACCACCTGACGATTGGCTTCATACCCATGAAAATCAAACGGCTTGAAGGGAAGAGCGGTGAGTTCGCGCGCGAGACTCTCCTCCTCATCTGGCGTCAGCAGGTCAGCAGAATAGCGAAAGCCCTCGGGCGTCGGGCTCGAGGACCCGAACAAATCGTCCGGGGCGCTGGTCGACGGGGGCTGGACCTTGCGGCGCCTCGAAGCATTCATCGTCCAGCCTAGATAGGCGCCCCAGAACGCGCGGCAAACCCCAATTGCCACAATACGGCGGAAGCGGGCAGGACGGGGTCAGAGCGATCATCCCGCCGAGAAGATTCTACTCGACCGCGCCGGCCCGGCCGGTCGCCCGGCAATCGGCGCGATTGAGCGAAGGTCCTGGACGAAGGCGGCGTAGGCCTCGCGTTTGTCCTTTTCGTCGCGCAGGCGCAGGAGCGAGGACGGGTGGACCGTGATCAACACCCGAAGTCCGCTCGCCAGTTCGAGCAGCTCGCCGCGATTGCTTTGGATCGGGACGGCGCGTCCGACCAGGCTTTGCGCCGCGGTCGCTCCGAGAGCCACGACAAGCACCGGCCTTATGGCCTCGATTTCGCCGGCGAGCCACCTTTTGCACACCTTGATTTCGCCGGCGTTCGGGCGCTTGTGCAGCCGTCGCTTGCCGCGCGGCTCAAATTTGAAATGCTTGACCGCATTGGTCACGTAGGCGAGGGCCCGATCGACGCCTGCGTCCGCGAGCGCCCGATCCAGGAGCTCGCCCGCCGGCCCGACGAACGGTCGGCCCGCAAGATCCTCGCGGTCGCCGGGTTGCTCGCCGACCAGCATGATCTCCGCGTCGGGCGGCCCCTCCCCGAATACCGTTTGGGTCGCATTCTTCCATAAAGGACACGCGCGGCACGCCGCTGCTTCGCGACGCAAATGATCAAGGCTTTCAGTCGCTGCGGCTATCATCAGGCCTCGCGGCCAAAGAGTCCGCGCAATTTCACTTTTGCCGCTTCGAGCGTCCGCTTTCGGCTTGGCGACAAGTTCCGCCCCGCCCGATTGATGTACAGGTTCAACATCGACATGGCTGATCGGAAGGCGCCCGACTTGCGGCGCTCGCTCGAACTCGGCGGAACGCCTGAGCAATTCAGCGATTTCGGCCGGGTCTTCCTTGCTGAAGACATGGGGCTCAAGGTCGAGCGAATCGGAATGGGCCGTCACTTCGGCCGACCATTTCCGCGTCTCGTTGGGCTTCGACATGGGGCTACTCCGGGATTGAATCTCCTTCGCCGACCAACGCGAATTGCCGTTGAGGGGTTCCGACCCCAGACCTCCTCGTCGGCTCAGCGCGAAGCAAAGATGCTTTTGCGCGGACCCTCCGTCAAACCCAACCCCGGTCCCCACCCTTCAGCGCCAGAATCCCGCGCGTCCGTGGCCAAGGGCGGGTCGGCCTACCGCAGGGCAGTCAGAAGTGAGTTGAAATAAGCTTTTATCTTTGATTACGCCTCTTCAATGGAATAAATATTGGGTCATTATAATTTAATTTAGAGCAACATCATGTTCAAATTGCGCGATTATAGGAATTTGCCTGATTGCTGCCTCAGTCAACGATGCAAAAATAGATCAGAGATGGGCCTATTACAACGCGAGCTCATTTCAAACACTTGGAGGAGCATGACATGCAGTACCTACGCGCAGCGTTTTTGGCGACGGCGGCTGTCGGATTGATGGCTGCCGTAACGCCAGCCTCCGCCCAGGTCATTGTGACGCCGGACGGTCATTATTACAGACTGGTTCCTCTGAGAGGGCCTTTGCCGGGAGCAGCGCCCGAGGCGGCGACGATTATACCTCGTCAAGCCACAGCGAGCGTCCCTGTGACTTCAAGTTGCCGGCTGGAGAACTTCCAGAACGGAGAATATCAACCGGAATACGTGACCATGTGTGGTCTGCCATAGGCAAACCATGAGGAGCTCGGGCGCCGTGGACGAAAATATCCGCGGCGCTTTTTTTGGAATTGCGAACTACGGATTATACCGGCGACACGCCCGACTTTGCGGTTTTGCCACAAAGCGAGGCCTCTCAGCGGTATCGTTTTGGCGCTGCGATTTGACAGCGCCTTCGCCGGCGAAATCGCGCAGGTTATAGTGGAAGGCTGGGGCTGGAGCGCTTGAATTCGTATGCGCCAGCGCCGGCTCGCCCTTGAGTATTGCGGACCCTGACATGAGACTGCGCTCGCTTCTCTTCGTCCCCGGCAACTCGGAGCGCAAGTTCGCGCGCGCCAAGGTTTGCGGCGCCGACGCGCTGATCCTTGACCTCGAGGACTCCGTCGCGCCGCCGCGCAAAGCCGCCGGCCGCGCGCTGGTCGCGCGTCTGATCGACGACGAGCCGGATCGCGCGTGGTCCTGTTTCGTCCGCGTCAACGCGCTCGACACCGGCTTGACGCTCGACGACCTCGCGGCGGTGGTGAAGCCCGGCCTCGATGCGATCCTGATCCCGAAGGCCAACGGGGCGGCCGAACTCGAGCCGATCGGCGCGCGCCTCGACGCGCTCGAAGAGAGCGCCGGCATGCGGCAGGGTTCGGTCAGGCTCGCTTGCGTGGCGACGGAAACGCCTAAGGCGATGTTCGCGCTCGGCTCCTACGCGCCGCCCCATCCACGGCTGATCGCGCTCACCTGGGGCGCCGAGGATCTCGCGGCGGCGCTCGGCGCCACCGACAACAAGGAGGTCGACGGCGCCTGGACTTTTCCCTATCAGCTGGCGCGCGCCCAGTGCCTGTTCGCGGCGGCGGCCGCTGAAGTCGCGGCGATCGACACCGTGTTCACCAACTTCCGCGATACCGGCGGGCTCGAGCAGGATTGCCGGCGCTCCCGGCGCGACGGGTTCGTCGGCCGCCTCGCCATCCACCCCGACCAGGTCGCCGTCATCAACCGCGCCTATTCGCCGTCTGAAGCCGAGATCGAACACGCGCGCAAGATCGTCGCTGCGTTCGACGCCGATCCCAGCGCCGGGACGCTCGGCGTCGACGGCAAGATGGTCGACATCCCGCACCTGAAGGCGGCGCGCAAAACCCTCGCATCGATCTGACGCCTAGAGCGATCCGGTCTGTGGGTCATGCGCCAGTTTCGGGCGCAAAATGTTCTTGCTTTGTTCTCGCTATTGGAGTAGTCCTTCCAGCGATCCGCGCATCCCAATCTTTGGCTTGGCGCGCGCTCAACAACGGGTTTTCCGGCCGACGATCGCCCTGTCTTTATCGCCGATCGACCCTATATAGACGCATGCACGGCGCGACCTTTTGCGGGTCTCGCCAAACGTCAATTCACCGACAAAAAAGCTATTGAGGGACACTATGGCAGACGCGAGCGCACTGTGGGGCCTTCTGAAGCAAGCTGCCGACCCGGCGGTGGCCGAGGCTCTTGAGAAATCAGTTGAATCGGATCCCGACCGAACTTTGAACCGGATCAACCCGCTTGCCTATGCGGCGGAGCACGAACTCGACGAGGAACACACGATCGGCGGTTTCGTCCATGCGGCTCGACTGGGATTGTTCGACATGTCGTGGAACATGCTTTGCCCGGGATGCGGCGGCGTGCTCGAGAGTGGCGCGGCGCTGAAAACCATCAATCACACGCACTATTATTGCTCGCTCTGCGCGTCGGACTACGAACCGACGCTCGACCAGCTCGTCGAGGTGACGTTCACGGTCAATCCGCGGATTCGTCGCATCAGCGCGCACGATCCCGATTCGCTTCCCTTCGCCGAATACATGCGCCAGATCTTCTGGAGCTCGAGCACCAACGTGCCTGAAGATGTCGAAACCGTCGTTCAGAACACCACTCTCGACGCTATGGAGCTCGCGCCCGGCGAGAAGGCGGCCATGTCGCTGAGCCTCCCGAAGGGATTTGCGATCGTATTCGATCCGGTGACCCATTCGTCGCTCTTTCTGGAGGTCGACGGCGAGGAGACGCATGAGCGGCGCAATCTGTCGCTCGTCTTCACCGACAAGCACGTTCACAGCGGCACGCTCAAGATTCAGCCCGGGCCGACGCGCATTTCGTACGAGAACAAAGCCGCGCGTCGGACGCTGCCAGGCGTTTGGATACACACCGAAGAGATGGAGAAGATCACCAGCGGGCGACGGCCGTTTTTGAACGCGACGCGGCTGCTCAGCAACCAGGAGTTCCGCGATCTCTATCGCAGCGGCACGTTCGATCCCGAGCAGCAATTCAAGATTACGAGCCTCACGATCCTGTTCACCGACCTCAGGGGCTCGACGGCGCTTTACGACCGGATCGGCGATCTCGCCGCTTTCGACCTCGTGCGCAGCCATTTCGGCGCTCTGCTCGAGGCGGTGGCCGCCGAGGGCGGCGCGGTGGTCAAGACCATCGGCGACGCGGTGATGGCGACCTTCCCGACGCCCGACCGGGCTCTGCGTGCGGCCATGCGGATGCGCGAGGAAATGCGCAAGATCAACGAGGAGCGCGGCAGCGAGGATTTGGCGCTCAACATCGGGCTCCATTCGGGTCCGTGCCTCGCGGTGATGCTCGATGACCGGCAGGATTATTTCGGCCAGACGGTCAACATCGCCTCCCGCGTCCAGGGCCTGGCGGAACCGGACGCGATCCTGGCGACGAAGCCGATCATCGAAAGCTCGGAGGTCGCGCGGCTGCTTAGCGAATCGAGCTATCGCATGACGCCGCGGCCATCATCGCTGCCGCTGCGCGGGGTCAGCGAGGCGTTCGAGGTTTACGAGGTTCGCGAACGCGAGACCGCCGACGCGGCGTAAGCCTCCTCTGTCATTCCCGATCGGCCGCAAAGCGACCGATCGGGAATCCAGATTCGCGTCAATCGGGGTTCGGCGCTCGGCGGCCAGCTTTCTCGCGCCCGAAAACCTCGTGGCCATCGCGGTCGAGGATGCGCAGCGCGACCGTCTTCGGCGGCCAAGCCGAGATCGCGGCGGCGATGATCGCGGCGGAAACGTCGGACGCGCGGATCTCGGTTTCCCGCAACAGCGATTGTCCAGAATCCGTCGCCGCGCCGATATATTGGATCCGGAACGGCTGCGGGCTCGGGACGTCGTTTCGGTAGGGCTGGTGTTCGGGCTCCCCCTCCGCGAAGGACCGAGGCTGGCGCGCCTCGCCCGGCTCCCGATCAAGCACGAAATAGGTATTCATCTCCAATTGGGTCGAAATATTGAGGCCGACCCTGCTGCCCGTCTGGCGCGCAACAGCTCGCGCGACCAGAGCCCAATCTTTGGCAATGGTGTCGGAACTCGCCTCGTGTTCCCTTCGGCGCGCCTCGTGATATGCGCCATCGCCGAGTTCGCGGATGAGCGTCTCGGCCTCTGCGTCTATGCGTTCCAATCTCGCTCGCCGGCTCGGCGTCCAGGAGACCATTCCCGCCCCCTTCTAACCTAAGGTCAATTGCTGCACAATTCGGCGCCATATGCAACCTCTGCAACCGCGCCGGGGAAGGCGATTCCGTCTCTGGCAAATGCGGTCCGTTCGAGCTGCTGGGGCGCCCTCAACGCCTATACCCCCCGGGTGGAGTTCTGCAAACGCCGCCGTCATCGCGAGGAGCACGCGAGGCGACGTGGCGATCCGGAGCAACCGCCGCATTGCTTCGCTCCATTGGATCGCCACCGTCGAAAGACGGGCGCCGGCGCCCTTAGGCTCCTCGCGATGACGGATTTCACCTTAACGCACTGGGCGCTAGAGCGACGCGCTAAGCCTTTGCGCGAAGCTGAAGGCCCGCGTCACTTAATCGGGGGCTGAGGCAGCTTCGTTTCGCCCGGCTCCATAACGTAAGTATAGTCGAGCGAATACCACGGCGGGCGAATCTCCGGATCCGACGAATGCGGCTCCTCGTGTCGGGCGTAGTCGCCGAGAAGCGCCTTGGTGACGCCGAACTGCGGGTCGGTGTCGATGTGCGGGTCCTTCGGGTCGTAGACCTGCGAGATCAGGACCTTGAAGCCCTCTTTGACGATCAGGGCATGAAGATGCGCCGGTCGATAGGGGTGGCGGTTCTGAGCTTGCAGAAGCCGCCCGACAACGCCGTCCGTCGGAATGGGATAGCCGATCATCTTCACGGTTGAGAACCAGAACCGGCCGTCCACGTCAGTCGTGAATTTGCCGCGCAGGTTCATGTCGGCCTGCTCCGGATCCTGGTTCTCGTAGAGGCCGATTCGCGAAGCGTGCCAGACATCGACCTCGGCGCCCGCGATCGGCTTGCCCGTCCTATCGATGACCCGCGCGGTGACGAATAGCGGGTCGCCCGGCGTGTCTGATCGAACGATCGAGCCGCCGTTGGCGACGCGCGGGGAATTCAGCCGCCAAAACGGACCGAGCAGCGATTGCGACGTCTCCGTATTTCCCTTGCCGCCGTTGTTGAGGAGGCAGACAAGCGAGGAGACCCCGAGCGACCCCGCCATCAGCACGGTTTCGTTATGCGCGTCCGTGCTGAGTTTGCCCATCTCGCTGACGATGGCCGTGGCCTGTCGAAACTCGTCCTCGGTGAGCCGGACTTCCCGGATGAAGCCGTGCAAATGCCTCACCAGGGACGCCAGGATTTCCCGCGCGCGCGGATCGGCGGTGCGCTCCATCGCCGCCAGCGCATCGGAGGTGACATCGTCCTGGTTCGTAATGATCATTGCGACCCCCTCTCCTCCTTTCCGAATTGTTTACTATTCGCCCGCGTTGCGGCAAGACGTGGTCGGGATCGGGGGCGTGGACGGTTGAGCATCGAGCGCCGCGGACGAGGCGGATACCGATCGCGCAGGGGATTCCGCGTCGCGACAATCGGTTCTCGGCTCATCGGCTGGACGCTCGCAGCGGCCCTGCCCGCAGCCGCCGTCGCCCAGCAGGCGCCGCCTGCTGCAAGCGGGGAGCCGCAGACTGCCGATCAGGACCTCGGCGGCGGCCCGGAAGGCGACGTCCTCACCCGGACACGTCTCTTTCAGCTCGAATCTGAGGTCAAAACAGCGCCGGGGAGCGGACCAAACGGAACGATCCGGACGGTCACCACCGACACCCTCAAACTCCGCGGCGATACGAACATCGATTTGAACTCGGACTGGCAATTGGCGCTTCGCGCCGATCTGCCGTTTAAGGCCAAGGACCCGTACAACTCGAGCAATCCGAACGCCGATTTCCTCTATGGGCTCGGCGATGCTGACGTCCAGGGGGCGCTCGTACACCAGATCAACGCCCGCTGGACAGCCGGCGCCGGCGCCCGCCTCATCATGCCGACCGGGGATTGGGATGACGGCCTCGGCTCGGGAAAATGGCAGATCATGCCGATCGCCGGGGTGCGCTACGCGCTGCCGGAAATCAGTGAAGGCAGCTATGTCGAGCCGCTGATGCGCTACGACCAGAGCTTCGCCGGCGATCCCTCGAAGAAGGCGGTGAGCAACCTGCAATTCGCGCCAACGGTCAATTTCTCGCTGCCCGACCGCTGGTTCTTCACCCTCTACCCGGACCCGGACATCCGCTGGAACTTCGGCCCTCCCTCGACCGGCCAGACCGGACGCCTTTTCCTGCCGTTCGACGGCCGGATCGGGCGCAAGTTCACGAAAAACTTGAACGTCTCGCTCGAAGTCGGTGTCCCGATCATCAAACAATATCCGGTGTACGACTTCACGGCCCAGTTGAGGGTAAACATCAACTTTTGACGACAATCTTTTATTTCATATTGTTATTCGGTCAAGCGAAAAAACTATCGATTGCTGAAATTAGGAAATTCGGTATTCTGTGTTCGAGAATGTCGGCAAAAAGGACTGGAGGATCGACCGTGTTGTGGAATCGCCGTGAGCGCAAAGCGCTCCGGCGACCCGAGGTGGAGACGAAAGATTTTTTTGCCCCAGGGGGTCGCCGCAAGCCATTGAAAAGGCTCAAACCCGCCAAGGGAATCCAAGGAAATCAAAGCTTTTTTCTTTGATTTGTTTTGGTCAAGGCTTGGCTGGGCTTTGCTGGATTTGGATAAATTTGGAGCCAGCTTGGACACACCGACGATTGAACGTATATGAACTGACTTTTAAATACAAGATCGCAACGAATTGATATTGCTATAGTTTCACCTGCAATCGCTCATTCCCGCATCAGCTTCTCGACCAGCTGCTCGACGCCGGCCTCGACCCGCCTCGCCCGCAGCCGCTCGGCGGCAACGATCGCCACCACGTCGCGATAGGCGCGCTGGAGATCATCATTGACGATCACATACTGGTAATTGCGCCAGCGCCCGATCTCCTGTCTCGCGGCCTCGAGCCGGGTCCCGATCGACGCCGCCGAATCCTCCGCCCGCCGCTCGAGGCGGGCGCGCAATTCGCTGAGCGACGGCGGCAGGACGAAGACGCTGACGACGTCGTCCCCGAGCCGCTCGCGCATCTGCTTTGCGCCCTGCCAGTCGATGTCGAACAGCATGTCGCGCCCCTGCGCCAGCACCTTCTCGACCGGCTCGCGCGGGGTGCCATAGGCGTTAGCGTGAACCTCAGCGCATTCCAGGAGATCGCCCGCCGTCTTCATCCGCTCGAACTCGCGCCGGTCGATGAACCGGTAGTGGATGCCGTCGACCTCGGAAGAGCGTCGCGGGCGCGTGGTCACCGAGACTGAGAGCGTGAGGTCGAGCCCCTTGTCCTGCATCAGCATCCGGGTCAGCGTCGTCTTGCCGGCCCCCGACGGCGAGGACAGAATCAGGATCATGCCTCGCCGGTTAGCGGCCATCGCTTCAAATCTCATTCGACATTCTGCACCTGCTCGCGGAATTGCTCGATTTGCGCCCTCAGTTCAAGCCCCTGCGCCGTGAGGCTGACGTCATTGGCCTTGGCGCTGAGGGTGCTCGCCTCGCGCGCCAGCTCCTGGGCGAGGAAATCGAGCCGCCGCCCGATCGGGCCGCCCTCCTCGATCAGCGCCCGAGCGGCAGCGACATGGGTCTTGAGCCGGTCGAGCTCCTCGCGGATGTCGGCCTTGGCCGCGAGCAGGATCGCCTCCTGGTACAGACGGTTCTCATCGAGGCCGCGCGCCGAGCCCATCAGCGCTTCGACGCTCTGTGCGAGCCGCTCGCGCACCGCCTCCGGCCGGCGCGCAGGATTCGAGTCCGCCGCCTCGACGAGCCCGGCGATGGCCCACAGCATGTCCTTAAGCACCAGGGCGAGCGCCCCTCCTTCCCACCGGCGCGCGGTGGTGAGCGCGGCGATCGCCTCATCGAGGCTCACCAGCGCGCCCGTGCAGGCCGCGCTCACAGCGGCCTCGTCGTCCTCGGTGTCGGCCGCCTCAAGGATGCCGCGCAGGGCGAGCAGTCCGTCCATCGTCGGCGGCGCAAGCCCGGCCTTGATCGCCGCCGCGCGGGCGGCGACGGCGATCAATTCGAGCGCCGCCAGATCGATTCGCGCTGCGGCAGTCGCCCCCTCGCGTTGCGCGGATAGGGTCGCGAAGCAGGTCCCCCGCGCCAACGCTTTGGCGAGCCGCCTGCGCGCCTCCCCTTCCGCCCTGTCGAAGGGTATGGGCATGCGCAACCGGATGTCGAGGCCCTTGGCGTTGACGGTCTTGAGCTCAAATGTCCAGCGCCACGTGCCGCCGCTCCCGGCGGCGCGGGCGAATGCGGTCATGCTGCTCACCGCCATTGCTCGAAGCCCTTCACCCGATTCGCCTACGATCGTACATGTTCATATTGAGTTCAGAGAGCGAGGCCTATTCGTCGGTATTGACCCATCGGGGTTCCCCTAAACCACAGGAAGACGTTCCAATGATCAAGACCCTCGCCGCCGCCGCCGTGCTCTCGCTCGGCCTCGCCGGATACGCCGTCGCACAAGACACCACGCGCGCCGGCCGCTCCCGCCGCTCCGATGACGCATGAGATGCATCATCACCATCATCATCATCACCATCATCACCATCACCACCATCATCACCACCACATGCACCACGAGATGGCTCCTGCGCCGGCGGCCCCGGCGGCTCCTGCGCAATAAACGGAACTGCGGCGACTTCCGTCTTAGGAGTTGCGCAAAACGTTTAGCTCTCCGGACAAACAACTGTTCGGAGAGCTTTTTTGTTCGCCCGATGGAGCCTGGGTGACCGCGGCCGCCGATCAGCATCACGCTTAGATTTTGAGGCTCACGCCTCGCTCTTCTTCTGCCGCACCCGCTTGCGCGTCTTGACCTCGACCCGCGGCCCCTCGGCCAGGCGGACCACCGCCCCCCACAACGTGCGCACGTCCTGTTGGGTGAGCTCCATGCGATGGAAGATGTTGCGCAGATTTCGCCGCATGCCCGGCTTTTTGGTCAGGGGGCGGAAGAAGCCGTTCTCGTCGAGCTTCCCCTCGAGATAGTCGAAGAAGGCGAGCAGCATTTCGCGTTGCGCCGGCGGCGATATCGCGCGCGGGAGCGTAGGAGGGGGCGGCCTATCGCCATGCGCGGCCTTGAACCATTCGTAGCCGCAGATGAGAACCGCCTGGGAGAGATTGAGCGATGCGTAGTTCGGGCTGGACGGAAAGGTGATGATCGAATCGGCGAGCGCCACCTCGTCGTTGGAAAGGCCGGTGCGCTCAGGGCCGAACAGGATGCCGCGCTTCTCGCCCGCCGCTGCGGTCGCGCCCATGGCGACGCTCGGGGTCAACACCGCCTTCATCTGGCCGCGCTCGCGCGCGGTCGCGGCGTAAACCGCATTGAGATCGCCGACCGCCGCCTCAAGGCTCGGAAAGACGCGCGCGGCGTCGAGGAGATCGGTCGCGCCCGCCGCCGCGGAATAGGCGACCTCGCGATAATCGTCGCCGCGCGGCCAGCCTTCGCGCGGATTGACCAGACGCAGGTCGTCGAGGCCGAAGTTCGCCATCGCGCGGGCGCACATGCCAATGTTCACGGCCAATTGCGGCCGAACCAGAATGACCGCCGGACCGCCGCCGAGCCGCGGCTTTGTCCGGTCCGTGCCCGCGCCAATCATGGCGGCGGGCTATAGCACAGCGGCGCTGAAGGCAATTGCCCCTCGACCGGCGAAGGCGCGGGTCAGAGCCCGAGCTCGCCCGCCGCCCGGCCGGCGAAAGCCTGCGCCAGAGCCACAACGCGCCCATGGTAGGCTTCCTCGATCAGCGCCTCATCGGCGGCGTTGGGAGAGTAGGCGGCGATCGCCCGCAGGGGCGTTTGAGCCGCGATTCCGGCGCGCGAGCCGCCAACGATCAGGACGCCCTGAATGGAGTCCTGCGATCCTCCGCCCGCGCCGCCTCGGCCGCCGCCGCTTTGGCCAAAATTGACGTCCTGAATCCGCGCCACCAAGGTTGCGCCGTTGCGCTGCGCTGGCGCGAGGTAGGCCGACATGGCTCGCATCAGGTCTTGGGGAAGCGCCTGCTCCACCCAATCGGCCGTCGGATCGCCGGCGCTGGCCCGGAGCGGCGAAACGTCGACTTGAATGTCCCGGAATCGGACCGTCGGCTGGCCCTGCGCGCCTCGCGCTACAATAGCCGAGAGAAGGGCGAAAGCCGGAAGGCCAACGACCGCAGCGCGGCGGGTCACAGCGCCAGCCGACATTCTCTCCTTCCCGCGCCGAGTTCCCTGCTCGGCGCATCGGTGATGCTAAAGCCCCTAGAGCCCGAGTTCTCTCGGGGCCCAGCCCGCGAAGGCCTGCGCCAAAGCCACAACCCGCCAGTGATTGGACTCAACGCGCAGAGGTTGGTCGACCGCCATCGGGTGATACCAAGTGATCGCCCGAATGGGTGCGTCGCCCGCAATCCCTCCATGCGGACCCCTGACCAGGAGCGTGCCGTTGATGGTGTCCTGCGAAGCGCCCCACGGGCCGGCGCCGCCGCTGTTCGGCCCGAGATAGAGATCGTCGATCCGCGCCACCAGGGTCGCGCCATGACGGTCGCCTGGCGCCATATAGGCCGCAAGGGCCTGCGCGAGCGCGCCGGGGAGCTCCTGTTGCACCCAAGCCGCCGTCGGATCGCCCAGGCTGGCGCGCAACGGCGAGACGTCGACCACAATGTTGCGGAAGCGGACGTTAGGCTGCGCCAGCGCGTTTCGCACGAGAGCCGAGGGAACCGCGAACGACCCGAGAGCAGCAAGCACGGCGCGGCGGGTCAAGGGGAGCGCTGACATGGCGAAACCTCCTCTTTTAGCGCCGAATTGCGCCGTTAATTCATCCGCGCCTCTATATATACGCGACCCTGACGATTTCATAGCTCTTGCCGCCGCCGGGCGTATTCACCTCGACGCTATCGCCGGCCTTTTTGCCGATCAGCGCCCGCCCAGTCGGCGAGGTGATCGAGACCTTGCCTGACTTCACGTCCGCCTCGGTTTCGCCGACGATCTGAAACACCCTCTGCTTTTCGGTGTCCTCGTCGATCAGCGTCACGGTCGCGCCGAATTTCACGGTCGTTCCATTCAGTTTCGCCACGTCGATCACTTCGGCGCGCTGCAGCAGATCCTCGAGTTCGACGATCCGGCCTTCGTTGTGCGACTGCGCCTCCTTGGCCGAATGGTATTCGGCATTTTCCGATAGGTCGCCATGCGACCGCGCTTCAGAGATCGCCGCGATAATGCGCGGCCGCTCGACTTGCTGGCGGCGAAGAAACTCCGCTTCCAGGGCTGCATGGCCCGCGGCGGTGATCGGTAGTTTGTCCATAGTCCATCCATAGAAATAAACGCCGTCGCGACGGCGCCATTTCCCGCCGTCACGCCAAATAGTCCTGTAGCGCCCTGACTTCGAGTTCGCCGGCCGCGACGGCGCGTATCCCTTCCGCCGCCGCGATCGCCCCTGAAATTGTGGTGTAGTAGGGCGTCTTTTGCAAGAGGGCGGCTCGGCGCAGAGGCTTGGAATCGGCGAGCGAGGTCGCGCCCTCGGTGGTGTTGAACATGAGCTGCACCGCCCCGTTGCGGACGGCGTCCGCAGCGTGGGGGCGCCCTTCCGACACTTTGTTGACCTTTTCCGCCTGGAGGCCATGGGCGGCGAGAAAGCGCTGGGTCCCGCCGGTGGCCAGGATCTTGAACCCGAGCGCCTGCAGCGTGCGCAGGGGCTCGACGATTTTCTCCTTGTCGGCGTCGCGGACGGAGACGAATACGGCCCCCGACGTCGGCGGCCGCGATCCGGCGCCGAGCTGGCTCTTGGCGAAGGCGACCTCGAATGACAGGTCAATGCCCATGACCTCGCCGGTCGAACGCATTTCCGGCCCCAGCACCGTGTCGACCCCCGGGAAGCGGGCGAAGGGAAAGACCGCTTCCTTGACCCCGACGTGATCGAGCTTTTCGAGGGTGAGATCGAATGAAGCTAAGGGTTCGCCTGCCATGACTCGGGCCGCGATCGCGGCGATCGGCTTGCCGATCACCTTGGCGACGAACGGCACCGTACGCGAAGCGCGCGGATTGACTTCGAGAACATAGATCTCGCCGCCCTTGAGCGCGTATTGCACGTTCATGAGCCCGCCGACTTCGAGCGCGCGCGCCAGCCTTTTCGTCTGCTCCTCGAGACTCGCGATCGTCGCGGGCTTGAGCGAGCGGGGCGGCAGCGAGCAGGCGCTGTCGCCGGAATGAATGCCGGCCTCCTCGATATGCTCCATGATTCCGGCCACGACCGCCGTCTGGCCGTCGCTGATAGCGTCGACGTCGATCTCGATCGCATCGGCGAGGTAGCGATCGAACAAGAGCGGGTTCTTGCCAAGCACCGTGTTGATTTGCCCGGTCTTGTCGTTCGGATAGCGCGCCTTGACGTCGGACGGCACCAGGCTTGGCAGCACGCCGAGCAGATAATCGTCGAGCGCGCCGGAATCGTGGATAATCGCCATCGCCCGCCCGCCCAGCACGTAAGAAGGGCGAACGACGAGCGGCAGCCCGAGATCGGCGGCGATGAGGCGCGCCTGCTCGACCGAGTAGGCGATGCCGTTTTTGGGCTGCTTCAGGCCGAGCTTGTCGAGCAGGCGCTTGAAGCGGTCGCGATCCTCGGCGAGATCGATGGAGTCGACCGAGGTCCCGAGAATCGGCGCGCCCGACTGTTCGATCGCGTGGGCGAGCTTCAGGGGCGTCTGGCCGCCGAACTGGACGATGACGCCCTTGAGCGTACCCCGCTCGCGCTCCTTGTCGAGAATGGCGAGCACGTCCTCGGCGGTCAGCGGCTCAAAGTAGAGCCGGTCCGACGTGTCATAGTCGGTCGAGACCGTCTCCGGATTGCAGTTGATCATGATCGTCTCATAGCCCGCCTCGCGAAGCGCGAATGAGGCGTGGCAGCAGCAATAGTCGAACTCGATCCCCTGCCCGATCCGATTCGGCCCGCCGCCCAGAATGACGATCTTATCGCGCTCCGTGGGATCCGCTTCGCATTTCACCGCACCGACGAAAGGAGCCTCGTAGGTCGAATACATGTAAGCGGTAGGCGCGGCGAATTCCGCGGCGCAGGTGTCGATGCGCTTGAACGCCGGCTGGACGCCGAGCCTCCGCCGGGCGGCGGCGACGTCGGTCTCCGGGAGGCCGGCGAGGGCCGCGAGGCGCGCGTCCGAGAAGCCGACGGCCTTCAGAGCCCTCAAGTTGCCAGTGTCCGGCGGCAGCCCGTGGGCGCGCACCATCGCTTCGAGCCGGACGATGTCGGCGATGCGGTCGAGAAACCAGGGGTCGATCTTAGAGACTTCGTGGATCTCTTCGACGCTCATGCCCATCCGAATGGCCTGCGCCACCTTGAGCAGCCGATCGGGCGTCGGCTGTCCGATCGCGGCGCGCAGCGCGTTGTGGTCATCCCCGACGCCAAGCCCATCGATGTCGATCTCGTCGAGCCCGTCGAGGCCGGTCTCCAGCGAGCGCAGCGCCTTTTGCAGCGATTCGGGGAAAGTGCGGCCGATCGCCATCGCCTCGCCGACCGATTTCATCGCTGTCGTCAGCACCGGCTCGGCGCCGGGGAACTTCTCGAACGCGAAGCGCGGGATCTTGGTGACGATGTAGTCGATCGTCGGCTCGAACGAAGCCGGCGTGGCGCCGCCGGTGATGTCGTTGGCGATCTCGTCGAGCGTATAGCCGACGGCGAGTTTGGCCGCGACCTTGGCGATCGGAAACCCGGTCGCCTTCGAGGCCAGCGCGGAGGAGCGGGAGACCCGCGGGTTCATTTCGATCACGACCATGCGGCCGTCGGCCGGATTAACCGCGAATTGCACGTTCGAGCCGCCGGTCTCGACCCCGATTTCGCGCAGAACCGCGATCGAGGCGTCGCGCATGACCTGGAATTCCTTGTCGGTCAGCGTCAAAGCCGGGGCGACGGTGATCGAATCGCCGGTATGCACGCCCATCGGATCGATGTTCTCGATCGAGCAGATGATGATGCAATTGTCCTTTTTGTCGCGGACCACCTCCATCTCAAATTCCTTCCAGCCGAGCACGCTCTCCTCGACCAGCACCTCGTCGGTCGGCGACGCATCCATGCCGCGCTCGACGATCTCGATGAATTCGCTTCGAGTGTAGGCGATGCCCCCGCCGGTGCCGCCAAGAGTGAAGCTCGGACGGATGATTGCGGGCAATCCGATGTCATCGAGCGCGGTCAGCCCCTGCCCGAGGGTCTTCACCTGATGCGAGCGCGGCGTCTTGAGCCCGATCCGGGTCATCGCCTCGCGGAACAGCTTGCGGTCCTCGGCCTTGTCGATCGCCGCGGCGCTCGCGCCGATCATCTCGACCTCATATTGCTTGAGCACGCCCATCTTGCGCAGGCTGAGCGCGCAGTTGAGCGCGGTCTGGCCGCCCATGGTCGGCAATAGCGCAAAGCCGCCCGGAATCACGTAGCGCTCCTTGGCGATGATCTTCGCGACGATCTCGGGCGTGATCGGCTCGATATAGGTCCGGTCGGCCATGTCGGGATCGGTCATGATCGTCGCCGGATTCGAGTTGATGAGGACGATCCGGTAGCCTTCCGCGCGCAGCGCCTTGCAGGCCTGCGTCCCCGAATAATCGAACTCGCACGCCTGACCGATGATGATCGGCCCGGCGCCGATGATCAGAATGGTCGAAATGTCGGTCCGCTTGGGCATGGGGCTCCTGGGCTTGCCGACGGCAAGCGTAGGCGCGAAGAAAGCTCCTCCGCGGCCAATTGACCGGAAGGGGCGGAATTCTCGGGCAACGAACGCGGGATCGGCCTTTATCGCGCTCCCTATCCGAAAAACAGCCCGAGCGAAAGTCCTGGATGCCGCCGCTTGAAGAAATGAACCGGAGCCGAACGAACGATGAAGGTCCAATGCCGGTGCGGATCGGTCGAGGTCGAAATCACCTCTGAACCGATCGTGCAATTTTTCTGTCATTGCGACGACTGTCAGGCAGTCCACGGCGGCGCCTATGCGCCGGAATCCGTCTACCCCGCAGACGCGGTCAAGGTCGTCCGCGGCGATCCAACGACGTGGAAACTCAAGCGCAATCCCCGCTTCACTTGCCGCGAATGTGGCACGCGTCTATTTATCGAAGTCGACAGGCTGCGGCTGCGGGGCGTCAACGGATTCCTGCTCCCGCGAGGCAGATTTCAGCCCGCCTTTCATATGCAGTGCCAGTTCGCCATTCGGCCCGTCGTCGATGACCTTCCACATTATAAGAGCATGCCGAAGCGTTTCGGAGGCTCAGACGAAACGGTCGGGTGGTAGGCTGATTGGCGCGTTCGGATGGAATCGTCATCGCGAGGAGGCCGCAGGCCGACGCGGCGATCCAGAAGTCTCGGCGCTCTACGTTCCCTGGATTGCTTCGCTTCGCTCGCAATGACGATTAGCGGCGCCTCAGAACTTGTACCCGATCCTTGCGCCGACCTGGGTCAGGCCGGGATTGATGTGGGTGCAGAGGCTCGCGTGCGAGATGTGCTCGATGTTGGCGATGAGATCCCAATGCTCGGTGAACTGGTAGCCGAAGCCTCCCGACTCGCGGAAGTCCCAGCGGCAGCCGGTGTTGACGCGGTCCGGCTCATCGCGCAGCGGCGAGGTGTTGACTGCGCCGCCGAATTCGCCTTCGAAGAAGAACCCTTTGTAGATCGGGATGCGCCAGGTAAGGCCGGTGAAGCCGTAGCTGGTCTTCCCCCCGGTGTTGATCATCGCGCCGAGGTTGATGCGCGGATTGAAGAACCAGGAGAACCACGGACCGCCGATATTGTTGGCGTAGCCAATCGGCGAGGTGAGGATCTCGCCCGACACGTCGACCGGCGAACCCTCGTCGTGAATCCAGTTGTGGGCGTAGGCGCCGACACGCACCTCATCGAGGAAGTCGATGTAGGTGCTTGGCCCTGGCTGGACTATGGGCTCAGGCGGCGGCGCGGTCTCGATGCCGAGGCTGGACATGTCGGCTGCCCAAGCCGGGCCGGCCTGAAGCGCAGCCCAGAGAAGACACGAAAGAACAACCGCTGGCCGCCCTGCCCCCAACGCAAAAACCTCGATTCCGAATCTTCGGTCGGAAAATGAATACTGGCGCCAGCGCCCCAGCGCAAGCGCCCGATCGCGGGACAGGGCCATGACAGCCGCACGGCGCGACTAGTCTTTGCGCCGCCGGTCGAGGCGCCAGGGCTTTATCAGATTCGCGATTCAACCTTCGACAACCTGCGAAAGGTGACAGAAGCGGATCGCGGGAGGGACCGCTCCATGTTGGCGAAACCCGAAGCCGCCTGTTTCGTGATTGCCGACATCTCCGGCTACACCAGCTTTCTCCACGGTGCCGAACTCGACCACGCCCAGGACATCATCGCCGATGTGATGGACACGGTGCTCAGGCGCCTTCGCCCGCCGTTCCGGCTCGCCAAGTTCGAGGGCGACGCGGCCGGCGCAGCGCTTTGTCACCCAGCCTGTTCACGGGGGCTGAAATAGCGCGGACGACGAAAAGGAGGCGGTTGAGCGCCGCCGCTTGGTCGCCGCTGACGAAAAAACAATCAAAAAACAGCGTGTCGGACGGGCTACGGCGCTGACTCGGCTGCGAGCGTTTCCGGCACGCCCGAGACGATCAGTTCAAGCACTTCCTTTTCAGTCGTCTGCGAAATGACACGATCGCCCACATTGCGGCCGCGCTTGAGCACCATCACGCGATCGCCGACCTCGAAGATATCGTTCATCCGGTGAGAGATGATCACTTGCGCGACCCCGTGGACTTTCAGTTCCGCCACCGTCTCGAGCAGCCGCTCGGTTGCGGTCACCGAGAGATTGGCGGTCGGCTCGTCGAAAACCACCACCTTTGGCGCAAACGAAATCGCGCGCGCGATCGCGACCGACTGCTGGCGTCCGCCAGACAGACTTTCGACCTTCTGATAGACCGAGTTTACGTCGACCTTGAGCCGGTTGAGAATCTCGCGGGCATCGACATGCATGCGCGCACGGTCGACAAAGATTCCAAACCGCATCGGCCATCGCCCAAGGAAGATATTTTGGCCGACATCGAGGTTTCCGCATAGCGCGAAGTCCTGATAGATCATTTCGATGCCGCGGTCACGGCTCTCGTGCGGGCTCTTGAAGTGCACCAGCTGTCCGGCGATGGAAATATCGCCCGCGTCGCGCTGATAGGCGCCGGTGAGAATTTTCATCAGAGTCGACTTGCCGGCCGAATTGTCGCCGACCAGGCCGAGCACTTCGCCTGGCATCAAGCGCAGATGGACGTCGATCAGCGCCTGCACCGGACCGAAGTTCTTGCATATTCCACGCATCATCACGATTGGCGTCGTCATGCCTTGCGCTCCACGATGGCGCCGGCGCCGGGCGGCTCTTCGGCCCTCCTCACCCTGCCGAACCACTTGCCCAGGATATTATTCTGGCGCAGCCAGATGTCGCCGACCACCGCGACGATCAGGATCAGGCCGATGAACACGTTCTGCCATTCCTGCGGCATGACGAACGAACTACCATTTCGGAGAATGATCTGCAGCGAAAGCAATTGGCGAATGAGCGTGATGACGCCGGCGCCGGCCAGCGATCCGATCATCGTGCCGTAACCACCGAAGATCGAGCCGCCGCCGATGATGACGGATGAAATCGCATCGAGTTCGCGCAATTGCCCGGCGGTCGGGATGAAACTGCGGTAGAATGCATCGTAGATAACGCCCGCAAATCCGGCGCAGGTCCCCGAAATCAAGAGCGCGGTGAATCGAACCCGGCGGGTGTCAATGCCGGCGAAGGCGGCTGCGCGCTCATTGCCGCCGACGGCAAGCACTTTCTGGCCGAAAGTCGTATGGGCGAGCGCGACGCCCGCGATCGTCGCCACGGCGATGACGAAGATCGTCTGCACGCTGACTGCGTTGGCGAGCGCGAGCTGCCATCCATGGGTCGGCGCAATCCCAAGCGCGTCCAATAGTTCGAACAGGCTGTGTCCCATGAGGTTGAAGGACTCGGGAAAACCGTTGAGCTGAGTGCCGGCCACGATCGACGATCCGATGCCGCGCGCCCAGTAGAACGTGCCCAGAGTCGCAATGAATGCGGGAAGGCCGACGTAAGCGGTCAGCCAGCCGTTGATCGCGCCGGCCAGGACGCCCACCCCGATCGCGGTGACGGCGGCGGCAAGGGGGCCGAGGCTGGTGTCCTTCATGATGACCGCGGCGGTCGCGCCCGAAAGCGCCAGCACCGACCCGACGGAGAGATCGATATCGCCATTAGCCATCACGAAGGTCAGTCCGACCGCAAGCAGCGCGATCTCCGAGAAGGCCAGCAGGATCGAGAACGAATTGTCGAGCCCCTGCCAGAAATCCGGCCTCGCCCAGAAGCCGAAAAGCCAGAGCGCGACAACCAGAATGACTGCCGCCGCGTCGCGCCGATAGAAGAATGCCGCAATCCCCCGTTTGCCGAGGCCACGCGACTGCGCGGTCGTGCCGCGTGTTTGCGCGCCGGAGATCGCGACGCCGCCGAGATCCGGAACGACCGGCGGCGGCAGGCCGCGCAGCCACGCCCAGAGACGCGCGAGAAGGCGCCGCCGCACCAGCCACGGTTCGACCAGGACCGCGATGATCAATATGACGCCGAGAAAGGCTGGAACCGCGCCTGGCGGCAATTGCGAGACCGCCGCGACCTCCATCTTCTCGTCTCCGACCTGGATGATGCGAGTGACCGGCACGCCCTCACGCAGCACCTTGTCGATCAAGCCGACGAAGATGGCGCCGAGGCAGGACCCGATCACCCGGCCCCGCCCGCCGAATATCGCCGCGCCGCCCACGATTACCGATGCAATGACAACCAATTCCACGCCAAAACCGGACAGCGGGTCGGCGTCCTTGTTTTGCGCGACATTCATGAGGCCCGCAATCACGGCGCAGAGCGACGACAGGACGTAGGAGCGCATGCGGACGAAACGGGTATTGATGCCCGCATAGCGCGCGGCCTGCTCGTTGCCGCCGGTCGCGTAGGTCGTCCAGCCGAACGACGTATAGGCGAGAGCGATCGCCCCGATGGCCGCAATGACAACGAATATGATGATCTGATTGTTGAAACCGAACGCGTTGACCTGACCGATGCTGAAAAACCCGTCGTACTGGTCCGCTTTGAGCTCGAAGGCGATGTTCTTGCCGCCGGTGAGGCCGAGGATCACGCCGCGGCCGATGAACAACATTGTCAGGGTCGCGATGAATGCCGGCACTTCGAGAATGGTGACGAGAAAGCCGTTGATCAATCCGATTGCGAGGCCCATGGCGAGACAGCAGAGCACAGCGGTCGAGGCGTCGAGATCGAAATAGGTCGGCGCGAACAGCACGCCAAAGACCGTCGCGGTCAGGCCGAAAGTCGAGCCGACGGAGAGATCGAGCTCCTTGTTGACGATCACGAAAGTCATTCCGACCGCCATCACGCCATATCGCGAGGCGTCGCGCAGAACCGAGAACAGCGCCCCGGTCGAGCCGAAGAACGCCGGATTGAGATAGAGCCCGCCGAGATACAAAAGGGCCATGATGACGAGAAGACCGACCTCCCATCCGCCGATCAGCAGCGTCGAGCCGCGTCCGCTCTCGATCGGGCGCGTGACCACTCTTGTGGCGCTCATGGGATGGCCCGTTCGGTCGATATCAGGCAATGGCGGATGCGCGGGGAACTCATCGTCACCCCCGCGCACCCGCGGCGAAATGCGCTCTTAGTTTTCGAAGCGCTTGCCGACCTTGTCGACATTATCCTTGGTCACAAGCTGTGCGCGGGTGTCGAGGTTCGCCGCCGCGATGTTGCGATCAATTTGCAGGTAGAGTTGCATGACCGGATAGAAGCCCTGCAGGAACGGCTGCTGGCCGAGCGAGCCCATCAACGCGCCGCTCTTGATCTGCTCAAGCTGCTTGGGCCCGAGATCGAAGCCGTATGCGCAGACCTTGTTGTTCAGCTTGAGCTGAGAAACCGCATCCCCGATCGCCGGCGTCACGCCGCCGTTGGGCCCGAAGAGTCCGACCACGTCCTTGCGGCTTTCGATCAGCTGCACGATCGGAGCGGGTGTGATGTCGGGGACGTCGACGCCGATATTGTTTGGGCCGGCGTCGACCTTGAAGTCCTGCAGGCGATTGGCGGCCTTGAGGGCCTTCAACGTCGCCTGGAACGCCGCCGTCACGCGGTTATTGACTTCGATATTGCCGACCGAAACCGTATTCGGGAAAAGAATTGAACCGCCTTTGACATTGTTCTTGATCAGGCATTTGACGATCGCCTCGCCGCCGATCGCGGCTGCGCTCGCGTCCTGGCCGGTATGGCTGATGTTGTTGCGATCATAGAGCGTCCCGTCGAACGAATTGGTCGTGGCGACCACGACACCCCTATCCTCGAGCTTCTTGACGATGTCGTTATAGGCGCCGACCTGCGGCGTGGTCATGATCACGCCGTTGATCGTCGGGTCGTTGACGATCTGGTTGAGGATCTGGATTTCGCGCGGGATGTCGTCCATCGGCGCTTCGGAGCCGAGCTTGATGAGGTTGATGCCGAACGCATTGGCCGCGACCTGCGCGCCGACATAGACCGGGTCGAAGAACCCGTTGCCGGCGGTATGGGTGATGATCGCGAAAGTGAGCGGCTTGCCGTTCTTCCTCGTCGTTGCAGCTTCCTTGGCTGCGTCCTCGAACGAATAGCCGCCGACGGCTTTATTGATGGCCCCTGATTGAGCCATGGCTCCCGAGCCCCAAAGGCAGCCCAACGAAACGAACACGCCTAGACATAGAGCATTCCTCATTTACTTTCCTCCCGGTTTGACGCGACCTCCCGCGATCACGCGCGTAATTTTTGCGCGCTGCAAGGATCGTCGGTTTTTCTAACTCGACTGTCCAGACGCCAGCGGTTCTGGACTGGGCATATCTATCCGGCAATATGCGACGCGAGAAGAGATTTCTCGTCGCGGCGGTGAGCGTCCCGCAATATTCATCCCATGAACTTGAGCTCGGCGCCGGACTTCGGAATGGCTGTCACTCCTTCAGGCTCCGCCGATCGGTTTTCGGTCTTGGGGCATTTTGGATCGGAAGACGAGATTCAATCTGAGACGCTCCCGCCGCGCAAAGCCTTTGTGACAATCAGAATTCTGTATTATTCTCTCCTGCTCGCCGGATCGAACTCGGCACTCGCCAGACGGCTGGCGGCGCGCGGAAAGGGAGGGCAGGAATTTCTTTTATTTTTTCCGCCATAACTCATTGAAAAGTCCCGATTTGGACGAATAAAATCAAGCAATTCCAGGCGATTTTACTTGAATTTATTTGGTTTTGCTTGGTCGCGCTCGGATGGATTTGGCCGCCGACACGGCCTTGTACATAATTCACTGCGCGGTGATAATATTATAGGGTGGAGATCGATGCTCTGGCGCGGCTGAGAACAGGCGTCGCCGCTGCGGCGCTCGTGCTGCTGATATGCGCCGCCGCCGACGCCGGCGAGAGGGTCAAACCACGCTTGGCTCGGCCGCCGCGGAGAGCGGGCGCTATTTCGGCGCGGCGCTCGATCCCGACGCCCTTGACGAACGGCCCTATCGCGATCTCGCAGCGACGCAACTGACCTGCGTAACGCCCGAGAACGCCATGAAATGGGGCTCCGTCGAGCCTCTGCGGGGACGAGTACGACTGGGGCCGCGCCGATGCGCTCGTCGCCTTCGCCAAGGCGCACGCGCAATAGGTTCGAGGCCACACGCTCGTGTGGCATTCCCAATTGCCGTTGTGGCTGATCCAAGGCAAGTTTGCGCCCGCCGAACTGCAAGCGCTCATGATAGCCCATATCGCGGCCGAGGCCGGCCGTTATCGAGATGCGATCTATGCCTGGGATGTCGTCAACGAGCCGTTCACCGACGACGGCAAGTGGCGCAATTCGATCTGGTATGAGGCGATGGGTCCGGACTATGTCGCGATCGCGCTCAGGGCCGCCCGCGCCGCAGACCCCAATGCGAAGCTTTATGTCAATGACTACAACGTCGAGACGGCCGGCCCGAAGATGCGAGCGCTTTACAATCTCGTCCTTTCGCTCAAGCGCGACGGCGTTGCGATCGACGGCGTCGGCCTGCAATCGCATTTCGTCGCCGGGGCAGCGCCGGGGGACCTCAAAGGGGTGATGGCCGAGTTCGCCTCCCTCGGCGTCGACGTTGCGGTGACCGAACTCGACCTCCGCATCCGCCTGCCCGCGGACGACAAGGCGCTGGCGACGCAAGCCGATGATTACGCCTCCGTGGTTCGGGCGTGCCGCGGGACCGCGCGATGTGTCGGCGTCACGACCTGGGGCATAACCGACGACCGTTCGTGGGTTCCGTCATTCTTTTCCGGCTATGGCGCGGCGCTGCCGTTCGACGAGCATTACCGGTCGAAACCTGCGGTCGCGGCCATCATCGGGGGTTTCACCGAGAAAGCGCCCTGAGCCGCGGCGGCGCGCCGCTCAGGCTTTGACCGCGCCCGCGGTCAGACCGGCGACGATATAGCGCTGCGCCATGAGGAACATGATGATCGCCGGCAGGATGGTGAGGGTGATGAACGCCAGGACGAGCTGCCACGAGGTCATATACTGGCCCTGGTAGGCCATGAGGCCGAGCGTCCAGGGATAGCGCGACTCGCTGTTGAGGACGATGAGCGGCAGCAGATAGCCGTTCCAGCTGCCGACAAATGAGATGACCGCGACGGTCGACAGGATCGGCCCTGAGAGCGGCAGGGTGACGTAGAAAAAGTATCGGAAGTACCCACAGCCGTCCATCATCGCCGCGTCGAGCAATTCGCTCGGCAGTTGCTTGAAGGCGTTGCGGATGAGCAGCACGCTCATCGCCAGGGAAAATGCGACCTGCGGCAGGATGATGCCCCAATAGGAATCGAGCAGGCCGAGATCGCGGATCTTGATGAAGAGCGGCACGATTGCCGTCGCCACCGGGAACAGCAGTCCGAGCTGGATGTAGCTCAAAAGGAACTTGTCGCCGAAGAAGCGCAGATGCGCAAAGGTGAAGGCCGCCATCGAGGACGCCGCAAGCGTGAGCGCGACGGTGAAAAGCGCAATCAGAAGCGAATTGCCGAGCACCTGCCAGTAGCGGTAGCCGGTCAGGATGCTCCAGTAATTGCTCCACATCCACACATGCGGCAGACCGAACGGGTTCGTGCGCAATTCGCTCAAATCCTTGAAGCCGTTCAGCGCGGTCGCAAGAACCGGGAAGAGGACGGCGCCGGCGAGCACGACCAGCGCCGCGAAGCTGACGATCGCAGCGAGCCCGCCCGGGCGCCGCCCCGTCGGGCGAATGGCGACGGCGGCGTCAGTCATCGCGCATCACCATCCGTTGGTAGCCGAAGGCGAAGGTCACGCAAATGATGAAGAGCACGACTCCAACCGCGGAGCTGAAACCGATCCGCATCCGGGTCAGGCCGAAGAAGTAGAGGAACGAGACCATCGTGTTCGTGGTCTCGAACGGCCCGCCCCCGGTCAACGGCACGATGATGTCGAAGAGCTGAAGCGCGCCGATGACCGAAAAGAAGATCGACAACCGGATCATGGGTCCGAGCAGCGGCAGGGTGATATGCCAAAAGCGCTGGAAAGGAGTCGCGCCGTCCATCTCCGCCGCTTCGAGCAGCGCGCTGTCGATCCCCTGCAGGCCGGCGATATAGAGCATCATGTGGAAGCCGAAATATTTCCACAGGACGACGATCAGCACCGCGGAGAAGGCCCAGGTCTTGTCGGCGAGCAGGAAATAGGGTGGCGCACCGAGCGCCGTGGTCATCGCGCCGACCAGCCCATAGTCCCCGTCGAACATGAAGTGCCAGATGAGGCCGGCGGCGACGTCCGCGAGCACATAAGGAAGGAAGAAGATCATCCGGAACCAGACTGCGCCGACGAGCCGGCCGGCGATCATCATCGCGACCGCCAGCGCAAGCGGCAGCTGGACGAGCAGCGAGAAGACGATAATGATGCCGTTGTTGATCAGCGACCGGGTGAAAGTCGGATTGCTGAATAGATAGCCGTAGTTCTTGAGCCCGATGAATTTTTCCGGCCGTCCGTAGCCGTTCCAATTGAAGAAGCCGTACCAGCCAGCCTCCACGATCGGCAGAAAGACGAAGACCGTAAACAGCAGAAGCGCCGGCGGCAGAAACACGACCACCACAGCCCAGCTGTTGAGCGTCATCCGGCGCGCCGGCTCCGTGTAGGGCGTCGCGGTCGGCTGGGCTTCGGCGTAAGTCGCGGCAGCCAAGAAAACGAGCCTCCAGTCGCGTCGCGCGTATTGACCTCGCCTTGAAAGCCAAGGCGAGGTCGGTAGCTTACAATCTCGGGAGACTATCCTACTGCTGGTCGGCGGCCTCCTGGATCGCGGCTGCGGCCGCTTCCGGGGTCGTCTGGCCCGCCGCCACCGCGACGGAAACGTCGTTGATCACGCGTCCGACCGATGGCCCAAGGTCCTGATCGAAGTAGTTCTGATGGTAGGTCGTCTTGGAGAGATCGTCGGCCAAGCGCTTGAACAAAGGATCGGTGAACGCGCTTTCTGAACCCTTGACGACCGGGATATAGGCGGCTTTCGCCGCCGCTTCCTTCGCGTATTTCTCTTGGCTAAAAAATTTGAGGAAATCGATCGCCTCGGGCGGGGCGGACTTGCTGACGAGCCAGCCGTTGATGCCGCCAAGCGTATCCGTCGCGGCGCCCTTGCCGCCGGGGATGACCGGGAACGACAGGATGCCGATGTCCTCAGGCGCCAGCCCCTTGCCGTCGGTGGCGTTGGGTCCCTGCATGCCGAGCAGCCATTGCCCCATGAGGTCCATCGCCGCCTTGCCGTCGCCGAATATGCCGGAGGACTGGGCGTGGGAGGTGGACAGATAGCCGGGCTGGAACGGCTCGAGCGCGGCGAGTTCGTGCAGCCGCTTGCCGGCTTCGACGAAGGTCGCGTTCTTGAAGCCGCCATCCTTGCCCGCCTTGGCGTCGGCGAGCGCGTTCGCTCCGCCGATGCGCATCACGAGATAGGAATAGTAGAAGTGCATCGGCCACTTTTCGCCGGCCCCGACCACAAGCGGGGTGATGCCGGCGGCTTTGAGCTTCTTCACCGCAGCGAGAAAATCGTCCCAGGACTTGATGTCCTCGGCCTTCACGCCCGCCTTCTCAAACAGCTTCTTGTTGTAATAGAAGACGACCTCGCCCACCTCGAACGGCACGCCGACAACTTTTCCGTCGACCTTGAACGCGTCGACCGCAGTGGGAGACAGATCGGACTCCCACGAGGCGACGTCCTTGGTGATGTCCTTGAGGAACCCGGCCTTGTCTTGCGCCTGCATGACGCCGCCGCCCCAGCTGTAGAACAGTTCCGGGCGCGAACTCGTCGGCCTGCAGCATAGTCGGCAGCTTGGCTTTGAAAGCCTCGTTCTCGAGATACTTGAATTCAACCTTCACGCCAGGATGAGCCGTGTTGTAATCATTGGCGATCTGGTCCCAGATGGCTTTCTGGGCGGCGTTGTCGCTGACATGAAGGACGGTGACATGCGTTTCGGCGTAAGCGGGCGCTGTTAGTGCGGCGAAGCATCCCGCGGCAAACGCGAATTGGCGAAAATTCATGGTTTCCTCCGGAGGCAAGTGGGCTCGACGGCATTGTTTTTATCCGTGATGCGGATTAAATCTGTCCCGACTCCAGGCGGCTGTCAAGACAAGTGACCAGAAATAGCGGCAAAAATGGAGGTGGCCGGTTGACAGGCCGCCGCGGAATTGAAATTAATTCCGCCTCCCGCAGAAAACCCGCGGCCGAAGCGGAAACGTCCGAGCGATGAAGACCGCCGATCCCGAACTGATGCGCGCGATCAATCGCTTTCACGTGATGGACGCGATCCGCCGCTTCGGTCCCGTGTCGCGGGTCGAGATCTCCCAACTAACCGAATTGAGCGCCACGACGGTTTCCGCCATCACCGCGGCGCTGCTCGACGACCGGCTCATCATCCCATTGCAAGTCGGGGCCGTGCGCGACGCTGGACGCGGTCGGCCACGCGTCATGCTCAAGCTTAATCCGAGCGCGGCGCATGTGGTGGGCGTCAAGCTCGCCCCCGACCAGATCACGGTCGCGGTGACCAACTTCTGCGCCGACGTCCTCTGCTCAATCGCGCTGCCGGTCCGTATCGATCGCCAGACGGCCTCGGTCATCGCCGACCTGGTCGAGGACGGCGTGCGCCGCTGCGTCAGCGATGCCGGTCTCGACATCGCCGAAATCTCGGGCGTCTGCGTCGGCCTGCCGGGTGTGGTCGAGCGGGCGGCGGGCGTTTGCCGCCAAAGTCCGATACTTCAGGAGCGCGACGTTCCGTTCGGCGCCGATCTCACCCATCGCCTCGGCGTGCCCGCTTCGATCGACAGCGACGTCAATCTGGTGACGCTGGCCGAACATTGGTTCGGACAGGCGCGCGACTTGAACGATTTTCTAGTCGTCAACGTCGAGCGCAGCCTGGGCTTGGGCATTCTTCACAACGGCGAATTGTTTCGAGGCGCGAACGGGCTCAGCCCGGACCTCGGCGATCTCATGGTCCGTCCGCCTGGCGGCGGCGACGAGCGGCTTGCCGACGTGGCCTCGGAAGCGTCGGTGCTGATCGAAGCTGAAGCGCTGACGCGCGACCGCGAACCCGACGGGACGCTGCAAGCGGGACGCGCGATGGCCCAGCTTTTGCAACGCGCGGCCGCTGGCGATAAGCGCTGCACGCGCGTGCTCGCCGCCGCCGGCGAGGCGCTGGGCTTCGCCGTCGCCAATCTCATCACCCTGTTCGCGCCGCCCAAGGTCATCATCTCCGGTCGCGCCATGGCGACGAGCGACCATTTCATCGAGCCGTTGCGCAAGACCGTCGCTCATCTTCTTCCCGCGAGCCTTGCCGACGTTTCTGACATCATCGTTCGCGAATGGAGCGACGGGAACTGGTTGCAAGGCGCCGCGGCGATGACGCTGCGCGATCTCTACGGGGCGCCATGGGGGACGACCGGGCCGGCGCAGATTCGCGAAGCGTTTGCGCCGCAGATCGGAGAATCGTGATGAAGCCGGTCGGCGTCGGCGTCATCGGCTGCGGCAACATCAGCGCCGCCTATTTGACGGCCGCAAGAAAATTCCCGATCCTCAACCTCGTCGCGCTCGCCGACGCCAATCCCAGGGCGGCCGAGGCTCGCGCAGCCGAGTTCGGCCTTCCCGCGCGGCCGGTCGATGCGCTGCTCGCCGATCCGGCGGTCGAAATCGTCCTCAACCTCACGGTCCCGAAGGCGCATGTCGACGTCGGTCTCAAGGCGGTCGCCGCCGGCAAGCACGTCCACTCGGAAAAGCCGCTCGGCGTCAACGTCGCTGAAGCGCGCCGGTTAATCGACGCTGCGGCGGCCAAGGGGCTCAGGGTCGGCTCGGCGCCGGACACGTTTCTCGGCGGCGCCCACCAGACTGCGCGCCGTGCAATCGACGAGGGGCTGATCGGCCGGCCGATCGGCGGCGCGGCCTTCTTCATGTGCCCGGGGCACGAGCGCTGGCATCCCAATCCGGGCTTTTATTACCTTGCCGGCGGCGGCCCAATGCTCGACATGGGACCCTATTATATTACCGACCTGGTCAACCTTCTCGGGCCCGTGGCGAGCGTCAGCGGCGTTGCGACGCGGACGAGGTCCGAACGAGTCGTCACCAGCCAGCCGCTCGCGGGAACGCGCGTTCCTGTCGAAGTCGCGACCCACGTCACCGGTACGCTGATGTTTGCGAGCGGGGCGGCGGTCTCGATGACGATGAGCTTCGACGTCGCTCGCCACCGGCATGGTCCGATCGAGCTCTACGGCGAGACGGGCTCGCTCATCGTTCCCGACCCGAACCATTTCGGCGGCAAGGTCGAACTCGCGACGGCTTCGGAGGACTGGCGCGAGGTCCCTACCCGAGGCCCCTATGCGGACGGCAACTACCGCATCGTCGGCCTCGCCGACATGGCGCAGGCGATCCGCACCGGCCGGCCGCACCGTACGAGCGGCGAGCTGGCGTTCCATGTGCTCGAAGTGATGGAGGCGTTCCAGACGTCGTCCGACGCGGGCAACGCGGTCGCGATCTCGACCCGCCCGCAGCGACCGGCGCCCCTGCCGCCCTCGCTCTCCGTAGGCGATCTTGACTGATAAAAATTCGAACGGAGGAAGAGATGCGCGAAGCGCTCATCGTCTGGGGAGGCTGGAGCGGCCACGAGCCGGAGCTCGGCGCGCATATCGTCGCCAAAATGCTCGAGGAGCACGACTTCAAGGTCTATATCGAAAACACCACCGAGGCCTTCGCCGATCCGGCGATCGCCGACATGAGCCTCATCGTGCCGATCGTCACGATGTCGAAGATCGAAAAGGAAGAGGTCGAGAACCTGACCGCCGCGGTCAGGGGCGGCGTCGGCCTTGCAGGCTATCACGGCTGCATGTGCGACGCGTTCCGTGACAGCGTCGACTATCAGTTCATGTGCGGCGGCCAATGGGTCGCCCATCCCGGCAATATCATCGACTATCGGGTCGACGTCGCAAAGCCCGACGACCCGATCATGAAGGGGATCTCGAGCTTCCCCTATCGTTCCGAGCAATATTACATGCACGTCGATCCCGTCGAACGAGGTGCTGGCGACGACCACGTTCTCCGGCGAGCACGCGCCTTGGACCAAGGGCGTCGTGATGCCTGTCGTGTGGAAGCGCCGGCATGGGCGAAGGCCGCGTCTTCTATTCTTCGCTCGGCCACGTCACGGCCGAGTTCGGCGTGCCGGAGATGAAGACGATTCTTGAGCGCGGCATGTTGTGGGCGGCGCGCTAGGCGCCCGCGCCCATGAGCGTCATCCGCAACCCGATCCTGCCGGGCTTCAATCCCGATCCGTCGATCTGCCGCGCTGGCGACGATTATTACATCGCCACCTCGACCTTCGAATGGTTTCCCGGGGTGCAGATCCACCACTCGCGCGATCTCGTCAATTGGCGTCTCGTTCGCCGGCCGCTCGAGCGCGCCTCGCAGCTCGACCTGCGCGGCGAGCCGGATTCTTGCGGCGTCTGGGCGCCGTGTCTCTCCTACGCCGACGGCAAGTTCTGGCTCGTCTATACCGACGTCAAACGTTTCGACGGCGCCTTCAAGGACGCGCACAACTACATCGTCACCGCGCCGGCGATCGAGGCGCCGTGGTCGGACCCGGTCTACGTCAACTCGAGCGGTTTCGACCCCTCGCTGTTTCACGACGACGACGGACGCAAGTGGTTCGTCAACATGGTCTGGAACCACCGCGTCAGGGCGGGCGCCCATCTGAAGCACCCGGGCTTTTTCGGCATCGCGCTGCAGGAGTGGGACCCTGTCTCAGGCCGGCTCACCGGATCGCCGAAAACCATCTTTGCCGGCAGTCCCCATGGCCTCGTCGAAGGCCCGCATCTCTTCAAGCGCGCTGGCTGGTACTACCTGACCACCGCCGAGGGGGGCACCGGCTACGATCACGCCGTCACCATGGCTCGCTCGCGCACGATCGAAGGTCCCTATGAGCTGCATCCGAGCGTCCATATCCTGACTTCGAAGGATGCGCCCGACGCCCCCCTGCAGCGCGCCGGGCACGGGCAGATCATCGAGACGCCGGATGGGCAGGTCTATCACACTCACCTTTGCTCGAGGCCCCTCAAGGGCGTGAGGCGCTCGCCGCTCGGGCGCGAAACCGCGATCCAGAAATGCGTCTGGGGCGATGACGGTTGGCTGCGCCTCGCGAAGGGCGGCCAAGTTCCCGCAGTCGAGGTCCCCGCCCCGTTCGCTGCGCGCAATCGAGGCCGAAACCTGCGCGGCAGACTTATTCCTTCGCGCCTAACGCCGGCCTGCCGCTCGATTTCCAATGGCTCAGGACTCCGAGCCCCGAGCGCATTTTTTCGCTCTCCGCCCGGCCCGGCTGGCTGCGTCTCTACGCGCGCGAATCGATCGGCTCCTGGTTCGAGCAGGCGCTGGTCGCGCGGCGGCAGGAGCATTTCGTCTACCGCGCCGAGACGGAGCTCGATTTCCACCCGCGCGCCTTTCAGCACGCGGCCGGCCTGACCGCGTATTACAACCGCACGAAGTTCCACTGCCTGGCCGTCGGATGGGACGAGAAGCTGGGGCGGTCCCTGACCATCCTCAGTTGCGAGGGCGATTATCCCGAGGGGCGCCTGAGCTTCCCGCTCGACTCGCCAATCCCGCTCAGCGCCGACCGGCCGGTTCGCCTTGCGGCGTCAGTCGACCATGCCAGCCTACGAGTTCGCCTACGCGCTTGACGGCGAATGGCGGCGCGTGGGGCCGGTCCTCGACGCATCGATCCTGTCCGACGAGGCGGCCGGCGGCGAGCACCGCTCGTTCACCGGCGCTTTCGTCGGGATGTTCGCATTCGGCGCCGCGGGCGGAGCGATATCGGCCGACTTCAGGAATTTCGGCTACGAGGCGACCGCGGGGTTCGACGGGACGTCGTCGAAATTTGGGCTGGAAAAAGAATAAGCGACAATTGTTTGCGGTGGGTCGGAACGCGGCGCTATTCTGCCAAGGCTCGATTGTTCGGGGATGGCCGGCAGGGGCGGTTAGCCGGTCTAGACCGCGAAGAGGAGAATTAGGGGATCGATCCCGGATTTTAGGCTTAAGCCATTGAAAAGTCTGGGTTGGAGGAGGGAAATCGGGTTTGGATTCGCTTCCGCTGGCTTTGGATTCCCTTCCCTGGAGTTTGGTTTTCCTTCCGCCCGATTTGGATTTCCTGCGCCCGGGCTTTGAAAAGCTTCCTCCCTTGGAGCGACCATCGATCAGGCGGCGATGGGCTCTTCGTAGGTGGTGACTTCGAAGCGCTTGAGGACCGGCTGGCCGAACGCGGTCGAGATGGCGACGTCGGCGGCGTCGCGGCCGCGCGCCATCACGATGCGGCCGATGCGGGGCGTATTGTGCCGCGCGTCGAACGTGTACCAACGGCCGTTGAGAAAGACCTCGAACCAGGCGGAGAAATCCATCGGGGCCGGATCTGGGGGAACGCCGATGTCGCCGAGATAGCCGGTGCAGTACCGCGCCGGTACGTTCATCGCCCGGCAGAGCGCCGCGGCGAGATGGGCGAAATCCCTGCAGACGCCAACGCCCTCTCGAAACCCGTCGGAGGCCGTGCGGCGCGGGTTTGCCGCAGCATAGTCGAAGCGGACGCGCGAATTGACGAAATCGCAGATCGCCTGGACGAGCTTCGCGCCGCCGCCGATCCCGCCGAACTGCGACCAGGCGAAGTCGCTCAGATTGTCGCTGTCGCAATAGCGGCTCGCGAGCAGGTAGACGAGCACCTCGCTCGGCAGCTTGGCGACCGGGCTCAGCGGCGCGTCCTCGGGCGTTTCGTCGGGCAGCCCGCTGTCGCGGATGGCAAAATCGTTGTGGAACGTCACCACGCCGGGCTGCGCCTCGACCCGCGTCACCCGATTGCCGAACAGATCGAGATAAGCATCCGTCGGATAGGACGGCTCGGTTCGCACGACGTCGGGCGAGATGAGATCGCCGGCGCGCGAGGGATGGATATTGAGGTGCAATATCATCGGCGTCACCGCGGCGCACTCGAAGGCGATCGCATATCCGGCACGGATAATCATGTACAAAATCCCTTGGATCAGAGGCTCAAGCGCCTGCGAGAGTGACGCGTTCGGCGTGCTTTGGCTGCGTCACCTCGACGGAAACCTCCATGCCCAGTTCGTCGGCGGCGTCGCCGAAATAGGCGCCGGTCAGCGGCGCCGCCTGGGCCGGATCGCGCGCCACCGCGACGCGAATGAGGTCCTTGCCGCCGACCAAGCCATTCGTCGGGTCGAATTCGATCCAGCCGGCGCCCGGCAGATAGATCTGGCACCACGCGTGGGTCGCCCCGCCGCCCAACCGGACCGGCTCATCCTCGCTCTTGGGGACGTATACGTAGCCGGAGACGAATCGCGCGGCGATGCCGAGCGCGCGCGCCGCCTCCATCATCAGGACCGCAAAATCGCGGCAAGAACCCCGACGCCGCTCGAGCGTGTGGGGGGGCGACTGCACTCCGGGCGCCTCTCGCCGTTCGTAGGAGAAGCCTTCCTTGATTGCGTAGGTCATCGTCATCAGCAAATGGCTGGTCAGCGTCGTTGCGCCGGGCGCCAGGAACTGGCGCACCCAACGGTCGAGGTCCCCGGCGGGGTCGCTGTAGAGGCGCTCGATCGCCCGCGCGACGTCGGGCAATTCATCCGGCGCGTAGGAAAAGGGAAAGAACTGCGCCCGCGGGTCGATTTCGCCGCCGGGCTGTTCGTCGACGATGCGTTCGACGGCGAACCGGTTTTCGACCGTCAGCGACTTCGAGGCGCCCGAAAACGACGCGATGGCGACGCAATTGTCGAACGTGTCGTAGAGCCAACGCAGCCGCCTCGGCTCCGGGTCGATGTCGAGCTCCGATGACAGGAGCCGCTGATCATGCCCGTCGCGCGGACGCATCATCATCCGGTGGTCGCCAAACTCGACCGGCCGCGCATAGCGGTAGACGGTCAAATGACGGACGTTCAAAATGGCCCTGCCGGACTGCAATTCGACGCTCTCGATGTGCCGCTCGGGCCCAGCCCGACATGTTGTCCGCCAGCGCCCGCGCGTCAAGACCAACGCAGGACATGCAACATAGCTCGATCTGCCGGTTTTTGCCGCCCGGATGCCGTCCTTTTCGCCCCGCCGCCCACGCCCGCGCGTCGAATTCCGCGCTCAGCTTGACAATCGCCCGACCTTAAAGCCTCGATGCGAGGTTGGCGAAGTCTCAGACATCCGCGATGGGCGTTCATTGAGTTTGACGCGGCAAGGCCAACGAAGGATAGCTTTATGCGTTGAAGAAAATTCCGCGCGTTGATCAAAACGGCGCCGCGGTCCGACCAAAATGAGCGCCAAGGCCGGCGACACGCCGGCTGGCGACGGAGGAAATTGACATGCGCAAATACACAACCCTGGCCTTGGCGGCGGGGCTCGCTCTGGGGTTTGCGGCGCATGGCGCCGACGCCGAGAAGCTCAAGATCGGCTTTTTGCCGGGGGTCGTCGATCCCTTCTACCAGGTGATGCAGCTTGGCGTGGAGAAGGCTGCGAAGGATCTCGGCATCGACGTCGTCACCCAGATTCCGCCCACTTGGGGCGTGGAGGCGCAGACGCCGCTGCTGGATGCGATGGTCGCGCGAGGCGATCTCAACTACCTCATCACCGCCCCGACCGACAAGGATCAATTGGTCGGCCCGCTCCAAGCGGCGGTCGATCACGGCATCAAGGTCATCACCGTCGACACCTATCTCGGCGACGGCGATTACGTTAAAGGGCCGGTCAAGTTTCCGATCAGCTACATCGGCTCGGACAATGTCGAGGGCGGACGGATCGCGGCGCGCGGGCTCGCCAAGGCGGTCGGCGGCAAGGGAACTGTCTACATCAACTCGACCAACCCGAACGTCAGCTCGGTGGAGGGCCGCGCGCAGGGTTTCAAGGAGGTGATGGCGAAGGAATTCCCCGACATCAAGGTTCTCGGACCCGACTTCAATCTGGACGATGAAAACAAGGCGGTGCAGCAGACGGCGGCGGTTCTGGCGCGCGAACCCAATCTTGCGGGCGTCTTCGGCACAAACGTGTTCAGCGCGGGGGGCGCTGGCACGGCGGTGGTCAACGCCGGCCTCGGCGGCCACGTCCAGGTAGTCGCCTATGATGCGACCAAGCAGGCGATCGAACTGATGGACAAGGGCGTCGTCAGCCTTGTGCTGGCGCAGAAGCCGTTCGACATGGGCTACATGGCGGTAATGTTCGCGGCGGCCGACGCCGCCGGCGTGACGAGCTTGCCGCGCCGCGTCGAAACCGGCTTCGCCATCATCGACAAACAGAACGTGAAGGATCCTGCGATCGCCCGCTTCATCTATCAGGTGCCGGGCAAGTAGTCCCCATTTTCGTTTTCATGGAGCACGATCCCCTCACCCCGACCCTCTCCCGCAAAGCCCGTCGAAGACGAGCCTCTCTCGAGGCCCTACGCGGAAGAAGGCGGCGCCAAAGGGCGTTCGCAAGAACGCCGGTCTTACGACGGGCTATGACGACGGATGAAGGCGGCCGGATGAGGCGCCGGTGACCGAACGTGCCTCGAGGCTGGCCCTTGTCGGCGCCTCCGCCCCGCCCGCCGGGATACGCACGCCGGCGCAGCGCGTCCTCCTGTTCCTGAGCCGTATCTGGGCCTGGCTTTTCCTCGCTCTCCTGGTGCTGTTCTTCGTCATCGCCGTGCCGCTGAGCACCGGCGGGTCGGTCAACTTCTTCACGGTGCGCAACTCGCAGAACATTCTCGTCGCCATCATTCCGGTGCTGCTGCTCGGCCTCGGTCAGACCTTCGTCATAATCGGCGCCGGCATCGATCTCTCGGTCGGCTGGGTGATGAGCCTCGGTTCGGTCCTCTCGGCGCTGGCGTTGCGCGCCGCCTTCAATGGCGGCGTTCCCCTCTTTCCCGCGGTGCTGGTCGGCCTCTTCGCCGGTGTCGGCGGGGCGGCGGCGGTCGGGCTCGTCAACGGCGTCATCATCGCCAAACTGAAGGTGCCGGCGTTCATCGTCACGCTGGGCACTTCTTTCATCGTCCGCGGCGTCGCTTATCTCATGAGCGAGAACACAACGGTGATCGGCTTGCCGGCCGACATCCGCGCGTACGGCAACGACGCGCTGATTTACTATATCTCCGGCGAGGGCGGCGGCCTCTATTTTCTGCATCGGCCGGAGGTCAGCGGCGAGCTTCTGCGCCGCATGGATATCATCCTGCCCTATCCGGTCGTCGTGACCGCCTTCGTCGTCGCCTGGGCAATCTTTCTGCTCCACAAGACCCAGTTCGGGCGCCACACCTACGCCATCGGCGGATCCATGGACGCGGCGGTGCGTAGCGGCATTCCCGTCGATCGCCGCGTCATCCTGCTTTACGTTCTGTCCGCCGCGACTTCCGGCGTCGCCGGATTCTTGTCGATGCTGCGCTTCACTGCCGGCTCGGCGGTGGTCGGCGATCCGCTGCTCTTGAGCTCGATCGCCGCGGTCATCATCGGCGGGGTGAGCATGTTCGGCGGCGCCGGAACGGTGATCGGCACGGTGATCGGCGCCCTCATCATCGCCGTGCTGACGACCGGCCTCGTCATGCTCAACGTCGACGCCTTCTGGCAGTTCATTGTTGTCGGAACGGTGGTCATCATCGCGGTCCTGATCGACCAGTCGCGCGATCTCATCATGGGTCGCGCGCGGGGAGGCGCCGTCCGATGAGCGAACCTCTTCTCTCGATCCGCGGCGTGACGAAAATCTTCGGCGGCCTCATCGCGGTCGACAACGTCAGCTTCGACGTTGCGAGCGGCGAGGTCGTTGGCCTGCTCGGCGATAACGGCGCTGGAAAGTCGACGCTGATCAAGTGCATTTCCGGCGTCCACGCGCCGGAAGAGGGCGAGATCCTGTTCGATGGCGCGCCGGTCGCGTTTGCGAGCCCGATGGACGGCCGCCGCGCTGGGATCGAGACCATCTATCAGGATCTCGCGCTCGCCAACAATCTCGACGTCGGCGCCAACATCTTTCTCGGCCGCGAGGTCAAGACGCGCCGCCTCGGCGGCCTCATCCAGACGCTCGACGACAGGCACATGCGGCAGGAATCGCAGCAGACGCTCGATTCGCTGCAAATCCGCTTTCCCACCTTGACCGAGCCGATCGAGAAGCTGTCCGGCGGCCAGCGCCAGGCGGTCGCGATCGCGCGCGCGGTCTACTGGGACGCGAGGCTCATGATCATGGACGAGCCGACCAACAATCTCGGCGTGCCCGAGCAGCACAAGGTTCTCGAGCTCATCCGCACGCTCAAGGGCCGCGGCGTGCCGGTGATCCTCATCACCCACATCCTGCCCGACGCCTTCGCCGTCACCGACCGCGTCGTCGTCATGCATCGCGGGCGCAACGTGGCCGAGAAGATCACCGCGCGCACGAGCACCGAGGAGCTGGTGCAATATATGGTGGGGGCGCGAGAGGATGCGGCCGCTTAGCAGCGATGGGAGACAGACCTGGAACGATGGGTCGGTTCTGCTCAAACTCGGCGCGCGAGGGTCCTAAGACCATCTCCGGGCTTCAGTCGCGAAACGCGCCGAGCCCGCTTTCGGCCGAAACCCCGGCGCCGGCGAGCCGGCTGAAGCCGACCACGTCGGCGGCGAAGATCGCCGCGAGTTTGCGCGATTCGCTCAACGGTCGTCCTTGGCCCTTCGATCGGCCACGCGTCGCCGGGCTCAATTCCGTTTGAAATAGAGCAACAGAGCCTTCGAAAGGCAACTTCGGCGAGAGCATCGACCCTCGAACAGTGTGCTACGCGTTCCTACCGCCCATGCAGCGCGAGAGCGATCTGGACAATGGCGGCGATCAATTCGAGCACGATCAGGATCACGATCGCCGCTTCGAGCCGGGTCGCGCGGTCGGCGTCGATGATGTCCGTCAAAGCCTGCGCGGTGTCGCCGATGACGTCGAGCTTGCGCTTGAGCACGTCGGCGCGCTCGTTGAGCTCGTATTCGTCGGCGAGGCGGGCGTAGAGGCGCTCGAGCTCGGGATGGTCCCAAAGCACGTCGGGCTTTTCCTCGACCGCGACCCGGCCCGACACCCGATGCTGCGCCAGCAGCGCCTGGCCGATCAGCTTCAGCATGGCGCGGCGGCGGAACGGCGGCCGGCCGCTTGCGGCGAGTTTGGCCGCGAACGGCTCGACCACGTCGAAGACCGCATTGACCTCGCGCTCATCGCGGGCCAGCGCCACGGTCTTGGCGAGCGCGTCAGCGATCACGAGAAAACGCGGCGGCGACAGGTTCTTGATCTGGATCGGCCCGGCCGAAGATTTCTGCTCGTCGCTGTCAGGCGCGATCTCGAGCACCGCCGTCTCGTCGTCGCCGCGCGCCCTCTCGCCCGTGACCCGCGACCTGAGCTTCATCAGCGTGTCTTCTTCCTCGAGCGGCGTCAGGCCCACCATGACCGCGACGCCAAACCGGAACAGCGCCACCATCCCCTGCGTCCCGACGCGGAAGGCGAGCGGCAGCAACGAGATCATGTCCGGGCGTTCGAGCCCGGCGGTGTCGATGCGTTCGCCGACAATGAGGGCGCGCGCGGTCAAACGCGTCGGAACCGTCACGGACGAGACCTCGGTCATGGCCTCATTTTACGACGCCGCGTGCGCCATCGCTACCCGCTCAGGGCCTTGCGAACGCCGGTCGCTTTTCGGACGGCCCCTTCTTCGGTAGACTGAACAACCTGGAGAGTGGCCATGGATGATCGCGGCGAAGCCCGATGGCGTCTCGACGGCGTTCGGGTGGTCCATTCGAACGAGCTCGAGATCAACACTCCGCAAACCGAGGGCATGAGCCGCGCGGCGGCGATCACCCACGCCCGCGCCGGCGCCGAGAAGCTGTGGGCGGGGACCGTCGTCATCCACCCGATGGCGAAGACCGGCGCGCACCATCACGGGCCGGTGGAGAGCGTCATATACGTGGTCAGCGGGCGAGCCCGAATGAGGTGGGGCGACCGGCTCGAATTCGTCGCTGAGGCTGGTCCCGGCGATTTCATCTACGTGCCGCCTTATGTCCCCCACCAGGAAATCAACGCCAGCGACGAGGCGCCGCTCTCGTGCGTGATCGTGCGCAGCGGCCAGGAGGCGGTAGTCGTCAATCTCGATCTGCCGAGCGTAGAACCGAACCCGGAAGTCGTCGAGTGGGTCGACGACCTTCACCCGCCCCGGCGCGGGTGACCTCCAGCCCGCCCTATCGCCTCAAGACCGGGTGCGCTTCGCGGCGTTGCCAACCCGCGCGCTCGAGTTCCGGGATCAGATGCTCCTCCCGCGGCCAGCCGACGCAGAGATGGGCGATGAACGTCCAGGCGCGCGGAACGTCGAGCGCCCCGGCGATTCCTCCCGGATCGAGGATCGAGACCCAGCCGACGCCAAGCCCGCGGGCGCGCGCGGCGAGCCAGAAAGTATGCAGCGCGCACACGGTCGAGTAGCGGCGCGTCTCCGACATGGTGCGCGCGCCGAGGCCGTGGCCCTGCTCCGTCGCCTCATCGCAGAACACCGCCAGTTGGATCGGCGCGTCGCTGAGGCCCGCGAGCTTGAGCCTGGCGTAAAGCCCTGCCCGTTCGCCGTCATAGGCCGCGAGCGCCTCGCGGTTGGCGGTCTCGAAATTGTTCCGGATCGCCGCCCGGCGCGCCTCGTCGTCGACGCGCACGAACCGCGTCGGCTGGCAGTTGCCGACCGAGGGCGCAAGCGCGGCGAGAGCGAAGATCTCGGCCAGCAACGACTCGTCGGGCGCTTCCCTGGGCCGGAAATGACGCACGTCGCGCCGCCACGCCAGAAGTTCGGCGAAACCGGCTCGAAAGGCGGCGTCGAACTGCGGCGCTCCGATTGAGGCAACCGCCAATTCCCCCATCGCCGCTCCTTCAGCCCCGGACACTCGTCCCCACCCGCATGGCATAACGCGCGAGGGGCGCCGCCTGCAAAGACAATATCGCCCCGTCAGTCGCCAACGTTCGCGTACGGGACGACGGGCGCGGATTCGACCTGCCGCCGAGGACCTGACGCTGCCGGGCAGGTCGTGCGCCAGCGATAAGCCGGCGCAATTCCTTGCGAAAATCAGAAACCTCTGCTCCACCTGTTTCCATTCGTCGGATCAAGCCCGCGTCATGCGCGGCGCCCTGCGGAGGGGAGGAAAGAAGAGTTTTTTTATTCTTTCCCCCGTAACGCATTGAAAAGTCCCGATTCTGACGGATAAAACCAAGTAAATCCAAGCAATTCTATTTGGGGGGTGTAAGCTCTCCACTATGGGTAGGACACGTTTTTTGCGGACGATTGTGGCAAGTAAGCTAAATATTCGTGTTAGGGTATCTGACATCGCGGTTGGGCCGTGTCCTGCTCCTCCGACAGCATTGGTCGAACAGCGAAGCATATGCCAAGCATAGATCAAGCAACGGCACTTGACATAATTCTGTATAAAACGCAACAATTAAATATAGAATGTGGCGAGTGTTCATCGGCACCGGCTGGCCGCCATCGGCCGGGCGTCACGATCCTTTTCGATTTCCCTCTTCCAGAGACTTGCGCGCAAAGGGGTGGGTGACTACGTCGCGCGTGCTCGACCTTAGACACCAGCGCAGCTCATTCGCGAAAATCACGCTCAGCCGTCCAACCCGCTCCTCTTCTCACCGAAGCACAGTCGAAGATAACAGCCCGCAGCACATGCTCAGCGCTCAAACCTTCCAACGCCAGTACGTGACCGCAGAAGCCCTACCGACGCAGCAGCAACGAACCGCCAAGCAGCTTTTCGAAAGTCACCCTACGAGCAGACGATGAAGCCGGCGTTGGCCACGTCGGCGCGTGAACTGGGATCGCAATTCCGACCTTCCCTCTTACGGGGCTGAAGTCGGCTGAAGCCTGAGGTCAAACACATGATCCTCAGGCTGAATGTAGAAGTACACCTCGACATCTGGACGTTGGTCCAAGTCTTGGTGATCGTTTGGACTCTCATGCGATAACGAAAAAGGGCGCGAAAGCGCCCCTTTCTCATTTGGCGATCTAAGAAAACGACGGACTTGACGCGGAGCAGCGAGGCTGCGGGCGGCGGTCGCTCGCCGGCGCGGCCTTGCATTGGGCTTTCCTGGCCATTCAAACGAACGATTGTCCTACAATCGGAAAAAATGTCTTTATGATTGAGACATGATGTCTGACGCGGAGCTTCAACTCACACTGGCGCGGTTGGAACTAAGCCCTGCCGAGGCTGCACAGCTTCTCGGCATCACCGCCCGCACCGTTCGACGATGGTTGGACGGCGAGGAAGTCGCCGGACCCGCCGAACAGGCGTTGCGGGCGTGGATCAGGTTGCACGACCGAAGCCTGCCGTGGCGACCAGACGAGGAATCGGTCATCGGCGATGACCAGGATCAGATTGCGCGACACCGCGCGCACGCGATCCGAGATCTTAGCTAAGGTCGAGGCCCGCGGTGGCCCCCGAGTCCCATGGATAGTGGATCGCGGCCGGCGGATCGCCATACTCGGCCCAATTGAGGTCTCCTACTACAAATTAGCGAGCGGCAGCTTCTCGCTGGCGAACTATCGGCGCAAAGACGGCGAACCTGATGTGGAGCGAGATTGGGAAGCCATTGAGGACGCCGCGGCCTCTATCGCCCAGGCGATGAAGAAGGAGCCCGACTACGGTCCCGTGGTGCTCGTCGTCCATAACGGGCCAGCGCTCGGCCGAGTTGCAAAACAAGAGCTCCGCGAATTCGGGACAAATAGAGCAGCGCTGCGGGCGGTCTGCGCTTCTCTCGGCTCCGCTGGGTTCTACGATCCATTTATTATGGGCAAGAACTCCTCCGACCTGATCTGGAATACCCAAGACCTGCGGCGAGAGTGCGAACGCCGCAAGGTAGCGCCCGCCGCCCTCGCCGAGGTCGCGAAGTACACGCGCCGAAACTCGGAAGTTTTCGTCCGCAATGGACCACGGATGCTAACGCCCACAGAAACCTCAAAGCGGCGCCAACTGATCGAGGCGCTGGCCGACCAGATTGATGCTCTTGCGGAAGGTGCTCGCGACGGTCTCGTCGAATATCGGCAGTTCGAGACCATTCTCGGTCGTCTGCATGCAGCGGGTTTTTTCCCGGATGGCGACCTTATCTCGACGGTCGCGAAGTCGCTGCTGGACGACTGAACCAGGAGCAAATCTTGTTCTCGGCCACGACATACCGGGTGCTGATCGCCTCACCTTCGGACATGACGGAGGAGCGCCAGATCGCGACAGAGGTAGTCAATGAATGGAATGGGTTGCACGCGGCAGATGAGGGGATTGTGCTCCTGCCGGTTAGGTGGGAAACGCATGCCGTGCCCGAGGCCGGCGTCCATCCTCAGGACGCGATCAATCGGCAGCTTGTCGATGAATGTGATCTGTTGCTCGGTATGTTCTGGACCAAGCTGGGTACCAGCACAGGCATCGCCTCATCCGGCACCGTCGAAGAGATAGACCGAATTGTCGCATCGCAGAGGCCAGCGATTCTGTATTTCTCGCAACGGCCGATTGACCCAATGAAAATCGACCAGGGCCAACTTGCTCGTCTCCGCGAATTCCAGGCGAGACCCGTCAGAATGCATTAGGTCGGTACGTTCGCGTCGCTCGACGACCTCCGACGTAGCCTCTTTCATCATTTGAACTCGTAAGGTCAGGGCAATCGCGGGAAAACGTGCCAGAAACGGGCGCAGCAAGGTTGATCAAGCTCTACAGTTGACTGAACTGATGCTTCTTCATCGCGAGCATCAAATTACGCCGGAGGAATTTCACCAATTCGAGGCCGATGTCCTGCCGAAACGGGCGCGTCGGTCCTCGACCGAATCCATAGACGTCGGAGAGACCGGCCCCAATGGGCATCGGGTTGGCTACACGGCGGAGGGCAATAAGGTTGAATGGCTGCCCGACGAGGAGAAGCCCGGTCGAGAGTGGCCGATGATCCTCCGGCGCGGTGACAAAGCCATCCTCGCTGCCCATCAGGAATTTTGGGACAAAGTCTGGTGGAACCGGCATCAGGTCTGGTTGCACCAGATCGAGACTGGTGAAGAACCTCTGACCGACGAGCAGAAGCCCATCCTCGAACGAGCGAAGAGGGCGGCGCGGCGAATCGAGCGTAAATACGGAGAACGAACCTCGGTTGGAATGATTTCGAGTGGGGTCTGTTGAGTGGCCGGCTTTCTGCTCTCTCTTGGGTCCTCGGTTCCGCATGGGACGAATCGCTCGACACCTAATAGAGCGCCGCGACCGGCGACGAATTCCTGGTCAATTGGGGAGCGCGCGGCCGTTTTGATTTTCCTGCCCTCGAAAAAGATAGTGTGAGCCATGGCGCGTCCACGATGCGATCCATTCGACGCGGCGGCAATCATCGCGGCGATCGGCAAGGGCGAAACAACGCCGCTAAGGGCCTACCAGGAATATGCCGCCACGGCCGCGCGGCCATACGCGCGAGCGTCGTTTGAGACCGTCTTGCAAAGACATCAGCGGCTCGGCCCATCACCTGAGCCGCAGCCGGCGGTCCCGGCCACTCCGCACGCGATCGACGCCGCCGCGGATGCGGAGTCCGACGCCTTCTGGGGCGCGCGTCTCGCGGTCAAGCCCAGCGTCATCACGACGGAGGCCGACAACGCCAGCCTCACCGTCAAGGGCGGCTCGCTCTTTGTCCATGACGGCGATCGCCGCCTGAGATACGACGCGGGCGCGAGGATGCCCGCCGCCATCGTCATGGCCGGCTGGAATGGACTTGTGAGCATCGAGGCCCTGCGGTTTTGCGCTTCGCATCGCATCGCCATCGTGGTCCTCGATTGGATGCGCGACTTGCTCACTGTCATGCCGGGCGCGCCCCGCGCCGCGGCGGCGGTGCTGCGCGCTCAGGCCCTCGCCGACCCAGCGTGGATCGCCTCGCGCATTGTGGTGGCGAAAATTGAGAACGCCGCTCGGGCCGGCGCGCTCGCGCGGAACGGCGCCATGAGGTTCATCGACGCAGCGGCGCGCGCGGCGACCGTGCAAGAGGCAATGATCGCGGAAGCGCAAGCGGCTCGTGTCTCATGGGGCGACTCAGCGCCTGAGCTTCGATGGCGGGCGGGCTCGCCCCGAGTTCCGCCGGCATGGAAGAAACCCGTCCTCGCCCGCCAGCGCGCCGACCTTCGCGTGAAGCATCACGCGACGCATCCGGTAAACGCCATGCTCAACGCCGTCTTTTCTGTCACGGCCGGGCGGCTTGTCGCCGCCCTTGTCGCGGCCGGCGCGCATCCCGCCATTGGTTTCCTGCACGCCGACAAGCCCGGCCGCTGGTCTCTCGCATGGGATGCGATCGAACCGCTGCGGCCGTCAATCGAGGCCGACGTGTTCGCCTTCATCCGTCGCCACCAGTTCAGCGGCGGCGACTTTATTCGCGTTCACGACGCGCGCGGCAGCATCCGGCTCGGAAGCAACCTTTTGCGCGTCGTCATCGCCGAGTGCGCGCCTTCTCGCACGCTTTTGAACGACGTCGCCCGATGGATGATTGAGCTTGTCCTTAGCGCGCCGCGCGCGCCGCTTGCGCAGTTTCTCGGCCTCGGCGCGCCGCCGCCGCTTCTCAACCCGCTTTTGCAAAGCGTCGGCGAAGACGAACCAGGCTGTATTCGGTGAGGCGCGCCGGATCGTCGCTCGCCGCGCGGCCTCGACTTCGCGCGGGAGCGCTTGGAGCACGATGATCATGACGAAGACGACGAATAACGCACACGCGATACGCCAAAATTCGGCCGCCCATGCGGCTGAAAGGGATGCTGGCGGCGGGTCGCCGGCGGCCTCTCGATCGGTCCCTTCCGCCGAGTCTTCACCGAGCGGCAGGGGAAACAAGGGGAAATCCGGGAGCGCGATCGCGGCGCTCGGCGCTTCAACGGGCGCGTCAAGGACGGCTTCGACCGCCGCCTTGCGCGCCGCCCTCGCTTGCCTCTTGCGCTCGGCTTCCGTTTGTCGCGGCGTAGGGGGTTCCTCGCGGCCCCCTTCTCCCGCGCTGTCTTGCCAGCCGACGCGCGCCTCACGGCCGCAGCGCGAGCCCCTGAGGCGAGCGCGATGGCCTCCTCGATCAATGCAACTCGCGCTCATTGTCGGCGTAGATCGCCGCCCCGCCGCTCCAAAAGACGCCGATGCGATCCTTGAAGAAACGCCGCGCCGCCTTATCGGGCAAATGGCGCTCAACCGCCATTCTGAGCGCCTCGAGCGGGACCGGGCCGCGCCGCTTGTTTTCTAGCGGCGGCCGCCGCGTCCCGTTCAAGTCGAAATCTTTTCCTTTGGCGAGCGCATCTTGAAGCGTGCGCAACTGACGCGCCATGCGGGCGGCGCGCTGCGCCTTGGCCGGCAGGGGCGCGGCCTCCGCGATCGAAACCGCGCCGTCGTCGCTGATTTCGAGCGCGGCCCGCAGGCGTTTCATCGCGTCGGGCTCAAGCCGCCGTCCCCGCTCGGAAGGCCTCGCGCAACGTGTCAGGCTTGATGCCGGCTCGGACGCTGAGCGCGTCGAAGTCGAGGCCGGTCAAAAGCGAGGGATTGAACCGCGGCGGAAGATCGGGACGTTCGGCAAATCCTCGATTTGTTCGTCGCCCGCCTCCTCAACGTCCGGGTCTATCAGCGAATTGGTTTCTTTCCCGATATACTCATGGTCGAGGATGACCAATTTTAGCCGCTCCAACTGGCCTTTCGCGCCGCGCGATTTCATTTCGAAGTGGCCAAAATAATCCCACAGGCAATCGGCGACGGTGCATAGTCTCAACCCGAATGCGTCATGAAATATTTCGGCCGGGAATTCGATTGTTGTCGCTACGGCGCAAACTGTCGATATCCAAGAAATCACTTTCCGGCTTTTGCGTACAGCGTTGTCTTGAGCAGATCATCCCGCGTCTTGGTTATTTCGGGATCGTTCGGGATGAACGTCCAATCGGATGAAACCGGCGCGGGCAGGATGTTGAAGAACATGAACGCGCGCTTGTCGGGCAGACGGTCATAGGCGAGCCAATCGGCGCGCGAGGACAAAGCGCGCTGTTGGAATTGCGGCTCGCTCAGGCCGGGCAAGGTGCTGAGCGCGTCTCCTTGACGGCAAGCTCAATATCGTCGCCCCGGCCGGCCGCCTCGAATGCGATCCGCCACAAGGTCGCAAACGAGCTTGGGATTGCGGCTGTTGCTCAACTTGCTCAGATCGGGCTTCCCGGTCCTCCTGTTGAGCGGCGCGGCGGGATGCGGCGGCAGCGCGGTCTGTCGTATGCGGCGCGGTTATGTGGCCGAGCCCATGGCCGCTCGCCTTGCGGATGATCCATTCGTCCCCGCCCGACATAGCTTCGCCGGTTCGCGAGCGCGTAGCGCTTGGCCGAAACCGCGAGCACATAGAGCGGCTCCAATCGGTTGGGGTCATCGAGCGCGTAATTGACGGCCTCGATGTTGAACAGCGGGTCGTCGTTGGAATAGGGATTGAGCGCCTGAAACCATCCCCGCGGCCCGGCGATTTCCTGAACGCGCGCCCGAAAATCGTCGCGCGACATTCCGTCGGGCCGGACAAAGCCATCGAATCCGTGTCGCAGAAGGCGTGCTCAAGCCCGCGATCGGCGGCGAGCCGTTCGGCGATGGCGAGCAACAGCCGGCCGCCGGCAGGAATGAGCGGCCCCCAGGGCGCAAACCATTCGCCCGCGCGCTCGGCCTTATAGCCGCTGATTTCAAAACCGCCGTCGTCCGATGGCAGCGCGGCGCGCGCCAGCCGCCGCGTGCGTTCCGTCCCGTGATAGACCGTCGTTCCGCGCGGCGTCTTGTGTTCATCGACGATGAACTCGATGAGCGCCCCATAGGACGTTGCGCTCGCCAGCAGCTTGAAAGCGAGCGACATGGCCGGGTCGCTGCCTTTGATTGCGGCGCGCATGTCGATGACGCGCTGGAAAAGATCGTCGCGCTCGAGGTCGATTTCGTAATCCGGATCGCCGAAGAACTGGATCGGCTTCAGCCCCTTTGCACGCCATGGGGCTCAAGCGTGATCGTGCGCAGGATTTCCGGGCAGCGCCCCGTCTCGATTTTGGACGCGAGGACGTCGGCGAACGACCACCAGGTCGGCGGGCCGCTCACGACGACGTTGACGCCGATCTGTTGCGCCCTCAGCGTCGGGTCGGCCGTGTCCTGGGCGTTGTTGGCGTGATAGACCGTCCGCACCGGCAAAATGTCATGGGCCGGCCGGATGAGGGCCACGCCGCGCAAATTTGGCCAGGTCTCTTTTCGCTGCAAATCGGCGAGCGTCACGCTGCGCAGGAATTGAGCCGCCTCGACCGGCCGGGCCGCCTTCAATCGCCTCAACGCTTTCGGCGATCAACAACTCCTGCAACCGCATGAGCGCGTTGACAGTACTGAATATTGGCTCCTGAAATCGGCCTGCATCGCCTCGCGCAATTCATGGCGGATGCGAACGTCGCTTCGCCCGCCGTACAGCGACTCCATGAAGGGCCGATCATCCGACGGTCGAAGTCCGGGGTTTTGCTGCAGAAACGGTTTGATCCCGAAATCTTTGAGATAGGCCTTGCCGAGCGAGGCTTCGCTGTAAATTCGATCAATTTCGCGCGTGCGCCCATGCTTGCGGTACAGCGTCCGCAGCTCGACGAAAATCCGCCATGTGGCGCGTACGTCGGCGCGGCAATATTCGATATAGGCGTCGGTGATCGGTCCTTCGTGGTCGGCCTCGCCCTTCGCTTCGTCGTCGATGTTCAATTTATCCAGCATCTCCTTGATGCTGGAATTGCCGGGACCGAGCAGCGCGCGGCCCAATTGCATGGTGTCAACAAATTGAAGATTGCGGCGCTTGTTCCAATCCTGATGCGCATCAAACAGATGCTTGGCGAAGCCCAATTTTTTGATGACGATCGAAGGCCTCTTCTCGGCCAGCTTGAGTGTGAGGCCGCCGTAATTCCGCCCGATGCTCGGCGCGGCGCTAGAGCTGATTGCGCCCAAATCGAACGGCAGATTGTGGCCGATGACCAGCATCGGCAATGTGAGGGCTGGATCGCCATCCCGCCAGCGTTTGTAATAGTAAAATCGGTAAAAGACCGTGTAGAGGAATTTTTCCAGCGTGAGGAACGGAGCCCATGTTTCTCCGCATGGGCGCGCATGGTCTCGATTTCAGTTTCCGAGCATGTCGCCGGATTGAAGAAAATCCCTTCCGATCTTTGTTCGTCCATGTCCTCCCGCGTGATCCGGCCATTTCGTCTTTTGCGCTCGACAAGGTCGCGATAGTTGAGGCCACGTTCCTGAAACACGCCGAACCGAAGTTTCTGGCCAACATCGGTCGTCGTCTCGCAATCGAAAATCAGCATCGGCCCAAACCACGGCCATGCGTCCGGTCCAAGCTTGCGCTCGATGTCCGCCATTTCCATTTTCTGAGCGGCAAGCGGAGATTTTCGCCGGCCCGATCCCTTCGTCTTCGGCGCATCGGTCTCGATGAAGGCGCGCAACATTTGCGTGACGGGTTTCATGATCCTGTCCGAGGCGTAGATAGTTGGATGGTCGCGCGCGGCGGTACAGAAGGCCCCTGCCGGCTGGCGCGTATCGAGGGCGTCAATCTCTCCGCCTCGGCCGGTCAACGCCGGCCAGCGGCTTTCTATGTGCGTCCTGGCGGCCTTCGTAGCCTCGGTCGCCCACCGGCCGGGTGGGCCATGTAGCTTGACCCCCGCGCCCTCGCCGCGACGCGTGCGCGGCCAATCCGCCGCATGTTCGATCCGATGGCAGTTGAGGCACAGATCAAGACGTCTCGGGCGAGTTGCGCCGCCCATGGACATGATGGCGCTCAAAGGGAGCGATGCGGCCGCAACGGGGGCAGCGCTTGGACGGGCGCCCGCGCGCGGTGGCGTCGCAGTTGCCGCACACAAAAGCGTCCCCGCGAGCCATGAGCGCCGAAGGATGAAGCTCGCCGCAAGTCTTGCATTCGGCCAGCATCAAGCCGCCTCAGTCACATAGCGAACATCGGCGGCGAAACTCTTGCGCTCGCGCGCGGGCATCCGCTTGATCTGGGCGTGGATCGTCTTCAAATCCGTTTCGGGAAAATAGGTCGCGCCATCGTCGTCGACGACGCCGCGCGGATGCGCCTTGAGCCAGGCGTCCAATTCCGCCTGACTGCCCCCGCGGCTTCTAAGCCGCCGTCCGGCGACCACGCCGCACGATAATCCTGCATCGCGATGAGATTGCGCCCGCCGAAGGCGACATGCCGCACCTGCCCCTGAATATCGATGAACGTGTGGACGCGGCGGAAACGCGCTTCATCGAACCGCCAGCGGCCCTTTTCTTAATCCATGGGCTCGCGCCTTCGCGCCCCGATGCGACGAAGCTCTTGCGATAGACGTCAAGCCCGCGCTTGCTGAGACCTGCATCACGGCGGGCCTGCTCAACGTTTCTGGTTCGCGCCAGCGCCCGCTCGAATTGGGTGACGCGGCCGCGATGGCCCGCGCTAAGCGCCTGAATGCGCCGGCGACCGGCATTATAGGATAGGATTTCACCGGTCCGCGTATCGCGCCAGCGGCGCGATTTTCCGCCAAGGGCTCAAGCCCCGCCAAGCGGTAATTGGGCGCGCGCTTAGCCATTGGCCGCCCCGCCGGGCCTGATCGCGCAAGGCATTTGCTCCGTTCCCGCAGGCTCTTTCGATGATGCCGGCGACAGCGACGTGCCGCGACAAATATTTTCTTGGGATTTTGCGACCGGTGCGGCGGGAATTGGTTGCACGCCGTTGCAGTTCTTGATATCGATCATTTGCGTTCTACTTTCTCGGCGACTGGTAATCGCCGTCCGAAACCCAAGGCTCGATCGTTTGGCGACGATCGAGCCTTTTTCGTTTTTCTCCCTAACCCGGCCGTCCAAAGGCATGCGTGACGACGCTGCGCTTTAGCGCCTCGATTTGCCGCTTGGTCTCGTTGAAGCCCCCGCGTGCTTCAATTGTCTTGAGGCCGGCCGCCAACGCGAGATGTTGCGCGCGCTGCCACTCAATTCCTTCCCGCTCCGCCATTTCGACCAAGTCGCGAGCCTCCCGCGGAACTTTGATTGACCGGGTTTTCGCGCTGCTAACAGCTTCCAGCGATCCGCCAAGCGCCGCCTCGGCCGCTCGTAGGCCGCCCTTGTCCTCAATCGCGACCAATCCGAGCCACAGTACGAGCTTGTAGGCCTCTCGCCACGTCCAGCCCTCAGGATCGGCCTCGGCCTCCAACGCCTCGGCCAAAATCTCCGGCACACCCGTCTTGTATTGGCTGTTCAAAGATAGGGCTCCATCTCTGTACTCCCGGTACATAGATGTACCAAGCGTACATATCGGCCCGAGGGGCGGCCGTCAAGCGCCGCTAGGCCAAAGCAGCGCATAAATCCCGCACGGAAGCGATGGCGGGGTGCCCCGCAATCCGCGCCGTCAGCTGGCGAAGGCGCGTGGCTGGCGCAGGCAAACCCGAAGGCAAAGCGATGACGGGGTCTGAAAGGCGCGGACCCGACTTGGGTCGACGAAAGCGAATAGCTCGGCGACTTTGCCGGTTACATGTGGACGTTCCGAGAAGCGCGCCGCCCGACCGAGCGCCAGCCCGCGTCCTCGAAAACGGCCCAAAACGCGCAGGAAATCCTCAGAAATCGGTGTTACAATTCCCTGTAACTCGGTCGACCAGGTCCTCGAATCCATGTCTCGCACCCGCGACGAAATGCGCTTGTATCAGCGGGCGCGACGCGCACGCCTCAAAGCCGGAACTTCGCCAACCGCCCCAAAGAATGGCCCGTCGATCGCTCGGAGGCCCGTTCTCGCGCCCGACCTGGCCTCCGCGAGGACGGCCGCGATCGGGGGTTTTCCAGCGATGCTAGCCGGGTCCCTGTTGCCCGCAACGCCAACGGGAGGCTTGCCCCACGCGACTGCGCCCGGGTCCCCGGGAACCATGTCAGGGGGCTCGACGCCCGCGATCGGCGGCCGTCCAGGCCCAGGCCTTATTGATTGCGGACCTGGATACCCGCTCCCGCCAGACCAATTCGCCGCCTCCCCGTACGGCCGTTGGCAGGCCAACGTCGAAACCATGCTCGCCGTTCTCGCGGCGAAAAACGACGCACAAGAGAAGCGCATAGCGGCGCTCGAAAAGACGATCGCGCTCAACGAGACCGCGGGACGAACGGCCAGAGCGCTGGCGCGAGCGATCGGGGGATTAATCGGCGCAAGGATCCCGTGAAAGGTAGCAGCTTCAGCTGGGCGTCTGGGGTCTACGTATGTAGAGCCTACTGGTCTGGCCTGGCGGACCGATAGCGGCCGATCGAGACCGCCTCAAATGCGTGGAGAGCGCGCCTCGCCTCGGGAAGGACCGGAGGCCTGAAGAGGAGCGTCTGCTGAGGCGCCGGATCTCGTGGGCGACCACCCCTTGCCACGCCGCTTGGGAATGAAGGCTGGACAGAAATATCGGGCTAGAATAGCATTTTCTGCCCCTAATGGCGTGGTTCGGGCGCAACTTAGTCTTCAAGGGACCGCCGCATGAAGACGCAACACACTTCGTTGCTGGTCTTTTGCCTGGCCGCCCTTTCGTTTTTCAGTCTGGCGGCGCCTTGCCTAGCCGACAAGCGCGTGGCGCTGGTCATTGGCAACGGCGCCTATAAGAATACTCCGGCCCTCTCCAATCCGCCGAATGATGCCGCAGACGTCGCCGAGGCGCTGAAGGCGATCGGATTCGAGGTGACGCTGAAAATCGACATCGAAAAGCGGCAGATGGACCAGGCGGTCGCCCAATTCGCGCGCGAAGGAAGAGGGGCTGACGCCGTGCTTTTCTACTACGCCGGCCACGGCATGCAGTATGGGGGCAGGAATTACCTCATGCCGGTCGACGCGGAGCTCGAGGACGAGGTCAGCCTTCGCTACGAGATGGTCAGCTTCGACGATGTGAAGTCGACGATGCAGCTTTCTCCAGGCATTAAGATCATGGTTCTCGACGCGTGCCGCGACAATCCGCTGGCGGAGCGGTTCGTTCGCTCGATCACCCTCTCCACCCGCGACGTGCCGATTGCTCGGGGGTTCGCGCCGGTGGAGAGGGCGCAAGGGATGATAGTCGTCTATGCGACGCAGGTCGACGACGTGGCGCAGGACGGGATCGGCCGCAACAGCCCGTTCTCGGCCGCGTTCCTCAAGGAGATCCGGGAGCCAGGGCTCGAGGTCGGCTCGATGTTCCGGCGCATCGGCGCCGACGTCTACGCCGCGACGAGTGGGCGCCAGTCGCCGGAACTGTCGATCTCGATGGTTCCCGAATATTACTTGAACCAGTCCGAGACCGACCAAACGATCTGGGCGCGCATCCGTACCCGCGCCGACTATGCGACGCTGAAGGAATTCCTCAGCCGCTATCCCAACAGTTTTTACGCTCCCGACGCGCGCGCGCTCATGGACCTGCTCGAACGGGAGGCGCGCGAGAAGGCCGATCGCGACGCCGCGACCCATGACCTCGAGCAGCGCGAATCGGAGGCGGCGCGCCTGCAGCAGGAACAGGCGAAAAGCGAGCGCGCGGCAAGCGAGGCAAGCGCGCATGAGCAGGAGCTTGCCGCGAAGCTCGCGGCGGCGGAGGACGAGCGCCGGAAGCTCGAGCAGGAATTGACCGAGCGCGCCGCCGACCAGGCGGCGGCCGAAGCCCGCAACAAGTCGGAGCTCGATAGATTGCAGAAGGCCCAGGAGCAGCGCGAAGCCGATCTGCGCGCGCAAATCGACAAGGAGCAGGCGACCGCGAGCCAGCTCGAGAAGGAGCGTCTGTTGCGTGAGGCGCTCGAACGGGAGCGAAAAGCCCAGGCGGACGACGAGCAGGCGCGCGCCGAGAACGAGCGCGTCGCGAACGACGAGAAGAAGCAGGAGCTGCAGTCGGAAAGCGATCGCGCCGACGCCTTGAAGGCCCAGATCTCCAAGCTCGAGCAGCAAGCGAAGGATGCGAAGGTGGCCGCGGACGCGGAGAGCCAAAAGGCTGACGACGCCAAGAAAGCCGCGGCCGCAGCCGCCAAGGCCGCTTCCGCAACCTCGCCCCCGGCGGCGGCCCCAGCTGCGGCGGAGCCGGCGAGCGGATCGGGCGCAGAGCAGCGGACGCTCGTCGCGCCGATCGAGGCGGAGCTGCACCGCATCGGCTGCTACGACAGCGGAGAAAAGGACTGGGACGCGCCCGAGGTCCGGCTGGGCCTCGCGGAATACGCGCGCTACGCCAAGCTCTCGGCGACGCCTTCGGCGCCTGACAGCGTCCTGCTCGACAGCCTCAAGAGCGTCCGCGAACGGATCTGTCCCCTGCAATGCGCAGCCGGCGAAGTCGCCGTCAACGGACGCTGCGTCGCCGCCGGATGCCCGCGCGGTCAGAGCTCTCGGCCGCGACGGCAATTGCTATCCGCTTCCCGCTCCGCGCGTCACCGCGGCGCGCGAGCCCGAGCGTCCCGTCATAACCCGCTCAACGGCGCCGCGCGAAGAACGAGCGCAGGCGCCGCGCAGGCCGAAGCCCGCGCCCCGTGAGGCCGAGCAGACCCGCGTTCGGCCGGCCTCCGGCGGCCATTGCTTCAGTTTCAACGGCGCGCAATATTGCGAGTGATGCACGTGTCTGGACGCCCCGAAGTCTGGCTCTTGATTGTCGTCGGGCTATCGAGCCTCGCCTTTGCCAGCCGATCCGCCGCGGGCCAATACAGCTGCCAGGTTCCGACGTCCGTGCTCTGTCCGGGCTGCTCGACCGACGTGGCGATTTCGCTCCAGCGCGGCGGGGGCTGCCGCGTCAGCTTCAGCCCCGCCCCGTCCGGGACGTCGGCTCGTCAGCCGGGGACGGTCAGCCTGTGGATCGTGACGCCCGCCGCGCCGGCACCCCGGGCCGCGCCGGCGCCCGGCGCAAGGTCGCCTGGCGGGGCCGGATTGCCGCGTCGCAACCTGCGCCCAGGGCGGCTTGCTTTGTGTTCAACGGCCAGCAGTATTGCGAGTGATCGAATTCGGTAAGGTTTGCTCTTGGACTAGAACATGATCCGATCGGGCGCGTTCGTCGCCGGCTTCGCCGCCACACTTCTTGTCGCGCCGCCATCTCTAGCGCAGGACAAAGCCACCACGATCCGCGGCTCGTTTACCGAAACCCACACCATGCTCGAATGCGACTGCAATCCCCTCATCTGGACCCAGAATTTCGTCATCACGCTGTCCGGGAAGAATCATATTCACGAACAATGGGACGGCCGAAACAACAACAATGTCAGGACGTCCGGTCAACACGAATCCGATCTGGGCGAGGCCAGAGGCAGCGCGATCTGGCGCGTCGCCGGCCCGAACAGGCTCGAAAAGACCGTCGTTTTCAGGCAGCACATCCTGAAGATGACGATCACCACCGCCGGTAACCAATGCACGCTCGACGTACGGTTCACCCTGAAGCCCGGGTTCACGGACATGTATGTTCCAAGAGCCGACACTGGCGAAATGGCCCATTTCACCTTGCCGAGGACGATGCAAACCTCGTGTGAGATTTTTTGAGACGCAAAGCTCAGAATCGTTTCGCTGTTCGATTATTGCTAGAACATGGCGCGTTCAGTCGGAATCCGTCATTGCGCGGAGCGAAGCGACGAAGCAATCCAGGCTAACGCAGGGCGCTGCAATTCTGTGGATTGCTTCGCTCCGCTCGCAATGCGGGCTGCCGTGAACCCTCAGCGCGCGCCGTCGAATATGTTTCCCGCTTTTATCTCACAACCGGATGACGTAAGTTCGTGGTGGCGGAGATAATAATATTCTCCGTGCCAGCCCGGCATAATCGTTTCCTCAGACCCCTGAGGTCGCGCATAGGCAAGCGTCATCGTGCAGGTTTGGGGATGTGGGTCAAATCGCACCGCTACCCGCTTGGCTGCCGCGTCGTTCTTTTCTCCGAACTTGTTCAAACCAAACAGCATATCGCCCTCAAATCGCCAATCGGATCCTTGACTTGTCACATCCGAACTCTTAGTCAGATTGAACGTACGATTTGCGTGCTTGGTCGAAACCGTTCTTTGCACCTGAGCAAATATTCGTCCAAGATTGCTAATATAAATGGTTGCTCGAGAACTCTACTGTATCGTCGTGAGCCTGACCTTTGCCTGGTTCGACAGGCTCGAAACTCCTGGTCTCTGTGTATTCTAGTACAACCGACTTTCCAAGCAGCCACCTCGGCGGCCCGTTCTCGGCCCCCGCCGGGTTTGCCAACAGCAAGAGCAAGACCGTTGGCGCATTCGTTGTCTGAACATTCAGTCCGTTCCGAGTTCAGCCATCGTGACGGACCGACAGGCGCCGCCTCAGATGCGAGCCACGACTCATCAAATCGAGCATTGCGAACTGACGACCCTCGGGAGGGTGAAATGCGCCGGTTCGCCGTTGTCGGCACGCCGGCTTATGATGTCGGAATATCTGCCTGAGTTCTGACGCGAAGTGCAACACCCCTCGCCGATTTGGTATCGGCAAGGTTGTTCAGGACCTTAAGGAGTGTTGCCATGCGATCCTATTCGCATCTGTCAGAGGACGAAAGAGACCAGATCGGCGTTTTGCGGGCCGCGGGGCGGTCGATGGGGGCCATTGCCCGGGCGCTCGGTCGGGCGAAAGCCACCATCTCCAGGGAGCTCCAGCGGAACGCACTCCCCTCGGGCGGATATTCGCCGCTTCACGCCGCCGGAGCCTATCAATTGCGCAGGGCGGCGTGAAGCGATCCTCGAACGAGAGGCCGCTTTACGTCTGTTCGTGGGGGATCGGCTCGCTGAGGGATGGACGCCCGAGCAGATCTCCGGCTGGTTGAAATCCGGGAACGAACCGCGGCTGCGGGCCATCGGCTGCGAGACAATCTACGCCTTCATCTATCGGACCGCACAGAAGGCCGAGGCCTTGTGGCGTTATCTGACGCGTCGCCATAAACGCCGTCGCCCGCGGCGCGCCAGACCCTCGCGCGACACCATCAAGGATCGAGCGTCGATCCATGATCGTCCAAAGACCATTGAAAGCCGCGGCGAGGCCGGTCATTGGGAGGGCGACCTCATCATCTGCAAATGCACACGGCCTGTGCTCGTCTTGCACGAGCGTAAGTCACGGGTGACGCTCGCCGCGCGGCTCACAGGGAAAACCGCCGCAGAAACCATCTCAGCGATGCTCGCGGTCTTCGGCCGCATCGATCCTAATCTGCGAAGATCCATCACTTTCGACAACGACACCGCCTTCGCCCAGCACGGCCTGCTCCGGACCATGCGCGACATGACGACCTGGTTCTGCGACGCTTATGCCTCATGGCAAAAAGGCGGCATCGAAAACGCCAATGGACGTTTACGTCGATGGCTGCCGCGCCACCTGGATATCGACCGGACATCCGACCAGGAAATCCAGGAGATCGTCCTCACGACGAACCTCACCCCCCGTAAATGCCTCGGCTTCAAGACGCCCTTCCAAGTCTTGATTGCCGAGCTTGGAAAAGACGTTCAAATCCGCTTCTCTTAAGCGCGTTGCGCTTCGCTCCGGAATCCAGGCCCTTCTGCAGCAGATATTTGATCTGAACGCTGCACGAACTTTCGCCCGAGATCTCGATGTCGGACAGCATGAGATATTGCTTGCCGGCAAAGATGCGCCTCAATTGATGCGGACCGAGAACATGCCAGACAACGCGCGCTGAATTGTCGCCGAGCGCCTTGCTGTTGCTCGCCTGCTTGGTGAAAGTTCGCCGCCCGCCAAAAAACGCCTCGTTGTTCTCGCTCACCCGATTGCCCGCCGATAGAGTCGCGACGATCTGGTGGCGCCCGACAATTCCAGGCCTTTCGTCAGGCGGCAACCGATCGTGGGTCTCCACAAAGTCGATCTGAAGGACGGTATCCCCCGTCGATCCGGCGGCAAACGCGGGCGGCGCAACTATTGCTGCGGTCGAGATAAATGCTGCGAAAAGCGTGCCCGACCATCCGAGCCTTCTCGGTAATTGGACCGCAACCTTTCAGGTTTGTCCCGTCGACAACTCAACCGAGCAGTTCAGCCGCCTCGCCGCGACGGATCGAGCAATCCCCATCTTGCCGTTCTTGCGCTTGAATTCGTAGTCGGTGAAACCGGGCTTGAACTCGAAATCGACTTCCGCCGAGCAGCTCGACCCGTTGACGGTCAGCAGGATAGCGCGCTTGAAGCTGCCGAGATCGACGATGTTGATCAGCCTGTTTTTGTCGACGACCTTCCACTCGTTCTCGGACCTCGCTCCCAGCCGCTGCTAGGCCTCGTCGTGCGATATTTCATGACTCTTCCCTTTGCGCCGCCCGCCGGCCCTAAGATCGTTTGTTGTGTTCATTTCTCCATTTGGGCTCAGCGTCGCGTTGACCTGAATGAACTGCGTCAACAGCTCAGGCGTCGGCGAAACCTGATCGAACTCCTGGTCGAAATCGAGGTGGATTTGGATCTGCTGCGCCGACGCCGAGTGAGCCAGCAAAAGGAACGCGCCGCCGGCCATGATCGTCGTTAATCAACTCGCCGTATACGTCATTTCCTCCTCCAAATCTTTTGCTGGCGCGCAACCAATTGCGCCAGCAAAACGTCGTCGGCATTGGGCGTCGCAAACTTTCAGGTTTGTCCCGACGACGGCCCGACCGAGCAGTTCAGGCGCCTCGCGGCGACGGATCGAGCAACCCCCATCTTGCCGTTCGGCCGCTTGAATTCGTAGTCGGTGAAACCAGGCTTGAGCTCGAAATCGACTTCCGCCGAGCAGGTCGAACCGTTGACGGTCAGCAGGATGGCGCGCCTGAAGCTGCCGAGGTCGACGATGTTGATAAGCCTGTTTTTGTCGACGACCTTCCACTCGTTCTCGGACCTCGCTCCGAGCCGGAGCTGGCCTTCGTTGCGCGATACTTGCCAACTCCGTCCATGATGGCCCTTCCCGGCCACGCTGAGTTCGTTTGTCGCGTTCATTTCTCCATTCGGGCTCATCGTCGCGTTGACCTGAACGAGCTGCGTCACCAGCTGTGACGCCGGCGACACCTGATCGAGCTCCTGGTCAAAATCGAGGTGGATGTGGATTTGCTGCGCTGAGGCCGCGGAGGCCAAAACGGAGACCCCGATGCCGGCTATGATCCTCGTTAATTGACTTGCAATATTTGTCATTTCTTCCTCCAAATCCTTTTGCTCAGTTGCGCCCGCGGAGGCGTTCCTGCCCTCTCATTGCTCGCGCCGGTCGCGACCATGGGGCGCTATAATTTAACCCTGAAGCATTTTGCGGGTTCACGGAACCGTGATCGCCGCGACATTGTCAAGCCCGCCGTACCTGATCCAAAGCGGAGGATGCGGCTTCCTGATCGCCGCCTCCTAAGCTTTTCAGGCCGGGATCTTACGTCTTTGGCCGATGATTGCTTCTTGCGCTTCCCGCCGGTTCGGAGGGCCGATCTTGAATTACAGCGAAGGGGCAACTCCGGCCCTCCAATAACGCTATCCAACAAGCCAGCCAAGTCCGGCCAGCTATCGCTTCTGTTCCGATGCCGAGGGCCGGCTGGCGAGCGCATGAGCCAACCGACCAGGCTCTAGGAGAGCGCCCGCCACATTCTATATTCAATTGTGGCGTTTTATACAGAATTGCGGTAAGTACAATAAGCTTGCCATATTCTTACGCGTACTTTGTTGTTCTTATACTTCTGTCTTGCGATTGGTCAATACCGTTCGCCATGGTGCAAACATGTGGCCAAGAATATTTAGCTTACTTGCCACAATCGTCCGCAAAAAAAAACTGTCCGACCTATAGTGGAGAGCTTACACCCCCAATTCTATTTGGATCGGCTTGGCTTGGCTTCGCTTGGCGCCATTTTGACGCCGAACGGAGCCTGCGGCCGTGCGCCGATTGTTTCAGCGGCTCTGGGCGACGGCGGTTCCGTGAACAGCCGTCATCCGATAGTTTTGGAAAGATTCTATTCCGCTCGCCGTGGTCATTGACATCACGCGGTCCCTGCGGTCGTCGTCGTTGACAGGTGGAGGAAAAAGAAGGGTTGGGGTTCGGAGTGCGCCCTCTTCGTCATCCGGCGGCGCCCGCGCGACAGTTGCGGCGTTCGTTCAAGGCGCGCCGCCGGGCCGCGATCAGGGTCGCTTCCGCGCTGGCGACGGTCTGCCTCGCCTGTGGGGCATACGCCGACAACTCGAACCCGCCCGCAGCTCCTGGATCGGCTGCGCCCCTGTCAGGCGCATCGACGGCCCCGCCGGCCGCCCAGGCCGCAACGCCGCCGGGCGCCGCCCCGACGCCCGACACCGTGGCGCCGTTCGGCTTCCTGAGCCCCTCCTGGCAAAATCAGAACCTGCTTGGTGACATGTGGGGGCTCCGGCCCGCCCTAGCCAAGTATGGCGTCACGCTCACCATACTCGAGAACGTCGAAGTGTTCGGCAATCTCTCTGGCGGCGTCCAACAGAGGTTCGACGCGGACGGGCTGACCACCGTGACCTTGCAAATGGACACGGAGAAGGCGTTCGGTCTCAAGGGCGGCACGCTCAACGTGAGCGGGCTCCAGTATTGGGGCGGCGAACTGAGCGCGAACAACCTCCTCGTCCTGCAGACCCTGACCGACATCGAGGCACCCGTCGGCGTTCGGCTTTGGGAGCTGTGGTATCAGCAGAAATTCGGCGACAAGTTCGACGTCAAGGTTGGCGAGCAGAGCCTTGACGAGGAATTCATCATCGCCCCAAGCGGGAACTCCCTCTTCATCAACGGGGTGTCCGGTTGGCCGGGGCTTCCAACGGTAGATTTAGCCGGCGGCGGCCCCGCCTATCCGCTCGCGGGCCTGGGCGTTCGCGGACGGGCGCAGGTGACCGACAGCGTCACCTTGCTTGCAGGCGTCTTCAACGGCAGCCCGATCCCGTGGGATTCGCCGAACACACCGCGGAGCAATCCCAATGGCGTGAGCTTCCCGCTCAACACCGGCGCTCTGGCGATCGCCGAACTGCAATATGCGTATGGTTCGAGCGCATCGGGGAAGGCGAACGCCGACGGTCCGCTGCCGGGCGTCTACAAGATCGGCGCCTGGTATGACAGCTACAAATTCGACGACCAGCAATACGACAATATGGGCGTGCCTCTCGCCAGTCCCTCGAGCAACGGGATTCCGGCGACGCCTCACGGCGACTTTTCACTCTATGGGGTCGTTGACCAGATGATCTGGCGTTCGAAGGACGACGCGAATCGGAGCCTCAACGTGTTCGTCCGTCCGACGTTTACCCCATACCAGGATCGCAATCTGGTCAGCGCCAGCATCAACGCGGGGTTCGCCTTGAAGGCCCCGCTCCCGACGCGCGACAACGACGGTTTCGGCGTCGAAATGGGGACCATTTGGGCGAGCAGCGCCGCGTCTGGCTTCGACCGACAAATGCAATTCTTCCAGCCTTCGATCTATACGCCCATTCGCTCGAGCGAGACTTTTATCGAGGCGACCTATCAGTTTCAGGCCCTGCCCTCGTGGCAGATTCAGCCGGACGTGCAGTATTTCATCAATCCCGGCTTAGGAATCGCCAACCCGAACGATCCGATGCAGCGGATCAAGAACGAACTGGTGATCGGACTGCGCACCAACATCAACTTCTGACGCGGCTCGCCTCCGCCGGCAGAGCGTGGGCGACAGCCGCGCGGCGCGGCGCCGGGCTCCGGCGCGCAACCACGATCGCAAGGAAAGTGAGGCCGGCCGCCGCCACATACGCGGAGGGGCGAAAGACCATGTCCGGATCTATGTTTGCGTCGAGCACCTCCCAGAAGTCGATATGCCGCACGAGGGCGTACCACGCCGCTTCGATGAGCGCGGTCAGGACGGGCGAGACGACCGCCGCGGCCAACGCCGCGCCCCAGACCGGCGCGCCGCGCTTCACGAGAACGCGGAACAGCATCAGGATCAGGAAGAACCCGATCATCATCACCGGCTCGGACACGTCTGCCTTGGCCTGGATCATGAAATGAAGGAGCGCGATGGCGGCGATTGCGTAAACCAGCGAATGTAGCCTCCGCCAGCGGGGGCCGAGGCGCCGGATCATGCCGTCGGTCGAGGTCGCCGCCAGCGCCGCCAGGCCCAGCCAGGCGATGAAGCCGATCGTAAGATAGAATCGCAGCGCGATCTCCGACGCCACGTGCAGAAGGTCGAAATGCTGGTCGACGACATAGAGGGTCAAATGCGCCGCTGCGTAAAAGAAGGCGGCGACGCCGACCATCCGTCGGATCGCCACCAGCTTCGGGTAGCGTGCGCCGCGCATTAGCGGCGTCACCAGGAGCGAGAGGGTGAGGAACCGGATCGCCCATTGCCCTGTGCGATGGATCATTTCCGTCACCACCTTCGGGTCGAGCGCCCCGGTCAAGGCGAGAAGGATGATCCAGGCCGCCGGAACGAAGAGGCCCGCGAACACGATCGCCTTCAGCCACGAAAAGCGGCCGTTGCGCTCGTTCCAGGGAGCCTTGAGCTTGAGCATGGCGGGTGAACCTTGACCTGACAGCCGCCAAGCGGGCCGCCGAAGCCTATACGTCGCCCGGCGGGGAATGTTTCATCTTGATCTTTCGGGCGCTGGCCGCCGGAAGCCGCGCCGTCCTTTCCAATCAAGCCTTAGCTCACCCCGAGCTTGCGCTGCAGGCTGGTCGACGAGGTCGTGTACTGGAAGGTCAGTTTCTTGTCCGGATAGACGTAATGATGCGCGCGCTGGGCGGCGAGCGTGGCCTCGTGGAAGCCGGAGAGGATCAGCTTGAGCTTGCCCGGATAGGTGTTGATGTCGCCGACGGCGAAAATGCCGGCAACGTTGGTCTCGAACTTCGCCGTGTCGACCGGAATCAAATTCTCGTGCAGGTTGAGGCCCCAGCCGGCGATCGGCCCGAGCTTCATCGTCAGGCCGAAGAACGGCATCATATCGTCGCAGGCGAGATCGTAGGTCTCGCCGTTTTCGCGTCTGACGGCGAGCGAGGACAATTGGCCATCCCCGCCGTTGAGCGCCGTCACCTGGCCGAGCACGAAATCCATCCGGCCCGAACTGACCAGTTCGCGCATCGCGTTGACCGAATGCGGCGCGGCGCGAAAGGCGTCGCGGCGATGAATGAGGGTCACCCGGGCGGCGATCGGATGAAGGTTGAGCACCCAGTCCAAAGCCGAATCGCCGCCGCCGACAATGACGACACGACGTCCTCGGAAGTGTTCCATCTTTCGTATGGAGTAAAGGACGCTTCGGTTCTCGTAGGCTTCGAGACCGGGGAGAGGCGGCTTTTTGGGCTGGAACGATCCTCCTCCGGCGGCGATGAACACCGACTTCGCCTCGATCGTCTTATCGTTGTCGGTTCCGATGTGAAACAGCGGCCGCTCAGGCGTGCCGAGGACCTCCATCCGTTCAACCATCTCGCCAAGGTGAAACTTGGGCCCGAACGGATGGATCTGCTTCATCAGGTTGTCGACGAGCTCCTGGCCTAAGATCACCGGGAAGCCGGGAATGTCGTAGATCGGCTTCTCGGGATAGAGTTCAGCGCATTGGCCGCCCGCCTTCGGCAAGATGTCGATCAGATGACACCTGATGTCGAGAAGGCCGAGCTCGAACACGGCGAACAGGCCGATCGGCCCTGCGCCGATGATGGCCACGTCGGTGGACAACACTTCGTTCATGCGGGTTCCTTCACTCCTTATCCTGATTTGGGAGGTCCTACCCCTGTTTTGCTGGCGTGGTGACGACAAGGCCATCCAGCGCTTCGCTGACCTTGATCTGGCACGACAGCCTCGAGTTGGGGCGCACCTCGAAGGCGAAATCGAGCATGTCCTCCTCCATCTGCGACGCCTTACCCACAGCCGGCATCCACTCCGGCGCGACATAGACGTGGCAGGTCGCGCAGGCGCAGGCACCGCCGCATTCGGCTTCGATGCCGGGAACGGAATTGCGCAACGCCGTCTCCATCACCGTCGAACCGAGCTGCGCCTCGACGGAACGCGACTGTCCGGACGCGTCAATGAATGTCAGCTTGATCATGGAAACGAATTTTTCCTCGGGAGCACGGGGTCGCGCGCGGTGATGCGCGAAATGGCTTAAGCCTTGTCGCGCGCCCTCATATAGCAAGCGCGGCGGCGCCGAAAGAGCGTTTGGAACGGCGTTTTTGTCGCGGGGCAGGACTTCGCCGGGCGAGGCCGGGGAAAGTTATCCCCAGCCGCCGCGTCGGAATGCGGCCGTCGGCCCGCCTAGCCCAAAATGCGGTCGATTTCGACCACGGCCTCGGTCACCGCGGACAGGAGAGCGGCGATCCCCCCAGCTTCATCCAAACGTCGGCCGGCGTCCTCCTGCGACCCGGGACCGGCGGCGGAGGCAAGATCCTCGACGCGCCACGCCGCACGGGCGACCCGTCCGGCGCCGACCGAAAGCGCCGAGCCGCGCAGTTTGTGAGCGATTTTTGCCTTTGATTCCAACGACAAATGCGATGGATCGGCGAGTTGCGCGGTCAACGCCGGCGCCTGCAGCCGGAAAAGGCTGAGCAATTCGGCCTCAAGCTCGTGATCGCCCAGGCACTGGCGAGCAAGATGAACAAGATCGAGAGGCGGATCGAAACCACCGGCCGTCGACTCGTCCCAATTTGATGCGGTCTTGGCCAGCCTCGAGGCCCCCGAACTCTCAGGCATTGCGCCCTCGCTGGTTGTCGGCCCGCCGGAGACGCGGCGCCGGGCGTGCGCGACCGATAATCGGCTGAACAATATGGAAAAACATGGTAACCGAAGCGTTAACGACGTTTGCAAGATGCGCGGGCGGCGTGGTTTTCATCTTTGGGGCGCGGCGGTAGACTGCAACGTGGTTAATTCACGGCGTTTGGTTCGGCCAAGAGCAGCCGGGAAACGTTTGGCGTACGGGTCGGTCGTTTCGGTGACCGGCGCGGATGGAGTGAGGCGCAGACGATGGCAAAACAAAATCCGGCGACGGATCCTGTTTCGGCGGCGATGTCGGCGATTGAAAGCGCCCTGAATCTCACCGAAGACGACGACGCCGTCACGGTCGAGAGCGCGTCCCCGCCCCAACTCTTCCCCGCGAAGGCGACGGCCGCGTCCCCGGTCCTTAAGCCGAGCCCGCTCGCCGCCGAGGCTTCGACCCTGCTTCGCCCGGGCCCCCCGTCTCCAGCGAGCGCTTCCGAGAGCGAAACAAAGCCGGCGATTCCCACCTCCGCGCCGGCAAACGATGACCGGGAGACCGTCGGAGCCATCCTGCAGGCGATGAATGCGCGTCCGGCGAGCCGGACGCCATTCATCATCGCCCTGATCGGCTCGCTCCTGTGGGCGGCGGTCTGCGCGCTTTACGCCTATGTCGCCCTGCGGCCCTCTGCGCCGGTGCGGCCCGCCGAGCTGTTGTTGCGACCCGAGACCCCGCTCTTCCTGCTCGCGGCGCTGGCGCCGATCTTCTGCATGTTCGCCTTCGCCGCGCTCTCGCGGCGGCTGCGCGAACTCAGGCAATCGGCGCGTGCGATCTCCCAGGTCGCGGTGCGTCTGGCCGAACCCGAGGCGACGGCGGGCGAGCACATGGCGAACCTGTCCCAGGCCATCCGCCGCGAGCTCACGTCGATGGGGGATGGGGTCGAACGCGCGCTTGCTCGCGCCGCGGAGCTTGAGACCCGGGTACAGTCCGAGGTTTCGACCCTCGAGCGCTCCTATTCCGACAACGAGCGAAGGATTCGGTTGCTGATCGCCGAAATGGCCGATCAGCGAGAGGCGATCGTGACCAGCGGGACGCGGGTCCGGGACGCCATCGCGACCGCCCATGACGGCATCGCCGCAGACCTCAACTCCGCCGGCCTCAGCTTGAGCGAGCGGCTGACCGAAACCGGCCAGCGGCTGACAGCATCGCTCGGAGCGGCGTCGAAGGACGTCGCCCTCGGCGTGGAAGGCGCCGGGTCGGCGACGCTCGAGCGTATCGTCGCCGAAGGCGCGCGGATGAGCGTGTCGATCGCGGGGATCGGCGAAAGTCTGGCTGAGCGCCTCGCCGAGACGAGCCAGAAGGCCGCTGGCGACATCCTGTCGCGCGTCGGCGAGGTCGACAACCGCCTCAAAGCGGTCGGCGACAATCTGCTGTCGCGACTGGGCCAGCAGGGCGACAATCTGATCGAACGCGTTCAAACCTCGCAGGATTCGGTCATCGAGGCGATCGATGCCCATGGCGACCGGGTGGCGACGCGCCTTGCCGACGCGGCCGAGTTCGCGCGAAGCGCCGTCGGCGCCCACGCCGACGAGGTGGTCGGCCGCATCGGCGGCAGCAGCACCCGGGCCGTCGAGGCGATCAAGGGGCACGGAGACGCAGTCTCGGATCAACTCGCCGCGGCCTCGCTCGCCCTGTCGGGCGCATTCGGGGCCCACGGCGACGACATCGTCGGCCGCATCAACGCGAGCAGCGCCGAGGTCCTCGCCGCCATTCGCGCCCATGGCGACTCGGTCGCCATTCGCCTCTCGGACGCAGCCGCCTCGGCCAGCAACGCGATCGGCGCCCATTCGGACGCCGTCGTGAGCCGCGTTTCCTCAACCAGCGCCGAGGCCGCGCAGACCCTCACAACCCATGGAGATATCCTCGCATCGCGGCTGTCGGAGGCCGCCGACGTGGTCAACTCGCATGGCGATGCGGTCGCCGCCCAGCTTGCCGGAGCGTCGGCGGTGATGAGCGGCGCCGTCGCCGCCTACGCCGACGAGGTCGTCAGTCGCGTCGGCGCAAGCGGAGCGCAGATCGTCGAGGCGATCCGCGCTCACGGCGATTCTGTCGCCGACCAGCTCGCGCAAGCCTCGGCGGCGACGCGAGGCGCCGTCGCCGGATATGCGGATGAGGTCGTCGGCCGCGTCAGCGCCAGCGGCGCGCAAACCGTCGATGCGATTCGCCTGCACGGCGACGCCGTCGCCAACCAGCTCGCGCAAGCCTCGGCGGCGACCCGAGGCGCCGCCGCCGAATATGCGGACGAAGTCGTCGGCCGCGTCAGCGCCAGCGGCGCGCAAACCGTCGACGCGATTCGCCTCCATGGCGACTCCGTCGCCGATCGACTGTTGGAGACCTCGACGGCGACGCGAAACGCGGTCGGCGCCTATGCGGACGACGTCGTGAGTCGGGTCAGTTCAAGCGGCTTGCAGGCTGTCGAAGCGATCCGCGCCCACGGCGATTCGGTCGCCGACCAGCTTGCCGCGGCCTCGGCGGCGACGCGCGAGGCGGTCGACGCTTACGCGAACGATGTGGTCGGCCGGGTCAGCTCGAGCGGCGCCGAGGCCGTCGACGCGATCCAGGCCCAGGGCGACCTGGTCGCCGACCGGCTGGGCCAGACGACCGAGGCGGTCGTCGGCGACTTCAGCACCCGATCGAATGCGCTGATCGAGCGGCTCGAGGCCGGCAGCGCGGGGCTCTCCGACACCATCGTCGTCCGTGGCGACCACCTCGTCGCGCGCCTCAACGACGCCGCCGAGCGCCTTCACGAAACCGTTGTCGTGCGCGGCCAGGTCCTGGAAGACAGACTGACCGGGTCGAGCGAACGATTGACCTCGCTGATCGGCGATCGCGCCGAAGACGCCGCCGCGATTCTCGACGCCGCCGCGGCGCGCTGGGGCGAGCAGTTCGACGCTCGCGAGACTCAGTTGCGCGGAGCGATCGATACCCAGAACGGCGCGCTCGAGACCTTGTTCGACGAATCGACGCGCCGCATCGTCGGCGCGATCTCCGCCGAGGGCGCCATCGCCCAGGCGCAAATCGAAGCGTCGACGACGCGATCGCTGGCCAGGATGACCGCCGAGACGGCGCAGATCAACGAACGCTTCACCGCGCTAGCCAGCGACGCGGCGAGCACTGCGGCGACCGGAGCGGGCAATGTCCACGATGCGCTAAGCGAGCAAATCGCGGCCTTCGACGGCATCGTCAACCAGCGTGGCGTCAGGCTGGTGGACGCGGTGTCGCAACAGACCGAGCGCATGCGCGAATATCTCGAAGCGCTGGACGGCCTCGTCGGTGAAAGCGGGCACAACGTCATTGACCGCCTGGGGTCCCATTCCGACGAGCTCAACGCCCGCATCGCCGGACATCTCGACGCCATCGACGTGATGATGAACGCCCGCCGCGACGACTTCGACAAGCGCTTCGCCGACCACACGGATCAGCTGGCGACAAATTCGACGGCGCGAGTGGAGCAGTTCGAGGTTGCTTCGGCGGCTCATCGCAATGCGGTCGATTTCGCCCTCGCCTCGCATTCTCGGCGGATCGAGACGTCGCTCGGCGAGGCCCTGGCGCGTTTCGAGGGCGCAATCGACGGGCGCGGCCGCGATCTTATCGGCCAGATCGGCGATCGATCCACGTCTCTCGCCGCCGAACTCAACGCCAAGCTCGCCCAGATCGAGGACACCCTCGTCAACCGCGGCGGCGCGATCGACGAGAAGCTCAGCCAGCGCAACGAGGAGGCGGCGGCCCTGTTCGACGCGCGACTGCAGGCGGTCGACGAGCGCACGGGAGTGAAACTGCGCGACGTCTCATCGACGCTCGAAAGCTTGCTGATGCGGATCGAGGACGCGCTCGCCCAGCGCGGCCGCGCGCTCACCGAGTTGCTCGCCCGCAACACCCTCGAGACCGCCAAGGCGCTCGGCGACGGCGGCCGCGAGCTCACTCAAGGCATGGACGCCAAGTCGGCGGAAATCGGCGAAACCCTGCAAAGGCGGGCTGAGGAACTGACCCAAACGCTGTCGACGGTCGCCCGCGACATCAATGCAACCTTGACCGGTCGGGTCGAGGAGGTGTCCCGGTCGCTCGGCGTCAGCGTCGATCAGTTCAGGGAGCAGGTCGTCGCGCCAATGCAGGATTTGAGCCGGCGCTTCGATACGAGCCGGGCGGAGCTGGAAGACAAGGTTGTCGATCACGCTGAGCGCGTCTCAGGCATGCTCGACCAGCACAAGGCCTCGATCGGCGCCGCAGTCGACTCGCACCGGACCGTCGTCACCGACGCCACGAGACAGAGCGCGCAGGTCTTTGACGCGCGCCTGGCCGCCCTCTCCGAGGCTGCGGATCAAAGCGCGCGGATCATCGATTTGCGCCTGGGCGACCTGGTCGAGGCGGCCAACCGCAACGCGGAAAGCATCGACGAGCGCCTGGCCGGGCGGATTCAAGCGATGAACGAGGCGCTCGCGAGAACGGCGTCGGAGGCCGAATTCGACCTGGGAGGCGCGCGGAGCCAGCGTGGCCGGCGCGATCAGAGCGCAAATCGACGATATGCGCGAGGTCATCGAAGGCAGGGGCGCCGACCTCGTGGCCGCGCTCGGCGAGCGCAGCGAGGATATGTCGGCGAGGATCGCCGGCGTCGGCGAGCGCGCGATCCATACGCTCGACCAGCAGATGGCGAGCCTCGCGGCTCTGCTCACCCGGCGTACGGACGAGCTCATCGCCGCCGTCAACGGCAGCGCGGCCGATCCCGTCCGCGCTTTGAGCGCGCTCACCGGACAATTGCGTTCCGAAGTTGCCAATTCCACCGAAGCGCTGCGCGCCGTCGCCGCCGACGCAACTCACCGCTCGGCCGAAACGATCGACGCGCTTCTGAAACGGTTGACCGAGCAGGTCGAGGCGTCCAGCGCCGCCTTGGGCGAGGCGGTAGCACGCAGCGCGGAAGGCTCGGTCGGGGCGCTCTCCGGCGCCGGCGACCGGCTGCGCAACGAATTGACGCTTGTGATCGACAATCTCGGCGCGACCAGCGCCGTCTTCGACCGGGCGACCGGATCGGCCGGCGACCAGCTTGCCGCGGTTCAGAGCGGGCTCGCCGCGCGGGTCGACGAATTCCAGCAGGCGCTCGGGGCCATCGCCTCGCAGGTCGCCACTCTGGGGCGGCTTTCCGCCGCAACCCAGTCCGACGCCGGGGCGCTTGCCGGGCAGCTTGCCCAGCATGCGGAAACCCTGGCCGCGGTCGGACGGGATCTCGGCCAGCAACAACACTCGTTCGACCACGCCCTCGAACGTCGCCAAAGCAGCCTGCAGGCGCTCATCGGCGATCTCTCCGGCCGCAGCGAGGCCTTCGAGGCGACGCTCGGGCGGTTCGCCGCCAACGTCGAAGACAGCTTCGCCAGGGCGCAGGCGCGCGCGCAGGAGATCAGCGCCACCCTCGCCTCGGCCACCAGGGGCGCGTCGATCGCCGTCGCCGGCCAGTTTGAAACCATTCGCGACACGGCGGCCAAGGAGCGCGAGCGCACCGCCCAGGCGCTGCAAGCGACCCTCGAGCAGACCAACACCCAGCTTTCCGGCGCTCTCGAACACGCCGCCGACCGCTTCCGCCAATCGGTCGGGGAGGTCAAGGAGATGGCTAGCCAGGTCCAGCGCGAACTCGAGGAGACGCGGCAGGAATTGCGTCGCGGCGTCCTCGATCTACCGCAGGAGACGACCGAAACCGCAGAAGCGATGCGGCGGGTCGTGTCCGATCAGATTCGGGCGCTGAAGGAGCTCGCGGCGCTGGTCTCCGACTCGGGCGCCGCCTTCGAGGTCGCCGAACCGGCGCCGCTGGCAGCGGCGACGGCCGTGCGTTTCGAGAAGCCGCAGCCGCGCGCCATGGAGACCGTTCGCGGCGTCGAAGGGGACCCCCCGCCCGGGGTCGCGCTGGCGCGCGTCGCCGAGACAATCTCCGCGCCGGCCATCGAGAACGCGGCGCCGAAACTAATCGCGCCCGTTTCTGAACAGGCCCTGCTCGGCCGCGCCCCGGCGCAGCCGTGGCCGGCGCCTTCCGCCGCCCCGCCACAACCGGCCGCTGCGCCGGCGCCGGCCTCGGACCGCGGACAGGCGGGATGGCTCTCGAACCTGCTCGCGGCCGCCTCGCGCGACGAGCCGGAGACAGCAGCGCCCAAGGGAGCGGAAACTCTCGACGCGCTGGCGCTCGAAATCTCCGGCCTCATCGACAATGCGGCGGCGGTCGAAATGTGGGACCGGTGGCGACGGGGCGACAGCGCCGCCGTCTCGCGCCGCCTCTACACCGAGGCCGGCCAGCAGGCGTTCGACGAAATCCGGCGCCGCTACCGCGCCGACCCGTTGTTCCGCGACACGACGACGCGCTACATGCAGGAGTTCGAGCGTCTCTTGGCGAAGGTCGGCCAGAATGACCGCGACGGCTCGCAGTGGCGCGCGTATCTCCTGTCCAACACCGGCAAGGTTTACACGATCCTCGCCCACGCCTCCGGCCGGCTCGGCTAGCGCGCCCGAAGCCGCGCGTCCCCGGCGGTCAGACGACCTCATCGGGGGCGAGGGCGCAGGCGGAGGCGGGATCGATCTCGATTTGCGCCGTCGAATGGCCGATGCGGAATCGATGGGCCAAGTCGTCCGCCAGCCGATGCAGGAAGACGTCGCCGGGGTGGCCTTCGGGCATCACCAGATGGCAGGTAAGAGCGACTTCCGTCGTGCTCATCGCCCAGATGTGCAGATCATGCAGGTCGGCTACGCCCGGCTGGCCGGCAAGGAACGACCGCACCGCCGCCGGATCGATGTCAGAAGGCGCGGCCGCCATCGCCATGCCGAGCGAATCGCGCAGGAGACCCCAGGTCGCCCAGACGATCGCGGCGTTGATGGCAAGGCTGACGACCGGATCGAGCCACAGCCATCCGGTGAGCATGATCACAAAACCGGCGGCGACGACGCCCGCCGACACCACCGCATCCGAAGCCATATGGACAAAGGCGCCGCGCACGTTGATGTCGCCTTTGCCGCCAGCGAACATCCAGGCGCTGACCGCATTGACCACGATTCCAACCGCGGCGACGATCATCACTGTTCTTCCCGCGACCGGTTCCGGCGCTTCAAGCCGCCTGATCGCTTCCCACGAGATCGCCCCGACGATTATCAAGAGGAATACCGCGTTGAACAGCGCGGCGAGAATGGACGAGCCGCGCAGGCCGTAGGTGAACCTCGCGGTCGGCGCCCGTTTCACAAGTTCGCTCGCGAGCCACGCGACCGCCAGCGCCAGCACGTCGCTGAAATTGTGTCCCGCATCGGCCAGCAAGGCGATTGAGTGGCTCAAGATCCCGTAGATCGCCTCGACGATGACGAACGCGAGATTGAGCGCCACGCCAATTGCGAACGCCCGGCCGAAACTCGCGGGCGCATGGCCATGCCCATGAGCGTCTGCGTGATCGTGGGCGTGAGCGCCTCCGGGCGCGTTCATAGGCGATCGCCTTTCGCTTCGGCCTGCGAGACGCGCTCCCCCTCCGGGTCGGGTCCTCAAGCGCGGTAGATGTCCTTGTACACTTCGCGCAGCGCCGCCTTCTGGACCTTGCCCATCGCGTTGCGCGGCAGCGATTCGACAATGAGAATGCGCTTCGGCGCCTTGAACTTGGCGAGCCTGCCGCCAAGCGCGGCCAGGATCGCCTGCTCGGTCAGCGCCGCCCCCGGACGCGCGACGACGGCGGCCGTCACGCCCTCGCCGAAATCGGCGTGGGCCACGCCGAAAACGGCGCTCTCGAGTACGCCCTCGATCGCGTCGATCTCGCTTTCAACCTCCTTCGGATAGACGTTGAAGCCGCCGGAAATCACCAGGTCCTTCGCGCGCCCGACGATGTGGATATAGCCTTGCCGATCGACGCGCGCGAGGTCGCCGGTGATGAAATAGCCGTCGGCCCGAAACTCCTGCGCGGTCTTCTCCGGCATCCGCCAATAGCCGGAGAACACGTTCGGCCCCTTGACCTCGATGACGCCGACCTCGCCCGCTTGAACCGGCGCTCCGTCATCCGGGTTCGCGATCCGCACGCTCACCCCCGGCAGCGCAAAGCCGACCGTCCCCGGCCGGCGTTCGCCGTCGTAAGGGTTCGACGTAATCATGTTGGTTTCGGTCATCCCGTAGCGCTCGAGGATCGAAAATCCGGTGCGCTCCCGCCAGGCATGGTGCGTCTCGGCGAGCAGCGGCGCCGAGCCCGAGACGAAGAGACGCATGTTGGCGCAAGCCTCGCGCGTAAGGCCGGGATGATCGATGAGGCGGGTATAGAAGGTCGGCACCCCCATCAGCGACGTCGCTCGCGGCATCGCCGCGATCACCGCGTCCGGATCGAACCTCGGCATGAAGATCATCGTCGCCCCCGAGAGCAGCGCGACATTGACCGCCACGAACAGCCCATGGGTATGGAAAATCGGCAGCGCATGAATGAGCCTGTCCGTCACGGTGAAGCGCCAGCAGTCGATCAAGGTCAGCGCGTTCGACGCGAGATTCTCGTGCGTCAGCATCGCCCCTTTCGAGCGGCCTGTCGTGCCCGAGGTGTAGAGGATGGCGGCCATGTCTCCGCTCGCGCGCTTAACCGTCTCGAACGCGGGCGGCGCGGCGGCGATCCGCTCGGCGAAGGTTCCATCGCGCTTGACCCCGAGGCTCTCGACCTGTCGCAAGCCGAGCTTGCGCGCGAGCGTTCGAACGGGCTCGAGCCAATCGGGCCGGCAGAGGGTCAGGGCGGGCTCGGCGTCGCCGAGGAAATATTCGAGCTCGGCGAGCGTATAGGCGGTGTTCAAAGGCAAGAGGACCGCGCCGGCGCGCAGGCACGCCAGCGCAACCACGATCACGTCCGTCGATTTCTCGACCTGCGCCGCGACCCGGTCGCCGGGCTTGACGCCGAGCGCGGCCAGCGCCCGCGCCGCCCGCGCCGAGCGCGCGAAAAGCTCGCCATAGGTCAGCGCCGTGGCGTCGGCGGTCTCGAGCGCGAGTTTCTCCGCATGCGGCGCCCGCGCGGCAAAAAGATCGAACAGATTGGCGGAAGCGGCAAAGAATTCCCGCGCGTTTGTTCAAGGGAACTCCGTTTCTATCGGAGCCGGCCCTTCCGCGCGAACAATTTTGCTATCGCCACCCCGGACGATCCGCCGCCTCCACTCGGCGACTTATCCACGGGGATTCGCGTCTCCCGGCTCGCGAATTGTGCGCGAGCGGTTGTCGCAAGCTGCAGAATCAACGCACGGCGAAATGCGACTTTTCTCGCCGGGCGCTCCCGTCTCCGAGCGACGTCGATGGGGCGCCGCAATGCGGACTCGGACATTGGTATTGACTTTGGCCTCCACTCTTCTCGGATCGGGGTGCGCGATCCATCCGCAGCCAAAGGACGTCACCGGCGTTCCGACGTTCGAGATCGTGCAGCGGATTCGCTGCGAAACGCGCCAGTCAGTCATTGCTCTGACGCTCGACTACGCGCGCTCCAGAGACGAGACGAGAGATATTGCGCAACAGCTCGCCGCGGAATTCGAGGCCAATCCGGACGCCAGCACGAAGCTGAACCCGAATCTGTTCCCTGGCGAAGTGCGCAAGACGCTGACCGCTTTCTGGACCACAGGCGTCGCCTACAATTTCAAGCTCGACATGACCGAGATCAACAACGCCGACGGGTCGCTCAATGTCGGCAGCCTGTTCGGCCGGCGCCTGTTCGGGATCGCGTTCCAGGCGGGGTTGGACCGGACCCGCGAAAACACCCGCACCTTCACGGTCACGGACAATTTCGGCGAGCTCGTCAAAGGACTGACCGGCTGCAAGAACGAACTCGTCGGGCCGAATTACATTTATCCGATCACCGGACGCATCGGCGTCGAGGATATGATCCAGGAGTTTGTCTACATGTCGATCTTCGGGAACCTTGGCGCGGAGACCACCACCGCCGCGACCGTCCCAAAGGGGCCGCCCACCCTCGTCGACGCGCTGGCGTTCACAACCAAGATCTCCGGCTCGGTCAATCCGACGGTTGCTTTCTCTCCGATAGGAAAGGAGCTGGGCGTCACGGCGGCCGGTGTCGATCTTGCGGCGAGCCGCACCGACCTCCACCAGGTCGTCGTCGGTCTGGCGCTGGCGCCTACCGGACAAGCCCAGCTGGTGTCGCTCCGCCAGGCCTACTTCGGACCCTACGCCGCGGCCCCGGGAGCGCTTGTCGCCCCGCTCTTGACAGCGTCGCCGGCCACTCGCTCGGAGAACGCCGCGGCGACCGCGGTCAATCAATTCCTGACCCAGCAGCTGTTCTCGCCGACAATCAACCTTCCCCCGTGAAAGGCGCGAAGATGACCCGAAAACCCACACCGACGGAACGCCCATATGATCCGCCGCGCGGAAAATACGTGCGGCTCAAATTCGACGACCTGGTTCGGATCGTCGCGATGGTCGAGCATCACGGACAGTCGAGGAAATTGATGGGCAAAACCAGCGCGATAAAGGCGTCTGTGCGCGTCCCCTCGGACGCCGCCAGGGCCGTCAAGGAACTGGTCGCCGCGCATCCCGAGATGCGCAGTTCGTCGCTCGGCAAGCGCGTGCTCTTCGCCCGCAAGAAGACGGAAACGGTCGGCCTCGCGCGCGCCGCCGGAAGCGTGGCCACAGGGAACGACTATTGTTGCGGCTTCGGTCCCGGCGGATAAGCGGAGTTTGCTGGCGCTCGCGTCGCCGTGAGGTCGGTTGCGTTCGCGGATCGCCTTTGCGCAGCGCGCTTATCATGGCTCGGACCATGGTTGGCGCCGTTAACTTCAAGCGCCCGCCCCGGCCGCTTGATTTCCCGAGCGATCCGCCGTCAAAAGCGCTTTCACGCGCCGATCGCGGCTGAGCGAGAGCGGGGGACATGGCGGCGAACGAGAAGGCTCTGCGCGAATCGATCATCGCTCACGGCGCGAGCCTCATCGCCGCGGGGTTCGGCGGCGCGCCCGCCGGCGACATCTCGGCGCGCATCGAGGATTCGCTCCTCATCACTCCGAGCGGCGCGAGCACGGCGAGCCTCCGGCCGGCGATGATCGCGCGGATGCCCCTCGTCGGCGAATACGGCTCCTGGAGAGGCCCGCTGAAGCCGTCCGGCGAATGGCGCATTCACCTCGAGATCGCGCGCGCCCGCCCCGACATCGGCGCGATCATGCGCTTCCAGTCGCCTTATGCGACGGCGCTGGCGATGGCGCAGAAACCCATCGCAGCCGCTCATTCGATGATCGCGCTCTTCGGCGGTCCGGTCGTGCGCTGCGCCAAATACGCGCCCGCCGGGACGACCGAGCTCGCCAGCCTGACGCTCGAGGCGCTCGGTGAAAGCCACGCGGTCCTGCTCGGCAACTCTTGCGCGCTCGTGACCGGGTCGACGCTCGAGGCCGCGCTCGTCCGGGCGCGCGAGCTTGAAACGCTCGCCAAGCTCTATGCGATCGCGCTTTCGATCGGCCGGCCGGCGATCCTCTCCGACGACGAAGTCGCCCGCATCGCCGAGCGCCTGAAGGCCAACGGCTCGGACGTCGAAGCGCGCCTGGCCCCGCCGGCCAAAGCGCGGGCGAAAGCGAAGGCGCCCGCCAAGCGCAAGCGCATCGCGCGCAAGCGCGGGTCGAAGTAGGAAATGCGGGCGTTGCTTTGAACGCCAGAGAGCCGGCCGCCAACGCTTCGGTCGGCAAAGCAGCAGGCGCCGCCGCGCCCGGAAATCTTGCGCCGTTCGACGGAGTTAAGGCATCTCGATCTTTACAGTGATCGTGATGGTCTTGCCGCTGACCGACACGGTGCTCATGCGGCGAAGCGAGCTGTCGCGGCCGGCGGGGCGACGCTCGCTGCGGCCGCCGAGGCCGCGAGCGCCCTCGCGCTTTCGCGACGCGCAGACGCTGCGAGGGACCCGCCCAAGAACCGGCAGCCCGACTCGATAGGTTGGTTCGGATCGAGCAAATGCAGATAGGTGGCGAGACTGTGCCAGCACGACGGCGTCGGGAGGGTCTCGAACCCTGAGTTGTAGAGATAGGGCGTCTGAACCTGGACGAAGTCGGCGAGTTGCAGGTGCGGAACGACATCGAGCACATTGACGATACGCCAGGACTTGAGGTTTGGAAGGGCGGCAAAGCCGGCGACGAAGTCGGAATCGCCGACCTCCGGCGAGGCAAAGGTGCAAAGCAGCGGAACCGTCGCCTGGTCGAGCGCGACGTTCTCCATGACATAGAGAGTGGCGAGGGCGGAGCCGAGGCTGTGGCCCACTACATTGATGGGCGGGGGCGTCGCGGGCGCCTCGGCGCGGCCTTGGGATCTTTCCAGTGCGCGGAATTCTCGCCACGAGGTCCGCGACCTGCTTGGCGAAGGGTGGCGGAGGGGCGGCCGGTTGCATCGGACCCGGCGCCGTGGCGGGCGCCATCGCGCCATAAGGCACAACTTTCAGAGTTTGATATATCTTACTGAATCCATAGCCGATCTCGCCCGGCCCGCTCCATGCCGTCGGATAGAGAGAGGTAACGTCGTCCCACCATTCCTCGGCGGTTTCCGTGCCCCGAATGGCGAGAATGACGTCGCTGCCGTCTGGGCTGTGAGCGATCAGGCCATAGAAGGTCAGATCTCCCGACTCGAAGACGAAATCCCGCATCTGGACCCAGGCGGCGAAGACGTAACCGAACGGCAAAGCCGGGGGCGGGTTCGGCGCCGGATTAGTCGGCGCGCTGCCGTACATGCCGTAGGCGAGCGAGACGAATTGGCCGAGCTGGACGGCTCGGGCGGCGTCCGCAGGATCAAGTTGGCTGCCGGACAACAGCGATCGTCATTCATGCGACCCCTTCAGCATATTTTCGCGGCTTGAATTCTTGCCCGAGCGACGCGCGCCTGCGCCGCGTCGAACCAAATTCTTTTTCCCTGCCATCATCGCCACCCTGTAATCAAAAGTGCCTAGAAGAATGTTTCAGATTCGGCTGTGACGCGGATCACACAGCGCGCCGCTTGCAAAAACCAGAAAGCCGAGCGCAAGCGCGCCGCCCGCAGGCGTGAGTAGAAGTAGAGGCGCTGGCGCAAGGCGGTCGCGATCGACGAGCCGGTTGATTGCCCCATCCGCCGTTCGGAGTCGCCGCCGACGCCGCTCTGCACGGCGCCCTCAGACCGCCCAACGCTCTGGTTTCGCGCGTAGGGTTGTCATTGTTCGAGTGGCAGGCAGTTGAAGTTCACGTAAAGACCGACCGGCACAGAAAAGAGACTGTAGTCGCCGCTCGTCGAAAGCGCGAGGCCAACGCTGATGGGCTCAACATAATCCAAGATGTTTTGGATAAAATCCATATAGCACCAGTCATGGATCTTGCTGAATCCTAGCGACAAATCATAATCATAGTAACCACCGCCGTGATGCACGTACTTCCACCCCGTCCAGCTCGCCGACGAATAGCCGCTACAGATAGCATAGGTTGTGACAGCCTGAGCCGAGATAAGTCAGTGGCCCGATATATTGAGCGGACGCGTTCCCAATCGCGCAGTCTGGGTATCGTCGATTTCCCAATCCAAGTTTCCGAAAAAGCCCGCCCAAATGCACGCGTTTCCCGCGGAACCGCTAATAGGCGTGGACCCGCCGGCGCTCCCGCCGTTATAGGAAGGGAAGGGCGGCCCGGAAGAGGTCGCGTCTGATGGATTAGGCGCTCGTGCGAAGTCCTTGAAAAACACGCATGTCCAGTCCATCTTCGGCACCGTTGCCGCCGTGGCGCCGATCAGTTGGGCCGCGTAATAGCCGCTGGCGTCGACAATAATTCGTACCCTGGAAACGGGACTGAAAGTTCCTGAGAAGTTCAGAATACCACACATTCCCCAGTCATTAGGATTGGAGCCGCCTCCGTGGCCCGGCGGACGAACTTTCAGCTGAGTAACGCAACCGACCCCGTCGCCCATCTTCTCCGTCGTTCCCTCGGGGCAACTGGCCGTCCCACTGGTGACTTGGGCCATCGCCGGTTTCAAGGGAACAACAAGCCCCAGGCAACACGTGAATACGGCTACAACATTAGAAATTAGGAAGGGCCTCATGGGTTCCTCCTCCCGATGTCCAACTTCGTGAATTGAATACTACGCTTCGAGGACCAATACCTCGATTGGAGTGATTGTTTATGAACGAGGGAATGTAGACGGTTAGGAGGCGGGCGGCAAATCATCGCCCTTCTTCCGACAATCTCGATTCGAGTCGGGAGGGGGCTCAGCCCCGCCTCACGCGTCCAGGAGGCGAGCGCGTGCACCGAGTTCAATGCGGTCCCCGGCGAATTCTATTTCTGTTTTTCACAATACGTGCTATATTGCTCTGATGTCCCGAATGGGCCGGAAGGCGGCCTGAAAGGAGGGCGCAAGAATGGCGGACGGCCCCGGTGCAGAGCAGGGCGCGGCTCAACTGGCAAAGCCGCCGCGGGCGTCAACGCGGGCGGAGGAGAGGCAAAGGCAAAAGAATTTTTTTGCCCCGGGGGGTCAGCATAACCCGTTGAAAAGGCCCGATCCGGACAAGGAAATCCAAGGAAATCCAAGCTTTTTTCTTTGATCTTTTTTGTCCGGGCTTGGCTGGATTTTGCTGGATTTGGCTAATTTGGATTCGGCTTGGATTGGCGAGACTGTCGGCGTTTCAGAAGGTTCCAAGTGATTTTCTGTTTCACGTGAAACACCCGCCGCCGTAACCCCCGTCAGGCGGGCGCCCTCTTTCGAAAGGCGTCGCCCTGAGCGTCGGCCCCCTCCGCCCCCAGTTTCTCGCTGACAATCAGAAGCTGCACGGCGGTCGACGCAGCGATCACCGCGGGATCCTTGGATTGGACGCCTGGCGCCCCGATCGGGCAGACGAGGCGGGCAAGCGCCGCCTCAGGCACGCCGGCCGCCCGCATCTGGCTCACGAACCGCGCCCGCTTGGTTGACGAACCGATCAGCCCGACGAAGCCGAAGCGCCCGGCGCTCAGCGCCGCGGCGACGATCTCGAGATCGAGCGCGTGGGAATGGGTCATGACGACGACGAGCGCGCCGTCGGGCGCGGCGGCTAGCTCCGCGGCCGGTTCCGGCGCAAAGACCAGCGCGACGTTCGCGGGCGCGTGGCCGGGAAACGCCTCGCGCCGCGAATCGATCCAGCGCACCGCGAACGGCAGCGGCGCGAGGGCAAGCGCCAGCGCCCGCCCGACATGCCCGGCGCCGAAGAGATAGACCGCGCGCGCGCTCGTTCCGATCGGCTCGACCCATCCCTCGCCGCCGCCGGGCGGACGCTTCGATCGACGCTCCTCGTCTGCGCTTGCTCTTGATGCCCGCTCGACCCGACCGTCGGGCCCCAGACGTGCGCTCAGCGTCGCCGCGCCTCCGCCTTCGACGATCGCCAAAGTCGAAAGGTCGTCGAGATCGCGCGCGTCGAATGTTTCGACGCGCCATTCGACCCGTCCGCCGCAGCATTGGCCAAGCTCCGGCCCAAGCGCGAGCGAGCGGCGGAAGGCGGGTCCGCGACCCGCCCTGAGCGCGGCTTGAGCCGCGTCGAGCGCCGCAAACTCGAGCGCCCCGCCGCCGATGGTGCCATGAAATCCGCCTGAAGGCCTGACCACCATTCGCGCCCCGGCTTCGCGCGGGCTCGAACCCTCGACCCGCGCCAGCGTCACCAACGCCGCCGAGCCTTCGGCTTCGATCGCTTCGATCAGGCGGCGAAAGGCGCGCATGGTTTCTCTCAAGCATCCCCGTTCAGCGACGCGATCGCTTTGAGGATCGATTCCGGCGTGCAAGGCGGATCGAGCTTCGGCTGCCCGTTGGGATTGGTTGCGTGCACCGCGTCGAGGATCGCCGAATAGACCGAAATGCCGTGCATCAACGGCGGCTCCCCGACCGCCTTCGAGCGATAGATGCTCGGCGTCGGATTGGGCCGCGTGTAGAGCTTGGTGTTGAAGATCGGCGGCGTGTCGGACGCAACTGGGATCTTGTAGGTCGCCGGCGCATGGGTCGTCAGCCGTCCATCGGCGTCGTAGACGAGCTCCTCGGTGGTCAGCCAACCCATGCCTTGAATGAACGCGCCTTCGACCTGCCCCATGTCGATGCCCGGATTGATCGAGGCGCCTACGTCATGCAACAGATCGGCCCGCAGGACCCGCATCTCGCCGGTCAGCGTGTCGATCGCCACTTCCGAGCAGGCGGCGCCGTAGGCGAAGTACAGGAACGGACGCCCTTTCGCCCTGAGGCGATCCCAATGAATTTCCGGCGTCTTGTAATAGCCGGCGTGCGACAGCTGCACGCGCGCGAGACGACAGGCCTTGGCGAGCTCGCCGAAGCTCATGGAGATGTTGCCGGCGAACACGCGCCCATCGCGGAACTCGATCGCCTCGGGCGCGACGTTCCAGGAACTCGCGGCAAAAGCCGTCATCCTCTCCTTGATCGCCCCGGCGGCGATCTTTGCCGCCATGCCGTTGAGGTCGGTCCCGGATGACGCGGCGGTCGGCGAGGCGTTGGGGACCTTGGCGGTGTTGGTCGCGGTTATGCGCACGAAATTAAGCGGTACGCCAAATTCTTCGGCGACGATCTGAGCGACCTTGGTAAACAGCCCCTGCCCCATCTCCGTGCCGCCGTGATTGAGATGGATCGAGCCGTCGGAATAGACATGGACCAGCGCGCCGGCCTGATTGAGCGGGATCAGCGTGAACGAAATGCCGAACATCACCGGCGTCAGCGCGATGCCCCGCTTGATGAATGGGCTCGTCGCGTTGAAGGCGGCGATCCGCTTGCGGCGGGCGCGATAGTCGCTCGAAACTTCGAGGTCCTCGATGATCGCTCGTTGGGTTTCGTAGTCCTCGACTGTTTGATCATAGGGCGTGCGTTCCGCACCCGCTCGCAACAGATTGGCCTTGCGCACGTCGAGCGGATCGAGCCCGCGCTCGCGCGCGATCGCATCCATCACCCGCTCAATCGCGATCATGCCCTGCGGGCCGCCAAAACCGCGAAAGGCGGTGTTGGACACCGTGTTGGTCTTGAGGCGACGCGTGGCGATCCAGACATCGGGCAGCCAATAGCCGTTGCCGGCGTGAAACATCGCCCGGTCGCAGACGCCCGGTGACAGGTCCGCGGAGCAACCGCAGCGCGCGTTGAGCGTCACGTCGTAGCCTGAGACGACGCCCCGATCGTCATACCCCACTCGCCAATCGGCGCGGAAATCGTGGCGCTTGCCGGTCAGCATGAAATCGTCATCGCGGTCGAGGCGGATCTTGCACGGACGGCCTGTCACGCGCGCGGCAAGCGCAGCGATCGCCGCCCAGGCGCAGGCCTGGCTTTCCTTGCCGCCGAAACCGCCGCCCATGCGGCGCGTTTCCACGGTGACGAAAGCGTCCGGGATTCCAAGGACGCGCGCTACGATGTGCTGAACCTCGGTCGGGTCTTGCGTCGAAGCGTGCACCGTCATCTCGTCGCCCTCGCCGGGAAAGGCGAACGACGCCTGACCCTCGAGATAGAAATGCTCCTGCCCGCCGATCGCGAGTTCGCCCTCGAGCCGATGCGTCGCCTTGCCAATCGCGGCGGGCGCGTCGCCGCGCCCGAAGGCATAATCATCCTGCACCCGCGCGCCGGTGACGAGCGCGTCTGCAATCGTGACGGACGGCGGCTTGGCGTCGATATCGATCCTGGCGAGCCGCGCCGACCGGCGGGCCTCGTCGCGGGTGCGGGCGACGACGGCGAACAGCGTCTGACCGTGGAACATCACTTCCTGGTCGGCAAAAAGCGGCTCGTCGGCGAATACCGGCGCGACGTCATTCCTGCCCGGGACATCTGAGGCCGTCAGAACCGCGATGACGCCGGGGGCCGCGCGGACTAGGTCCAGACCCAGTTGCTTCAATCTGCCGCAGGCCTTGTCGGCCATGCCGATCGCGATATGCAACGTGCCCGCGGGTTCGCCGATGTCGTCGACATAGTTCGCAGCGCCCTGGACGTGCAGAACGGCGGAATCATGCGGCAGCGGCTTGTGGACGACCGCGGTCGCCGGGGCGACCTCTGCTGCGTCACTCGGCGGCATCGAGCATTCCGATCCGGGTCGGCGCACTCGCGCCGGAGATCTCCAGCAGCGCCTTTTCGAGGAGGTTGCCAGCAACCCTCGTGCGGTAGCCTGCGCTTGCCCGCTGGTCTGTCAGCGGGGCGAAATCATGCGACAGCGCGGCGCAGGCCGCGCGCCAAGTTGACTGCTCGTCAAGGTTTGCGCCGATGAGCGCTCGCTCGGCGTTCGCGGCGCGTTTCGGCGTCGCCGCCATGCCGCCACAGGCGATTCGCGCGCCGAAGATCCGCCGCCCGTCGACGTCGATGCGCACCGCAAGCATGACTGCAGAAATGTCCTCGTCCAAACGCTTTGACACCTTGAAGGCGCGGTAATGCTGATGGGTCGCGACGCGCGGCGCCTCGACTGCCGCCACGAACTCGCCCGGGCCGCGGTCTTGTTTGCCGTATGCGATGAAGAAGTCTTCCAGGGGCAGCGCGCGGATCGTGGCGTTCTTGCGTAATACGACCCTGCCTCCAAGCGCGATTAGCGCAGGCGCGAGATCGCCGATCGGCGAGCCGTTGGCGATATTGCCGCCGACAGTTCCGGTCGCGCGCACCTGCTTCGAGCCAAAGCGACGCAGCAATTCGCTCAAGTCGGGATGGATCGCACCGAGCAGCGGCGCCGCATCCTCCAGCGTCAACGTTGCGCCAAGCGAGACCGCGCCGTCGGCGCGCTGTTGGACCCCATCCAACCCGGCGACCCGACCAAGCCAGATGACCCGCTTCAGCTCGCGCAACTGCTTGGTGATCCAAAGGCCAACATCGGTCGCCCCAGCAACCAGCGTGGCGTCGGGAAAGCGGGCATAGAGCGCCGCAAGAGAGTCAACGCTTGCCGGTGCAGCGAAGAAGGCGGCCTCGTCGCCGACGAACACGTCTCTCTCGTCGGCAAGGGCGGCGAGAGCGCCCGCTCGCGTCCCCGCCGTCGCAGCGAAGCGGTCTTCGGGAACGCCGTTGCAGGTCTCGAGCGCCGCTGCAATGATCGGGCGATAGCCGGTGCACCGGCAGAGATTGCCGGCAAGCTGGTCGCAAAGCCCATTGTATGTCTGAGGCGCTCCCGAGTGATAAGCGGCGAACAGGCTCATGACGATCCCGGGCGTGCAGAAACCGCATTGCGAGGCGTGGTGATCGACCATTGCCCGCTGCAGCGGATGCAGATCGCCGCCCGTGGCAAGGTCCTCGATCGTGATGAGTTCCGCCCCGTCGAGCTGGCCCAAGAGCAAAATGCAGGCGTTGATCGGCTCGTAGGCGAGCGCCCCGCCCTTGAGCCGCGCCAGAATGACGGTGCAAGCGCCGCAATCCCCTTCGCCGCAGCCCTCCTTCGTCCCCTTCGCTCCTATTTGCTCGCGTAGCCAATCGAGAACGGTCGCGCGGGGGGAGAAGCGATCGAGGACAATCTCGCCGCCCCGGAAAAGGAAACGCAGGGCATTGCGGACGCGGGCCGGTTTTGTCTCAAACGACATTATCGCTCCTCGATCTCTACGCCATGATGGAGCTTTTGTCGGCGAAACGGAAGGTCATCCCCGAAGGTCTGGCGGCACGCCTTCCATCACCAGCGTTTCGAGCGCTTCCTCGACACCCATCGTCGTCTGCGCGTTCGAGCCAAGGCGGCGCAAAGAGATGGTGTTTTCGCTCGCCTCCTTGCGTCCTAGAGCGATGAGCAGAGGAATCTTCGCTAACGAATGCTCACGCACCTTGTAATTGATCTTCTCGTTGCGCAGGTCGGTTTCGACCCGCAGGCCCCGCTTCTTCGCTGCGGCAGCGAAGCGAAGCGCAGCGCCGTCGGCGTCGCTGGTGATCGTGCAAACGACGATCTGCACCGGCGCGAGCCACAGCGGCAGGTGGCCGGCGTGATGCTCAAGCAGGTTGGCGATGAAGCGCTCCACTGAGCCGAGAATGGCGCGATGGATCATGATTGGCGTGGTCTTCTCGCTGCTCGCCGAGATATAGAAGGCGCCGAACCGCTCCGGCATGATTGAAGTCGACTTGGGTCGTGCCGCATTGCCAATCGCGGCCGATCGCGTCGCGCAGCACGTATTCGAACTTCGGTCCGTAGAACGCGCCCTCGCCGGGGTTGACCCCGATCGTCACGACATTGCCGTGCCGCGCCTTGATCTCGTCGAGCACCCGGCTCATTACGCCTTCGGCGTGGTCCCACATGGCGTCCGTTCCGACGCGGTTGTCGGGCCTCGTGGAGAGCTTCACCATGATCCGGTCGAAGCCGAAATGGCCGTAGACCGAGAGGAGGAGCTCGTTGATCTTGTGGCACTCCGCCGCGAGTTGCTCCTCGGTGCAGAAGATGTGCGCGTCGTCCTGGGTGAAGGCGCGCACCCGCATGAGGCCATGGAGCGCGCCCGACGGCTCGTAGCGGTTGACCGCGCCGAATTCGGCGAGGCGCACGGGCAACTCGCGATAGCTGCGCAGGCCATGCTTGAAGATCAGCACATGGCCCGGGCAGTTCATCGGTTTGAGCGCATAGAGGCGCTCGTCCTCGCTCTCGGCCTCCTCGCCGGCCGGACGGCACACGAACATGTTTTCGCGGAACCAGCCCCAGTGGCCGGAAGTCTCCCATAGACGCTTGTCGAGCACCTGCGGCGCGTTGACCTCCTGGTAGTCGCCGGCGAGGCGGCGGCGCATGTAGGCGATCAGGATTTGGAACAGGGTCCAGCCATTCGGATGCCAGAAGATCGAGCCCGGCCCTTCCTCCTGGATGTGAAAGAGGTCCATCTCGCGCGCGAGCTTGCGATGATCGCGGCGCTCGGCCTCGTCAAGCTGCTTCAGATAGGCGTCAAGCTCTTGCTTGTCGGCGAACGCGGTCCCGTAGATGCGGGACAGCATCGGCTTGGTCGAATCGCCGCGCCAATAGGCGCCGGCGACTTTCATCAGCCTGAAGGCGTCGCCGACCTTGCCGGTCGAGGTCATGTGCGGCCCTCGGCAGAGGTCGGTCCACTCGCCCTGGCTGTACAGCTTCACCTCCTGATCGGGAGGAATGGCGTCGATCAACTCGATCTTGAACGCTTCGCCCTTCTTCTCGAAAAAGCCTTTGGCCTCCTCGCGGGAGACCACGATCTTCTTGAACGGTTTGTCGCGCGCGATGATCTCGCGCATGCGCTTCTCGATCGCCGGAAAATCCTCTGGCGTGAACGGGTCGGGCCGATAGAAGTCGTAGTAAAAGCCGTTCTCGATCACCGGGCCGATCGTGACTTGCGTGCCCGGCCACAGCGACTGCACCGCCTCGGCGAGCACGTGCGCGGCGTCATGGCGGATGAGGTCGAGGGCGCGGGGGTCGTCGCGGGCAATGAACTCGAGCGCCGAGTCTCTATCGATGGGATCGGCAAGATCGACAAGTTCGCCATCGCGAACCGCAGCCACCGTGCGCTTGGCGAGAGAGGGCGAAATGGATCTCGCGATGTCGAGGCACGAAACGCCGGGCTCGTAGGCGCGCTCAGCGCCATCGGGAAAAGTGACGTAAATCATCGAGGCTCCTCAAGCTCACTCGCCGATACCAATCGGCGTAAGCGATCGAGCGATGGGATATAGACGCCGGCTCGGCCGGGGGCAATGGGCGGCCGTTCGTCACGCTATAGGGCGAATTCCTCGATGACGGGTGCTCCGGCATAGTTCGCGTAGCGCATCCATCGCGGCTTCACCGCGATATAGGCGATATCCGGCCAATTCTCACGCGCGCGCCCGTCCGGCCACTCGCGGAAGTAGGCGGCCTTGGCGTAGGCCAAGTCGTCGCCTTGCGGCCGCCGGGCGTCGCCTTCGATCTGGACGGAGATGTCGTTGTCCCATCCGATCACCAAAGCGGCGGCGGGGCGACGGGCGATATTGACGGCCTTGCGGCTCGATCCCAGAGTATCGAACACAATCTCGTTGCGTTCGGTCAGGGCGAAGCCGACCAGCGCCAACTCGGGCGCGCCGGAATCGTGGACCGTCGACACCACCGCAAGCCGTTTTTGCCTGACGATGTCGAACACCTCTTCGAGCTTCATGAGCGCCTCCGTTTCATCACATGGTAGATTTGGCGGCGAGAGGTTCGCAGCGCCTCGACCATGACCGCGCCAGAGAGATCAACCCTCGTCCGCCGCATCGTGGTCGAAGGAGCCGTGCAGGGGGTCGGCTATCGTGAGTTCACCCGCCGCGCGGCGCAGAGATTGAACGTCTCCGGCTGGGTGCGCAACCGATCCGACGGCGCGGTCGAAGCGGTGGTTCGAGGCTCGCCGGCGGGCGTCGAAGCGCTGATCGCCGAAATGCGCAACGGCCCGCGGTTCGCGGACGTCGAGAGATTGAGCGTGGTCGAGAGCGACGAGGCGCCTAGCGACGACGGGGACGTTCGTCATCCGCTCGACCGCATAGCGCGATCAGCCAGGCCGCTCCGGCTTGCCCTTCGCCGCGCGCTTCGGCTTCGGCCGACGCGGGCCGCCGACCGAGGTCGGGGTGTTGGCTGGCGGATCGCTGGCCGGAAACAACTCTTCGATCTCCTCGTCGAGTTTCTCATCGGCCGCCACGCGCCGCCCGAGTGGCGGCTTTTTCGTCTGGTCCTTCATGTTGATTGCTCCATTGACGACTTGCGGCGGGATGCGCCCGTCATCGTTGACCAGATCCACTCTGTGCTATCTCAGCTCTTCCCAAACCGGACCCAAATTTAGCCAAATCCAGCAAAGCCTAGCCAAAGCCCAGCAAAGACAATCAAAGAAAAAGGCTTGGATTTCCTTGGATTCTCTTGTCCGAAATGAGGCTTTTCAATGGGTTATCGTGACCCCCGGGGCGAAAAAAATCTTTTGCCTGTCCTTTCCCCGCGATCGCTTTGACGGTCATGGGCGCGCTGAAGCTGGCGACGCCGGTTAAGGTATCACGGATTCTGATTTTCGCAAAGCAAAAATCCGACGAAGTTTGGCCGGATGGGTTTTTCACGATTTCCTGTGCAAGCCGGCGCAACTCCCTCCGGCGAAGGATTCCCTTAGCCTCCCTGCTTGCGCTCGCGCTTGGTCGCGACGCCTTTGGCGGCGGTCTCTTTCCGGTGGCTCTGAGGATGAACGCCGAGATCGCGCCATGACGTCTCGGAGAGATCGACGTCATAGTGCTTCGCCGCCTTCTCGATATTGGCGAAGGCCAGCTCACGATCGGCGTCGGACACGCCCGTGACCTGATCGAACCGGGCGACGGCGTTTCGAACGTGCTTGGCGTCGGTCAGCGGCTCCTTGCGTTGCTTGGGAAAGGCATAGACCGTGTCGGGCAGGTCGCTCTGCGTCGTAAGCTGCCCATGCTTCTCGTGAGGCATCCAGGTCGCTTGCATTGGGAACTCCTTGTCTCGATAGTCAGGGCAAGTAACGCGCCAAAGCCGAGGATGTTTCAGCACCTCGGTTGGTCATTCTCAAACCGTCCGGGCGACCCGGGCGAGCGCGGCCCGGGCTGAGTTCTCTGCATGACGGTTACGTAAAAAGGTGGTCTTGGCCAAAGAGGCGACACGCGAATGTGCCGCGCTTGCTGGCGCGACATGCGGGTGTTAGCCTTTTGCGCGGCAAATCCTTGCGAGCCGGCGAAGGGTTTGCTCGGTTGACGAGGAGTTCCATGCGGACCGTCGCTGCCCTCGGAGCGCCGTTTCTCCTCATTGTCGCCGCGACGACCGGCGCCGGCGCAGCCGCCGACATCGGCTGGCCGCAGACGATCGAACTCCTGACGCAAGAGAGGACGCAAGCTGAGACTTGCGTCGAATTGCTCAAGTCCAGCGGCGACAAGGCGGCGATCCTGAACGGCCAGATTTCCTATGACGCAGCCAGGGCGCAAACCGACGGCGTCATCGCAGGACTGACAACGACGCTCGTCGAAGGGGGCAAACCGGATAGCCTGCCGACGGTTCAAGCCAATCTGGAAAAGGCGGGATCGGACCTGCAACAGATTTGCGACGCCGCAGTCAAAACGGCTTCCGCAACCGGAGGGACAAAAGGCGTGGTTGAAGATGTCGCGAAAGCGGCGATCGAACCCTTGGTGAACGCCATTTCCTCTGCCATCGGCGGACTGTGGACGCGGCATGTCGAAAAAGACGCGCTCGAATTGGAGACGATCAAAACTCAGTTGGAGGCCGCCAAATGGCCCGACTTTGGAGACATCGCGGCGGCGCAATAATCGCCGCGGCTTTGTTTTCGACTCTGCTGACAACGGCCGCGGTAGCGCAGGATCTCTATAATCGGCCGGTGCTCGCCGTCGATCCGGGGATGCATACAGCAAGAATTTGGTCGCTTGCTGTCGACTCGGCCGGGCAATTCGCGGTCACCGGCGGTGGTGATCGCACGGTGAGGATCTGGTCGGTCGCGAACGGGGAGTTGTTGCGGACAATCTGGATCCCGGTCGGACCCGACCCGGTCGGCGATATATACGCGGTGGCGATCAGCCCCGACGGGTCGACCGTCGCCGCGGGGGGTTGGTCCGAGCGACTTTCCGGCGGCGGCCCCATTTATCTGTTCGATCGCGAAACAGGCGCTTTGGCCCAACGCATCGAGCTCGAGGCGGCGGAAGTCCCCCATTTTCTGACGTTCTCAGCCGACGGCCGCTACCTCGCGGCGACGCTGGCGCGAGGCCGCGGCGTGCAAGTCTTCGATCGCGACAAGGGAAACGGATGGGGCGAGGAGTTTCGAGACGTCTACGAGGGCGAGAGCTACGGCGCTTCGTTCGCGCCAGACGGACGCCTCGCAACAACGTCGCAAGACTTCCGACGGAACGATTCGGCTTTACGACTCGAAGTTTCATGTCGTCGCCAAGGTCGAGGCGCCGAGCGGCGCGGCGCCGAGCGGTATCGCTTTCAGTCCCGATGGCCGGCTGCTGGCGGTCGGCTATGCGGAAATCCCGGCTGTCGACGTTCTCGACGGAAAGTCCCTCGCTCGCGCGCCAGGGCCAAGTCCGTCAACGACGGCGCCGTGGCCCAATGGGCTCGATGAGGTTGCGTGGTCCCACGACGGCGGCACCTTGTTCGCCGCCGGCACCGCGGACATGGAACAAAACACCCTGTTGGCGTGGGACCAGGCGGGCAAGGGTGAGGAACGGCGCCTTCCGCTTTGCAGCCCGGCCGCCGCTGCTGGACTTGCAGCTCTTCCGGACGGACGCATCCTCGTCGCTTCCATGGGACCATGCCTGGAACTGACAGGCCTCGACGGAAATATTGTCTGGACCGCCGCGTCGAACGTCCCGAACTTCCGCCAGCGACCCGACAGTTTGCAGATTTCCGAGGATGGGGCGGTTGTTGATTTCAGCTTTGGAGACGCAGCCGACACCCGACTCCAATTCGACGTGCGGTCGCTTCGCTTGAGCATCGGAGCGACAAACGACGGGCTGACGTTCGCGCCCAATCGCCAAGGTCTTCCGATTGGCGGTTGGCGAAATGGTCTGGTCCCGACATTGGACGGCAACGCCATTCCGATCGACCGATATGACACCTCGCGAAGTCTCGCGATTGCTCAGGGCGGCAAGCGATTTTTTCTCGGCTCCAGCTTTTCCCTTTCTGCCTTCGACGACACCGGAAAACTCCAGTGGCGCCGAAACACGCGCGGCGACGTCTGGGCTGTCAACGCCAGCAGTGACGGACGAATATTGGTCGCCGCCTACGGCGATGGCGCGATCCGCTGGCTGCGAGCGGACGAAGGGCGCGAATTGCTGGCGCTGCAGGTGCTCGCAAACAAGACCGATTGGGTGCTCTGGACCCCCGAGGGGTTTTACGAGGCGACGGACGGCGCAAAGGACGTGCTGAAATGGGTTGTCAATCACGGTCCCGACGCCGCGGCAACGCCCCTCTCCGTCTCGGCCGTGGCCGGCCTGCATCGGCCCGATGCCTTGCCGCTCGTCCTCGATCAGCTCGAAACCGCTCGCGCGCTCGGCATCGCCGATGTCGCGAAGGCGCGCCTGTCCGTTCAGGCCGCCACGGGCAGCGAGAAGCCGCCCGGCGCGATTCTGAACGTGCTTGTGATCGGCATCAATCAGTTCGGCGACAAGGCGGTCGGCCTTCATCTCGACTACGCCGTCGATGACGCTCGTGATGTCGCCAGCGCCCTCCTCGCCAGCCAAAGGGCCGCGCCAGGCAAGGCTTCTCTTTATGGCGAAGTCAGCATCCAAAAGCTGACTAACGCCGAAGCCGGCCGCAACGAGATTCTCGAAGCCATGGACGCTATGGCGCGGACGATGCGGACAAGCGATTCGGACCAGGATGTCGCGTTCATCTTGTTTTCGAGCCACGGCGAGATGATCGACGGCCAATTCTATCTCATCCCTTACGGCTTTGACGCCAGGACGACGACGAGCATGGAGACGAGTTCGGTTTCGGCCGACGAATTCGCGAGGAAAGTGAAGATTCTCGCCCAGCGGGGAAAGGTCTTGCTGCTCCTCGACGCGTGTCATTCGGGGGCGGTCGGGCCGGGCGGCGCGTCAACGAAATCGGACGCCAGCGTCCTCCGGGACGCCGTCAATTCTGACAACGTAACGGTGCTGACATCCTCAGCAAAGGATGAGCTTTCGCAGGAGCTTCCTGCCTGGAGGCATGGCGCGTTCACGCAAGCGTTTCTCGACGCGATCAATGGCGCGGCGGACCGCGAAGGCCACGGCGTCATTTCAATCAACGAACTCGCCCAGGCGATGGGCGAGGATCTTGTGTCCCTCACTAAAGGAAAGCAGCACCTGGGCGAGCGCGTGAACTTCTGGAGCGACGTATTTGTCGTCAATCACTAGAGTGAAATAGCACGCCAAGACCTCGTCGGATCAATGTGATCTAGGTCACAGCGCGCGAGGGGATTGCGTGTCAACAATACTAGCGAAGTGGAGTCGCGCTAGCCGGTCCAGCCGCGATGCTTACGTTAAAACTCACTTTGACGGCGTTGCTGACTGCTCTTGCGGCTTCATTTGTCGCAGTGCCGCCGGCTGTCAGCAAAGGGGGTGGCGCTCGCCCTCACGGCGGTTTTCAGAACGCGCCAAGTTTTCAAAACGCGCCGACCGGCGCAAATCCAACCGGCACGAACGGCGGGTCCAGTTCGATCAATAATTTCTCTTCATTTTCGAACCCCGGTTTCGCAACGCCGGCATCGGCGGGCACGGGCAATGCGCGTTATGCCTGCATCATCGGGATCGCGGGGGTCGCGAATTGCACCGTTACCGGGACGGCGAATGCTTCCCGCCATACCGCTTGCGCATGCGGGCATTACTACGGCTTCACCCGATAAGGGCTCAACCCCGCGCGCCTGCCCTACCCCTTCTTCCCCGCGATCTTGGCGATCTCGCGCATGACCCCGAGCGTCCCCGCCAGCCGGTCCTCGAGCTTTTCGAAATCGTCGGTGACGACGATGCGCATGTCGGGCCGCACGCGCGCCCGCTCGCCCTGGGCGGTGACCCATCTGACCAGCGCGGCCGGGTTGGCGAAGGATTTTCCGCGGAAGGCGAGCGTCAGGCCCTTCGGGCCGGCCTCGAGCTTCTCGACATTGGCGCGGCGGCAGAGGGCTTTGATCTGCACCAGGTTCATGAGCAGCCCGACTTCCGGCGGCGGCGGGCCGAAGCGGTCGACGATTTCGGCGCCCATCGCGTCGATCTCGCCCTCGTCCTCGAGCGCCGAGAGGCGGCGGTAGAGCGCGAGCCGCGTCGGCAGGTCGGGGATATAGGTTTCGGGGATCGTCACCGGCGCGCCGAGCTGGATGGTCGGCGACCACATGTCCTCGGCCGGCGCGTCCTCGCCCGACTTGATGCGCTCGACCGCCTCGCGCACCATCTGCTGATAAAGTTCGTATCCGACCTCCTTGATGTGGCCGGACTGTTCTTCCCCCAGAAGATTGCCTGCGCCGCGCAGGTCGAGGTCATGGCTCGCAAGCTGGAAGCCGGCCCCGAGAATATCGAGCGATTGCAGCACGGCGAGCCGCTTCTCCGCCTGCGGCGTGATCTTGGCCTTCGCCGGGGTGGTGAAATAGGCGTAGGCGCGGACCTTCGAGCGGCCGACGCGGCCGCGCAGCTGATAGAGCTGCGCCAGGCCGAACATGTCCGCCCGATGGACGATCATGGTGTTGGCGCGCGGAATGTCGAGGCCGGATTCGACGATCGCCGTCGACAGGAGAATGTCGTACTTGCCGTCGTAGAAGGCGCCGATCTTGTCCTCGAGTTCGCGCGCCGCCATCTGCCCGTGGGCGATGACGAATTTGCACTCGGGCGCGTTCTGGCGCAGGAACGCCGCCGCTTCGTCGAGGTCCTCGATCCGCGGGCAGACATAGAACGACTGCCCGCCGCGATAGCGCTCGCGCAACAGAGCCTCGCGGACGATCAAGGCGTCGAATGGCGAGACGAAGGTGCGCACCGCGAGCCGGTCGATCGGCGGCGTGGCGATGATCGACATCTCACGCACGCCGGTCATCGCCAGTTGCAGCGTCCGCGGGATCGGCGTCGCCGACAAGGTCAGCACATGCACTTCGGAGCGCAATTCCTTCAGCCGCTCCTTGTGACCGACGCCGAAATGCTGCTCTTCGTCAACGACGACGAGACCCAGGTCCTTGAAGGTCACGGTCTTGCCCAAGACCGCGTGGGTGCCGATGACGATGTCGATTGCGCCTTCAGCGGCGCCCTTCTTCACCTCGCGGGTTTCGGCCGCGCCGACCATGCGGGAGAGCTGGCCAATGCCGACCGGCAGGCCGGCGAAGCGTTCGCGGAAGTTCTTGGTATGCTGGCGCGCGAGCAGGGTCGTCGGGGCGACGATCACGGTCTGCTTGCCATTGATCGCCGCGGCGAACGCGGCGCGCAGCGCCACCTCGGTCTTGCCAAAGCCGACGTCGCCGCAGACCAGACGGTCCATCGGCCGGCCGGCGGCGAGATCGTCGAGCGTCGCCTGGATCGCGCTCTCCTGGTCCGGCGTCTCCTCGTAGGGAAAGCGGGCGCAGAATTCGTCGTAGAGGCCCTCCGGAACGGTGAGGCGCGGCGCGGCGTGCATCATGCGCTGGGCGGCGACGCGGATGAGCTCGCCCGCCATCTCGCGCACGCGCTTCTTCAAGCGCGCCTTGCGCGACTGCCAGCCCGCCCCGCCGAGCCGGTCGAGCTCGCCCGTCTCCGAGCCGTAGCGCGACAGGAGCTCGAGATTTTCGACCGGCAGGAACAGCCGGTCCCCGCCGGCATAGTGAATCTCGAGGCAGTCGTGCGGCGCGCCCGCGGCCTCGATCGTCTGAAGGCCGACGAAGCGCCCGACGCCGTGGTCGATGTGGACGACCAGATCGCCGGCGGTGAGCGCGCTCGCCTCAGCCAGCACGTCCTGGGCGCGCCGCCTCCGCCGCGATTGGCGGATCAGCCGGTCGCCGAGAATGTCCTGCTCGCCGATGACGGCGAAGTCCGGAGCCTCGAACCCCTGTTCGAGCGCGATCACGGCGAGCGGCAGCGCGCCGGCGCGCGCCGTCTTCGCCTGATGATAGGACGAGACGAATTCGAGCGGCTTCAAGCCATGCTCGGCCAGCACATGGCTCAGGCGCTCGCGCGAGCCGTCGCTCCATCCAGCGACGATGACGTTCAAGCCCCGCGCGCGCAGCGCCTTCACATGCGCCACCGCGGCGTCGAACACGTTGGCGTTCTCGTTCTGTCGTTCGGGGGCGAAGTTGCGGCCCGTGTGGCCGCCGCAATCGACGGCGTTAAGGGCGTCGGGGGGCGGTTCGAACGGGGTGAGCCGCGCCAGAGGCTGAGCGGCGAGGCGTTCCTTCCACTCGTCTTCGCTCATGTAGAGGCGGGTGAAGGGGAGCGGCTTATAGTCCGCCTTGACCGGATCCTCGACATAGGCCGCCCGGCGGGCGGCGTAATTGTCGGCGATAAGCGCGATGCGCTCGTGCGCGGCGTCCTCGGCGCGCGCATCAAGCACGAACGGCGCCTCGGCGGCATAGTCGAAGAGCGTGTCGAGCCGTTCGTAAAGAAGCGGCAGCCAGTGCTCGAGGCCGATCGCGCGGCGGCCCTCGCTCACCGCGGCGTAGAGGTCGTCGTCGCGGGTCGGGGCGCCGAACTCCTGCGCATAGGCCTGGCGGAAGCGGCGGATCGATTCCGTGGTCAGCCGCGCTTCGCTGACCGGCACCAGATCGAGCGAGCGCAATTGCGCGGTCGAGCGTTGCGTCTCCGGGTCGAACGCGCGGATCGATTCGAGCGTGTCGCCGAAGAAATCGAGTCGGATCGGCGCCGCGGCGCCCGGCGGATAGAGGTCGAGAATGCCGCCGCGCGAGGCGTAATCGCCTACATCGCGCACCGTGCTCGCCCGGGCGTAGCCGTTCGCCTCGAGCCAGCGGGTGAGGTCCTCCATCCGCACGCTGTTGCCGGGCGCAGCCGAAAACGCGGCCGAAGCGATGAATTCCAGCGGCGGAACGCGCTGGGTCAGCGCATTGACCGAAGCGACCAGAATCCGGGGCCGCTCCACGGCGCCTTTGGTGCGGGCGAGGCGCGCCAGCGCCGTCATTCGCTGGGCCGCAATCGCGGCGTTGGGTGAGACGCGATCGTAGGGCTGGCAATCCCACGACGGAAAATGCAACGCCTCGATCTCGGGCGCGGCGAAGGCAAGCGTATCGATGAAGGCTTGAGCGCGCAGGCCGTCGCGGGCGACGAAGACGAGCGTCACGGCGCGCTCGGCGCCGGCCTTGGCGAGGGCGCGGGTGATCTCGGCGACGACGAAGGCGTCATAGCCCTCGGGCGCGCGCGTGAGCGTGACCGCGCCGCCGTCCTCGAGACGGCGAATGGCAGGAGCAAAGAGGCTCACGGCGTCTCGTCGCCGCTGGTCGGCGCATCGCGCCGCGTTCCGCAAAGGCGCGCGAACAGGGCCGTGTCGAATTCGCGCGGCGGCGGCTCGCCGGCGATGATCCAGGCGAAGATTTGCGGATCGGGGACGTCGAGCAGACGCTCGAACTCGGCGAGTTCGGCTTCGCTCATGGACGGCAAATGCGCGTCCGCGAACCGGCCCATGACCAGATCCATTTCCCGCACGCCGCGGCGCCAGGCGCGAAACAGAATCCGCCGCCGCCGCTCATCGAGCGCGGAACTGCTCAAAGTTGAGCCGGACATGTGAGCCTTCACAACAACGTTTGGCCCAGCGTCGTCATGGCCGGGCTCGTCCCGGCCATCCACGCGTTTCCGCTTCGACGCGGCCGGCCGGACGGGGCATGAACCTTCGGGCGGCTGGGCGAAGTCGGGGCGTGGATGGCCGGGACGAGCCCGGCCATGACGGCTCTGGGCTATCGAATCGGGGCTTATAGCGGCTCCGCGCGCTCCTGTCAGCGGCGCCGCCGTCCCGTCAACTCGCAGCCCGCCGAACCGTCTTCGATGGCAGGGCCACTTCCGCGAGGCCAAGCCAGCCGGCCAGCGCAGCAAGCTCCTCGGAAATCGCATCCATTGCGTCCACGGGCGCGTGCGGCTCGAGATGCACCGCATGGACGAGCAATCGTCCGGCCTGGCGGTCCGCCTTCAGGTCGAGCCGCGCCGTGAGCCGGTCGCCGAGCAAGAACGGGAGGACATAATAGCCGTGCTGGCGCCTTTCGGCCGGGGTATAAATCTCGATCCGGTAGTGGAAGTCGAAGAGCCGCTGTGTGCGGGAGCGTTCCCAAACGAGCGGATCAAACGGCGCCAGGAGCGCGCGCGCCGAGATGCGACGCGGCTTGCGGGCGTCGCGGTGAAGATAGGCGAGGTGAGCCCAACCGGGAACCTCGACCGGCTCGAGTACGCCCGCCTCGACCAGCGAGTCGATCGCCTGCCGCGCTTCGTGTGGACCAAGACGGAAATAGTCGCGCAGCTCCTGCGTCGTGGCCACGCCGAGCGCGCGAGCCGAACGCTCGATGAGCAAGCGCTGCGCCTCCTTCTCGTCCGGCGTCGGCAGGGCAAGCATCTCGGCCGGAATCACGCGCTCGGTCAGGTCGTAAACCCGCTCAAAGCTGCCCCGCCGGGTCGCGGTCGTGATGCGGCCCGCCCAGAACAGCCATTCGAGCGCTTGTTTGGCGTCGCTCCATTGCCACCAGCCCGACCTGCCACGTTTTTCCTCGAGGTCCGAGGCGGCGCGGGGACCTTCGGCGCGGATGCGATTCAGGATCGCTTCAGCTTCGGCCCGGCGCTCGCCGGCGAACAGCCGCAGGCCCTTCCAGCCCACCTGCCCGCGCTCCGCGCGGGCCATCCGCCAACGCAGCAAGGGATGCAGCGCCAGCGGCAGCAGCGATGCCTCGTGAGCCCAGTATTCGAACAGCCGCCGCTTCCTCCGGCTTCCCCAGGCGGCCGTGTCGATCAGCGAACGGTCATAGGGTCCGAGGCGAGAGAATGCGGGCAGATAATGCGCTCGGACGAGGACATTGACGCTGTCGATCTGGTGAAGGGAGAGCCGGTCGACGGTCCTCAGCCATCGCCCTGCCGTGACCCTTTCCGGGCGCGGGCCGCCAAAGCCCTGGGCCGCAAGAGCGATCCGCCGCGCCTCGGCTAGGGAGATCTTGTCTACTTTCGTCACCTTGTTCCGTCGCGCGGCGGAGCGGGCTCATGCGGCCGTCGACGGCGGGAACGCTGCATCCGTCACACCTGCTCAATCTCGATCAGCGTACCGGCGAAGTCCTTTGGGTGCAAAAACAGGACGGGCTTGCCGTGGGCGCCGATTTTCGGCTCGCCGTCGCCGAGCACGCGCGCGCCCTTGGCCTTGAGCTGGTCGCAGGCGGCGACGATGTCCGCAACCTCGTAGCAGAGATGATGCATGCCGCCTTCGGGATTGCGCTCAAGGAATTTTGCGATCGGCGAATTCGCGCCCAGAGGATGGAGCAATTCGATCTTGGCGTTGGGAAGTTCGACAAACACGACGGTCACGCCATGATCGGGCTCGGGCTGAGGAGCTGAGACGCGCGCGCCGAGCGTCTCGCGATAGGTCCGGGCGGCCGCCGCAAGATCGGGGACGGCGATGGCGACGTGGTTCAGTTTTCCGATCATGCTTGTCCTCGGCTCTGGGGCCGTGCGGCGGACCAGGGCCGCCGAATGAGGCGTGACGAACCGCTCAACGGCGCGGTTCACGTCCGCGAATCCGGTCGAAGCCCTGCTTGATCGCGGCGAACCGACCCTCGATCACCGGCTCGAACTCGACGTCGGTGAAAATGTACGGCCAGTCGTTTTCGATGCCTTCGCGCACAAGTTCACCGACGTACGATGGATCGATCCCATGCGAGACACGCTCTTGAAAGAATTTGAACATCTCGGACGATCGCATTGCGGCCAATCTGTCGTCGGGAGGGCGATCGAAGCGTTCTGGCAGGTTGCGCAACGAGTCCATGATCTGGGTCCGGATAAAGCCGGGACAGAGCGCCGAAACGCCAATTCCACGCGGAGCGAGCTCAGCGCGCAGGCCCTCGGAAAGAGCGACGACGCCGTATTTGGATACGTTGTACGGTTGGCTGCTAGGCGAGATCAGCCCGGCGATGGACGCGGTCGACACGATGTGTCCGCCCTCGCCCTGCTGTTCGATCAACGGACCGAAAATCTCGATCCCCCAGATGACCGCCATCAGATTGACGCCAAGCGTCCAGTCCCATGCCGCGTCGGTCCATGCGCCGTAGGGCCCGCCGCCGCCTACTCCGGCGTTGTTGGCGAGAATGTGCACCTTGCCATAACGGGCAATCGTGGCGTCCGCCGCCGCTTTGAGCTCGGACTTGAGCGAGACGTCCGCCTTGACGCCGTCGACATCGGCATTGGTGCGCTTCAGTCCCTCGACGGCCTTCGCAAGCGCCGCTTCCTCGATGTCGCAGAGCATGACTTTCACGCCTGCCTGCGCGAGGGCGGCGGCGATCCCCAGTCCAATCCCAGACGCCGCGCCCGTGACGAATGCTGTCTTCCCAGCCAAGTCCTTCATCGGAATCTTCCCCCCAGCCGCTTTTCTATCCAGAATGCAGTCAAAGCTGTCGCCGCCACGGCCTTATGACAATCAACCGAGGTTCCGGGCGAGATTTGGGTGAATGCTACACCTCGACGACGAGCACATGCACTTGGGGCTTCTTGCTCCAGACGGCGTTGACCGAGTTGCGCACCGCACGTTCGATGGCGCTCGAGACGATATCTGGGTCACGCCGCTTGCCCGGCGGCAGACCCTCGAAGGCCTCGAAAATCGCGTCGTCGATCAGCGCGTCGATCGCCGCGCCTTCGCGCGTTCGCTCGGGCAAGCCGGCGATCATCACATCCGGATCGCCCGCCATTTCGCCCCTCGGGGTCAGCGCGAGCGCAATCGAGACGACGCCGGCGAAGGCGAGCCGGCGGCGCTGGCCGACGCTTTCCTGATCCGCCGGCAAGAGAATCGCCCCGTCCTTCAGTCGCCGCCCGCTCGCGATCCTGCCCATGGCCGCAACATCGCCGGGGGCCAAGCGGATGAGATCGCCGTCGAAGGCGCGCAAGACTTGCGGCGCCCCCTGCGCCCTGGCGAACGCGGCATGCTCGCTCAGGTGCAGCGGCTCGCCATGCGCCGGCACAGCGATCCTAGGGCGCACCCAAGCGTACATTTTCGCCATCTCCGCCCGGCGCGGATGGCCGGAGACATGCACAAGCGCAGTCCGGTCGGTCACGACCTCGACGCCCGCGGTTACGAACGCGTTGATGATCTTGCCCACCGCCTTTTCATTGCCGGGAATAGTGCGCGAGGAAAAGATGACGGCGTCGCCGGCGCTCAATTCCGCCGTCGGATGCTCGTCCTGCGCCATGCGGGCGAGCGCCGCGCGCGGCTCGCCCTGGCTGCCGGTGGCGAGCGCCAAGATCTTGTTGCGCGGCAGGCGCTCGAACGCGTCCATCCCTAAGAACGGCGGCACGCCGTCGAGCATCCCGCACTCGCGGGCGACGGCGACAACGCGCTCGATTGCTCGCCCGAGAATGCAGACCTGCCGGCCGGCTGCGAAGCCGGCCTCGGCCGCCGAACGCAAGCGGGCGACGTTGGAAGCGAAGGTGGTCACGACCACCCTGCCCTTCGCCTCGCCGATCAGCCAGGCCAGCGTCTTGGCGACGTCGCGCTCTGACGGGCTCTCGCCTTCGCGCAAGACGTTGGTCGAATCAGAGATCAGCGCCAGCACGCCCTCGTCGCCGAGCGCCTTGAGGCGCGCCTCATCGGTCGGCGGGCCGATGATCGGCGTCGGGTCGATCTTCCAATCGGCGGTGTGGACAACGAGCCCGGCGGGGGTTCGGATCGCCAGCGCCGAGCTTTCGGGGATGGAATGAGCGACGGCGATGAACTCGACGACAAACGGGCCGATCGCGACCTTCTCGCCCTGGGCGACGATCTTCAATGGGATCTTGGGCGCGCCCGGCTCACCAAGCCGGCGAGCCTCGGCGAGCCCGGCCGCGAAGCGGGTCATATAGACGGGCGCGCCGAGGTCCGGCCAAAGCTCGGCGAGCGCCCCGATGTGGTCCTCGTGCGCGTGGGTGATGACGACGCCGACCAGATTCTTCTTCGCCCTCTCGATAAAGCTGAGATCGGGCATGATGAGATCAACGCCGGGCAACTCCTCGCCGGCAAAGGCGACGCCGAGGTCGACCATCAGCCATTGGCGCGCGCTTGCGGGCCCATAGCCGTAAAGGGCGCAATTCATGCCGATCTCGCCCAGGCCGCCGAGCGGCGCGAATACAAGCTCGCTGTCGTCCGTCATCTAGGCTCGGCCCTCAGGCGCGTGAGGAGCCGACCGGGACGCCGGCGGCGGGGCGTCCGATCGAGGCGCAAGACTGAGGTCGGCCGCCTCGATCCTCTCGAGCCCGCACTCGGAGCGCATGAGCATGCGACCGCCCTCATCGATCCCTTCGAAAACGCCCTCGCGCCGGCCGGCGCTGCTTTCGATCGCGACGCGTTGGCCAAGACCGAGGGCGCAATCGATCCAGTCCGCGCGAATGCGGTCGAACGCCTGTCCTCCGCGCCACGCGTCGACCGCCGCGTCAAACCGCCAGGCGAGACGCTGGAACAACGCGCCCGCGCCGACCGCTCGACCGCCCGTGGCGGCGAGACGTGAGGTTGGGTAACCAAGCCCCTCCGGCGCATGCGCGCAATTGACACCGACCCCGACCGCATAGGCGGTGCGCCGGCCGGCGAGACCAATCCCTTCGACCAGGATGCCGCCGCATTTGACGCCGTTCAGCATCAGATCGTTCGGCCATTTGAGGCCGGCGTCGGCCGCGCCGGCGTCCCTTGCCGCGCGGACCAGCGCCACGCCGGCGACAAAGCCGAGCTGCGGCGCGAGCGCGGGCGGACACGGATCGATCATGAGCGCGGTGGCGTGAAGGTTGCCCACCGGCGAGATCCAGGCGCGGCCGCGGCGGCCCCGCCCGGCTGTCTGTTCGCCGGCGACGATCCACAAGCGGTCCGATTCTCCAGCAAGCGCGCGGCGGCGCGCTTCCTCGTTCGTCGAATCGACCACTCCGACTCGAACAACGCGCCAAGCTCCGATCGCATCGTCCAGCCTCAGGGCGGCGGTCAAAAGAGCGACTGCGCGGCCGCCATTGCGGCGTTGGTGATCGGCGAGGGCAAGAACACGAACAGGATGATCATGAGCGCGGACAACGCAAGCACAATGCGCGCCACCGGGCCCGGGCGGTCGAACGCCTTGGCCGGCTCGTCGAAATACATCAGCTTGACGATCCTGAGATAGTAATAGGCGGCGACTGCGCTTGCGAGCACGCCGATCACCGAGAGGCCATAGAGCCCAGCCTTGATCGCGGCGGCGAAGACGTAAAACTTGGCGAAGAAACCGGCGAGCGGCGGAACGCCGGCAAGCGAGAACATCATCGTCGCCAGGAAGAAGGCCATGGTCGGATTGGTCCGCGCCAGACCGGCGAGATCGGCCATCGTCTCGACCGCCCGCCCCCCGCGCCGCATGGACAGGATGGCGGCGAAGGTTCCTAGCGTCATCACCACGTAGATCGCCATATAGATGATGACGCTTTGCGCGCCCTCGACCGTACCGGCAGCAAGGCCGACCAGCGCGTATCCCATATGGCCGATCGAGGAATAGGCCATCAGCCGCTTGAAATTGCGCTGGCCGATTGCGGCGAAGGCGCCGAGCGCCATTGAGGCAATCGAGACGAAGGTGATGATCTGGCGCCAGTCATTGCCGATACCGGGAAAGGCAGTGACCATGACTCGAACGAGGACCGCCATCGCCGCGATCTTGGGCCCGGTAGCGAAGAAGGTCGTCACCGGCGTCGGGGCGCCCTCGTAGACGTCGGGCGTCCACATGTGGAACGGCACGACGGAAATCTTGAACGCCAGGCCGACCAGGATGAACACCAGCCCGAACAGGACGCCAATGCTCGCATGATCATGCACGGCGCTCGCCACGGCGCTGAACGCGACCGAGCCGGAATAGCCGTAGATGAGCGAGATCCCGTAGAGCATCATGCCCGACGACAAGGCGCCGAGGACAAAATACTTGAGGCCAGCTTCCGTCGCGCGCAGGTCATGCCGGCGATAAGCCGCAATCACGTAGAGCGCCAAGCTCATGAGCTCGAAACCGAGGTAGAGCGCGATGAAATCATTGGCCGCAATCAGCATCAGCATGCCGAGGGTGGAAATGAGGATCAGCACCGGGAATTCAAAGCCGCCCAGCCGCTCCAGGCGCATGAACTCGACCGACAACAAAATCGTCACCAGCGAGCCGACCAGCACAAGCGCGCCCATGAAGCGGGTGAACGCGTCGTCGGCGAAGGAGCCATAGAAGGTGACGCCCATCGGCCAATTCTTGGCCACCATCACAATGAGCACGAGTCCGAGCAGGCCGACGGCGATCTCGTTGACGAGGTTGGACCCCCGCTCGCCACGTAGCGCGCCGTAAAGGACGAGCGCCAGGGTCCCAGCCGCCAGAACCGCCTCCGGCAGGACCACGGGAAGAGAAAGGGCCGTCTCGTGCATGAGTGTCGCTCGTTCAAATGAAAAATGATGGCCGGCGTAAGCCTAAGCCCGCCGTCATAAGCCCGCGGCCTTGGTCGCCGTGACCGCGTGTTCTAGGCCCTTGATGATCTGTTCGATCGAGGCCGCGCTGGCGTCGATGATCGGTTGCGGGTGCACGCCGTAGAAGATCGTCAGCAGCCCGAGTGGGAGCAGGGTTGCGATCTCGCGACCCGTGAGGTCGGCGATGCCCATCAGGCTCGGCTTCTCGATGACGCCGAAGATGATCCGCCGGTAGAGATAAAGCGCATAGCAGGCGGATAGGATGGTGCCGAACGTAGCCAGGAACGCAACCCAATTGTTGATCTGGAACGTGCCGATCAGGCTCAGGAATTCGCCGATGAAGCCCGAAGTGCCCGGCAGCCCGACATTGGCGAGCGTGAACACCATGAAGGCCAGCGCATAAAGCGGCATGCGCTGCACGAGTCCTCCATAGGCGGTAATGTCGTAGGTGTGCATACGGTCGTATACGACTCCGACGCAAAGGAAGAGGGCGCCGGAGATGAGCCCGTGGCTCACCATCTGATAGACCGCCCCCTGCATCCCCTGCGTATTTGCGGCGAAGATTCCCATCGTCACGAAGCCCATGTGGGCCACCGATGAATACGCGATCAGCTTCTTCATGCTCTCCTGCGCCAGCGCGACCAGGGAGGTGTAGATGATCGCGACTACCGACAGGGCGAACACGAGCGGGGTGAAATAGACCGAGGCGTCAGGAAACATGGGCAACGAAAAGCGGATGAAGCCGTAGCCGCCCATTTTGAGCAGAACGGCGGCCAGCATCACCGATCCCGCGGTCGGCGCTTCGACATGCGCGTCGGGCAGCCAGGTGTGGACCGGCCACATCGGCATCTTGACCGCAAACGAGGCGAAGAACGCCAGCCACAGCCAAGTCTGCATGCTTGCGGGGAAGGGCGTTTTGAGCAGCACCGTGATATCGGTCGTGCCCGCCGTCCAGTACATCGCCATGATCGCGAGCAGCATCAGGAGCGAACCGGTCAGCGTGTAGAGGAAGAACTTGAAGGCCGCATAGACGCGGTTCCCATGGCCCCACACGCCGATGATGATGAACATCGGAATGAGGCCGCCCTCAAAGAACAGATAAAAGAGCACCAGATCGAGCGCGACGAAGACGCCGACCATCAGGGTCTCCATCACCAAGAAGGTGATCATGTACTCCTTCACACGGGTCTGAATCGGAGCCCACGAGGCTACGATGCAGATCGGCATCAAGAACGCGGTGAGCAGCAGGAACGGCATCGAAACCCCATCGACGCCGAGCTTGTAAAGGATCGCGTGCGAGAACCAGTCGTGCTCCTCGACGAGCTGAAAGCCGGGCTGCGCCGCGTCGAAGCGTGACCAAGCGACAAGGCTCAGCGCGAACGCGATGACGGTCGTAAAGAGCGCAATCCAGCGCGCATTTCGCTTGGTCAACTCGCTGTCGCCCGAAGGCAGCAGAAGGATGAACAGCGCGCCGATCACCGGCAACGCCAGAATGCCGGAGAGGATCCAGGAGCCGTTCATCGCATGACTCCGCTGAACAGGTACCACGTCGTCAGCGCGGCGGCTCCAAGCAGCATCGCAAAAGCGTAATGATAGACGTAGCCTGTTTGCAGGCGCACGGCACTGCGGGCGACGTCGAGAACGCGCGCCGAGACGCCGTCCGGCCCGAAGCCATCGATGATCGCGCCGTCGCCGCCCTTCCAGAACGCGCGGCCGATGGCGAAGGCAGGACGAACGAACAGGAAGTCGTACAGCTCGTCGAAGTACCACTTGTTGAGCAGGAAGCGGTAGAGGGCAGGGAACGCATTCGCCAGCCGCGCCGGCGCTGTGCGGTCGACGAGGTACATGTAATAGGCGATCAAGAGCCCGCCCAACCAGAACAGCGTCGGCAGCAACGACACCAGCGCCGGTACGTGCTCCATCTCTTCGAGAATGTGGTTCTCCTGGCCGAGGAACAGCGACTGCCGCCAGAACGCGTCGTGGCCGCCGCCGATGAAGAGGTAGCGGAAGGCCATGCCGGCTAGCGTCGCACCGAGCGCCAGTACGGCGAGCGGGACCAACATCACCGGCGGAGATTCGTGCGCGGGGTGATCGCCATGGCCATGATCTTCGTGACCATGTGCCTGCGCGGGCAGGGTCGCCGACCAATCGCCGCGTTCACCGAAGAAAGTCATGAACATGAGGCGCCAGGAATAGAAGGCGGTAAAGCCGGCGGCGATCACCACGCAGCAAAACGCGTAGACGGCCCCGTAACGATGCGAGGCGAACGCGGCCTCAATGATCGCATCCTTGGAGACGAAGCCAGCGAACCCGATCGGAGTGAACGGAATCCCGACGCCGGTCAGGGCAAGCGTCCCGATGATCATCATCCAGAAGGTGAACGGGATCTCCTTGCGCAGGCCCCCCATCGCGCGCATGTCCTGCTCGTGGTGCATGGCGGTGATGACCGAGCCCGCGCCGAGGAACAAAAGCGCCTTGAAGAAGGCGTGGGTAAACAAGTGGAAAATGCCGATGCTGTAGCCGCCGACCCCAAGGCCGACAAACATGTAGCCAAGCTGCGAGCAGGTCGAATAGGCGATTACTTTCTTGATGTCGTTCTGCACCAGGCCGATAGTCGCGGCGAAGAAGGCCGTGGTCGCGCCGACGATGGTCACGACGCTGAGCGCGGTGGAAGACAGCTCGAACAAAGGCGACAGCCTCGCGACCATGAAGACACCCGCGGTGACCATCGTCGCTGCATGAATGAGGGCTGAGACCGGGGTCGGGCCTTCCATCGCGTCCGGAAGCCAGGTGTGCAGCAGGAATTGCGCCGACTTGCCCATCGCGCCCATGAAGAGGAGCAGGCAGGCGAGCGTCACCGCATCCCAATCGAAGCCGATAAAATGCACTGTCTTGCCGACAAGACCGGGCGCGGCGGCGAACACCTGATCGAAGGCGATTGAGCCGGTCAGAGAGTAGGTGAGGAAAATGCCGAGTAGAAAGCCGAAGTCGCCGACCCGGTTGACGACGAACGCCTTGATCGCGGCGGCGTTGGCGGAAGGCCGGTCATACCAGAAGCCGATCAGCAGGTAGGACATCAGTCCGACGCCTTCCCAGCCGAAGAACAACTGAACCAGATTATCGGCCGTCACCAGCATAAGCATGGCGAAGGTGAAGAGCGAAAGGTAAGCGAAGAACCGAGGCCGTGAGGGGTCGTCGGCCATGTAGCCGATCGAGTAGACGTGGACGAGAAACGACACCGTCGTGACCACGATGAGCATGACCGCGGTCAGCGTGTCGATGCGCAAGGCCCAGGTGGCGACGAGCTTGCCGGAAGTGAACCAATTGCCGAGCAGGACGTGAGCGTCTGCTCCGCCCGCGACCATGACGAACGCGATCCACGAGAGAGCAAAGGAAACGCCGAGCAGGCCGGTCGTGACATATTCGGCGCCGCGCGCCCCGATCCAAGGGCCGAAAATGCCGGCGATCAAGAACCCGAGAAGCGGCAGGAAGACGATCAGCTCGTACATGAATCCGTCTCAGCCCTTCAGCGAATCGATGTCTTCGACAGCAATCGAGCCGCGATTGCGGTAGTAGGCGACCAGGATCGCGAGGCCGATTGCCGACTCCGCCGCGGCGACGGTGAGGATGAAGAGCGCGAACGCCTGGCCTGTCAGATCGCCCGAATAGGCCGAAAAGGCGATGAGATTGATGTTCACGGACAGAAGGATGAGCTCAACCGACATCAGGATGATGATGATGTTCTTGTGGTTGAGAATGATGCCGGCGATGCCGATCGTGAACACGATCGCAGCAAGGGTGAGATAGTTGGAAAGATCGATGCCCATGCCCATGATCCCTCATATGCCGGCGCGCGTGGGCACCTTGCGCACCTCGATCGCGGTTTCCGGCGTGCGGGCGACCTGCGCGCGGACGTCCTGCCGCTTGACGCCTTGTTTGTGCTGAAGGGTGAGAACGATCGCGCCGATCATGGCGGTTAGCAGAATCATCCCCGCCGCCTGAAAAAAGTAGAAATAGCGGGTGTACAGCACTTCCCCGAGTGCGGCGGTGTTGCTGAGCGTGCCGGCGGGCGTGGCCGGGGAAGCGGCCCTGGATGAGGGGCCGAGACCGGAGACGACGTAGATGAGCTCCATCGCAACCACCAACGCGATCAGCAACCCTTGCGGCAGGTATTCGACGAAGCCCTGCCGCAGCCGGGCGAAATCCACGTCGAGCAGCATGACGATGAACAGGAACAGCACCGCGACTGCGCCGACATAAACGATGATCAGGATCATCGCCAGGAATTCGGCGCCCAGCAGCAGGAACAGGCCGGCCGCGCAGACGAAGGAGAGGATCAGGAACAGGACCGAATGGACCGGGTTCCTAGCCGTGATGACGGCGAAGGCCGACACCACCAGCACCGGGGCAAAGATCCAAAAGAACAGAGCATCGGCCTGCATCGCCCGCCTCTCGTCAAAAGCCCTCGCCCCAACCCTTGCCCTTCATGGGCAACGAATTCGGCGCGAAGCGCCGCACTCCCCGCGCGCCCATTGCCGCGCGGACCCCTCGTCCGGCCGGCGACAAAGCGCTCGCTGACAACGTCCGTCGCTCGGTGAGCGATGGCCAGCATCCTTCTTCCGCGAAGAAGAAAGATGCTATCGATACGGCGCGTCGAGCGCGATGTTGCGCGCCAACTCCCGTTCCCAGCGATCGCCATTGGCCAGCAACCGCTGCTTGTCGTAGTAAAGCTCTTCGCGGGTCTCGGTCGCAAATTCGAAATTCGGCCCTTCGACGATTGCGTCGACCGGACAAGCTTCCTGGCACATGCCGCAGTAGATGCACTTGACCATGTCTATGTCGTAGCGAGTCGTGCGCCGGGTGCCGTCGTTGCGCCTCGGTCCGGCCTCGATCGTGATCGCCTGGGCCGGGCAGATGGCCTCGCACAACTTGCAGGCGATGCACCGTTCTTCGCCATTGGGGTAGCGGCGCAGCGCATGCTCGCCGCGGAAGCGCGCGCTCAGCGGCGATTTTTCATGCGGATAGTTCAAAGTCGCCTTGGGCTTGAACATGTAGCGGACCGACAGCGCGAGCGCCGCCAGGAATTCGGCGAGGAACAGCGAGCGGGCGGACTGAGCGAGCCTGAGAGCCATGGCCTTTCCTGTCCTCCGTCAGCCGAGGGGACCCGAGGCGTTCCCGCCGAGACCGGTGAATTCGAGCACGCCGGCCACGACCACCACCATCACCAGCGAGATTGGAAGGAACACCTTCCAGCCGAGCCGCATCAACTGATCGTAACGATAGCGCGGCACGAACGCCTTGACCATCGAGAACATGAACACTACCGACCACCCTTTGATAAGGAACCAGATCAAGCCCGGCACCCAAGTGAAGGGTGGAAAAGGCAGCGGCGACAACCATCCGCCCAGGAACAGCACCGCCGTCAACGCCGACATGGTCAAGACCGCGACCAGTTCGGTGAGGAACTGCAGCAGAAAGAGCGAGGCCGAATACTCGACCGAATAACCGGCGACAAGCTCCGATTCCGCCTCGGTGAGATCGAATGGCGCCCGGTTCGTCTCGGCGAGCGCGGACACGAAGAAGATGACGAACATCGGCAGCAGCGGCAGCCAGTACCAGCCGAGGACGCCCAATCGCGTATCTTGCGCGCGCACGATATCGGACAGGTTGAGCGAGCCCGCGCACATCACCACGGTGACGATGACGAAGCCGATCGAGACTTCGTAGGACACCATCTGCGCCGCCGCGCGCAATGCCGACATCAGCGGATACTTCGAATTGGACGCCCAGCCGGCCATGATGATGCCGTAGACGCCTAGCGATGAAATGGCGAAGAGATAGAGGACGCCGACGTTGATGTCGCTGATCGACCAGCCGTCAGCGACGGGCATGACCGCCCAGGCGGAAATCGACAGCACGACCGAAACCAGCGGCGCCAGGATGAACACGCCCTTGTTGGCGCTCGCCGGAATGACCGGCTCCTTGCAGATGAACTTGAGGAAGTCCGCGAACGGCTGCAGGACGCCCCAGGGTCCAACCACGTTTGGCCCGCGCCGCAACTGGACCGAGCCCCAGATCTTGCGTTCAATGTAAATGAGCGCCGCCGTCGAGAGAAGCAGGCATATCAGCAGGAGCAGGCTCTCGAGCACGTGCCTCAGCAGCGAGCCGGCGTCGCTCTCATGCATCCATTCGCCGGCCTCGGACATCGCGCCGCTTCGAACGAGAAGCCACAGCGCGGCGACGATCACGATGACGACGACGGCGCCGGCGCCGAGAATCGGGCCCCAGGGCGGGGAAGAGGAACGGGAAGACGTTGCGCTGCTCATTGCGAAATCGCCCTATTCCGCCGCCTCGCGCTGAACGCCACGGGCCAAAGCCGAACATTCGGCCATGACGCGCGAGGCGCGCGCGATCGGATTGGTGAGGTAGAAGTCGGCGACGGCCGGGACGAACGGCGTCTTGTCGATCGCGCCGCCGAGCGCGGCGAGCTGGCCGAAGACGCCCGGGTCCGCAGGCGCGACGGCGTCGAATCGCACCAGGGAGGGATAGGCGGCGGCAAGCGCCGAGCGCAACTGGGTGAGCGAGTCGAAAGGCAGTCGCGCGCCGATCGGGTCCGACAGCGCGCGCAGGATCGACCAATCCTCGCGCGCGTCTCCGGGCGGAAACACCGCGCGCTCGGCGAATTGCGGCCGCCCCTCGGTGTTGACGTAGATGCCGGTCTTCTCGGTGTAGGTCGCGCCCGGAAGGATGACGTCAGCTCTATGCGCCCCACGATCGCCGTGCGCGCCGATGTAGACGACGAAAGCGCCCGGTTCAATGTCGATCTCGTCCGCGCCCAGATTGACGAGCACGTCGAGCGCGTTGGCCTTGGCCATCGCTGACGCGTCGAGCCCGCCTTCGCCCGGGACGAGACCGAGATCGAGGCCGCCGACGCGAGAGGCGGCGCTGTGCAGAACATTGAAGCCGTTCCACCCGTCCTTGATCACGCCGAGCGACCGCGCCGCCTTGGCGGCGAGCGAGAGAACCGCTTCGCCGTCCGGCCGGGCGAAAGCCCCGGCTCCAAGGACGAACATCGGTTTGGTTTTGTTGGCCGGCGGATGGTCGGCGAATGCGGCAAGCGATTCGGGCCCGGCGCCGAGGTAATTGTATTTATAGGTGAGGTCGGTCCTCTCGCCGACGAGCCCCGTCAGCACGCCGCCGCTGAGCCAACGCTTGCGGATACGCGCGTTGAGCACCGCCGCCTCGTGGCGCGGATTCGAGCCGATGACGAGGATAGCGTCCGCCTGGTCGACGCCGGCGATCGTCGAGTTGAAAAGATAGGAGGCGCGGCCGAACCTCGGGTGGAGTTTCGAGCCGTCCTGACGGCAGTCGATGTTGGGCGAGCCAAGCTTGGCGAATAGCAGCTTGAGCGCGAACATTTCCTCGACCGTCGCCAGATCACCCGCGATCGCGCCGATCCGGGACGGCGACGCCGCCTTGAGCTTGCCAGCGAGCGCAGAGAAGGCCTCCGCCCAGCTCGCGGGCATGAGCCGGCCGTCGACGCGCACATACGGGCGGTCGAGCCGCTGCGTCTTAAGGCCATCGACGATGTGGCGCGTCTTGTCGGAGATCCATTCCTCGTTGATCGCGTCGTTGACGCGCGGCAGGATGCGCACGATCTCGCGACCGCGGGAATCGACCCGGATCGCCGAGCCCAGCGCATCCATGACGTCCACCAACTCGGTCTTGACGTACTCCCACGGCCGGGCGTGGAAAGCGGTCGGTTTTGAGGTCAGGGCTCCAACCGGACACAGGTCGACGGCGTTGCCCTGCAGCTCGGACGTCAGGGCCTGCTCGAGATAGGAGGTGATCTCCATGTCCTCGCCGCGGCCGATCGCGCCGAGCTCAGGAACGCCGGCGACCTCGGTCACGAAGCGCACGCAGCGCGTGCACTGGATGCAGCGGTTCATCGAGGTCTTAATCAAGGGGCCGATGAACTTGTCGTCGACAGCGCGCTTGTTCTCGGAGTAGCGCGACGAGTTCGGCGCCGTACCCCATCGCCTGGTCCTGCAGATCGCACTCGCCGCCCTGGTCACAGATCGGGCAGTCAAGCGGATGGTTGATCAGCAGAAACTCCATGACCCCCTTGCGGGCCTTACGCGCCATCGGCGAGTTGGTGAACACGACCGGCGGCTCGCCGTTCGGGCCGGGCCGTAGGTCCTTGACCGCCATCGCGCATGAGGCGGTCGGCTTCGGCGGCCCGCCCTTCACTTCGACCAGGCACATCCGGCAGTTGCCGGCGATCGAAAGACGCTCGTGGAAGCAGAAGCGCGGCACCTCAGCCCCCGCCGCTTCGCAAGCCTGGAGGAGGGTGTATTCGGCGGGAACGTCGATTTCCTTGCCGTCGATGATGATCTTGCTCATGGCGTCGGTCCCGTGCGCCCGCTCAGCCGCATTTCCGGCTCATCCACAGCTTGATGTGCGCCAAGTGGCTCCAACCGAACGCGAAATCGCTATCGCCGCGCGCTCTCAAATATTCGAGCCGCCCCATCGCCTCGACGAGGTCCGGAATATGTCCGGCGGCGACCGGCCACATCACGAAGTGCGGCGCCGCAAGCCTTTCGAACCAGTCGCCCTTGCGGTTGTAGACCTGCTTGTGGACAGTCGCCCAAACGAAGCGCTCGAGCGCTTCGACGCTTTCCCATACCGACAGGTTCACCGCCATCGTCGGATCGCTCGCCGGGCGGATGGCGGTCGCATTGTTGCTCTGATCCTTGAGCCGCCACACGAATCCCTCGCTGCGCTCGGCGAGAGCGTTGATGCGATCAAGGTTCATCATGAAATCCGCCATACGCGGGTCGTCCACCGGATAGCGGAACCGGCCGATGTTGAGCTGGGCGACGTGGGTCGTCATGCGCTACTCCGCCGCCGCCTGCAATGGCTGACTTGCCGGATTGGCCGTATATTGGTCGATGCGCCGCTCAATCTCGGGGCGGAAATGGGCGATGAGTCCCTGGATCGGCCACGCCGCGGCGTCGCCGAGGGCGCAAATGGTGTGCCCTTCGACCTGCTTGGTCACGTCGAGCAGCATGTCGATCTCGCGTTTCTGCGCGCGGCCCTGAACCATGCGCTCCATGACGCGCCACATCCATCCCGCCCCTTCGCGGCAAGGCGTGCACTGGCCGCAGCTTTCGTGCTTGTAGAAATAGGACAGGCGCGCGATGGCGCGGATGACGTCAGTCGACTTGTCCATCACGATCGCCGCCGCCGTTCCGAGGCCGGACTTGAGCTTGGCGAGCGAGTCGAAATCCATCGGACAGTCAATGATCTGAGCCGCGGGAACCAGCCGCACCGAGGCTCCGCCAGGAATGACCGCCAGCAGATTGTCCCAGCCTCCGCGGACGCCGCCGCAATGCTTGTCGATCAGCTCGCGGAACGGGACCGACATCGCCTCTTCGACGTTGCACGGCTTATTGACATGACCCGAGACGCTGAAGACCTTGGTGCCGAAATTGTTGGGGGCTCCGAAACTTGTGAACCATGATGCGCCACGCCGCAAAATCGTCGGCGCGACGGCGATCGATTCGACGTTGTTGACCGTGGTCGGCGAGCCGTAGAGCCCCATCCCGGCGGGAAATGGCGGCTTCATGCGCGGCATGCCCTTTTTGCCCTCGAGCGACTCGAGCATTGCCGTCTCTTCGCCGCAAATGTACGCCCCGGCGCCGTGATGGACGTAGAGGTCGAACGGCCATCCGTGGATATTGTCTTTGCCGATGAGTCGGGCCTCATAGGCCTCGTCCACCGCGGCTTCGAGGTGGTGGCGCTCCGCAATGAATTCGCCGCGCACATAGATGTAGGCGGCGTGCGCGCCCATGGCGAATGAGGCGAGCAGCGCCCCCTCGACCAGCGTGTGCGGGTCGTTGCGCATAATCTCCCGGTCCTTGCAGGTCCCGGGCTCGGACTCGTCGGCGTTGATGACGAGGTAGTGCGGGCGCTTCGGATCGACGGTCTTGGGCATGAATGACCATTTGAGGCCGGTCGGAAAGCCTGCGCCCCCGCGCCCACGGAGGCCCGAGGCCTTCATCTCGGCGACAATCCAGTCGCGCCCCTTGTCGATGATAGCCTTGGTCCCGTCCCAATTGCCGCGCGCCCGCGCGCCCCTCAGGCCGCGGTCACCGAGCCCATAGAGATTGGTGAAGATGCGATCCTTGTCTTCCAGCATCGCTTAGTTCTCAATCTTCCCGGTCGGAAGGTGTGTGTGGCTTTGCTCGTCCTCGGGTCCGCTAGCGTCAGCGGCGAGTTTGGCCGCCTGGCCCACCCATTGCTCACGATCGATGCGGCCGGGAAACGACAGATAGGCCCCGACCCAGCGAATCTCGCTTCGCCCCCAGGCGGCGATCTGATCGAAGTGATAGACGCCGAGGTCGTTCAGGCGTTTCTCATTCACGGGACCGACGCCCTTGATCCGCTGCAGATCGTCAGGACCGCTCCCGTCCGGGGCTGCGATGGCGGGGGGCCGAGTGCCGACCGCGTCCGCCTTCTGCTCGGGCGTCGCGTCCGCCGGCAGGCTCGCAAGCGCTTGCTGGACGTGGGCGGCTTCGGCCTCCGCGTGCGCGTGTGCGGCCGCCTCGTCGAGAGAAGACGGCGGCTGATCGTTCGCGGGCGCCGCGGCGCTCGGCGCGCCGCGACCGTCGACGCCATAGAGCGTCGTCAGCGAGGTGAGCCCGCCGACCGGCTCGGAAGACACGCGCCCGATCTGCGAACCGGTCTTGACCGGCCGGCCCGCCGCGAGATCGTCGAGCAGCTTGGCGAAGGTCTCTGGCGTCAGATCCTCGTAATAGTCCTCGTTGATCTGGACCATCGGCGCATTGCAGCAGGCGCCGAGGCACTCGACCTCGGTCCAGGAGAACAGGCCGTCGGAGGTCACATGGCCCTGCTCGCCCATGCGTTTGCGGCAGACTGCCTTGAGGTCTTCGGCGCCGCACAGCATGCACGGCGTCGTGCCGCAGAGTTGAACGTAGTGGCGACCGACCGGGGTCAGGTTGAACATTGTATAGAAGGTTGCGACCTCGAGCACGCGGATATTGGGCATGTCGAGCATCGCCGCAACCGTCTCGATCGCCGGCCTCGGCAGCCAGTAGCCGCTCTGCTTCTGCGCGCGCCACAACAGCGCGAGCACCGCCGACGCCTGCCGGCCGGGAGGATATTTGGCGAGCTCCTTCTCCGCCCACGCCTTGTTCTCGGGCGTGAATTCGAAGCTTGCCGGCTGTTCGTCGGCGAGGCGGCGGACGGACATCGGTCAGATGGTCCTCGATTGCGCCGAAGGGGCTGCCTCTGTCATCGGTCAACCTCCCCGAACACGACGTCGATCGCTCCGAGAATGGCGCTGACGTCGGCCAGCATGTGCTTGCGGCAGAGGAAATCCATCGCCTGGAGATGCGCGAAGCTCGGCGCCCGGAGCTTCACGCGATAAGGCTTATTGGAGCCGTCGGACACGAGATAGACGCCGAACTCGCCCTTCGGCGCCTCGACCGCGGCGTAGACTTCGCCGGGCGGCACCTTGTAGCCCTCGGTGTAGAGCTTAAAATGATGGATGAGCGCCTCCATCGACGACTTCATGACCTCCCGCCGGGGCGGCGCGACCTTGCCGTCGTCGGTCTTCACTGGGCCCTCGCCGCCGGCCGAATTGAGCTTTTCACAGCATTGCTTCATGATCTTGACCGACTGGCGCATCTCCTCCATGCGGATCACGTAGCGGTCGTAGCAGTCGCCGTTCTTGCCGACGGGAATGTCGAAGTCCATTTCCTCGTAGCATTCGTAGGGCTGCGCCTTGCGCAAGTCCCACGGCGCGCCGGACGCGCGCACCATCACGCCTGAAAAGCCCCATGCCCAGGCGTCCGCGAGTTTGATGACGCCAATGTCGACGTTGCGCTGCTTGAAGATGCGGTTCCCGGTGAGCAAGACTTCCATGTCGTCGCAGACGCCAAGGAACGGATCGCAGAAGGCCTCAATGTCGTCAACGAGCTGGCGAGACAGATCCTGGTGGACGCCGCCCGGACGGAAGTAGGCCGCGTGCAATCGGGCGCCGCTCGCGCGCTCGTAGAACACCATCAGCTTCTCGCGCTCCTCGAACCCCCAGAGAATCGGTGTCATCGCACCGATGTCGTTCGCTTGCGACGTGATCTGGAGCAAGTGCGACAGCAAGCGGCCGATCTCGCAATAGAGCACGCGGATGAGCTGCGCCCGGCGCGGGATCGAAATGCCCAACAGGCGCTCGACCGCGAGCGCGTAGGCGTGCTCCTGATTCATCGGCGCGACATAGTCGAGCCGATCGAGATAGGGTACGTTCTGTAGATAGGTGCGCGCCTCCATCAATTTCTCGGTGCCGCGATGCAGGAGGCCGATATGCGGATCGACGCGCTCGACCACCTCGCCGTCGAGCTCGAGCACAAGACGCAAGACGCCATGCGCCGCGGGATGCTGAGGCCCGAAGTTGATCGAGAAGTTGCGCAGGTTTTGGTCGGTCACTGCCCGTTCCCTACTGCCCCTTGGCCTTCTCATCCCCGGGTAACGGCGCGCCTTCCCATGGGCTTAGGAAATCGAAGTGGCGGAATTCTTGATTGAGCCGCACCGGCTCGTAACGCACCCGCTTTTCCTCATCGTCGTAGCGCAACTCGACGAAGCCGGTCATCGGGAAGTCCTTGCGCAGCGGGTGACCGTCGAAGCCGTAATCGGTGAGGATGCGCCGCAAGTCCGGATGGCCGTCGAAGAGCACGCCGAACAAGTCGTAAACCTCACGCTCGTACCAGTCAGCGCCCGGATAGACGGCCGTCGCGCTCGCGATCGGCGTATCTTCGTCGGTCGCGACCTTCAGCCTGACCCGCCGGTTCATTTTCGGTGACAACAGGTGGTAGACGACGTCAAACCGCTTCTCGCGCTCCGGATAATCTACGCCCGAGATATCGATGATCGAAACGAACTGGGCAGTAGGATCATCGCGGAGGAATTGGAGCGTCTCAATGAGGCGCGCTGGATCAACAGTCAGCGTCAGCTCGCCAAACGCAAAATTGGAATCTACCACCGCGCCGGGCGCCGCGGCGGCGAGTTTCGCCGCGATAGTCTGCAGCTGATCATCCATCGCCTTTTTGCTTCGCCCCCGCTTGTCCTTAGCGTTCGATGGTCCCGGTGCGGCGGATTTTCTTCTGCAGCATCAGCACCCCATAGAGCAGCGCCTCCGCGGTTGGCGGACAGCCCGGCACATAGATATCAACGGGAACGATCCGGTCGCACCCACGCACAACCGAATAGGAATAGTGATAGTACCCGCCGCCGTTGGCGCACGAGCCCATCGAGATGACGTAGCGCGGCTCGGGCATCTGATCATAGACCTTGCGCAGCGCCGGCGCCATCTTGTTGCACAGCGTGCCGGCGACGATCATCACATCTGACTGGCGCGGGCTCCCGCGCGGCGCGAATCCAAACCGCTCAACGTCGTAGCGCGGCATCGACAGCTGCATCATCTCGATTGCGCAACAGGCAAGCCCGAAGGTCATCCACATCAGGGAGCCGGTGCGCGCCCACTGGATCAGGTCGTCGGTCGTGGTGACGAGAAAGCCCTTGTCGGCGAGTTCGTCGCTGATCGAACCGAAGTATCGGTCCTCCGGCCGGAGCGGCCCCCCGGTCAACGGGTTCAGGAGATCCGTCGCGCCAAGCGCGGTGGTCGAGCTGGCGCTCAATCCCATTCCAGCGCTCCCTTGTTCCATTCGTACACGAATCCGATGGTCAGCACCCCCAGGAACATCATCATCGACCAGAATCCCAGCGCTCCGAGGTCGTGGAAGACGATCGCCCAGGGAAACAGGAACGCCACCTCGAGATCGAAAATGATGAAGAGCAGCGAGACCAAGTAGAAGCGGGCGTCGAACCGCATGCGCGCGTCGTCAAACGGAGGAAAGCCGCATTCGTAAGGCGAAAGCTTCTCGGCGTCGGGCGCGCGGTAAGCGACCAGGAAAGGCGCGACCAACAACGCGCCGCCGATCAGCGCAGCGAGAACTATGAACACGACCAGCGGCATGTAATCGGAAAAGAGGCTCGGCATGGCCTTGCTCGCTTGGTTTCGACCGGGGGCGGCGGGACGGCGCATCGACCCCACAGCCGGCGACCTGCGCGGTCGTTGAAGGCGTATCGCAGCGCAGCGAACCATGCAAGGCGAAAGGCCCAAAATCGTCGGAGCCCAGGCGCAAGGGCGAGATTCGCGATGGGAAATGGCGAGATAGACGGGACTTGAACCCGCGACCTCCGGCGTGACAGGCCGGGGGAAAATCCATTTGCCCCAACGGCCTTCCAAAAAAACGGCCACTAAAATCGTCAATTATCTCAACGGGCCTCAATGTCACTTTTGGAACGAAGGCTGCTCGCCAGGACATAGCCGCCCGTCTGTCCAAGGCGGTCGGGCGGGCTAGGGTGGGGGGACGGCGCGACGCTCATTCGCGCGGCTTCAGTCCCTCGCGTGGCAATTCTGGTCCGCGGCCTGGCAGCTTCTCGAACCAGTTCGGGTCGCCGGACTGCTCGCCTCCATCGCGGCCTCCCATGCGGCCCAGTCCTTCCGCTTGGCCTCGTCCCTGACCGCTTCCTCGGCCGCCTCCTTCTCCTCCCTCTCCTGCCGCCGTCTGTCCTCTTCCTCGATCCCGCGGTGATGGCGGCAAGGGTCTGCTTGATATCGCCCCGCGTCTTGATTTTCGACAGCGTCCACCAAGCGTGCGCCTCGGTCAGCCCCAGAATCTTCGTGCAAAGCACGATCTCTGCCGCCAAGAATGTTGGATCCTCCACAAAGGGAAGGCCTGTCGTCCACGCGCGCGGCAAGTGCCGGATTTCGCGCCGCAAGAATCCAGGCCGCCCAGGGTTTGGCCATGCCCATGCACCCGTTCCTCACGCACCCGGCAGAAGGTTCTCCAGACCGTCTTGTCGGTCGCCCAGTCTTCGTAGTTTAGCGCGTGGCTTTGGGCCGGGGTCAGGTCGTGAAAGATGGCCAGCTCGTCGACCGCCTTCCTGACGCGTTTGACCGTTCTTCGTTCGTGCGTCAGGCTGAGGTACGTCACCAACCACCCAGCCGCCACGCCCGAGGCGAAGGCGATGAGTTGGTCAGCAAAGAGTTTCATCGCGTTTCTCGCCCAGGCCTTCGATATCACTGTCGTGAAGGCCACAGTGAGCGTATCAGCAAGGCGAAGCCGCGCAATGGCCCGACTACTCAGGCTGCCGCAGACATGCAAGCCCGACAGCCGCCCCAGGCTCCGGCGGTGTCTGCCGGATCATGCTAGGCGGTCAGGCGGGCTTCCCTGAGGCTGAGGCCGCCGCTCAATGGCGCGGATACGCCCATGCGAGAAACGAGAACAGCGCGGACGCGCCAGATGTCGCAAATATCGCCAACACTGACCAAAGCATGTAGCGCGCGGCTCTCTGCGTGTACTCTGCAGTCGTTTTTTCTGCTCTGGCCGCGTCTTGCGCCGCCTTTGCAGCGTCACGCTGCCAAATAGCCTTGCGGCGTTCTAGTTCTGCTGCGGCGGGGTGGTAATTGGTGGGAACGCTTGCGCCGTCTTGCACGCGGTCGGCCAATTTTTCCAGGCTCTCACCTTCTAGTTGTTCGCGGCGCGATGGCATGGTTCGCCCTCGTTTAGGCGCGCCCCTCTTGAACCTTCGCCGGCTTGCTGCGGCGCGGACCCCGCATTCGGTCCCACGCTTAGGACCGCTCGGAATCAACGCCGCTTCTTCGCGGCAGCGGTGTAACAAAATCGGCCCATAGAGTTGCGGTCCCGACCGTAACCAAGAAGATACCAATCATTGGCGGCCTGAGTCGCTTGCTGGCGCGGACTTGCAAATTTGTCCCCAAGTCAATGCTTCGGTCGCCGCTGGCGGGCCCAAGGGTTCGGTTCGGACCTCGGCAGCGGATCAGGGTGTCCTGGCGGGCGCGTCGGCATTCCTGGCGGTGCGGGCGGCGGCGATGATGGCGGCAGCGGCGGTGGGTCGGTGAGATGATAGAGTTGCGCCATGACCATGTCCGAGGCGATGAACGCGCCCGTCCGCTAACATGGGTGCTGCTCCGCCTTACCGGAAGCCGTCGAAAAGCGGATCACTCAATGCCGCGCCTCTAACTCACGCGAAATCGTCAAACAGCGGGTCGACCGGCCGCGGCCGATACGGGCCGGGAACAGTCGACGCCATAAGGGCGATGTTGGACGTCGGCATGAGCGCGGTCGAGATCTTCCAGCCGTTCGCCACCGCCTGCGCCCACAAACTGGCGAAGCTGTTGATCGGGCCGGATGACCAGACCCCGCCGGTCTCGGTCGCGACTGGGAATTGCGCATTGGACATCAACGCAAGCAATTGCAACCCGGTGACGCCCAACTGCAGGCAGACCTGGCTAAACGCCGGATCCATGGCGTCACCTCAAAAACGAACGGCCCGAGCTTTCGCTCGGACCGCCGCAAAAACCGTGCCAGCGCAGCTGGCCGAATCCAAACAGGCCGCACCGCGTCAAACCGCACCTTACAACGCCTGCCCGAGATATAGACCGCCGGCTCCCTGGCGTCACTGCCCACTAGCCGCCGGTTTAACCACATGGGCACTGGCGGCAGACGCAGAGCAAGGATTCCGAGCCGGGATGCCGAGCCGGATGGCCGCGCTCGGGCCATCAGAAGCGCGGTTTCGGGTGTTCGCCTATGCCGTCCAATCTATGGCTCCGGCCGGCTTCGCAGTTCCACGAAGCCCTTTCACGTTGCCGATCTCGCCACGCTGTGAAAGCGGCCGTCATCACCACCGCAGTCCCGAAGGCCACCAACAATGCGACCATCATTGCGATGATGTTTCGGTCATCGAGGTTCAGCCCTTCGCGAGCCGCAGGATCACGTCGCTGTAGCTCTCGCGTGGCCTGCGCATCGTAATCGAGATTGTGGCCATCGCCGGTAATATAGGCGCTTCGCCGGCATCCGCTGCGTCATATTGGCGGTTTGGGCAGTGCGAGGATTGCGACAAAGGTTTCGGTCATCGAGGTTCACCGATCGTGTCCATACGCAGACTGCTCCCTCCTTAAGGCGGCGCCTTTAAGACTGATTTAAGCGAGACGATGGACGCCGAAGATGGTTAAGCGGGCGTTCATGGGACGTCCGCCGGCGGCCGTCCGGCTCGCGGGCACCGCCGGGTCAGACGAGGCGGTCAGGCGGGCTTTGTCTAGGGCTTGGCGGCCTCCCGGCCCTCCCTTCGCCACCCGCAGGATCACGTCGCTGTAGCTCTCGCCAGGCCACGCAGGGCGCGCAGACGATCGAAGACAGCCGCATTGTGTCCCTGAACCTCCCAGCTATTCTTTCGCCTTCGTTGGCGCCACGCTCACGCACGCAGCTCATCGGCCCGCGCGAGTGCAGGAGGAGATTCATGAGGCGGATGACCGTCACGATCGCGGCGGCGCTGTTCGGCGTTGTCGCGGCGCCGGCGCTCGCACAGAACTCGGAGTCGGCGCCGGCCGCTGCCGCGCCCATGAAGTCCAAGCCCAAGACGCCGGCGGGCGGCACAGTCACGGTGACGGTGACGAACTGGCGCAACGCCGATCTCGTCGAGCTGCAGGCGGCCGAGAGCGGCTCGGCTAACTGGAAGAAAGTGCTAGGCGCGCTGAAAGCCGGCCAACGGGCGTCGGCTAAAGTGTAGTAGCTGGCACTTGATCTGACGGTCAGCGTCCGGAGTTTGTTCGGGTCCGCCTGTATGTTTTGCTCAGGCGGCGATCATTTTCTCCTTCGCCAGCGGCGTTGCGTCAAGGAACGTTTGGATCGGCGTTTTGCCGAAGCACCATCGTCCCTGGTGCGGCCTTTCCTCATTATAGCTCTTGACCCAATCATCGAGATCGCTCTGCAGCTCGCTGATCGAGCCGTAGATTTTCTTGCGGAAGGCGACGCGGTAGAACTCGTCGAGCACGGTCTTGTGGAACCGCTCGACGATTCCGTTCGTTTGCGGGCTCTTTGTCTTGGTGCGCGAGTGATCGATGTCCTCGAGCGCCAGGTAGAGCTCGTATTCGTGATGCTCTGGGTTGCCGCAATATTCCGTGCCGCGATCGGTCAGCACGCGGCAGAGCTTCACCTCATGGGCGTCATAGAACGGCACGACGCGATCGTTAATGAGATCGGCGGCGGTGATCGGCGTCTTGCGGTCGTAGAGCTTGGCGAAGGCGACCTTGGCATAGGTGTCGATGAACGTCTGCTGGTAGATGCGCCCGACCCCCTTCATATTGCCGACGTAGAAGGTGTCCTGGGCCCCGCAATAGCCCGGACATTCGCTCTCGAACTCGCCATGCGCCTCCTTTTCGCTCTTGGCCTTCTCCAGCGCGGCCAGCTGGCTTTCGGTCAGAACCAGGCCTTCCTGGGCGACCTTGGCTTCGAGCGCCTTGAGCCGTTTCTTCATCGTCTCAAGATCGCGGCGTTGCCAGACGCCGCGGACGCCGGCTGGCGAGATCGAATGGCCGAGCTTGCGAAGCTCGTTGGCGATGCGGATTTGGCCGTAAGCCGGCTGGTCCAGCGAAAGCTCAACGATGATCGCCTCGACCTCGGGCGGGGTGCGGTTCTTCAGGATCGGCTTTCGCCGCGTCAGTTCCTGCAGCGCCAATTCTCCTCCGGCGTCATAAAGCTCCTTGAAACGGTAAAAGCTGTCGCGGCTATAGCCCATCATCTTGCAGGCCTGGCTGACATTGCCGAGCTGCTTGGCCAGCTCCAGCAGCCCAACCTTGGCGCGGATGATCTTCTGTTCCTTGGTCATCTCGGTGTCCTCTCGAAACGCCGAGGCCGGGCGCTGCGCAACCCCCGACCAGCTCCGCGCCCGGCCTCGGCTTCCGCCTCAGCTATGACACCAACTGTCAGATTAAGTCTTAACTACTGCAGCTAAAGTACCGCAGGGCAACAATTGTCGCGTGGATCTGCACGGGAAATTCGCCGACGGTCAGTCGGCGGATGCGTCCAATGTCGATGTCTGCGCGGACAAGACAGTCAACCTGACCAACTGACGCGCCAGAAGCGCTCAATCCAGATCAAGTGCTCGCCATTGGCGTCGGCCTTACGCTCGAAGCCTACGGAACCATACGGGAGCGTGGCGGATATGGGCGAATGAAGAAACTCGCCCGCCTTACGGGATTTGGTACAGCAGGTGATCCGAGTCCGCCATGCGGACGAAAAATCTCCTCGCCGCCGAGAGCGGATTCTCGTCCTAGCCTACGCGAGGCGCTGCTCTCAAAATATCTCGGATCGGTCGCTCCCCATTGACCTGCTCGAGCAGTGTCAACTCAAAAGTTTCGAGCACCAACGTCTGCCAGCTACGCAGGAAGGAACCGGTGCGTTGCGAGCCTCTGCGCAATCAGCTCCACGAGCCGCCACTGATCGACTGGCAGGAGCGCCTCGGCGCGTTTCCGGATTGGATCTTCTGGATCCCTCACCCAAGCGGAGACGGAATATTCGAGATTGTCCAGCCAAGACTGAAACTTCATTTCGTTCGCTTGCGCGAACTGCATGATCTCCTGAACCGTGAAGGCCCGGTCGACCGGGTGTAGGAACGTGTCGACCAAGCCGAAGTCATAGCCGAGATCAGGCGCAATGCGCCGGTACAATTGGAGAGGATGCCATTCGGGCAGCGCGTTGATAGTGCTTCACCATCCCTATCCCTTCGGCGTCCTGCTTCAGGCCAAGGACGCGGAACGCTTCCTGCATCATGTACACGCCAACTCGCTATTTGCCGGTCGCCACTTCTTCGGCCAAATCCTCAACAGGCTTTGGATAGACCCACGCTTCGTATTGGCGCGCGACGATGTCGCTTCCGATTGGCACCGAAAATCCCTCCCACCCCAAACTCGCGCTCCGTCCTGCGGCCGGGCGGCGCTCCGTTGCTTTTTGCCCCCGCGCCTAGCGACCCGCCAGCCTCAGGGATCACGTCGCTGCAGCTCTCTCCTGGGCCGCGCAGGGCCGTAGCGGTGCGACTGATGTGATGCCCTTGCTCGTGTGCTCGACCTTGAACAAAAAGGATCGGCGGGCGCCGGCGGGCGACCGAAGCCTTCGCCCGCCGGCACAACGATCAGCTGCTCTTGGTGCGGTAGAGCGCTGCCGCCTTCCGCAAGGCCCTCTGAACCTCGCGAAACCTAGGTGAACGCCGGCAAACCCAAAGAAAGAGGATCAGTCAAACCAAGACCCGTCCGACGCTCGATCGAGAGCCGTATAAGCACCAACCCTCGAAACTTTATCTCGACCCACCTCAATTGCGCGCGACCTCGTGCATCCGACCATCCGCACCTTCCTGATAAAATTTCGGGATCGGCCGATCGGCGGGTCGCCGGATGACGCCGCGCAACGGCAAAGCCTGACGCAGCGACGCCCCGGCGAGAAGGCGGCGCCAGGCGTCCAAAGGCGCCCTGCCGGTATTGTGCAACGGATCCAGAGACTTCCTGGCCATACCGCAAGTCTTGCAACCGATAGTCGGAGTCACCCCAGGCGATCACAGCAGCCATGACCACGTCGCCTTCGACGTCCGTATGCCCACGCCTGCGCAACAAGCTATTGAGGTGGTCGACATGGGTTGAGAACGTTATCTTTTGCGTCGACTCAGCGAGGCGGGTTATCCGGCCAACGCGTCAGAACGCGGTCTTAAATCCGGCGGCGAAGTTGCGCGCATAACAGGAATTCGCGTCGCGAGAGAGAAGCCGCGGATGCTCGCGCTCCACGAGCGCAAGCAACTGCTTCAACTCCGCATCGGTCGGCATGTCGACGCCGACCCAGCGCGCCCGCTCGTGCTCGATGCGATCCACTTCCTGCCCGAACGCCTTGATTTTCGCCTGATCAATTTCGGCCCTGATAGCCAAGGCTCGCGCCTTGTCGTCGACGGCCACGATCTCGTCGACGCTCGCCGTCAAACCGAACGGCTTCCCTCTTGGGCTTCTCATCGGCACAATCAGTTGCTCGCGTAAATCTCGCTGATCGTCAGGGTCGAGGCCGCGTTGGCCAAAAGTCCGCGTCGTCCGAAGTGATGCCGGGCAGCCTCACCGTTCCGCCTAGCGTCGCGCGATAGCCGCGGAACGCCTCGATTTGGACGTCGACAGTGCCGGGCGGACGGCGAGCATTCGGCGCGCGCACTTCGCTATCGATTGTGGCGAGCTTGCCGAGCGTCTTGGCGATTGAACTTGCGGCCAAAGCGTAGTCGTTGACGATGAGCGCACGCGCTTTCCCGGCGAGTTGCTGTGCTCGCGCCAGATTCGCGGCGAGCTGAGCGTCACGGTCAGCTGCGCGGAGGCGTCCGAGCCCGCCCATTACGTGCGTTTTTGCATCCGGTGCGCCGGCGATGTTGGTCGTAGGCAGGTCTGCACGCGGCGACCAGTTAGGTTGTGGCTGCGGATCGAACGGCCTGGTTCATCACATCGCCGAAGCTTGTTATCCTGCCTTAGCGGGACTTTGGGAGTGGAGGCGCGATTGTGAACGCCAAGTTCGTGCGTGCAGGCACGCTCGCGGACCTCGATGCCAAAGGGCGGCTCGTGGTACGAGGATCTCATCGACCTATCCTCATCGTCAGTGACCAGGGCCGCGTTTACGCCTTTGACAACCGATGCCCGCATATGGGGTTCCCCCTCGATCGCTGGAGCGTGGAGGACGGCATCCTGACCTGCCACTGGCACCATGCGCGGTTCGATCTTGCGAGCGGCTGCACGTTCGATCTCTGGGCGGATGATGTGCCGACTTGCCCAGTCGAAGTGCGCGGTGAGGAGGTGTGGGCCAAGGCTGAATTCGGGCACTCGGAGCCCGCCGCCTACTGGCGCCAAAGGCTCGAAGTCGGCATGGCTCACAATCTCGGACTCACCATTGCAAAGGCGGTCCAGGGTCAACTGGCGACCGGCGTGCCCCGCTCGAGATTCTTTGCCAGGCGGCACTGTTTGGCGTCAGGAACCTCAATGGCTGGGGCACGGGAATGACGGTGCTGACCGCCCTTGGGAACCTGTTGCCGATTCTACCGGAGGAGGAGACCTATTTTGTGCCGCCCGGCGCGAGGCTCGAGAGCTACCGTCTTGTGCTGGTTCCCTGCTTGCCGATCGTCTCTGTCTCCGCTGAGAGGGCGTTCGCCGCAGCGACCGGGATTGTTGCCTTCGGCCCGCGATCAGGTTCGAAAACCCGCCACTTTGCGATTCCAGAGGAATTGCCTCCCGGCCCGCTGCGGCGCCTCCTGAATACTCGTGTGACCGAAGTCTCATCGTTGCGGCCCGGCGTGCTCGTAGAGATTTCGGGAGCGATCTGCGGCCACGCCGAGCGTTGGCGGGAGCAGGTGGAGACGCACGCCGAAACACTTGCGACCTTCGCCGAAGGCGCGCCCGCCCTGGTCGCAAAGGACAACTACCATTATCTGGCGTGCTGGCCCGACGTCGGCGCGCTCGGCATGTTTATGGCGCTGCTCTGCCGAAAGGCGGGCCTCGCGACCATCGAGCTGCCAACGGAGGTGCGCTTGCGGCGCCGCGGTAGTCTCACCTTCGCATTCAATTACGGCCAAACGCCCTGGCGGCCCCCGTTCAGCAACGAACCGCTACTCGGCGAGCCCGAAGTGAAGCCTCGTAACTTCACCGTCTGGCGAACCTGACGGGCCGACCGCGTCAGAACGCGCATGATGTCGGTGATTCGGCGCCGGAGCGGGGCTCCGACGAATTTTGTCACGTCGAGACCCGGCAGTGGGGCGCCCGGCGGGCCCTCGCGGACTACGATCGCGCTTGATCGGCTAAATCCTCGTGACCGTCGGTCAGTTCGTCTCGACTTACGCACTGGCGACGCTCATTCCCTAACGTTGGACGCGAAGTGAGAGCTTTTCGTCGACATGGATTGGCGCCGCCCCGTGTCGTCTCGATTTGCGTGCTCGACCTGGACAGCTGCGAAGTTCATCGGACAGTGAGACGAAGGTCTGGACGGCGGACTATCTCCAAAACGCGAACGGGTGACAGGGCTCAGGGGCTTGTGTTCAGGACGCCCATCAGCTCGCCGATCCGCTGGGCAGCCTTGAGACCGCCGCCCGTTAAGACAATGATCGTCACTTCGTCCGGCCATATCACGCCTCGCCCGAGCAGACCGCTTAGGGCTGCGGCGGCGCTCGCGCACGTCGGCTCGACGTAAAGTCCTGACCTCGAGAGATGGTTCATCGCCTCGACGATCTCCATCTCGGTCACCGAGACGGCCGCACCGCTGGAGCGTCGAATGGCCGCCAAAACCTCGCGTGTTCGCACGGGCTTTGCAATGGCGGTTCCTTCGGCGATCGTCGGAAGGGTCTCCACTGGCATGTAGTCGTCGGCGCCCGAGGCGAAGCTGGCGCAGAAGGGAGCGCAGTTCGCGGGCTGGACGGCGAAGAGCCGTGGAAGCCGCTTAATCTCTCTGCAACGTAGGAGTTCGCTGAACCCGATATCGCATCCGAGGACGTTGCTGCCGGCGCCGGTCGGTATCAGGACGTTGTCGGGCGCTCGGAATTCGAGGTCTTCCCAAAGCTCATAGGCCAGCGTCTTCGTCCCCTGGAGGAAGAAGGCCTGCCAATTGTCGCTGGCGTAGAAAATCCGCTCGGCTTGCCGTTCGGCCTCGTCGGCGGTGTCTTGTCGATTGCCCGGGATCAGTTCGACCTCCGCCCCGTAGGCCCTTATCTGGACGGTTTTGCCGGGCTGTGTGGTGGCAGGAACCAGGATCTTCGCCCTGATCCCGCCGGCGGCGGCATAGGCCGCGATGGCCGCGCCGCCGTTTCCCGAACTGTCCTCGAGCAGCCGGGTCATCCCTTGCTGACGAAGCGCCGAGATCATGACGGACGCGCCGCGGTCCTTGAAGCTGCCGGTCGGCGCAAACCATTCAAGCTTGAACTGCGCCCGGCCGCCTCTCCATGGATGCTCCAGGAGCGGCGTGCAGCCCTCGCCCATCGATATCGGATCTGCGACGGAAACCGGGAAAGATGCCGCATACCGCCAGAGCGAGCGCACTCCCAACTGGATGTCGCCGCGTCCTATGCCAGGCAGTGGCGTGATCATCAGGGGCAGACCCTCGTCAGAACGCCAACGCGGCTCGGAAAGTGAGTAGGTCCGGCCCGTACGAGGATCCGAGTAGGCCGGACAGAGGGGCGTGTTCGTCTTCCAGTTCGAGATTCATCGACGATCGCGCTATTTTGCTATTCGCAGTTTCGCCTTGCCTCCGCCATTGCGGCGAAAACAGGTTGAGAGCGATCTAGCCCACTAAAGAGCAAAGGGAGTGTCCTTAAGACGACAATGTCACGCTCGGCGAGCAAGTTCGCGGAAGCCGAGCGTGAACCGCAGGGAGTTGAATGATCTCAGGCGGAAACCGTTATCCCGCGTAGCTAATTTTCCGCATATTTCTTGGCCACTGCGCATCCAAGCGCCGCTGGGGTGTCGCCGGGCAAGTCGCGCGTAGACCACGTCGGCCGTCGTGTCCGATTTGTGAATCATTGGGTGCTGCTCGCTGCCCAAGCTCCATCTTGCTGACGCGCCAGGATGGGCGTTTCGAAGACAGCCCTCGTTCGCCCTGGCCAGTGCTCGCCGACCTCTCTCAGGCGACTTTTCCAGCGCTCGGTCTGAAGCATGGCCACGCCTAGGACGACGGGTTCGATTCCGCAAACCGTCATGAGATCAATTCCGGCCGCCATCGAGACGCCGCTTGAAATTACATCGTCGACAAGCGCGACTCTCGCACCTTCAAGGAGCGGCAGCATTCGCGGATCCACGTAGAGCCACTTGCGATGACCAGGCGAGGTGATCGACGAGAGTGGAACCGATAAGTCCTCTTCGTACCAGAACTTGCGCGACGTTCCGAGCGGGACAAACCGGGCGTGACCCAACCTCCGCGCAACAGCGGAGGCGAGGGTCAGCCCGAGCGTTGGAAGTCCGACTATGACCTCCGGATCAAAGGATGCGAGTTCGACGGCAAGTCCCTCGGCGATCGCGTCTTGCACAGCAAAGCTCGCCTGATTGATAATAAGCGAAGCGAGCGCATGCTCACCGTCCGGAAGGGGTCGGATCGGCAACAGGATCTGGTGGCCGTCATGAAGCCTCGCAGGGAAATTGGTCCTTGTAGTTCCCCTGAAACCTAAAGGAAGCCGGAGGATACACTTCTTGCCAGAACTCGTGCGGCAGCATGTGTTGTCGCTTTTCCGGTAGAGGGTTATCGTGCGCTGGCGGCGCTCGGTCAGGTGCCGCGGATTTGTTTATAGAACGCGGTGTGGTGATCAAGCTTGCGCGATCAAGCCAGCCGTGACGAATTGCCCAAGGCAAACCAAATCCAGAAACTGTTCATGCCTCTTTCCGAAGACATCGCTTCCGATCTGCCTTATCTCACCGCGTTGCGGCAAGATCTTCACGCGCACCCCGAACTCGGATTTGAAGAGGAGCGGACCAGCGAAATTGTGGCGAGGGTCCTGGAAGACGCAGGGCTTGAGGTGCGTCGCGGACTGGCAGGCACCGGTGTCGTGGGATCATTGCATGTCGGCATCGGCGCGCGAGTGATCGGGATGCGCGCCGACATGGACGCGCTCGCCGTGGCGGAAACGGCCGATCGTCCCTACCGGTCGACCGTGGACGGAAAGATGCACGCTTGCGGGCACGACGGACATACGGCCATGCTCCTGGGCGCGGCCCGTCATCTTGCCGCCACTCGCAGATTTTCCGGCGTCGCGCATTTCATCTTCCAGCCCGCAGAAGAGGGCCGCGGCGGCGCAAAACGCATGGTGGAGGACGGGTTATTCGACCTCTTCCCGTGCGACGCCGTCTACGGGCTTCACAACATGCCCGGTCTTGCAACGAACGAAATGGCTGTCGTCGAGGGGCCGCAGCTGGCCTCTTCCGACAGCTGGCGACTCACGCTGCGCGGCGTCGGCACCCACGGGGCGAAACCGCATCTCGGCAAGGACCCAATCACCGCCGCGGGGACATTCCTTTCCGCTCTGCAGACGATCGTCGGACGGGTCATCGATCCTCTCCAGCCTGCCGTTGTAAGCGCCTGCTCGCTTCAGGCCGGCAATCCGGAAGCGCTGAATGTCATTCCGGACGTCGTACAGATGGGCGGCACCGCCCGCGCCTACACGCAGGAAGTCCGGGACATCCTGGAAGAAGAGATCGGGCGGCTTGCCCGTGGCGCTGCGTCGATGCACGGCGTCGAGGCCCTGTACAAGTTCATCCGGCGTATTCCTCCCGTCGTCAACGACCCGGACGCGACAGCGCGGGCGCGCCGAGTCGCAACGGCGGTTTTCGGCGAAGCGAAGACGATCACCGAATTTCCGCCTTCGACGGCAGGCGACGATTTCGCTTTCTTCATGCAAAAGGCGCCGGGCTGCTATGTGTGGCTCGGCAACGGGCCTGCCGTCGAGGGCGCCCTGCATCACAACACCGCATACGATTTCAACGACGCCGCCATCGCCTCGGGCGTCAAGTTCTGGACGACGCTGGTCGAACAGGAACTGTTGAGCGATAGCGTTTCAGTCCAGCAATTCGAGTAATGGCGTCTCGAGAAGCCGACCGGTTGAAACATCGGCAATTCCGCGATCGGTCTGATGCGGCCCCGAATTGCAAGCCAGCGTCGCCCCAAAACAGGCCTTGAACACGAGATAGGGTGGCTGCCAATCAACGACGCGATCGATCGCGGTCCGCAAGTCGGCGAAATTTGCCGAAACCTCCGCGAGTCCTTTGCCCGAGATAAGCCCCGCCAGCGGTAAGGGGAGCACGCAATCGACCTTGCCGTCTGAGGCCACCGCCATGCCTCCCCCTGCAGCAATGACCGCATTGGCCGCCGCCGCCATGTCTTCCGCATCGACGCCGAACACCGTGAGGTTATGGCTGTCATGGGAGACGGTTGTGCAAAATGCGCCGCGCCAGCGTCCCCACTCGGTCAGAAACCCGACGCGGGGCCGGCCATCGGCCCGTCCATGGCGATGGGCGACGGCGATTAGCGTGGATCCCTCCGGCGGAACGATGTAGCCGGCCGCCACGTGGGCTTCGGCTTCGCCCCACCGAGTGAAGCGCGGCCGATCGATGGTGGCCACGCGAACCTTGCCGCCCGTGGCGGGGATACGGAAATGGTCCGCTTTCAGGGCCCCAAGGCTCATCGTCCCGAAAAGAGCGTCCGGAGGGCTGTGCTTGAGATCAACGAACATATGGCCGGCTTCCGCGACGCGACGGCCGCTCGCCAAGACAGTTCGCGCCCGAAAATCGGTAAGATCCTCGAACAGCACGATGTCCGCCCGCCGTCCGGCCGCAATGAGTCCGAGGTCGCGTCTTCCGAGCCTGACGGCCGCATTGAGTGTCGCCGCTTCGAGCGCCCATTCCGCTCTGAGCCCGTAGCGCACCAGCCGACGGACTACGTCGTCGACGCCGCCCTTCGCGTGAAGATCGTCTGGAAAGACGTCGTCGGTGCAAAGAGTAACGGACTGCGGCAAATGATCAAACGTCTTCAGAGCCTCCACGAATTCGGGCAGAAGGTGGTCGTGCGAACCGCGCAGCTCGATTGTCAACCCGGCTCTCAGCTTGGCGAGTAGATCGTTCGCCGAAATGAGCTCGTGGTCGGAATCGACTCCAGCCGCCATGAAGGCGTTCAAGTCCGCGCCTTCGAGACCTCGCGCGTGCCCGCAGATCAGCTTGCCAGAAGCGAGGCCCGCCTCGATGATCGCCTGCATGCGCGGGTCGCCGTCGATGACGCCGCGCATGTTCATGACTTCTGCGACCCCCCCAATTTCCGGCCAGGTCAGCATCTCGATCATCGCGGCGCCGTCGAAGTCTGCCCCGGAAAGCTCGAGACCCGGCGCTGAAGGGACGCATGACGGCGCTAGGACGATCGTTCTGAGCGGCAAGTCGCGGGTCGCCTCCACCGCCCATCGCACACCGTCGAGCCCCTTCACATTGCCGAACTCATGTGGGTCCCAGACAATCGTTGTCACGCCCCGCGGAAGAACCGCACCGGCATAGACGGCGGGCGTGACCATCGAGCTTTCTACATGCATGTGCGTGTCGATGAGCCCGGGCGAAATAAAGGCACCGCAGGCGTCGATTGTCTCGGCGGCATCGTCTCGCTTTCCGCTTGCATGTACGCTGGCGACTAGCGGACCGACGATCCCGACGTCGGCAGCCCGATATTCGCCCGTCGCCATATCGACCAGCGTGCCCCCGGCAATCAGGACGTCGAACGGCGCGTCGCCGCGCGCAGCAGCCACGGCCCGGCGCCGCAAAGCAGGCTCGGCGAGATCGTCGAGTTCCAGAGTGTCCTTCATAGGGGTACAACCTCTGCGAGCAGGGTGCCGAGACTGCCTCTCCACCTTGTCGCGACTTCGATATCCACTGGGAACTATCCGAAGCGCTGAAGCGGCGCCGCGTTGGACACCGGCAGGTCAAAGCGCACGGTGGCGCCGAGAGCGTGCGTCGGCAAGTGGGCGCTTGCTTCGACCTTGATGGGTCCAAGCGGCGTGTCCAGCAGATATTGACGCGTTCCGCCAGCGAAGGACACGCCACGCACGCTTCCCTCGAAAGGACCGCGCCCCAGTTCGACCATTGACGGACGCCACGCAAGTCCCTTTGCCTCGCGCGGGATCGCGCCGCCCAGTGGGAAGCGCCCGCTTTCAGTGTCCAATGCCCCGGCGCGCACCCTGAAGACGTTCTCGAAGCCGACGAAATCAGCGACGAACGCCGAATTCGGACGATTATAGATCTCTTCAGGAGCGCCTATCTGTTCGATCGTCCCATTGATCATGACGACAATGCGGTCGGCCAGAGCCAACGCCTCGGCTTGGTCGTGGGTGACGAAGATCATTGTCACGCCAGTCTCCTTTTGAACCCGCTGCAGCTCCGTGCGCATTTCGAGACGAAGACGCGCGTCGAGATTGGACAGGGGCTCGTCGAGCAGGAGAACTTTTGGCTCCATGACCATGGACCGGGCGAGCGCCACACGCTGCTGCTGGCCCCCTGAGAGTTCCCCGGGTTTGCGCGACGCGAACGAAGACAGACCCACCGTCTTCAGGCCGGACCTGACCCGATCCTCCAGCTCCTTCCCCCGCATGTCCTTGAGCCGCAGCCCGAAGGCGACGTTTTCGAAAACGGTGAGGTGAGGAAAAAGGGCATAGGATTGAAAGACGAGCCCGACGGACCGCTTATTGGCGGCGACGCGCGTGATGTCTCGGCTGTCGAGATGAATATGCCCCGAGACCGGCGCCAGAAGACCGGCAATCGCCCGCATCGTCGTGGTCTTGCCGCAGCCCGACGGGCCAAGCAGGGCGATGAGCTCCCCCTGTTTTATCGCGAGGTCCAGCCGATCGACCGCAACCGTCTTCCCATAGGCGAGCGTCAGCTGTTCAAGCGAGAGATAGGCCGAGTCAGACATAGCGGGAAAAACCGATGAAGCGTTCGGCCAGAAACATGATCCCGATCGACAGGAAGGCCAACAGCGATGAGAGGGCGGCGACGGACGGGTCGTAGGTGCGCTCCATATAACCGAGCATGTCGATCGGCAGCGTTTGGACGCCGGGGCCCGACAGGAAAAGCGAGACCGGCACCTGATCGAAGCTGGTGACGAATCCAAGGATGAACGCAGCGAGAACGCCATTGCGGATGTTCGGCAGCACCACCCGAAAAAACGCGCCGAGCCGGCTGGAGCCCAGGAGAATGGCGGCTTCTTCAACATCGGATCGCAGATTGTCGAGACTGGCCGAGACCACGCGCACGCCATAGGGCAGAACGAGCGCGGTATGGGCGAGAAACAGCGCCACGACCACGTTGATGCCGAAAGGCGCGACGAGGTATCGAAGAAGCGCCAGCCCTACGATAATTCCCGGCACGATGATCGGCGACGATACGACCGTCCGCACAACCTCAGCGAAAGGCAGACTATACCGGGACATCGCGTAGGACGCGGGTATCCCGAGGACCAGGGCCGCAAGGGTAGCGAAGACGGCGAGGAACATCGACAGCGCAAAGCTCGACCGGAAACTCTGCTCCGCGAAAACTTTAGCGACCCAGCGGAGGGAGAAGCCCTGAGGAGGAAAGGCGAGGGTGTCGCCTGCAGAAAGCGAGGCGGCGACGATGACGACGAAAGGCCCGACAAGAAAGATTAACAAGAGCCCCAGCACGACGATGGCCGGCAGCCGCGATGTCATTTGAGGCTGCTCCCCGTCGCTATCCGCTTGAGAAGAATGTTTGCGCTGATGCTCATGACGATCAGAATGAATGCGATAACGCTCGCCGAAACGAGGTCATTTGCGATTGTCACGCGCTGATAGAGCAGCGTGACAAGGTTGAGTACTTTCGAGCCGCCGAGGATCGCAGGCGTAATGTAGGCCGTGACAGAGCCGGCGAACACGAGCGTTCCGCCCGTGACCAGACCCTCCCGGGTGAGCGGCAGGACAACTTTGACGAAGATCTGCAGCCAGTTTGCTCCGAGAACGCGAGCCGCCGGGATGACATCCTTCGGCATGTTCTCCAGGGCGCTGACCAGCGAGAGCACCATCAACGGCAGGAAGAGCTGCAGGAGGCCGATGAAGACTGCTGTCTGGGTGAAAAGAACGCGGACAGGCTCCTCGGTCAGGCCGATGAGCATGAGCGCCTTGTTGACGATGCCGGCTCGGCCGAGAATAACGAGCCAAGCATAGGTCCGCGCGACGGGCGAGATCATCAGTGGCAGGACGACGAGACCGATCATCCGGCTCTTGCCCGCGGCGGGCAGGTCAACGATGGCCAAGGCAGAGGCATAGCCGATGACCGCGGCCGCAACCGTCACGAGCGCGCCCAGTTCGAGGGTCCGCCAGACGACAAGTCGGTTGAGCGGGTCGGCGAAGAAACGCTGGTAGGCCTCGAGGGTCCAGCGCCCCTCGAAATGAAGGCCTCCCGACAAGAGCACGATCACCGGTAAGACGAAGACCAGCGCGGCGAATGTCGCCGCCGGCAAAGCAAGCGTCAACGCCTCGGACCGATTCTGAAACACGGTGGGACTTCCTATTTCACATAGAAGGCGGGCGTACGATGGACAGCGCTCCGGCCGCCTCATGAACTGCTCGCGACCGCTCGTGTCAGACTATTATTGTTGGACCTTGGCGTTCCATTCGCTGAGCCAATTCTCTCGGTTGGCGAGCTCGACCGCGGAGGGAATGAGCTTGACGTTCGCCGCTGTCTCCGCTCCATAGGTGATGTTCTCCGCCACCTCAGGCGAAACCTCGACGTCCTTGTTCGCGGGGCTGTCGACCAAAGCGTTAGCAAGATCCGTCTGCACTTTAGTCGACAACCAAAAATCCATCACTTGGAGAGCCAAGTCGCGGTTCTTCGATCCCCTGGTGACGACCATAACGTTGAGGCCGCCGGTCTGGCCTTCTTTGGGCGTCGCCCACTTGATCGGAACATCGAGCTTGCGCAGCGGCGCCCAAGCGAACCTCCCGATCGGCGCCGCCCAGATCTCGTCCTGCTCCATAAGTTGAACAAGTTGCGACGACCGATCGTAGAAGGTGACGATGTCGTTGCGATGCTCGCCAACGGCGTCGATGGACGCCTTGAGGTCTGGGGTATCCTTGCCCATCGCCAGCCCGAGCATGTAGAGCGCCGGCGGACCCTGATTCGTGGTGATATTGGGCAGAGCGACGCGTCCGGCGAGCTGCTTCGAGAGCAAATCGTTCCATGATGTGATCTTTACCTTGTCCGAGCGATAGGCGATCGACGTCGCATAAAAGGTGTAACCCACGCTCATGCCGTCCTGGTTGGGATCCTTGGCGATGTCATAGAGCCTGACGAAATTGCTCAGCTTCGATGTATCGACCTTGTCCACCAGACCCTGGCGGGCGGCGGATAGGGCGTCCGCCATCGACATCACCGCCATGTCGATGACGGGCTCGGCTTTGTTGACCTCCATCTTCGCCAGACGCTCTGCGCTGTTGCCGGTCTCGACCACGAGCTTGCATCCGCACTCCTTCTCGAAGGGCCGATAGACAATCTGCGCGTAGGCGTCTTGTGCGAAAGCATAGACCGAGATCGTCAGCGTGCGTTCCTGCGCCTGGGCCGTGGCGCAAGCCATGAGCAGCAGGGCTGTTGACGACAGAATTCGATCCTTCATGCGCTGAGTTCTCCTTTTCGACGTTGTCGCAGCCGGCGATTTCCCGCGGCATCAAGTCGGCGCCTACAAACGAGGGTATCGACTTCTGCCTCCGGTCTGCTCAGATGTAACTTATTTGGCAGGAAGGATGACATGATGTCGAGTTAATCTCTTTGCCTCGTGCCTCGTGCTGTACCGGTATGATCGGAGTGTACGCCTTGCGCAAATCGCGCGAATTTGTCGCGGACCGGCAGTGTCAGTCGCGGAGGCGATCTGGGAATCGGGTTTCGAAGACCACGGCGACAGCGGGGTCACGGATGCCGACGCCTATCTCTCGGGTTTTGGCGAACGCTTGGGCTGCCCACTGACCCAGGAGCAGTGGACAGAGGCTCTGCGGGCGGCGGTGATGCCTATCAGGGGGACGCTTGCGCTCGCTGCGTTGGTTCGTCGATGGGCGCGGGTCGCCGTCCTCACCAACAACAATTTGTTGGTCAAGCGCGCCGTCGACACGGTCTTCCCGGAGCCGCGTGCGATTTTCGGCCGGGACTTTTTTGTTTCAGCCGAGTTTCACGCGCGGAAGCCCGAACCGCAGGCTTATCTTCGCTGCCTGGCGCGCATTGGCGCTGCGGCGGACGCCACGCTGTTCGTCGACGATAGCGCCAGGAACGTGGCCGGCGCGGAGCGTACTGGGTTGCGCGCTTATCTATATCGGTGTCCCGAGGGCCTGAAGAGAGCGTTGAGCGCGGAAGGGCTTCTCTAGAGGACGCGCCGAGGGGTCGGTGGCGAGGCCGGCATAAGCGGCGACCCGTCGGCGGTTATCGAAGTTTCGGGAGACGAGTGTGATAATTGCGCGGCTTTCAACGCCACCGGTTCCTTCGAACAATTCCTTGAGATCGCGCCGCCACGGCTTGCAAGAGGCGCCCGGTGGGCTTTACTGTTTGCATGCAAATGAGCGCCCGAACGGTGGAAGCGACCCGTGACCAGGGCGGCGCGATGCAGGAGTTTCTATGGCCCACGACGAACCGGCCGCCTCCGGCGCGCCTAGCAAGCTGGCGATCAAAAACGTCGGACTTATGCTGAGCGGAGACCTCGTAAGGCCGATTCTCGACGCGGACGCTATCGTCGCTGTCAACGGCCGTATCACTGCAATCGGACGCGCTGCGGACCTCGACCTCTCGGGCGCGACGACGATGATCGACGCCCAAGGCGTCGCGATCGCGCCCGGTCTGATCGACAGCCACGTCCACCCGGTCGCCGGTGATTGGACCCCGAGGCAGAGCCAGCTCAACTGGATCGATTCGTGCCTGCATGGCGGCGTCACCACAATGGTATCCGCCGGCGAGGTTCATACGCCAGGTCGGCCACGCGATATACTTGGACTCAAGGCGATGGCGATCACTGCGCAGCGCTGCTTTTCGAACTTTCGCGCCAGCGGCGTGAAGGTGCACGCGGGCGCGCCGGTGATCGAGCCGGGGATGGAGGAGCATGATTTCGAGGAGCTCTCGGCCGCCGGGGTCCGCTACCTCGGTGAGGTCGGACTCGGTGGCGTCAAGGATGGGCCGACCGCGCGTGAGATGGTCGCCTGGGCGCGCAAATACGGAATCAACAGCACTATCCATACCGGCGGTCCGTCGATCCCAGGCTCCGGGCTTATCGACAAAAACATCGTGCTCGAGGCGGACACCGATGTGATCGGCCATATCAACGGAGGGCATACTGCGCTGCCGGACGATCAGATCGTCTGCCTGTGCGAGCGCTGCAAACGTGGCCTCGAACTCGTGCACAACGGCAACGAACGCGCGGCGCTACTCACCTTGCGCACCGCCAAGGAACTCGCTGAATTGAACCGCGTGATCCTCGGCACCGATGCCCCTGCCGGTTCGGGCGTCCAACCCCTCGGCATCCTGCGCATGGTCGCTCTGCTCGCTTCGCTCGGCAACGTTCCCGCGGAGGTCGCGTTCTGCTTCGCGACCGGCAACACGGCGCGGATGCGGGCGCTCGACTGCGGGCTCATCGAGGTCGGGCGCGCAGCCGATTTCGTCTTCATGGATCGCGCCCAGCACTCGGCGGGCAAGACGCTCCTGGAGAGCGTGCGGCTCGGCGACCTGCCGGGCATCGGCATGACCGTCATCGACGGGATCGTGCGCTCCCATCGCAGCCGCAACAC
>CAWANG010000038.1:0-213319 GCA_963783175.1 uncultured Alphaproteobacteria bacterium
CGGCGATCTTCGGCCCGACGCCGGGCAGAAGCTGGGCGACGCGAAAGCCCGCGACCCGGTCGCGCGGGTTCTCGGCGAAGCGCAGGAGCGCCACCGCGTCTTTCACATGCGCGGCGTCGAGAAACTTCAAGCCGCCGTATTTGACGAACGGCACGTTGCGGCGAGTGAGCTCGAGCTCGAGCGCGGCGCTGTGGTGGGAGGCGCGAAAGAGCACCGCCTGGCTTTTAAGCAAAGCGCCCGCCTCGCAATTCGCGAGCACACGGGTCGCAACGAAGCGGGCCTGATCGGCGTCGTCGGCGACGGTGACGAGCAGCGGAAGCGCGCCCGCCGGCCGGTCGGTCCAAAGGGTCTTCGCGAAGCGCTCGGGCGCGAGCGCGATGACGGCGTTGGCGGCCGCAAGGACGGCGCCGCTCGAGCGGTAGTTGCGCTCGAGCGTCACCACGAGCGCAGGCGGATCGAAGGCGCGGGGAAAATCGAGAATGTTGCGCACGGTCGCGGCACGGAACGAATAGATCGCCTGCGCGTCGTCGCCCACGACCGTAAGGCCCTGCCCTTGCGGCCTTAAGCGCAGCACGATTTCGCCCTGGAGGGCGTTGGTGTCCTGGTACTCGTCGACCAGCAGATGATCGAAGCGCGCGGCGATCTCCGCCGCAATCGTGGGCTCCACGAGCATCTGCGCGAAATAAAGCAGGAGGTCGTCGTAATCGAGCACGTTCTGCCGCTGCTTCATCTCGACATAAGCCGCAAACAGCGCGCGCAGCGGCGCCTCGTGCGCCGCGACCCATGGAAACCATTTGTCGAGAATGGCCTTGAGGTCGCCGCGGGCGTTGACGACGCGCGAATAGATGGCGAGGCACGTCCCCTTGGTCGGAAAGCGCTCTTTCGTGTCGCCGTGGCCGCCTTCGTGCCGCGCCCAGTTCATGAGGTCGGCCGAATCCTCGCGGTCGTGGATGGTGAACTGCGGATCGAGGCCGAGCCGGAGCGCATATTCGCGCAAGAGCCGGGCGCCGATCGCGTGGAACGTGCCCGCATAGGCCGGCGTCGCCGCGGCGGCCGCCTCGGGCGCGAGACGTCTGGCCAAAAGCCGCTCGACCCGCCGGGCAAGCTCCGCCGCCGCGCGGCGCGAGAAGGTGGCGAGCATGATGCGCTTGGGATCGGCGCCGGCGAGGATGAGCGCGGCCACCCGATGCGCCAGCATCGCCGTCTTCCCCGAGCCCGCGCCGGCGACGACGAGCAATGGCCCGAAACCGTGCGGACTGCCGATCCCGTGCTCGACGGCGAGCTGCTGCTCGGGATTGAGCTCAACCACCGGGCTCGAGCGAATCAGGGCGAGCGACATAAGCGCAACGCAATCATGTTTCGCGCTTCGTTCGCAAGGGCTGCGGACGGCTACCGGACTGCGCTGCTGGGCGCGGCGTCGCTCCCGAACGACTTTAAGGGCGGGGACTCACGAGCTCCAACCATATCCGAAGACTGAATTTGACTTAGCTTGATGTCCACGAAACAGGTGACCGGCCCGGAACCTGTGCGGAGGTGTGAAGGCATGGGAAAGCTCATCTTCGGAATGTCACAGTCCCTCGACGGTTACGTCGACGGCGTGGACGGCGGGCTGCAATTGCCGCTCCATCAGCCGCCCGACGCCGCGCTCTTTCGTCACTTCACCGACCAGGTTCGCGGCCTGGCCGGCTGTCTATACGGTCGCCGCATCTATGAGGTGATGCGCTACTGGAACGAGGATCGGCCGGAGTGGGGCGCGCTCGAGCGCGACTTCGCGGCGGCGTGGCGGGCGCGGCCGAAATGGGTCGCGTCTCGTTCCTCGAAGTCGGTCGGCGCGAACGCCACGCTTGTCGGAGACAACGTCGAGGCTTTCGTGCGCGGGCTGAAGGCGAAAGTCGAGGGCGACATCGAAGTCGCCGGCCCCGATCTGGCGGGAAGTCTCACCGACCTCAGTCTTATCGACGAGTATCGTCTCTACTTCCGCCCGTTTGTGCTTGGCCGCGGCAAGCCGTACTTCGCCGGGGCCCGACCGCCGCTCCGCCTGGTCGCAACCGAACTCGTTGGCGAAGATACGGTCAGGTTGACATACGTCCCTACCTGATTGTTGCTCCCTCTTTCGCGGCTTTCCCTGGCCAAGGCCAAGCTGGCTAGCGTCGACATTGCGACCTGCTGCTCCAGAACGACCCGATCGTGTCCGCTTTCAAGTTATACTGTTGAAAAACTCGGAAATTGAGCAACGGCGGAAATCGCGCTTTCGCACGCGTCGCATCATCTCGGCCGATAGTCCTTACGGCAGGGCATATGGGAGGGTCGCTGGCGGCAAAGCGGGTCGGTCCGCCGAGCCCCTAAGGAATTTTTCATCGAGGCTGCCGGCGGTCTCCTGAATTGTGATCGACGCCAAAAATCGAGTTTTTCAACACTATCAAGTCAGAGCGGACGTTTGAATGTCCGCTTGGCTCAACCCCGACAGAGTCCGGTCCTGGCCGTTGGAGCCCTTACGGGATGGCCGGCGAAAGTTAGTGAGCTCACGATTTAGCTCGCTAAAGCCAATGGCGGAGCGACGCGCGTGTCGCCGTCGCTGTGAACGGCATAGAGGAGACCGAGTGGATTGCCGTGCTGCTCAAGAAACTCTCTCCGCAGCGCCAGGAACGCCTCGCCCAGCGTCTCGCCCTTGAGGAAATGCTCGAAGAAGAAACGCTTGGCCCATTCCGCCGCGAACAGAGCCGGCGTCTTGCACTCGGTCCCGATCACCCCTCTCGCGCCCTTGGCCATGAAATAGGGCACGAATCCATCATAGAAGGCGGGAGACATTTCCGCGGACTCGCAGGCGTTGATGAAGACGAGCGGACTGTTCCGAAGCTGCGCGGTGGTTGGCGCGTCGAGGTTGAGATCGCCGAGGGTGACGCTGCCGTCGCTGAGGACGAGGCTTGCAGAGTCAGGTCCTCCCGAGGAAGCGAGGTCGGCCGACTTCGCATGGCAATAGAAATAGAGGATCTGGTCTTCGGCGCTCCCGGAGGCCAATGCCTTCACCAGCTCGGCCTTGGTCGTGCGCGAGATAACTCGCACGCTGCCGAGCTTGTTCGCGTCGCCCCAATACGTCTCTTGCTGGGCCACAAGATTGACGCGCATTTGCTCGTCAATCCCACGGTTCACGTTCACGCTGAGGGCAAGCTTTGGCTGGTCGCTGGGGATCTCCGGGGCGGAGACGACGAGCGTGTTCTGCAGCGGGATCATTTCGATCACATGCCGCATGCCGAGGAAGTTGTCCCAATCCAGCTTGGCGCCCTCGCTGGCGTCGCCGAAATAGAGCATGCCCCAGGGAATGGGCGCGCTGGCCGTCACAATCTGAACTTTGAGCTTTGGGGTTTCGCTCGCCATCTTTCGCAAAAACTCGCCGACCCTGTTGGCGTCGGCGGCCGCCGATGGACCCCAGAACAGCCTTCTGAACAGCGTCGCTCCGGCGCGCGCCATTGTCCTCAAAGCGAATTGCCGAGCGGCGTCGGGAATCTTGATGTCTGACTGAAAAGCATACTTTCCGTCGGCGTCTCTCCACATGACGACTTTCATGAGTTCATCGCGCGCGACGTCGACCGCCTTCGCCAGTTCAGCCGGCAGAATCGGCAGGCGCGCGTATGCCGCCACGGAGCCGCGAACAATGACTTCATACCCGCCGACGCCGGGCAAAATCGTCAGTCCGATGTCCCGGGGCTGAACGACCGCGACGGCGGACAAGGGGCGGCCCAAAGCCTCGATCTCGACCTCGGAAGACCCGGCCGCGCCAACGTCGAAACTCAGCTCCATCTGCTGGATGAAGTTGCCTTCGAGATGAATCGTCGCCGTCATTTTCGAGGCCCCATTGTGACGTGGAGTGATCTTGAACGAGGCGTTGCGGGTCGATTTTCCCGCGCGGGGAACCGTCAGCGAATCCGCGCTCTTGTCGATAGCGAAATCGGCGCTGTCCAGCTGAACCGTCAGGGTCGCCTCCTCTGCGCCGGGCGCAAAGATCTGGCTGTCGTCGAGCGCGGCGCCGACGGCGGCGTCGCGCTGTTCGGTATCGACATCGAATGTCAGGTTGTATCGATTTCCCGCTCTGAGCGACTTGCCGCGCGGATGACCTTCGACTTCGGCGTTGATCCAACGGCGCTGATCCGGCCGCTGTGCGGGCGATTGCGGCCCCTCGACCTGCTTTGCTCCCGACGATGCGGGCGCGCCGCCCGCCTCAACGTCTTGCCTCTGCACCTGCGCGTTTGGCTGCTGTTGTTGGTAGCGCTGACCCTCACCGCCTTGGCGCCGTTGCTGCTGCTGCTGTTGTTGATAGGCCTGACCATCACTTCCCTGCTGTTGCTGTTGCTGGTAGCGCTGACCCTCACCGCCTTGGCGCCGTTGCTGCTGCTGCTGTTGTTGATAGGCCTGACCATCACTTCCCTGCTGTTGCTGTTGCTGGTAGCGCTGACCCTCACCGCCTTGTTGCCGCTGCTGCTGCTGTTGTTGTTGATAGGCCTGACCGTCGCTTCCCTGCTGTTGCTGTTGCTGGTAGCGCTGACCCTCACCGCCTTGTTGCCGCTGCTGCTGCTGTTGTTGTTGATAGGCCTGACCGTCACTTCCCTGTTGTTGCTGTTGCTGGTAGCGCTGACCCTCACCCCCCTTGTCTCGCTGCTGGAGTCCTTGCTGCCGGTATACGTTCGAAGCAGCGTGCTTCTTGGTGCCGCTCTTTTTAGGTCGCTCCCTGCGACCTCGGTCAGGTGAGTCGGCGCCGAGTAGGCCGCCGCTGTCGCTTACAGCCGGGGATGGCATGGTCGACAACCCAACGCGCGCAGCCTCCCAGAACGCATGGGCGACCTCGGGATGAGCGATATCGCTGTGCGCGCCGGACGCTCCGCCGCCATTCTTGATGACGTCGCTCGCTTCGATGTTGTAGACGCGTCCCACTTCGAAATCGTACGATGAAGTGACAGGGAGTATCGTACGGTCCTGCGCGCCGCCGACGGCTTGAATGCCGAACGCGCCAAGGCCGCCGTAGGGCGGATAGTCCTCGGCCCCGAGTACGATCTGTCTGGCCGACCCGGCGCCAAGCGGATAAAAAAAGCCAACCGCCCGGTCGAACCGGGAACGGGTCGTCACGATCGGTCCGCTCACAAGCCGGTCCGCAGCGATGCGTTTGAAGTACCCGGCTGTTCCGGGCGCGTAGGGGATGTCGCTGGTGTAGGCCCAGATGGATAGCGCGCCCTGGACGAGGAAAAGCGTGTCGACGGGCTTTGGCAGCGGCTCGGCGTCCGACGCGCCCGCGACGGACGCTGACACGACAATACAGCCAAAGCTGTGGCCCATGAGATGAAACTTCGCGGTCGGCGCGGCGAACATCATCGCGCGCAGCAGCTTGTGGCCCGCGATCTCGCCAAGCTGCCGCGCGCGGTCCTTCATCTTCCAGAACGAGAGCTGGCGAAGGGGCGTGAGGACGATCTCCTTCAAGCGATCGCCGACGCCGAGCACTCCCGGGGTCGCGGCCGGGTCGCCATCAGCGGCGTCCTTTACCATCCTCTCCGGATCGAACGCTTCCTGATCGGCGCCCGGGACGCCCCGACGCCGTGTGAAGCAAGCCCCGATTCTGCGAACAAGGTCGAGTATGCTTCCCGGACATCTTGCGGGAGCGGACCGGACCCCGAGCCGAGCCTGGCGGCCTCGAGAATTGTGCGAATGGCGGCTCGCGCCGGCGGCGTATCGGCGATGCGCGAGGCATAGGCTCCAACGTCGGCGTCGATCGACCCAGTCGGGTCTTCGGCCGAAAGCAGGCCGGAAGCGGCGGGAATGGTTTCGTCGCCCCAAGGCAGGCTCGGCCAATGCAGGCCGACGATCTCGGGTTCGAAGCCGGCGCGCGCTCGCGCCGCTTCGAGGTCCTGTTTCGACGCCGCCATCGCGCCGATCCACGCGTCATACTGCGCAATCGCCGCCGGGATGTCGCCCTGCCACCCGTGACTAATCAAGAAGACGTCGGAGACAGGAGCATGGGAATCGGAAAGACGCGTTAAGATCGTTTCACTGAGCAGAGTGCCGTCCAGTTCTTGGCGCTCTTGGCCGTTTTCATCGAACACAATTAGATTATACTCAATTTCAGGGGCGCCAAATTTGCGTATAGGCATGTTAACCTCCCCACTGTTTGTTCACCGAAGAATTGTCACCAGTTTTACCCTGACTTCCATTCGGCGCCTTGGAGCGCTCGTCCGGCGATGGCCCGCGCCGGCGACAACGAAAGCACTCTACAACATCAGCGATCATCTCGAACGTCGGCGCAAGGCGATCATGCCTGGCGGTACTGATTTGCAAAAGCGACGCCGCTCGCCGAATTCCGGGATTGATCAGGCCGTCAGCACGACGCGCAGGCCATCCTCGCCGGCGCTCCACGCCTCGGCAACCTCGGAGAACGGGCGGCGCGCGACATTCATGTCGATCTCGCCCTTCGCCGCGCGAGTCAAAATATCGACGACGAACGTCCGCATCTCGTCGCCGACGGGATAGTTGCCGGTGCCGCTGCCGAAGATTTGAAGCCGCGCGCCGCGAAGCGCGCCGCCGTCGAGCGAAATCTTCGGGCCGCCCATTGCGCCCACCTCGACCAGGCGAATCTCGCCGCCGCCGGCCGGCGCGACGTCCGATCGGACCAGCTGCTCGATGAGCGCTTCGGTGACGGCGCCCCAGACGAAATCGATGATCACGTCGACGCCGCGGGCGACTTCGGCGGCGAACGCCGCTTTCAGCTCCGGCGCGGCCAGCTTGAGATCAATGGTCGCGTCAGCGCCAAGGGCATTGAGCGCCTCCTGCCTGCGGCCGGCTGCGATCACTCTCCCGGCGCCCAGGAGCCGCGCCGCGCGCACCGTCATGCGCCCCGAGGCGCCGGTTGCGCCGAGAACCATCACCGTCTCGCCGGGCTTCAGGCGGGCGCGCCTCAGCGGCAGAAAAGAGGCCTCCGCCGCATTGACGACTGCCGCAGCGAGCGCGTCGTCGAGCCCGTCCGGCAACGAAACGGTCCAGGCCGCGGGGGCGCGCTCGGCCATCGAGCCGAACGGGCGCCTGTGGACGACGAAATAGACCCGCCGGCCGTCGGCCGTGCGGCCTACGCCATCAGTTCCGCAGACGACCGGGAGCTGCTTCGGGCTGCCGTAGTGGGTCCCCCCCGCGATCAAGCGATCGAGCTGCTTGATCGCCGCAGCCTGCACTTCGACCAGCGTCTCGCCGGCTAGTGTGTCGGGGTCTTCGAACGGGCTGTAGCGCGGGGTCTCGCCCAAATGCTCGAGGATCACCGCCTTCATGACGACCTCGGTCATGCGATTGCGAAGGCGCTCGCTCTCGCTCGTCACGCCACCGATCAGGAATCGGCGCCGGCGTCAACCGGCGCACGAGTTCGAGTACAGCTTGCGGCAAAGCGTCGCTCTTGGCCTGGCGGTTGGCCTGACGTGACATGGTCATGATAAGCGACCTTCGGCAGGGATTTCAGAGCGATGCCGGGAGCGGAATCTCATTACGTCAATCGCGCCGGCTGGCTGAGAGCCGCAGTGCTCGGCGCCAACGACGGGATCATCTCGACCTCGAGCCTCATCGTCGGGGTCGCTTCCGCGGCCGGGACGCGAAGCGATATTCTCACCGCCGCAGTCGCCGGCTGGGCGGCGGGCGCGATGGCGATGGCCGCGGGCGAATATGTTTCCGTCAGTTCGCAGGCGGACTCGGAAGCCGCGGACCTGGCGCGGGAGCAGCGTGCGCTCGCGGAATCGCCGACGGAGGAGAAGGCGGAGCTCGCCCATATCTACGAAGAACGGGGCCTGCAGCCGAAGCTCGCGAAACGGGTGGCTAGGCAGCTCATGGCCAAGGATGCACTCGCTGCCCATGCCCGCGACGAACTCGGGTTGGCTAAGGAAGCTGGAGCGAGGCCGATCCAGGCCGCGCTCGCGTCGGCGCTTTCGTTCTCGGTCGGCGCTGCGATGCCGACGCTGGCGGCGTTTCTCGCCCCTCGAGACGCCGTCGTGGCGGCGGTCCCTGCCGCCGCATTGATCTTTCTGTTCGCGCTTGGCGCGCTCGGCGCCCGGGCGGGCGGCGCGCCGATCATCAGGCCGGCGGTGAGAGTCGGCTTCTGGGGCGCGTTGGCGATGGCGGTGACGGCGGCTATTGGCGCTCTAATCGGCAAGGCAGTTTAGACCGCGAGGAGACGCCGTTCAGCTCACCGTCTCGGCGCTGTAGCGGGCGATGAGGCCGGTGCGGATGACCGACCGATAGACGGCGAAGAAGAAGAGGCACGCGAGCGCGAGATAAACGAGCGCCAGGCCGCCGCCTACGGCCAGCCGATTCCAGGGCGGAGGGTTTCCAGCGACGGCCGACCGCATGCCCTCGAACACGTAGGACGGCGGCAGCAGCATCGCCACCGCCTGCATCCATCGGGGCAGGACCGCCACCGGATAGAAGACGCCGGCGAATGGCGAGATGAGCATCGGGATCGGCCAGATCAGCCACTCCGAGGCGGGTCCGAGTCGCAGCACGAGGGCCGACGCGGCGACCCCCAACGCGATGCCGGTGAGGAACAGCACCATCAGGAACGGCGCCAGCGCAACCCCATAGACGAGAAACGAGAGGCCGAACGCGACTTGCGCGAACACGAGCATCGCGACGAGGCTCAGGAGACTGGTGGTTACCGCGACGATGAGCAGCCCCGCCAGATATTCCGACACGCGAAGCGGGGTGGCGAAGAAATTGAGGAAATTTCGCGTCCAAACGTCCTCGAACAGCGCCATCGTCAACTGCTGCATCACCCGGGTCAAAAAATCCCACAACAAGACCGCGCCGAGCAGCGCCGGCACGAAGTTGAAGTCGGCGCGCGAGACAGAATTGAGGTAGCGGGTGAGGAAGCCCCAAAGAACGATGTCGACCGCCACGAAGACGAAAATGGGAAAGACGCGCTGCGGGCTGCCGCGATAGAGATAGAGGATGCGGAGGACAATCGCGCCGACGCGCGAGGCGTTCATGACCCCCCTCCTGCGTGAAGTGCCTCTTGCGCGACGTTGACGAACAGGTCGTCGAGACTCGCGGCCCCATGCTCCTCGGGCAGCTTCTTCGGATCGCCTTCGAGCACGATGCGCCCGTGCGACAGGAACAGCACCCGGTCGCAAACCGCCTGGACCTCGTACATGTTGTGACTGGTCCACAGGACCCCGCAATGTCCGCTGTCGACGAACTTGGCGATGCCGGCGCGAATCTCGCGCGCGTTCGACGGATCGATCGACGCGGTCGGCTCGTCGAGCAGGAGCAGCCGCGGCAGGTTCAGCATCGCCTTGGCGACGCTAAGCCGGGTCTGCTCGCCCGACGACAACAGCCCCGCCTTGGTCCGCCGGTAGCGGACGAGGTCGTAGACCGTAAGGAGCTGCTCGATCCGCGCCGAGAGATTGCTGACGGCGTAGAGCATGCCGAACACGCGCAGGTTCTGCTCGACGGTGAGATTGCCGGGGAGCGGCGCATAGACGGCGGCGAAGTTGGTGCTCGACAGGGCACGGCTGCGGTCGACGGCGAGGTCGACGCCCTCGATCTCGATTCGCCCATCGCTCGGCTCGAGAACGCCGAGGATCATGTTGATGGTCGTCGTCTTGCCGGCGCCGTTTGGTCCGACCAGCCCGACGATCTCGCCCGGCGCGACATGAAAGCTGATCGCGTCCACCGCCTGCAACGCGCCGAACGACTTGGCAAGGCGCTCGACGGAAAGAACGTGGGGCGACGGCCGATTCATTGGCCTGTCGTATCCGCCGGGCCAGCGGGCGCGTCAAGCTCCGGCCGGCCCTATCGTGGCGCCGGCGGCGCCAAGGGAGAGCCCGTCAGCTCGAGCGGAGAGATCGAGCGTGTAAAGCTCCTGGGGCTTGCCGACTCCGCGCAGCGCGAAGCGTCCGACGGAGGCGAACGCCCGCCGCTCCTCGGCGACCGAGGCTGCGAACGCGGCCGAGATGAGGATGGGCTGATCCACCGAGCGGCACATCGCCGCGATCCGGCTCACTTCGTTGACCGCCGGCCCGACGACGGTGAAGTCGAGGCGATCCTTGCTGCCGATGTTGCCGTAAAACACCTCGCCGAGGTGAAGCCCGAGATACATTTCGGTCGCCGGCAGGCCCTTCTCGAACCGGCGGGCGTTCAGCGCCGCAACCGCATCCTGCGCCGCTCCCGCGGCGTCGAGCGCGGCGGCGCAGGCGTGGGCCCGTTCCCCGGCCGGGAAAATGGCGAGCACGCCGTCGCCGATCAGTTTCAGCACGTCGCCGTTGTGCTGGTGGATCGACGAGACGACGGCCTCGGCGTAGTCGTTTAGCAGCGGAATGATCTCCTCCGGCGGCGAAGTGTCGGAGATCCGCGTATAGTTGCGCAAATCGCTGAACCAAAGCACGGTCTTGATCCGGTCGGCCACGCCGCGCTCGATGCGGCCTCTCAACACCCTCCGGCCGGCGTCCCGCCCAAGATAGGTCTCGACCAGGGTCTCGGCGATCCGGGCGAGGGATGCTGATTTGATCGCCAATCCCAGGAAGGGCGCGAGCCGCTTCAGCGCCCCGATCTCCTCGTCGGCGAAGCCATCCGGCCGATCGGTCATCCACGATGAATAGACGCAGTCCATCTCGCCGATCGCGCCGTCTTCGGCGAACCGGTTGATGATCGCCACGAAATCGGTGATCGAGGCCTCGCGCATCTCGGCGAACATCGGAAACTCGAGGTCTCCTTGGGCCTGAATTTGCCGCCGCAGCAGCGATTCTCCGTCTGTGAGCATGCGGAAGAACGGGCTCGTGCGCCAGCGCTCCGCAGCCTCGCCTTCGGCGGTTCGTCCGTATTCGGTGAGCGTCGCCTCGGGCTTGTCGCGCTCCCAACGGAACGCCCGCCCCTCGTGAATAGGATGAAGCGTATCGATGAACAGGATTACCCGCGCGAGCGAGAGCCCGGCGGCCGCGGCGCGACTGCAGAAACCTTCGAGGAGCGCGGTCTCCGTCTTGCCTTTGAGGCCGGCCATGGCGAGCCACGACGCAAGCTTGGCGATCTCGGCTTCGGTCATGCCGTGATCATAGCGGCCGCTCGACGGAAGGCCAATGTCGAACCGGCATCGTCCGACGCGGCAAGCCTGGGTTTCAAGACCGACGACGCATCCAAAGGATCGGAATCGGGCCATTTCAACAGATGCGCAGAGCATGTCCCTTTGATATGCTGGCGGCGCCCGGCATTACGAATGGCACGAGGCCGCAAGCGTGTGGTAAGCCCCTCCCCCAATTTAAACGAGAGCACGGAGTTTTTCATGTCCCTTCGCATCAACGACACGGCGCCCAACTTCACGGCCCAGACGACCCACGGACAGATCGATTTCCATCAGTGGATCGGCGACAGGTGGGCGGTCCTGTTTTCCCATCCCAAGGACTTCACCCCCGTCTGCACGACTGAGCTTGGCTACATGGCCAAGATCGAGCCCGAGTTCACGCGGCGCAACGCAAAGCTGATTGGCCTCAGCGTCGATCCGGTCGACAGCCATGGCCGGTGGCTCGCCGACATCGAGGAGACGCAAGGCGCGAAGGTCAACTACCCGATCATCGCCGACCACGACCTCAAGGTCGCCAAGCTTTACAACATGCTGCCGGCGGAAGAGCCGGGCACCTCCGAAGGCCGCACGGCGGCGACCAACCAGACTGTGCGCTCGGTGTTCGTCATCGGCCCCGACAAGAAGATCAAGCTCATGCTGACCTACCCGATGACCACGGGGCGCAACTTCGACGAGATCCTGCGGGTGATCGATTCGATGCAGCTCACCGCCAAGCACAAGGTCGCCACGCCCGCGAACTGGAAGCACGGCGACGATGTCATCATCGCGGGCTCGGTCAGCGATGAGGACGCAAGGACGATGTTCCCGACCGGATGGCGGGCGCCGAAGCCCTATATCCGGATCGTCAAGCAACCGGTCTGAACGGCCGGGCGCTTGCGCGACCAACTCAGCGCCCGCAGCCGCGCTCCGTGCCGGTCGAGAGGCCGGCGTCCTTCTTGACCCGCCATGCAGGCGTAGCATCGCGCGTGAGCGCCATGCGGACGAGAGGGGGCAAAGGACAGGAGGGAGCTTCGCGATGCCGGAGAAGTCAGGTTTCGATCCTTTGACGCTGCCGGAGAGCAACGCGACGCTTCTCCCGGGGCCTTATCGCGCCACGAACCAATAGCGCTGGAACCGCCGGCTCGGCGATTACGCCAACCTTGCCAATTTCGGCGTCAATCTCACCCGCATCGCTCCGGGCGGCCAGTCCTCTTTCCGCTGCGCGCATTCGCGGCAGGACGAGTTCGTCTATGTGCTGCAAAGCGAGGTCGAGCTGAAGAGCGACGCCGGAGCAGAAACGCTGCGCGCCGGCCTGTGCGCGGGCTTTCCGGCCGGAAGCGGCGCCGCGCACCGGTTCGTCAACCGGTCGGCAGCGGACGTGCTTCTGCTCGTCGTAGGCGACCGGACCGCAGGCGATGAGGTGAGCTACCCGGACATCGACCTCCATGGCCGGATGGGCGCCGATGGCAAATACGCTTTCACGCGCAAGGACGGGACGACCCTACGGGAGCGGATAAACGTGAGCGCACGATGATCCTTCGCGAGTGGCGCGGACGCGCAAACCCATCGAACGATGCGGCCTACCCGACCCACTTTCGCCGCAACGTGCTCCCGGAGCTCGCGCGCGTTCCGGGCTTTCTCGGCGCTGAGCTTGGCAAACGGCGGATCGAAGACGCGATCGAGTTTCTGGTGCTGACCCGCTGGCGGGATTTCGGCGCGATCGAGGGATTCGCCGGGCGCGAGATCGAGAAGGCGATCGTCGAGCCCGGCGCGGTCGCCGCGCTGATCGATTTCGACCCGCGCGTGCGCCACTACGAAGTGATCGAAGGGGCGTGACGCTTCCCCGCGGACCGGCGTGCGCCGCACGATCGGATGCGATACGATGCGCGAAGACGGCGGTAGGGAGGGCCCGATGATCTTCCGGCAATTGTTAGACAGCGCCTCGAGCACCTATAGCTACGTCCTCGCGAGCCGTCGCGGCGGCGAGGCGCTGATCATCGATCCGGTGCTCGAGAAGGTCGACCGCTATCTCAAGCTGATGGAGGAGCTCGATCTCAGGCTGGTTAAGGCGGTCGACACCCATTTGCACGCCGACCACATCACCGGCCTCGGGGCGCTGCGCGACCGCACGCGCTGCGTGACCGTCATGGGCGAGCAGAGCAAGGTCGACGTGGTGTCGATGCGGATCGCCGACGGCGACAAGCTCACCGTCGAAGGCGTGAGCCTCGACGCGCTCTACACTCCTGGCCACACCGACGATTCCTACTGCTTCGTGTTCGGCGATCGCGTCTTCACCGGCGACACGCTCCTCATTCGCGGCACCGGCCGCACCGACTTCCAGAACGGCGATTCCCGCGCCCAGTACGAGAGCCTGCAGCGGCTCCTGCGGCTCCCCGAGGACACGCTGGTCTTTCCTGCGCACGACTACAAGGGCGACACCGTCAGCACCATCGGCGAGGAGAGGCGGTTTAATCCGCGGCTAAAAGTCCGCGACGCCGACGAATATGCAGCGCTCATGGCGAGCCTCAACCTGCCCAACCCGAAGATGATGGACGTCGCGGTTCCCGCCAACATCCATCAGGGGCTGCATCAGCAGGATGTGGCGCGCAAGGGTTGGGCCTTTTCCGCCGCCGAGGCACAGGGGCTCGTCGCGAGCCCGGACGTGGCGTTGATTGATCTGCGCGAGAGGTCGGAACGCGAGCGCGCGGGCGCCATTCCGGGGTCGCTGCATGCCCCTTACGCCGAGCTCATGGACAACATCGGCGAGGGCGGCCTCATTCACGAGCTGGCGCAGTCGGGCAAGACGATCGTCTTCTACTGCGCCTTCGGCGAACGCTCGGCGATGGCGGTGCAGGCCGCCCAGGATCAGGGCCTTGCGGCCGCGCGGCACATCGAGGGCGGCATATCCGCCTGGAAGAAAGCCGGCGGCGCGACGCGTTGACCTTGCCGGACCCGTAAGCGTAGCCTCCGATCAACGTTCTTCGCGCGAGACAAGGCGTGCGCACCGTCATGGGGAGGCTTCGATGCCCAAGGTCAAAGTCAACGACATCACGATCAACTACGAGAGCCAAGGATCGGGCGAGCCGCTTGTGCTCATCCCCTATCTCGCCGCCGACAACGCCTGCTACGCGTTCCAGGTCGCCGACTACGCCAAGCATTTCACCTGCATCTCGCTCGATCCGCGCGGCGCGGGCGAAACCGACAAGCCCGAGGGGACCTATTCGACCGAAATGTTCGCCGACGACGTCGCCGGCTTCATGCAGGCGATCGGCGTCGAGAGGGCGCATGTGAGCGGCGTGTCGCTGGGCGGCGCGACCGCGCTGTGGCTAGCGAGCAAATATCCACGCAAGGTCCAGACGCTGTCGCTCCACTCGAGCTGGCCGAGGACCGACCCATTCCTGAAAGTGATCGTCGGCGACTGGCAGACCATCGCCAAGGGACTCGGCAGCGTCCAGGAAATGGTCGTCCAGGGGATCCTGCCGTTCTGCTTGACGCCGGAGCTCTACGCCGCCAAGCCCGAATATGTCGACCAGCTCTCCGCCTTCGTCCGCAGTCGGCCGAAGCAGCCGCTCGACGCCTTCCTCCGCCAGTCGAACGCGGTCATCGCCCACGACGCGCTCGGTGAGCTCGGCAAGATCGCCGCCCCGACCCAGATCACATTCGGCCGCCACGACATCGTGACCTCGACCCGCTTCGCCGAGCCGCTCAAGCACGGAATCAAGAACAGCGAGGTCCATGTGTTCGAGGATTGCGCCCACGCCGCGATTTACGAAAACGTCGCTGCGTTCAACGATAAGACGCTCGCGTTCCTCAAGCGCCACACGGGGTGAGGCGCGCAAGAGGTCTGCTCACACGACGCGTCCACTCCCGTCGCATGGGTATGTCGGCGAAGCCCGCCAATGCGAACGTTCGCGCCTAAGAGAGCCTTGGGGTCTGATGCGTCAGGGCTAACATTCTCCAAACCAGCGACGACGTGGTAGACTTGCTCAATTGCGATGATTTGTATCATGAGTTTTGTCTACCTTGGGGTTCAGAATGACGCCTTTATTCGACGAAGTACGTTTCGGTGCTGGGAGCTTCGGCGAAAAAATTGCAGAGATCAAAGCTAGCGCAAACGTCGATTTTCCTTGGTATCCTTACGCAACAATGTCTAATTTCGATATCATTGGGCGGATGATGCCTGTGCAGTATGATTATCTCTTCAACAAGCCAAAGAAAATCGCAGACATAGGGGGCGCAGATGGCGATGTGGCGCTCTATCTCTCTGGGCTAGGCTACGAGTGCGACTTGTATGACTATGGGCCAACAAACATGAACGGCTTAAGGGGGGCGCGCTATTTGAAGGGCGCTCTCAGGAGTACGATGAGAAATCTTCGAGGCAGATCTCGACTCCAAATTCTCTCTCCACGAGCAGAGCTACGATCTCACCTTTTTCTTGGGCTTACTCTATCACTTGAAAAACCCATTCTATGCCTTGGAACTGATGGCAAAACACTCCCGCCATATGTTTATCTCGACCAGAATTGCGCGACATTTCAAAGCCGGCACACAGGATGTCTCTGACATCCCGGCCGCTTATCTTCTGGCGCCGCATGAAGCCAACAACGACTGGACAAACTATTGGATTTTCACCAAAGCGGGGTTTGAGCGCCTGATTGAGCGCACCGGTTGGAACCTAGTCGCCAGTCTTTCATCTGGAATTCCGCAATCAAACCCGCAAAACAACCACCGTGACGAAAGAGTTTTTGCACTTCTTGAGGCTCGCTAACTGTCGCATAGAGGTCGCCGAACTTAGACCCTCCCGCTTGCCGATGAGCGAACGACATCCATCGATTTGTGTCGACGACGCGACGGAACACTGGCGTGGGCGGTGGATAGGATCATCCCCTTAAACGTGTTGTATCAACGGTTCGGAGCGGTCCGCTTGAGTGGGCACCAACTCAATGCAGACGGCCGACCGACGGTTGTTATACAGTCCCCATTTGGACTCAGGCCATAGCGCGCGATCGACTTCTTGAAGTCTTCCGATAATGGTCCTAAAGCCGCCGCCTGAAGCACTTCATTCCCCGGGTCGGCCAATACACGTCTGATCCGACGAAGAAATACGTTGTCCGCACCGGAAAGGTCTTCCCATGCAATGACCTCGACTGCCGTCGATGCTTGCGGCAGCTCCAACACAAGATAAGAAAGTGGTTCACCATCGAGAAATACAATTGGATGATCGCCGACGGCCGTCGGAACATTTACGGAATACCAGGTCTTTCCCCAAGGAATGTGGCCCCAATCTGGAGATTTCATCGTTGCCACGCATACAACGGCTAGTATAGAGGCCACGCAAAGGGGCAAGAGCTCCCGCCAGAACTTACCTGAACGAAATTCCTGAAGGACGAGGACCAATACAGGTCCAAGCAATAACTCCAACATCACGATGTACCGTTGGATCGACCACTCGTACATCCAGACACAGAATGCGACAAGAAAGAAAATCACCAGCCGCCGCTCTGCTGGCGTCCACCGCATCGAAGCGTCGTGGCCTCGCACGAGGCGGACGCCAACTGCGACCAACCCCGCGACGATCAAGACAGCGAATCGGATGTCACGTGATGGTAATTCCGCAGTCGCCTGTCCGCCAATGGCCCACCGAAACGGGTAACTCAGCGCTTCCAGCAGGCCATGCGGCAGATAGCGCCCGTCGAACACGGAAGCCGTACTCGGATAGTCAGGCGATCGAAAGATGGCGTTGTAATATGGGAAAAAAGGGTTGCCGAACGTCCACCACATCCGAAGGTACCAAAAGCCGCCGCACAGGGCGAAGCCGAGACACCCGCCCGCGCAGGTCGCCGCGATTGCTGTTAGACGCTCGCTCCAACTCCTCCAGCCGACCATCGCTGCGGCGAACAGCCCAATTGCAAACGCCGCGTTGGTCAATTTCAGACTTACGGCGGCGCCAACGAGTGCACCGGCGAGGACAATCCACATTGATGTTGATATGGCGCGGCCGGGTTGAAATTCGCCGCGCATGAGCAGCGCCAGCGCGCCAAGGACTAGGATGCTCGTGACAATGTCAGAAAATGTCGTGCCGACTTCGGAGATCGCCATGGGGCTGGCGGCCGAAATCACAACTGCGGCGATGACCGTCGGAAGCCGTTCCCTCCAACCCAGCGCTGGGGTGACAATCCAAGCGATCACAGTCACGAGCCACAAATTGAGCCCATGGATTGCGCCGAGTATGGTCCCGACCATGCTTGGCGGGAAATATCTCACCATGAAGTAGAATGGTAGATAAATGACCGGGCTGAAGAAGCTATGTAGGATCTGACCAGGAGCTACATCGCGACCGGCTCGGTTCGTCCAAAACGCGTCGGCCACATAGGCATGATAGTTAAGTTGGTCGAAATTAATGTCCTGCCCTAACCTATAGGCAAAGCCCGCCCCGACGATGGCGCTAAGCACGACCGGTATAGAATGCAACAGAATTTGCTTGCTTCGGCTTGACCAGCTGGAGACCCTCATAGGGAAGAGCAAGGACTTATCTTCAGCCATTTTCCGAAAAAACACTTGAACACTGCTAGAAATCGGGCCCCGCCTCATCAAGACGGGCCGGTTCGGATCGCGAATGCCGGGTCGCGAGGACACATGCGATCCTCCCTGCGACCACAATATTCACCCAGGCAGACACGATCATGTAGCGCGGAACCGGCTCCGTAGAAAACGCGATGTGGGAAGCGGCGCTCGCGAGCGCGAATGCCGCGAGCGTCAGCGTCGATAGCCTTCGGTCGACGAACAGCGAAGCCGCGAGCAATATTGCCGAAAATGCCGGGATCAAACCATAGTATCTCCACGCCGCTTCGAAATAGCTTCGAACAGGCGATTGGATGAGGTCCGTATCCGCGATGTCGTTAATCCCATGCTCGATGAAATGCGATATTACACCCGCGTCGAATTCCCGCCTTCCGGCCTCGACCAAGACCCGGCCGTGGATGAACGGCTCGTCAAAATAATCGAGATACGTCGACCAAGCCAAGTCGAGAAACCCAATCGGATTTCGGAGGATTGCGTGAATAGCGATGCTGCTCGCCAGTCCACTCTCTTTATTCAGGTTTTCGCTCGCTTTTTGAATCTGCTCAGCTGCCAAGCCCGGCTGAAACAACTCATCTGGCCGCGCCCGTCTGTCCCTGGCTTGGTCATCCAGAATGGACTGCGTCCTGGCCGGGTCGACGTAGAGTTGCACGTCATCGCGCGAAACGATGGGCAACACGGCCCCTAGCATAAATCGTCCCGATGCGGCGTTGTATCCCGGAGCGCCCTGATTCTCGATCGCGTAGCCGGAAAAAACAGTCTGGCACAGGATGAACGAAACCAAGAGGATCGTGCCTGTGGCATAATCTCGATAGACAAGAAACAGCAAGCTCAGCATGAATACGCAAAGCAACACCAGGCTCGGCACTTGCGAGGCGCGTAGCGAAGCGGCCAAAATGATGAATAGCGGCGCAAGGGCCGCTAAGGCAATGGCTCTCGGGCTCCTGTCGATGACGCGCACACAAAGGAAAAGAGCCGCCGCGGTCATGACGAGTCCCAGATTATCCGGAAGGATGAAGCGCTGATAGGTCAGCGCAAGGGGCTCGATGACGCAAACGCATGCGGTCGCGAAGGCGACGATGCCGCAACCGCGGCCGCCTCGACCCAACACCAATCTGAAGGCGAGCCAAGCAGGTATGACGCCGATTGCGCATTGGACGTACACGACCAGATTTATCGAATGTAAGGCGAGAAGCGGGCCCAGGAACCACGCGGGGTAGGTCCACGAACGATCCACCGGTCCGCCGTGAAATACGGACCAGAGATAGGAACCCGAGTCGCCCATGAGATAGCGAGGCGTGGCGTCCAGGAATGTCAGCCCCGCCTGAAGCAGGAGGATCAAGCCGAGAAAAATCCAGGTCCGCGGCTCTGGCCGCGCAATCGCGCGCATGGAAATGCTTATGACAGGGGCCAATATATCGCCTAGTCGCCAAAGCGCCGACTACGCAACGCCTGCGGCCCCTGTCAAGGCATTTGCTCGCAGCTCGTCGACCAGGACCCGCTTGTTCTCTGAATAATCGATCGGTGTTGAAACGACATGCACGCCGCCGGCGGCGAACGCGGATTCCAGCGTCGGGGCGACACCCTCGGCGGTCTCAACCCTGCTCCCCTTTGCGCCATAGGCTTGCGCGTACACGACGAAATCTGGATCGCCGAAAGTCATACCGAAATCGGGGAAGCCGTCGGTCGCCTGCTTCCACCGGATCATGCCATAGGCGTTGTCCTGCAATACCAGCACCACGAGATTGAGCTTGAGCCTTACCGCCGTCTCCATCTCCTGCGAGTTCATCATGAAGCCGCCGTCGCCGCAGACGGCGATCACCCGTCGGCCGGGATTGAGGCAAGCGGCCGTGATCGCCGAGGGAAGCCCTGCGCCCATGGTGGCGAGCGCGTTGTCGAGCAGGAGCGTGTTGGCGACGTGAGTCCGGTAGTTGCGGGCGAACCAAGTCTTGAACATGCCGTTGTCGAGGCACACGATGCTGTCTTCCGGCATGACCTTGCGCACTTCGTGGACGATCCGCTGCGGCGTCGGGGGCCAGCGGCTTTCCTCCGCCCGGTCGGCGACATGCGCCAGGATGCCGTTGCGCAAGCCGAGCAGCGCCTGCGCCCGCGGCAACTTGCCTTCGAGCCGGTCGGCGAGGAGGGTGAGGCTCGGGCCGACATCGCCGACGAGCTCTGCCTGGGGAAAGAACACCTCCTCGACGGTCGCCGGGAGATAGCCGACATGCAGCACCGTCGGTCCGTCCCGCCCCATGAAGAACGGCGGCTTCTCCACCGTGTCGTGGCCGATCGAAATGATAAGATCGGCCCGGTCGAGCGCCCGATGGATGTAGTCGCGCTCCGACAGCGCGGCGGTGCCCATATAGAGCCCGGACCCGCCAGTCACGGCGCCTTTGCCCATCTGGGTGTTGAAGAACGGGATCTGGACGCGCCGCACGAATTCCGACAGCCCATCCGCAAGGCGCGGCCGGCTCGCTGCGGCGCCAAGCATTACCAGGGGCCGCTCCGCTTTAAGGATCAGGTCGGCCGCACGGTCCAGGGCCGCGCGCTGGGCGATGGGCGGATCGATCGGATGCGGCGGAATCGGGGCCATGTCCGGCCCCGCCTCGTGGGCGATGTCCTCCGGCAGTTCGAGATGAACCGGGCCCGGCCGCTCCTGCTGCGCCACTCGGAACGCCTCGCGCACCAGCGAGGGAATGGTCGCCGGACTGACGATCTGGCGAGCCATCTTGGTCAGCGGCGTCATGGTGGAGACGATGTCCACAACCTGAAAGCGCGCCTGCTTGCGGCTCAGGATTCCCTTCTGGCCGGTGATCATCACCATCGGCATCGCGCCGAGCAGCGCGTAGGCTGCGCCGGTCGTCAGATTGAGCGCACCGGGGCCGAGCGTGGCGAGACAGACACCGGCCTTGCCGGTCAGGCGCCCATGGGTCGCCGCCATGAAGGCCGCCGCCTGCTCGTGGCGGGTCAGCACCAGTTTGATCCTCGAGCGGCGCAAAGCTTCGACGACGTCGAGATTCTCCTCGCCCGGAATCCCGAAGATCTGCTCGACGCCCTCGTTCTCAAGCGCAGAGACGATGAGTTCGGCGCCGTTCATCGGACGCCCTCCTGAGGCTGACCTTGGGCGCGCTCACGGTCGCGCATTCCGGCCACGGCGGCAACCGCTTTGACAGCGGCCGGAGCCGGCCAGCTAGACATTGCGGCGCTACAGGCGTCGTCCGCTCGCGAAGGGATTGAACCTTCTTCGTCTCGGCAGTTGCAGTTCGCTTTGCAACCCGAGAGCCCAGCGCCTACCCGCCTCGGCGACGGCGGATTCGAGATAGCAGCGCGCGGACTCCAGCCCAATGGTCAGGAATAGCGCACCGAACCGATCATTGCCGATAAGGGCGATATTCTCTGGGTTTGGACGCCAAAGCCAGTCGGTCAGCATCTCGAGGTCGACCAGGCGCGGCGGCCCAAATTCGGCGAGAAAGGCCCAATCTCGGCCCGGCAAAGCGATGACATTGAACCCGGCGCGTTGGAACATCACTCGAGCGCCCGCTATCGACCATGAGACCAAATGGCCGCGGCGGAAGGGGTCCAAATAGCAGCGGTCGACAGCTTCGACGAACGACGGCTGGGCAGAGTTGAAAAAATAGAGCGCGCCCGGGCTGGACTTTTCCGCAAGTTGCTGAAGCAGATTGCCTAAACTGTTTGGGGTTAGATGCTCGATAACCTCGATGCAAACCCCGGCATCGAACGTCCCATCGAGATCGGCAACAGAGCCGACGTGGTAGTTCGGGCTCAGACTGCGTTCGTGTGGAGGCGGTGGAAAAAGTTCGACGCCATGGACTCTTTCCGCCAGGCTCGGGACCAGTTCAGCCAGGGCGTCCAGCAGAAATCCCGGGCCGCTGCCGATGTCCAACATTCGTCTCACCGGGAGGCGCGCCATTCGCAGTGTTTCGGCCATCCGTACGACGCCTGCGCCGAAGGAACGCTCGCGCGCCGCGAAAAGCTCCTGCTCCCAGTAAGGGTCGCCGTAGTCCCCCACGGAGCCCGCGTCGACGGCCGCCAGGAAATCAGGGTGCGCGAACAAAGATTCGCATTTGAGGCATTTAAAATACGCGACGCTATCGACGTCGCGCAGCGGACTGGCCTCATGCTGACAGATTGGGCACTGCATATCAGGGTCCCACTCAGTCGGAGCATTTGCCGATGATCGCCTCGTGGGACCCCTCAATGGCGCCCGTCGGCGTCTGCGCTTATACGAACGCCGACCTGATGTCCGCGCCTCTTGCTGCGACTGTATTTTTTTTATTTAGACGCGCGCAGCATGAGTCAACTCGACAGCGCGACGCTTATCTCGGCGCATTTAGCGGCGCGACGGCGCTGGACGCATCGCCGCGCGCCTTGCGGCGCAGGCCCTCACCTGAAAGGGCGTTCGGGAGAGCACCCGAACGGGAGAGGCGGTCGACACGTCAGCCGAATCCGATGCCGGCGGCGCCGGGCGCCAGGCGGATGAGCCTCGAATCCTCGACCGCCGCCTGCCGGTGCTTGACCGCCTCGCAATAGACGGGATCGCGGATCATGGCGACGAAAGCGGCGACGCTCGGATATTCGGCGATGAAGCAGAGATCCCAGCGCTCGTCGGCGGGCCCGATCAGCATGAGCTCGAACCGGCCGCGCCAGATAATCGACACGCCGAGGCGCGATTGTACCGGCAGGCTCTCGCGCCCGTAGGCTTGATAGGCCTCGGCGCCGGTCGCCTCGCGCCCGTCCGGATAGGCGGCCAGGGAGCGCAATCGGATCAGATTGAGCATGTGGATCGGTCCCGGCCGATCGTCGGCGCGAAAGGCGGCGAACGTCTCCCGGGTCGGATCAATATGACAGGTCATGCGCGCTTCTCGGCTTCAAGGCCGGCTGGCCGGCAAGCCCCGAGCCATACCGGACTTGCCTTCGACGGCAAACCGGAACGACCGCCTAGGGTGAGGGCGTGCCGGCGATTTGCGAGTCCGCGACGACCGCATGCGACGTCGCCGACGCGCTGACGCGGAACGCGCCGTAGCCGAGCGCGGAGCCGAAATTGCTCGGTGCGACGCCGTCATAGCCGACGGTCGCCGTCGCTACGGCGGCGTGGCTCATTGCCGCAACCGTCGGCGTTCCAATAGCCCCGCTCGGGGCGTTGTGCGCGAAAACGGCGGCGGCGACCCGGTTGGCGACGCCGTCGGCGGCCCCGCCCCGGTGGCGCGCGACCGCCCCTGCCGCCGCGAACGAAGCCGCGTCCGCCGCCAGTTGGACCTGGGTCTTGAACCGCGAGACGTGGGCGTGGTCGGCGGCGACAGCGAGCGCAAGCACGATCAGCGGCGCCGCCGACGCGCATGCGATCGCCGCGCCGCCCCCCTCGCCACGCGGGCGGCTCGACGAACGCTGGCCGCATCCGGATGCCGTTCGGAGTTTCATCATCGATCTTCCAGCGCCCCGCGGATTTATATCCTGCTGAGAGTAGGATCGCTTGTTTGCCAATTGATTGACGGAGGCGGCAAGGTTTTTATGTTTAAAATTGCTGTTATTATGTCAAAGGAACCAAAACCACCGTAATATTGATCCTGATCGTGTATTGATTTTTTTATTAGGGGGAGCCGAGGACGATCTTCCGTCGGGCCGAATCGCGTCCACGCACTATACCCTACGAGCGCGCGACGCATTAAAGTAAGTCTGATCGCCGAAACATTGGGAAGCCGCGCGAACGAACCGCGGCAGTGCCTCCGCTCGACCTTCGCTCGTCTCCGATTTGCCGTCCGCGGACCCGAGGACGGCCGCAGAATCGTGGTTCCCAAAAAACCGCGACGCGAGGCAAAAAAGCTCGACACCGTTGAACAACTCTAAACGCCCCGCCGGGCAATTGCTTTTTGGCGTGCAACCTGAAGCCCTCGTCCCCCATTTTCTCTGGATACGGTTGACCAGTATTAATTAAGTCTATAAATCTGATATACGTTACGATATCCGCACCGAAACGGTGTAATCGAGTTATTTTCGACCGACCACCCCAATCGGAGGCATCGTGCGCAAACGATTGTCGGCGATAAGCCCGCCCGCCGCGCTCGCGACAGGAATTGGCTATGACGATCGACTGGACCCATTTCACGCCTGGCTCGCAGCCTTCTGATTGGTCTCGCGGCCGCATGGCTCATCTCCTGGCCGGCCCTCGCATCCTTGGCGCCGCGAGACTCTTGGGCCGTCTGCGCGGCGCCCCGGCGACCTGGCGAATGCTCTGCTCGCGGGCCTCGTTGCGGCGCCCTGGTCGCGCAACCGCGTCTCCGGGCGGCAGCGCCCATGATCGAGGCCGCGCTGTCCGTCCTTTCCATGATCCTCGGCGTGGGACTTTTCCGCTTCTCGAGGCTCTCCCAACGCCGGCGCGCCTGGCCGAGGCCCCGCTCGACGGTTGATCCTCGGGCCCGCCTTTCCATATTGCGACAACGCGAGACTGAACTCGTCCCCAAACTCGGACTGAACATTCTGATGGCCGACTGGAATCCGATTCTCTACACCAAGTTCGAGGCCGAGCGGCTGCGCGCGGCGCGAGATCTTCTGGCCGAAGTTCCGCTCGCCACGGCCGATCTCGTCTACGATTTGGGCTGTGGCCCCGGCAACAGCGCGGAATTGCTGTTGCATCGTTACCCGCGCGCGCGAACCATCGGCCTCGACACTTCCGACGCGATGCTGGCGCACGCGCGCGTCCGCGCGCCCGAGGCTCAATTCATCAAGCAGGACATTGCGCACTGGGCGCCCAAGGATCGGCCTGACCTCATCTTCGCCAACGCCGCTCTGCAGTTCCTGCCCGATCACGACCGGCTCTTTCCCCGCCTGATGTCCTATCTTGCGTCCGGTGGAGTGCTGGCTGTGCAGATGGCGAATACGGCGCGCGAATCTTCGCACGCCTTGATGCGCATGGTCGCGGCCGAAGGGCCGTGGTCGTCCCGCCTGGTGCCGATCGCCAAGACCCAGCCCCTCATCGCCGGCTACGACGACTATTACGACTGGCTGCGCCCGGCCGCATCTCGAGTCGACATCTGGATGACGACCTACGTTCACCCGCTCGAGGGACCGCAAAGCATCGCCGACTGGTTCGCCGGCTCGACCCTTCAGCCGTTCCTGGAGCGGCTCGACGACGACGAGCGCTGCGAGTTCCTCGCTCGTTACCGCAACGGCCTGAAAGAGGCCTATCCAATGCAGCCGGACGGCCGGACCCTGTTCGCCTATCCGCGCTTGTTCATCATCGCGGTCAAGGCGACGGCCCCGTGACGCCTGCCTGCGCGGCCGTCGTCCCGGGCGCTCAAGGTTTATCCTTGCCGTAAAGGCATGCTTTACTACCGTTACGTAACGCTCGTGTTTCGAGCATCGGATTAACTCCTAGGACGCGCTTGCGGCGCTAAGTTTCGCCCGCGCCGGACGCGCTCTCTTTGAGAGCGTCGCCGCCGGCGGCGGGGTTGATGGCAATGGCCGACTTCGATCTCTCACCTGACGGTTTCGTTTCTTGCGGCGCAACGCCGGCAGGCGAAACGTCCCAGGCGGACTTCAAGTCGGCGCTATTGCGCGAGCAATACCGCTCACTCGCGCGATTGGGACCTTACGTCCATAGCGTCGTCATCCTGGCGACCGCAGCGCTGTGCGCCGCCACCACGCCAACGTCGGTGCTTGACGGGATCGTCCTCCCCGCGGCGCTCCTCGCCGTCTCGACGTTGCGCCTCATCTTCTGGTTCAAGGCGCGCGGAAACATAGAGAGCGTGACTCTTGACGTCATCCGGCGCGAGGTTGGCGGCGCAGCGCGTTCTTGGGCCCGCGATGGCGTTTGCGCTCTCCTTGATGGCGGCGGTCTCCACCCGGCAAGGAAGCGTCGCCGAATTCGCATTGGCGCTGGTCGCCGTCTGGGTCGCGGCCGCCGCCTGCGCGTTTTGTCTCAATGCGCTGGGGAGCGCGGCAAGCGTCGTGGTCGCCGCCGCGACCGCCCCGCTCATCATAGCTTTCCTCATCCGCGGGGCCGACTTGACGCTCTGGCTGGCGGCGCTACTGACGGTTGCTGCATGCTTCGTCATCCGCATGCTCCACGAGAACTTTCGCATGTACGCGGAGATGGTCCGCTCGCGTTTCGTCATCGCCCAAAGGCAATGCGCCGCCGAGGACGCGCGGCAGGCGGCCATGACGATCGCGCTGACCGACGACCTGACCGGGCTGCCCAACCGGCGCTACTTTCAAGGCCAGCTCGCCGACCGGATCAGGAATGCAACCCTGACCGGTGAGGCATTCGCCGTCGGCTTCATCGACCTCGACGGCTTCAAGCCGATCAACGACATTCACGGACATCCGGTCGGAGACGAAATCCTCAGGCAAGTCGCCAGCCGGCTTGCCTGCGCGATAGAGGGTTGTGGCTCCGCCGCCAGGATGGGGGGCGACGAGTTCGCGATCCTCTGCGATGGGATCGGCGCGCGCGACGAGGCGATTGCGCTCGGAGACAAGATCCACGCGATCTTCACAACGCCGTTCGCTGTCGAGGGGCTCGACGTCGCGCTGACCAGCGCCTGCGGCTTTGCGCTCTTCCCATCTTCCGCAGCCGAGCCGGACGAGCTCGTGCGCCTGGCCGACGCCGCGCTCTACCGAGCCAAGGCGATCGGACGCGGGGCCGTCGCCGTCTGCGACGCGGCGGCGGAAGACGACGACGACGCCGTCGACGGCGTCGCGTTCGAGGACGCATTGCGTCGCGCAGTCGCGGAATCGAAGATTGGCCTCGTCTTTCAGCCAATCGTCGACTTGAGGGCGGCCCGGATCAGTGGCTTCGAGGCGATTGCGCGCTGGAACGACGCGCGCGGTCGGGCCGATGGCCCAGTCGATGTTCATTCCGGTCTCCGAGCGGGTCGGCGTCATCGACGAACTGTCGCGGGACTTGCCGCGCAAGGCGGCCAGGATCGCCGCCCGATGGGCGAGTGACGTCTCGCTGTCGTTCAACCTCACCGCCGCGCAATTGTCGACGCCGACGACCGGCCTGCGCATCATCTCGGCTCTGAGCGAATTTGGCCTGCCGCCGACCCGTTTCGAGGTCGAGGTGGGCTAGGGCGCGATTATGAATAACCTCCCTCGTCTCCTTTTGCCGCCGCGCCCGATTCGCGGTCAGTCGCGTCTCGGCGGTCGGGCGTAACCATGGTAGTTTCGACCGAGCCGCCTTCGTTCTCGAGCGTTGACCTATCGCAAGGCGCACCGGCCGCGTCGCGTCATGATGCAAGTTAAGTGAAAGTCGCGGAGAACTACGATGCTCATGCCATGGTTATTAATGTTTTTGATCTGCGCCGTTCCGATCGCGGCGACCATCGCGAACACCTCCTGGCCCCAAACGAAACGCGCTGTGATTCTGGTGAGATCGCGGAGCGACGGGGCTCAGTGAACGCGCTTATGATGAAGGCCGAGCCTTGAGCTCGCAACGAGGATGTCTGGCAGCTACATAGTCGAGCCGATCGGGCCGCGAACCGTCGATCCCGCCTATCTTCTGGCCAGGGCCTGTGGCTACGCACTCAGGCTGGGCGAATGGCAAGCATTGTGTCAGTCGCTTGGATCAGCGCCGGCTGGCGACGAGGGGCGCGGCAACGGCGCGCGGGCTCTCGTCGCGCGCAACGCCCAGGGATATCTCAAAGGCCTTTGCATTTATTCGATCACGGACGATTCGCCGTGCGGCCGCCTGCTAGACGTTCCGATCCTTGTCGTCGTCAGCGCCGCGGACCCGCAACGCGTGACGGCGCAGCTGGTCGGCGCTCTTCGATCCGAATGCGAGCAATCGGATTGCGCAGGCGTACGATTTTGGCCGATGAGGCCCGACGCTTGGACTCGCCGACAAAGTCTGGAGGCCATCGGGCGAGGTGATCGCGAGCTATTCCTGCGGCCGCTGGCAAGCGCCGAGGAAATCGAACGGATCCTGAACGCTCACACGTTCGGGACCGCGGGAGCTATCGATTAACTTTCGCCGTAAAGACGTATCCCACGGCGCGGATCGATTTCACGATCGTCGGGTTTTTTGGATCCGGCTCGATCTTCTTTCGCAGCCGGGCGATCTGCGCGTCGATCGTACGGTCGAAAGCCTTCAGGCCGCGCCCCCGGGTGTGATCCATCAACGCCTCTCGACTCAAGACGCGCCCGGGATGTTTCGCCAGCGCCGCCAGAAGATCGAATTCGCCGCTCGTGAGCGCGACATCATCGCCGCGCGGGGACACCAGCCGCCGACGGGCCGTGTCGAGGAGCCAACCGTCGAACCGAATGACGTTCTCGGCGCCATCCGAACTCCGAACGGTCGGCGCTGGCGCTGGCCTTCGCCGCCGCAGAAGGCTTTTGACGCGCGCCAAAACCTCGCGCAGGTGAAAGGGCTTGGCGACGTAGTCATCTGCGCCGACTTCAAGACCGACAACGCGGTCGAGCACCTCGTCTCGGCTCGTCAGCATGATGATTCCCACGTCGGACATGGCGCGGATCTCGCGAGCGAGGGTTAGCCCGTCCGCGCCGGGCATGACGACATCGAGCAGAATGACGTCAACCGGCGTCTCGTTCAGTTGCGCGCGCATCGCCGGGCCATCGGCAACGGCGGTGACTCGATATCCCTCCTGCTGGAAATAGCGGATCAACATCTGACGAATGCGGACGTCGTCGTCGACGACCAGAATATGGACGGGCTGTTCGGCCGGCTTGATCATTGACTTCGCGTTGGGGCGACGGGACCTGTCACATACTATTACAAATCGGCGCCAATATTCACGCCCGAGCGATACGCCGGTGACATAGCGCTGCTCAGATGCGCCCCGTCAAGTCGGACAGGGAAATGCAATGTACAGCCAAACCACAGTATCGCTGACTCGCGGCGCGGTTCATTCACCCGTTGGTTCGGCTGCTCTCGCGCCAACGCTCAAGGACCTTTTCGAAGGGCAGCTCGCCGAATCGCTTTCGGCCGGCGAAGCGCTGTTCTGGGAAGGCGATCAAGCCGGCCAGATCTTCGATGTCCTGGAGGGCGTCCTGCGCGTCTATAAGATTCTGCCGGACGGTCGGCGGGCAATCATGGGTTTCACCTATCCTGGCGACGTTCTCGGCGTGTCTTTTCAGGACCGCTATCTCTTCACCGCGGAAGCGGTCACCGGGGTCAAGGTGCGTCGCTTTTCCCGCGGCCGCTTCTTTTCGCGGGTGAACGAATCGCCTGCGTCTGCAGCCGCAGCTTTTCGCGCTTCTTTGCGACGAGATGTCGGCTGCTCAGGACCAGATGGTGCTGCTCGGGCGCAAGAGCGCGGAGGAGCGCGTCGTCAGCTTTCTCCTGGCCATTCATCGCAAGTGCGCCGGCGACAACGAAATCGAGCTGCCGATGAGCCGTCTCGACATGGCCGACTATCTCGGCCTGACGATCGAGACGGTGTCGCGAATGATGACGAGCCTTGTCCGACGCGGCCTCATTCGTCCAACTGGACGTCACAGGCTCGACCTGCGTAAACTGGGCGCGCTGCGAGAAATCGCCGGCAGCGACGAAGACGAGGCCGATGGGCAGCCTTCGCCGGCGCGGCGGGCCGTTTGGCCAAATTGACCACGAGCGGAAGGGGCCGAGCCTGGATAGATCCCAAGACACGGCCAAAGCGATCACCGCGGTCGATTTTGCAGAAATGGCCCAAGTGTTAGACCTGACGAACATCGTCATCCATGACGAGCAGGGCAAGATCCTCTACTGGACGACCGGATGCCAGCGGCTATACGGCTTCAGCCGCGACGAAGCGCTGGGAAAGACTGTCCAGGAGCTTCTCAAGACCCGCTATCCGGCGCCGCGCGAAGACATCGTCGCCCAGCTTCGTCAGCGCGGCAGCTGGCAGGGCGAACTTGAACAGCAGACAAAAGGCGGCTCGCTCGTCTCGATCGCGAGCCTTTGGGTCGCGCGGCCGGACGACGACAAGACAATGCGGTCGATCCTGCAGATCAACAACGACATCACCGAACTCAAGCGCGCCCAGGCCGAGCTGATGTCGCGCGAAGCGCATCTGCGCTCGATCCTCGACAACCGTCCCCGAGGCGATGATCGTCATCGACGAGGACGGCATCGTCGGCTCATTCAGCGCGGCTGCGGCGCAATTGTTCGGCTACGGCCCCGAGGAGGTCATCGGCCGCAACGTCAAGATGCTGATGCCCGCTCCTTATCGAGAGAAACACGACGGCTACATCGGCCGATATCTGGAAACCGGCGAGGCCCGCATCATTGGCTATGGTCGCGTTGTCAAAGGCCTCACCAAGGGCGGAGACATCTTTCCGATGGAACTCGCCGTCGGCGAGGCGCAGGCGAGCGGCCAACGCATTTTTACGGGGTTCATCCGCGATTTGACAACTCGTCAGAAGATGGAGGAGGAGCTCAGGCAGTCGCAAAAGATGGAAGCGATCGGCCAGCTGACCGGGGGCGTCGCCCACGACTTCAACAATCTGCTCACGGTGATTACCGGCAATCTTGAGATGCTCGAGCCCGGCCTAAATAGCGATCATGAGCGCGAGATATTGCGGGAAGCCCAGGACGCAGTGCAGGACGGCGCGAAGCTGACCGCCCAACTCCTCGCCTTCGGCCGCCGCCAACCGCTGAACCCCGAGCCAACCGATATCGGTACGCTGGTGTCGAATTTCGCCGAGCTGCTGCGTCGAACCTTGGGCGAATCGATCGAGCTAAGAATCATAACAACCGGATCGGCGCATCTTGCGGTCGTCGATGCGACGCAACTGCAGAACGCCCTGCTCAACCTAGTGATCAATGCGCGCGACGCAATGCCCGACGGCGGCCGCCTAACCATTGAAATCTCCCATGCGCGACTCGACGCGGATTATGCCCAGATGTACCCGGAAGTCCGCACCGGCCGTTATGTCCTGATCGCCGTCACCGACACGGGCCAAGGCATGTCAGAGGACGTGCGCCAGCGGGCCTTTGAGCCATTCTTCACCACCAAACCGACCGGGGCGGGTACAGGTCTCGGCCTCAGCATGGTATATGGCTTCGTCAAACAATCCGGGGGAAACGTACAGCTCTATAGCGAGTTGGGTCGGGGGACGAGCGTACGCGTTTTTCTGCCGTTGGCCGAAGGCGTGCAAAAGGCCGGGGAACCAACGGCGGGCAGGACGGAGACGGACGCCATGCCGGGCGGATCGGAGACGATCTTGGTTGTCGAAGACGATCCCCGCTTGCGCAGAGTCGTCTGTTCGCGTCTCAGGGACCTTGGGTACCAAATCATCGAAGCGGACAATGGGTCGAATGCCCTCGCCCTGCTCACGGCTCATCCCGAAACCGCGATGATCTTTACCGATTTCGTAATGCCAGGCGGGATGAACGGCAACGATCTGGCGGAGGCCGCTCTTGCGGCCAAGCCGGATATCAAGGTCCTGTTCACGTCCGGCTATGCGGAGCCGGCCGTCGCGCGGCGCAAGCTTCGCGCCGGGGCTTGGCTCAAGAAGCCCTATACAGCAATCGAACTCGCGGAGATTGTTCGCGACGTGCTCGACGGGCCGGGGTGAGCGAGATGGGTCGCCGGGTCGCCGACCTTGATCTTGGCGACGCGCTGATCAGTCTCAAAGAAGGAAGGGTGGCGTTCTGTTCCCTGGCCCACGGCGACCGCCTTCTCCACGAACTTGCCGAAGATCGGCGCGCGGGACGGCCCCGCCGTTTGGACAATGGCCGAAACGCGCGCTCGCGAAGTCGTTGCGCCTACCGGTATTCGTCCGTCACGACCCCTTCTTCTGGCGGCTTCGCGTAATAGGCGTTGAGAATCGTCATTCTTGGTACGGCGTTGTCGACCGAGATGGCGTCGCGCCCATGCCAGCTGGCGTGCAGGAGGCTGTGCGCCGGACTGATGACGACGAACGCGCAGCCAGTATTGGGCAGGAACGGAAATGTCTTTTCCTTAACGAGGCCATAGGTCTTCCAGGCCAAGACGCTCAACGGCGAGATCTTGTAGACAGTGGTTCCAAGCTCCCGCTGGCTCTCGTCGTCCGGCATGTAGATCAGCATCGTCAGCACCTTGCGGCGCGTGTCGGGATGCGGCTTGATGGCGTAGCCGTCGAAGTCGGCGTAGAGGACCGGTTGAGGAAACATGGGGATCGGCCAGTCCTCGTCACTGCCTCTGGCGCGGATTTCGAACCCCCTTCGCAGACGCTCGCGCAGCGCTCCCTCGATTGCCGGCGCCGACAGAGCGTCGCATACGGTCCGCCACAGCTCCGTGCGCTCCGGATCGCCGGCGTCAGCCTTCCGCTCGTATAGCGTGAACTGCTTTCGGGTCCTCGCGCCGTTCAGATCAACGTATCGGTCGAGGTTGGGCCAGTGGGTGATGAGCCGACGGAAGACATCGTCGGCGAAGAATTTCTCGAACGTCAGATGCGGGTAAGGCCGGTCGAAATAAGACCCGGAAAGAAGCGATTCTTCGCCGTGATCGACGATTGACCTAAACAAGACCTTTGATGTCGGTTCCGATGCCACCTCGCCCCCTCGGCGCCGCCGGCCCGACCTTGGCGCCTTCGGAATCGCTGTTGGCGCCTATTGCCGCATGTTTGGCGCGGCCAATCCATGGCGCTGATCGTCGCACCCCTCGAGGCCCGATCTCGGCAACAGGGCGGGGGGCGTTGGCGGGGCTCTGCCGACGGCAGATCGAAGGCCAACCCCGCCGAAGTTGGCCTCACGCGCCGACAGGACTACAATCTCCGCGCGCTTCGGTCCCGCGGGACGAAGTCAAACGCCGGATCTGATTCCGCCAAATCGGAGAAGCGTATGCCGAGCGGCATCCATCATGTGACCAGCATTGCAGGGTCGGCGCGCCGCAACCTCGATTTCTATGCCGGAACGCTCGGGCTGCGCCTGGTGAAGAAAACGGTCAATTTCGACGATCCCAGCTCCTATCACTTCTATTACGGCGATGAGGCCGGCCATCCGGGCACGATCCTCACTTTTTTCCCCGGGGAGGGCGCTCCGCCCGGGAGGCTCGGAATCGGCGAAGCCCAAGAGACCGTGTTCAGCATCCCGGAAGGTTCGATCGGCTTCTGGGCCCAGCGCCTCGTCGAGAAGGGGGTCGCCCACGATCCGCCCGCGAAACGCTTCGGCGAAACGACGCTCGCGTTCAAGGACCGCGACGGGACCCGGCTCGCGCTCGCGGGCGTCAAGGGCGCCGAGAGCGCGCCTGGATGGAGCGCGGCGGATGTGCCCGCGGAACACGCGATTCGCGGCTTCCACAGCGTTAGCCTGCTTATCGCGGAAGCCGGCCCAACCGCCGCTGTGCTAACCGACGTATTCGGTTTTGTCGCCGATGACCGCGAGGGCTTGACGCAACGGTATCGCGCCCCAGGCGTGCAGTTCGGCGGCCTCATCGACCTCAGGACGGCGGGAGAATTCCTGATGGCGCGCCAGGGCGCGGGCTCGGTTCATCACATCGCGTTTCGGGCAGCTGACGATCGGGCGCAAGCGGCGATGGTCAAAAAGCTCGTCCAGGACCATCATCTGCGCACGACCGAGCCGAAGGACCGCAACTATTTCCGCTCGGTCTATTTCCGCGAGCCCGGCCGGGTGCTGTTCGAAATCGCCACCGATCCGCCCGGCTTCGCCGTCGACGAGCCAATGGATTCGCTAGGGCGGGCGCTCAAATTGCCGGCGTTCCTCGAGGGCCGCCGGTCTCAAATCGAAGCCGCGCTGCCGAAACTCGACTAGCGCCCACGACGCGGAACCTCCCTTAATGACGCCACAGCTCGCCTATGTTCACCGCTTCGAGCCCGGCGCCGACCCTGATTGTTCGCCGCTTCTTCTTCTTCACGGAACCGGCGGCGGCGAAAACGATTTATTGCCGCTCGGGCGCGAGATTGCGCACGGAGCGCCGCTCCTCTCGCCGCGCGGGAACGTGCTCGAAGGCGACATGCCGCGCTTCTTTAAGCGCTATCGCGAAGGCGTGTTCGACGAGGACGACGTCCGCCGCCGGGCGAATGAGCTCGCCCATTTCGTCGCGGAGGCGCGCCGCGCCTATGGCCTGGCTCGACCGGTGGCGTTGGGATATTCGAATGGCGCAAACATCGCCGCAGCCGTTCTGCTGCTGCACCCGAAGACCCTGGCGGGCGCCATCCTCCTGCGCGCCACGACGCCGCTGGCCGAACCGCCGAGGCCCGACCTCTCCGGAATACCGGTCATGATCCTGTCGGGACTGAACGATCCAATCATTCCGCGGTCCGGCGCCGAGAAGCTGGCGAAGACGCTGGCCGGCGCGGGGGCGCGGGTCGAACGCTCGAACTGCCGCGGCATGGCTACGCAGGCCGACGTGGAGCGCGCAAAGGCGTTCTTCGCCCTGGAAGCGGCGCGCGCGCTTCGCCCCGAGGCTTGAGCCGCCGCTCGGGCGGCATCAGAGCGCCCTGGCGACGAACTTGACGATGTCTATCATGACGGTCGAAGCCGCCTGATCCATCGCAGCCGCCACGTTCGCGGCGTCGGTTGACGCAACCGGCGCCCGCAGGGTGAAAATTTGGTCCGCCCTGATCCGCCCGCTCCCGAGCGAGACAATCCAGGCGGCGACGTCGATATGGACTTCCTTCGTCTCAGCGTCGAGCTCGAAGGCTCGGATGTCGAGATCGACTTCGTAATCCGCGGTCGCCGCCGGGCCGTCGATCCAGCGGGCGAGCCCGGCGTTCTGAAAACTCTGCGCCAGGCGCGTGCGGAAGAGCGACGGCAGCGATTCCGACCAGCGGGCGCCCTCAAGGATAGCCAGCGTGTCCGAATCGCGCACGAGGATGCGATCGCTGTCGAGATTGGCCGTTGCGGTCGGTTGGCCGACCCGGATCTGCGCCCTCAACCCGCGCGCGGCCGGCGGTGTTGCAGCGGCAAGATCGAACATCGTCGGCGGCGGTCCGCTCGCGCATGCCGCAACAGCCAGCGCGACAGCGCCGACAGCGGCGAATTTCGATCGGCCCCAGAATCCGCCCCCTGCCCGCCCCATCATTGCCCGCCGTGATATTCTGGCAGCGACGGCTTCGAGCCGAAAATGAGCTGATTCGGATTGCGCTCGAACGACCGCACCGCGCTGTCAATGTCGCTGACCGTTCGACGCCCCTCGACGGCGAGCGCCTCATATTCCCGCAAGCCCGAATTGACGAATCGGCTCAACCCCCCGCCAATGTCCTTCACCTTTGCGTCGGTGTCGTCGGCGAGTTTCTTCACCGAGAGCGCCGCTTCGCTGATGCGGTCGACCGCCCCCTTCGTACTGGGCGAGCCAAGGAAGCTTTGGGCGGCCGTCAATACGCCATCGACCCTATCGGCCGAATTGTTGAGCTTGCCGGAGAGCTCGCCGAAATTCTTGAGCGTCAAGTCGATGTTGCCCCTGTTCTGGTTCACCGTCGCCACGACGTCGTTGACCTGGTCGACGATGCCGGCGATCTTCTGCGAATCGAGCGCTTTCATGAACTGATCGACGTCGATGAGGGCGGTGTCGAGGCGCTTGGCCGAATCGTTGAGGTGATTGGCGAGCGCGGCGCCGTCGCGCACCAGACCCTTGAAATTGTCCGAGCTCGCCGCGAGCGACTGGCTGAACGTCTGAACATTGCCGATCACGTCGCGGACCTTGTCCGGGTCGACCGCCGCGATCAGGCGATTGGCGTTCTCGGACAGGGTCTGGATTTGCGCCACCACGGGCTGCACCGTCTTGCTGATCTCGGCCAGGTTCTTGAGCGTCACGTCGACGTTAGGCGCGTTGTCGGCGAGGGTCTTGGCGAAGACGTCGGCGCTCTGAAGCGTCGAGTGGATCGAATCGGAATTGTCGGCGAGGAGCTTGTCGGCGCGATCGACGACCGAGACGCCTTTCGCCGACAGGCTCTGGACGTTGTCGACGATCGCGCGGACCTCGGCGGGATCGATCGCTTGGACCACCCGGTCGGCGTCGTCCGACAGGGTTTGCAGGCGCGCGGCGAGCGGCCCGATCTGCTTGCCGAGTTCGCCTACGCTCTTCAGCGCCGCGTCGATGCCGGGCGCGTTGTCAGCTAGCGCCTTGGAGAACACCTCGGCATTCTCGATCGCCGAATGGATCGGCGCGGAATTGTCGGTGATGACTTTCTCGGCGTCGTCCAGAACCGCCGTGGCCCTGATCGAGAGGGCGCCGACATTGTCGAGAATCTCCTGCAGCTGCATCGACTGCTCGGCGTAGATGATCGCCCCCTGGCCATTCTCGCCAACCAGGGGCGCCCCAGCCCTTGACCCGCCAAGCAGCGCGACCGCGGCGGCGCCAGTGATTCCCGCAGTCTCGAGCCGCGCCTTGGTGTTCCGGTCGATCGGGGCGTCTGCGCTGACGTCGATGTCGGCTACAACTTGGTGGGGATCGCTCCTGGAGAAGGTGAGATGCGTGACCTCGCCGACCTTGATGCCGTTGAAGAGAACGTTGGCGCCGTTCGAAAGGCCGGAGACCGAGCCGTTGAAAACGACCTGGAAGGTCCGGTGGCCGCCCGGCGTCCCGTAGCCTGCGATCCACATGACAAACAAAAAGGCGGCCACGACCGCCGCCAATGTGAAGGCCCCGATCACGACATAGTTGGCCCGCGTCTCCATGTCTCGTCAGCGCCCCGCGTTCTTCGACTGGTCGTCCGCGGCCGTCATGGCGGGCCGCTCCGCTGCCGCCGAGAGGCGGATTACGCCCCTCTTACCGTGGAAATAGGATTTGAGCCAAGGGTCGTCGGAGACCAGGAGTTCACTGATCGGACCGGCGGCGATCACCTTGCCGTGCCCGAGCACCGCGACCCGGTCGCAGATCGCGAACAGGCTATCGAGATCGTGGGTGACCATGAACACTGTCAGGCCCAACGTCTTCTGCAGCGTACCGATGAGATCGTCGAAATCGCCGGCCGAGATCGGATCGAGCCCCGAGGTCGGCTCGTCGAGGAACACGATCTCCGGGTCGAGCGCGAGCGCCCTCGCCAAGGAAACGCGCTTCGTCATCCCGCCTGACAGCTCCGATGGCAGCTTGTCGGCGGTTTCCGGGGGCAAGCCGACGAGCGCCAGCTTCTGCGCCGCCAGACCGTCGAGCGTTGACTGCGATAGGTGCAGATGCTCGCGCATCGGCGCCTGGATGTTCTGGCGCACGGTCAAGCTGGAGAACAGCGCCCCCTCCTGAAACAGCACGCCCCATCGCTCGCCGACCTCCAGATGCTCGCGCGGCGTCAGCTTGTCGATATTGTGGCCGAAGACCTCGATGGTTCCCGCTTGTTTGTGGATGAGCCCCAGGATTGTCCGGGTCAGCACCGACTTGCCGGCACCGGAAGCGCCGACAAAACCGAGCACCTCGCCGCGATAAAGATCAAGATCGAGCCCGTCCATCACCAGGTGGTCGCCGAAGCCGACCTTGAGGCCGCGCACGCTGATGATGACTTCACGCGGCCGCGGGCTGGCGATGGGGGCGCTGTCGCTCAATAGGCCACCGCGGCGAAGAACATCGCAAACAGCCCATCCATGACGATGACCATGAAGATCGACTTGACCACCGATGAGGTGACGCAGCGCCCGAGCAACTCGGCCGAGCCGCGCACCTCCATGCCTTCGGTCGAAGCGATGAGGCCGATCACCACCGCCATGAACGGCGCCTTGATGAGGCCGACCATGAAGGTATTAATGCCTATGGCGTTCTGGAGCCGCAATAGGAAGCTTTGCGGCGTTACGCCGGAGTAGAGCCAACTGACGATAAGGCCACCCCCGATCTGCGCCATGTCGGCGAGAAAGGTCAAGACTGGCAAGGCGATTGTCAACGCCACCAGCCGCGGGATGATCAGCACTTCGAGCGGATCGAGCGCCATCACCTTGAGCGCGTCGATCTCCTCGCGCATTTTCATCGAGCCGATCTCGGCCGTGATCGCCGATCCGGTGCGGCCCGCGATCATGATCGAGGTCATCAGCACGCCGAGCTCGCGCAAACCGAGGACTCCGACCAGATCGACCGCGTAGGTCGAGGCGCCGAATTTGGCGAGCTGGAAAATGCCCTGCTGGGTGACGATCGCTCCCACAAGAAAGTTGATCAGCATGATGATCGGTACGCTGCGCAGACCGAACATCTCCAAGTGATGGACCATCGAGGTCCAGCGCCACCGCCATGGCTTCGGCGCCAAGCGCAAGAACATCACAACGATCTCGCCGAGATAGTCGACAATGTCGATGAAATCGACGCCCAAGTCGTACACCGTCTCGCCGACCGCCGAGAGCAGCGCAATTCCGTGCGACGGCGGAAGGCGCGTAGGCGCTTCCGGCGCGTGATAGCCGGCGTCCTGAAGCAGGGTGGCGTGCTCGGGGCGCGCGCCGCGATGGGAGACATTTGCTCCGGCGGCCGCCAGTTCCACGCGAGCGCGATCGATGAACCACGCGCCAGCAGTGTCCATGCGCTGAAGTGCGGAAAGATCGAAGATCACGCGTTTCGCATCTTTAGCCGACGAGATGAGCGAGGCCCCGGCCGCCTCGAGTTCGCGTCCGGCCGCGACGATCCACGTCCCGCCCAGCGCCAGAATAACGCCGTCCTGGCCGGCTTGAGGAGTTACTGACGGCGTCGTGGTCACCAAGAGCTCCGGCCAAGGAGAAACGGCGCTCATATCGCGCGGCCCGGCGCTTTGTCGAGCCGGCACGAGGCGCGCCCCGGGCGAGGGGGATCAGGGCGGCAACAAACCAAGTACAAATCGGAGACCCGCGACAGGGACTCAGATTCGAGAACAAAGCGAGTCGAATCTTTGGGGGGACCCCGGAGGGCCTCTGGATGATCGCTTCGTCGTCGCCCGTTCTTTTCCCGCCCCGGCTGAAGGCGAACCTGGGTCGCCGCGTACGCAAAGCGCCGGCAAATCAGTCGCTTGCCGAACCGCTAACCGCCGCCGAGCTTTGTCGCACGCGTCTCCCGCCGTCAAGTCTGGTTGCTGAAACCTTGCCCCGGTTTGAGCGTCAGCGCACCAACCCGGGACTTGGGCGAAGGGACCGGGGACAAATGGGGTCAGAATCAGCGACGTTGCGTTTCGCTCAATTCGGCGAGCGAAACGCAACGGCAATTTCGGCCCCGCCGGAGCCACGGCAAATCATGGTCGCTAAAGGGTTAAATCCGGACGTGGCGGCGCGTCTCAATCCATCATCGCCGCCTTGAGGATACAGACCATGGTCGCGTGCGCCGTCTTCTCGCCCAGGTTGCGGATACGATGGGGCATATCGCAGCGGTAGCGGACCGTCTCGCCGGCGCATACTTTCGCCGACGATCCGCCGACTTCGACCTCGAGCTCGCCCTCAACGACCGACAGGCACTCGACCGAGCCGCGAAGATGGGCGGTCGATTCGAGCACGCCGCCGGGATCGGCCTGAAAGTCATACCATTGCAGCCAGTCGACGGTCTTAAGCCAGCCGATCACCGCGAGCCGGCACAATCCGTCGTCGGAGACGAAGATCGGCGTCGTTCCGCGACGCAAATGTTCGATGAACGGCCCCTCTTCGGCGCCCTGAAGCATCAATTCGATCGACGCGTCAAGCGCATGGGCGAGCCGCCAGATGGTCGTTAGCGTCGGGTTGGTCTCGTTGCGTTCGATCTGCGAGATGATCGACTTAGCGACGCCGGATTGCTGCGACAGGTCGGCGAGCGATAGTCCGTAGCCCTTGCGCAGCCGCAACACCGCCTGCCCGAGCTGGTTCGACAGCGAAGCCGCCCCGGCCTCGAGAACTTTCGCCCTGTCCTTGCCTTCAACGCCCATCGCGCGCCTCGTCCTTCGGTCACATTATAGACGATTTCGTTCGGAATATCGAACGGCGGCATGATCGATGGGCAGCGCCGGCGCGCGCCGAAGCTAGTCCTTCTCGGCGGGATAGGCGTAAGCTTGGGGAACTCATGCTTGCGGCGAGAGGGGCGTTCTGGTTTTTTATGCTGCTTTATACTGCGGACCAAGATCGGGCCGAAGCAGGCGACGCAAAGGCGGCAGGAGGCCGAGGTTTGCGCTGTCTGCCACGGCGTCGACGGGCTCGCCAAAATCGCCGAAGCGCCCAATCTTGCAAGTCAGAACGAGGCTATCTCATCGCTCAACTGTCAGCCCTCAAGAGCGGAGTGCGAAAGAACGAGATGATTTCGATCGTCATCCATGATCTTTCGCCGGCCGACATCGACAATCTGGCGGCGTACTATTCGGCGATCGAGATTTCCGCGGGCAAGCTCTCCGGTCAATAAGACCGGTCGAGGACTTGGCCGAGGCACCGGAAAACGAAGAGGGCGCCCGTGGGCGCGGAGGAAACGGGTGAGCCGCGCGGCCTGATCGTCGCGCGCAGGAGGGTCTGAATGTTCCGTCAGTTGCTTACGCCGGTCGCCGACAACCTGCCGCTGTCGTTCATCGTAGCCGCGCTTCCTGTCCTGACCGTTCTCGTGCTGCTCGGAGTCTTGCGCCGGCCGGCGTGGCAAGCCTCGCTTGCGGGACTCGTGGTCGGGCTTATTATCGCAATCGCCGTTTGGAGCTTCCCAGCCTCTCTTGCCTGGAATTCCATCGCCAACGGCGTCGTCTTTGCGCTTTGGCCGGTTATGTGGATCGTCGTTAATGCGCTGCTCCTCTATAACATAGCTGTCGAGTCGAGGCGGTTCGACGCCTTTCGGGCGTGGATCCTCAACCATTTGCCGAACGATCGCCGCGTGGTGCTGGTCGTGATCGGCTTCTGCTTCGGCGCGCTCCTGGAAGGCATTGCGGGCTTCGGCACGCCGGTTGCGATTACCTCGTCACTGCTTATTCTGGTCGGCTTTCCGGCGCTCGAAGCGCTGGTGCTCGTTCTGATCTTCAATACCGCGCCGGTCGCCTTCGGGGCGCTCGGCGTGCCAGTGACCGTGCTGGGCGCGGTGACGGGATTGCCCTCCCCTGTCCTCGGGGCGATGATCGGCCGCCAGTTGCCGTTCATCGCGCTGCTGCTGCCATTTTACGTGATGGCGCTCTACGGCGGCGCGCGCTCGTTGCGCGCGTTGTGGCCCGTGCTGCTGGTCGCCGGGGGCTCCTTCGCGCTTTGCCAGTTCATCTCGTCGAATTTCATCAACTACGCGCTGACGGACGTTCTGTCTTCGCTCGGCTCGCTCATCGTGACCTTGGCGTTCCTTCAGGCCTGGAGACCTGCGCCGGAGCCCGAATTCGCCGTGCGCGGCCAAGCCGACTTGGGTCACGTCGCTTCTGACGTCGGGCCCTGGCAGGGCTGGCTGCCTTGGCTCGTCGTGACCATCGTCGTCATTTTGTGGACGACGTTCAACATCGCGGCGATCGGGCAGCAGTCGATCCCCTGGCGGGGCCTCGACAAGATGATCTCGATCACACTCTACAACGACAAGCCGTACACCGCGGTGTGGGCGTTCCAGCCGCTGGCCACAGGCACCGCGATTCTCCTGTCAGCCGTCATCACCGCTGCGCTCGTCGGTATCGGCGTCTCGGACTTTTTTCGCTGCGTTCGAGCGACGATCGAGCAGGCCTGGCTAGCGGTTCTGACTGTCTGCCTCATTGTCGCTCTCGCTTATCTCATGAACTATTCCGGGATGGCGTACACGCTCGGGCTGGGCGCGTCTTCGGTCGGACACGCGTTCGTTTTCGTGTCGCCGTTCCTGGGCTGGCTCGCCGTGTTCCTGTCCGGGAGCGACACCTCGGGCAACGCGCTGTTCGGCAACCTCCAAGTGGTGGCGGCAAGACAGCTCAATCTTGATCCTGTGCTGTTCGCCGCGACAAATTCTTCCGGCGGCGTAATGGGCAAGATGATTTCGCCTCAGAATATTGCGACGGGCGTTTCGGTCACTGACCTGCGCGGACAAGAAGGCGTGGTCTTCGCGCGCACCTTCTGGCACAGCATTGTGCTGACGCTGGCGCTCGGCGTGCTGGTCGCAATCCAGCAATTCGTCGTTCCGGGCGTGATTCCACATTGAGCCCGGCGTCTCGCGATCGGCCTCGCGCCCGCGCTTGGCGGATGCAGAAGAACAGCGCCGACCCACAGCAAGGCGCGATCGCGCGTCCGCCAGAGCACAATAAGCCCCCGGAGAAGGGCGAGGTAGGCGGGGTTCTAAACGGCAGCAAAGCCCGCTTTTGGCTGCCGCCGAAAGGCGACGAAGCCAAGTCCGCCGAGGCCGACCAACATCAGGGCCGAGATACTGCCCGGGCGCCCGTCTTGCTCTCGCGAGATTGTGATGGGAGGCTAAAAAGCCCCCGGGAAGGCGCCGCCGTCGATGAGAATGTTCTGGCCAGTGATGAACCCTGCCTGCGCGCCGGCGAGGAAGGCGCAGAGGGCGCCGAATTCCGCCGGATCGCCGAATCGCCCGGCCGGGATTCTCGCCTTCGATTCCGACCGCGCTTGATCCACGCTGACGTTCCGTTGCGCCGCCGTCCGGGCGAGGCCCGCCTTCTGACGATCGGTCTCGAACGACCCGGGCTGGATCGAATTGATGGTGACGTTGTGGCGCGCGAACAGCCGCGCCGCCGAGGCGATGAACGCGGTTAAGCCTGCGCGCGCGCCCGACGAGACGTCGAGGCCGGCGATCGGCGCCCTGACCGAACTCGAGGTGATGTTGACGATCCGGCCGAACTTGCGTTCGGCCATGCCCGGCGCCAGCGCCTGGACGAGCGCGATCGGGGTCAGCATGTTCGATTCGACGCCCTTGAGGACATCCTCGCGGGTAATCTGGTCGAAGGGCTTGAACGGCGGTCCGCCATTATTGTTGACGAGAATGTCCGGGTCGGGGCAGGCGGCGATCAGCTCCGCGCGCGTCGCCGGATCGTCGAGATCGCCGAGGATTTCGCGAATTTGGACGCCAGTCGCCTCGCGCAGCTCGCGCCCGGTCCGGGCCAGCGCCTCCGCATCGCGGCCATTGAGGACGACGGCGCATCCGGCCTCCGCCAGCGCCCGCGCGCAGGCGCGGCCCAAGCCCTTGCTCGACGCACAGACGATCGCCTTGCGGCCCGCGATTCCAAGATCCATGCCTTATGCCCCACTCTCGACACTGCCAAGCTCGACAATTATAAGCGCTTCGCGTGCGCCGCGTCATCGAAGCGACACGAGAATCTGTGCAGAGAGTTCGTGTCCGTTCGCCCCCTCGCGAGGAGGCCTCCTCTTGTCCAAGTCCCACGAGACCCACCGTTACCGGACGCTATTCCTCTCGGATTTGCACCTGGGAACGCGCGGCTGCCAAGCTCATCTCATCCTGGATATGCTGCGCCATGTCGAGGCGGACACGATCTATCTGGTTGGCGACATTATCGACGGCTGGCGCCTCCGCTCCGGCTGGTATTGGCCGCAGACGCATAACGACGTCGTCCAGAAGCTCTTGCGCAAGGTCCGCCGCGGCGCACGGATGGTGTTCGTTCCTGGCAATCACGACGAGTTCGCCCGTCAATTCTTCGGCCTGACCTTCGGCGGAATCGAAATCAAGCGGCAAGCGGTCCATAAGGCGGCCGACGGCAAGCGCTACCTCGTCATCCACGGCGACGAATTCGACGTGGTTGTCCGCCACTCGAAGTGGCTCGCCTTCTTCGGCGACTGGGCCTACGATTTCGCGCTGTTCGTCAACACCCATTTCAACGCCGCGCGCCGGGCGCTGGGCTTGCCCTACTGGTCGTTTTCGGCCTGGGCGAAGCTCAAGGTCAAGAACGCGGTCAATTTCATCGGTTCGTTCGAGCGCGAGCTCGCCGGGGAGGCCAGGAAGCGCGGCGTCGACGGGGTGATCTGCGGCCATATCCATCACCCGATCATCCGGGAGATGGAGGGGGTGATCTATGTCAACACCGGCGACTTCGTCGAGTCATGCTCGCTGGTCGTCGAGCACTACGACGGCCGGCTCGAAGTGCTGCGCTGGAAGAATCCCCTGCAGCTCGCCCCGCGGATCGAGGACCCCGTCTCGTTTGAGGACGGAGCCGCCGACGGGGTGGCGGAAGGGGCGCAAGCGGAAGCGGCCTGATGCGAATCCTCATCGCGACCGACGCCTGGCGGCCCCAAGTCAACGGCGTCGTGTCGACGCTGGAGAGGATGACTCAGGCGGCGGCTGAATTCGGCGCGGAATTCGAATTCCTCACCCCCCAGGGCATGTGGACCGCGCCGCTGCCCTCCTACCCGGAGATTCGCCTGGCGCTGCCAAACCTCTGGCGGATCGACCGCCAAATCGAAGCGGCGGCGCCGGACCACATCCATATCGCCACCGAAGGCCCGATCGGCTGGCTGACGCGGCGCTATTGTCTCCGGCGCAAACGGGTCTTCACCACAAGTTACCACACGCGCTTTCCCGAATACGTGTCGGCGCGGTTCGGCGTGCCCGAATGGCTGACCTATGCGGGCTTGCGCTACTTTCATGCGCCCTCGGCCGCGGTAATGGCGCCGACGCAAACCATCGGCGCCGATCTGACCCGCCGCGGCTTCGCGCGCGTCAGGCTGTGGACGCGCGGCGTCAACCATGCCCTCTACCGCCCGCGAACGCAGCGCGCGCTCGATCTGCCGCGGCCGATCTTTCTGTCGGTCGGCCGGGTGGCGGTGGAAAAGAATCTCGAAGCGCTGCTTGGCCTCGACCTGCCCGGCTCGACCGTGATCGTCGGCGATGGGCCGGCTCGCCGAAGCCTCGAACGCCGCTATCGCCACGCCCACTTCCTCGGCGCCAAGCACGGCGAAGCGCTCGCCGACATCTACGCCAGCGCCGACGTGTTCGTCTTCCCCTCGCGCACCGACACGTTCGGGATCGTGCTGATCGAGGCGATGGCGAGCGGGCTGCCGGTCGCGGCTTTTCCCGCCGCAGGGCCGATCGACGTCGTCGCCCCCGGCGCGGGCGTGCTGGATGAGGACTTGAGGGCGGCCTGCCTCAAGGCTCTGACCCTCCCGCGCGAGCAGGCGCGCAAACACTCGCTGCGCTTCACCTGGAAGGAAAGCGCGCGCCAGTTCCTCGACAATATCGAGATGACCCGGGTGGAGCGCCGGCAGCCGGCCCCGTCGCCCGACCGGGTCGGCGTCGCCCGGGTCGCCGGGCGCGGATAGCGCCCGGGCGGCTTTTCCAAGCCGATTCCAAATTTAGCCAAATCAAGCCAAATCCACCCAAGCCCGGCAAAGGAAATCCGAGAAAAAAGGTTTGGATTTCCTTGGATTCCCTTGACGATATTCTAGATGACAAATGCGACCCAAGGCGTAGTATGCGCTGGACAGGCCGGCGCTACGGATGAACGAATGATTTATGTATCCTATAATGGTCTCGTGGATGCCGTCGTCTACGAGGTGAAAGATGCGTTTCCGCATCCACATGGTTTCAAGTCGGAGGTTGCGGATTATCAAGCTCGTCTAATAGCCACACGCGCTGTTGATCGCGCACTGCGCCAACTGGAAAGCGCGGAAAATCAGCAAAACGGTGAATAAACCGGTGTACAATTAGAGCGCGATCGCGTGATCTCCTTAGATCAGCTTCGCGGTACACCCTGATCTTTGACGGATCGAGTTCTAATTGACGCGGCGGCGGGAGGAGGTGGTACGAAGGGTCCAAGAAACTTGGCCTTCTTAAATTTCATTACGTCCGCATGCCAACCCTTCATCTTTTCTTCTATATCCATCATATGCGATAAGCGATATTCAGGATCGACGAGAAGCAATGCGTCTGGAATGTCGTCTGTTATTCCCCATAGTTGGTGGGCAAAGGCGTTACGCTCATTTTCAACTGCTCTAATTGTCTGAAACGCCCTCTCAAACAGAGAGAATTCTATGTCTGTCAGCTTTGCCTTGCTGGCCGCGCTGATGACGTCGCGCCTCGTTCTGTCCCCGGTTATCGCCAAGAACATTGCGACGCCAGCGACCTGATCGGCCCCAAGGAGTGAGGCTAGATAGCGTCCTTCTTGGAGGTCAATTTCTGAGGCGATCCCGATGACCTCAGCTACGAGGGCTGCTAGCTGGGGCCTCTGTCCAAGGAAGCCTGGTCCGAGCGCAACCCCCGCGTTTGCCTTCACCCGAGACAGAAGCTGTGGGGGCATGGACTCCTCGTCGGAAGACAATTCTGTACTGCCGTGCTAGGGTGCTCGCATGGAGGATCACAAGCACAATCCGCTCGATGGCATATCTGCTCGCGAGCGGCGAATCATGGGCCACCTTCTTCGCATGCCGCGCCAGCAGCAGAAGGACGCGCCGAAGCCCATGAGCGTCCAGGGAGTAGCTCAGAGGCGGCGGCGCGAGAAAGAGCGGGCACAGTCGCCAATTGACAGCAGCTCGACCTAACTAGGTCGGGTCTTTTTCCACTATCAACCCCACAACAAGCTTCGGACCCGCGCGAGACTGAATGGCCTATTTTGCCATAGGATGAGCGCGCGGGAGGCGATCTTCCATGAATCAAAAGCGGCTCGCGCTGTCCGCATTTGTGGCTGGTGTAATTATCGCTCCGTTAGCTCTTCAGGGACGCGGTGACTGGAAGAGAATTGCAGACCGCGTAACATGGGGTACTGAAGACTTTTGGGAACGGAATCATCCAACAGCGCCGCATTCAGAGCCCACGCCTAACCCCCCGATCGTCTATGGTCCGCCCCCTCGGGAAGGGACCTACTACCCCGACACGATCCATCCTGGCGACGGGTATGACGGAACGACCGAAGCAGTGCCTCCACTTATCGGGGTGGCCGCGCGCCTATTGCCATGGCTTCTGGCGGCGATCCTAGGGGGAATGTCCGCAGCCATCCTCGGATACTTCATGCCTACCTTTTACGCCGTAGGCTTTCGAGGCGTCCCAAGCGTCTTGCGGTCATACCTTCGGTGGCTGAATGGACCGGGCGTTTAGGAAGCGCTACTATCCAGAGTGATCGCCGGGGCTGGCACCCCGGCTGATCGAATCATGACCAACGCGCCTCCTCGGCTAGTTCACACTAGCCGAGAAGAGGGCGTTTTCATGTCTGGAGATTGTCCAGCCGCCAACGATCACCGAGCATTCCTCAACGAGCGCTTCGGTTGGGAAGAAGGCGATACGATCCTTGAATGCGGTCATTTCATTCTCGACACAAACGGCGAAGCCGTCGGCGTCGTCGTGACCGAGCAAAGAATAATCAGGGGTGGCGTTTGTGTTCGCGTAATACGCTGTCCCGAAAAGGAGGACAGGCCAAAAGAAGATTTCGGTCCGGAACCCTCTTGCTCTCTAATTCCTTCTGCACAAGCGGGCACTTAGAATATATTTCGTCGTTTCGTATGACAACGAAATTAGTGCGGCCGCTAGTTTCCACATCCGCTTCGAGACCGCAACGTTCGCACGCAACGTGCAAAGAGCGCATGGCGTCCTCCCTCGTTTTTGAGGGATCAAACCATGCCAGTTTTTGCGAGTTGACTCGGCGGCTACATCGGCCACTTGCGGCGATTAGGTGAGCGAGACCCCGTCAGGCCGTCGATACATGAGGCGCTTGCCCTTGGCACCCTCGACGATCTTGGCCGCGCGAGCCGCATCGTTGACCCCGAGCCGCACGCGATTTGAATAGCGGAAATCGAATTCGGCAAGGTAGCGGTGCAGGTGCTTTTCGCCGCAGTGCTGGTAAACGCCTTTCATGCCGCGCTTGAAGATGGAATAGAAGCCCTCGACCGTATTCGTGTTGATTTTCGTGCCGGTGTTGCGGTTCGTGTAACCCCACTCCTCGCGGCTATGATCGACCGCGTCATGCGCCGCGAACTCATCGCCCAGCTTGGCGTATGTCGCCGCCTCATCGGTCATGACGTGGCTTTCGCGGTCAAGGTTGGCGCGGATGATCGGCAGAATTTCGCTCTTCCTCGCGCTATCGACATGGAATGAGCGAGCGGACCCGCCGCGCTCCACAAGCGTAAGGACCGCGTTCTTATGCCAAGCGCCTTGCTTGACCTCGAAGCCGTCCTTTCGTCCGATGAATGTTTCGTCCACTTCGACAATTGATCCGCCGCCGCCCATCGGCGCGAGGTCGTCCAATCGCATCGCCTCGCGGATGCGGTGGCTCATGAACCAAGCAGTCTGAACAGTGACGCCGAGCATCCTTGAAAGCTGATTGGAACTCATGCCCTTCTTGCTCGCGGCGAGAAGATGGATGGCGAACCACCATTTCGAGAGCGGAACCTTGGAGCGCTCAAAGATGGTCCCGACCGTGACGGTGAACTGCTTCTTGCAATCGCCGCAGTAATAGAGGCCAGGGCGCGCCGACTTGCCTTCGACTTTACCGATTTTGCCTGTGCAGCCGCAATGCGGGCAGACTGGGCCGTGCGGCCACAGTAGGGCTTCGATAGCCTCGCGGGCTAGGTTATCATCGGTGAAAGCAGCGGCTTGAATGTCGGCGGCGGACATTGGTCATCTCCTATGACCAACATCATATATATGGTGTCACGTTTGTCAACTAGAATATCGCCATTCCCTTGTCCGAATTGAGCCTTTTCAATCGGTTACGCTGACTCCCAAGGCAAAAATTCTTCTCCGCTCGCTTTCTCGGCGCCAAGGCCGCCCGCCATTTGGGGACCGGAGAAAGCTACCACGATTTTCTGATTTTTGCAATCGATGGGGGATCGGTTTTTCATGATCCCACGACCCATCAGCGGTTCGCGTTGACGGGTCGCATCAATGGGACCGCGGGCCCGGACGCGAGGCGGGCAAGGGGCCAATGGCCAAGCTTTCGCCCGAACACGATGGCGGGCTTTTCGACCAGCGCCGAAAGCACGGCCGCGGCGGCGAAGGTCGCGCCGATGGCGGCTGCGAACTGCAAGGCGCCGAAGCCGTATCGGGATCCGAACAGAACGATCATCGGCATGTGGACGAGATAGATTCCGAAGCTCAGTTCGCCGGTTTTGCGCAACAGCCTAAGTTCCATGACGCGCGACAGCAGCGATTCTGAGGGGTGCAGAAGGCCGTAGACGATCCCGCCAACCACAAGCGGCGCGAAAGGGAACAGAACGTCGTAATAGGACTGCCAGGCCCCGGGGGGCGTCATCTCCGTCATCGAAGGGTCGTGGCGGATGAGCGCGAACCGGAAAAAAGGCATGGCGAATACGAAGGCGAGCGAGGCGATCCCGGCGACCCAGGCGGCAAACCGCGGAAACCGGATGCGGCCGTTGGCGAGGAGCGAATAGAGCAGAACGCCGCCGACGAACGAGTTGGCGTAGTGGTGGAACCCAAGCGTCATCCACGGCGACGGCCCAACGCCGTCATGCCGCGCGACGGCGATTGCAACGCACCAAGCGAGAAAGGCCGAGACAAGCGCCGCGGCGCCGAGGCGCGATCGCGTCGCCGGCGACGCCAGCGCCAGGACGAACGGCAGGTAGAGGTAGAACGTCAGTTCGACCGGAATGGTCCAGAGGACGCTCGGCGCGTTCCCGAGCGTGAGAGAGAGCCTCAGCGCCTCCCAATAGGCGATCGACGAAGGAAAGAACGACGCTCCGTTCCAGTACGTCAGGGCGATCACGGCGCAAAGCAGGGGAAAAATGCGGAAGATCCGGTTGATCGAATAGGCGATCAGAGAAAGATGGGGGCGAGCGGCCCAATTCGGATCCGACGCCAGCGAATGGCAAAGCAGGAACGAGGACAGAAAGAAGAACACCATAAGCCCGCATTGGCCGGAATATTTGAACGCCGGTATGGCGGGCAGAAAGCCGATAAATTGATAGTGCGCCAGCATGACGATCAGGGCGGCGGCGCCGCGCAACGATGTGAACCGTTTGTCGATGCGCGAGCGCCAGTTAGAACTCATTTGCTGGGTCATGAGCGGCGCCGAATACACCAACCGAGCCAAGAGGACATGTTTGTCGCTGCTTTTGCGGACGAATGCCGCGCCAGACTCCGCAATGCGCGCGTCAGGGGCAGAATTCGGCGACGAGCCCGAGGAATAGGCTCGCACTGAACCGTATATTAGTTGTGAAATGAGAAGATCCCATTGTTGTCAAATGATTCTGTCGCCAGGACCTTGCGACCGCCCGGGAAAATATGCGCGGGGGACGTCAAACTGGGTGAATGGATCGCCCGGCTCCGTCGAAACGAAGAGGAAACGGCCACCGTCGGCTGGCTACGAACCGTTGCTGGAATCCAGTCGCTCGTCGCCACTCTCATCTTTGTGATCTGGGCGTGGAGTATTTTTGGAGATCCGTTCGAGTGACACGCGATCTCGACGCCGGACTCGTGGCCTGATCGTGAGACGGTCGTCCTGGTACATGGGTCCCGACATTTAGGCGGCGAGGCTCAAGGCCGTGGCGGCGGCGGCAGTGGCGACGACGACAATGAGCGGGGGAGCGCGCCAGACGATCAAGGCGACAAAACCCGCCGCGGCGATGGCGAAATCGGCAGGCCCCCTGACCGCGCTCGTCCACACTGGATTATAGAGCGCGGAAGCGAGCAGGCCGACCACGGCGGCGTTAACGCCGGCCATCGCCGCGCGCGCGTTCACACGAGCGCGCAGGCCGTTCCAGAACGGAAGGGTTGCCGTCACCAGCAAAAGTCCGGGCGCGAAGATCGCAGCCAGCGCCAGCGCCGCCCCGGCCACGCCCCCCGGCCCGACGCCGGCGACCGCGCCGAGATAGGCGGCGAAGGTGAAGAGCGGCCCAGGCACAGCCTGGGCGGCGCCGTAGCCGGCCAGAAAGGAGCTGTCGGAGACCCAGCCGGAATCGACCACCGCGGCCCGAAGCAGCGGCAGCACCACATGGCCGCCGCCGAACACCAGCGCCCCCGAGCGATAGACGGCGGCGGCGAGCGCTGTCGCGCCCGAGTGCGCGGGAGCGAACGACAGCGCCAGCAGAGCGAAAAACGCGGCGGCGAAGACGATGGCCATGCGCCGCGATACCGGCGTCTCGGCCGCATCGACGGCGACGTCCGCGGCTTGCCTGCACATGATAAGTCCCGCAAGAGCGCCGAGAAGGATGACGGCGATCTGCGCCCATGCGGCCGGCGAAAATGCGATCAGGATCAGCGCCAGGACCGCGATAGCCGCCCGCGGCCGGTCGGGCGTAAGGCTCTGGGCCATGCCTAAGACTGCCTGGGCGACGATGGCGACCGCGACCAGCTTGAGCCCGTGCAGGAGCCCATCGCCCGCCGGACCTTTCAGCGCGCCCTCGCCATAAGCGAAGAGGGTCATCGCAATCGCCGACGGCAGCGTGAACCCGGCCCAGGCGGCGAGGCCGCCGAGATAGCCGGCGCGCATGAGGCCGATCGCGAAGCCGGTCTGGCTGCTGGCCGGTCCGGGCAGGAACTGGCAGAGCCCGACGAGGTCGGCATAGGCGCGTTCGTCGAGCCAGGCGCGCCGGACGACGAACTCGCGGCGGAAGTAGCCGAGATGGGCGACAGGCCCGCCGAAACTCGTCAGGCCGAGTTTGAGGAAGACCCGCAGGACCTCGAGGGCCGAACCGTCGCGGCGCCGCCCGAGCTCGGCGTCCTCGATCGCCGCGGTCATCACCGAGGCCGAGAGGTCATCGCGCCGCGCCCCGGAAGCGCCGCGATCCCGCCCGTCAGCAGTCTTTACGCCGCCTCCGCGAGCCGGTGCTGGACCATCGTCCTCAGCGTATTCAGATCGTGGGCGAAAAGGCGGATGCCGTCGGACAGCTTCTCAGTCGCCATCTGGTCCTCGTTGAGCATCCAGCGGAACGTCTTTTCATCCATCGCGATCTTGGGCGAGGCGGCGCCAGGATGGGCGGGGTCGAGATGCCGCTTGAGCACGCCCTCGTCCTTCGAGAGCGCCTCGAGCAGCTGGGGCGAGATTGTCAGCCGATCGCAGCCCGCGAGAGCCTCGATCTGGCCAGTGTTGCGGAACGAAGCCCCCATGACCACCGTCTTGACGCCGTAGGTCTTATAGTAGGCGTAGATCGCGCGGACTGACTGTACGCCGGGGTCGGTTTCCGGGGTGTACGGGCCGCCGCCCGCCTTCACATGCCAGTCGAAGATGCGGCCGACGAAGGGCGAAAGAAGGAACGCCTTCGCGTCTCCCGCCGCAATCGCCTGAGCCAGCGAGAAGGCGAGCGTCATGTTGCAATCGATGCCTTCGGCCTGCAGCTGCCGCGCGGCTTGCACCCCTTCCCAGGTCGAAGCGAGCTTGATGAGGATGTGCTCGTGGCCGATGCCCCGCTCCTTGTAGGCGGCGATGAATGACTTCGCCTTGGCGACCATGCCCTCGACGTTGAAGGAGAGATCGGCGTCAACTTCGGTCGACACGCGGCCAGGAACGATCTTGGTTAGTTCGGAGCCGAAGTTCACCGCGATGCGGTCCGTCACTTCGCCGACCGAAGCGCCTCGTTTGCGCCCCCACACGATCGCCTCGTCGACAAGACGAACGTAGGCCGGCATCTCCGAAGCTTTCAGGATCAACGACGGATTTGTGGTGGCGTCGGTCGGCTTGTAGGCGCGAATCGAATCCATGTCTCCGGTGTCCGAGACGACGGTGGTCATAGCGCGCAATTGTTCGAGCTTGCTGGTCATGGACGAGCCTCCTTCGGGACTTCCCTTTGCCCCGATTGTCGCGCTCGCGCGCGTCATGCGCAAGCGGGGGGCGGCCAGTCTTTGGTATCGGCGGGCGCGCGATCGCAAGGCCGCCGTCCGCATCCGGCCAAGAAACGGTTGCCTGGGTCTGGAACCAAAGCGGCCTGAGGCCGTTCTCCAGCATCGTCCCCAAAGGAGCGCGTCATGCCGAACCGAAAGAATCTCGAAGAATTGTTCGCCGAAACCCTCAAGGATATCTACTTCGCCGAAAAGCAGATCTTGCGCGCCCTGCCGAAGATGGCGCGCGAAGCCGCGTCGCCCGAACTCAAGCAGGCTTTCGAGACCCATCGCGACCAGACGGAAGGTCAGGTCGAACGGCTCAATCAGGTGTTCGAACAGCTTGGCCGGCCTGCGCGCGGCAAGACGTGCGAGGCGATCATCGGGATCATCGACGAAGCAAAGGAGATCATGGAGGAGTTCAAGGGCGCCGAGGCGCTCGACGCCGGCCTCGCCTCATCCGCCCAGGCGGTCGAGCACTACGAGATCGCCCGGTACGGCACGCTCAAGACCTGGGCGCAGCAACTGGGGCTTAACGACGCCGCCAAGCTCCTCGACGAGACGTTGCAGGAAGAGATCAAGACGGACCGGCTTCTTACCAAGCTCGCAACCTCGACCATCAACAAAAAGGCGGCGTGAGCGCCTGGCGCCGGGACCGGAGCGAGAATGAGCTCTGCTCATCTCGCCCGCGGCGCATTCACATGATCCAACGACAGGTCCCGTTCTCGAAGCATAGCGCGCGGCCCTGGGCGATCGGCGCGTCGGCGGCCTTGGCCGGCGCGACGCCGGCGATGAGCCCCATCAGCGCCCGCGCCACGCCGCCATGCGCGACCACGAACGCATCCCCGGTCAGCCCGTTGAGCAAGGGTCGCACGCGTTCGGCGAGCATCGCGTAGCTCTCGCCGCCGGGCGGCGCGAAGTTCCACTTGTCCCCTCTCCGCGCCCTGACGCCCTTGGGGTAGCGCGCCTCGATTTCCGCCCAGGTCAAGCCTTCCCAGGCGCCGAAGCTCAACTCCTTTAGCTCCGCGTCGAGCCGATAGCGGCCGGGCGGCAGCCCGATCGCGTCGCGGGCGATCTCCATCGTCTCCCGCGCCCGCACAAGCGGCGAAGCGATGAAGGCGCACGCCGCCTCCAACTGCTCGATCTCGGCCCCGATCCGCGCTCGAAGCGTCTGTCCGACCGACCGCGCCTGCTCGCGCCCGCGCGCGTTGAGGGGTATGTCGAGTTGCCCCTGCAGGCGGTTCTCGGCGTTATACGCCGTCTCGCCGTGACGCACGACGATCAAGCGATAGGGGAAAGGCGTCACGACGCTCTCTTGCTTGAGGAAGGCAGGCGCCCGCTCCCACGCCGGAGCACGCCGGTCAAGCGGGCGCGGCTGAAACCCAAGTCTTAGGGGTACCCGCTGAGCCCCGCTCGGTCCCAGTCCTGAGGAGTTGGGGCGATCATATCAAACTCCAACGGCTCCTGATCGAACGCCGCTAGAGCGAAAGCGGCCGAAAGCCCCATTGCTTCGCCAGCGCCAGGCACTCTGCGACCGTCGCGACGCCCTCCGTCGTCGATACCGTGCGCATCGAGGCCGCAGCGCAGGCATGACCGAGCTCGAGGCCTTTGAGAATCGGCCATTGCTCGTGCAGCCCATAGAGCATGCCGGCGGCGAAGGCGTCGCCCGCGCCGTTGGCGCCGATGATGGCGCTCTGAGGGATAGCGACCGAGCCCAGCGCGACGCGCGACCCGTCGCGTCCGCCCACGACCGCGCCCTCGGGAAAGTGAGCCGCCGCCCAGCGCATGGCGCCGAGCGTGAGCGCTTCATCGATCGCGCGCGCGACCTCGGCGACATCGGTCGATCCGTCCGCCCGCCGGGTCTCGCGGCCGGCAAGGGCGCCGATCTCGTAGTCGTTGACGATGAGGCAATCGAGATGGGGCAGGCAGGGGCGGCCAAGCTCAGCGAGCCGCTCGGCCCGGGTGGTCATCAATTCGAGATTGGCGGCAAGCCCGGCAGCCCGCGCCTTCCGCAGCACCGCAACCCAGCCGTTGGCCTCCCCGCGCCATGGGCCATCCATCGCCTTATGCGCGCCGGGCAGCCCAAGATGGAGAATTCTCGCCCGAGTCGAAGAGAAATCGAAGCTCTCGGGCGTCAACTCGGCGGCCACGCCCTGGTGATAGAAATGGGTGCGCCGGCCGTTGGAGGCGACGTTGAAAGCGTCGACGCTCATCGTCGCGCCGCCCGGGACCGCGTGAAGCGCGGCGCGATCGACGCCATGCGCGTCGCATTCGTGAAAAAGAAAGCGCCCCAGGTCGTCGTCGCCGACGACCCCCATCGCTTGAACTGGAATCTCGGGATCGAGACGCTTGAGGTCGAGCGCCATGTTGAAGCCCGACCCGCCGCCCTGGCGGTCGATCGCCAGCACTTCGTTCGACGTATCCTCCTCCGGCCAGCGGGAGATCGACTTGTTGAAGTCGACGCAAAAAGTTCCCGCCGACAGCACGCCGCGCCGCTCGCTCATCGATCAGGCGGCGAGCAGAACGGGTTCGGTGATCGCGCTGTCGGCCGCGAGTCCGCGGATCGGCTTAAGGCCCTGTTTGTGGATCGCCGCGTGATAGTCCTTGACCGCCTCGAGTGGGGTCACGGCGCCGTCGGCGACGGCGCGCATGAGGCGCACGATGTCGAGCGGCGATTCGGCCAGATTGATCTTGCGCCCGAACAGTGCGACTCGCGCGCCGTACTTCTCCGCCTGATGGATGAGCTCGAAACAGTCGCGGGCGGTCCCCGCGCCGCCGCCGAGGACGCCAACGACGAGGCTCGGATCGAACGACGCCAGCTCTTCCAAGGCTCTCGGCCCGTTATAGGCGATCTTGAGGAATTTCGGCCGCTCGGCTTCGGTCAGGCCGGCGAGACAGCGGATGATCGCGTCGTTGACGAACTCCGGGATCGCTTCCGCGCTCAGGCCCCGTTCGACGTTCGGATTGAAGACCTCGAGGAAATAGAAGAAGCCGTTGGCGGCGGCGTCGGCGCGAAAGTCTCTGAATGCCTCGAGCGAGGCGATGTCGGCGTCGATGTCGTTGGTGAAGGTGATCGAATAGAGCCCGAGGTCGGTGAACGGCCGGACGTGCGCCAGCGAAGCGGTGCGGAAAGGCCGCGAAGGCGCGTGATGAAAGGTCCCGCCACGATGGCGCCAGATATCGGTCGTGTCGTTGGCGCGGATCGCGGGCTTGACCCCCGTGCCGGCGAAGGCGCCGCGCTTCGCGAGCTGCTCCAGGTTGGAGGCCGACGTCAGCATGATGTCGACGACATCCTGTTTGACGATCGCTTCGATCGAATCGAGAAATTCCGCCCGGGTGGCCAACCGCGGCCTCGCGCCACCCGCGGCCCGCGCCGGGCCGACCGCATGCAGCCCAGGCCCCATGTCGGGGTCCTTGGCGTCGGCGATGATGAAATCCGAGCGCCGATAGGCGCTTGCGCGGATGCGCGCGAGCTTGTCGTCGAGCCGGATCATTGAAATGCCTCCGCGGACATGAAGGGGAGCGCGCCTTATAGCCCGCGAATTCGGACTGGCGCCACCGGGCAGGGCCGGCTGGCGTGACCGCCCTCGTTCCGGTAGGTTGCCCGGCCCCTTCGGCCGCTGCCGGTCGCTTTCTGCCGAATTTCGAGGTTAGCCCATGTCCGCCCGTCTTCGCATTCTCCTCGTCGGCGCGAGCGGCGTGCTCGGGCGCGCAGTCTCAGCCGAGCTTTCGCCGCGCCACGACATCGTCTCGGCCGGATCGAAGACTGGCGACATCTTGATCGACATCGCCGACCCCGCCAGCATCGAAGCGGGTCTGAAAGCGGCCGGGCGACTGGACGCGGTCGCCTGCGCCGCCGGCGCCGTCAATTTTCATCCCTTGCCGGCGATCAAGCCCGCACCGCTGGCGGAGTCGTCCTATGGCCTCGGCCTCGCCAACAAGCTGATGGGCCAGGTCAATCTGACGCTTGCCGCCCGCGATTATCTCAACGACGGCGGGTCGATCACGCTGATCGCCGGTGTTCTGTCGCAGACCCCGATCGCCTACGGGTCGTCCGCCAGCATGGTCAACGCGGCGGTCGAGGCGTTTGCAATGGCGGCGGCGATCGAAATGCCGCGCGGCATCCGCATCAATGCGGTGAGCCCGACAGTGTTCGAGGAATCGATGAAGGATTTTGGGCCGTTCTTCCGCGGCCACGATCCGGTGCCGGTCGCCCGCGCCGCCCGGGCCTTCAGCCGCAGCGTCGAGGGGCTAGAAACCGGCAAGACCTATCGGGTGGTCTAGCGCCGTCGATGCGAAGCCTGCTCGCCGTCTATCTCGCGCTGACCGCGCTGACGCTCGGCGTTTTCGCCGTATGGCCGGAGATCGACCTCACCGTCGCCCATTATTTCTACCGCGACGGGAGCTTCTTCGGCCGCGACAGCTACGAACGCTTCGGCCGCGACTTTTTCCGGGTCGCGCCGTTCGTCGTGCTGACAGCCTATGCGGCGTTGTGGCTCGCCAAACGTCGCGGGATCAAGCTTCCCTGGGCGCCGAGCGGCCGGGCGGTGATCTTTCTCATCGCCACGATCGCGATCGGACCGGGCCTCATCGTCAACCTCGGCCTCAAGGACCATTGGGGCCGGCCGCGGCCTTACCAAACCGAGGGTTTAAGCGGCCAAAACCCGTTCCGGCCGTGGTACGCGACGGACGGCGCGTGCAAGAGGAACTGCTCGTTCGTCTCCGGCGAAGCGGCGACCGGGTTCTGGATGGTCGCGCCGGCGAGCGTGTTGCCGCCGCCCTGGCGCGCTCCTGCGGTCGTGCTCGCCTTCGCCTTCGGAGCCGGCGCGAGCCTGCTGAGGCTGGCCTTCGGCGGCCATTATCTCTCCGACGTCCTGCTCGGCGGCCTCATCACCCTCATTGTCATCGAGGCCGTGCGGCGGCTCTTGTGGCCGCGCGGCGGAAGCTAGCGCGCGGCGACGGGGAGCGGGACCTCGCCCCGGGCTCGGCGGAGGGGCCGGCTCCAATCGTTTTCGCGTCAATTGATTTTCAGTCGCCTGCGGCGCAAAGTATGATCCGCGCTCGCGGATTTGAACCGCGACAACAACATCTGCGGCCTTCGATGAAGGCTCGCGGCGAAGCGCGGGAGACGCGCCGTGACGGAGGAAAAGCCGAACGTCGGACGCCGCAGATGGGCCATTGGCGCGCTCCTCGGGGTTGGGATTCTCATCAATTATTTCGACCGCGTGAACGTCTCGGTCGCGGCCCCGCAACTCCAGCAGGAGTTCGGGCTGACCCCAGGCGAGATCGGGCTCCTGTTCAGCGCGTTTTTCTGGTCCTACGCCATCCTGCAGATTCCGGTCGGCATAGTCCTCGACCGGTTTGGCGTGATGCGGGTCAGCCGACTGGGCGCATTCTTGTGGGGAGTCGCGTCCGGTGTTGTCGCGTTCGCCAGCGGCTTCGGCCAGATCCTCGGGGCGCGGGTCTTGCTTGGCGTCGCCGAAGCGCCGGCCTTCCCCGCCAATTCCAAGGCGACCGGATACTGGTTCCCACGCGGCGAACGCGCCACCGCCACGGCGATATTCGATTCTGCGGCGAAATTTTCCAATGTCATCGGGGTGCCGCTGGTGGCCTTCGCCGTCGTCTGGTTCGGCTGGCGGTGGGGATTTGGTCTGACGGCGATTCTGAGCTTCGCCTACTTCCTGGCTTACTGGATCATCTACCGCGATCCGAGCGCCGACACGAAACTCAGCGCCGAGGAGCGCAGCTACATCGTCCAGGGCGGCGCGACGCCCGAAGGCGAGGCGGAAGCAAGTCCGATCGGGATGCTCGGCTATCTGTTGCGCAATCGCAAAGTCTGGGGGCTGACCATCGGTTTCGCGGCCTACGGATATTCCTTCTATCTCTTCCTCACCTGGCTCCCCGCCTATCTGGTTTCCGAGATGCATATGAGCATCATCAAGTCTGCGGGCTATGCCGCGATTCCCTGGATGTTTGCGACCCTCTCCGACTTCTTCGTCGGCGGGTTGCTCATCGACCGGATGATCGCGCGGGGCTACGACGAGACGCGGGTGCGGAAGACCGTGCTGGTCGGCGGAATGATCCTTGGCCTGGCGGTCTTCGGCGCCACGAGGACGACCGACCCGGGATGGGCAATCTTCTGGATTTCGATCGCGCTAAGCGGGCTTTCGGCGGCGGCTCCGGTCGGATGGTCGATCCCCTCCCTGATCGCGCCTCGGGGCGGCACCGGGACGATCGGCGGGGTGATGAACTTCTTCAATAATCTCATGGGCGCGGTGGCGCCGGCGGTGACCGGATTCGTCGTCGGCGCGACGAATTCGTTCTCGATGGCATTCCTGGTCGCCGGGATCGTGCTGCTCATCGGCATTTTTTCCTTCGTCGTGGTCCTTGGCCGGATCGAGCCGATCCCGGAGCCGGCGGACGCCGATCCCGCGCCGCTTCGGGCATGACGGCCATGAGCCAAGGCGATCGCCCCGGGAGAGGCGGACAGGCGGTGGTGCTGATGGGCGTATCCGGCAGCGGGAAAACCACTGTCGGCGAGCTGCTCACAAAACGTCTCGGCTGGGAAATGGCGGAGGGAGACAGACTGCACCCGCCGGCGAATGTCGAGAAAATGCGCAAGGGCATCCCGCTCGACGACGCCGATCGGGGGCCCTGGCTGGACAGGATCGGAGAACTTCTCAAAGCGTGGGCGGCCGCCGGCCGCTCCGGTGTTTTGACTTGTTCGGCGCTCAAGCGAGCCTATCGCGCTCGCATTCTTTCCGCGCGGCCCGACGTCCGCTTCGTCTATCTGAAGGGCTCGGAGCGCCTGATCCAGGGCCGGGTCAGCGTGCGGCATCACGAATACATGCCCGCCTCCCTGCTTCGCAGCCAGTTCGAGACCCTCGAAGAGCCGCTGCCAAGCGAACCCGTCACCACGATCGACGCTGGCGACCCGCCCGAGCTCGAAGCGCAGAAGATCATCGACGCGCTTTGCCTTTCCGCCGCCGGCTCGGATCCGACCCCAGGTCGCTGATCTCGGCCTCGCTTGCGGGGCCACGAGCGGGTTTGCGCGCGGCGCGGGCGCATCTATAAGTCCCGCCGACGCGAGCGGGCCGCTTTCGCCCGGCCGGCACCCCTTCTGAGCGTAACGAGCCCTTTTCCATGTCCAGCCACAAGTCCAAGATCAAACGCGTCGTTCTCTCCTATTCGGGCGGGCTCGACACCTCGATCATCCTGAAATGGCTGCAGACCGAATATGGCGCCGAGGTCTTCACCTTCACCGCCGACCTCGGCCAGGGCGAGGAGCTCGAGCCGGCGCGCCGGAAGGCCGAGTTGCTCGGCGTCAGGCCCGAGCACATCTTCATCGAGGACGTGCGCGAGGAATTCGTCCGCGACTATGTGTTCCCGATGTTCCGCGCGAACGCCCAGTACGAGGGCCAGTATCTGCTCGGCACCTCGATTGCGCGGCCCCTAATCGCCAAACATTTGGTCGACATCGCCCGCAAGGTCGGGGCCGACGCGATCGCCCACGGCGCAACCGGCAAAGGCAACGACCAGGTGCGCTTCGAGCTCTCGGCCTACGCGCTCGAACCTGACATCAAGATCATCGCGCCGTGGCGCGAGTGGAGCTTCGCCTCGAGAACTGAGCTCCTGACATTTGCCGAGCGGCACCAGATCCCGATCGCCAAGGACAAGCGGGGCGAGGCGCCGTTCTCGGTCGACGCCAACCTTCTGCACGTCTCCTCCGAGGGCAAGGTGCTCGAGGACCCGGCTGAGGAGACGCCCCATTACGTCTATTCGCGCACGGTCGATCCGGAAGCTGCGCCGGACAAGCCGACCGTGGTCGAGATCGCGTTCGAAAAGGGTGATCCGGTCGCAATCGACGGCAAGCCGATGAGCCCGGCGACCCTGCTTGCGGCGCTGAACACGCTCGGCCACGACAACGGAATCGGCCGGCTCGACCTGGTCGAGAACCGCTACGTCGGCATGAAGTCGCGCGGCATGTACGAGACGCCGGGGGGCACGATCCTGCTCGCGGCGCACCGCGCCATCGAATCGATCACCCTCGACCGCGGCGCGGCCCACCTCAAGGATGAGCTGATGCCCAAATACGCGGAGCTCATCTACAACGGCTTCTGGTTTTCGCCCGAGCGCGAGCTCCTGCAGGTCCTCATCGACAAAAGCCAGGAGATGGTCGCGGGCCGGGTGCGGCTCAAGCTCTACAAGGGCGGCGTCCATGTCATCGGCCGCGACAGCCCGCATTCGCTCTACGACCAGGACCTCGTCACCTTCGAGGAGGGCGCCGTCGCCTACGACCACCACGACGCCGCCGGCTTCATCAAGCTCAACGCCCTGCGTCTCAGGACGCTGGCGAAGCGGCGGAAGAAAGGGGCGGCGAAAGTTTAGGCCGGCTGCGGCCTCAAATCGCGGTCGCGTCCAATTTCACAAGGATGCAGCCCGATATTAGCCAGTCGCCGTTCGCGCCCCGCCGCAGTTTGTAGAGCGCCGTCCACGCAACGTCGTCATCGTCGACGAGTGTCGCCTCTAGGCTTGCCGCGTCGCCGTATTCGGCGAACGCGCCAAATTCGACGCTGCGATGTCTGTAGACTGCGGGATAGTAAGTTCGCACCATGGCCAGGAATTGGCTGGAGTCGGGGAACATATCCCTGATCTTCGGGTCCGCGAGCGCGTAAGCCGCCTCCGCGTCGTCTCGAGCGAAGGCGTCGAGCTGCTGCTCAATGATGGCGCGCGATTTGGCGGCGGTTGATTCTTCCGCCGTCGCGCTCCCGATCCACAGCGCCATTACGACGGCCGCCGCCTCAATCGCTTTCAAGACCATTCGCATTGGCCGCCTCATTCTCGATATTCTGATACGCGACGGAACCACGATTGGTTCCAATTCGCCCCGAAGATTTGTGAGGTTCTGTCAGTCTCGGTCTCCGCCCTAAGGACTGCGCCGTTCGGATTGGCCGCGCGGGTCTCGCCTCCGGAACGTCGCGAAACGTTCGCGCTTTGTTACACAGGCGTCACATTGGCGCGTCAAAGACCGACTTGGCGGGGGAATGCTTGACGCCCGTCGACAATTCGCTCATGCGAAGCGGCCCATGGCTGGAAAAACCGGAAGCGACCTCGAAGACCTCCGCGGCCTTCTCGCCGAGGTGAAGGCGTTGCGCGGGGATGTCGAGCACAAGGGAGCCGAGCTCAGAGGCTCGTGGGGGGTCGGCGCGGACCAGATGTCCCCCCGAATGCTTAATCTCTCCCATTATCTCGCCCTGCGCGAGTACGACCTCACCGATCTCCAATACCGCCTTGCGGCCCGGGGCCTTTCCTCGCTCGGCCGCAGTGAGGGCCAGGTCACGCTGGCGCTCGATACGCTCATCGCGACGCTCAAGCGCCTGACCGGCGAGCCGGGGGCGGCCTATCCCGCGACGGCGTCGGCGACGGCAGGCGCGGCGGAATTGGACGCGGAGGCGAACCGGCTGTTCGGGAGGCGGCAAAGAGGCGGCCCGCACGCCCGGGTGATGGCGACCCTGCCGCCGGAAGCGGGTTCGGACCCCGAATTCGTCGACAATCTGGTGGCCGCCGGAATGGACTGCGCGCGCATCAATTGCGCCCATGACGACGCCGAAATCTGGGGGCGGATGATCGAGAATGTGCGCGAGGCCGCAGGGCGGCTCGAACGTCCCTGCCGGGTGCTGATGGACATCGCCGGCCCCAAGTGCCGCATCCTGAGAGTGAAGGCGCCGCCGAAGACCCGCCTGTCGCGCGGCGACCGGGTCGTGCTGGTCGACGAACTGCGCGAGAAGACCAGGGAGCCGATCGCGTTCTCGCTCAATTTTCCCGAGCTCGTCGACCAGCTCGTGGTCGGCTCGGAAGTCTTCATCGACGACGGCAAGGCGGCGGCGCGTGTGGTCGCCAAGGCCGCCGGCCGGGCGGAGATCGAGGTTTACGCGGCGCGCGAGAAGGGAGTGCGGCTCAAGCCCGGCAAGGGCGTCAATTTCCCCTCGACCGAACTCGATCTGCCGCCCCTGACCTCCAAGGATTTCCGCGACCTCGACTTCATCGCCGAGCACGCCGACCTCATCGGCTATTCGTTCGTGCAGCGGGTCGACGACATCGAGCTTCTGCAGGACCATCTGACCGCGCGCGCGCCCAAGCGCGAGCCGCACGGGCTGGTCTTGAAGATCGAGACCCCGCTTGCGGTGCGCAATCTGCCGACGCTTATCCTGCAAGCGTCGGCGCACAATCCGACCGCGGTGATGATCGCGCGCGGCGACCTCGCGGTCGAGCTCGGCTTCGCGAGGCTGACCGAAATGCAGGAAGAAATCCTGTGGCTGTGCGAGGCGGCGCATACCCCGGTGGTGTGGGCGACGCAGGTGCTCGACACTTATGTGCGCGACGGCGTGGCGAGCCGCGCCGAAATGACCGACGCGGCGATGGCGCAGGGCGCCGAATGCGTCATGCTCAACAAGGGGCCCTATCTCGCCGAGGGCGTCGCCTTCCTGCGCGACGTGCTCGCCCGCATGGACCGCCACCGGGCCAAGAAGTTCGCCCGCTTCGGGTCGCTGAAGGAGTGGGCCTGAAGGGGCATATTGAGGCCGCGCGCCCGAGCGCGCGGCCTCCAACCGCTCAGCCCATCAACAGCTCTCCGAACAACTGCCAGCTCTGGCCGTCGAAGCTTGCAAGCTGCATCTGGCGGATCGGATCGTAATTGGTCGGCGAGGTGTTGATCTTCATCCCCGGCAGCAGCATCGGCAGTTCGAGATCCTTGATGTCGGCCGCCTGCTTCAGGATGTTATCGCGCGACAGATCATTCCCGCATCGCTTGAGCACGTAGATCATCGTCGCCGCCGCGCCGAATCCGTAAGTCGCGTTGGCGTCGATGAAGTCGGTCGGGGTCAGATATTTCGCCGCGAAAGCCTGCCATTCCTTAAGTCCGGGATCGTCCTTCCAGCGCGCGTCGGTCGGATCCTTGCCGTAATAGGCGGTGATGAGCCCCTTGGATTTGTCGAGGCCCGCCGGCTTCAGCACCGTCGCGATCGAAGGCGACACGTTGCTGAGATAGCGCACCGCGTTCCACCCGAGATCGTAGGACTTCCGGATCGCCTGGGCCGCGAACTTCGGCGTCGCGGCGATCAGCAGAATGTCGGCGCCTGAGCCCTGGAGCGTCACGATCTGCGAGTCGACGGTCGGCTCCGAGGTCTCGTACGACGCCTCTTTCACGATCATGCCGGCGTGATCGGCGCCGAGGCCGTCCTTGAGACCGATCAGGTAGTCCTTACCGAAGCTGTCGTTCTGATAGAGCACGCCGATCTTGCCGTCCGGTTTGGTCGCCAGGATCTGCTTGGCGTAGATGCGCGCCTCGGTCTGGTAATTCGGATTGTAGCCCATCGTCCAGTGGAAATGCTCGGGGTCGCTGAACGTGGCGGCGCCGGTGGCGACAAACAATTGAGGCACCTTGTTGTCGTTGCAATATTGCCGGATCGCGAGGTTCGGCGGGGTGCCAAGGGTCTGGAACAGGAATGCGACCTTTTCGTCCTCGACCAGTCGCCGCACCTGCTCGACCGTCTTCGGCGGGCTATAGCCGTCGTCGAGGCTGATGAAATTGATCTTGCGGCCGTTGATCCCGCCCTGCTCGTTGATCATCTTGAAATAGGCGGCCTCCGTCTTGCCGATCACGCCATAGGCGGAAGCTGGTCCGCTATAGGGCATGGTCTGGCCGATCTTGATTTCCGTATCGGTGACGCCAGGCGCGTTGTCGGCGCGGGCCGAACCGGCGCTCGCGGCGAACGCGGCGGCGGCGGCGCTGGATTGCAGAAATGAACGTCGTGTGATCATGGCGATTCTCCCTTTTCTTCATACTTCGCGGCGACATTCGCGCCGTTTTCAACTTTGACCCGTCGAGACGAACCGAACAGGCGTGCGGCCGCCCGCGCCGCGCCCGCTACTCCGGTCGGCATCGCGGCCATTACCAGAATCAGCAGCGCCCCGTAAATCGCCCCCGGCAGGGCCTTGGCGCTTTCGCCAAAATTGACCGAGAGCTGGTCGGCGAGGTTGGGAACGAATTCGATGAACAGGGCTCCGAACAGCACGCCGCCGAGCGACGCGAGCCCGCCGACCACGATCCCGACCAGAAAAGCGAGCGAGAGCGGCAATCCGAAGCTGTCGGGCGAGACGAAGCCGACCGCGATCGCGCTCAATCCTCCCGCCACACCGGCATAGAGCGCGCTGACGCCAAAGCACGTCGTCTTATAGAGCGCCGCATTGACGCCCATCGTCTCGGCGGCGATCGGCTGGTCGCGAATGGCGATCAGCGCCCGTCCGATCCGTCCCCGCGCCAGGTTCCGCGCCGCCCAGTAGAGCGCCGCGCCGCAGGCGAGGCAGACGAGGTAGAGCCATTGGTCGGGATTTAGTCTGAGCCCCAGTGGCGCGAGCGGCTTGGGGAGCGAAAGTCCCTGCGAGCCGCCGGTGATGGCGTCGAAGCCGGTGTAGCTCAGAATCTGCGGGGTCGCGACCGCAAGGGCGAAAGTGGCGAGCGCGAGATAAAGGCCGCCGAATCTAAGCGCGGGAAAGCCGAACAGAAAGCCCGCAACGAAGCACACCACGCTCGCCAGCGGAATGGCAGCCCAAAACGGCAGGCCAAACTTCGTGATCAGGATCGCCGTCGCCGTAGCCGCCGATGGCGAAAAAAGCGCCGTGGCCGAGCGAGATCTGGCCGTTAAACCCGGTCAGGAGATTGAGGCCGAGCAGCGCGATGGCGAGAATGAGCACCTGGGAGCCCTGATAGATGTGGTAGCCCGAGGCGACGAACGGGAAGGCGAGCGCGACGACCGCGATCGCCAGCGTCAGAAGGCCCCGCAATGCGCCGTCGGCCTCGGCCACGGTCACACCCTCGCCACGAGGCGGCGCCCGAACAATCCCCACGGCCGCCAGACCAGGACGGCGATGATGATCGCGAGCGCCACCGAGAGCTTGACCTCCGGGCCGACGACATAGGCGCCGATGAGATTGCCGAGCACGCCGACCGCGAAGCCGCCGACGACCGCGCCGAACGGATTGTCGATGCCGCCGAGGACCGCGCCGGCGAAGGCGTAGAGCAGGACGCCGCCCATCATGTTGGGATCGAGATAAACGATCGGCGCCGCCATCATGCCGGCGATCGATCCGATCGCCGCCGCCAGGCCCCAGCCGATGGCCAACATCCATCCGACCCGGATCCCGACCAGCCGGCTCGACACCGGATTCTGCGCCGCCGCCCGCATCGCGAGGCCGAGCGGCGTGAAGCGGAAGAAAATGTAGACCAGCGCCAGCACGCAGAAGGTCACGATGATCGAGCCCGAATTCATGCGCCGACATGTAGCCTGCCCCGAACCACGGGCGCCCCGTGAACGGGGTGTCGAACGAGGTCACTGAATAGCCGTAGAGCCATCCGGCGAGCGAGTTGAAGATCAGGCTCAAGCCGATGAACACGATCACCGAGGCGAGAACCGGCGCGTTGGCGAACGGCCTGACGATCAGCCGCTCGATCAGCACCCCGCCGATGAACGAACAGGCGACGGTGGCGAAGAACGCCAACCAGTACGGCTCGCCGAGGTCGATCAGCTTCCAGGCGAAATAGGTCGAGAACATCGCCATTTCGCCTTGGGCGAAATTGATGAGCTGCGTCGCCTGGTAAATCATCACGAGCGCTAGCGCCATGATCGCGTAGACGCCGCCCAGCGCCACTCCGGAAGCCAGTTGGTTGAGGAACTCGCCCAATTATTCGCAGCTCCCCCGTTAGTAGCCGAGATAGGCGCGCCGCACCGCATCGTCGGCGCGGATCGCCTGCGAGGGGCCGCTGAGAGCGACTCGCCCGGTCTCGATCAGCACCGCTCGGTCGGCGAGATCGAGCGCCAGCGAAGCGTTCTGCTCGACGATCAAAAGGCTCACGCCCTCGTTGCGATTGATCTCGCCAAGGACGCGAAAGATTTCCACCACCACCATCGGCGCGAGGCCGAACGACGGCTCGTCAAGCATCAGAAGGCTCGGGCGCATCAGGAGCGCCCGTGCGATCGCGAGCATCTGCTGCTCGCCGCCGCTGAGAGTTCCTGCCTGCTGGCGGCGCCGCTCCGCGAGCCGCGGAAAGAAACCGAACACACGGTCGAAATCCTTGCGGACGCCCTGCCGGTCGGCGCGCACATAGGCGCCGAGGCGCAGATTCTCCTCGACGGTGAGATCGGTGAACGTGCCGCGTCCGTCGGGCACATGGGCGATGCCGAGACGGGCGACGTCCTCCGTGGCCAGCGCGCCGATCGGGCTCCCGCGGAAGCGGATATCGCCGGTGCGGCGGATGAGCCCACTCAGGGCGCGCAAGATCGTGGTCTTGCCGGCGCCGTTGGCGCCGAGCACGGCCGTGACTCCGCCGTCCTCGACCTCGAAATCGATCCCGCGCAGCGCCCGCGCCGGGCCGTACCAGGCCTCGAGATCCTTGACTTCCAGGATCGGCGCGCTCAACCGGCGCTCCCGAGATAGGCGCGCACCACCTCGCGATTGGCTCTCACCTCGTCGGGCCGGCCGTTGGCGATCACCCGGCCGAAGTCGAGCGCGACCACCTGGTCGCTGACCCGCATGACCAGGTTCATATGATGCTCGACCAGGAGCACCGCGACGCCGCGCCGATCGCGAATGGCGCGGATTTCGTCGGCCAGCCCATCGACCTCGGAGTGGTTGAGGCCGCCGGCCGGTTCGTCCAAGAGCAGGAGTTTTGGAACCTTGGCGAGCGCGCGGGCGAGCTCGACCCGCTTGCGCACGCCGAACGGAAGCGCGCCCGCCGGCCGGTCAGCGACCCCTTTCAGACCGAATTCCTCGATCAGCGCCTCGGCGCGCTCGGCGATTTCGAGCTCCTCGCGCCGCGCCGAAGGGGTCGCCAGCGCATTGGCCAGGAATCCGCCACGCGCGATTGCATGCGCGCCGACGCACACGTTCTCGCGCACGGTCATGGTCGAGAACAGCGCGACGTTCTGGAAGGTCCGGGCGATGCCGAGCGAGGCGAGTTCGTGTCTGGCGAAGCTGGCGAGCGGGCGCCCGTCGAACAGGATCGACCCGGCGCCGGGATCATAGAGGCGCGAGATGCAATTGAACAGCGTCGTCTTGCCGGCCCCGTTCGGCCCGATCAAGCCGCAGATGGCGCCCCGCGCGACCTCGAAGGAGACGTCCTGGAGCGCGGTCACGCCGCCGAACCGGATCGTGAGCCCGCTGACCGCCAGCAAAGCCGAGGCATGCAGATCCGCGCCCTCGTCCGCGCCTCGGGCTTTCGCCTCGGCCAGCTCCATGGACCTTCCGCTCCCGGCGTCGTCCGGCCGATCGAGGCGGCCGTCGATCGCAGTCTTGACGTTTCCCGCAGGCTTGTCACCTGCTTTGTCATTAGGACTTTAGTGTATGACGCATAGCGATTGAGGCGTCATTCCGGGCGGGCGAGAAAGTCGAGCGCCCGGGCCTTGAACGCCTTGTCGCCGACGGCGCGGTTGTGATCGCGCCCGGGAATGTCGAACGCCTGAGCTTGCGGCAGCATCGCCGCGAGCTTGTGGGGATTGCCGGCGACCGCGTCGCTCGTCCCGACCGCAACCAGCGTCGGCTGGACGATCCGTGCGGCTTCGGCCGGCGTGAGGCTCTGGCGCGAGCCCCGGATGCAGGCGGCGAGCGCGGCGCGGTCGCTCTTCGTCTGGTCGGCGAAGGCGCGGAACATGCGTTGCGTCGGGTCGGAGAGATCTTCGAGCGAGGGCGCCTCCATTGCGTGCGCGATCCCTTCCGGCAGGCCTGCGCCATTCACTAGTCGCTCGCCGAGCCCGCCGAGGATCAGCGCGCGCACGAGATCCGGCTTCGCCAAGGCAAGGAAGCTCGCAATGCGGGCGCCCATCGAATAGCCCATCACGTCGGCCCGTTCGATTTTGAGGAACGCGAGGAGGTTGGCCGCGTCCCTCGCCATCCGCGCGCTGTGATAGTCGGCGGGCGCATAGAGCTTCTGGCTCGCCCCGTGGCCGCGACTGTCGAAGGCGATAACCCGGCGCCCGGCCTGAGCAAGGGTCTCGACCCAGCGCGGATGAACCCAGTTAACGCGATGATTGGAGGCGAAGCCGTGGATCAGAAGGATCGGCTCCCCGCGGTCGCTGGCCCCGGGCGCAACGTCGATGAAGGCGATGTGGACGCCGCCGGACGAAAAATGCTCAAGCATGGGCGCCGCACTCCGACCCGCGCATTGCGCATCGGCTCCCTGCTCCGGCCATCGAGGGGCGCGAACGCGACACGGAGCCGTAATTGCGGGCGGGCCAAGCGCGCGCTCAAGGCTAGGAAGCCCCAATGGCGATGTCAAAGACAAGCCGGCCTGCGACGTCGGCTGGCGCTGCCCGAGCCTTCCGCGCCGACTTGACCCGCGAGGATCGATTGACGCTAAATCCCAACTCGAACGGACGGCGCGAAACTCGGCGGTCCGAGCCAATTCAGAGGGTCCGGAGGCTGAAAATCAATTCTGTGGACGCGGCATGAGCCGCCGGCGCACGCCTGTCTGGACGCCGAGCGCCGATCAGATGCGCCACTGGCCCGCCGTTTCGGGCAACGCGATCAACGGCGTCGGCGAAGACGCGCCGCGCCGTCCCTCGCCGGTCTACTGGCGCCCGCCGGATACGATCCCGCACGGGCCGCTGCAGCGCTGGTTCTATCAGCGCACCGGCGACGACGAGACGCTTGCCGAGGCGAGACGGGAACGGCAGCGGGCCATCGACGAACCGCTCATTCCCGTGAGCCCGGACAAAGCCGGTTTGGCCGCCGAAGCGCTAACCGGGGCGGTCAAATGCGCGGCGGCGGAGTGCGGCGCCGACGACGTCGGCGTCACCCCTATGCGCGCCGACTATGTGTTCGAAGGCGACGACCCGCCGACCTATCCGTGGATGATCGTGCTCGCGGTCGAGCAGGATTACGAGGCGATGAAGCAGGCCCCGTCGATGCGCGCGCTGGTGGAGATCACGCGCCAGTACGGGCGGGGAATCCGGGCCGCCAAGGGCCTGGCCAATTGGCTGCGCGGGCAAGGCTACGACGCCTTTCCCTATGGCGGCCCGATGGCCGGCTCGTTCGTGCTGATCCCGCCGGCGATCGAGGCCGGGCTCGGCGAGCTCGGCAAGCACGGGTCGATGATCCATCGCCAATTCGGCTCGAATTTCCGCCTGGCCTGCGTGCTCACCGACGCGCCGCTGATCGCCGACGCCCCAGAAACGTTCGGCGCCGACGACTTCTGTCTCCATTGCCGCGTGTGCTCGGACGCCTGTCCTCCGGCGGCGATTCTGCCGGAGAAGACGCTGGTTCGCGGCGAGCGGCGCTGGTACGTCGACTTCGACAAGTGCCTGCCTTATTTCAACGAGGCGATGAGCTGCGCCATCTGCCTCGCGGTCTGCCCGTTCAGCCGGCCCGGCGTCGGCGAAAATCTGGTGATGAAGCTCGCAACGAGGCGCGCGCGCGACGAAGGATGAGGCGAACGGCCGCGCTCGGGCCGCGAGTCAGAGCGAGGTCGCGAAGGCGGTCAGCCAATCGGGCATCGCCGCCACGAGAACCGCTTCGATGTGATGATCGAAGCCGGTCAGGACCGCGACGCCGATGGCAAGGAACGCCGCGCCGAGCGCAAGCCTGCCCGCGGCTCCGGCCCACGCGAAGCGCGCCTTCGAGGCTATGCGGCCAGCCGCATAGCCGGCGCCGATCAGCGCGCTTGCGGCGCCGAGCGCGTAGGCGGTCATCGTCGCGATCGCCGCCGCGAGCGAACCGCCCTTGGCCGCGAGCAAGAGCGCGGCGCCGAGAATGGGACCGGCGCAAGGCGCCCAGGCCAGGGCCAGCACGACGCCGGCCGCCGCCTGCCCGGCGAGGCCGGCGTTCGGCAGCCGCTCGCTCATGACGTCGGCCGCGCGGCCGACAAAGCCGAGCCGGCGTTCGATTCGTTCGCCGATCGCCGGCGCGAGAAGCGCCGCCCCGATCGCGATCATGATGACGGCGGACGCCGCTCGCGCCAGGGCGGAGTCGCCGAATTCGACCCCGAACGAGGCGAGTACGCCGCCAACGACGCCGAATGTCGCCGCCAGTCCGAAGCCGAGCGCGATCGGACCCCGCGGGTCTTGGGCGCGGGCGCTCGCCACGACGATCGGCGCCAGCGGCAGCACGCAGGGGCTGAAGATGGTCAGCATCCCCGCGGCAAGCGCGAGCGGCAAACTCAGGATTAGATTCACATTGCAGCCTTGAGGACGCCGATGACCGCCTCCCGCGAAGTCTCCCAGGACATGCGCTTGACTTCCTTGCCGCCCTTGTACGCGATGAGCGTCGCGCGCGGGCAATCAAGCTTCGCCACCACGTCCTTCTGCTTGTCGTAGTCGACCAGGAAGAAGCTCGCTCCGTCATAGGCGGGGTCGCTCTTCAGGCTGTCGAGGATGGCGGCCTGCGCATGGCACTGCAGGCACCACCATGCGCGGACATGGACGATGACCGGCTTGCCGGATGCGACCGCCTCCGCCACCGCGACCGGATCGTAGGGCTTAAACTCGAACGCCCGCGCGGGGACGGCGAGCGCCGCCGGGGCCGCGCCGATGAGAGTCAGAAACGACCTCCTGCTCCACATTCTCGTCTCCCAATCCTGATTGTGCCTCATATCCGTTCGTTCGCTGCGGCGACGATATCCGTTACGCTACGACTGCACATGTGGATCATCGGGCATGCCGCCCGCCGACGATCAGCCAGGACTCGCGCCAGTGACCCAAAGCGGCTAACATCGCTCCATTGGGCGGGGCGTCGCACCTTAGCACGTCGAAGGGGCGTCCGGGACGCAGCAGGGGAGGAAGGCCATGAGAAAACTCGATTTCATCAAGCGCGCGCTCATCTTCGTGACGCTTAGCGCTTTCGCGGCCCCGCAAGCGGAGGCGATCGAGGTCTTCTCCGCGGGGACGTCGGCGACGCATCTCGATGACGGATGGATCACCCAGGTTCGCGGCGGCGGCGGGCGCGGCGGCGGCCATCGCCATGGCGGCGGCGGCATGCACCGGGGCGGCGGCGGTATGCACCGGGGCGGCGGGGGCATGCACCGGGGCGGCATGCATGGCGGCATGCACCGGGGTGCGATGCATGGCGGCATGAACCGCGGCGGAATGCATCGGGGCGCGTACGCGGGGCGCGGGAACGTAAATCGAGGCAACATCAACCGGGGCAACGTCAACCGGAACATGAATCGGAACGTCAACCGAAACGTGAACCGCAACGTCAATCGCAACGTCAACGTCCGCACGGGCTATGGTTGGCGCGGCGGCGCCTGGGCCGCACGGCCCGGTTGGTATCGCTGGCGGGCGGGCGGCGCGATCGCCGCCGGAGCAGCGCTCGGCTTCGTCAGCGCCGCGGCCGCGGCCTCCTGGGCCGGCTCGCCGCCCGCAGCGGGTCTATGCTGGTACTACACCGACGCCAGCCGCCGCCAGGGCTTCTGGGATCAATGCCCGTAACGGCTGTGAACAGAGCCCTTCTCCCGATTATGCGGGAGAGGGGCTCGGGTGAGGGCGGGCCTCAGCCGCCCTTGACCTCGATCTTCTTGACCGGCTTCTGGGCTTCCGCCTTCTTGGGCAGCGTCACTTTGAGGACGCCGTTCCTGAAGCTGGCGTCGATCTTGTCGGCGTCGACGGTGTCGGGAATCCGAACCGAGCGGGCGAACGAGCCGAAGCGTCGCTCCCTGAGGTGGAAGTCCTCCTTCTTCTCGACTTTTTCCTCTTCCTTCTGTCCCTTAACCGTAAGCACGCCGTTGGCGACGTTCACTTCGACGTTCTTCTCGTCGAGGCCGGGCATCTCCGCCGTCAACTCGAACGCATTCGCGCGCTCGACGAAATCGATCGCCGGCTGCGCGACCCAGGACTCCGGCTGCCAGAACGGCTCGAGGCCGAACTCGGGCCGCCTCAGCGGCAGCCGGAACGGATTGACGGTGAAGTCCTCGAACAGCCGGTCGACCTCCCGACGCAGGCTCTCGAACGGCCGGAAGGCTTGCATCGCGGCCGCCTGTGGCGGCGCGGACGTCTTTTGACTGGTGACAGGGACCTTGGTCTCAGCTTTTGCCATTGGCTTCCTCCATCGCTGATTTCCAACTTTGTTACATTTTAGCCCGAAAGCGCGCTCCGCATTGATCGGGCGCAATCGCCTGCCCGAAAGCAGGCGAGAGCATTGCTCGTAGGGCCGGGTCCACCCGGCCGGCAGGCTCATCGAGCCCGCCCTACAAAGACGCGTGCGCTAAAGCAGGGTCATCGGCGAGAGTTACGCTCGCGCTGGAAACGAACTGGATATTGGTCGGTCGTCACCGGCCGGTCACGGCGAGTATCGCTTCCTTGACCTTTGCCTCGGCGAAATTCTCCATAGTCTGCAGCTCGAGATGCGGTGCGTTGGGCAATTCATCAGCCGGAACGACGCAATCGACAATGGCCGGGCCGTCGGCCTTGAGCGCCTGGTCGATGGCGCCGCGCAATTCGCCGGGCTTTTCGGCCTTGAAGCCCACCCCGCCGCAGGCGCGCGCCAGCGCAACATAGTCTGGATTGGGGAAGTCCATGGCTTTCCAGGCCGGCAGCCCCATCGACTCGGCCTCAAGCCTGATCAGTCCGAGGGACGAATTGTTATAGACCACGGCCTTCACCGGCAGCTTATGCTGCACGGCGGTGAGGAATTCGCACATCAGCATGTTGAAACCACCGTCGCCGCAAAGCGCGATGACCTGGCGCGAATGGTCGAGCGCCTGGATGCCATTGGCCTGGCCAAGCGCGGTGCCGACAGCGCCGTTGTTGAACGAGCCGATGATCCGCTGCTGGCCGTTCTGGCGAATCCAGTTGGCCGACCAGAGCGTGTTGAGCCCGGTGTCGATGACGAACACGGCGTCGCGCGCGGCAAGGTCGCTCACTGCACGCGCCACCGCCTGGGGATGAATGCGGTCCTTGCTGCGCCCAAGGTCGCACTGTTTGTCGAGCTTCTCGTCCCACGCCTTGCGCTCGGCGGTTACGCGATCGAAGAACCCGCTATCACTCTTCGGCTTCACCCGATCGAGCAGCGATTTGACCGTTGGCCGGACCGAGCCGATCACGCCGAGCTCGGTCGGCGCCCGGCGTCCGATCACGCGCGCCCGCTCATCCACCTGGATGACGATGCTTTTGCGGGGCAGGAATTCCGAATAGGGATAGTCGGTGCCCAGCATCAGCAGCAGATCGCAATCCATCATCGCCTTATAGTCGGCCTTCGTTCCGATCATGCCGATGCCGCCCATCCAGCGCGGGTCATCGTAAGGCATGATGTCCTTGCCTTTGACGGAATGGATCAGCGGCGCCTTCAGTCGATCGGAGAGCGCACGCAATTCGTCGGCTGCGCCATGTGACCCGGCGCCGCACATGATCACGATGCCGCCGGCCTCATCGAGTCGGCGGGCGATCCCGGCGATATCTTCTTCGCTGGCGGCGATTTCGGGTCTCGGCTTGAGCGTTGCGAGGCTCGGAACGCTGCGGTCGGCCTTTGCGCTGAAGACGTCCACCGGCACCGTCAAATGCGCAACGCCACGGCCCGCATAGGCGGCGGCGATCGCCTGATGAATGACGGCCGGCGCCTGCGCCGGCGACGAAATGGTCTCGGTATAGAGCGCGACATCGCGGAATAGCATGTTGGTATCTGTCGCTTGAAAATAGTCGAGACCTTCCAGCTGGCGCGGCATGTCCCCGGAGATCGCCAGAACCGGCGCATGGTCGCGACTCGCCTCATAAAGGCCGGCGATGAGATGGGTGCTGCCCGGTCCGGTTGATCCGCAGCACACGCCAAGCCGACCGGTGAGCTTTGCCTGGCCCGCTGCCGCGAGCGCTCCCCCTTCCTCGTGGCGGACGCCGATCCATTCGATTTTGCTCTGGCGCACGACGTCGCCGATCGGATTGAGCGAATCGGCGATGAGACCGAATATCTGCCTGACGCCAATCTGTTCGAGCGCGTCGACCAAAGTGCCGGCCACTGTCTCTGACACTCCCGCCTCCCTGACTTGGCTGTCTAAGTAACCCCCAGTTTATAACTCAGTTTCGCGCAAAATCTATGGCGCGGGCCGGCTCAAGGAGGCTTGAGTATTCCCCTTGACCGCCTGGAACAAAACGGGGGCGAAGCGGTTTAAATTCACGGCATTGGAGGGAGACGCCGTGAACATGCGAAGTCTCACGGCCGTCCGCCGCAATTCAATCCCCCGTCGGGCCGAAACTCCGCGACGTCCTCGGCCCGGGCTTGATCACCGGGGCCTCGGACGACGATCCCAGCGGCATCGCCACCTATTCTCAGGCCGGCGCGCAGTTTGGTTATACCCTGGGTTGGACGCTCCTGCTGACCTATCCGTTGATGTGCGCCATCCAGATGATCAGCGCCCAGGTCGGACGGGTCACTGGGCATGGCCTCGCCGAGAACATGCGCCGTCACTATCCGGCGCCCGTGCTTTATCTGCTGGTCGGCCTCCTCCTCGCAGCCAACACGATCAATCTTGGAGCGGACCTTGGCGCGATGGCTGCCGCCTTGCGCCTGCTGATCCCGGGTCCGGCCGCCATCTATATCGGCGGTTTTGCAGTCGTCACTGTCCTGCTCGAAGTGTTCACGCGCTACTCGAGCTATGCTTCGATCTTGCGGTGGCTGACCCTGTCGCTGTTCGCATATGTGGCGACAGTGTTTGTGGTCGGCGTACCTTGGCCGACCGTCGCGCGCGATCTTGTTTTGCCACATCTCGAATTCTCAGGCGCCTATCTCACTGTCGTGGTCGCCGTTTTTGGCACGACGATCAGCCCGTATCTTTTCTTTTGGCAGGCCGCGGAAGAGGTTGAAGAGGAGAAAGGGGATCGCGAGGCGAAACCGCTCGTCAAGGCGCCTGAGCAGGCGCCGAGCCAACTCGCTCGTATCCGGCTCGACACGCTCGTCGGGATGGGCTTGTCGAATATCGTCGCTCTCTTCATCGTCTTGACGACCGCAGCGACATTGAACGCCCACGGAATAAAGGACATTCAAACGTCCTCGCAAGCCGCCGAAGCGTTGCGGCCGATCGCCGGCGATTTCGCGTTCGTCTTGTTTGCGCTCGGGATCATCGGCACCGGAATGCTCGCCGTGCCGGTGCTCGCCGGGAGCGCCGCCTACGCCGTCGGCGAAGCGTTGCGCTGGAGGGTTGGACTGGCGCAGAAGCCTAAGCGCGCGAAAGCATTTTACGGCGCCATCGCCGTGGCGACCTTTGTCGGCGCCGCCCTCAACTTCAGCCCCCTCGATCCGATCAAGGCGCTTTTCTGGAGCGCCGTGATCAACGGCGTGGCGGCCGTGCCGCTCATGATCATGATCATGCACCTGAGTTCGCGCAGGGCGGTCATGCGTCAGTTCGCTCTGGGTCCCGTCCTGAAGACCCTCGGCTGGTTGGCGACGGCAGCCATGGCGGCAGCCGCGGTCGGCATGTTTGCGACCTGGGGCGATTGAGGCTGGGCCGTTCCAAGGCTCCACCTATGACTGCGTCCCGCGCCCGCCCGCGTCCGATTGTCGCTGCCCCTTGACGGCTCGGGGAGCGGTTGCCAACTTTTTAGCACTCGAAGCGGGTGAGTGCCAAAGCTTCGCCGACTCGCTTCCGAGCTGCAAGGAGGAGGGACAATGGCAATCTTGGATCCGTTCGACGCACTTTCCAGCTTTCAGCAGGCCCTGGACGCCTATCGAACCAGCAGCTGGCTCGATTCGAGCGTGAGCGGCGGCGGCGCCTATCCGCCGGTCAACGTGTTCAGAAAAGCCGACGACTTCATCATCATCGCCGAGCTGCCTGGGGTCAAAAAATCGGACCTCGACGTCCAGGTAAAGGGCCGCACCATCCGCGTGACCGGCACGAAAACGGTGGGGTATCAGGAAAAGGCGGCGGTGCATCGGCGCGAGCGGCTCGCCGGCCGGTTCGACCGGGCGGTGACGATGCCAGTCGAGATCGACCCCGACCGGGTCAAGGCCGAATACCGCGACGGCGTCCTGGCCTTGTTCCTGCCGCGCGCAGAGAGCGAGAAGCCGAAGTCGATCAAGGTGGCGTGAAAATGACCGCACAAGCCAAGACCAAGAAGGGGACAGCCATGGCAGAGAAGCAGGAATTGAGCGTGCGCGAGAAGAAGGAGATGGTGGCGAAGGAGGAGAAGACGATCCCCGGCCGCTACTACGTCCCGTACGCCGATATCTACGAGACCGACGACGCGCTCGCCGTCGTTCTGGAAATGCCCGGGGTCGAGAAGAAGGACCTCAACATCGCGCTCGAGAACGACGTGCTCAGGGTCGACGGGCAGATCGACTTCACCACATACAAGGACATGGAGCCGGTCTATACCGAATACAACGTCGGCCACTACGCGCGCTCTTTCACGCTGTCGAACAAGGTCGACCAGGAGAAGATCAGCGCCAACCTTGAAGACGGGGTCTTGACCCTGACCCTGCCAAAGGCGAAGCACGCCCAACCGCGCAAGATCGCGATCGGCTGAGCAGAGCAGCGGGTGCCGGCCTTGCAATGGCGAAGGCGCCCGCTTCCTGGAGGCGCGGTCAGGCGAGCAATGACTTGATCCGTTCCGCGTCGTCCGGCGTCGCCGGATTGTAGACCACCATGGTCAGGTCCGTCCGGCCATCGACCGCGAACGCGGAATATTCGATCGCGAGCGGGCCGAGCGTCGGGTGCTTGATGTGCTTCACGGCTTCGCCGTGGTGGCCGCGAACGTCATTGTCGCGCCACATCGCGCCGAACTCCGGACTGAGGCGGCAGAGCTCGTCGATGAGGGGCTCGACCTCGGCCGCGGCGCCGGCGCGGACCGCGTCCGCCCTGAACGCGCCGAGCACGAACCGGGCCACGCTCTCCCAGTCGTACTGCGCCGCCCGGGCGCGCGGATCGAGGAAGAAGTAGCGCAGGATGTTGCGCTGCGCCGGCGGCGTTGCACCATAGTCCCCGAATATCACGGTCGCGGCCCGGTTCCAGGCCACGACGTCCCAAATCGCGGTCCTGATCAGGGCGGGGCTGGGGTCAAGCGCATCAAGAACGCGCTGGAGCCGCGGCGTGACGCCTCCGGCCGCGTGGTAGCGGACCTCGGGGGGCCGGCCGAGGCCGACCAGGAAGAGGTGCTCCCGTTCGACATCCGTCAGCATGAGAGCGCGCGCGATCCGGTCGAGCACGTCGGCCGAAGGCGCGCCGCCGCGCCCCTGCTCGAGCCATGCGTACCAGGTCGGGCTGATGTTGGCGCGCTGCGCCACTTCCTCGCGGCGCAGGCCAGGCGTGCGGCGACGCTCCGCGGGCACGCCGAACGAGGCTGGATCGAGCTTCGTGCGGCGGTCCCTGAGATAGCCCCCGAGCCGGTTCTCCTGCGCGACGGGTCGGTCCATCCTGTTAGCCATTATAATAGGATAAGATCACTACTTTACTACAATAGCGCAAAAGCGGAAGTTTGTCTCCAACGAAAATTTGGAGACTTTTGCTCATGCGTGTGTTTGTCACCGGCGCCACCGGCTGGGTCGGCTCGGCTGTCGTGAAGGACCTCATTGCGGCCGGCCATCAGGTCATCGGCCTCTGCCGTTCGGGCAAGGGGGCGCAGGCGCTGGCCGCCGCGGGGGCGAAAGTCCATCGGGGCTCGCTTCAGGATCTGGAGAGCCTGAAGGGCGGCGTCGCTCAGTCGGATGGCGTGATCCATCTCGCTTTCAACCATGACTTCTCGAAATTCGCGGAGAATGGCGCCGATGAGAGGCGCGCGATCGAGGCGATCGGCGCCGCGCTTGAAGGCTCCGGCCGTCCGCTGATCGTGACGAACGGCATGGCCGCGCTCTCGCCCGGGCGCGTCGCGACCGAAGAGACCCCGCCCCCTCCGGACTCTCCCACTTTTCCGCGCAACCCCGAGGCCGCCGTCGTGACCTTGGCGAAGCGAGGCGTCCGGGCGGCGACGGTGCGGTTGCCGGTGTCCGTGCATGGCCGCGGGGAGCATGGGTTTGTCTCCCGCGTCATTGCTCTCGCCCGCGAGAAGGGCGTCTCCCCTTATATCGGCGACGGGCTCAACCGCTGGCCGGCCGCGCATCGAACAGACGCGGCGCGCGTCTTTAGGCTCGCGATCGAGCGCGGGGCGGAAGGCGGGCCCTTTCACGCGGTCGCCGAGGAAGGCGTGCCGTTCAAGGACATCGCCGGGGTGATCGGGCGGCGACTGAACGTTCCGGTTGTCTCGCTGTCGCCGGAAGAGGCGGACGCGCATTTCGGCTGGTTCGCCAGGTTCGCGGCGGTCGACTGCCCGGCAACGAGCGAACGGACGCGGTCGCTGCTCGGCTGGAAGCCGGTTGGGCCCGCACTCATCGCCGACATTGACGCCTATTTCGCACACCAGACACTACCGGCTTGAACGAACCACGAGAGGACTGCCCATGCGCGTATTTGTGACCGGCGCCACCGGATTCATCGGCTCGGCCCTCGTCAAGGAGTTGATCGCCTCGGGCGATCAGGTCATCGGCGTCTGCCGCTCGGACGCGAAGGCGCCGGCGCTCGCCGCCGCCGGCGCCGAGGTCTATCGCGCATCGATTGACGATCCCGACAGCCTCAAGGAAGGCGCGGCGCGCTCCGACGGCGTCGTCCACCTCGCTTTCAACCACGACTTCTCGCAGTTCATGGCGAATTGCGAAACCGACCGGCGGCTCATCAGGACGCTCGGCGCGGTCCTCGCCGACTCCGGCAGGCCGCTCATCGTGACCTCGGGGACCGCGATCGCCAAGGTCCCGCCCGGCGAGCTAGCAAGGGAGGACGCGCCGAGGGTCACCTCCAGCGACTTCCCCCGCGCCGCGTCGGAAGAAGCGGCCGCCGACGTCGCCGCAGACGGGGTCAATGTCTCGGTCATGCGCTTGCCCCAGGTTCATGATCCGGAGCGGCAGGGCCTGATCAGTCCATGGATCATGATCGCGCGGGAAAAGGGCGTGTTCGCCTATGTCGGGGACGGACGTAACCGCTGGCCCGCGGCGCATGTTTCCGACGTCGCTCGGCTTTACCGGCTCGCGGTCGAAAAGGCGGAAGCGGGCGCGGTCTATAACGCGGTTGCGGAGGAAGGCGTCGCGGCGCGCGACATTGCCGAAGCCATTGGCGGGCGCCTGAAGCTCCCGGTCAAATCCGTCGCCCCGGAAGAGGCGCCGGCCTATTTCGGCTGGCTCGCCCATTTGGCGGCGCGCGACATGCCCGCCTCGAGCGAGCAAACGCGGAAGAAACTGGGATGGCGCCCGACCGGCCCCGGCCTGATCGCCGATCTCGAACGATTGCCCGTCTCGGCCAGCTGAAGCCTGAGCGAACAGTCGGAGGCGGCGCGGCATGGGCGCATCCGCGAAACCGCGCCGCCTGTGAGCGCGGACATTCGCTTGCCCTTCCGCGCGCGGCGCGGATAATGGCTTAAAGCGGCGCGGGTCGGCGCCGCACTCAAGGTCATCATGCGCTTTGCACTCATCGCCGGCGCCCTCGCCGCCACGCTGGCCGCGTCCGTTCCGGCGGCGGCCGATTCCCTGATCCTCACCTACCACGGCTCGCCCGATCGCGCCGGCATGTATGTCATGCCCGGACTCACCTACGAGCGCGCGCGCAGCTTGCATCTCGACGCCTCTTTCAACGCGACCTTTCCAGGCGAGGTCTATGCGCAGCCGCTCTTGTGGCGTGAGCCCGGATCGGGCTCGAGCATGCTGATCGTCGCGACCGAGGAAGATGAAGTCTACGCGTTCGACGAGAAGACCGGCGCGCAAATGTGGAAGCAGACGCTTGGCCAGCCCGTCATGCGCTCCGCCGCGTTCCATTGCGGGAATATCTGGCCGCTCGGCGTGACCGGCACGCCGGTCATCGATCGGGCGCGCGCGACGCTTTATCTCGACGCCGCGGTCATGCGCGACAATGAGCCGCGGCATGAGATCTTTGCGCTCTCGCTCGTCGACGGATCGATCGAGCCCGGCTGGCCAGTCGATGCGGCGACGGCGCTCGGCGGAAAGTTCGACCCGACGACCCAGAACCAGCGCGGCGCGCTCGCCCTCTTCGCCGGCCGGGTCTTTGTTCCCTTTGGCGGCCTCGCCGGCGATTGCGGCTTCTATCATGGGCTGGTCCTGGGCTTTTCGACCCTCGAGCCGGGGAAGACCGCGAGTTTCGTGACCCGCGCGCGCGGCGGCGGCATCTGGGCGCCGGGCGGAATCACCAGCGACGGAAAGTCGCTGTTCGCCGCGACCGGCAACACGATCTTCGCCAAGGAATGGGGAGATGGCGAAGCCGTGTTGCGCTTCGGTCCCGACCTCGCCCCCCCGGCCGGGACACGCGACTTTTTCGCCGCGTCGGACTGGGACGCCCTCGACGCACATGACCTCGATCTCGGCGGAACTGCGCCGATTCCGCTCGACGTTCCGAGCGCCAAGGGCGTCCGGAAGCTGATCCTCGCCATCGGCAAGGACGGCGACGCCTACCTCCTCGATCGGGACAACCTCGGCGGCTTCGGCGGACAAATCGCCCGTGAACGCGTGAGCGTGCTCAAGACCATCGCGTCGCCGGCCGTTTGGCCTTCCGGCGACGGCGTCCTTGTCGCGCTGGAAGTGGAAGGCGTGAATTGTCCGCCGGACAAGCCTGGGAAGGGACTTCTCGTCCTCAAGATCCGCGCCGACCCCGCCCCCGCAATCGACACCGCCTGGTGCGGCTCGGTCGCCAGCGTCCATGGCTCGCCGATCGTCACCACCACCGACGGCCGCTCGGATCCGATCGTGTTCGCCATCGGCGCCCAGGGCGACGGGAAGCTCTACGCCTACAGGGGCGACACCGGCGACCTTATCGCCTCGACGCAACGCATGACCGCGACGCGCGACTTTCAGACCCTCATCGCCGCTGATGGCAGGCTCTATGTCGCCGCCGACGGGAGGATCTACGCCTTCACGTTCTAGACCAGGGTGGAAACCCGATCAGAACAACTTGCGGGCGCCCCGGCCGACCCGAAAACCGCGCGAGGTCATGCGCCAGATGAGCCCCGCGAGGCCCGGGGCGGGGTACGGTTCGTCCTATCACGCGCGCCGCCGGACCTCGTGTTAACGTCGCTGGGCCTCAAGCCTTCGCTTTGACCCCTTTTTTGTGCCATAAGCCGCCGTCGGCGATTGGGCTGGAGCGCGGGGGGGCGTGCGAATGAGGAGGAAAGCCATGGTTCGGTCGAGTTTGCTCAAAAGCGTCTGCGTCGCGATAGCGCTCCTGGGTCTCAGCGCGCCGCAGGCCGGCGCTGTCGTGGTCCGTCACGGACCGGCCGGCGGCGTCGGTGTGCACGGCCGTTACGGCGGCGGCGTGTACCGCGGGCCGGGCGGGGGGGTCTATGGCCACGGACCGTACCGCGGCGGAGCCTATGGATATCGTGGCGGAGTCTATCACGGCGGTTACGCCGGCTGGGCCCGTCCCGGCTGGTATCGCTGGGGCCCAGGCGGCGCCATCGCGGCCGGCGCGGCGATCGGCGTCCTCGCCACGGGCGCGGCCATCGCCTATGCGGGACAGCCGCCGGCGCCGGGTCTGTGCTGGTATTATACCGATCCCAGCTACCGGCAGGGCTTCTGGGACGCCTGCCAGTAGAACGCGCGCTCGACTGAGCCTCTTCGCGCCGCGCGTTCGCTTTCGGCGGACGCGCGGGCTGGCGCTCTGTCCCCGTATCTAAACGCGACTTTTGTGGGCGATTAGCGACGGCTCGATACGACGCCAGTCGAGCTTAGTCATTTCGAACGCGCTGCCTGCGGCTTCCGGCCTAGCGACAGTCGATCCTCAGTTGCTGAAGGATTTCCCGGCCGTCGGGGTCAATGATCCAAAACCCGATCGCCTTGGGCGGCCATTCGGCGTCATGCGACTTGTTGATAGCCGCAGCCGCGTCCCGCGCGACAATTTTGATTTCGCAAAGCGCTCCGAACGGACCGAAGTATCGAATCCGATAATGATGTGCTCGATGGGCCATGTCCGACCCGTCCCGCGCCGAAAGGGGGCGGCGCCGCAATTGTTTGATCTAGGTATTTATACCTATCAGGACCTCGCGACAATAAGCCGTATGGTCTGACATTCCGGCTGTGCGGGACTAAGATTGCGATCTCAATGCGCGCCTAGGCCATAAAGATGAATCACGCTCTCGCGATTCAGGCGATCATCCGGCGAAAGCCTTCGTGGGCTTTGGTCGGGTACGCCGGCCAGCGCTCAGAGATCCGGAGCCCCGCGCCGAAGGAGGACGGCGCGGGGCAAGTCGCGCGCTTCTTGCGTGCAGCCCCGCGGGAGGAACTCGGGGCTGAACGCGCGACTTTGGCTGAATCTCCGCTCAAAGCACCTTGCTACTTTTGGTAGTGTAGGCATTTCTACCTATCAAGTCCCATATGTGTGGATGTGGATAGTCGCCTGCAGACACTTTTGAGCCGCTAGCGCGGCGCAAACGCCGTCGCGGCGACTTGTCATCAACGGCTCGAACGAGCTTTTCGGCAAGGTCAGTCGGTGACCCGCCCAAGTAGCGACGCCTGGGGACCAAACTAGACCGATCAGCAATTTTGGTGCGCCCCAGTATGAAAACTTCTGGGCTTGACCTCGAGCGATCGGCGCCAAATCCTAGCGATGCCTTGCGCAATGGAGGGATGGCAGTGAGCGTGCGGTGTGCTTTGTTTGTCGACGGTAAGCTTAGCGCCGAGGTGTACCACTTTGCGGCCGTCCCGCGTGTCGGCGAGACGATCTTGGTGCGATCCGACGAGTTGGAACGGGTCGTCGAGAACGTGAGGCACATAGCGCAAGGCGCCGTGGCCGATCGCCCTGAGCCGCACGTGCAGATACACGCTAAAATTCGCTCGGTCTAAGGATGCGCCGAAACCCTAAAAGACGACGAGCAAAACTCCAGTTCGTGAAACGGAGAGATAAAGGATGATAGGGGCCCGCCGCTGCGGCTGGCGTCCCGATCCAACTCGATTTTTTTGACATTTTCTTTCTAATTGTCGGAATCAGGGTTACACTGCCGCTTTCCACAGCGATCCCGCCAATCGGCGGCCTTGAGGGGAGCGGTCATGGTCGACGATAAGGACGGGCGCCGGGCAAGGCGCGCCTTGGGCGGAATGGGGAGCAAAAGAAAAACCCCGGAGGGGTCGGCATAAGGCTTTGAAAAGGCTCGATTTGGACAAGAGAATCCAAGGAAATCCAAGCCTTTTTCTTTGATTTCCTTTGCTGGGCTTGGCTGGACTTTGCTGGATTTGGCTAAATTTGAATCCGGCTTGGGCGGACCGCCCGCGCGGGCCTCGCAACCTTGCCAAATGCCGCCGATTGCCGCCAAGTTCGCCTCCGCCCGCCCGCGAAGAGCCCGCCATGATCCCCAACGCGCCCCGTCCGTTCGACTTCGACCTCGGCGAGAGCGCCGCAATGATCCGCGACAGCGCCCGCGCCTTCGCCGAGAAGGAGATCGCCCCGCGTGCGGCGGCGATCGACCGCGACAATCTCTTTCCCCGCGACCTCTGGCCCAAGATGGGGGCGCTCGGCCTGCACGGGATCACCGCGCCGGAGGAATACGGCGGGCTGGCCTTGGGCTACCTCGAGCATTGCGTGGCGATGGAGGAAGTGTCGCGGGCGTCAGGCTCGGTCGGGCTGTCGTACGGCGCGCATTCGAACCTTTGCGTCAACCAGATCGTGCGCAACGGCGACGACCGCCAGAAGACGCGCTATCTGCCGAAGCTCATCTCGGGCGAGCACGTCGGCGCGCTCGCGATGTCGGAGCCGAACGCCGGCTCCGACGTTGTGTCGATGACGACGCGGGCGACCCGCAAGGGCGACCGCTACGTGCTCAATGGCGCAAAGATGTGGATCACCAACGGCCCTCTCGCCGAGACGCTCGTCGTCTACGCCAAGACTGATCCGGAAGCCGGCGCGCGCGGCATCACCGCCTTCATCGTCGAGCGCGGCATGAACGGCTTCTCGCAAGGCGCCAAGCTCGACAAGCTCGGCATGCGCGGCTCGGACACCTCCGAACTCGTGTTCGCTGACTGCGAAGTGCCCGAGGAGAACGTGCTGGGCAAGGTCGGCAAGGGCGTCAACGTGCTGATGAGCGGCCTCGACTACGAGCGGGTGGTGCTGTCCGCCGGGCCGCTCGGCCTCATGCAGGCGGCGCTCGACGTCGCCCTGCCCTATGTCCACGAGCGCAAGCAGTTCGGCCAGCCGATCGGGACCTTCCAGCTGGTGCAGGGCAAGCTCGCCGACATGTATGTGGCCATGAACGCTGCAAAGGCCTACGTCTACGCGGTCGCCAAGGCCTGCGACCGCGGACAGACGACTCGCGAGGATGCGGCGGGCGCGATCCTCTACGCCGCCGAGCGCGCGACCCAGGTCGCCCTGGACGCGATCCAGATTCTGGGCGGAAACGGCTACACCAACGACTATCCGCTCGGGCGCCTGCTCCGCGACGCTAAGCTCTACGAGATCGGCGCTGGCACGAGCGAGATCCGCCGCATGCTGATCGGGCGAGAGCTGTTCGAGAAGAGCGCATGAGGCGCGGGCGGGCGCGTCAAAAATTCCGCCATACGGCAAGCGCCACGCCATGCTGCGTGTTCGTCTTGACCGTCCACACGGTTGAGAACAGGCCGGCCTGAACCGACCATTTGTCGTCGAGCGCGTAGACGAGGCTCGCCTCGACCACCGACTGTCGCCATTCCGAAAAGGTCGGGTCGGTCGATACGGCGGACACGGTCGTGAAGTCCTGCAGCATCAGCATGAGCCGCGGCGTGAACTTGAACCCGACCGTCAAGTCTCCGTGCCACTCGTCCGGCGGACCCTCGGTTCGCAGGCGATAGCCGACCTCGGCGTCGATAAAGCCGGGAGTCGAACCGACCTTGAAGTTGCCGCCGGCGTTGAAGCGGGCTTCGCCCGCCCAGCCGGTGTTCCCTTCTTCCGCGGGCGCTTGCGGATTGTGGGCGCCGGGTATGAAGGCGGTCCCTTCGCCCGAGAACACCCATTCGCCAGTCGACCAGAGCTTCGCTCTCAAGCCCACGTCCGAATAGTCGAGGCCGTTACAAGTGTCTGGCGTCGGGTCCCCGAGCGCGTAATGTTCGAACGCCGTCTGACCAAAAACAGTGATCGAATCGGTGAGGCCGTATTGAACGTAAGTCTGCGCATCGAAGCGGCTCTGGCTGACCGGGGGATTGCCGCCCCAAGGCGGTCCGAAGCCGGTCCAGCCGTACAAGGTTTCGATCAGCTGGCCGCTTCCCTGCGGCAAGGTCCACGCGCCGCCGAACGCCGCCACGGGCGTGCCGACGGCCAGCGCGAAGGCCGCTGCAAGAGCCCACGAACGCGAATGCTTCGGGCCGGCGCCGGTCAAGAACGTGCCCCCAACGCGAGCAGCACTCGCGGCTAGCGGCCTTCGTTAAAGCAAGCGGACGCGACGCCTCGAGGCTACTTGAACAGAAAGCGCCGGCTATTCCATTCCGTCAAGCGCAAATTGACGCCGTCAACGGAAAAAACATAATACACGCAATGGGTTGTGCGGGAGGCATTCCGGCCCGCCGCGGTCCGGTCAGGCCGCTCGGGCGTGAGTCGCGCCTAGAAATCCGCGCACCTCGGCCAGGCACTCGTCGGGCGCGTCGATCCAGAGGAAGTGGCCGCATTTCGCGACCCGCCGCGCCTCGGCATGAGGCAGGAGCTCTCTCCAGCGGGCGAGCTCCCGGTCGCGAAAGGCGATGTCGTTTTCCGGCCAGACAAAAAAGGCCGGGCCCTGGAAGCGGGCGACGAAATCCCTTAGCCGGGTCAGGTAATCGCGGCTCGCGGTGATCTCCGACGGGAACACGTGCATTCCTCGCCGCGACTGCAGCTTGCGGAACGGCGCCCGATGGAGGCCGAGCTCCTGGGCCGAAAGCTTGCGCCGGCGCATCGCCGAGGGCATCACCAGATTGACGAAAGTTGCGTAGCGCTCGGAGCCGAAGCGGCCGATCGGGCCTCCCGTCAGCTTCGAGAACCACTCGAAGTGGAAGTCGCCGTCGACCGGCCAGAGGTGTTGCCGAGGCAAAGGCTCGATATTCGGCCGCTGGTCATCATCGCTGCGCCGAGCCCGACCGGCCCGCGCCAGTCGTGCGCGAGGAGGGTCGCGTCCTTAGATCCAGCCGATCGAGGAGGCCAGCGGCCAGCCCCGCCTGATCCTCGGGTTTGAACGAGAAGTCCGGCGGCGGGACCGAGAGACCAAACCCGGCCAGATCGACTGCGACACATCGGTATTGCCCTCTCAAGCCGTCAATCAAGCCTCGATAGAGCACACTCCAGGTCGGGTTGCCGTGAACCATCAGGACCGGCGGCCCGCTTCCTTGGTCCGCGTAATGCAGGGAAGCGCCGTCGACCGCGGCGTAATGGCTTTCGAACGGGGTAGGCGCCCGGCGGCAGCGCCAATCGGCGCTCCGCCTCGGTGTGCGGGTTTCTCGGTCATGTTGCTCTCGGCGTTCGGGCCTTGGGGGCTTGGGGCGGCGGCGCGAACCGCCAGTGAACCGGCCCGCGTCGCCCAAGCCGATATCCGTCATGACGCACCCGGCAAAGGCCCGAACCGGCGGACGGAAGTCAAGCCGGCCGTCGAACGTCGAGCTAGCGCCCCGCCTGCTCGCGCCCTTGCGCGCCGTCTGATAGAAGCCCTTCTGTGCTCAATTTGCGACCCGCGCCGCGCGCGCCCTTGCTCCAGAGAGCCAATGCGCCGCCAGTCGAATGGGTCGTCACGCCGGGACTGACCCAATTCCCCGACGCCCTGGCGGATATGGAAGCGCGAGCGGAGGCCATCTCGCGCGGAGAGGCAGCCGAACGAGTCTGGCTCATCGAGCATCCCGCCCTCTACACCGCCGGGACCAGCGCGAGGGACAGCGACCTCATCGATGCGCGCTTTCCGGTTCATCGCGCCGGCCGCGGCGGCCAGTTCACCTATCACGGACCCGGACAGAGGGTCGCCTATGTGATGCTCGACCTCAAGCGCCGCCGGCCCGACGTACGGGCCTATGTGGCCACGCTCGAAAGCTGGCTGATCGAGACGCTGAGGGCGTTCGACGTCGTTGGCGAGACGCGCGAGGACCGGGTCGGCGTCTGGGTGGCGCGCCCGGACAAGCCGCCCTCCCCCCTGGGCGAAATGGCCGAGGACAAAATCGCCGCCATTGGCGTACGCATCCGGCGCTGGGCGACGCTTCACGGCGTCGCGCTGAACGTCAATCCCGATCTCACGCATTTCTCCGGTATCGCGCCCTGCGGGATTCGAGAGCCCCACTACGGCGTCACCAGCCTCGCCGATCTCGGCCGCGCTGCGACCACGGCGGGAACGGACGCCGCGCTGCGTGCGGCGTTCGAGACTGCGTTCGGCCCGACCTTCGATCCGCCTCGGACCTGACTTTGAGCCTGCCCTCATGGCGGACTTCCAATCGAGAGGCCGCGCTGCGGGTTGCTCGCCCGGCCAGCCGAAACTATAGGCGTGACATGGATCTTTACCTTGGGCCGCTGGAGGCGAGCCGGCGGGCGTTCTGGGCGCGTCATTACGCACGCCGGCGCCTGTTGAGCGAACATGCGGCGCCGTTCGCTCCAGCGCACTACGCACTGATCGGTGAGAGGCTCGGCTATCGGCCAAACGGCTTCTTCGACCCGAAGTATTTCCGCAGGCGCGCTAGCGGCGCCCGAAGCGCGGGTCGAGGCTTGCTCGAACTATATCTCGCCGAGCCCGGGCCGAACGCGCCATCGCCCTCGGCCGAATTCGACCACGCCTGGTACGTCTCGCAGAATCCGGATTGGAACCGGAACCATCCGCACCCTTTCCTGCACTTTCTCGAGCGCGGAATGCCGGCGGGCAGGCGTCCGCGCCCAGACATCGACGTTGAGTTCTTGCGCGACGTCATCCGCGGCAAAGGCCGATCGCTCGAGGAGGCCGCCTATCGCGTCTTCGAGCCAGTGCCGCGCGACGCCGACATGGCGCCGCCGCTCAATCGCCAGGAAATGCGGGCGCGTCAGGACAAGTTCTTCGCCGCCGGGCAGTTGCGGATCGAACGCGAGTCGAAGCTGACCGGAAGGCGCCGGCTCGTCTATGTCCAGTCCGGCAAGCGTCTCGACCCAGCCTTGCTTTCCGAGCCGCGCGCTTACGACGTCCTCTTGAACTACTACGACCAGTCCCCGCCAAACCCGCACGCTGAAACAGTCGTCTATCAGCGCGGTTGCAAGAACACGGCCATCCGCCGGTTGCTCGAACTTAGACCTGACCTCTTGCTGCGCTACGACCGAGTGCTGTTCCTCGACGACGACATCGAAATCGGCGCGGCGCAGATCGACCTTCTCTTCCAGGTCGCCGAGAAGGAAAAGCTTGACCTTGCCGGGCCGGCGCTGACCGCAGATTCGCAAACCGCGTGGCCGTTTCTCAAGCAGCCGGGGGCGGGCCAAGGGATCATGCGGGTCTCGTCGATCGAGATCATGGCGCCGTTGATCACGCGCCGGGCGCTGGAAACCGTCGCCTGGGTATTCGCCGAATCCGCCAGCGGCTGGGGAGGCGACCTGCTGCTGGGGCCGGTGGTGCGCTCCGCCTTCGGTCCGGAGAGCGTCGGCGTGGTCAGTTCGGTGGCAGTCCGGCACGCGCGGCCGGTCGACACCAAGGGTGGGACGCTCTACCTCTACCTGCGCAGCTACGGCATCGAGACCGGACATGAAGCCAATCGGATCGCATTCGACTTCGGGGTCGATCGCTTTCTTCGACGGCTCTCGCCCGGCGAAACGGGCCCGGTCTGTCGGGGCGCGCAGCGCGACGAGCATTCGCTCGCCCAACCCCCGATCAGGTGACTTGCCCCCTTAGCCATCCATGCGGAGCCAAGGTGCGTCGGCGGCGGATGAAAGCCAGTATCCTTCGACGAACAATCGACGCATTGCTGGGCGAATGGTTTCCGCGATCCCGCTCTTGGCGCCGCAGCCAAGTCATCGGCTTGACAAGACTGGCAATTCTTCTTTTCTGATGCTTCGCGGAACGGCCAGGACTTTATGCGAAAAGCAAGCGAAGCCAGATTATACGCATTGACGACGACCACCGCGTGCCTGCTCGCGTTGCTGGCCGGCGTCCTTGGCGCGCCCACCCGCGCCGTGATGCAGGATCTGGTTTTCGATCAGTACCAACGCTGGAAGCCGCGTCCGTATGCATTCGACCAGCCCGTCCGCATCGTCGCGGTCGATGACGAATCGCTAAAGCGGTTTGGCCAATGGCCGTGGCCGCGCGAGCGCCTTGCCGAGTTGACGGGAGTGTTGAAGAACGCCGGGGCCGCCGCGATCGTGTTCGACTTCCTGTTCTCGGAAAAGGACCGCGCCGACGCCGCCGCAACGGCCGGACAGACTCCGGACGACGTGTTCGCGCGCGCGATCGACGGCGCCCCGGTTGTCCTGGGCAGTTTCGTCTCCGACGCGCCCGTTGGGACCGCCGGCTCCGCCAAGGCGGGCTTCGTCACTGCCGGCGACGATGCGACAAAGTTCCTGACACCCTCGCCTGGGGCCTTGGCGCCGCTTTCCCAGCTGGCGCAGCATGCGGCCGGCGTCGGCTTCCTCAATTGGCGGCCCGACGCCGACAGGGTGGTGCGGCGAGTGCCGCTAATCCTCAGTGTGGAGGGGGCCCTGCATCCAAGCCTCGCCATGGAAGCGCTGCGCGTCGCCCAGGGCGCTTCGACCTATATCGTCAAGTCTTCGAACGCCAGCGGAGAAACGGCGTTTGGAGAAGTCTACGGCGTACTCTCGGTCCGCAACGGCGACTTGACCATTCAGACCGGCCCATCTGGGGACGTCAGGGTCTATTTCGCCAGTCCCGATCCGCGCCGCTCGATCCCCGCATGGAAGGTTCTCACGCCGGGCGCCGACCTCAGCGACCTAAAGGGGACGATCGTGTTCTTCGGCGCGAGCGCACCGACGCTCTCGGACATCGTCGCCACCCCGCTGTCGCCATCCATGCCGGGCGTCGAAGCTCATGCGCAAATCGTCGAGCAATTGCTCAGCGGGCAAACGCTGACGCGGCCGGATTGGGGCCCGGCCGCGGAATGGATGGCGACGGCGGTCATCTGCGCCGCGCTGGTGGCGACGACCTGGGCCCTGGCGCCGCAGTTCGCAGCGCTCGTCTTCGCCGCCGTGATTGGCGCCATCGTCGCCGCAAGCTGGTTCGCCTTCTCGCGCGCCGGTCTACTCATCGAGCCGACTTACCCCGCGTTTTCCGCCGCCGCGGTCTATTTTACCGGGGTTTCGACCCTATACGCCGTGAAGCGTCATCAGGAGCGCGAGATTCGTTCCGCCTTTGGCCGCTTCGTCTCGCCCGCGGTTGTCGCGCGCCTTGCGGAAATGCCGGGAGCCCTCGAACTCGGCGGCTTGCAGCGGCAGCTCACCTTGCTGTTCTGCGACATCCGATCGTTCACGACCATCTCCGAAGGTTTGAACGCCTCTGAGCTGACCCATTTCCTCAACGAATATCTGACGCCGATGACCGACGCGATTCTCGATCGGTCGGGCACCGTGGACAAATACATGGGCGACGCGATCATGGCGTTCTGGAATGCGCCGCTCGATGACCCCGATCACGCATCGCATGCGGTCGAATCGGCGCTGGCGATGCGTCAGACCCTAGCCACGCTGAACCAGGGCTGGCAGAAGCGCGCGGAGGCCGAGGGCCGCTCTTTCAAGCCGGTGCGTTTCGGCATCGGGCTCAATTCCGGCGAGTGCTGCGTCGGCAACCTGGGCTCGCTGCGGCGGTTCGACTATTCGGCTATCGGCGACGAGGTCAACGTGGCTTCGCGGCTCGAAGGCGCCTGCAAGATCTTCGGCGTCGACGTCATCGGCAGCGAGACGACGCGCGCCGAAGCGCCCGAATTCGCCTGGCTCGAAATCGATTCCGTTCTGCTCAAGAACAAAACCCAGCCAGTTGGCCTCTACACCCTGGCGGGCGACGCAGCCGTCGCCGCAAGCGATGACTTCGCGGCGCTAAGCCGCCTGCACTCAGCGATGCTCGCCGCTTACCGAAACCGGGACTTCGCAGGGGCCGCCTCGATGGCTAAGGAGGCCGCCGCGCGCGCGCCCGACGCCCTTCGGGGCCTTTATACATACAACCTGCGCCGCTTCAACCAATTGGCCGAAACCGCGCAGGACCCGGATTGGCGCCCGCTGATCGCCTTGGACGAAAAATAGCGGCTGGTCAGAACGCGTAGCGCGCGCCGAGGCCCACATGGAGCGTTTTGCCGACGTCGCCCCCGAGCGTGCCAATCGCGAATGCGTCGACGACCAGATTCCGCGAGAAGCGATAGCCCAACCGACCACCATACTCGACCCAGGTGGAGTTAAGGATCGGAAACGGGGCGATCGACCCAAAACTGAGGACGGATACTTGCGACCCGAAGCTGCTGTCGAAGCCATGGGCCACCGCGCCATTGACGTTCACCTCGAGGTTGCCGAACAGAAGATGGGTATATTGCGCCCCCACCCGGACGACGTCTTCCCTGTCAATGCCATTGCTCACGGTGGCGGGGAAAGGATTGACCGCGGTCGACACTTCGGTATAGCCGCCCTGCTCCTGCCAGCCGCGGACCAGGTCGACAAGGACTGCCCCTTCGTCGATCGGCGTGAACCGGGCTACCCAGCCCACGCGCCCGTAGATCGCGAGCCCCCGATCGATCGCCGATCCCGTGCCCGTCGCAGGAGTGAACCCGTTGTTGTAGTAACGGGTGTAGCTCGCGCTGATGTAGGGCGAAAGGGCAGCGCCGAATTCGACGAACGGACGGCTCGAGCCCCAGTTCGAGGGATCGTAGCGAAGCGAGGCCGCGCCGATCGGGGAGGCTGAGACATTGGTCCCGTCCTGATAGAAGCTGTCCCAAGAAGCCCCGGCGAGCAAGGTCAGACTATCGCTGAGCGCCCATCGCCCGTGCGACCCAAGCGAAAACGAGCCGGCCCCGGCGAAGCCCCCGCCGCAATCGCAACCGCTAATCTGCTCGTTGGCGCCGAGCAGCAACGAACCGAGCAGCCGGGTGGTGACCATGTTGTTAAATTGCGCCTGGGCGAGGGTGTTGACCGAGTTTTGGATACTGGCGGCCGTAATCGCGTTTTCCGGAGTCGAAACCGGGCTCGACGTCAGATACCAGTCGTCGTTGCCGGTGTTCTCGTTAAGGGTATAGTCGAACCCTCCTGCGGTGACCGGGCTGGCAAGCTTAAAGGCGGTCGTCGACGTTGTCCCGCCGTTGGTCGTCATGACCACCGGTATGCCGGTGCCTGTCGTCGTCGCGCCGGCGTTGTTCGCGCTCGCATTTTTGATCGTCAGCAACGTCGTGCCGGTCGCCGAGCCGCCGTTGATCACGATCTGGTCGGTGGTCGGGACGGTCGCGCCCAACGCCGTGTTCAGCGTGACGTTCGCCCCCGTCCCGCCGACGAGCGAGCCGACGGTCAAGGTCTTGAACCCGCCGGACGGCGAGAAGACGATGGCGCTGTTGGTGAGGTTGAGGCTCGTCACCGCCGACGAACCAGTCATGGTCCAGTTCGTGCCGTTGGTCAGAGAAACGTTGGTTGTCGAGGTCGCGTCGGTTTGGATGGCGCCGGTCAGCGTCGACGCGTTCGCGTTGAACGCGATGGTGCTGCCGGCGGTGGCGTTGAGGAGATTGCCGCCGTTGGCGGTGGCGGTTGTGCTGTTGAAATTGATGGTCCCAGTCGATGGATCGGCATGAATCAGGTCGCCCGACGCGCTCGTGATGTTGAAATTGTCGAAGGTCGCGACTGCGTTCGTCGCATTGACGAAATTGATCGCGTTACCCGCGGCGGACACCGTTCCTCCGCCGGAGGCGACGATCGAAGGCGTAGTCCCGCTCAGCGCGAACGCCACGGAAGACGCCTGCGAAGTCGTCACATTGAGCGTCCCCGTGGCCGTCACGGTGCCTGACGTTGCTTGCACTCCGGTGGAAGTAGCGCCGGAAACGGTGACCGTGGTCGGCCCGCTAATGTCGATCGTTCCGCCGCTCAGCGCATAAAGGCCGATCGAGCCATTGCCGGTGGTGGTGACCGTGTTCGGCGTCGCCGTCGAGCCGCCGCTCAGCGTCACCTGCCCGCCGAGATCCGCCTGCACGCCCGACGCGGAATCGCCATTGGTCGTGATCTTGGCGAGGCCTCCGATCGTGATCGTCGAAGGCGTAGTGGACGGAGATGGCGCCGTCCCGGTGGCGTAGACCCCGTTCGCGTCGTTTCCGTTGGTGGTGACCGTGACGGCCGGTGTCCCCGTCGTATCTATCAAACCGCCGTTGTTGGCGTAGAGCCCGTAGGCGTCGAGCCCACTGGCGCCGGTCCCGGTCGTCGTCACCGTCGTTGCGGCGCCGAGAGTGACCGTCGAGCCCAGGCCATTGGCGTTAACGCCGTAAGCGACGAGACCTGTCGTCGTCGAGGTCGCCCCCAATGTCGAGATCGTGGTCGCCCCGTTGACGTCGATCGTTCCGCCGCTCAGCGCGTAAAGTCCAATCGAGCCATTGCCGGTGGTGGTGACCGTGTTCGGCGTCGCCGTCGAGCCGCCGCTCAGCGTCACCTGCCCGCCGAGATCCGCCTGCACGCCCGACGCGGAATCGCCATTGGTCGTGATCTTGGCGAGGCCCCCGATCGTGATCGTCGAAGGCGTAGTGGACGGAGATGGCGCCGTCCCGGTGGCGTAGACCCCGTTCGCGTCGTTTCCGTTGGTGGTGACCGTGACGGCCGGTGTCCCCGTCGTATCTATCAAACCGCCGTTGTTGGCGTAGAGTCCGTAGGCGTCGAGCCCACTGGCGCCGGTCCCGGTCGTCGTCACCGTCGTTGCGGCGCCGAGAGTAACCGTCGAGCCCAGGCCATTGGCGTTAACGCCGTAAGCGACGAGACCTGTCGTCGTCGAGGTCGCCCCCGATGTCGAGATCGTGGTCGGCCCGCTAATGTCGATCGTTCCGCCGCTCAGCGCGTAAAGGCCGATCGAGCCATTGCCGGTGGTGGTGACCGTGTTCGGCGTCGCCGTCGAGCCGCCGCTCAGCGTCACCTGCCCGCCGAGATCCGCCTGCACGCCCGACGCGGAATCGCCATTGGTCGTGATCGTGGCGAGGCCTCCGATCGTGATCGTCGAAGGCGTAGTGGACGGAGATGGCGCCGTCCCGGTGGCGTAGACCCCGTTCGCGTCGTTTCCGTTGGTGGTGACCGTGACGGCCGGCGTCCCCGTCGTATCTATCAAACCGCCGTTGTTGGCGTAGAGCCCGTAGGCGTCGAGCCCACTGGCGCCGGTCCCGGTCGTCGTCACCGTCGTTGCGGCGCCGAGAGTGACCGTCGAGCCCAGGCCATTGGCGTTAACGCCGTAAGCGACGAGACCTGTCGTCGTCGAGGTCGCCCCCGATGTCGAGATCGTGGTCGCCCCGTTGACGTCGATCGTTCCGCCGCTCAGCGCGTAAAGTCCGATCGAGCCATTGCCGGTGGTGGTGACCGTGTTCGGCGTCGCCGTCGAGCCGCCGCTCAGCGTCACCTGCCCGCCGAGATCCGCCTGCACGCCCGACGCGGAATCGCCGCTCGTCTTGACCGTGGCGAGGCCTCCGATCGTGATCGTCGAAGGCGTGCCCGATTCCGAATCCACGCCGGAGGCGTAAACGCCGATCGCCCCGCTTCCGCTGGTGGTGACGCTGACGGTCGGCGCGGGTGTTGTCGTCGGGCCAATCGCCCCGCCAGCGCTGGCGTAGAGCCCATAGGCGTCGGTCCCCAGCGTCGTGATCGTGGTCGCGGCGTTGAGATTCACCTGGGAACCGAGGCCATCGGCCTGGACGCCGTACGAGTTGGCGCCGGTCGTGCCCGACTCCGAAACCATCCCGGTCGAGATCTTGATCGGCCCGTTGACGTTGATGATCCCAGCTTCGTTGGCCTCGAGTCCGACCGCATCATCGTTGGTGGTGGTGACGGTGGTGATGGGGACGGCTACCGTGCCGCTCAAGTTGGCGACGCCGCCGGCCTGCGCCAAAACCCCGTCGCTCCCGGTGCCCGCGGTCATGATGGTGTCGCCGGACAGAGTGCCGGTCGCTCCGGCGCCGGCGATCCAGACGGCCGTGGAATAGATATCGAGACTTGTGTCTTCGCCGCCGAGGGTCGTTATCATTGTCCCCGTCGCCGAAATTGTGGTCGGGATCGTCGCCCCGGACTCGGACGTTGCGCCGCCAAAGGCGACCAGCCCGGCGGAGCCCGCCTCGTGGGTCGTCACACTGCCTCCGGTAAGGGAGACGCTCGACCCCAAATCGCTAAACGCGCCGGTGTCGTCGGCCGCATAAGTGTTAATCGAGATCCCGGTGGTCGAAATCGACGAGACGGCGCCGGTAGCCGAGCTAACGCCGAACGCAAACAGGCCAAAGGACTGGGTTGAGGTCGTCTCAAGCTTGATCGAACCGCCATCGCTCAAGGTCACGGCGCCGCCGTCGATCGCATACACCCCAACCGTGGTCGTGCCCGTGGTCGTGATGGTCACTGGAACGGCCAAATTGATATTTGACTGGGTAAACGGGGACGAAGAACCTGTTCCATTGCTCAATATCGCGACGCTGCCGGCCGGATTCGCGGTGACGGAGATGGGGTCGAGCGCGACATTGTTGGTGATTGAACTGCCGTCCTCGGCATACAGGCCGACGACATTGCCTAAAGGACTCACCGCCGTCGGAGCGTACGAGCCAGCGGCGACGCAACCCTCGCCGTCAAGGGCGAAGAGGTGGTTTCCCGAGACGGACATGCAGGTCGCGCGCGCGCCGGTCGCGACGGCAAGCGCGAGTAGCGCGATTGCCGTCCTCGCGACTAGCCGTCGCACCCGGCCAGCGTCAGTCATCCATCCATGCCCACAAACCGCGCCAAACCCGAACCAGCCTGCGTGAGACCGCTTACCAGTCGAATATGAACAGAACTGCCTTGGCTGGACGAAACGAAACCGAATTGCGTCATGACAGGCGTTTTCCCCTCATCAAAGGCTTGCCGAGGTCGGCGCGCTTAGCCTTTCGTCCTCACGGGTACACGCCCCAGGTTGTGCGACTCAATTGTGACGCAAACTTATTTTAGCCGCAAGTTTCCAAAAGGGCCAGCCCGCCGGGGCCGGTCCTTGGCTGAGGCGGTCGGACCGCGATCCATCAGCAACGCTCGAGGAAGCCCGTCTCACGGCGAGATTTGGATCAGCGTCGCCAAAGCGCCGCCATATTCCTCGGAGCACGACGATAGGCCGCGGCCGAGTTCCCGCTGGCCTCCGCGCTTGGACTCCCATCTCCCGCGCCGCCCGGCGCTCCGTTCAGGCGACGCCGCGCCTAGGAACCACGCCGACTTAAGGCTGTTGCTTCGGCTGACCGATTCGGCTTTTGGAGGCGCGGTCGCCCGCGGCGCTGTCGCGTCGGCTTCGCACATGTAGGCGCCTTGCTTGGTCGTGCCGTAGCTGCGTGTGCCCGCGTAATGATAGACGTGGGACTTTGTGTTGACCCAGACCACTTTGTCGGACGGGCAGCGCGCTTGTGCTTCCGCCTGCGGTGGTGAATTGGCCGGCGCCGGTCGCGCGGGCCGCCGTTTGCGCGGGAACCGGCTTCGGCTGGTAGGTTTGCACCGGGGCCGGCGCCGGAGCGGGAGCCGGCGCCGCGGCGGGGGCCGCGGCAGGCGCTGCGGAACTCTCCTTCCGGGCGCGGCACTGCTTCAGGAACTCCTGCCAAGTCATACCGTTGGTGGTGTTGTTGGTCTTGGCGGCCTTCCACTCGTCGCCGCACTCCTTCATGATGCTTTCCGCCCGGGCGGCGCCGGTCGAGGCCAGACCCAGGGCGCCGGCGAAGAAAAGAGCCGAAAGCGCAACCCTGAACGACGTGCTGATCATTGCTAGTCCCTCCTATAGGGGCGCCCCAGCCATTTCGCCGGCTCCCTCCCAGCCCGACAGAAGGCCGAGCTCATTGCTTCTCATGCCGCCGTTCCACTGAACCCGACATGAACATTTCATGATTATGATCCGGACCTGGCGGTCAAGGTCTCCCACGGGGCCGTCGTCAACCATTTGCGAGCCGCGTGAGCGCCAGATTCGTCGTTTCGCTCGGATTTCCCGTTGCGGCCAGCGCCGTCCACCCTCGCTCGGCGAGCGGCTCCGCAACCTGCCGGCTGGCGACTTCGGCGTCGGCGTCGGAGACGTCGGCGCGCCGCGAGGCGATGCGCCTGAGCCGCGTTGCGAGCGGGGCGTCGAGAAAAAGGCCGATGAAAGCGACGCCGACCTCGGCCGCCGCGCCGACCGCGGCCGCGCGTTCCGCGCCCGTCGCGAAGGTCGCGTCGAGCACCACTCCCTGCCCGGAGTGGAGCGCAAGCCGAGCTTTGTCGTTGAGCCGCCGATAGACATCGAGGGTAACCTCGCGGCCGTAGGCCGAGGCCGGCAAATGGGCGGTCTCCTCGACGCCGAACATCGCCTTGCGCTCGAGGTCGCTGCGCAGCCACAGAGCGCCGGGCGCCCGGCCTAGCCGCGGGGCCAGTGCGCTGGCGAGCAAGCTTTTGCCGACGCCGGAGAGCCCGCCGACAGCGACAAGCTTCGGCGGGACGTAACGAAGAAACTCGACCGCGCAATCGAAATACCCGCGCGCCAGCGTCTGCGCCTCGTCGCGCTTCGCGCCGTCCAGCCGCTCGGCGCCCGCGGCCTTGACCTTCGCCCGGATCGCCGCGCGCAAACTCAAGAACAGGGGCAGCGCCGCAAGGCCCGCCATCGCTTCCAGCGGCTCGGGCGCGAGATAGCGGTTGAACAAACGATTGGCGGCGGGGCGCAGGCCACGCTCTTCCATATCCATCAACAGGAAAGCGAGATCATAGAGCACGTCGCCGCTCGCGACCTCATCCGAAAACTCCAGCGCGTCAAACAAAGTCGGTTCGCTGTTGAGCATGACGATATTGTTCAGGTGCAGATCGCCATGGCAGCGGCGCGTGAAACCGCTATCCCCGCGTTTCAGCAGGACCGGGCGCGCCACCGCAAAAGCGAGTCGCGAATCGACGGTCAGCCGTCTGGCTTTTGTCGCGTCGAAAAGATCCGGGCGCTCAGCGAAGGCGGCGTCGTTCTGCTCGATATAGGTCTCAAGCGCATGCGCGCACCGCGCCCCATCTCTGAGCGGCGCTCGGGCGTGGGAGCGGCGGACGGCGATGGTCAGCTTATCGACGATCTCGTTCGAAAGGTCGCCGCGCGCGGCAACGCGATCGAGCATCGCGTTCTCGTCGAACCGCCGCATATGGGTGACCCATTCGACGGCTTCGCCCTTGCCTCCGATTGCAAACGTCTCCCCGGATCGCGTGATCGGCAGCGCCGCCAGGTAGATGCCAGGCGCCGAGGCGCGGTTGACCGCGATTTCAGCCTCGCAGGCGACGCGGCGCTTGTCCAGCGTCGACAGATCCATGAACGGGAACGTGACCGCCCGCTTGACCTTGTACGCATCGGAACCGGCCAGAAAAACGACCGCGGCCGCCGTGTCGACGCGCGCGACCGGCTCACTCAACCCGTGCGTCCGAGGATCGGCGAGAAAGCGGAGCACCGCCTCTTGCGGGCCGGCGGGACTATCGGAAATGCGCGAGCTCATCGGTCGTTCGCGGGCAATGCGCTCCCCTCGACGCAAGGCGTTTTCTCGCGCGTCGCCCTGCCAAGAGGGACGCTGGCGACGGGCGGTGTCAAGCGTCGCGCGCGGGTTTTGACGGGGAGCCCAAGACGATCTGAAGATGACGAGAGACAATTTCGGTCTTTCCAGCTAGACCCGATGGGCCGCCGCAGAGCCTCGTCATGCCCCCAATCGAGAACCGTCCGTTCGACACGCTCCAGGTGGGCGAGGAAGAGCGCCTCGTCCATGTGCTGACAAACGAGGATTTTTCGCAGCTTGCGGCCCAGGCGGCGACGTTCGGCGCCGGCGTCGTCGATCCGGCGGTCGCGGCCAGCCCGACTTACAGCGCCGATGCGGCGCAGAGCGGTTGGGCGAGCGCGCTCATGTGCGCCCTCATTGCCGGCCGTCTGCCCGGGGCCGGCTCAAGGCTGATCCGGCAGACCATCGAATCCGCCGCCGGCGCAGCGCCGGGCGACATCATGACGGTCGTAGCCAAGGTGATGGCGAAATCGCCCAACGGGCGGGTGACGATCGAGGCACGGGCGACCAATCAGCGCGGCGAATTGGCGATGGCCGGTTCAGCCGAGATCGTCGCGCCGAAAAAAACGATCGCCGCCGAACCGCCGGACGAATATTTCGAGCTCATCCGCGAGAAGGGGCGTCGGTACAAGATCCTGATCGAGCGGACGCGCGACATGACGCCGCTCAAGACGGCGGTCGTGCACCCGGTCGACGAAGCCTCGCTCATGGGCGCGATCGAGGCGGCGCGCGAGGGTCTGATGGAGCCGGTTCTCGTCGGCCCGGAGGCGAAGATCCGCCGGGCCGCCAAGGCGGCCGGAATCGACATCGGCGGCTATCCCATCGTTTCGACCGAGCATAGCCACGCGGCCGCCGACAAGGCAGTGGCGATGGCGCGCGCGGGCGAGGTCGAGGCATTGATGAAGGGCGCGCTGCACACCGATGAACTGATGCACGCGGTCGTCGCCACGGATACGGGCTTGCGCACCGCCCGGCGCACCAGCCACGTGTTCGCCATCGACGCGCCCGCCTACCCGCGCGCGCTCTTCATCACCGACGCGGCGGTGAACATCTATCCGTCCCTCCTCGATAAGCGCGACATCGTTCAGAACGCGATCGAACTCGTCCTTGCGCTGGGCATCGCGACGCCTAGGGTCGCGATCCTTTCGGCGGTCGAGACCGTCTCGCCGGACATCCGCTCGACGATCGATGCGGCGGCGCTGTGCAAGATGGCCGATCGAGGCCAGATTGTCGGGGGCATCCTTGACGGACCGCTCGGATTCGATAATGCGGTTTCGCTCGAGGCGGCGCGGACCAAGGGGATCGTTTCGCCGGTCGCCGGCCAGGCCGACATTCTCGTCGTGCCCGACCTCGAGGCCGGCAACATGCTGGCCAAGCAGCTCATCTATTTCGCCGAGGCCGAGATGGCGGGAATCGTCCTCGGGGCGCGCGTGCCGATCATGCTCACGAGCCGCGCCGACAACACGATCGCGCGCCTCGGCTCCTGCGCCATCGCGCTGATCCTGGCGCGCCATCGGAACGCTCAGCCGCCGTGACGCAGGGCAGCGCTACGAGGCGCCCGTCGCAAAACTGTCGCATGCGTCGTTGAACATTTCGTTCGGGCCGTCGCTTCGCCGCGGCGTGGCCGGCAACCAGGGGAAGCAACCTCAATGAGCGCGGAAAAGGCAAGTCCCGTCAGCACGTTCCAGAAGCGCGTCAACGCCGAGATCCAGGACAACCTCGACGAGGACATCGAGCTTGAGCTCGAGGACGACCAGCTCGCGGACCTGCTGAGTGAAAGCGAACATCTTCAGCTGCACGATTCGCTGCCGCGTCAGGTTTATTTCAAGGAGCTGCTGCGCCTGCAGCGTGAGCTCATCAAGCTCCAGGACTGGGTCGTGGCCAAAAAGCTCAAGCTGGTCGTCATCTTCGAGGGACGGGACTCGGCGGGCAAGGGGGGGGCCATCAAACGGGTCACCCAGCGTCTCAATCCGCGCGTCTGCCGCGCCGTGGCGCTGCCGGCGCCGACCGAGCGTGAGCGCACCCAGTGGTACTTCCAGCGCTATGTCCCGCACCTGCCGGCCGGCGGCGAGATCGTGCTCTTCGACCGCAGCTGGTACAATCGCGCCGGCGTCGAACGGGTGATGGGCTTCTGCACCGACGAGGAATACGAGGACTTCTTCCAGTCGGCGCCGGATTTCGAGCGTCTGATCGTGCGTTCGGGGATCGTCTTGGTCAAATACTGGTTCTCGATCACCGACGACGAGCAGCATCTGCGCTTTCTCATGCGCATCAACGATCCGCTGAAGCAGTGGAAGCTCTCGCCGATGGACCTCGAGTTGCGCCGTCGTTGGGAGCTTTACACCAAGGCCAAGGAGACGATGCTCGCGCGCACGCATATCCCCGAGGCGCCGTGGTGGGTGGTTGAAGCGGTCGACAAGAAACGCGCCCGCCTCAACTGCATCGCCCATCTCCTGACCCGCATACCTTACGAGGAAGTGCCGTACGTAAAGCCGGTTCTCCCGGCGCGCGTGCACAACCCCGAATACCACCGCAACCCGGTCCCGCACCAAATGTACGTGCCCGACCATTACGCCAATGTCGCGGCCGAGCATGCTCGACACGTGGAGGCCCACGCCGGCGAAACCAGCGCAGGCGCGGCGAAATAGGGAAAGATGAGCCGGCCCAGAGGCCCGGATTTGGAACATCCTCCATGCGCCGCCGCGTCAGCCTCATTCGCCTCGCGAGGCCCTCGAACGGGCGCGCCTTCCAGCAAAGTCGGTTCGCGGCCGACGGTCGGCCCTTCACGGGAACCTCAAATCTCGATCTCGCGCCCGATCTCGACAACCTGATCGCAGGGCAACTGAAGGTAGTCGCTGATCCGCTCGGCGTTGCGGCCGAGCGCCGCGAACAGCGCTTCCTGCCAGCGCGGAATGCCCTTCCCGTCCTCGCGCGGCACGATGGTCTCGCTGCCGACATAGAAGGTCAGATCGTTGAGGTCGATGTCGACCCCAGTCGCCTTGCACTGATTGAGGATCTCGGGAATGTCGGGATGCTCCATGAACCCGCGCCGCGCCTCGGCCCGCCAGATCTTGTCGTCGACGTGCTGGACGGTCAGCCGCTCCTCGGGGTCGGTCCATGGGATTGAGAGGACGGTTAAGGTCAGCGCCAGCACCGACTCGTGCAGCGCCCGGTTCTTGCGCACGTGCCAATCCATCACCGGGGGCGTCTCGTTCACGGCGCGGGTGAAGAACACCGCCGATCCGGGCACGCGCGCGATCTTGCCCGAATGCAATTCCGCGATCATCGCCACAAGCGGCGTCTGCTGGGCGATGACCTGGTCGCGCACCGCGGTCGCGCCGCGGTGCCAGATCCACATCACACCGTAGACGATCGAAGCGAGCAGCAGCGGGACCCAGCCGCCCTGCATCATCTTGGCGAGGTTGGCGGCGAGGAAGGCGCCATCGATTATGAGGAAGAGCCCCGCGACCGCGCCCGCGGCGGCGATCGGCCAGCCCCAGACCTCGCGCATCGCGATAAACAGGAGCACGCTCGTCATCAGCATCGTGGCGGAGACCGCGATGCCGTAGGCGGCGGCGAGATTGTCCGACTTGCCAAAGCCGATTGTCAGGCCAAGGGTGACGATCATCAGGAGCCAGTTGACCGCGCCGACATAGATTTGCCCGTAGCCCTCGGCCGATGTCTGGGTGATCGCCATGCGCGGCAGCCAGCCGAGCTGGATCGCCTGGCGGGTCATCGAATAGGCGCCGGTGATGATCGACTGGCTGGCGATCACGGTCGCGATCGTCGCAAGCACGATCATCGGCGTCAGCAGCGGCGCCGGGCAGAGCCGGTAGAAGATGTTGCCTTCGGTCGGCGCGCCGGCGAGCACGATCGCGGCCTGTCCGGCATAGTTGAGGACAAGCGCCGGGAAGACGATGAAGCTCCACGACAGACGAATCGGCGTCGGCCCGAAATGGCCCATGTCGGCGTAGAGCGCCTCGGCCCCGGTGACGCAAAGGAACACCCCGCCGAGCACCAGGAATCCTTGCAATCCGCCGCTTGACAGATACTCGAGGCCGTAAATTGGGTTGACCGCGGCAAGGACCGACGGGTGCTGCATCACCCCGGAGGCGCCCAGCGCCGCGATCACCAGAAACCAGGCGAGCATGATCGGGCCGAACGCCCGGCCGATCGCCGCCGTCCCGAACGGCTGGACTGCAAACAGCGCGAGCAGGATCAGCGTCGCGGCGGGCAGCACGTAAGTCTGCAGGCTCGGCGCGATCTGCTCGACGCCTTCGAGCGCCGACAGCACCGAAATGGCCGGCGTGATCGCGCCGTCGCCGTAAATGAGCGCCGCGCCGAACAGGGCCGCGGCGACGATCAGCGGCCGTTGGTGCTTCTTGACGCCGAGCAAAGTCATGAGCGCGATGATGCCGCCCTCGCCGTCGTTGTCGATGCGCATGGCGACGTTGACGTATTTGACCGTCGTGACCAGGACCAGCGTCCACAAGACGAGGGACAGGGCGCCGAGCGTCGCGGCCGCGTCAGGGTGCGGCCCGGTGTAATCGAGCACGGTCTTGAGCGTGTAGAGGGGACTCGTGCCGATGTCGCCGAACACCACCCCGAGCGCCGCGACGCTCGCGAGCCCCAACCGCTGGTTCGATTGCGGCTCGGCGCCGGTTGCTTCGATCGACATGCCGCTCTCCCTCGCTCGTCATTCGGCCGCCCGCCGGAGCGCCGCCCGTGCGCTCAATCGATAAAGGGCCGGCAAAACAGATTGTTGACGCTTGCCGAAGCCGCCCGGGCGCGAAGCGACACCGGCCGTCAACGTTAACGAATTTCGCCTGGTCTGCGCGCGCCGATCGATAAAATCCGAGCGATTTTGTTTCGCCGCCGCCAAGCCGCGGCGGCGATAGTGTCCCGACCCAGATTGGCGGACAACCCATGTTTTCTCGGCTCTTTGGCTACATCACCGCGGCGGCGATCTTCGGCCTCGCCTGGAACACGTTCGGCGAAGCGTCCGAGCAGGGCCTTCCCAGGGCCAGTTGGGAGCCTGTCGGCGGCGAAGCCTCGATACCCTACGGCTGGGTCGACTTCTGCAATCGCCACACCGAGGAGTGCACCCTCGGCAAGCTCAAACCGATGGACGTGCGGCTGACCTGGCAAACCTGGAAGACCCTCAACGACATCAACGACAAGGTCAACAGCGCGATCGAACCGATCAGCAACCTCGACCATTGGGGAACCACGCTCGACCACTGGGACTATCCGGTCGACGGCAAGGGCGACTGCAAGATCTACGCCCTGTTCAAGCGCAAGCTTCTGATCGAACGCGGCTTTCCGCGGCAGGCGCTGTTGATGACCATTGTCCGCGACCTCGGCGGCGAAGGCCATGCGGTGCTCACCGTCAAGACCGACCGCGGCGACTTCGTGCTCGACAACCTGTCGGGCGACGTGCGCCCATGGAGCGCCACCGGTTATCAGTTCTTTAAGCGCCAGGCCCAGGACGACCCCAACGCCTGGCTCAGCCTCGGCGGCGTGACGGGGGGCGAGCCGGCCTCGGCCGCCTCGAACTGAGGGCCGGCAAAGCGCCGGTCAATCGACATTCGGCAGTCGGAATGGCTTCCAGCCCGCGCCGCAGCCACGGCTATCGCCCGATGCCGACTGCCGATCTGCCGCCTCCCGCAATCCGCTCCAGCGCCTCGATCGCCTCCGCCGCCAGCGGCCATGAGCGCGCGGCGGCGATGACCTCGGCGATGTAGTCGGGGCGCGCGGCGCCCGGCCCCGCGTTGGCGCCGATATAGACGATCGCCTGCCTCGGCCCCTGCCCGGCGACGACCGGCTGGGTCAGCTTGGCGTAGAGGCCCTGCGGCAGGCCCTCGTAGCGGTCGAGCGCCGCAACGTCGGCGAGCGCCAGGTCCCAAAGCAGGCCGTGCACGGCGGAGCGCGGAATCGCGCGCCACGGTCAGCCAACCTTCGCGCATCACGACGAGCCGATGCCGCGCGAGCCGCGCGGGCCCAACCGCCTTCGAGCGCGGGCAGCGGCGCGCCATGGCGGCGACGTTCATGTTGGCGCCGTAGGCGAAGTAGAGCGGCATCGGCTTCCTATCCGCTCACCCGTTCGACCTTGTTGACGACGCTCTTGTCGCGCAGCTGCGACAGGACTGCATTAAGGTGCTGAATGTCGCGCACCTGCAGATCGATGACGAACCGACGGAAGTCGGCGCCGCTTGCCGACGACGAAATGGCGTCGATGTTCGCGCCGTATTCGCCGATCGTCGTGGCGATGACGCCGAGCGCGCCCGGCTCGTTGAGCAGCGTGACCACGATCTGGGTCGAGTAGAGCAGGTTCGGCGCGTCCTCGAGGTCCCAGCGCACGTCCAGCCACGCGTCAGGCCGATCGTCGTAGTCGACGAGCGCCGGCGAGTGGATCGGATAGATGACGATGCCGTCGGGCTCGCGAATGCCGACGATGCGTTCGCCCGGCACCGCCCCGCCCTTCGGCGCGAACCGGACCGGCGTTTCGAGATCGATGCCGCGCACCGGCAGCGCGCCCGCCGCGTCGGATTCGCCGGGCACGCGGAACACGAGGTCCGCCGCCTTGGGCAAGCCGAACCAGCCGCTTTCGTTCAATGGCGCGGCCGGACCCGCCTTGCGCTCCTCCTTGAAGTTCGGAAACACGGCGCGGACGACGTCGGTCGAGAAAATCTCGCCGCGCCCGACACCGATGAAGACGTCGTCGATCGAGGCGCGGGCCAGGCGCGGCAGCGCCGCCTTGAGTTTCGCTTCGGCGAACTTCTTGCCGGCGCGCTCGAACGCGCGCTCGACGATCTGACGCCCGAGGCCGCCGAACTGAGCCTTCGCCGCCTCGCGCGTGGCGCGACGGATCGCGGCTCGGGCGCGCCCTGTCACCACGACGCTGTCCCAGGCGGCCGGCGGAGACCCGCCCTCGGCGCGCGAGATCAACACTTCGTCGCCGTTATGCAATTCCGAGATCAGCGGCGCGATTCGGCCATTGATCTTCGCCCCGACCGCCGAATTGCCGACGTCGGTATGGACCGCGTAGGCGAAATCGATCGCGGTCGCCCCGCGCGGGAGCGCAATGAGCCGCCCCTTGGGCGTGAAGCAGAACACCTGGTCGTGAAACAGCTCGAGCTTGGTATGCTCGAGGAACCTTTCCGAATCGTCGCTCGCCAGCGCCTCGATCGTCTGCCTCAAGCCCCTGTAGGCGCGGCTTTCGCTCACCGCCGGCGCGTCGGCGCTCGTAACCGCGTCCTTATAGATGGCGTGCGCGGCGATGCCGTATTCCGCCACTTCGTGCATCTCGTGGGTGCGGATCTGAAGCTCGACCCGCTGGCTGCCCGGCCCGATCACGGTAGTGTGGATCGATCGATAATCGTTCTGCTTCGGGGTCGAGATATAGTCCTTGAACCGCCCCGGCACGCTCGGCCAGGTCGTGTGGGCGACGCCGACGGCGGCGTAACAGTCGGCGACCGTGTCGACGAGAATGCGAAAGCCGTAAATGTCGGACAATTGCTCGAAGGCGATCGAGCGCCGCTCCATCTTGCGCCAGATCGAATAGGGCTGCTTCTGGCGGCCCTTGACTTCGACCTTGATGCCACGGCGGGCGAACTGGTCGGTGAGCTCGGCCGCAATGCGAGCGATGATCGCGCCGTTCTTGGCCTTCATGTCCTCGAGACGCGAGACGATGAGTTTGTAGGCGTCCGGCATCAGCGAGCGAAAGGCGAGGTCCTCGAGCTCGTTGCGCATGCTTTGCATGCCCATTCGTCCGGCGAGGGGCGCATAGATGTCGAGCGTGTCCTCGGCGATTCGGCCGCGCTTGGCCTCGGGCATGAACCGGAGAGTGCGCATGTTGTGCAGGCGGTCGGCCAGCTTGACCAGGAGGACGCGCGCATCGTCGGCGATGGCGAGCAGGAGCTTGCGGAAATTCTCCGCCTGCCGGGCGTGCCTGGTGACGAAGTCGAGCTTTCCTAGCTTGGTCAGGCCGTCGACCAGCCCACCGATCTCTTCGCCGAACGCCTTGTCGACGTCCTCGCGCGTGACCGTCGTGTCTTCGATCGTGTCGTGGAGCATCGCCGCGACAATGGTCGCATCGTCGACCTTGAACTCGGTCAGGATCGCCGCGACTTCGAGCGGATGGGAAAAATAAGGATCACCCGAGGCGCGCTTTTGCCTGCCGTGCGCTTTCATTGCGAACACATAGGCGCGGTTCAACAAATCCTCGTCGGTGCGAGGATTATAGCGGCGGACCCGCTCCACCAACTCGTATTGCCGCATCATCGCCTGTGGCCGACTTAAATCCGCGCCGCCGAATTCGTCGTGGCGGCGCCGGTGCGGTTCAACCAGGACGGATCGGCGTGAGCGAAAGAGCGTAAGCATCGGCGTTTGGCTCGCGCCCAGCCGGCCCCCGCCCTCGCGCATCTCACGCGGGTCTTAAGCGATCATCGGCCGCCGAGGGCGCCTGCGCAAGCGCTAAAGTGCGCCGAGCGATCGGTCAGCGCGAGCTGAGCTACGCCTCCGGGCAGCTCGATCGCAGCTCTTGGGACGAACGAGCAACGGCTTCGATGAGCCGGCGACACAAAAAAACCCCGGAGCTTTCGCTCCGGGGCCATGGAGGTCAACTGATCGGAAGGCGATCAGAAGTAACGGGTGATGCGGAAGCGGCCGGCGAAGCCGTCGCTGACGCCGTGCCAGCTGCCCGGCACGAAGAACTCGCTTGCCGTACCGGAGTTGTAAATGGTGCCGAGGAAGCCGCTCGGCGCCGTCTGGTTCGTGCTCTGGTACATCAACTCGAGGTCGAAGTTGAGGTTGTTGACCGGGTTCCAGCCGAGGTCGGCGCCAACCAGCCAGGTCGTCGCGCTCGGCGAGATCGCGCCCTGGGCGGCCTGAGCGAGTCCGCAGCCGAAGCCGTAGATGTAGCAGCCGCCGCCCTGGTTGCTCCACTTCAACTGGCCGACCGACCCTTCGAGGTCGATATAGAACTGCGGCGTGAAGTGGTGCTCGATCAGGGCCGAGACCGACCATGCAGTCGGCTTCGACCACGTGTTGGTGATCGGGTTGAAGTAGGCGTCCTGCATGTACATCGGCTGGCCGTTGCCGTTCACCTGGCCGTTCTCGCCCCACATCATGTCGGGGAGACCGGAGTACCAGACCGCGCTCTGGGTGTAGGAGCCGGTGATGAGGGCGTCGTCGCCTGCCCCGAACGACGGCAGGTTGATCTTCACGCCGGCGTCGACGCCCCAACCGATCTGGTTGTGCTCATCGTAGCAATAGGCAGTCCCGGTGATGCCGCATGTCGCCCCGATCGCAGTGTTGTCGGAGTTATACCCGTTGGCGCTCACATTGACGTTGTGGATCACACCCGACACCTGGGCCTCGCCCCAGCCCTGCTTGACGTGCAAGGCGCCGACGAAATCCGGCCATTTCATTCCGCCGTAAGTGATGCTCGAGGGCGTCAGGCCGTTGACGCCGATATTGGAGAAATTGGGCGCGCCCATATCCGTGCCGGAGCCGGACCCGCCGTTCGTGCCCGCGCTTTGCGCGGCGATCGTCGCCGAGAAGCCGCCGCCGAACGAAGCAGTGTAGGCCAGCAGGTCAGGCTCGTTGAAGCCCTTCTGGTCGGGAGAGGCGAAGTTCGCCCAGTTGTCGCCGCCGCCGGTGAACGAATAGAACGACTGCGCCTTACCGGCGGTGATCCCGGCCCAGGTCACATAGCCGGTGTTGACATAGACCGCGGTGCCGGTGTTGTCGAACCCGTTGCCCATTTCCGAGTTGAGGTCGAAGTGGCCGATCAAGGGGCCGTAGGCGGTGTTCGAGGCGATGTCGAACCCGAAGTTCATACGGGAGGTCCACCCGAACTCATTCCGAAAGAAGTTCGTGTTCGAATTTACGGTGCTGGGCGCAACGAGCACGCGCTGGTTGATCTGCGAGTTGTTTATAATGTAGCTCGGGGTCGCCGCAATGATCGCTGGGTTCGTGCCGGCGATACCCCCGGGGACAGATGTGCCGATCGGGACGGGGACAGTGGCGCCAGTCGCCGCATTGGTCACAAGGACCGTTCCCGCCGTACTTGTCGTCAAACTCGAAATCGATCCCCAGGTGTACTGGTTGTTGAGGTTGCCGCCCTCGACCTGCGCCGTTAAGTAGCCGCTGAACTTCACGCAGGTGTCGGAGCCCGGCAGGGTCCAGCCAGTGATGCCGCCGACGTTGCAGACCTTGACGTATTCGACCGGCGCCGCCTTCCGGGTCGGAAGATCGGCCGCCTGCGCGCTGGCGACAGCGACGATGCCGGCCGCCGAACCGAGCAGAAGGCTCTTGATGAGCGTCATTTGTGACCTCCAGTTAGACGTGGTGGGCGTTGGTTTTCTTCTCACCCTCGACTTCAGCGGCCTTCCCGCGGACCGAATGAAAACGAAAGCGATCAGCCCCCTCTTCCCGTTTGACCTTTTGATCGTGGCGCTTTGCCCCTGCAAATGCCGCCGATCATCCGCGACCGGGAACCTCCCGCTCACCTGCGCCACCATAGCTTCTCTAAATTTGGACACAATAAATTTTCTTCATAAACTGGAGTACAGAGTTCGTTTCCCGGACCTTGTTGCATAATTGTCACTCGATTTCGCCCCAAACGCGCCGCAATTTATTTCCACCGGTATATCAATCAGTTAGTTGAGAAAGGCGGGCCGCGAAAGCCGTGGTATCGAACCGCCCAGGCGGTTCGCGGCCGTGGACGGGCTGGTTCGAGGGCGCACTCCGGAGACATGCCCGAGCGCCAACTCCTGCCCAAAGGTAACCAGATTCGGCCTGATTCGAATCCGCCGCCGCTCCGTTTCGGGACCGGCAGCGCTCATTGGCCGCAAAGCGGCGGCGCCGGGCTCCTTCAGGCCGAACGTTGCGTCCGCGCCGCGCTTCCCCAACTGAAGGCGCGGCTCATTGCCTCTGGTTTCCGGGGCGGAATATCGATCGGGAGCAGCGCGAAGCGCGTGTTCGGGTGCTCCCGCCCGGCAAGCGATACGGCGCGCCGGCGGCCAGCCGTCATGGCTCGCTTGGACGGAAACGCGGCCGACATTGCGAGCCATAGGGCGTCTAAGACGCCCGCCTCTCGACGGGCTATCGCGAAGCAATCCAGCGGCGAAGGAATGCGGAAATTGTTCTGGATCCGAGACTGCGACCCCCGGAACAGGCGCGCGAAAGGCCCTCAGTGATCCGCATTCAATTTGAAGCCGACCGACCTGACATTGACAATGAAGTGTCGACCGCCGGTCGGGTCGAGCTTGCGGCGCAAATTGCCGATCTGGACGTCAACGGTATTGGTGTTCGCCAAAGACCTGGAACTCCACACGTCCTCGAGCAGCATCGCTCGAGTGACGGTTTGCCCAGGACGGCGCATGAAGTACTCGAGCAGCTTGAATTCCATCGGAAGCAGGTTGACCAACTCGCCTTCACGCCTGATTGTTCGCCCGACCAAGTCCATTTCCAAGTCGCCGACCCTTAGCCGGATGGCGCTCTCGTTGCCTCTGCGCAAGAGGGCCTCGACGCGCGCGGTCAGTTCACGAACATCGAATGGTTTGACCAAATAGTCGTCGCAGCCGGCTTTGAATCCCGCGATTCGTTCATCGACGGACGTCGGCCCGCTGATCACCAGGATAGGAGTTGACTTTCCTTCGCCGCGCAAAACCTCAACGATCGAAAGTCCATCTTCGCGATGCAATATTCGATCAATGACGAGGGCCGCCGCGTCGCCCGAACGAGCCGCCCGAAGCCCCTGGGTCAACGTCTCCGCAACCTGGACTGTGTATCCGCCCGCCTGCAGCTCGAGGCGAATTTTCTCTGCGAGTTCGTGGTCATCCTCAACGACCAGAACGAGACTGCCTCCCACCAGATTCGACTCTTTCTCAGTCAAGACGATTATGTCCAAAGAAGAGAAAAGACGAAACATTCGCCGTTTTGGCGGCGGTTTCTACTTCAACTCGCTTACGATTCTCTTTTGACCTTCATGTCACACTGTTGGCTCGCGCGAACTCTCTTCCAGCGGACGCTGGTAATGGGAATCTTTCTCCGCGGGTCGTTTTTGTTTCACAATGCGGAATCAGACACAGAATAAACTATATCACAGAAAGTTTACTGCTCAACCGTCTTCTTCTAAATAATACTTTACGAACGCTCGATAAACACTCTTTATGAAGAGCCGGTTTCGGAATCTTCCACGTCGCCAGTCGGCGCGGGACCGGCGGCGGCGCCTCAAGCGTTCTTCGAGGCCCCCGCACACGCCTGGCGCCTCGAGACATGAGGTGGTTAGACGCCCGAATGCGTTTGCGCCAATTTCCAGCCAGGCCGATCCCGCGCAGCCCGACAAAAAAACCCCGGAGCTTTCGCTCCGGGGCCATGGAGGTCAACTGATCGGAAGGCGATCAGAAGTAACGGGTGATGCGGAAGCGGCCGGCGAAGCCGTCGCTGACGCCGTGCCAGTCGCCGGGCACGAAGAACTCGCTCGCTTGGCCGGAGTTGTAAATGGTGCCGAGGAAGCCGCTCGGCGCCGACTGGTTCGTGCTCTGGTACATCAACTCGAGGTCGAAGTTCAGGTTGTTGACCGGGTTCCAGCCGAGGTCGGCGCCAACCAGCCAGGTCGTCGCGCTTGGCGAAATCGCGCCCTGGGCGGCCTGAGCGAGTCCGCAGCCGAAGCCGTAGATGTAGCAGCCGCCACCCTGGTTGCTCCACTTCAACTGGCCGACCGACCCTTCGAGGTCGATATAGAACTGCGGCGTGAAGTGGTGCTCGATCAGGGCCGAGACCGACCATGCAGTCGGCTTCGACCACGTGTTGGTGATCGGGTTGAAGTAGGCGTCCGTCATGTACATCGGCTGGCCGTTGCCATTCACCTGGCCGTTCTCGCCCCACATCATGTCGGGCAGACCCGAGTACCAGACCGCGCTCTGGGTGTAGGAGCCGGTGATGAGGGCGTCGTCACCCGCGCCGAACGACGGCAGGTTGATCTTAACGCCGGCGTCGACGCCCCAACCGATCTGGTTGTGCTCATCGTTGCAATACGCAGTCCCGGTGATGCCGCATACGGACCCGATCGCAGTGTTGTCGGAGTTATACCCGTTGGCGCTCACATTGACGTTGTGGATCACACCCGACACCTGGGCCTCGCCCCAGCCCTGCTTGACGTGCAAGGCGCCGACGAAATCCGGCCATTTCATGCCGCCGTAAGTGATGCCCGAGGGCGTCAGGCTGTTGACGCCGATGTTGGCGAAATTCGGGGCGCCCATGTCGGTGCCGCCGCCCGAGGCGCCGCCTACGCCGTTCAGGCCAGCGCTTTGCGCCGCAATCGTCGCGGTGAAGCCACCGCCGAACGAGGCGGTGTAGGCCAAGAGGTCAGGCTCGTTGAAGCCCTTCTGGTCGGGCGACGCGAAGTTCGCCCAATTGTCGCCACCGCCGGTGAACGAGTAGAACGACTGCGCCTTGCCGGCGGTGATTCCCGCCCAGGTGATGTAGCCCGTGTTGAGGTAGGTGGCGTTGACGTTGTCGAACGCGTTGCCGGTTTCGGAATTGATGTCGAAATGCCCGATCAGGGGGCCGTAGGCGGTGTTCGAGGCGATGTCGAACCCGAAGTTGGCGCGGGTCGTCCAGCCGGTCTCATTCCGGAAGAAAGTCGTGTTCGAATTTACGGTGCTGGCCGCAACGAGCACGCGCTGGTTGACCTGGGAGTTGTTCAGAATGTAGCTCGGGGTCGCCGCGATGACCGCTGGGTTCGTGCCGGCGATACCCCCGGGGACAGATGTGCCGATCGGGACGGGGACAGTGGCGCCAGTCGCCGCATTGGTCACAAGGACCGTTGCCGCCGTACTTGTCGTCAAACTCGAAATCGAGCCCCAGGTGTACTGGGTGTTGAGGTTGCCGCCCTCGAACTGGCCGGTGATGTAGCCGCTGAACTTCACGCAGGTGTCGGAGCCCGGCAGGGTCCAACCGGTGACGCCGCCGACGTTGCAGACCTTGACGTATTCGACCGGCGCTGCCTTCCGGGTTGGAAGATCTGCCGCCTGCGCGCTGGCGACGGCGACGATGCCCGCCGCTGACCCCATGAAAATGCTCTTGATGAGCGTCATTTGTGACCTCCAGTTCAACGTTATGGGCGTCGGGTCGCTTGTCGCCTGACTGCCAATTCGTCCGGATTCCGCGGTTTGCCCCAGCAAGTCGTCGGCCCGGCCGCGATCGGGAATCACCCCCCTCGCATAGTTGACAATACGCTTATTGCCCCAACGCTCAACCAAGTTTTGGCAATAATCGGCCAAAGCAGCGCCATTATTCGAGGTGTGTTGCAGAATCGACACAAACAATGGTCGCTCTATTCTCATTGAAGTTCGTTTTATGAAATATGTTTCAGCTAACTGAGCTTATAAGTGCGGCTAGAGACATGCATAAAACTGAACTCTATTTTATATAAATTGTTTCATAAAGCATAATTTAAAACTGGTTGGAAAAGTTACTCGCGAATCAAACGCAATTCTTAGGATCACCGCCCGCCGATTCGATAATCACGTCAGAAAGGCGCTGAATCTGGGCGCCCGTCGAGAGCTTGTGCCCTCTTGGCGGAATCGCCGCGCCGCGCTCGGAGGCCCAAAAACCGATCCAGCTTTCTTTGCCATCGAATTTGCTTTGCGAAAATCAGAAGTCGTGGTATCTATGTCTGCAAGCCGAATGAAGCCTCCAGGGCAGGTAAGGCCGAGGGCGGGGTAAGGATGCGAAGAAAGAATTTTTGTCCGCGGGGGTCAGTGCAACTGATTGAAAAGGCTCAATTCGGACAAGGGAATCCAAGGAAATTCAGGCGCTTTCCTTGGAAGAATTTGGTCGGGGCTTGGCCAGACTTGGCTGGATTTTGAAAAATTTGGATCCGGCTTGGAAAGGCAAATGCTAATACATTGTCGTAGCGATAATTAATAAGCCTTTTGACGCACGCGGGCCTCGATGACCACGAACGCCTGGGCGAAGCCCTTCTCGTCGGTGATGGTCAGGTGGATGAACGGCTCGGTCCCCGGCGGCAGGATCGCTTTGAGCCGGTCGGCGGCGCCCCGGTCAGCCGCATGGTCGGCTGCCCGGACGGCAGGTTGACCACGCCCATGTCGCGCCAGAACACCCCGCGCCTGAGGCCGGTGCCCAGGGCCTTGGCGCAGGCCTCCTTGGCGGCGAACCGCTTGGCGTAGGAGGCGGCCCGTCCGGCCCGCCGATCCGAACGCCGCTGCTCGGTTTCGGTGAAGCATCGGGCGATGAAGCGCTCGCCGTAGCGGGTGAGGGTCTTCTCGACGCGCTCGATGTCGCAGAGGTCGCTGCCGATGCCAACGATCACCGCCGGCGCTCCGCCGACGCCCGTCCCTCGGCCATCGCCATCCGCATCGCCTTCACGGCTTCAGCGAGCCCGACAAAGATCGCTTCGCCGATCAGGAAATGGCCGATGTTGAGTTCCAAGATCTGCGGCAACGCGGCGATCAGGCGGGCAGTCTCGTAGTCGAGGCCATGGCCGGCATGGCATTCGAGCCCGAGCGCCGCTGTCTCGGCGGCGGCGACTCTGAGGCGGCCGAATTCGTAATCGGCCTTGGCCGCGTCGCCGCGCTGCCGAGCGTCGCACCACGCCCCGGTATGCAGTTCGACGACCGGGCTTCCGAGCTCGGCGCTCGCCTTCAACGCCTCCGGCGACGGCTCGATGAACATCGAGACCCGGATTCCCGCCCGCGCCAGTTCGGCGACATAGGGTTTCAACGCCTTGAATCCGCCAACCACGTCGAGGCCGCCCTCGGTGGTGCGCTCGGTCCGCTTTTCCGGAACGATGCAACAGGCGTGCGGACGGATGCGCAACGCAATGTCGAGCATCGCCTCGGTCGCGGCCATTTCGAAATTGAGCGGCTTCTCAATCGACGCCTTGAGGCGCACCATGTCGTCGTCGTGAATATGCCGGCGATCCTCGCGCAGATGGGCGGTGATGCCGTCGGCGCCGGCTTCGATCGCGAGAAGCGCCGCGCGGACGGGATCGGGGACGGCGCCGCCGCGGGCGTTGCGGACGGTCGCGACATGGTCGACGTTGACGCCAAGCCGCAGCGCTCTCATCGGGTCGGTCCCCTTCGGTTAGAAATCTGCCGGCGATCAGGCCGCTCCGGCGATCGCGCGGCTCCCCGGCTTGACCGGCGGCAGCGCCGCGAGCTCGGGCGGCAGCGCGTCGGGCGCATAGGCCGGGATGTCGAGGGTCGCCAGCGCCACTCGCCTGACGCCGATGTCGGCCTTGCCGCCCGACCGGTCGATGAGGCAGGCGGCGCCGACGACCGTTCCGGGGTGCTTGGCCAGCGCCTCCAAGGTTTCCCGGGAGGAGAGGCCGGTGGTGATGATATCCTCCACCATCAGCACGCGCGCGCCAGGCGCAATCGAGAACCCGCGACGGAGTTCTGAAAGCGCCGTCCTCGCGCTCGACGAAGATCGCCTTGGCGCCGAGCCAGCGCGCGGTTTCGTAGCCCGGAACGATGCCCCCGAGCGCCGGCGAGGCGACGACGTCGATCGGTCCGAACGCTTCGCGCGCTTTCATGGCGAGCGCGCGGCAAAGACGTTCGGTCCGGGCCGGATCCTGGAACACGAACATCTTCTGCAGAAAAATCGGCGAGTGCAGCCCGGATGACAATACGAAATGGCCGGTGAGCAGGGCGCCCGCCGCGCGAAACTCGTCAAGCGCCTCATCCGCGGTTAGGATTGAGCTCGTCATGACCCCTCTTAGCAGGCCGCCGATCGCCGCGCCAAGATGAACGCGGCGTTGGGCCGCGCCGATCCGCGAGACGCCGACCGATGCCGCCAACCGCAGCCAAACCCTTCGAAACCAGGAGCCTCGGCGCTCTGCCCGACGCGACCGCGCCGGACGGAACCGCGGTGCGCCTGCTGTTGAGCCTTCGGGGCGGCAGCATGGCCCATTTCGAATTGCCCGCCGGCGCGGTTTCACATCCTGTGACCCATCGCACCGTCGAAGAGATCTGGTTTGTCACCAGCGGGCGGGGCAGCATCTGGCGCCGCCAGGATGGCCTGGAGCGGATCGAGGCGCTGAGCCCCGGCGCGGCGCTCACCATCCCGCTGGGAACGGCGTTCCAGTTTCGTGCCGAGGCCGGCGCGCCGCTTTGCTTCGTGGCGATCACCATGCCCCCTTGGCCCGGCGCTGACGAGGCCCTGCCCGTCCCGGGCCCCTGGACGCCGACTGTCGCCGCCGGCCCGGCCTGACGCGCGCCCTTGCGCCCGCGTCCCCTCGCTGCTAGCCCATTGCCGCGTACGCAGCCGGTTTAGCTCAGCTGGTAGAGCAACGGTTTTGTAAACCGTGGGTCGGGGGTTCGAGTCCCTCAACCGGCACCAAACGTTCTTCCGCCGCTGTTCGTCGCCGTCTCAGAGTTGCCCACGATTCCGGAGCGTTTCGGGCGAAGTCGTCTTTAACCGTCTGCCAATGTGTGCGACAATCCGCTTCAAAGTGTGGGACCAGATGTGGGACCAGCGATGGGGCAGTTGACGGAAAGGGGCGTTCAAACCGCGAAACCGGGCCGTCATGGAGATGGCGACGGACTGTCTCGTCGTGAGTGGGACCGGCCGCAAGAAATGGGTTTTGCGGTACCAGGTCTCCGGCGTGCGAAAGAACAAGGGGCTCGGATCGTATCCCGATGTCGGCCTCAAGGACGCGCGTACGAAGGCCGCGGAACATCGGGCGCTCCTTGGCAAGGGGATCGACCCAATCGAGGCTGACCGAGCCGCCAGGAAGGCTGCGCGGCCAGTTCCAACCTTTGAGGCCGTCGCCCGGCTCGTCATTGCCGATGCGCAAAAGAAATCGGTCAACGCCAAGGTCCGCTATCAATGGGAGCGCCACCTTGGAGCCGCGTATTGCGGTCCCCTGCTCTCGCGACCCGTTCATGAAATCACGACCCTCGACGTGGCGGCCGTCCTGCGCCCGATATGGCGGACGAAGCCGGAGGTAGCGCGCAAGCTCTATCCGGCCATCCGCCGAGTTTTTGAGCGCGCCCGCATTATCCTTCGGGACGAGCATGGCGTCGCAATGCCCGACAATCCGGCTCGCTGGGATGATCTGAAGGCTATGGGCTTTGAGGCGCCGGCGCAGTTGAGCCGGGGGCGCCATCCTTCCTTGCCGCACGTCCAAATGCCATTGCAGCCCTGCGCTCCCGAGACGCGATGGCAGCTACCGCCCTCGAATTCCACATTTTGACGAACGCCCGGACGGACGCCGTGCTCAAGGCCCAATGGAAGGAGTTCGATCTCGGCGAGGCTGTCTGGACGGTGCCCCTTGCGAGCCTGAAGGATCGGAAGCACCGCAAGGAGCCGTTCCGTGTCCCCCTATCGGCACGGGCCGTCGAGATCGCCAAGAACATGGAGAAGGGTCGCGTCTCGTCCTTTGTTTTCCCCGGCCATGTCAGGAACAAGCCGCTTTCCAACATGGCGCTCCTGACGCTACTCAAGCGAATGAACGCGGGCGGCTCGAAAGTATGGACCGACCCATCGAGCGGCAGGCCGATCACCGCGCACGGCTTCCGCGCCACCTTTCGGACATGGGCCGAAGAGGTCGCGACCTTCCCGCATGCTGTTGTCGAGCAGGCAATGGGCCATCAGGTTGGAGGCCAAGTTGAGAGGGCGTATCGCCGCACGGATGTTCTGGAGCAGCGCCGCAAGCTCATGGACGCATGGGCGACCTATTGTGGGCCAAGGCTACTTCGAACGTCGTGAGGCTCGCGAGGTGAAGCCCAGCGAAGGCGGCGAACGGTAAGGCAGTCGTGGTCCAGAGAAAATCTCAATGAAAAAGGTTACAAACATTTAACGCTAGCGGGTATTGGGGGCCCAACGACGCTGTGATATAAGCTAAGACATACTGACACGCCTGCAACCGGATCGGCGTGTCTTTTGGTTGTCACGTGTTAGTGCTCCGCCCGGCGCGGAAGCTGCGGACGACGAGTAAAAAGCAGCCCTGGTCCCCCCGGCGGGGAAACGAGCAGCAATCCTCCATCATCTATTCACCGCCTTGCGGTGAGCGTGAAGGATTCTGTCGTTGACCCAATCGAATCTCTCTTCCTATAACAGCCCCAGCGAAGCAAATCGTCCGCCCTATCGGCGCGTCTATTCGATCTCCGAAGCCCAATAGCTCTGCTGCTTGAGCAGGGCGACGATCTATAAGCTGATCGGAACCGGCCAGCTCAAGACGATCAAGATCCTCGGCCGCCGCCTGATTCCAGTCGAGGCTATCGAATCGCTCTTGAACAGCGCGGCGTGAAGCGTGGGCTTCATGGAAGCGGAGAGAGCCGCTGTCTGCGATGTGCAGGCCAGCGGCTCCAAGGAAGGCACTTTTCTTGGCGGCAAGTGGTATCCTGATACCGCAAAATCGAGCTCAGAACAAGTACCCAGGCGCAGATTTCCATCCCCTGAGGCCGTCGCCGCAGGGGATGAATTCGTCCTCGATGAGCTGCATGACGCCTTCGGACTGATCCGGTCCTATGCGGTCAGCGGCATCGAGGCGGCGCGTCGCGGCGACCGGGACGAAATCAGGCTGCGCCTTCGCGTCCAGCTTCGCGATGCCTTCAGGTATACCGTCAAGCTGCACGACCTCCTGTCGCCAGAGAAGCCGAAAGAGGGCGGCTCATGACCGGGCTGCTCTTTTCGCCGTCTAGCGGTCTTCGCCCCCTCCGCCGCCATCAGGAACACGCCCTAGAAGCATTGCGGGCCTCGCTAGCGGCCGGTCACCGACGACCGATGCTCCAGGCTCCGACGGGCTTCGGCAAGACCCTGACCGCGAGCCATATTGTCCAGCGTGCCCTCGATAAGGATAAGCGCGTCGCCTTCACGGTTCCGGCCATCAGCCTCATCGATCAGACGGTCGCCGCTTTCGAAGCCGAGGGAATTTCCTGCGTCGGTGTCATGCAGGGAATCCACGAGCGAACGGATCGAGAGCGGCCTGTGCAGATCTGCTCCGTCCAGACGATCGCGCGTCGCAAGCGTCCAGATGTGGATCTCGTCATTGTCGACGAAGCGCATCAGCTCCATCGGGAAATTTTCCGTTGGATGAAGGATGCCGCTCACATCCCTTTTATCGGAATGTCGGCAACGCCGTGGGCGCGTGGTCTCGGCAAATACTATGACGACCTGATCATTGCGGCGGCGACGGCCGACCTGATCCGTGATGGCTATCTTGCCCCCTTCGTGGTGTTCGCGCCCAGTGAACCCGACCTGGCCGACGTTCGGACGGTCGCGGGCGATTTTCATGAGGGCGAGCTTGCCGCGGCCATGGATAAGGCCGCCATCACCGGCGACATTGTCGAGACGTGGCTTAAGCGTGCAGAGGGGCTGTTAACCTTCTGCTTCTGCGTCAATCGTCGCCGCGCCCAGCATATCGCCGAGCGCTTCCTAGAAGCGGGAGTCGCCGCAGAGTACGTGGACGGGGCGACGCCGCGCGAAGAGCGAGAGGCGACCTTCGATCAATTCCACTCGGGCGAGACCCGCATCATCGCCAACGTCGGAGTATTGATCACCGGCGTCGATCTCGACGTGCGCTGCATCATCATGGCGCGGCCGACCAAGAGTCGCATCCTGTTTGTCCAGATGATCGGACGCGGCCTGCGCACGGCTGAAGGAAAAGACAAGCTTCTCGTCCTCGACCACGCCGGGAACCACCTTCGCCTCGGCATGGTGACGGACATCGGCCAGGACTATCTCGACGATGGGAGCGAGCGATCAAGCGTCAGTCGCAAACGCGAAGGCGGCGAGCCACTCCCGCAAGTCTGCGACGAGTGCAAGGCGGTTGTCCCGCGAGTCGCGAAATCGTGCCCATGCTGCGGCGCGCAGATCCGGGCCAGGACCGACGTTGAAAGCGTCGAGGGCGAATTGATCGAGCTCGGCGTCCGCCGCACTGGCTCTGCCCAGCCGACGATAGCGGACCAAGCTTCGGTCTATGGCGAACTCCGCTGGATTGCCCAAGATCGCGGATACGCCACCGGATGGGCCTCGCACAAGTTCAAGGAGAAATTCGGCGTTTGGCCCGACGACCCACGCATCCGTAATGCACGCGCGATTCCGCCGAGCCTGAAGACAAAGAATTGGCTCGTCTCAAGGCAAATTGCCTTTGCCAAGGCGAGGGGACGCGTCGCCAATGGGTAGCGGCTTTTCCCCTCGCAGAGGCTCGATCAGCGGTGCGTTCGCGTGGCGACTGATCGAGATGCTGGAGAGCCCTGCGCACCGTGCCCTGAGCCTGTCCGCGCGGCGCGTTCTCGATCGTTTGGAGATCGAGCTTTATCGCCATGGCGGGAAGCCGGAAGAGAATGGTCGCCTGGCCTGCACCTATGAGCACTTCGTCGAGTTTGGGATCGAGCGCCATGCGATCGGTCCTGCGATCCGCGAAGTGGTCGCGCTTGGCTTCGTGGAGATTACGCGCCAAGGCTGCGCAGGAAACGCGGGCTATCGTCTGCCGACATGGTATCGCCTGACCTACCGCCATGCGGGCTCGGACAAGCGCACGACGATGAATGGCGGAAGATCGAGACGGTCGAACAGGCCGATATGATCGCGAAAGCGGCTCGCACTCCCCAGCCGAAGCTGCAACACAAAAATAAAAGTCCAGTGCGGGAAGCCCCCACCGGGACCAGTGCGGGAAACCCCACTAATCGCAGACGTTCCCCAGTGCGGGAAACCCCCACTACCACCCCAGTGCGGGAAACCCCCACCACCTCTATATCTCGGGAGGGTACGACCGATTACTCCAATGCTCGCCAGACGAAGCGGTGCCGGGCCGCCGGTGCGCTGTCGCTTGAGCGGTGGGGCCAGCCGGTGGCTTATCCCCGACGGGCGACACAGGCGCGACCCTCGCAGGCCGCTCCGCCCCAACACGTGGCGACGCTCGTCGTCGACGCACCGGCGCTCGATGACGTGCTCCCCTCGAATTCCCTGACGCCATTTGCCGCCGGGCCGAAGCTCGTCTGGAGGAAACCCATCGTCCGCGAGCTGTTCGGCGAAGAGCGGCGCGAACGGCTGGACGAGATCGAGCAGGCTGATCTCGGCGCAAAAAGAGTCGCCTGCGGTCGTGATGCAGGAGTGCTCCAATGAAGGCCAAAACGGTTACTCGCGTCGTCAAGGGGATGACGCTTAGACTGGACGACATCGAAATCCCGTCGTCCGTGCGGCCCTATAACGCGACTGCGGTCGTTGAACTCTCAAAATCCATTGCTGCGATCGGCTTACAGAGCGCGCCGACGGTCATTGAGCGCAGCGGCCGCTATGTCCTCGTTTCAGGAAGGCATCGGATTGAGGCGCTCCGCCTCCTCAAGCATGAATCGGTTCTCGTGCGTGTCGTGGACTTCGACGACCTAGAAGCGAAGCTTTGGACGATCGCCGAGAACCTTCATCGCGCCGAACTGACAGAAATGCAGCGGGCGCAGCAAATCGCGGAATTCGCGGCTCTCTCGCAGGAGAAGCGTGAAGCCGAAAAACCAGGACGCGTCGCCGGCGATGCAATAAGTGGGCAAGTTGCCCAGAAATTCGGTGCGGGTCGTCCTGAGGGTGGAACAAGCCAGGTCGCCCGTGACCTCAACATAAGCCGTCGCGATGTCCGCCGAAGCCAAGCGATCGCCGCGATGCCTGACGAGGTGAAGCAGGCCGCAGTCGAACGTGGGCTCGACGACAACCAATCGGCATTATTGGAGGCCGCAAAACAACCGACGCCCGAAGAACAAATTGAGGTGCTCAATCGCCGCGCTAAACGGACCCCGGCGCGGGACCTCGCCACGCCTCCGAGTATACCGCCCGCGAAGGACATCGCGCGCCCGCTGCGCGACTTAAGGAACCTATCGGCCGGCGAGTTCGCTCACTGGATCAAGATCACGACGCCCAACGATCGGCCTCACACTATACGCGTCCTGGAGATGGCCGCCTCTATTCTGAGGGACGAGATGGGCAGCACGCCAGTCCCAGGGGCGGCTGCATGACTGGCGTCATCTGATTAGCTGTTCTCAAGCCCGCGCGGCTTGATTTGCTTTGAAAAGCGTTACTCCGTCCAGCCCCGTGGTTTCAATAAATTCAGTAAATTCAGCCGGTGAGGATGCAGATGCTAGGCCGATTTGTTTCAACCGCTGAGCTTGCCGCCCGAACAGGCATCAGCCGCGCTACAGCATGGCGTGTCTGTGCTCACAATCCGGGTTTTGCCGTTCGAGCGGGCGGGACTTATTGGATTCCGGAGAGCCCCGATGACGTCGCTGAGGTGCTCAACAACGCGGGTGACATAACTGCTTTTCAGGCCGTCACCGTCCATATCGCCGACAAGCGGTCTCGTCTGCTTCGTGAAGGCGCCAACCATGCGCCGCGTCTCGATCTCGGCAGTGAAGCCGCCATGTTTCAAGGCATTTCGGTTGCCCTTCGGAGCGCCGCCACCCGCGCCATGCATTCGGCAGACGCTACAGCCCCACACGGCCGGTGACCGGCACGGCTTCCCGGTTCTTTTCGATCTGGCGCGGCACCTCGACGCCTGGTGCATAGGCAAGCTGTGCATGGGGTTGAACCTCAGCTTTTTTGCGCGCCCTGGGGGTCTTTGACCAGATGGCCATTTCGCACCAGATCTGCCCGCGCGGCACCTCGACGCTGTCTGTAATGGCGGTCGCGATAGCCCTTAAATTCATTAACGACCATCCCGAGGAGTGGGATCAATCGCCAGCCGCTCTCATCGGGCAGAGCTACAAGGCCGCCTTTCCATGCTACGGTAAATAGCCCACGCATCTTCAGGGGTGATCAGCGACCAGCGAGGCCACCAACGTCGCCGGCCTGCTTCGCCAACGCGGCGACAAGGCCCAAGGTGGATCTCGGCTTGTCCCTCTGCATTCGACTCGCCTCTCAGTGACGCTTCAGGCGAGGAACAACGGTCAGCCCCCTCTCGAAGGCGCCGTTCACTCATCCTTGCCCGCTTTCGCTTCCTCCAGGACGCCACCCTGCGTCGCGAAATATTCCGCGTACCTACGCGCTCGTCCGGCAAGCCGGGGGTTCTCCAGGGCGACTTTGTCGAGAAAACCCAACACGCCGCCGGGGCTGGCATTAAGACCAGCTAGGATCTCCTGCTTGAGGTCGCCCGTGAAAGGCCTGGGCTTGATCTGTCCTTCACGAGCACGTGCTATTTTTGTTGGCTTAGCCATGTGAATGCTTTCCTCATTGGGCAGAAACATTGGACGGAGCTGTGCGACCAGACCGTCCGAGGTTCACTGCGGAGCCAAAACGGGAATCGGCGTGTCCGCGCGGCCAGGAATCGTCCTCGTCACGCACGACCAGGAGGAGGCGCTGTCGATCTCCGACCGGATCGTCGTGATGAACGAAGGCGCGATCGAGCAGATCGGCGGCCCCGGCGACATCTACAACCGGCCGCGCACCGCTTCGTCGCGTCCTTCGTCGGCACACTCAACACGCTTCAAGGCGTCGTCGTCGATCCCACCCAAGGCGCGATCCGCGTCGGACAGACGATGTTGCACGCGCAAGGCGTCATCGAGGGGGCGAAGGCGGGGGAGACGCGGGCGCTCGCGCTGCGGCCCGAGGCCCTTCGCTTCGGGCCGCCCGCCGACGGCGACAACGCGCTAACTGGCGTCATTGAAGACGCAACCTTCCTCTGCGCGATCCGTCGCCTCCGCATGCAAATCGATGGCGGGGCGCTGCTGGTCGACGCGTTCAATTCGAACGGGGCGTCGTTCCCGAAGCCGGGCGACGAGGTCAAGGTGAGCTTCAGTCCGAACGATCTGATTGTGCTCGACCAATAGATGAGGTCTTAATTTGCTCCCGCCGAAAATTCTCTCTGCGCGGGGCATCGTCAACTCAACGGGTCCGCCGGCACGGTTGTGTGGATTTCAGGATCAAGCGTCATGTGGCGAGCCGTGCGGCGGCGATGTCGCACCAAGCGAAGAATGCCGAGCGCGAGCGGCGCGGTATTCATTGGCTGAGACTCTGTTGGGCCCAACGTTCGTTGCTCGATATGCGCGGGTAGGCGACTGCTTTGCGGGGTTCTCTGGTCATTGTCCCCTTCTCTGTGGAAGCCGCAACCGCCGCCCGAACCGTTTGCTCTCCATCTTGCTTTAAGGGTACTTTCCCCGCGGCTTCCGCGTTTCTGTGTGGTAGCGCATTCGAATGCCTCCGCACGAGAAGGGGATTTGGCATCGCGCCGCGCGGTCGGTGAGAAGGGAGGTCGCCATGGCCCATGCCGTTCTTCGAGTTTCGACCTTCGCGCTCGGCGTGGCTGCTATTGTTTTGTTGTCTCCTCTATCCATAGTTTTCGCGGACCCGGCGACGACGAGCGTGGCGACGTCGTCACGTAACGCGGCAGCGCCCGCAGCCAGCGGGGCCACGTCGGCGCCAAGCGGGTCGGAGTCTGCACCTGACGGGGCGGGGCCAACAGCGAGCGGAGCGACAGCAGCACCAAGTGGAGCGGCGTCGGCACCTAACACGACGACGCCCGCAGCCATCGGAGTAACTGAGTCTGCACCTGACGCGGCGGCGCCCGCAGCCAGCGCAGCAACAGCCATTCCGAGCGGAACGGCTTCTCCACCGGGGGCGGCCGCGCCCGCGGCGAGCGGGCCCACGTCGGCGCCAAGCGGGGCGGAGTCAAGACCAAGCGGAGCAACGGCCGCACCAAGCGGGACGGCGTCCCGACATGGCACCGCCGCACCCGCGGCGAGCGGAACGACGACGGCGCCAAGCGGGGTGACCGCTGTTCAACACCGCGCCTACGCCTCTGTGCGCTACTACGCCCATGACCATAGCCGATACGCCCACCACTATCATTCCGCATATAGCCATAACCCCGTCGCGGCCGTCGTCGCCGGGGTATTCGGCGGCGCCGCCGATCTGGGCTCACTCGCTGCGTACCCGGTCTATTGCTTCCCGCGATACCGTTCCTGCCCAGTCTTCTTGCCGTATTGAGGAGCCCGCAATGGGTACCGGTCCTGGAGCCTACGCGCCCGCCTCAGCACCCTTCTCCGATCATCGAGCGCGAGATTGGCCGCTACAGATGGCTCGGCGAATACGGCCTCAAGACAGCAGAACCGTGGTCGTGCGCAGCGACGTTCAAGATTTGCTTCCAATGCCGAACCAGCTGTTCGAGGTCCGTCGGAGGGCTCGCCCCCCACGTCATCAATGTGCGACCGATAGCGGAGTCACCTATTCGGGTCGCCCGACGGCGTTGGTGGAGGCGGTGGACTGCGCCGTACCGGGGACGGGGGACTGGTCCGAAAGCTCTGGAGCTCAGAACCGGATAGGGTGATTGTCGTCATGTGCACTATCAGAGGTTCCTGCGGCAACGCGCGATAAATGCCCAGGCCCTGGGTTGCCTTGATGACCAATCTTTGCTTCGAGAGTCTTCGCGCTTCAATTCAGAGGCGGCGTCGACGGCTCCTGGTTGTAATTCGGACCGAACGCCTCCTTTTCGATGGCGTCCAGGCGATTCGACAACGCGTTGAAGAGTCGCCCGTATTGTGTCGCAAGGCCGTCGATAAATTGGGCAATCTTCATCTGAGCCTGCGACAATTGCTCGATAGCGCGGGCGTATTCGTTGTGGCGCTCAATGTCCCCGTCCCGGATCTTCTCGCGAGCGCTTGTTGCCGCCGCCTGCCTGCCGACAATGTCGACGATTTCCAATTGCTGTTTCTGCACCCGCCCGATCTGTTGGGCCATTTGGTCGAATGCGTCCGATAGCTCTCGAGAGAGCCTTTCTGACAGCGTCTCGAACGCACGTGCGACTGCGTCGGCGATCTTCTGTTCGTCGTCGGTCATGGTCTCAACTCCGTTCGAAAAAGGCTGTCGCAACCTTCGCTCGTCGTTCATTCTCGGGCTCGTGCCCTCGTTCATCGTGGGGACGGCGTAGTGGCGCGATGAGTGCGGCAACAGGTATCTGCTCCAATCGCAATTGCTCTCGACGAATCGGGTAAGGAGGGATAACTCAAGCGTAACAAGCCTGTCCGTGGGGAACTTTTCACCATGCCTCGGTCGGAAACCCTCGAAATGGCCGCCGAAGTGGTGGCGGCGTTCGTCTCCAATAATCCTCTCCCAAAAGGCGAACTGCCTGCTCTGATCCAAACAATTCATGACGCTTTGACGGGGCTCTCCGTCGGGGTGGACAACGCCGCCCCGAAAGAGGAGCCGAAACAGCCGGCAGTGTCTATTCGCAAATCGGTCACGCCGGAATATTTGATCTGCTTAGAAGATGGCAAAAAGTTCAAGTCGCTGAAACGGCACTTGGGGACGCATGGTCTGACGCCGGATCAATATCGCGCGAAATGGAATCTTCCGGCCGACTATCCTACGGTCGCGCCCAACTACGCCGCGACGCGGTCGGCATTGGCCAAAGCGATCGGTCTTGGACAATTGGGCGGAAAGGCCGGAGCGCGCAAGCGCGGACGCCCGCCGAAAGCCGTCCAAGCGTAATCCGCATCGCCGCTAATCGCGATGGGATCGAACCCGCCGGGTCCGCAAGCCGATAGGGTTCTCGGTCATGACCTGGACGGCGTCCGCGCCGTAGGTATTGAAAATGCGAACCGCCCGCGCGGTGCCGACCCCGTGGCTGTACTATGTCGGGCGCAAAACCGAGCGATTGCCCCATCGCCCCCGCCTTCGCCCTTCGAGGACATAGACCGATGACGGATGCGTTGGACAAAGGCTACAAAGAGGGACGGCTGGCCTTCCGCCGGTATTTCGCAAAATTTGGGCCCAACGTGAAGCAGAACGATCCGAGGATGCCGCCCAACCCATACGTGGGATACTACTGGGTCCTGTGGCTCAACGGGTTCGAGTCTGAACTGCGCCGCCACGTCTCGCGTTTACTCCAAGCGCGGGCGGATTCCGCGACATCGAGGATCGGCTTCGCCTTCGTTGAACGCGCGGAAAAGCGGCTCTCTTCTTTTTGCGGGCCACAGTGACGCCGTTTCGAGGTCGGCGAAGTTAAAGCTGATCGGTCAATTACGCGAAAATTGGTTTCTCGACGAGGGAGCGCGCACCTCAAGCCTAATCAAGTTCCGCAGAATGTCCGGAAGACGCGTTCACTTGTTCGAGGCGGGTTGGCATATTCGGCGAAGGCAGCTTGATCCTCATAAGGTCGTGAGAGAACCGTCAGCAGGTCGGCAAAGGGCGAAAAGTCTCCAGACTCGATCGCCGCATCGAGCGCTTGTTCGACGCGATGATTGCGCGGGATGAAAGCTGGATTGACGGCTCGCATCGCCTTGGCGCGTGCATTGGGCTCGCGCTTGTCAACGGCCAGCCGCGATCGCCACCTCGCGGCCCAAATGTCGTAGGCGCTCGGGTTCGCGAACAAGCCGCGCGCCTCGGCGTCTGCCATCTCGTCCGCGGCGGCCGCACTGAGCCGACGGAAGGTCAGTGTGAAGTCAGCGGCATTCTCATGCATTGCTCGGAGCAATTCGCGGACGAGGTCGAGATCGCCCTCCTGATTGCTGGACAATCCGAGCTTGTCCCGCATGCCCGCAAGCCAGTGAGCCTGAAAGCGCGGCGTAAACGCGGAGACCGCCTCGCTCGCGAGTTCGACCGCCTGTTCTCGGTTGGGATCCACCAGCGGAAGTAGGGTCTCGGCGAACCTGGCAAGATTCCATTGCGCAATGGCCGGTTGATTGGCGTAGGCGTAGCGCCCAAATTCATCGATCGCGCTGAAGGCAGTCGCAGGATCGAACGAATCCATGAAGGCGCACGGTCCAAAATCGATGGTCTCTCCCGAAAGCGCCGTGTTGTCGGTGTTCATCACGCCATGGATGAAACCGACATGCATCCAGCGCGCGATCAGCGACGCCTGGCGTTCGACGACGGCCTCAAGAAGCGCGAGGGGCGGCCTCTTGGCATCTCGGGCATCGGGGAAGTGGCGATCAATGACGTAATCAGCAAGACGTTCGACGGCTTCCAGGTCCCCGCGCGCCGCGAAATATTGGAAGGTTCCGACGCGGATGTGACTGGATGCGACGCGGGTCAACACGGCTCCAGGCAACGGCCGATCGCGGTAGACAGTTTCTCCCGTCGAGACGGCCGCCAGTGCCCGCGTAGTCGGAATTCCGAGCGCATGCATCGCTTCGCTGACGAGATATTCGCGCAGGACCGGCCCCAGTGCCGCGCGGCCGTCTCCACGCCGCGAGAACGGCGTTCTGCCCGCGCCCTTCAATTGGACATCGCGCCGTTCGCCGTTGTGGTTCAGGATCTCGCCGAGGAGGATTGCGCGGCCATCGCCAAGATGAGAAACGAAATTGCCGAATTGATGCCCGGCATAGGCCATCGCGATCGGCTCGGCGCCCGGCGGCGTCACGTTGCCGGCAAACACCGCCGCCAACTCGTCCGCTTCTAGACCCGGTGCATTGACTCCCAGTTCCGAGGCGAGCGAATCGTTGAATTTAATCAGGCCGGGCTTCGATACCGGCGTTGGAGCGAGCCGTGCGAAAAAATGCTCAGGCAGGCGCGCGTAGCTGTTGGAGAAGACAGCGATCGGGCTGGCTGCGCGGGCGGCTGTCGGCGGCTTCTCCTTTGATTCAGTCAGCGGCATGCGTCGCAAATTTCCCTTTTTGGCTGCTATCGATACCGGCGCATCGATCGGTCGATCTCGCAAGCCCAGGCATCTATGCCGCCGTCGAGGTTGACTGCGTTGTCAAAGCCGGCGTGTCGGAGAAAGTCGACGACCATCTGACTGCGAGCGCCGTGATGGCAAATGACCACCAATGGTTGATTCGTCGGCAGGTCATCGGCGCGCGCCGGGATCTCCGCCATCGGAATATGCAGGGCGCCTTCCAGCTGGCAAATATCAAGCTCTCTCGCCTCTCGCACATCGAGAACCGTATGCTCCCTTCCCGTGCTCCGCATATGCACAAGCTCGCTAACAGAGATCGCATCTGATCCGGGGAGAGGTTCTGTGGACATAGCAAAGTTGTTCCCCTGACCTACACTACGGCTGTAGATATGTCGGACTGGAGGTCGGTCAAGCTCGGGTCCGGACTCGATCAGGTCCGGCGCCCAGAAGGCGTCACCTCACGTCACCGATCTCCGGCATCACCCCCGCAGCGACCGCAAGAGCGCTCTACGATGCGCGTCACGGTCAAGCTGGCGCACCTTGATGCTGAGCTTCGATCGCCACGCAGTACGTACTTTTTGAGCGTGACTGCGCCGAGCGTCGTATCCGGCACGACTTCCAGGGCCAGATAGTGCGATTGTCCCAATCTACACCATCGGGCCGTGGGCTCATTTGAGTGTAAGTAATCCGGTCCATCGCGAGAACAATCTTGCGCATTGCAAGGCCAACCGGGAGAGGGTCGCGCGCTTGTCGCCGCGCGTTCTTGCGAAGACTGGCAAATCGCGTATCTCTAGAGGCGATCGACTTCGCCTAAGCAGAGGCGCAGCGATTGGCGCCCTCTCGATCGTATGCGCGCCACCCTCGCCCACGGCGTCGAGGATAGGCCATGCAATACCGAATTCAATTTCTCGATGGGGGAGGCGTCCGTCATTAGGGAACTCTCAGCCGACGCCCGAAGCGCTATTAACGCCCTCTTGCTTGTCGGCAATCTAGACTGGCCGCCTCGCGCCGTCACCATGCGCGTGCTCGATGCAGAGGGGCGCGAGGTTTACTCAGAAGTCCAGGGCGATCGCTTCAGGGGCAACGGGGCCTATGCCCTAAAATGGCCGCGCCGTTCGTGTCGAATATCTGGTGCGCTTGATTCTTGCCCCCCAGCCCGAGCGCGCGAACCTCGCCCCGCGCCGATCGCCTTGGCGCGGGGCTTTTTATCACCCTGGTCGCAAAAAAGGGCGGCCAACTCGGCCGCCCTTAACCCTAGTAGATGATGCCGCTTGGGCTCACATTTCGGCTGACAGATACGCCGTCACTTCCATGCCAGCACAGACTTCCGTTACGACGGGTGCAGTCCAGTTCATTGAGATCTCCTCACGCTCAATTCCTAGCGGACCTGATTTTGGCGCCGCCGACCAGTCCCAACTAAGATGATACGCGGCAGGTCGTATTTCAAGCTGGCGACCAAGCAGGCGCTTGGGCCAACCGGAAAGACCGGCGGGCAAAGGCCCACAAACGCAAGGCCAAGTTTGTTCGCGCGCCGCCCGGGAAGTACGACGTCGTCATCGTCGATCCGCCCTTGGCCGATCGAAAAGGTTGATCGCGACGTCCGGCCAAACCGCGCTCCAACTCGCTCATCTCCGTCTCGATCGCATCGACAACCTCGGCGAACCTTTCGACAATCTCGACCGGAAAAACCTGCGTCAGCCGGTCCTCGATCCAAGCAAGCGCCCGCTCGCCGAGATCGGCGCACAGCGCCCTGACATCGCGACCATCGCCTCAACGTCATGCACGCCGATCAGCCGTCCAAAAAGGCGGGCACTTTCGCCGGAAGGTGCGGGCGGCCATGGCCCGGTCCCACCTGCACCGGTGCCTTGGCGGCCGGGACGCGCGGGTTTGGGACGTCCGAACGCGTCAGCGTCCACTCGCTGTTTTTGGGCGCGGCGACGACGATCAGGCCGCCCCGGTAGGGCAGGTTCCCGTCGACCACGATGTTGGCGCCGGTCCCGACCCAGCTGAAAGCGTGGCCGCAGACGGCGGGCTGGACGCATATCAAATCGCGCAAATCGTGCTGGCTCCGAAGGACGAAATATCCGTGCATCCAAACGCGACGCCCCTCGTCCCACTCGGGCGTCTCATAGGGTGGCGGGGTGGTCATCGCGAGCGCGGTGACATGCCCGTCCTCAGGCGTCAGCATCTGGCCGACGCTCGTCTCGTCGAGGGTGAAATCAAAGGTTGCCATGACCTGCGCCTCTAGCGCCGCTTGTCGTTCTCGACCGGGCTTCTGAAGCCGCCCTGCGGCGCGTTTCTGTTGTCGTGCTTCAGCAACTGCTTGGCTGCATGTAGCCGCGTCCAAGGCTCTTGAGTAGATTGGCGATTACTATGCATCGTGCCTACGTTGTGTATGCAACGAGTGTGCGGGATGTCTATTCATGTGAAGCGGCCAAGTCCGCGTACCGGGCGCCGAGGAGCGCGGGTGCGAGCCTCCAGCAAGCCGCAAAGGATTACCGCAGCCAATCATGATTTAGCCGCGGCGATAAGCTTTCGACCACCCGCGGCGCGAGGCAGGCGGGCGCCTCCCATCATCGCAGGTCCTCGCCAGCGAACCGCCTTTTTGAAGGTGGCGGCTTGGCCAGCCGAAGTCTAGACACTTCCGCGTAAGGGATAATGGCGCTCCGCGGCAACCCTCGGAAACTACTCACGCGACGACTGCGCCTCCAAACCGAATCGGCCGCCGAGTCGCGACCCGCGCCAGCAGGCCGTCACGGCGCTAGCTTCCGGCTCGATTGCAACGCTGGGGGCATTCGATGCGGACGACGTCCAGGGGAAACTCGCCGAGCGAACGTGAGCCGACCCGCATCAGCCGATTGCGCCTCCAGCTGGCTTCAGGAGCTGCTCACCCTCCTGCTGCAGCTCCAACACGTATTGCGTCGCACCCAGATCGATCCATTCGTCGAGCGAGAGCGTGGCCAGCAGGGCCGCGCGCCCATCAATTAACTGCACGAGTTCGACGTCCCAGTGGCCCGCGCCAACGCTGCGCCATACCATACGCGTCTTGAATGCCATCTTATCCTCAGTTCAGGCGTTCGCCCTTGTTGAGGTTGGTATCGGTCGTTGACGGCGGCGAGGGGTCTTCCATGATGTTTCTCCCTCCTATCTGATAAAGGACTTCAGCAGCTATGGCCTCGAGCGAGTTCCATGGGTCGGCCTGGGAAGCCACTGTCAGGGATTGGATTGACAGCCTCTCAATGCATCCGTTCGCGTGGGCAATCGAGTACGCTGGAAAATGGATCGACGAAATTCGTCTCGATGCTCTGGACGAGCGTGATCGCCGAGCGAAATTGGCGATTGGGCTTTACGACCCTCAGCTCTTAGGCCGAGGTTTGGGCCGAGAGGCGATCACTCTGTGGTTGTCTCACGCATTCACGTTGATGAGCTTGCATCGGGTCAGCTTGCGGTCCTTGCCTACAACGCGAGAGCGATCCATTGCTATGGAGCGTGCGGATTTGTTGAGGAAGGTCGCGAGCGCGAAGCGGCATTCGTTAGCGGTGAGTGGCACGATGATGTCATGATGGGCCTCCCAGCGGACGAGTTCACCGAAAAACCGCAGGTAACGGAATTGCAAAAACCTCGAATTACGCATGTGGCGGGCGGCGGATCTTTGCGCTGAGGCCGCGCAGAGGGATCGCCGCAGGGCCGCCTCTGGAGCCCAGAACCGGATAGTGCGATTGTCGCAAATGTCCACCATCAGCGAGTCCTTAGCTCAAGGACCGCGGAGTCGACGTTGAGTGCTCATTGCGGACAGCGGTCTTCATGGAGCCAATCTGCGCCAGACACTCGCCAGCCATGGCTGCAGTTCGCGTGGCGCGCCGTCGGGGCGGTAATAGTGGGTCAGCTCAACGAATCCGGCCGCGGACGCATAAGTGCGCCACGCTTCAAGATCGTGAAACACACAGTAACGTCCGCTGTTCCAACCTTCCTGATTATCGCCGCGCGGGTTCGAGCTGAACAGCACGCCGCCCGGTTTCAAGGTGGCGTGCAGTTCCAGCAACACGCGCGACAATTCTTGCCTCGGGACATGAAACAAGGCGGCGTTGGCGAACACGCCATCGAAATATTTCTCCGGTAATTCGAGCTGAAGAAAATCTTGCTGCCATACTTCGCGCCCGCTATGGGCTCGCGCCATGGTGACGAAATGCTCGGCGCCTTCCAAACCGATCGCATTGTGGCCTCGTTCGACGAACGCTTTAAGATCGCGCCCAGGCCCGCAGCCGAAGTCGAGTATTGTAAAAGGGGGCTTGCCCTCGATGTGCTGCAACAGCGCTTCAACGTTCTGGCTGACGTCGTGATGGCGCGTACCTTTCCAGAACTCTTCGGAACATTGATCGTAATGCTCCAATGTGAGTCGGGAGATTTTTTCAGGTCCTGTGGATTCAATTTCATGGGCGACCTTATCACCCAGGATGTCAGCCTGCCGCAGTGCTTCAAATGCCGCAGCCCTGATATGCTCGTCGCAGACCCCGCGGCAGCGGTTCGCGAGACCGGCTGGACGGCGCCAGGCTTCGTTCCGGTCGCATCGGTCGAGATTTGGCACTCTCTTGTAACGAGTGACAACGGCAGCTATCTACGTCTGGCTTAAGACCCGAGTCGAACGCCAGCGCATCTCGCCGAAGGCCGGTATCGCGGGTCAAACCGGGAGCGAAACCGATGAAATTCCGTCCATTGCACGACCGCGTCGTCGTCCGCCGCATCGAAGGAGAGGAAAAGACGAGGGGCGGCATCATCATTCCCGACACCGTCAAGGAAAAGCCGCAGGAAGGCGAGGTCATTGCCGCAGGGCCGGGGGCTCGGGACGAGAACGGCAAGCTAGTTCCACTCGAACTCAAAGCGGGCGACCGGGTGCTGTTCGGCAAATGGTCCGGCACCGAGGTCAAGCTCGATGACGAAGACCTTTTGATCATGAAAGAGTCCGATGTCATGGGCGTGATCGAGGGCGCGTCCGGCGCCAAGAAGAAAGCGGCCTGAAAACTCCTCCTTCACAAGAATTCAAACCAGGGATTGACGATCATGTCCGCCAAAGACGTACGCTTCTCCTCCGACGCGCGCGACCGCATGTTGCGCGGCGTCGATATCCTCAACAACGCGGTAAAGGTGACGCTCGGTCCGAAGGGTCGCAATGTCGTTCTCGACAAGTCATACGGCGCGCCCCGCATCACCAAGGACGGCGTCACTGTCGCCAAGGAGATCGAACTCGAAGACAAGTTCGAGAACATGGGCGCGCAGATGGTGCGTGAGGTCGCCTCGAAGACCAGTGACAATGCCGGCGACGGCACCACCACCGCAACGGTGCTGACCGCCTCGATCATGAAGGAGGGCCTCAAACTCGTAGCCGCCGGCATGAATCCGATGGATCTGAAGCGCGGCATCGATATCGCGGTGGCGGCCGTCGTCAAAGACATCGAACGCCGCTCGCGAAAGGTGCAGTCCTCCGAAGAGATCGCGCAGGTCGCCACGATTTCGGCCAACGGCGACAAGTCGGTCGGCAAGATGATCGCCGACGCCATGAAGAAGGTCGGCAACGAGGGCGTGATCACGGTCGAGGAGGCGAAGACCGCCAATACCGAGCTCGAAGTCGTCGAGGGGATGCAGTTCGATCGCGGCTACCTGTCGCCCTATTTCGTCACCAATGCTGAGAAGATGGTGGCCGAGCTTGAGGACGCCTACATCCTCATCCATGAGAAGAAGCTTTCCTCGCTTCAGCCGATGCTCCCCATCCTCGAGGCCATCGTACAGGCTGGCAAGCCGCTGCTCATTGTCGCCGAAGACATAGAGGGAGAAGCGTTGGCGACGCTTGTCGTCAACAAACTGCGCGGCGGGCTGAAGGTCGCGGCGGTCAAGGCGCCCGGCTTCGGCGATCGCCGCAAGGCGATGCTCGAAGACATCGCGGTCCTCACCGCCGGCACCATGATCGCCGAGGACCTCGGCATCAAGCTCGAGAACGTGACCCTTCAGATGCTCGGCAAGGCCAAGCGGGTGCGCATCGAGAAGGAAAACACGACGATCATCGACGGCGGCGGCAAGAAGTCGGACATCGAAGGGCGCATCGCCCAGATCAAGGCGCAGATCGAGGAGACGACCTCTGACTACGACAAGGAGAAGCTGCAGGAACGGCTCGCCAAGCTCGCCGGCGGCGTGGCGGTGATCCGCGTCGGCGGTTCGACCGAGGTTGAGGTCAAGGAGAAGAAGGATCGCGTCGACGACGCTATGCACGCAACCAAGGCCGCCGTCGAAGAAGGCATCGTGCCGGGGGGTGGCGTCGCGCTGCTCCGCGCCAAGGCAGCGATCGGCAAGCTCAAGGACGAAAATGAAGACGTCCAATCCGGCATCAACATCGTGCTGAGGGCCCTCGAAGCGCCGATCCGGCAGATCGCCGAAAATTCGGGCGTCGAGGGTTCGATCGTCGTCGGTAAGGTGCTTGAGAACAAGTCTCAGACCTTCGGCTTTGACGCTCAGACCGAGCAATACGTCGACATGCTAAACGCCGGCATCGTCGATCCGGCGAAGGTTGTACGCGTCGCACTCCAGGACGCAGCGTCGGTCGCCGGTCTGATGATCACGACCGAGGCCATGGTAGCGGAGCATCCGAAGAAGGAGGCGCCGGCCATGCCAGGCGGCGGCATGGGCGGGATGGACTATTGATCAAATTAGATGTCGGGCACGGGGCCGTTGCTATGCGGCCCCGGAGCCGACCACGCGCCGACGCGGGCGAACGCGTAGTGTGAACAGGCTCGGTGAGTTGACCCTGCCTACCCCCCCCCGGTTCACAGGCTTATCGGCCGATCAGCGCTCGGACCCTCGCTGAAACACACTCCGTTCCGGTTCGACCGCAAGGGGTCAACTTACCTGTTCGCGGCGCCATCGTGGAATGGCCGCTATTTAGCGCTCATCGGACGGCTGGAGTCGACGTATTGTGTTCTCTAATGGGTCAAGGGCGAGGCTCTTCCGGACGTCGACGCTTTCGGGTGCCTGTGTTCTCTGCGCGCTCGCTGGCGCTTGATGGGGTAAGCTGGGTGCAGGGCGGCTAGGTTGAAAACGCAGTCGGCCGACGATTGGCCGCGTGCTACGCAATCCGCGCCGTCGTCTGCTCCCTCCCTGGGCGTCGCTCCTCTTGGGAGCTAGATTCGGCCTCCTATCTCGTGGATTAGGCCAATGCGAACTCCGTCCCGTCTCGCAGCATCGCATGCATGATGATCGCCAGGCGGCGAGCCAGAGCAACTCGCGCTTTGCGCATCGTTGATCGCCTGGCGATGGCGAAGGCCCAGTCCTTGAGTTTGAGCTCGCCCTTGTAGCGGGTCAGCATGACATTGGCGGCCTCGTACAGGAGGGTCCGCACCCGCCTGTCCCCGCATTTCGAGATGCTGCCGACGTAGTCGACCTCCCCCGACTGGTAGCGCCTCGGAACCAGGCCCAGATAGGCCCCGACGTCTCGCGAGCGACGGATGCGGGAAGGATCGTCGATTGCGGCGACAAAAGCGAGAGCGGTCAGTTGGCCGACGCCTGGAATCGTCATCAGCCGGCGGCAAGCTGTAGAGGCCCTTGTCATGCGCCTTATGTCGGCGTCGATCGCGGCGACCGCCGTCATTACCGCAGTCCGCGCCGCAATCAGACCCCGCATGGCGGCGGAGAGACCGGCGATCCCCTCACTGGCTTTGAGAGCCTGATCGATGAAGGCGGCAGTGAGAGCGCGAGGAAGCCGGACCCCAAACACAGCAGCGAGGCCCCGGATCTGATTTTCCAGGGTCACCCGCTGGCCGACCAGCTTCTTGCGCGCGATGATCGGCGAGCGGACGGCGTGGGCCGACAAGGACTTCACGTGCACGGGCTTGAAGAAGCCAGTGCGGGCCAAGTGCGCTAGCCCTCGCGCGTCATTGCGATCGGTCTTGTGGGTCGCCAGCGACTTGAGCGCCTGATAGGCCTGCCGGCTCTCGACGCAGACCACGGGCAGACCGAGTTGGCTCAACCCGTGGAACAGGATCGGCGCCATGCGCCCAGTCTCGAATACGATCCGACGACAACTCGGGGCCTTCGATAGCTCGTCCGCGATCGCGTCTGCCACCGACGCAGACTTGCATTCATAGACAACAGCGCCCTCGCGATCGAGAACGCAGATGTGCGTCTCGTCCATCGAGATGTCGAGGCCAGCAAAATAGTCCATCGAACGGTCTCCTCTTCCAATGACGGGCCGATCGTAGCGGCCTGCGTGGAAGAACTCCCGCCCCATTACCCGATGTTGAAAAAGTCCCAAAATGACCGGTCGAGAAAATCTCGATTTCGCGCGCCGAACCTCACTTGCGCGGGCAATCGTCACAATAGGGCGCATGCGAGGCCCGTACACGGCAAGATCGCTCGCGCGGCCGAACCCCTGCCGAACTTTTCTTCAGGGCCGCCGACGACCTTTTAAATTGTGATCAACGCGAAAAATCGACTTTTTCAACACAATATGCGCGAAGCGGACGGCCGTTGCTCAACATCCTGCAACGCGACGGCGAAACAGCGCCGGCCTCACGCGTAGTGGGAGGGCTGCTAACCTCGCCGCGGTCAAAAACAGCCGATGCGTAGCGCAGTCGCTCCAAGGCGAAGACTAAGAATGACCCGCCCACATCGACCAGTAGGCACCTAGTCTGCGGGGCTGACTTCCATCGCCGCACGCATGCCATCTTGCGGATCGATTGTGCGTGGGCAAGCCGCTTTTAGCATAGATGGGATCATGAGCGCGCACCATGTCGTCGTTGTCGGGGCGGGGTTTGGCGGACTCGAGACTGTACGGGGGCTTGCCGGGGCTCCGGTACGCGTCACGATTGTCGATCGGCGCAATTATCATCTTTTTCAGCCGCTGCTCTATCAGGCAGCGACGGCCTCGCTGGCTCCGTCGGAGATCGCCTGGCCCATCCGGCAGCTCTTTCGGGGGCGCCCGGAGGTTACGACCCTGCTTGCGGCGGTGGAGACAATCGACAAGGACTCTCGCGGTCTCGTGCTCGATGACGGCTCAAAGCTCGCCTACGACACCCTCGTGTTGGCGACTGGCGCTCGGCACGCCTATTTCGGTCACGACGACTGGGAGGCGTTCGCGCCGGGGCTGAAAACGCTGGACGACGCGACGAACATTCGGGGTCGCATTTTGCTCGCCTTCGAGGAGGCAGAGCGCGAATTGGACGAAAGGAAGCAGGCGGCGCTGATGACCTTCATCGTCGTCGGCGCTGGTCCTACGGGAGTCGAACTCGCCGGCACGATCGCGGAGCTGGCCCGCGCGACGTTGCCTGGCGACTTCCGACGCATCGACACGCGAAAGGCCCGCATCGTTCTGATCGAAGCCGGCTCCCGCGTCCTGCCGGCCTTCGCCGAGGATCTGTCAGACTACGCGAAGCATTCGCTGGAAATGCTTGGGGTCGAGATTGCACTTGGTCATGCCGTTTCTGAGTGTTCGACCGAGGGCGTCGTCTTTGAAGGCGGCAAATTGGCCTCGGGAACGATCATCTGGGCGGCTGGGGTGCAGGCCTCACCGGCCGCGAAGTGGGTGGAGGCGCCTGCCGACCGAGCCGGCCGCCTCATGGTCTCGCCCGATCTGACGGTCCCGGGACATCCCGAGATCTTTGCCATCGGCGACGCGGCGCTAGTCCTGCGGCCGGACGGCCGGCCGGTGCCCGGCATCGCGCCGGCTGCAAAGCAGGAGGGGACTTATGTGGCGAAAGTGATTCGGGCGCGGCTTCGAGGGGCACCCTCATCTCCACCCTTCGTCTACAGGCACGCAGGCGATCTTGCGACGATCGGAAAGCGGCGCGCCGTGATCGACTTCGGCTGGATCAAGCTTACGGGGGCTATTGCATGGTGGCTCTGGGGCCTCGCCCACATCTACTTCCTCATCGGCGTGCGCAACCGGCTGAGCGTAGCCCTCTCCTGGCTCTGGATCTACATGCGCGACCAGCGCACCGCACGGCTGATTACCCGTAACGACGAGGAGAGCACGGCCCATCCGCGAGATCAGCGGAAAGGCCGGGGCAACGCCTTGGCCCGGTGATCCAGGATCCGCCTCCCCGAATGCGCATGCGCGACGCGCACCGCTTCGATCGCGCAGCCTTGCGCGCGCCATGAGCCCAGGCTTTGCGCCAACGTCCGAGCACGACGGATACCGTTGATAAAGTCGGCGATTGATTGTCGTCAGAGGCGCGTCGTGATTCATTAAGTCCCGCTAATTTGCGGGAGAGACGGCGATGATGGGCTTTCAGGGAACGCCTGCGCGGCTGTTCTACGATTTCTGCCTTGAGGAACACGTCCCTGCCGATCACATGCTCAGGGGCATTGACCGACATCTCGCCCTCGATGACCTCCGCCAATCGCTGAAGCCTTTCTATAGTCAGATGGGCCGACCTTCGGTCGATCCGGAGCTGATGATCCGCATGCTGATCGTCGGCTACTGCATGGGCATCCGGTCCGAGCGTCGCCTTTGCGACGAGGTTCATCTCAATCTCGCCTATCGCTGGTTCTGCGGACTCGGACTGGACGGCAAAGTCCCCGATCACTCGACGTTCTCGAAGAACAGACACGGGCGCTTTCGCCAGAGCGACATGCTGCGCCGCCTTTTCGAGACCGTCGTTCACCGGTGCCTGGCGGAGGGTTTGGTCGGCGCGGACGGATTTGCGGTCGACGCGAGTCTTATCGCTGCGGACGCGAACAAGCAGCGCTCGGTTCCAAGCCGCGAATGGAAGCCTGAGGAGGTCAAGGAGAACGCGGTTCGCGCCGCGCGCGAATATCTTGCGACTTTGGACAATGCGGCATTTGGGGCAGCGTCGCCTGTGACGCCAAAATTCATCTCGCGATCCGATCCGGCGGCGCAATGGACCGGCGCACACAAGGGACACGCCTTCTTCGCCTATGCCAATAACTACCTGATCGACACCGATCATGGGGTGATCGTCGATGTCGAAGCTACGCGCGCCATCCGGCAGGCGGAAGTCGGAGCAGCTCGAACGATGCTCGAGCGGACCGAGATGCGCTTCGGCATGAGGCCGGCATCCTTGGCCGCCGACAGCGCCTACGGCTCGGCGGAGAGCTTAGCTTGGCTTGTCAAACACAAGGGGATCGTTCCGCACATTCCGGTCTTCGATAAATCAAATCGAACCGATGGTACGTTCTCCCGGGCCGATTTCGTCTTTGACCCCGAGCACGACCGTTACACCTGTCCGGCGGGCAAAGAACTGGTTCAGTTCCGACGAACCTACGCCATTCCCAGAAGCGGCGTCACAGCCGAGGGCACAAGACTCTATCGCGCCAGCAAATTGGATTGCGATGCCTGCAAACTCAAAGCCCAGTGCTGTCCGAACGCGGTCGCCCGCAAGATCCCGAGAGACCTTAATGAAGACGCCCGCGACGTGGCCCGTGCGCACGCCGCAACTCCGGAATACGTGGAGGCCTGTCGTCGGCGGAAAAAAGTCGAGATGCTGTTCGCACACCTCAAGCGTATCCTTCGCCTTGCGCGCTTGCGGCTCAGGGGTCCGAACGGAGCCAACGACGAATTTCTCCTCGCGGCCACCGCCCAAAACCTGAGACGACTCGCCCGACTAAGACCGATGAATATGCTTCCGGAAATGCTGGCCGCCTAACGCCCGGCATGGCGGCCAAGAGCCGTCCAAAAGACCCTAGCCCATCCTTCTCGAAATCCGACGAGCTTCCCACCAGAGCGAATACTTGACGGCTTTTTCAACGGTATCTGCGCGAAGCGGACGGGGGGTCGACGTGAAGCGGCCGTCTCGATGCTGACTTGGGGCGAAGCGGACAGGGGACAAACGGCCACGGGGACAGGGCGACATTGGGCGATGCGGGCGCGGCTCATGCGCGCACCGTTTCGGCGGCTGTTAACGGCGAACGGCGAATGAGAGCAGTCCGGCAAACGCTTGCGCGACTGAGAGCGCAATGGCGCTGCGATCAGCTTTGGCGGCCTCAAGAGCGGCAATGCGACGCTCTTGCGCATCGGCCTTCGCTGCGAGCGCGGCTAACATGGTTTCCGTGTTGACGCACCATTTCGTGAATGCCGTGACGGCGGCAATGTCGGGCGGCGCGGGATAGCCATGGCCTTGCGGAACAAGGCCGCGTCCCGGCTTGCCTCCGATGGCGTACATGCTGGCGGGCGTCGCCGGCCGGACAACCGTCAACTCGTGCGACCGAGTCGGCACTGGTGATCGCGCCTCGAAAGCTTCGCTCGTGACAACGTCAAGCCGGCCGCCCGTTTTCGCTATCACAGCGTCTGGCACGATGGCGGCGACCTTGGCGCGGACGTTCGCCGGTTCGCCCGCGCTCGCATTCTGGATTGCGCCGCGGGGGAGCGCAGTGTCGATGACCGGGGCGGCGGATCGCTGCGATCCGGCGGACTTGGACAGCGTTCCGCCAGCGGCGTCCTTTTCAGCCCGCTTTCGGGCGCGGTAGTCCCGCATGTAAGCGGCCATGTCGTCGCGCGCAACCATGTGGAGTTCTCCGTTTACTCACTGGCAAGATGCTCGTTTACGCACGGCGTCGGCAATGGAGAAAAGCCCAGTTTTCCGGCTGTTTTTGCGCTGAAAGCGCCGCTCTCACGATTGCGCAAACAATGCATCCTGACCGCTTGGACCGGAAGCCGAGGCGACTGATAGCGCGTCTCTCTATGCGGTCGAAACAATGTTCGTTATAACGAAGAACTCGTTCGTCAAACAGACTTGATAAACAGGATGTTGGTGAAAGCCCTTGCTTTTTTCGAGGGCGATGGCCATCCTTTCGCTCGGCGACGCGAACTGCGTCGAAGCTTAGTACTCGGTCAGTTTGGCCGCGCATTGAAACTACCCCGAGGCAACCCCCTTGACGGCGCGGAACGGCGCTTAAGCCTGGGAAGACTTCCAAAGGGTGCGCCAAGCCTCGCTGATTTGGGAAAGTAGGCCCGAAGCTATGACCGGCTGACGATACGCGGGTTGCCGCACGCCTCAGACTGGTAGCTGACGACCGAAGCCGCTTCCTCCTCTGCCCTCCCGGATAGTTGCCGGAGGGTGTTTGGAATGGAAGCGGAGTTATGATGGGAAACCACGACAATCATTCGGCGAGCGGGGCTGGCGAAGAACGGCCGCCCGTAATCGGACTATCCCTCAACCGAAACATCTACAAAGCGCTCCATCGCGAAGCGCGGGCGCTAGGCATAAGCACCGCCTCGCTCATGCGGGAAATCATCAAAGAACGGATGCGAGATCCGCGCCCGCTATCGCTGTCGGCAGCGCGCACGGACAACCATTCGGAGCGCGCCGCATGAGAACGCTCCCCGCAATTGCCGCTCTCTGCGGCTTCGCCGCCCTTGCCATCATCCTGAGCCCGTCGAAGGCGGCCGCCGCTACTGCCTTCGGCAATGATGCGGCGGACTTCGACGCGGGCGCGCCAGCCAGGCGCGTCGCCAATCGGACCGCCTTACCTCGTGGGCATAGGCGCGCGAGACGGCTTCCTACAGGTCATGGCGGCAGGCGTCTGGAGGACCCCTTTTCGGCCATATCGAGCAAACTGTCTTTCGAGATGCGCGCAAGCTGTCCTGATCCGTTCGGATGGATCGTCTTGCACGCGGCCGGGACAGCCTCATGGCTCAAGACGGAATGGGGCGCGATGAGTTTCGGCGGATATGACACTCCGCCTGCCTGGCAATCTTCAAACAGCATGAAGCCCGGACACCGCCACAGCGTCCGGGCTTCGGAAGTCCAAATGATCGAGCAGATCAAATCCATCAACACTCAGGAGAGCATCAATGGACAAGGCGTTAGGTAGCCCGCCAGTTATAGATTTGCAAGCGCCGTCGGCGCTTTCTGAATTTATCGGGCGCTTAGAGCGCTCGCCGCGCAGTGACCATAATCTCATCGCGGCCATCGTGACTATCGAGCGGGAGAGCGCCGAACGGTTCCTTTCCATCCTCGGCCCGCCACCGGCGTCAGAGGAGCGACTGCAAGCGGCGTTTAAAGTCATGGGAAGGGCGCTTCGCCATGGCTAAGCCCCGCCGCCCCAACCAGGTTCCGCAACATACGCGTCGCCTTACTCGCGAGGAAGCGGTCCGGCGCGGCGTCAGCTTTTCAGCCAAGAGGCAGGTCCGCGCGGACATCAAGCGCGTCACCAAGCGCACAAAACTCTATACCGACCGCGAGGTCGCCACCGCCAAAATTCGGCGCATCACAGGCAATCGTCAGGCGACGCGCGAGACTTATGCGCGTGAGCGCAAGGCTCGCGCCCATACCGAAAAGCTCATCGTTATTCAACCGGGCGGCACATTCGTTGACGTGACGGTGCAGGGGGCCGACATCGGAAAAATTCGAGCCCGCAATATCGCGATGGCTGAGGCTCGGCCGCGAGACGGCCAGCCGGGCAATCGCGCGCCTCTTGAGCGGTTCATGAGGAGGTACAGGCGTTACTACGTCACGGATGTCGATACAGGCGAGCGCGTCGACCTGATCATGTCGCGTGAGGAGCTAGATCGCTCCAAGGCGCAGATGAACATGCCGACACGCGAAGAGGTCGACAAGCGCTACACCGAGGACATGGCGGAGACTTGAATGTTGTTCTCCGCCATCACCGTCCTTCGCTGCGAATGCGGCGAGGTACACCCGTCCGCGCTCACTCTCAGGGGCGGGCGGTTCGCCTGTGGGAATTGTCTTGGCCGTGAGCGTGGAGCGAAAGAAGGCCGATGCGCCAAGTGTGGGAAGATTGCACCAGTGCATGGACACCATGTGCTCGGGCGCGAGAACTCGGATGAGGTTGCGGACTGGTGCATCAATTGTCACCAGAAACACCATAAAGGTCGGAAGACTAAAAGTGGGTAATCAGCCTCAAGAAATCTTCAATCCCGTTGTCGCCCGGCTCCGTGCCTTCTCACGGCCTGACAAAAACGTCGGCGGCCCCATAACGCCCTTTCCCGAAACAGACGCAGACCTGCTTCAATACATATCGGAATGGGAAACCAAAGATCGAAAAGGCAAAAACGCGAGGCAATATTGCCGCTACCAGGGCGAATTGCAGCGTCGATACGTTAAGCAGATCGCGGCCGCGTCTTCGATCTGTGTTTCATCATCGTCGGGCAGATCGGGATCGAGCAGAAAATTGGTTTCCTTACCCACATATTCGCGCTGAAAGACAGCCACTCTATGGCGTTCAAGCCTGCCGTATTCTCCTTTCGCTTTGAACTCCGTCCGGTCGAAATAGTCGCCGATTGCTTCTGCGACTGTTTGTAGCCGATAAGGTCTATGCTCGCCGACGAAATTCGAGGCTGGCGCATTGTCGGCCTGCCACCATACTTGACCCTCAGCGAGCAGCTTGGCGACGTTGATGTCGGACCCGCCTTGGCAATAAAGCGACTTGCCGAAATACTGATCGATGTCGAACGACTGGCCAACCATTCCAAAGCCTGCGTCAACGGGCGCGGGGAGGACATTAAAGAACATTCCCGCCCGACGATTTCGCAGATTTCCATATTGTTTGAATTGGCTCCACGTGTTGAGGCAACGCTGCTTGAATTGCGGCTGGTCAAGTCCCGGCCAGTCCTTCATTTCGTTCTTGATCAGGCGCTGTTGATTTCCACTGAGAACTGACCCGGGCGCCACGGGTTTTTCCACCGAGAACTGACCCATGTTGGAACCTCGCCCCCTTGGCTTGGGCAGGGGGCATCGGAGTGATCAGCATGGAGTTATTGAGCGTCATCCGACGCTGGCGTCTGCGGGACCATTTCTCGATCCGGGAGATCTCGCGGCGCACAGGTTTGTCGAGGAACACGGTGCGCAAGTATCTGCGCTCCGACAGCGTCGAGCCGAAGTTTTGTGTCCGAGACCGGCCGAGCAAGCTGGACCCCTACGCCGACAAGCTATCTCGCATGCTCCTTCAGGAGGCGGGTAAGTCGCGCAAGCAGAAGCGGACGACCAAGCAACTGCACGCTGACCTGATCAGCCTCGGCTATGACGGCTCGTACAATCGCGTGGCGGCGTTCGTCCGCGACTGGAAGGCCGCCCGGCAGCGAGAGCAACAGACCTGCGGTCGCGGCGCTTTCGTGCCGCTGGCGTTCCTTCCGGGCGAGGCTTTCCAGTTCGACTGGTCAGAAGACTGGGCGATCATCGGCGGCGAGCGGACCAAATTGCAGGTCGCCCACTTCAAGCTCTCCTACAGCCGCGCCTTCACGCTGCGGGCCTACCCGCAACAAACCCACGAGATGCTGTTCGACGCGCATAATCACGCCTTCCGCGTGTTGGGAGGCGTGCCGCGGCGCGGCATCTACGACAACATGCGAACCGCCGTCGACAAGATCGGTCGCGGAAAGGAGCGTCAGGTCAACGCCCGCTTCTCGGCCATGGTCAGCCACTTCCTGTTCGAGGCCGAGTTCTGCAATCCAGCCTCCGGCTGGGAGAAGGGGCAGATCGAGAAGAACGTCCAGGACGCGCGCCATCGGCTTTGGCAACCCATGCCGAACTTCCCCTCCCTGGCGGCGCTGAACGACTGGCTGGAGGCGCGATGCCGAGAGCTGTGGGCCCAGACGCCGCACGGCTCACAACCGGGAGCGATCGCCGACGTATGGGCAGAAGAAGTCGGGCGCCTGATGCAGCTTTCGCGCCCGTTCGACGGCTTCGTCGAATACGCCAAGCGCGTGTCGCCGACGTGCCTGGTCCATCTGGACCGCAATCGCTACAGCGTGCCGGCGTCCTTCGCCAATCGCCCGGTCAGCGTGCGGGTATATCCCGAGCGAATCGTCGTCGTCGCCGAGGGGCAGATCGTCTGCGAGCATCGTCGCGTCTTCGCCCGCTCTCACGAACGAAAGAGCACCACAACGGTCTACGACTGGCGGCATTATCTGGCGGTCGTTCAACGCAAGCCCGGGGCCCTGCGCAATGGCGCGCCGTTCGCCGAACTGCCGCCGGCCTTCCGGGCACTACAGCAGCGCATGCTTAAGACGCCAGGCGGCGACCGCGAGATGGTCGAGATTTTGGCCCTGGTCCTCCAGCATGACGAACAGGCCGTGCTCGCCGCCGTCGAACTGGCGCTGGAGGCCGGCGCGCCGACCAAGACGCATATCCTGAACCTGCTGCACCGATTGGTCGACGGGAAGCCGACGGATGCGCCTACGATAAAGGCGCCCCAGGCTCTGACGCTGACCACCGAGCCGCAGTCCAACGTCGAGCGCTACGACGCTCTGCGCCGCCTCAGGGAGGCGCGCCATGCGTCATAATCCCGCCGCCGGCGCGATCATCATCATGCTGCGCAGCCTCAAAATGCACGGCATGGCTCAGGCCGTCGGCGAGTTGACCGAGCAAGGCTCCCCGGCCTTCGAGGCGGCGCTGCCGATTCTGTCGCAGCTCCTGAAGGCGGAGACGGCCGACAGGGAGGTGAGATCAACGGCCTATCAGCTCAAGGCCGCCCGCTTTCCGAACTATCGCGATCTTACCGGCTTCGACTTCTCCAGCAGCGAGGTCAACGAGGCGCTCGCGCGTCAACTCCATCGCTGCGAGTTCCTGGAAGACGCCCACAATGTCGTCCTGGTCGGCGGCCCCGGCACCGGCAAGACGCACCTCGCCACGGCGGTCGGCGTCCAGGCCATTGAGCACCACCGCAAGCGCGTGCGGTTCTTCTCCACCGTCGAACTTGTCAACGCCCTCGAACAGGAAAAGCTTCAGGGAAAGCCAGGACAGATCGCCGGGCGCCTCACCCACTCCGACCTCGTTATCCTCGACGAACTCGGCTACCTTCCGTTTAGCGCCTCAGGCGGCGCGTTGCTCTTCCATCTGCTGAGCAAGCTCTACGAGCGCACCAGCGTCATCATCACGACCAATCTCAGCTTTGGCGAGTGGGCAACCGTGTTCGGCGACCCGAAGATGACGACCGCGCTACTCGACCGGCTCACCCACCGCTGTCATATCCTCGAAACCGGAAATGACAGCTTCCGCTTCAAAAACAGCTCGGCGAAAGCCGTCAAGCCAACAAAGGAGAAGCCTCACAACTTGACGACAACCTGACCCAAACTCATCATCAAGCCGGGTCACTTCTCGATGGAAATCCCGGGTCAGTTCTCAGCGGAAATCGACAATGAAGGCGTAGATTGTCTCGCAGCCGATGGCCCGCAGCCGCGGTTCGTTCCCGGATTTCAACCAGCCGGAGATCTGCTCGGGCGTCCATCCCTCAGCGAGCCGATCCCCCACGAACAGACGTAAAGCGGCCTCTCGTTCGAGGATCGCTTCACGCGCCCTGCGCAATTGATAGGCTCCGGCGGCGTGAAGCGGCGAATATCCGCCCGAGGGGAGTGCGTTCCGCTGGAGCTCCCTGGAGATGGTGGCTTTCGCCCGACCGAGCGCCCGGGCAATGGCCCCCATCGACCGCCCCGCGGCCCGCAAAACGCCGATCTGGTCTCTTTCGTCCTCTGACAGATGCGAATAGGATCGCATGGCAACACTCCTTAAGGTCCTGAACAACCTTGCCGATACCAAATCGGCGGGGGGTGTTGCACTTCGCGTCAGAACTCAGGCCAGCCGACCCTTCCGCAGTTATTGTTTGGTATCGCTATAGTATTCGCGCGCGCGGCCCGGCGTGCGGGGTTTCACGAAAAACCATGCTAGAGCGAGACGCTTTACAGAAAACCAGGATGTCCGCGAAATTTGTGGGCTGTCCCAGCGTCCTTGTATAGGGTCCAAGCAAAAAAGCTTGGGTTTGCTTGGTTTTATTCGTCCGAATCGGGGCTTTTCAATGGGTTACAGCGAATCCAAATAAGAAAAATCGGATCTTGTCTCAGGCCGGGCGCGGAGCGTCTCAACCCATTCGTGCTCTCGTTTCTTCTCTCCATTTCCCACCTTGCCTCGGCCGGTTTTCGTTACGGGCCGAGAATTTCCTCCAACCGAAGAGTATAACCACTATTTTCGATTTTACCAAGAAATTGCCCAAAAAACTCCGGGCTTCGACCCTGTTCCCAACACCGCTCCGGCCGCACCAGTGCAGTCGCGTTGCGCCAGCTCCGCGGCGCTGCGGCGAGGCCTAATGCTCGGTGGGTGCGGTCTGAGTCGGATTAATCGTCTCGAGTGCCCGCCAGTCATCCTCGGTGAAGCCCGCAACACCGAGGCAGTTTTCCTGGGTTTTGCGTCCCGCTTCCAGACGGGCGCGGAAAGCCGGGAACGAGGCAATAAACATCTCTTCCCTAATTAGCTGGCGCGCCACATACGGCGCGCCGTCGGCACCGCAGGCAAGATCGCCGAGCAATTCCGCCAGTTTCAGGCGATGTCGCGCGAAGCCGGGATCGAGCGCGAGCAACTCGTTTGTCAGTTCAGCCCACTTCGCCACATCCGCAACGTCCTGTGCAGCAGTCTGAAAATCCGGCTTCAGTCGGTCGAACCGCTTTTTGATTTCTTCTTTGTCCTCCGCGAATTGCGACGCAGCGGCGATCCAGGCACCAACGTCAGACTCGGTCAGGGGATTGGGTTTGATGAGCGCTTCGACGATCGGATCCTTCAAACGAGGGTCCTTGCGGACCGGACCGGCTAGCACGGCTTCAATGGCGGCACTCGACAGGTCCACGTGAACGATGTTGGTCCTGAAAACGAAGGCTCCATAGAACGTGCTGTCCTCCGCATCGGCGTTCTCGAGGGTAGCGCCCTCTAGCTCCGCGAATCTGAGGTCAACACTCCCCAGTTGCGCGCCACCGAGGTCGGCACCCTGCAACTCCGCGTAACTAAGGACAGCGCCTTCCAGATCCGCGCCGTTCAAATCGGCGCCTTCCAATTGCGCGCCACGGAGGTTAGCGCCCTGCAACCGCGTAACGCGGGGTGTCGCCTTGAACAACAACTGGATATGGCTTAAGAAGTTGAAGTTGGTGCCCTGCAACCGCGCGTAACTGAGGTCGGCGCCTCGCAGTTGAGCGCCCTCCAGGCTGGCACTCTGCAACCGCGCGTAACTGAGGTCAGCGCCTTGCAGTTGCGCTCCGATCAGGTCTGCGCCCTCCAACTGCTCGCCGGAGAGGGAGGCGCCCTGCAACTGTACGTAACCGAGGTCAGCGCCTTCCAGGTGTGCACATAGCCCCGTAAGATTAGCCTGCGGACCGCAGAGGCGAGCGCCGTCAAGCTGCGCGGCCTCTAGGTTCGCTCCTTGCATCGGTACGTCGACTAAGGACACACCGCGCAGGTCGGCGCGGCCCAGTACGGCCGCTTGCAGATCGCGACCGTCGAGCCTGATCGTTGGAACGAAACCGCCGCCGCGCGATGCGATTTCCTTCTTTGCCTCATCGAGAGTTCTTTTCACCGACGATCGTTTCGTCATTAAGTTGCAGCCGATCGGGAAACAAGCCGAAGACGACGCCACGGGCCGTCGCGGCGTAGTCCGGAAGAACTCCCGAAAATGGTGCCGGCTTCCTCTCCATCCACTGCGTCCACACCCCGAAGGAAGGCGTCCTTGGTTCGCCCGCCCATCGGCCTTGCTGAAACGATAACCAGTATGCGAGCGGCCCGAGAGCCGCCGCTAACAGCACGCAAAACCCCATCGCCGCAGCCCAGCGCGGCTTGCGGCTGAGCGTGCCGAACACCAGCGGCGCTTTCCTAAAGCTCCGAGGGAAGAAGCATCGATAAATCATCACCACGGTCAGCACGAGATCGGCGACGACGACCACTCGATGCCACCAGGTAATACGCAAATGGTGATTGGGCAGGAACATCATCTGCATTAGAATGAGCGTCGCGAGCGGCGCGAGCGCGATGGTCATGAGCGCGATGAGGCCAAGCAGAATGGCGTTCACGCCCGTGCGCTCGCCTTTCATGCCGACCAGAACCTGCAGGAACAGCGCGTTCTCGACCCGCGCACGATAGCGCTCGCGGTCCGCCTCGTCCGGTAACGCCGTCCGCAACTGTTTGTCGAATTCGGCCGCGGTGCGCGCGAGCAGCGCGAGCATCATCAAAAGATAGAAGTGGAAGACGAGGTAGAGCAGCGGCGCGATGAAATAAAACGACAGCAACTCGACCTTGATGTTGAGGATGGGCAGCGTCTGCGCCTCGCCCAGCAGCAGATTGCGATGGGTGGTCGCAAGCGCACTAATCGCGAGATAAAGCGTGAGACCGAGGAACGAGAACCACAACGTCTGGAATCGCTCGGCTGAGCCGTTCAGCGAATCGAGTAGCGCATCCAGATCTTTCGTCTTCGATGAGCCCCTGTCTGTTCGGCTTTTCTTCGCCGCCGCTACCTCAGCTTCTTTAGCGCTCTCTTGTGGTTCCTCCGACCGGATTTCCTCGTCCGGAGTGGATTCGGTCGAACCTCTTTGCGGATCCAGGTCCGAGCCCTCGAGATCGTCCATAACCTAGCGCCTTCCTCCACCACTTCAATCTGCGTTTGGAGCTTGGGATTGTCCAGCGTCCTAGTGAGCTTGGCATTAAAGGTTTCTTGATGCTGAAGCCGGGAAGCAGTCGCCGCGCTGCCGAATTTACGAATCGTCAATAGGTAAATATCCATTATCTCTTGGTTGGTGAGCTGGGGGCGCAAGGCGGGGCGGGGCGGCGTCATAATTTGAAGTCTGCAATGGCGCGTCGCGCGCGCTGTGACTGCGCTCACATCGCGTTTTGCTCAATCGTGCCAAACATTCGGGGGTTTGGGACGCGCGGCGTAGCAAGCCAATGAAGCGTCCGCGTTGGGTTGCGGAGGGGACAATGCAATATCTGCTCATCCTTCTTGTGGTCATCACGATGGCCTGCGGGGCCGCGGCAAGCGTGACGATTTCGCTCGCGCCGGCTTATGCCGACGACAGCGGCAAGGGCTATTGACCGAGCCTGACCTCAGGCCCGGGCCATCCCGGCTGCGATGCGGTCAAGCGTCGCGGCGGCGTCGCCCGGCAGCTCCAGCGTCGTCGCCGCCAAATTTTCCCGCAGATGTTCGACCGATGACGTGCCCGGAATGAGCAGGATATTGGGCGCGCGCTTGATGAGCCAGGCGAGCGCGACCTGCATCGGCGTGGCGTTGAGCCTCTCGGCGACCTCGGAGAGCGCGGTCGACTGCAAAGGCGTGAAGCCGCCTAGCGGAAAGAACGGAGCATAGGCGGTTTCTGCGCGGGCGAGTTCGTCGATCAGGGCTTCGTCCTCCCGATGGGCCAAATTGTACATATTCTGCACGCAGACGATGTCGCAGATCCGCCGCCCTTCCGCGACCTGGGCCGCGGTGACGTTGCTGAGCCCGATGTGGCGCACCAGACCCCGCCGCTGAAGCCCGGCCAGAACCGTAAGCGGCGCTTCGATCGGCCCTTCGGACGGCCCGTGTACCCTCCCCATGATCCTGAGGTTCACGACCTCGATCTCATCGAGCTTAAGACGGCTGAGGTTGTCGTGGACCGCGCTCTCAAGCTCGGCCGGCGCCATCGCCGGGATCCACGATGCGTCCTCGCCGCGCCTGGCGCCGATCTTAGTCACGATGACGAGGTCGGCAGGATAGGGATGGAGCGCCTCGCGGATCAGCTCATTGGTGACATAGGGGCCGTAATAGTCGCTGGTGTCGATGTGATTGACGCCGCTCGCCACCGCCTCGCGCAGCACCGCGATCGCTTGAGCGCGGTCCTTCGGCGGCCCGAACACGCCCTTTCCCGCGAGCTGCATCGCGCCGTAGCCCATGCGCTTCACGTTGCGATCGCCAAGCTTGAACGTCCCGGCTTTGCTGATGTCGATCATGGCTGCATCTCCTCTCGATAGAAGAGCATATAGCCGGCAATGGCGCTCCGGATAACGCCTTGCAATCGGCACGGGCTGTCCGGCGAGGCGAACAATGCCGGAGAGCGCCACCTGCCCATCAGGAGAAGAGATGACGCCGGCGGTCAGTCCGGCAAGCCGGCCATGCGGGGGCCCTCGATGGGGACGGGCCCCTGGCGGAATGGCGGGCGCTGGCGCCACCGGCTGATGGTGAACCCGTGATGAAGCCGCAGCGCGCCGGGCCTATTCCGGCGCCGCGGTCAGCGGCTCGAGCGGCGCGGCGATCGTCCCGCGCGTGAGGTCGTGGGCGAAGACCGCGAGGCCCTTGGGCTCATTGCCGTTGGGGTGGACGAGCAGGATCGAGCCTCGTTCCGGCTGTTGCCCCTTGGCCAGCCAGGCGTCGGCGCCAAGCGTCACCAGATGGAACCGGCCGACCGCCTGCATCAAGGGATCGCTCGAGACGAGGCCGGGGAAGCGGAAGAAGAGCGACGGCGTCTCGCCATTGGCGATGAGAAGCCGTTCGGTGTCGAGGATCTCCGTTTCCGGGTCGACGCCCCAGCTGAGAAGGAAGTTCGCGGCGTTCGGCAGGTTGCGGCGATAGGGGTGGTGATAGGTGTGATCGACCCACACGATGTCGAGCGCGCCCGAATTGCGTTGATCGACGAGCCAGAGGAAATCGGCGAAGTGATGGATGAGCCAGAGGCCCGAAATCGAAAGCGCCACCGGCGCGCGCGGGCTCGACGCTTCCAGCCGGGTGAAAAAGGCCCGGTCGAGCGGCCGTTTGCTCGGGCAGAGATCACCGGTGAGGAAATCGCCCGCCGCCGCCCCGTGGATGAGCCCGGCGTTCTGAAGAAAGCCGCGATGGATGAGACCCGGCGCCTCGGCCGACTCGCTGATCGCGCGGCCCATGCGGGTCGACTTGAGTTGGTCCTCGGCCATTTCGCTGCAGGTCAAGCACGCGGCGCGTTCAAGCCTCGTGGTCAGCGCCTCCGGGTCGGCGAGTAGATCGACCTTGAGGCCGGCGACGGTCATCTCGCGGATCGCGACCGCCTTGCGGCCGTCGGCGCCGACGCATGCCTTCAGCACCGGCCGATAGTCGCCGACCGTCGCCGGGCTTTGAAGCCGCGCCGCCGGCGCTGGCGCAAAGCGCAGTCGGCGGCCCGCGCCGCGCCGGCCAGGCACGCCCAAGCGGCGAGCGTCATCAGGAGCAGGCGCGAGAAGGCGGGCAAGGGTTCGAGTCTCATTCCGGACGGTGAAGGGCGGCTCGTTCTAGCGAAACACGACGGGCGCCGCTAGGCCCCGGCCACATGAATGAAATCAATGCTTAGCTCCAGTGTAGCCCGGCTTGGCAAGATTTGGAGTTGTCTTGGCCATTCGCAACGAGGTCGAGGAGCAAATCCTATAATGCCAATTAGATAGGTTATTAATCGCCGCCGCCCATCGTGCTAAGGGCGGAATCGCTGAATATTTGGAGAGCGCAATGCCGCTTTATTCCCTCACCGCCGAAACGGCCTCGATTATGACGCTTGCGCCGGTCATCCCGGTTCTGACGGTCGCGAGCGTCGAGGATGGCGTCGGGCAGGCGAAGGCCCTCGTGGGCGGCGGCCTTTACGCGATCGAAGTGACGTTGCGCACCCCCTCGGCGCTGGCGGCGATCCGAAAGATCGCCGAGAGCGTGCCCGGCGCGGTCGTCGGTGCGGGCACGATCGTTTCGGCTGAGCAGATCGGCGAGGCGGTCGCGGCCGGGGCGCGGTTTCTGGTCAGCCCTGGCGCTCCCGCGGCGCTCGCCAAGGCCGCCGCACAATCGCCCGTGCCGTTCCTGCCCGGTTGCGCGACCGCCTCGGAAGCGATGGCGTTGCGGGAGCTCGGCTTTCGCGCGCTCAAGCTCTTTCCCGCCGAAGCCGTCGGCGGCGCGAGGCTCCTCGCGTCGCTCGCCGCGCCCCTGCCGGATCTCCGGTTCTGCCCGACGGGCGGCATCGATCTCGCCAAGGCGCCTGACTATCTCAAGCTGCCGAACGTCCCTTGCGTCGGGGGATCGTGGATGTTGCCGAAGGCGGCGCTCGCGGCGGGAAATTATTCAGAGATCGAGACGCTGTCGCGCCAATCGGCAGGGCTCAAACGGGCAGCCGCCTGATCCGTCCTCGCGAGCGCGAGGCGAAGGGATGGCGATCCAGGGGGCCAAGGGCGCGCTACGGTCCCTGGATTGCTTCGAAGAACGCCCTATCGCTCCCCGCAAAGACGATCAACCGTAAAAGAAACCGTCTGGCGCTCTAGGCCGCCTTGGCTTCGGCCTCTGTGCGCTTCTTTTCGATCTCGCGCTTCAACGCGACGGCAGCGTCGGAAAGTTCCGATACATTCGCCTTAACGAGGAATTCGTCGAGGCCGCCGCGATGCTCGACCGAGCGCAGCGCCGCCGCGCTGATCCTGAGCCGCACCGCGCGCTCGAGCGTGTCGGAGATCAGCGTGACCTGAACGAGATTGGGCAAGAAGCGGGTGCGGGTCTTACGATTGGAATGGCTGACTTTGTTGCCGGATTGAACGGCCTTGCCCGTCAGCTCGCAGCGGCGTGACATCGCGCTAACGTCCTTCAAACAATGAAAAGCCGCTGGTCCAGCAAACATAAAGCGGGCCGCTCCAGTCAAGGAGCGCCCCGCGCGCCGCGTGGCCATGGCCCATGGGAGGGCGGTCTATAGGCGAAGGGTTTTTCGGCGTCAAGCTTGGAGTCGCTCGACAGGCCGCGGTCCGGCCTCTACCTTCGCGCCATGCAGCACGGACGAGCAAGCCGCACCGCGATCGGCGCGGCCGGGCATCGGGCCGCCCATCAGGTTCTCGAGCGCGGGGTTATTTTCAGCGACCCGCTCGCGCTTACCATCCTCGGGCAAGACGCCGACGAGGCGATCGCGCTCGCCAAGGAGAAGCCCGAGCGGCGGCCCCTGCGCTTCTTCATCGCCATGCGCAGCCGCTTCGCCGAGGATATGGCTCGCCGCGCAATGGCTGAGGGCGTGCAGCAAATCCTCGTGCTCGGCGCGGGCCTCGACACCTTCGCGTATCGGGTTAAGGGGGCCGAGGGTCTGAGGGTCTTTGAACTCGATCATCCCGCGACCCAACGCGACAAGCGGCGCCGGCTTACCGACGCGCGAATCCCTGAGCCGGGGCATCTCGCTTATGTCCCACACGATTTCGAGCGTGGGGGCATGACTGAGGTCCTCGAGGCGGCCGGGTTGAAGTCGAGCGAACCGACCTTCGTGCTTTGGTTGGGCGTCACGCCCTATCTGACGGAGGACGCAGTGTTCGCTACGCTCGCCGAATTGGCTGAGCTGCCCGGCGGGGTGGAAGTCGTATTCGACTACGCCAATCCGCCGCACACAATTGAGCGGGCCGCGACGCAGAGATTTCACCGTGCAATGGCTCAGAGTGTGGCGGCCCACGGCGAACCGTTTCGCTGCTATTTCGAAACCGAGGATCTGCACGCCCGAGCGCTCAGGCTCGGTTTCGCCGAGATCGAAGATCTCGACCGCGCGGCGCTGGTCGCCCGTTATCTTCCCCACCTTCCCGTCGCTCCCCGGCCAGGGCCTGGCGGCCATGTCGTGCGGATGGCGACGGGGTAGAGGCCTGTCGGCCTCCCGAGAGGGCGGCGAGGGTTTTTCAGGTTTGCGGCTGCGGCTCGAGCCCGCCTGGCTCCGGACCGATCGGCCGCGGCTTTCCGGTCGACGGCACAGCGGCGCGCGGAGCGGCCGGAGGCTCCCGGTCGGTCGCCGATTCGCGCACCGGCCGCACGCCCTGCAACAGGCCAACGATCTCGTCGCCGGTCAGCGTCTCAAACTCCATGAGCCCCTCGGCGAGCGTCTGGAGGTCCGCGCGCCGCTCGGTGAGAATCCGCGTTGCGGTTTCATGCGCTTCGAGCACCAGACGGCGCACTTCCTGGTCGATCGTCTCGGCGGTTGCCTCCGAGATGTTCTGCTGCCGGCCCAGCGAATAACCCAGAAACACCTCGTCTTGGTTCTCGCCGTACATGACCGTGCCAAGCTTCTCGGAAAAGCCGAGCCGGGTGACCATGGCGCGAGCGATCTTGGTCACCTGCTGGATGTCGCCGGCTGCGCCCGAGGTGACTTTGTCCTTGCCGAACACCAGCTCTTCGGCGACGCGGCCGCCCATCGACATCGCCAGCATGGCGATGAGCTGCTCATAGCTCTGCGAGATCTGGTCGCGTTCGGGCAGCGACTGCACCATGCCAAGCGCGCGGCCGCGTGGGATGATCGTCGCCTTGTGGATCGGCGTCGAGGCGGGCATCGAGACCGAGACGAGCGCATGGCCGGCCTCGTGATAGGCGGTCAACCGCTTTTCCTCTTCCGTCATGATGAGCGTGCGCCGCTCGGCGCCCATCATGATCTTGTCCCGCGAATCCTCGAATTCCTGCCGGGTCACGACCCGTTTTCCCCGTCGGGCCGCGAGCAATGCAGCCTCGTTGACGAGATTCATCAGATCCGCGCCCGAGAACCCCGGCGTTCCACGCGCGACCACCTTGAGGTCGACGTCGGGCCCGAGCGGAACCTTGCGCACATGAACCCTCAGGATCTTCTCGCGGCCGATAAAATCGGGGTTCGAGATCACGATCTGGCGGTCGAAGCGGCCGGGCCTCAACAGCGCCGGGTCGAGCACGTCGGGCCGATTGGTCGCGGCGATGATGATAATGCCTTCGTTCTGCTCGAAGCCGTCCATCTCGACCAGCAGCTGGTTGAGCGTCTGCTCGCGCTCGTCGTTGCCGCCGCCGAGGCCCGCGCCGCGATGACGCCCGACCGCATCGATTTCGTCGATGAAGATGATGCAGGGCGCATTCTTTTTTGCCTGCTCGAACATGTCGCGCACCCGGCTCGCGCCGACGCCGACAAACATCTCGACAAAGTCCGAGCCCGAAATGGTGAAGAACGGCACGTTTGCTTCACCCGCCACCGCGCGGGCGGTCAAGGTCTTGCCGGTGCCCGGGGGACCGACCAGCAGCACGCCGCGCGGGATTCGCCCGCCGAGCTTCTGGAACTTTTGCGGGTCGCGGAGGAACTCGACGATCTCCTGCAGGTCTTCCTTCGCCTCGTCGACGCCGGCGACGTCCTCGAACGTGACCCGGCCCTGCGCTTCGGTCAGAAGCTTGGCCTTCGACTTGCCAAATCCCATCGCCTTGCCGGCGCCGCCCTGCATCTGCCGGGTCATGTAAATCCAAAGGCCCAGGAACAGCAGAACGGGCAGCACGCTGGAGACGATCGTCAGCAGCCAGTTGTTGCCGTCCGACGGCGGCTTGGCGGTGATCGTCACATCCTTTTTGTAAAGCATCTGGACGAGGCCGGGATCGCTCGGCGCATAGGTCTGGAACGATCGCCCATCCTTCATGTGGCCGGTAATGTCGGGGCCAGCGATCGTGACGTCGCGAATGTTCCCGGCGTCGGCGTCGGAGAGCAACTGGCTGAAGGTGATTTCGCTCGACGGGGCTTTCTGGCCCGGGCTCTGGAACAGAGTCACCAGCGCCAAAACGAGCAGGAAAATGATCACCCACAGGGCGAAATTTCGGTAATTCGCGTTCATAGCCTTCCCGTGGCGGAGGGGCGATTAACTATCCCCTTCCCTTCCGACCCTGTCCTTCTCCGGCACATTTAAGCGCGCCGGGCCGAATTGCCAAGAGAACCGGAATTCTCTCAATTTCCAGTGAAGGCTCCAATTGCAGTTTTTTGGCGGCGATCAGAGGTCGCGCGATCAGGCCGTCTTCTCCTCCTTGACGCCAAGTTCCTCGATCATCGCCTTGCGCATCAGGAACTTCTGGGCCTTGCCAGTCACCGTCATCGGGAACGAATCGACGAAGCGGACGTGGCGCGGCACCTTATAGTGGGCGATCGAGGCCCGGCAAAAGGCGATAACCTCGTCCTCGTTCAACGCCCAGCCCTCTCGACGCCTGATCCAGACGCAAAGCTCCTCGCCATACTTGTGGTCAGGTACGCCGAAGGCCTGAACCTCAGCCACGGCGGGGTGGGTAAACAGAAACTCCTCGACCTCGCGCGGATAGATGTTCTCCCCGCCGCGAATGATCATGTCCTTAAGCCGGCCGACAATATTGCAGTAACCGTCAGCGTCGATAGTCGCGAGATCGCCAGTGTGCATGAACCGCGCCTCGTCGATCGCGGCGGCGGTTCCCGTGGGATCATCCCAATAACCGCGCATGACGCTATAGCCCCGGGTGAGCAGCTCGCCGGGGACGCCTGGCGCGACGATCCGGCCCTCGAGGTCGACAATCTTGACTTCGAGATGGGGCTGGATCCGGCCAACCGTCGAGACGCGTCGCTCCAACGGGTCGTCGTGGGAGCTTTGGAAGCTGACGGGGCTCGTTTCCGTCATGCCGTAGGCGATCGTCACCTCGCGCATGTGCATGAGATCGACGACCTTTCGCATGACCTCGACCGGGCAGGGCGAACCGGCCATGATACCGGTTCGCAGGCTCCTGAGGTCGAAACGGGCGAATTCGGGATGCTCGAGCATCGCGATGAACATTGTGGGCACGCCGTGCAAACCTGTGCATCGCTCCGCCTGCACTGCCTCCAGCGTCGCGAGCGCGTCGAACCCTTCCGATGGACTCACCATGCAAGAACCATGGGTGACGCAGGCGAAGTTCCCGAGGACCATGCCGAAACAGTGGTAGTAGGGCACTGGAATGCACAGCCGGTCGTCCGGGCTAAGGCGCATTGCTTCGCCGATGAAAAAGCCGTTGTTGACGATGTTGTGGTGCGTCAGCGTCGCGCCTTTCGGCGCGCCGGTGGTTCCTGAAGTGAACTGGATGTTGATCGGATCGTCGAACTGGAGCGACGCTTCGAAGGTCGCCAGCCCAGCCCGTTCGCGCGGCGTGGCGGATTTGGCGACGTCGTCGAAGTTGAGCATGCCGCGCGACTTGTCGGCCCCCAGACGGACGACGATTTCGAGCTTCGGCAGGCCGTCTGACGAGAGTTTGCCCGGTTGGGCCGCGTCGATCTCGGGCGCGCAGGCGCGCAGGGCGGCGAAATAGTCGTTGTTCTTGTGGCCCGGGCTCAGGATCAGCGCCCGGCAAGCGGACTTCTTCATCGCATATTCGAATTCGTGCACGCGGTAGGCGGGATTGATATTGACGAGGATGAGTCCGGCAAGCGCCGTGCCGAACTGCGCCAGGACCCACTCACTGACGTTGGCCGACCAGATGCCGACGCGATCGCCATCCTGCAATCCAAGGGCCCGCAGTCCGATCGCGAGGTCCTCGGAACGGCGCAGGAGATCGGCATATGTCCAGCGCACGCCCTGGTGGCGCGTGACGAGCGCCGGCCGATCCGGTCCCTCATGAACCACGCGGCGGAGAAGACGGCCGATCGTTTCGCCGCTCAGGGGCGTCGGGGAGGCGCCGTGGACGTAAGACTGCGTCAGTGGCGCCATTGACGTTCGCTCCGTTGCTCACTTGGCGGCTCGGTCCGCCACCCAAGCCGTCGATAGCGTCTTACTATCACAATTCGCGCAGGTAGGCGGCGGGCTTCTGGCTGAGGACTCGCCACGCGCCGATCATGCCAAAGCCGACCGTGACCATAAGGCCTCCGGCGGCGGCGGCGAGCGACCGCCCCAGTCGAAGATAAAATCGAACTGCATGATACGGGTGACGACCAGGTAGGCGGCGAGCGCCCCCGCGCCGACGCCGAAAGCAGCCGTCGAAGCGCCCAGGAGCGCATATTCGATCAGGAACATCGCAGCCAGCCGCCCGCGCGTGGCGCCAAGGATTTTCAGGATGGTCGCATCGGCGAGCCGGGCGCGCCGATTGGCCGCCAGCGCCCCGGCGAGCACCAGGACCGAAGTCGCCAGCGCGACGCCGGTCGCGGCGCGAATGGCCGACGCCAGCTTGGCGACCAACGCCTCGACGTTTTCCAGCGCTTCGCGCACACGGACGCTCGCGACTGTGGGAAACTGGCGCGCCGCCGCGCGCAACAGCGCGAGCTCGGCTTCCGGCCCGTCGGCCGACGGCAACGCTGCGGAGACGAGTTCGGTGTACGGGGCGCCTTTGAGGGTGTTCGGCGAATAGACCAGCACGAAATTGATCGCGAAGCTGCGCCAGTTGACCTTCCGCAGATTCGCGATTTTCGCCTCGATATCTCGCCCGAGCACGTTGACGACGACCTTGTCGCCGACGCGGATGCCGAGGCCGTCCGCGACTTCCTTCTCCATCGAGACCAGCGGCGGGCCGGAATAGTCGTCAGGCCACCATTCGCCGGCGACGATTTCGGAACCTTCGGGCGGTCTTTCGGCGAAGGTCACGCCGCGATCGCCTTCCAAAGCCCAGGCGACCTTGTCGCTGGCCTTGACCGCTTCGACCGGCACGCCACCGATCCGGACGAAACGTCCACGCATCATCGGTGTCTCGCTGATTTTGACGCCGGGGGCCTCGCGCTCGAGGAAGTCCCGGAATGGGCCGGCGTCGGCGCCGCGCACATCGAGGAAGAAGAAGCTCGGCGTCACGCCGGGCTCGGACTGAAGCAGCTCGGCGCGCATATTCGCGTCGATGAGAGTGAGCGCAACCAGCGCCGCCAGGCCCAGGCCCAGGGACAATACGACCGACGCTGTCAGCGCGCCCGGTCTGTGGATCGCGGCGAGCGCCATGCGCCATTCGACGAAGCCCGTTTTCGGCGCCCGGCGGGCCAGCAGGGCCATGCCGAGCGCGACGAGCCGCAGCGCCAGAAAAGCGGCGACGGTCGCGCATGCGACGTACGCCGCGACCGAACGTTGCGGGCTCGTCAGAACGGCCAGCGCAGCGAGCCCCGCCGCCGCCAGCGCCGCGCCGGCGAGATAGCGCTTGCGGGGCCAACCCTGACGCTCCTCGGGCAGATCGCGGATCAGGGTCGTCACCGGCAGGTCGTGCGCGCGTCCGAGCGGCGCGATCGAGAACGCGAGCGCCGTCAGCAGTCCAAACGACACCCCGAGCGCGATCACGCTCGGCTCGATCGACGGCGCAAGCGGGATCGGAATCAGCGACCCGAACAGCCAATCGACGGCGAACGGGATCGCCGCGCCAAGCGCCGCGCCAGCGAGCGCTCCGATCAACGCGACAATCGAAAATTCGAGGAGCGCGACGGCCACGACGTTCGACCCGGTCGCGCCGATTGCTTTCAGAATCGCAAGCGTTGCGCGCTTGCGTTCGACGAAGCCATGCGCTGCGTTGGCGACGCCGACCCCGCCGACGACCAACGACAACAGTCCAGCCAGCGTCAGGAACTCGGCGAACCGATCGAGATCGCGACTGAAATCCGGAGACACGTTGAGACGCGAGCGGGCCTCCCACCCGGCCTGGGGAAAGGCCCGCTTCGCCTGCCCCAGCAGCGCCTGAACCGCGGCTTCGTCCGGCGCGGCGCCCGCTTTGCCCATGATGACCCGGGTCGTCCAGCGAACCAGCGATCCAGGCTGGATCAGGCCAGTGGCGGCGAGCGCCGCCTGCGAAATGACGACGCGGGGACCGAGACCCACGCCGGTCGCCAATCGATCCGGTTCGCTGTTCAGGACCGTCCGAATTGCAAATTTTGCTTCGCCGATGCGGATGACGTCGCCGAGTTTCAAGTTCAGCCGAGCCAGCAGCGCCTCTTCCGCCGCCGCTCCGAACATCCCGTCCTTCTCGGAGAGCGCTTCCCCAAGCGGAATTTCCGGGGCAAGGAGGGCCTGGCCAATGCGGGGCCAAGACGGTTCGACGGCTTTGAGCTCCACGAGCGCCGCATCGTCGCTCTCGGCTCTGGCCATCGCGCGCATCGTCGCGACCGTCGACAGCGAGCCGTAGCTCTCGAGAAACTGCTGTTCGGCGGCTGAGAGGCGGCGATGAATGAGCGAGAACGACGCGTCGCCGCCGAGGATCACACGTCCTTCGCGCCCCAGACCGTCGTTGAGCGCGGCAGCGAGACTTTCGACCCCTACGATCGCGGCTACGCCAAGCGCAATGCAGAGAAGAAAGATTCGCAGGCCTCCGAGTCCGCCGCGCAAGTCGCGAATGGCGAAGCGCGCAATCGGCGTCCGGCCGCGAGTGAGCGGGAAAGCCGCAGGGGCGTTCATACGGAGACAGCGGCCGGAGTTTCCTCGACTTTGCCCGAACGCATGCCAATCACGCGGTCGCAACGGGCGGCGAGGGCGGCGTCGTGGGTCACAAGCGCCAGCGTCGCTCCACGCCGCGCGGGCAAATCGAATATCAAGTCGACAATTGCGCTCCCTGTCGCCTCATCGAGATTGCCGGTCGGCTCGTCGGCGATCAGCAATGAGGGGCGCGGGCAGAGCGCCCGGGCCAGAGCGACGCGCTGCTGCTCGCCGCCCGAGAGCTGCGCGGGATAGTGGCTGAGACGGTCGCCGAGACCCACCTGTTTGAGCTCGGCCGTTGCGCGCGCCGTCGCGTCGTATGCGCCCGCAAGCTCGAGCGCCGCCGCAACATTTTCGAGCGCGGTCATTGTCGGGATGAGGTGAAAGGACTGGAACACGATGCCAATGCGCTGCCCGCGAAAACGGGCCAAAGCATCTTCGTTCATCACGCCGAGCTTGACGCCATCGATCTCGACCTCGCCTCTGTCTGGCCGCTCGAGCCCAGCCATGATCATCAATAACGTCGATTTTCCCGAGCCTGAGGGGCCGACGATTCCCACCGCTTCGCCCTTTCCGATTGTCAGAGCGACGTCGCGCAAGATATGGACGCGAGCGGCGCCGCGACCGAGACTGAGGTCGACGCCGCGCATCGCGACTGCTGGAACAACCATTGCCGGAATTCCTGAAAGCGAAGTCGCCCTCATATGGGCATTGGCTCCTCCTCGTCCAGGCGGTCGCATTCGTGGTGGTCCTCGCGGCTTCGGCTGCCGCGGCCCGGACGATCCGCCTAGTCGTCCTTGGAGACAGCCTGACCGCCGGCCTCGGCTTGCCGCCCGGCAAGGCCTTCCCGGACCGCCTGCAAGCGGCGCTTCGCGCCAAGGGCTGGGACGTGACAGTTCTCAACGCTGGGGTGTCCGGCGATACAGCCGCGGACGGGCTTGCGCGATATGACTGGGCTGTGCCGGCGGATACCGACGCGCTTATTGTCGAGCTCGGGGCCAATGACATGCTGCGCGGCCTCAAGCCCCAGGCGACGAAGAAGGCGCTTTCGGCGATCTTGGACAAGGCTCGCGCCGCCAAGTTGCCGACCCTCATCGCCGGCATGCGCGCGGCGCCCAATCTGGGGGCGGAGTACGACCGCGCGTTCGACGCCATCTATCCGGCTTTGGCCGAGTCTCACGACGTCGCGCTCTATCCGTTCTTCCTCGACGGCGTTGCAGGCAACCCGGAGCTCAACCAAGCCGACGGCATGCATCCGACGGCGGAGGGGGTAGATTCCATCGTCGAACGAATTCAGCCTTCCGTCGAGGCGATCCTCAAACAGGTCAAGCAGTAGCATCGCCTTTTGCGGGATTGCACTTGCGCCCCGAGCTTCCTCTGCCGTAGCTAGCCGCGGCGCCTGCGCTCGTACGGGCCGTGGCGCTTAGAGAGGGGTGCTCATGTCGAGCCCGCGCCACATTCTCACGTTGTCGTGCGTAAACCGGCCTGGAATTGTCGCCAAAGTCTCGACGGCCCTGTTCGACGGCGGCTTCAACATTCTCGACGCCCAGCAGTTCGACGACACGGAGACCGGCAACTTCTTCATGCGGGTGATGTTCAACCCGGCCGGCCCGCATGCGGACGTCGAGCGCTTGAGGGAAGAGTTCAAGCCGATAGCCGCCGGATTCACCATGACGTGGTCGATGCGCCCGGCCGACGAGCGTAAGCGGGTGATTCTCATGGTCTCCCGTTTCGACCATTGCCTTGTCGATCTTCTCTATCGCTGGCGCAGCGGCGAACTGGCGATGGAACCGGTAGCGGTCATCGCCAATTACCCCCGCGGGAACTACGCCCATATCGAATTCGGCGACGTTCCCTTTCACTACCTGCCAATCACCAAGCAAACCAAGATGGAGCAGGAAGCGCAGGCGTGGGAGCTCATTAAATCGGCCAGGGCCGATCTTGTCATTCTCGCGCGCTACATGCAGATTCTGTCTGACGGCTTCGCGGCCAAGCTGCAGGGGCGCTGCGTCAATATCCATCATTCGTTTCTGCCCGGATTCAAGGGGGCGAAGCCCTATCATCAGGCGCACCAACGCGGGGTCAAATTGATCGGGGCGACAGCCCACTTCGTCACGTCCGATCTCGACGAAGGCCCGATCATCGAACAGGACGTCGAGCGCATCAGCCACCGCGACACGCCCGAGGACCTGGTGCGCAAGGGGCGCGACGTCGAGCGCAGGGTGCTCGCCCGCGCCGTCGCCAACGTGCTCGAAGATCGAGTGCTCCTTAATCAGGGCAAGACGGTCGTGTTCGCGGAGTAGAAGCGTTCACGGCAACGCTCGCCACAGCGATCTTAGCCACGAGAAGAGCGCATTCTTTGCCGCAATCTTGGGCGCCGCAGGCAGGGCCTGCGGCGCGCCGCTCTCAACGGCGCAGCCGGAAACGAGCCTCGAAACCTGGATGTCGCCATCGGTGAAATAGGGATCGCCGCCGCCGTTGCGGGCAAAAAACGTCGGTCCAACGCCGCTCACCGAATAGGTGGTCACGACCTTTTTCGCCTGAGCGAGATCGGATGTCAGCAGATCGCGCTCGGCGTCGATGTCGGGCGCGGTGTGATGGGTAATCTGGCCCGTGTAGTGGCTGACGCCGAGGCCGTCGTCGAAAACGGCCGCGCCGAGCCACACCGGCAGGCCATCGTCGCCGGCGTCAAGCGCCTTCCAGAGGCGCACGTGGTGGCGCGTCCTCGCGCTCTTGCCGGAAGGCTTCTCGAAGGCCAGATCTTGCTTTCGGCTCTCGTAGAAGAGGGGGCTCACCGGCGCGTCAAGGTAGGCCCGATCGAGCAGCACGCTGCCGATAATCCGCACGCTCGAACTCAGCGTGAAAGGGTCGGCGGGCTGCCAGCCGGCCGCGTGCATGGCGCAGAGGACGTCGTCCGCGGAGCCCTCAAGCCCGACATTGATCGCGTCGCCCGGAAGCCCGAGCGCGGTCCGCGTCGTCGCCTCGAGCCCGGCGAGCTTAGGTTGGTGTTCGTGATGGCGCCAGAAGAAGGGGGCCAGCAGGTAGGCCAGAGCGAGGTACGCGGCGACGACGGCGATCGCAGCCGCCGCCAAGCGCCGGTCTATCTTTTTCACCGCCATTTTGGTGATTTTGGCGCTCGCCTTGCCCAAAGGCAATGTCGACCGAACGGTTCGAGGTCCATCCGTAACGCTGGACTGCTCGCGAACGTAAAGGGAGTGCCGCCAGCCGCGATCGAGCCTATATACTCGGCATAAGGAGGATCCCATGAAACAAGACCACTTCCCAGTTACGCATACCGAAGCCGAATGGCGGGCGATCCTGACCCCCGAGCAATATGCGATCATGCGCGGGCACGGCACCGAGCGGCCGGGCAGTTGCGCGCTCCTCTACGAAAAGCGGCCGGGCGTATTCTCTTGCGCCGCCTGCGGGCAGCCGCTGTTCGAGAGCAAGACCAAGTTCGAGAGCGGCACGGGCTGGCCGAGCTTCAACACGCCTGTCGAAGGCGCGACAGAAACCACCGTCGACCGTAGCCTCGGCATGACGCGCACCGAAGTGCACTGCTCGCGCTGCGGTTCGCATCTTGGTCACGTATTTCCGGATGGGCCGCCGCCGACGGGCCTGCGTTACTGCATCAATGGAGTGGCGACAAATTTCACTCCGGCCGCAGGGCAATGACGAAGCGCCCGTGGTCGCGCGGCTGATCAGGCGTCTCGATGAACATCTCAAATATTCCGAATGCGGCCCGAGCTTTTCGCCCGGCGTTCCATCCGCCGGCGCCGAGCGGCCGGGTCGGAGTGCTGATCGTCAATCTCGGCACGCCGGAGGGGACCGACTACTGGTCGATTCGCCGCTACTTGAAAGAGTTCCTCTCCGACCGGCGGGTCATCGAGACGCCGCGCCCGATTTGGCTGCCCATCCTTCAGTTCATCCTGCTCACACGGCCGCGCGCCAAGGGACGGGATTACCAGTCGATCTGGAACAGGGAGAGGAACGAAGGGCCGCTGAAGACGATCACCCGTTCGCAGAGCGAAAAGCTCGGGCTTGCCCTCCGCGATCTGGGGCAACAGGTGGTGGTCGATTGGGCCATGCGTTACGGCGCGCCGCCGATCGCCGAGCGCCTCAGGGCGCTTCAGGCCGATGGCTGCGACCGCATTCTCGTCATTCCGCTCTATCCGCAATATTGCGCCGCTTCGACCGCAACGGTCGGCGACAAGACCTTTGAGGCGTTGGCCTCGATGCGCTGGCAGCCGGCGCTTCGGATGGCAGCGCCCTACTACGACGATCCGGTCTATATCGACGCGCTCGCGCGCTCGACCCGCGCTTGCCTCGCAGGTCTTGACTTCGAGCCCGAGGTCCTGCTCGCGTCCTATCACGGAATCCCGCAAGCCTATTTCGACAGCGGCGATCCCTACTATTGCCATTGCGCCAAGACGACGCGACTTCTTGCTGATGCTCTCGGCCTCGACGCGGAGCGCCTCAAGATGACGTTCCAATCGCGCTTCGGCCGCGCCGAATGGCTGAGGCCCTATACCGCCGACACCCTGCGCGAACTCGCCTCGCGTGGCGTCAAACGCGTGGTGGTCGTCACTCCGGGATTCTCCGCCGACTGTCTCGAGACGCTCGAGGAAATCGGCGTCGAGAACGCGCGCTATTTTCGTGAGGCCGGCGGCGACCGCTTCGCCGCCATTCCGTGCCTCAACGACAGCGTCGAAGGAATCGGGGTCCTCGAAGCGGTCGCGCGGCGGGAACTGAGAGGGTGGGCGGGCTAATCCAACCGGCATCAGCGGGAACCTTTCGTCGGCTCGGCCGTCGAAACACGCAGCCACGGCCGCGTTCCCTCGGCGGTCTCGTCCCTGGCGCTGCTTGGCTGATAATGGAGCGGCGAACCCGGCAAATGGCCGCTTTCGAGCGCGTGCAAAGTCGGTGCGTTGGTCACTTCGAAGGAATCAAAGCCGCAGCGCAGCATGAGCGGGATTTCGTCGATCAGCACGTCCCCGATGGCGCGCAATTCGCCACGAAACTGGCGCCGGTCGCGCAGGAGCCGGGCGTAGGAAAACGCGCGTCCGTCGGCGAACTTGGCGAACTCAAGCGCGATCAGCGGGCGATCGGCGAGGTCGGCCAGATGCGCCTGAGCGTCCGCGCCGGCCTCGACCGCGACGCCGACCGCTCCCAAGCGCGACGCAAGCGTTCCGCGTTCGGCAAGCCAGCGCCTGAGCGACACCACGATCGCGCCCTCCATCGGAACCGGAACGTCGTCGCCAAGAAACGCCCACTTGTCTTCGACGAAGCCCTCGCGCCGCCACAGGGGCATCAGATTCCGGATCCGGCGTCGAGCGGCCCCAAATGGATGCCGCACTCGATCTTGCCACGCCCGCGCCAGCGGCCAGCCCGCTCGTCCTCGCCAGGCTTGACCGGGCTTGTGCAGGGCAGGCAGCCGATCGAAGGGAACCCCTTGGCGACCAGGGGATGGCGCGGCAGGCCAGCTTTCTCGATGTACTTGAGCACATCGCTCGCGCTCCAGCCGACGAGCGGGTTGATCTTGATCCGGTCCCCTTCCGCTTCGAACAGCGGCAGGCTCGCTCGGGTAATGCTCTGGAAGCCCTTGCGGCCGGTGATCCAGGCGTCGTACCCCTGCATCGCCTTCGCCAAGGGCTCGACCTTTCGGATAGCGCAGCAGCGGTCGGGATCGCTCGCGAACAGGAATTTTTCGGGATCCTCGGCGGCGAGAACGTCGCCGTCCGGGGTGGCCACGACGACATTCCTGAGCTTCAAAGTTTCGCAGAGCGCCTCGCGATAGGCTAGCGTCTCGGGGAAATGCTGACCGGTGTCAACGAAGATCACCGGCGTCGCGGTGTCAATCTGCGCGACCATGTGCAGGAGAGCCGCGGCGTCGGCGCCGAAGCTTGAGACCAGCGCGATGCGGCCAGGATAAAGGTCCTCAATCGCCAGCCGCAACAGTGAGGAGGCCTTGAGCTGCGCGAAGCGAAGCTCGAGCCGCGAGGCCGCGATCTGATCGCCGAACAGCTTGACGTCATGGGCGCTCATCAGATGTCCGATCCGGCGCTTCGTTCGTAGAGCGCCTCCTTGAACGGCGCGATGCCAACCCGGCGGAACGAATCCAGGAAGGTTTCGGCCTCGTCGCGCCTCAGAGCTATATAGGTGTCGACGATGGTTTCGATCGCCTCGACGACGTTTTCCGAACTGAAGCCGGGGCCGACGATCTGCCCGACCGCCGCCTGTTCGTCGCCGGAGCCGCCGAGCGTGATCTGGTAGGTTTCTTCGCCAGCGCGCTCGAGGCCGAGAATCCCGATATGGCCGACGTGGTGATGCCCGCAGGCGTTGATGCACCCTGATATCTTGATCTTCAACGGCCCGATCGAGCGGGCGCGCGGACCATCGCCGAAGCGCTGGGCGATCCGTTGCGCGACGGGGATCGATCGCGCCGTCGCCAGCGCGCAATAGTCGAGGCCGGGGCAGGCGATGATGTCGCTGATCCCGCCGGCGTTTGGCGTCGAGAGGCCGACCGACGCCAGGCGATCGTAGACCGCCGGCAAGTCGTCCAGCGCGACATGCGGCAGGATGAGGTTCTGCTCGTGCGAGACGCGGACCTCGTCGTGGGAGTAGTCCTCGGCGAGATCGGCGACGGCGTCCATCTGGTCGGCGCTCGCATCGCCGGGAGGCGCGCCGATCGCCTTCAGCGAGACGGTGACGACCACATAGCCGGACGCCTTGTGCGGCATGACATTGGAGGCGCAGAAACTGGCGAAGCGCGTGTCCTTGCCTTTGCGGCGTTCGACCCGGTCGCTGACGGCTTTCCTGGCCTCAAGCTCGGGCAGAGCGAAGAAAGCGCGGAAGCGCTCGATTTCTCGCGCCGGCAGGTCAAGCGCCTCGGGGTCGCGCGCGGCGAATTCGGCCTCGACCGCTTCGCGCAGCGCCTCGACGCCTTTCTCGTGCACAAGGATCTTGATGCGCGCCTTGAACTTGTTGTCGCGCCGGCCTTCCAGATTATAGACGCGCAGGATCGCTTCGACGTAGCCGAGCAGATCACGCTCGGGCAGGAAGTCGCGGACCCTGCGTCCGATCATCGGCGTTCGGCCAAGCCCGCCGCCGACGTACACGGAAAATCCGATCTCGTCGGCGTCGTTGCGCACCACCTGCAAGCCGATGTCATGAGCCTGGATCACCGCGCGATCATGCGCCGCGCCGTTGACTGCGACCTTGAACTTACGCGGCAGAAACGAAAATTCGGGATGGAGCGATGACCATTGCCGCAGAATTTCTGCGTATGGGCGCGGATCGGCGATTTCGTCATGTGCGACGCCGGAGAAGTGGTCGGCGGTTATGTTGCGAATGCAGTTTCCCGAGGTCTGGATCGCGTGCATCTCGACGCTCGCGAGCTCGGCAAGGATATCGGGCGTGTCCTTGAGAGCCGGCCAGTTGTACTGGATGTTCTGCCGGGTGGTGAAATGGCCATAGCCGCGATCGTAGCGGCGCGCGATCTCGGCAAGCTTACGCATCTGGCGCGAGTTCAGGACGCCGTATGGCACGGCGACCCGCAGCATATAGGAGTGGAGCTGCAGGTAGAGGCCGTTCATCAGCCGGTGCGGGCGGAACTGCTCCTCGGTCAGCTCGCCGGAAAGGCGGCGCGCCACCTGATCGCGGAACTGCTCGACGCGGGCGGCGACGAAGGCGGCGTCGAAATTGTCATAGTGATACATGGTCGGCCTCCGTCGCGGCCTTGGGCGCGGCGCGGGGGGCGAGGCCAGCCGCCTGCTTGCCGAGATCCCGCCTGTTCGTCGGCCCGGTGGCGCGGATCGCCTCTCGCAGCCCCTTCGGTGCGTAATGGCCATTGCGCTCTTCGACAGGCACGGCATAGGCGTCGACAACGAGATTGCCCGCCTCGTCCTGCTTGGCCCGCGCGAGGGCGTCGGCCGTGGCTTGCGAATCGGCCAGCACCGCGGCGCGGTTGAAATCCTCGCTCCAGCCCCCGTTGACGGTCTGAAAGACGACGACGCCGTCGGTCAGACGGTTGGCGGTGATCACGTCGGGCATCTGGCTCTCGCAAGGCGGGCGCTCGCCGCCTCGCCGCGAAGCGTTCTAGCATATTTAACGATAGTAATATATGTGTTTGTTTTTAGTACAATTACGTATGGTTGTTACGAGATCTCGGACGTCTGAGTTCGCTTCGCGCAACCGCGCCGGAATCCAAGCCGGCCGCAACAAAAGCAAAACCCGGCGCAACAAAAGGAAAATCAAAACGCAACAAAATCCAAATCAAGCGAAACGAAATCCAAATCCTCTTTCTTTCCGCGTATCGAGGCTTCTCAATCGGTTATCGTCGATTCGCTCCAGTACTGAGAGTTTCATGGCCGCCTTCTTGGCGCTCTCGCCGTCGCCGTGTCAGCCGACGGCCGGATTCCATCCGGCCGATCGACTTAGGATAGCACATATTCTGTTTTTCGTAAAGAAGGCGCACGCGCCCGCATTCGCGTCTTGGCAACGTTGATTCCGGCTCCGGGAGGCCGAGGACCGGCGTCTGGACATCGATCACAAAACAACGCAAGGACTGAACTCTGCCTTGCCGCTGTACCCCCGCTCCGGGGCCCGCGCCGCGCGTTTCCCGGGAGGAGTCAATAAGGAGCTTGGATCTCCAAACCGAAAGAGGAGGAACGCCATGGCGACGCATAGTGCAGGCGGGAAGAGTCCCAGTGCAGGCGTGAAGAGTCCAGACGTGCATCCGGCGCTGGAGACGCTCGCCGACGATGTCCAGCTCAGCGACGCCGTACGGCTTCAGGGCTACGTAGGGCCGACTAAGAACGACAAGACGCTGCGGCTCTATGCGAGCTTCGAGGATCTGAGCGAGTACATCGACGTACCGCGGGACGACGTGTTCAAATCGGCCGCGGCGCCAGAGGCGATGGCGCCGAACGGCGGTGTCTACGTGTGGGTGAAGCCCGATGCACAGCTCGTCTACACGCGGACGCACTCCGCCACCGCGTTGGCTCGGGACCTCGGCGGCGCCTCGGTGCGGGAGCTGCAACTGGCGAATGAATTTCGCCGGCGCAACCCCGGGGCGACCGTGCTCGCGTCACTGACGGCGGGAACAAGCGCGCTCGCGTTCGTCGAGTTTCGGCCGGGCCTCACCGGCGTCGTGGAAAGCGCCCCGACCGGCCAATCCCCCAAGATCGACGCGATGCGCGGACGCACGCCAAGCAGCATCTACAGCGAGCTGTCGCGGCTGCCTGCCCCACCCGCGCTCCTCCGCGCCGCTAGCCGAACCATGGAAGCGCCTCCCGCGAGGGCGCCCAAGCCGCCTCAGGTGCTGACGGCCCACGGGGCGGGCGCGGCTCCGGGCTCGACGCCGGCCACGTCGGAAGCGTCTCCCGTTCACGCGGGCCACCCGGTTGTGCACACAGTCCAGCAGCAGTCGTGGTTCAACAGCACTTTTTGCAACGGCGCGCACATCTGTGTGGACGCATGGGACTGGGCCACCTCCGGCAACATTTGGTACGGCTCGTATGAGGTCGTCACCATGGTTGGCAGCGAGGGAACGGTGAACGCGAACCTGCTGCTCTACTACTGGGACTCGGGGTGGTCGCTGTTTACCGGCAGCTGGGGCTTCTGGGTGGAATTCTACAATGCGCTCAACGTCCCGGGGCATTGGATAAGTGTGAACGTATCCGGGGCCACCGCCGGGAATACCTACGCCTCGCTCAGCGGCGCCGGCGGCGGGACGACGGTAGCTATGGCGGTGCGCTGATCGAGCGGGGCTGCTCAGGGGAGCGGTCTTTATCGCCTTAACCTATAACTCGTCTTCGCGCGGCCTTTTGTTGCGCCCCATCCGCGATCCGGCGGTGTGGTCTAAAGACCGTCATTGCGCGACTTCACTTCGCAATGCGGCCAAGTTGCCGTAAGAGGGTTCGGCCGGCCTCGGCCGCTGCGGTTCGGCTGTGGCAAGCCCGTCTTGCGAAAATGGAAGCGCGCCTTTCCCAGGCGCAGCAGCCTCGAATATCAGGAAGCTGGGCGCAGGCGTTTCGGCATGGTCTTTTCCTCGATCACGTTCCTCTTCTATTTCCTGCCCATTTTTCTGGCTTTTTATTTCCTCACCCCGACGATCAAGGGAAAAAACGTCGTCACGCTGTTATTCTCGCTCCTCTTCTACGCCTGGGGCGAACCGCGGTTCATTCTCGTCCTTTTGTTTTCGATCGTCTTCAACTTCTTTGCGGCGCTGATCATCGACCAAAGAGAGGGCGCGGCTCGCCGCGTCGCGCTTGCCCTCGCGGTGGCGGGAAATCTTCTCGTCCTCGCGGTTTTCAAATATGCGAATTTCCTCACCGGCAATCTCGCGGCGCTGCTGGCGCCGGTCGGATTCTCGGTGACGAAGACCAATATCGCGCTGCCGCTCGGAATCTCCTTCTTCACCTTCCATTGCCTCTCGTACATCATCGACATCTATCGGCGGCGATTCAGGGCCAACCGCGATCCGATCGACATCGCTCTCTATATCTCCCTGTTTCCGCAATTGGTCGCCGGCCCGATCGTTCGCTACAAGACCGTCGCCCGCCAATTGGACGCCCGCAGGTTTACGCTCGCCCGCGTCTCTGTCGGTGCGCGCATCTTCATCGTCGGTCTGGCGCAGAAGGTCCTGGTGGCCGACGTCGTCGCGCCGCTGGTTCAAGTCGCTTTCGACCAGGTCCACGACCGCTCTTTGGTCGAGGCATGGATCGGGCTCATTTCTTATACGGTGCAGATCTATTTTGATTTTGCCGGCTATTCGAACATGGCGATCGGATTGGGCATCGTGCTCGGGTTCACCTTTCCGCGCAATTTCCGCATGCCCTATACGTCGCTCTCGATCACCGAGTTCTGGCGCCGCTGGCACATGTCGCTTTCGTCCTGGCTGCGCGACTACCTTTACATTCCCCTCGGCGGCAACCGCGGCGGGAATGCGCAGACCTATCGCAATCTCGTCATGGTGTTCCTGCTTTGCGGGCTGTGGCACGGCGCGAACTGGACTTTCGTCCTGTGGGGCGCTTGGCATGGCGCGTTTTTGGTGATCGAACGCCTGGGATTGCTGTCGGTTCTCGCACGCCTCGCGACGCCGGCGCGCTGGGCCTACGCGCTGCTCGCGGTGATGGGAGGCTGGGTCTTGTTTCGCGCCGCCAATCTCTCCGATGCGGCGGGCTATTACGCGAGCCTCTTCGGCCGGCACGGATTGACCGAACTCAGCTTCGATATGCACGACGCGCTTAGCGAACGGGCGATTGTGACGCTCCTCATCGGTTGCATTCTGGCGGTCGTCCCGAGATGGCTGCCCAGATGGCCTGCGCCGCTCATCCTGCGCGCTTCGGCCGACGTGACGGTCACTTTCGCGCTGCTGATTTTCTCGATGATCACCGTGGCCGCGGGCGCCTATAGCCCATTCCTGTACTTCCGGTTTTGAGCTGGAATGCTGTCGCGCCATCGCCGATATTTCGCTCTGATGACCTTCCTGCTGCTGGCCACGCCGCTCGTGGTCGGGATCGTCAGGCCGGACAGCCCGGAGCTGATCCTCAAGGAAGGGCGGATGCTGGCGTCCGCCCCCGATGCGCCCCGCAGCCTCGAGGCCCTCAGCGCTTTTCCGGGCCAGGCCGACGCCTATCTCAAGGATCATTTCGGCCTCCGGCAAACGATGATTCGGACCCACAGGGACCTGTCTCATCCTGTGCTGTACGGCAACGAGTCGGTCCTCGTCGGCCGCGACGGGCGCATGTTTTATCTTGGCCGGGACATGGTGCGTCAGAGCGCCGGGCTCATCCTGCGCGATCGAAAGGTGGCCGATGCGGCCGACATGCTGGCCGAGATGCGTGACGCGCTCGCCCGCCGCGGCGTCGGCCTTCTGGTCGCTGTGGCCCCGAATTCGTCGACGATCTATCAGGATGATCTGCCGCTCTGGGCGCAAAAGCAGGGACGGGAAACCGAGTACGATCTGTTTCTCGCCGATCTTGCGGCCCGCGGCGTCAAGGCGGTCGATCTCAGGCCGGTCATGGAAAAGGCCCGCTCTGACAGCGAAGCCTATCTCTTGCACGACACTCATTGGACCGCGCGCTCGGCGGTGCTTGCGTTCAACGCCATCGCCGAGGCCGACGGCCATCCAAACTGGCGGCTTGATCCCGGTTCCTCGATCGGGCCGCCTGCCGAGCGCAGGGGCGGGGACGTTGCGCGGATCATGGGGGTCGAGGACGAGGTGACCGAAACCGTCCGGGAGCTCGCGCTGCCTTCGGGAGGAACGAGCCGGGACCTGTCGCCAGGGCCGATGCCCGATTGGGTTCTGTCGTCGGACCGGCCCGGCCCGACGATCATGGTCATCGGCGATTCGTTCACCGCCTCCTATTTTCCCCCGATGCTGCTGCAGCATGCCCGGCGCGCCATCTGGCTCAATCATCGCGAATGCGGCTTCGACTGGAATTGGATCGACAAGTTTCAGCCGGACGAGGTCTGGTGGGTCCCGACCGAGCGCTTCCTCATCTGCGACGAGGGGGTGCGGCCGCTCAATTTCGCCGGAACGGGAGACGATCGCGGCCCGGTCGGCGTCGGCGGGACGTCCCCGGATTAGAGCTTTCCGAGAGGCGCGGGAGGAAGCAGACGAGGAACAGGTAGCCGTCCTCCTCTCCATCCTGCGTCACCTTTGCGGTCGGCTTCGCCCCTGTCGACTTCGTTACGGGCGAGGGTGCGGATTGAATTTAACGAGCGGCGCTGTTTTGATCCGCTACTAAGGCGATGGGCGCGCGGTCAAAAGTGACGCATGCAGCCAATACCCATCGAGCTATTCTCAACTAGGTTTGCGGAATACAGTTATCGTGTCTCGATAGAGGCCCGCTTCGAAGTTGCGACCGTTATCGTCCCAGCTTTGAAGCTGTCGTTCGACCACTAGTCCACTGGACTTGAGGAAGTCGTTCACGTCGGCGGTAGTCACATCACTGCGCCAGCCGCCACTCACGCCTCCGGTCGAACCATGCTGAATCAATCCCACGCCATCCGGTCTCAGCACGCGCGCGAAGTCGCTTATATAAGACTTGAACTGAGGCTTATTAATGTGGACGAAAACGTCAAAGGACCATATGGCGTCGACCGAACTGGTCTCTATTGACGAGACGTTTTCGCCGTTGCCGACCTCGAATGTGGCCTTGCTGTGATCGTGAAAACGACGCTCGCATTCCTGTACGCTGGTTTCCGAGACGTCGACGCCGATCAGCCGATCACTTTTCTCAAGCAGATACTCGGTCCAGCGCCCCGCGCCGGGGCCTACCTCCAGGATTACCGAACGATTTGAGAAGAACGGATCAAGAAACGTCCGGACTATCGAAGCTTTCCATTCCGAACTTAGGGTCCATTCTTCACCACGGGCGCTCCAGTTCCAATTCTCCCAGATATACTTATTCGCTGAAGTGCTGTTTGCGCCGGGAAGGTGGTTCTTAGCGCGCAACGACGCCGCCTTCGCGTAGCTCGCCTCTGCAATGCCGCTCGTCAGGTAGTATGTTCCAATGAGCGCCGGCCATAGGAGCCCGTTCTCCTGGACCATGATGCGGGCGAGCCTCAATTTCGAACCTAAATCGATGCGCCTTCGGTTGTCGACGATATCCTTCATTATCGGTAAACTGACCCGCACTGCTGCAACTAAGCAGGTGCAGTAAGGTCGGTCAAGTCATAATCTCTGCCGTTACGGTAGGTAAAGTTACCTATACGCCCGTCGAAAGGTTAACGAGATTTGTCAACCCCTTTTGCTGCCGTTACTATGGGTGATATTACCTATAAAACTACGGCAAGCTCCATGTTACATGGCCGAGCTGAATGTGACTACCCCATTACCCCGCCACAAGAGGCCCGGCAACAGGATCAGCACTCCGGAATTTGACGCTCGCCGACGTACTTTCCGCTCCCGTCGTAAATGAGCTTGTGGATCACGCAGCCGCCTTCGGCGTTCGGGTCGGCCCCTTCGACGACAGCGGGAAAGTCGTTGAGCGGCGGCGCGGCGGTCACCATGACCGAAGCGCCGCCGACCCTGCTCGCGGCGCCTGCGAGCCCTGAGGGCGAATACCAGAAGTCGGAGTCGTAGAACCCGGATTGATTCCACAACCAGCCGTTGCCGCTCCAGCGCTTGCGGCCGTATTGGTTCCGCCAGGTCCACGAATAACGGCCGCCGTTGCTCGAATCCTGCGCCTGATCGTGGCGATGGACAATTGCAGGGCGCATGACCGGCGACCGGAACGATGACTGAGTGCGGGCGAGCACGGCCTCAAGGCCAAGCGAAAGGAAGAGCGCAGCCGCGGCGGACGCCGCGCCCGCCCTCATAGAGAGGGAAGTACGCATGGGGATGTCTCCGGCGCCGCAACGGCAAGCTTAACGGCAATCCGGCGCCGATGTCGATGGTCTTTCCGTGGGCAGAGTTTATGGCCCGGGCGGTCTCACCGCACCACGGTCAGCCGCCGCGCCGCCCTCGTCAGCCCGGTATAGAGCCAGCGCGCCCGATGCTCGCGGAAGGCGAAGCTCTCGTCGAACAGCATCACATTGTCCCACTGCGACCCTTGAGCCTTATGGACGGTAAGCGCATAGCCGTAGTCGAACTCGTCCGACTCCCTTCTCAGCGCGAAGGCAAGCTCGGCCTCCCTGCCCTCGAAGAAGGCGGTCAGCACCGCGACCTTGACCGCCGAGCGGGCGCCCTCGTCCTCCGAGCGGAGGGTCATCTTGACGAAATCCTTTTTCACCCCGCCGAGGGCCTCTACCCGCCATAAGCCCCCGTTGATGAGGCCTTTCGCACGGTCGTTGCGCAGGCAGACCAGGCGGTCGCCGGCGACCGGCAGCGGTTCATTGAAGCCGCTGAGGTTGCGCATCCGCTGATTATAGGCGCGCCGCGTCCGGTTGACGCCGACCAGCACCTGATCGGCCCCGAGCACCTCGGCCGGATCGAGGGCGGCGCGCCGGATGACGCGCGTCTCGCCGTAAGCGCCGTCCTCGAGCTCGCCGCCCGAGCGGACGACCTCGGACAGGCGGATGATCGGATTGTCGTGGGCCTGTCGATGGATCTGCGTCAGCATCACGTCCGGCGCGCCGTCGGTGAAAAAGCCGCCGCCCTTGACCGGCGGCAGCTGGAACGGGTCGCCGAGCACCAGGATCGGCTTGCCGAACGAGAGGAGGTCGCGCGCGAGCTCGGCGTCGACCATCGAGCATTCGTCGATCACGATAAGCCCGGCGCGTGAAGCCGGCCCGTCGGCGTTGAGGGTGAAGGTCGGCGCGCCTTCCGCGCCCTCGCTCGCCCGGTAGATGAGCGCGTGGATGGTGGTCGCGCCGGCGCAGCCCTTCGAGCGCATCACGAGCGCCGCCTTGCCGGTGAAGGCGGCGAAGGCCGTCTCGCCGCGCGCGCCTTCGGCGATGTGGCGGGCGAGCGTCGTCTTGCCGACCCCCGCATAGCCGAACAGGCGGAAGACCTGCGGCTCGCCCTTTCTTAGCCAACGGCCGACCTGGTCGATCGCCTGCGCCTGCTCGGGCGACCACTCGCGGCCGATCGGGCGCGACGGCGCAGCGGCGGGGGGCTGCGCCTCGGCGGCAGCAGTCTCGCGCGGCGGCGCTATCGCTTCCTCGGTCGCGCGCTTCGGCGCGGCCGAGGCGCCGCAGCGCGAGCAGACGGGGGGCTTGCGGTTAAGATCGTAGTATTTGGCCCCGCAGGCCAGGCATTGGCGCTTGGTTCCGAGGCGGCCGAACGCCGGCTTTTTCTTGGTCAACAAGCCCTCGCGCGCCGGGAGCGTCTCAACCTGAAATTTCCGGCAGCTCAATCATCACCGCATCGAACGGCGTCTCAGAAATAACCTCGGTGAAGTGGCCGGCGCCAGTCGTATCTTCCATCAGAAGCGCGTCTCCGGCGGCAATGACGCGCGGCTCGCCAACGTCCGGCGTGATCCTCATCCTGCCCTGAAGGCCGAACAGGATGAATCGTTTGGGCGTCGGGTGTTTCTCTCCATTCCAGCCAATGGGCAGCCGCACCAGGGTGTACCCGGAGGCGGGGGCGATATCGGAGGACAAGAGTGGGGCGGCAGGAGGCGCGAAGTCCCTCAGCTGACGGGCAATTTCGAATGTTTCAAAGCAACTGGCCCCAGAACCATTGGCAAAGAGGCGCAGGGCGGACACCGGGGCGGCCATAGGGAAAACCTCCGCAAGAACGAAAAGGCGCGGAATCCTTCGCCGCGCTCCGGCGCCAAGCATAAACGAATGATTCAGGTTTGAAGCGCAGCATTTTAACAGAATTGTCGAAAACATCGCCAGCCGATGGCCTTCCGCCGGCAGAGCCGGCGTCCTTGAACGTTTGTTTCTCGGCCCCATATCTGCCTCATCCGGAACAGGTTTCGCTGGTCTGGGTTGATAGGTAAGCCGGACCGGACGCTTCTTGAGAAGGTCTAAAAGGTCCGTGAGGCGCCTGAAAGGGGGCTTCGAATATGGTGCGTGTGACGGCGCTGACCTCTCCGCTGCTGCTCGGATTCGACGACCTCGAGCGGGCGCTCGACAAGGTTTCGAAGACGGGGGCGGACGGTTATCCGCCTTACAATATCGAGCGGATCGCGGCCGAAGGCAGCGAGCCGGAACGATTGCGGATCACGCTTGCCGTGGCCGGGTTCTCGCAGGCTGAGATCGAGGTCACGGTCGAGGAGAACCAGCTCACGATCCGCGGCCGGCAGCAGGAGGACAAGACGCGGGACTATCTGCATCGCGGCATCGCCGCGCGGCAATTCCAGCGCAGCTTCCTCCTTGCGGACGGGATGCAAGTCTTGAGCGCCGATCTCAAGCAGGGGCTGCTGGCGATCGATCTCGTTCGGCCGCAGCCCGAGCGGGTGGTGCGCAAGATACGGATATCGGCTCGCGATTAAGGGATGCGGGCGCGGCGGGTCGAAGCGACCGCCGGATGAAGGAGAGACGCGATGAGACCGGAAAGCCACAAGACGACGGCCGGAACCCCGGACCTGACGGCGCAGGAATTCGCCCATCTTGGCGACGGCGCTCTCGCTTATGTGAAGACGATCAATTCCGAAGATGTCGCCCGCCTCTTTCCCCAGGCGCCACCGCTCAAGCCCGGGATGACGCTGTTTGCGCTGCTCGGCGCCGACGGGTCGCCGATCATGCTGACCGATTCGAAGGATGCGGCGATCGCCAACGCCTGGGAGCACGAGCTCGAGACGGTGAGCCTGCACTGAGCGGGCGTCCGCGCCAGGCCCTGTCCGCGGAGGGGCGAATCGGATAGAGGTTGCGGTCCGCCAGGCCACAAGGATCGCAGGCATGCGCGCCTATCTCGATCTCATGCGTGACGCGCTGGAGAACGGCGCGCTCAAGAACGATCGCACCGGGACGGGCGTGCGCTCGCTGTTCGGCCGGCAACTTCGCTTCGATCTCGCCCGGGGCTTTCCGCTCGTCACCACCAAGCGGCTTCATCTCAAGTCGATCGTGCGCGAACTGATCTGGTTCCTGCGCGGCGACACCAACACCGCCTATCTAAAGGCGCATGGCGTCTCCATCTGGGACGAATGGGCGGACGCCAACGGCGACCTCGGCCCGGTATACGGCAAGCAGTGGCGCGCGTGGGAAGGGCCGGACGGGCGAACGATAGATCAGATCGCCTCGGTGATCGACGAGATCCGCCGCAACCCCAACTCTCGCCGCCTCGTCGTCTCGGCCTGGAACGTCGCCGAAATCGAACGGATGAAGCTCGCGCCCTGCCACTGCCTGTTCCAGTTCTATGTGAACGACGGCAGGTTGTCGTGTCAGCTCTACCAGCGCTCGGCCGACATCTTTCTCGGTGTGCCGTTCAACATCGCGAGCTACGCGCTCCTGACCCATCTGATCGCCCGCGAATGTGGGCTTGAAGCCGGCGAGTTCGTGCACACGTTCGGTGACGCCCATCTTTACCGCAATCACGAAGACCAGGCGCGCGAACAGCTCGCCCGCAACCCGCGCCCGCTGCCGCGCCTCAGGCTCGGCGACGCCGGCTCGATCTTCGATCTCAACGCTGACGCGATCGCGTTTGAAGGCTACGACCCGTGGCCGGCGATCAAGGCCAAGGTCGCGGTGTGAGCGACTGTCTAGCAGGTCAAGCAATTTTCGCCCGGGACTTCATTCGCGCGATTGCGTTGAGAATGGCCAGGAGCTGCCGGAAGCAGTCGTAAAGGGAAGGAAGCGATGGCGGTCGAGACAACGGAAGAGCCGATCGACATCGAACTGCCGAAGTCGCTCAAGGCGACGAGGCTCGGGGCCATCGCCCATCTCAGGCTCGCGCGGGCGGAAAAGCGCAACGCTCTCGATGACGGGACGGTGCTCGGGCTCGAGGCGTTTTTCACCCGCCTGCCGGGAGATATTCGCGCCGTCGTGCTAACGGGCGAAGGCGCGCACTTTTCCGCCGGCCTCGACCTCTCCGAAGTCGCCGGCGCGCGCGATCCGCTGGACGCCGCGCTGCACTCGCGCATGTGGCATCGCGCGTTCGAAGCGATCCAGTTCGGGCGTGCGCCGGTCGTCGCCGCGCTGCATGGCGCGGTGGTCGGAGGCGGGCTCGAGCTCGCGGCCGCGACCCATATCCGCGTCGCCGAGCGCTCGACTTATTACGGCCTGCCGGAGGGACAGCGCGGCATTTTTCTCGGCGGCGGCGGATCGGTGCGCATCGCCCGCCTAATCGGCGTCGCTCGGGTCATGGACATGATGCTGACCGGGCGGACCTTGAGCGCCGAGGAAGGGCAGGCGGCCGGCGCGACCCAATATCTGGTCGACGACGGCAAGGGGTTCGAGACCGCGATGGCGCTCGCCGCCAAGGCCGCCTCCAACACCGCGACCACCAATTTCGCCGTCCTGCACGCGCTGCCGCGGATCTTCGAGAGCGATCCCGCGAGCGGGCTCCTGACCGAATCGCTGATGGCGGCGATCGCCGAAATGAGCGGCGAAGCCAAGGAACGACTGAAGGACTTTTTGGAGAAGCGGGCGGCGAAGGTGCTGCGGCAGAGCTGATCAGCGCCCTCGTCATTGCGACCGAAGGGAAGCAATGAAGGGGCCGTAGGGCGCCCGACGTTTCCTTGGATTGCTTCCCCCGGATCAAGTCCGGGGGTAGCAACAATGTCAGCAGCGGCAGGCGCCGGCTCGCGGGCCGGAGACCAGCCTCAGCCATGGGCCCGAATGGAAGACGCTCATCAAAAGGTACATCGGGACCATTCCGCCGAGCGGCGAGGCGAGATGGGCGGCTGAGCACAAGAGCTGCGGCTCGCCTCCGATCGCTGTTGCGAGCGCCATGAGGGCGAAGGTCGGGGCGGCCGCAAGGCCGAGCCAGCCGGCCGCGCCGCGCGCGGCCGCGCCGATGTCATAACGCACCACGCGGCCAAAGCCGCCGCTGGCACAAACCTCGCTCATGGTTTCGCTCCTGCCTCGCGGAACGCCGCCTCGCCCGCGTCCGATACTTTGACCCACTGCGGGTCGGGCGCAGCCGCGGCGTCATAGTTGTCGTGCCAGTTCCACCACTTGTACGGCGGAGACTTGGGGTAGCCTTCCGGCAAGTCCTCCCACGCTTCCTGGCGCCCGAGCGGCGTCGCATCGAGGTAGCTCCAGACGCTGCCCATTGCTTCGTCGCCGCGGCTGTTGATGAAGTAAGTGCGAAACACCCTGTCGCCGTCGCGAAAGAAGACGTTGTGGCCGTGCCACTCGTCGACGCCGAAGTCGGCATCGAAGCTGTCGGTGATTGTGTACCACGGCATCTCCCAGCCCATCCGCGTTTTCAGGCGCGCGATGTCCGCCTGCGGGGCGCGGGACACGTACGCGAGCGTCGTGTCGCGGGCGTTAAGGTGGGCGAGGTGAGAGACCTGATCGGCCCCCAAGGAGCAGCCGCGGCAGGCATGTTCGGGCCAACCGAACACTCCCGGCTCGAAGAAGGCGCGGTATACGATCAGCTGGCGGCGGCCCTCGAAAAGGTCGATGAGGCTCGCCTTACCCTTCGGCCCCATGAACTCGTACGCCTTCCCCACGGCCATCCATGGCATCCGCCGACGCTCGGCGGCCAGCGCGTCACGGGCTCGGAACAAAGCCTTCTCCTTCACCAGGAGCTGCTCGCGCGCGGCCTCCCAGTCCTGTGGCGACACGGTTGGGGGAGTATTCTGCATCGCTAACCTCCGGTTTGCTGAACGGGTTGACGCGTGGGGACGAAGGGCTCGTCGTACTCGTCGTGGCGGCGCCACCAGACGCCCGACTCGTTGCGCCCCTTGGGCGCCCGGTCGAGCCACTGGTAGGCCCCCCAAAGGCCGTCGAGCCCGCGCGCGTAGGTCGAATAGGTGTGGTAGACGACGCCGTCCTCGAGCGCGAAGGCGCTCATTCCCGGCCGGTCGCGCATGAATGTCCGCCCATCGGTTCCGCAGGCGGCCGCGAACCGGGCGACGGGCTCCGAGATCTGCGCCGCGGTCAGCGGGTGGTCGCCGCGCCGGTAATTGTATTCGACGCCTCCCGCGCGCTGCTGCGCCTCGGTGATTGAGACATTGAAGTCGAAGTTGAAGTCGCCGCCGTGTGAGGACGCCCAGGGAAACGTCCAACCCATCCGCCGCTTGTAGGCGTCAAGCTTCGCCAGCGGCGCCCGCGACACCGCCGATAGCGCGACGTCATGGTTGGCGAGATGGACGGCGAACCCATTGAACCCGTCTGCGATCATTGAGCAGGACGGGCACCCCGCCGCGTAGTCGGGCCCGAACATGAAGTGGTAGACCAGAAGCTGCGAGCGCCCACTGAACAGGTCCTCGAGCGAAGCGATCCCGTCGTCGGTGTCGAACCGGTACGCCTTGTCGACCTTAACCCACGGCATCTCCTGACGCCGGCGCGCCACCTCGTCGCCGCGCCGCGTCAGCTCCTTCTCCTCTTCCAGCAGCCTGAGCCGGGCCATCAGCCACTCATCGCGCGATACGATCCGATTGCGCATAGTCAACCTCCTGCTTGTCGATTTTGAGGACGATCAATTTCGGTCGGGCGTCGCGCCGTCAGGCCGGGATGCGCCGGTCGTATTCAGCCTTGAGGCGGGTCCAGCCGTCCCAGAACGGCTCCGGCTCCTCGCCGGTCAGGCGGGCGACTAGCACGTCGAGATGCGCGTGCCAGCCGGCGCTGACGCCAAGCGTCATTCCGCGGTCGGGCAGGCGGCGGTGGACCACGGTGAGCAGCACCCTCTCGCCCCTTGGCTCGAGTTCAAACGAGACATCGCCGCTGCCCTTTCCCCAGGTGAAAGCGATCTTGCGCGGCGGGTCGAGTTCGGTGATCCGGCTCTCCATCCGGTGCTCGTCGCCGAAGCCATCGGGCCGCTTGCCGGGCGCCTTGCTCAGTTCGCTGTTGCGCCAGACGAGCTCGAACGGCGCGCCGACCTCCATCTCCATTTGACCGGCCGCCAGCCACCGGCGGCGCAGGTCGCTCTCCGTCAGATAAGCCCAGACGCGCTCGATCGGGCCGGGAAGAAAGCGCTGGATCGTCAGCGTGGCGGGCTCCGTCAGCACGCCGTAGGCGTCCAGGTTCGCGAGTGCGGTCATTGGCGGTCTCCTTCGTCAGGGCTGGGGGATTGGCGCGCATCCTCTTCGCGCAGGAGGCGTTCGAGCACGTCGAGCCGCCCCGTCCAGAAGCGCTCGTAGAAGCTCAGCCACTCGTGGGCGCTGGCGAGCGGTCCGGGGTCAAGGCGGCAGAGATGGGAGCGCCCGTGCACCTCGCGGCGGATCAGCCCGGCGCTTTCGAGCACCTTGATGTGCTTGGAGGCTGCCGCGAGCGAGATGGCGAAAGGTTGCGCCAGCTGGCCGACCGTCCGTTCTCCGCCGGCAAGTTCGCGCAGCATCCGCCGGCGTGTGCGGTCGCCAAGGGCGTGAAAGACGGACGTGAGTTCGGGCGCCTCTAGTTCAACCATACGGTTGAATGTAAGCGAGTGTTTGGTGAAAGTCAACCGGTTGGTTGAATGATTGGCCGCTCGATCGCGCGGCGCGCATATTCAAGCAAATGCTTTGCGAAAATCAGGGCCGATCGAGCGCCGACCCGCTTCGATCGCGCCAGGGCGCCTGCCCCGGTCTGAGCAAAGGTAGTCACACACTAGCCCCGGGGTCGCAACGACGGTTATCTTGCCTTGGAAAGGCGGCCGTGGCGCGGGAGAAAGAGAGGATGACCAGGACGAAGCTGACCTTCGGCCCCCCGGAGGTGATCGTCGAGCGTCGCCCGGACGGCGCGATGCTGGCGCGCTCGCCCCATCCGCTGGGCTCCTATCCCCGCGCCGCGACCGACTGGCTTGATCATTGGGCCAAGGTCGCGCCGGAGCGGGTGTTCCTCGCCGAGCGCGCCGGCGGGTCTTGGCGCAAGGTGACCTACGCCGAGGCGCGTGCGGCTGCGCGCAGAGTCGCGCAGGCCCTGATCGATCGGAACCTCAGCATCGAACGGCCGGTCGCGATCCTGTCCGGCAACAGCGTCGATCATGCGCTCGTGGGCCTCGGCGCGATGATCGCCGGCGTCCCGTACGCGCCGGTCTCGGCCCCCTATTCGCTGGTCGCCAAGGACTTCGCCAAGCTCAAGACGATCATCGGCCTTTTGACTCCGGGCCTAGTGTACGTCGACGACGGCGTTCCTTTTGCCGCCGCGATCAACGCGGCCGTCCCGGCGGACGTGGAGATCGTCGCCAGAGCGAACCCACCCACGACCCATCGCGCGACCCCCTTCGACGCGATCCTCGCGACCACAGCGGGAGCCGACGTTGACCGCGCCCAGGCAAAGGTCGGCCCCGACACGATCGCCAAGCTCCTGTTCACCTCGGGCTCGACCGGCACGCCCAAGGGCGTCATCAACACCCATCGCATGATGACCTCGAATCAGGCGATGCTGCGCGGCGTCAATCCGAGCTATGCCGCTGAGCCGCCGGTACTGATCGACTGGCTGCCGTGGAGCCACACCTTCGGCGGCAACAACAATTTCAACCTCGTGCTCGCCAACGGCGGCTCGTTCTACATCGACGAGGGCCGGCCGCTGCCGGGCGCGATCGAAGCCACGGTCCGCAACTTGAGCGAGATCTCGCCGACCATCTACTACAACGTGCCCCGCGGCTTCGAGATGCTCTTGCCTTATCTCGAGGCGGACCGGAAGCTCAGGCGGAGCCTGTTCGCGCGACTGCAGGCGTTCTGTTACGCTGGCGCGGCGCTCTCGCCCCATGTGCGCGAGGGTTACGAGCGGCTGGGGCTCGAGACGGCCGGCGAAATCATTCCCATGGTGACCTCGTTCGGCTCGACCGAGACTGGCCCTTCGGCGATCAGCGTCACCGAGCGGGCGCGCGAACCCGGCGTGGTCGGCATTCCCAATCCCGGCGTCGAGGTTAAGCTCGTCCCCAACGTCGGCAAGCTCGAGGCGCGACTCAAGAGCCCGAGCGTCACCCCCGGTTACTGGCGCGAGCCCCGGATGACCGAGGCGGCGTTTGACGAGGAAGGGTTCTACAAAATTGGCGACGCGCTGCGCTTTGCCGATGCGAACGATCCCGAACGCGGCTTCCTGTTCGACGGACGGGTGGCGGAGGATTTCAAGCTCGCGACGGGCACCTGGGTCAGCGTCGGCCCCTTGAGGGCGAAATTCGTCGCCCATTGCGCGCCCTATGTGAGCGACGTGGTCGTCGCCGGACACGATCGCGACGACGCCGTCGCGCTCGTCATCCCGAACCTCGCCGCCTGCCGGGAACTCGCCGGTACGCCGGAGGGCGAGGCGGCCTCGGCGGAGATCCTGTCCTGCGCGGGGGTGCGCAAGGCCTTCGCCAACCTGCTCAAGACCTTCAACGCCACGGCGGGCGGCAGCTCCGGCCGCTTCGCCCGCCTGATGCTGATGGACGATCCGCCGTCGCTCGATACCGGCGAAATGACCGACAAGGGCTCGGTCAACCAGCGCGCGGTGCTGAGCCGCCGGTCCGCGATAGTCGACGAGCTCTATGCGCCGGAACCGTCGCCGCGCGTTATTGGATGAAGGGCCCCGGAGAACCGGCATGGTCATCGCGCGTCGGGAGCGGCGGGTCGAATGGGGCGATTGCGATCTTGCTCGAATCGTCTTCAATCCGAGATTCTTCGAATGGTTCGACGCCCAGACGGCGGCCATTTTCGAGCTCGCCGGCTTGCCCAAGCGAGACCTCATGCAGCGACCGGATTTCGCCGGCTTTCCGCTGGTTGAAACGCGCGCCAAATTCGTCCGGCCCTCACGTTTCGGCGACTTCGTGATCATCGAATCGGGGATCGTGGCCCTCCGCCGGTCGAGCTTCGACGTCCAGCACCGCCTGTTCAACGGCGGCGAGCTCGCGGTAGAGGGCTTCGAGACCCGCGTCTGGACGGCGCGCGATGCGGCCGATCCGGATCGGATCATATCGCAGCCGATTCCGGCGGATGTTCGCAAACGCCTCGCGGCGGATTGAAGCGCCGGTCGACGGCGAGCGCGTCAAGGCGGCGGAGCCGCGGCCAATGTCGCGCGAATATTATTTGTTCTTCCTTTGTTCCGCCGCCGGTGCTATCGTCAGACGATGACCGATCCGGCCGACACGCTCACGCCAGCCGACCCGAACGATCTTGCCGCCGCGCTCGCGTTTGCGCTTCGCTATTCCGGCCGCAAGCGCGTCCACAACGCCGACGAACTGATGGCGGAGATCGTGGCCAGGCGCCTCATCGAGCATTTGGCGCGGGCCGGCTTCGTTGTCATGAAGCGGCCGCCGATCGCCGGCGGAAGCGCAATCGCGCGCGGGTTCGAGCGCTGACGGCCTTCGGCTGGCGCCGCGTGAGCGCGCTCCCGGCGCGCGCCTCACCAGAACCGCACCGCCTCGCCCGTCGACGGCGCGGTGAGCTCGCCTTCCCACATCACCCGGCGCCCGCGGATGATGGTTCCGACCGGCCAGCCCGTGACCGTCTTTCCGTGATGAGGGGTCCAGCGCGAGCGCGAGGCGATCCAGGAATCGCGGATCGTCTCGCTGCGCTTGAGGTCGACGATCGTGAAGTCGGCGTCGTAGCCGGCGGCGATTCGGCCCTTGCCGACGACGCCGAACAGGCGCTGGGGCCCGGCGCTGGTCAGGTCGACGAACCGCTCGAAGCGTGAGCCGCCCCGCATTGACATGATCAAGCATGATCGGAACGAGCGTCTGGACGCCGGTCATGCCCGATGGGCTCGCCGGATAGGGCTTGGCCTTCTCTTCCAGCGTATGGGGCGCATGGTCGGAGCCGAGGACGTCGACGACGCCCGCCTGAAGCCCGCGCCAGATCGCGTCGCGATGTTCGGGGCTGCGAACCGGCGGGTTCATTTGCATCTTCGTCCCGAGGCGCGGATAATCCTCGGCGCTGAGCGTCAGATGGTGCGGCGTCGCCTCGCAGCTCGCGACATCCCTGGCGCTCGCGAGGAAACTCCATCTCCTCGCGGGTCGAGATGTGCAGAACATGCACCTGCGCCCGCGCCAGGCGCGCCAGCCGAATGAGGCGCTCGGTCGAGCGTAGGGCGGCGACTTCATGGCGCCAGACGTGATGCGACGAGGGATCGCCTGCGACGCGGAGGCCTTTGCGCTCGTTGAGGTGAGCCTCGTCCTCGCTATGGAAGGCGGCGCGGCGGCGGATCTGCCTGAGGATCGCGAGCACCCCCTCGTCGTCCGCGACCAGGAGGCGCCCGGTCGAGGAGCCCATGAACACTTTGATTCCCGCCGCCCCCGGCAGGCGCTCGAGCTCGGGTAGATCGGCGACGTTTTCATGCGTGCCCCCGACCCAGAACCCAAAGTCGCAATGCATGCGGCCTTTCGCCCGAGCGAGCTTGTCGGCGAGCGCTTCCGCGCTTGTGGTCGGCGGATCGGTGTTAGGCATTTCGAACACGGCGGTCACGCCGCCGAGGACAGCGGCGCGCGAACCGGTCTCCAGGTCTTCCTTGTGAACGAGGCCCGGCTCGCGAAAATGGACCTGCGAATCAATGACGCCAGGGAGAATGTGAAGGCCGCGGCATTCGATACGCTCGGCGGCCGCGGCTTGGCCCAAAGCGCCAATCGCGGCGATGCGCCCGTCGCGAACGCCGATGTCGCGCATTCCCGTCCCGTCGTGGTTGAGCACGGTCCCGTTGATGAGGACGCAATCGAAACCCGGCCGCATGGCCTTGTCCTTTCTTGCCGTGGAGCGAAAGCGGCCTATTTGAGAGTGTCTGCCCTTGCAAGCGCGACCGGAGACGAAAACATGAGCAGGAAAGCCGCTTCTCTTGCCGATCGCGGCGTCGTTCGCGTCAGCGGCGCGGATGCGGCGGCCTTTCTCCAGGGGTTGGTGACCAACGACGTCGAGCGGCTCGCGGCGGGCGAAGCGCGCTATGCGGCGCTGCTCACGCCGCAGGGCAAGATCCTGTTCGACATGATCGTCGTCCGCGTCCCCGCCGCCGACGGCCCGGTCTTTCTTCTCGATTGCGGCGCGGCGCAGGCGGCCGATCTCGCCCGGCGGCTCGGCCTCTATAAGTTGCGCGCCAAGGTCGCGATCGCCGACGAGAGCGCCACCCAAGCCGTCGCCGCCTTCTGGGGTGGCGAGCCGGGGAGAATTGAAGGCGCCCTTCTCTACGCCGACCCGCGCGATCCGCGCCTCGGCTGGCGGGCGATCCTGCCGCGGCCGATTGCGGACGCCATCGGCCCGGAGCACGTTAACGAGTACGAGGGTCTGCGCATCGGCGTCGTCGCGCCGAGGGGCGGGGTCGATTTCGTCTACGGCGACGCCTTCCCGCACGACGCCAACCTCGACCTTCTCCACGGAGTCGATTTCGACAAGGGCTGCTATGTCGGCCAGGAGGTCGTTTCGCGCATGAAGCACCGTGGGACGGCGCGCCGGCGCGTTGTGCGCGTCAAACTGACCGGGCCGCCGCCGGCGCCCGGCGCGCCGGTCATGGACCGCGAGCTTGCGATCGGCACGCTCGGCTCGTCGTCGGGGCGCGAAGCGCTGGCGATGTTGAGGCTCGATCGGGTCGAGGACGCGACAGTCGCGGGCCGGACATTGAGCGCCGAGGGCGTCGGGGTCACGCCGGCTGAGTGAGACAATTGCGGCGGGAACCAGTGATCACCGGTAGACCAGTACCGGAATGGTCGAGTGGGTAAGGACTTTGACGGTCTCGCTGCCGAGCAGCAGGGCCGAGATCCCGCGCCGCCCGTGCGAGGCCATGACGATCAGATCGCAACTGAGCGCGTGCGCCGCGTCGATGATGGCGCGAAAGGGCTGGTCGTGAACCTCGCGGATCGTCTCGCACGGAACGCCCGCGGCCTCGGCCGCCATTCTGACCTGCTCCAGCGCCCGGTCCGAAATGCGCCGCGACTCCTCGTCGTATTCGTCCTCGCCGATTGAGACCAGGACAGCGTCCATCGAGGCGACGCGGTACGGCTCGGCGATCGTGAGCCCCGTCACCTTCGCCCCGGACGCCTTGGCAAGCTCGACGCCGTAGAGAACCGCCTTGCGCGACAGGTCCGAGCCGTCCGTCGGGATAAGAATGTGCTTGAACATACGCCCTCCACCGCCGCTGATGGGAAGATTTATGCCAACCTGCCGCGCCGCGCCATAGGCCGCCTCGATCGGCTGCTCAGACGCCGAGCGATCGCTCAGACTTGCTCCGGCGGCGGGGCGCCGACCAACCCGCCCGACAGTCTCCCGGCTCAAGGCGCCGATCCTTGCGTAAGGGCCGCAAACGGGCCGAATCAGCCCTTGCGCACGCTCCAACTGTTAACGGCGCCGCGGCCGTCCGGCGTCGCGGCGATATAGACAAGGAGCTGGTTGTCCCACCAGCCGAATTTCAGCAGTTGGCAAGGCCATTCGTATCCGGCGAGGATTCCGCAGTTCATGGCCTCACCGGAGACCGGAGCCGATCCAATGACGAGAATCGCCACGTCCGTCGGCATGCCGACGGCGAGTTTCATGCTCGCCTGAAAGGCGTCGAATGGCACCGAATTCGCGCCCGGCGCAATGGGATAGCCGCCGGCGCAGCATCCCGTAACCAGCGAAGCGGCGACAAGAGTTCGCGATCGGCGCGCGCATTGGCCATCTCGATTGGCGGGCCGGCGGATCGTTTCTCTCATGACGCGCGGCAGCCCCGCTCCGGCGTCTCGCCGCACTCATCAATCGGGCAAAGGCGTTAGCCGCCGGTTAACGGCGGCGGTCGCCTTCCGCCGGCCCTGGCGCTAAGCTAAATTTGCCTCATGACCACGCCAGAGAAGGAACCGCCCAAGCTCACCCTCGCCAAGCCGCGGGCCGAGCACGCGCGGCTCGGGGCCGAAATCGCCGAGCACGACCGCCGCTACCACGGCGAGGACAAGCCGACGATCTCCGACGCAGCTTATGACCAATTGCGCCGGCGCTATAGCGCGCTCGAAGCGGCGTTTCCCCAGCTCGCCGGGGCGGACTCCGCCAACCGGAAGGTCGGCGCGCCGCCGTCGGAGAAATTCGCAAAAGTTCGCCATGCCGTGCCGATGCTGTCGCTCGGCAACATCTTCTCCGACGAGGAGATCGAGGAGTTTTGCGCCAGGGTCAGGCGCTTTCTGGGATTAAGCGACAGCGCGCCGCTCGACGTCGTCGCCGAACCCAAGATCGACGGGCTCTCCTGCAATCTGCGCTACGAGAACGGCGAACTGGTCCGGGCGGCGACGCGTGGCGACGGTTACGAGGGCGAGGACGTGACCGCCAACGTGCGCACGATGCAATCGATCCCGAACCGGCTCGAAGGCGCGCCGAGGATTTTCGAGGCTCGTGGCGAGGTCTACATGCGCCTTGCCGATTTCGCCGCGCTTAACGCCCGCCAGGCGGAGGCGGGCAAGCAGGTGTTCGCCAATCCGCGCAACTTCGCCGCCGGCTCGCTCCGCCAGCTCGATCCGGGCATCACCGCGAGCCGGCCGCTCGCGTTCTTCGCCTACGCCTGGGGAGAGATCAGCGAGCCTTTCGCCTCGACACAGCTCGGCGCGATCGAGGCCATGCATCGCTTCGGCCTGCCGACCAATCCCTTGACCAGGCTTTGCCACTCGACCGCCGAGCTCATCGAGCACTATCGCGCGATCGAGGCTGAGCGTGCGACGCTTGGCTACGACATCGACGGGGTCGTCTACAAGGTCAATGATCTTGCGCTCCAGCAGCGGCTCGGCTTCATCTCGCGCTCGCCGCGCTGGGCGACAGCGCACAAGTTCCCGGCCGAGAAGGCGACGACGATCGTTGAGGCGATCGAAGTCAACGTCGGACGCACGGGCGCGTTGACTCCCATCGCGAAGCTCAAGCCCGTGACTGTCGGCGGCGTCGTCGTCTCCAACGCCACTCTGCACAACGAGGACGAGATTGAGCGTAAGGACGTGCGGGTCGGCGACACGGTGGTGGTGCAACGAGCCGGCGATGTCATCCCGCAGGTCCTCGCGGTCGTGCTCGACAAAAGGCCGGCGGAGTTCGAAACCTTATGTCTTTCCTCAGGACAAAAATGGACACTTTGTCTGCCCGATCTGCGGCTCGGCGGCGTTGCGCGAGATCGACGAGAAGACCGGCGAGGCCGATGTCGTCCGCCGCTGCACCGGCACGCTCATGTGTCCGGCGCAGGCGGTCGAGGGCTTGAAGCATTTCGTGTCGCGCAACGCCTTCGACATCGAAGGCTTAGGCGAAAAACTGATCGAGCTCTTTTTTACCGAAGGCTTGATCCGCACGCCGGCCGACATTTTCGCGCTGAAGGAGCGAGACGGACAAGGCCGTTCGCCTTTGCGCGAGTGGGAAGGCTTCGGCGAGACTTCGGCCCGCAACCTCTTCAACGCCATCGACGCGCGCCGTGCGATCGTGCTCAACCGCTTCGTGTATGCGCTCGGCATTCGCCATGTTGGCGAGACCAATGCGCGGCGCCTGGCGCGCCAGTTCCGCGACTGGGCGCCGTTGCGGGCCGCAGCCCGCGCGCCCAACGCGGCGGAGGAACTGTCGGCGGTCCAGGGCATCGGGCCGGTGGTCGCGGAAGCGGTCGCCGATTTCTTCGCCGAGCCGCGCAACGAGGCGGCGCTCGACGCGCTACTCAAGGAAGTGACGATCGAGCCGATGGAGGCGATCGCCGCCGGCCACCCGCTCGCCGGCAAGACAATCGTCTTCACCGGGTCGCTCGAACGGATGACCCGCGACGAAGCCAAGGCGATTGCCGAGCGGCTGGGGGCCAAGGTCTCGGGGTCGATCTCGGCCAAGACCGACCTCGTCGTCGCCGGCCCCGGCGCCGGCTCGAAGCTCGCCAAGGCGCGCGAGCTTGGCGTCGAGACGGTCGACGAGGAGGAGTGGGTCAAGCGCTCGGGGCGGGGATAGGAAGTCATTGCTCTTTCATGACGCTAAGGCACGTTCGCCCGCCCGCCCGCGGGGGGGCGAACCTGCGCCCCGAAGGGATGCCCGCAAAAGCAAAGGCGCGCTAAACTCATGCCGGCCTGGGCGGCGCGAGAGGGGAGCCCGTCTTTTCTGCCATGAGCAACTGGCGCCATAATGGCATCGTCGTTCGCGCGGCTCGTTCGCGCGACCTCGATGCGATCGCGAGGCTCGAGAATGCATCGTTCGAGACCGACCGGGTATCGCGCCGGTCGCTGCGCGAGTTCCTGCGCGCGGACCACCGGCCGATGATCGTGGCGACGATCGGCGACGAGCTGGCGGGTTACGCGCTGGTCTCGCTGCGCAAGACTTCGCTGGCTGTCCGAATCTATTCGCTCGCGGTCGACGCCCAATTCGCCCGCCGGGGCGTCGGCCGGGCGCTGCTCGCGGCCTGCGAGGCCTATGCGCGCCGCAACCGTCGCGCCGCGCTCACGCTCGAAGTGCGCTATGACAATTCCTCGGCGATCGCGCTTTATGAGGGCTCGGGCTTCCGTCAATACGGCGAGCACGCCCATTACTACGCCGATGGGGCGGCCGCCTTGCGCTACGAGAAGTCCCTTGATCCCGCTTCCGGCCGCGAAACCGGGAACAATCCGCCCTCTGACGGCGTTCGGCCGTTGCGCGGCGCATCGCGCCCGCGCTAGGGGAGGCGAAGACGCGCGGAAAGTGAGTCGCGCCCGCCACCAATGAACCCGTCGCGCCCAACCGCAAGGACCTTCCTCTCGTCATCATGCAGATGTCGTCGCGATTAACTGCACGTCCGAAGCGGCGCGCACCATGACGGGCTGGGTCATTCTCGTCGATCAGGCGCGCGACTTCCCCAACGCCGACACGCCCCACAAGGTGATCACGACCCGCGACTACCTCGCGCGGCCGAAACTGTTCGCCGCGCTCGGACGGGCGAAGATCATCAATCTTTCCCGCTCCTACAACTACCAATCGAAGGGCTATTACGCCTCCCTGCTGGCGGAAGCGCGCGGTCACCGGGTGATCCCGACCGTCGAGACGATGCTCGATCTGCGCGAGTTCAAGCTTTACGAGCAGTCGCTGCCGGATTTGCAGGAGGCGCTGACCGCCGCGGCGACAAGAACGCAGGCGACCGAGGACACCACGTTCGACCTCCTGTTCTGCTTCGGCTTCGTCCAGGATTCCCGCTTCGAGTTGTTCGGCCGGCTCCTGTTCGACTGGTACCGGTGCCCCGCGATCGAAGTCACCATCACCGCGGGCAAGCGGTGGAAGATCGACCGGCTGCGCGCCCGGCCGCTCGCCAAGCTCGGACCGGACGAGGCCGAATTCTTCCACAAGAGCCTGCATCGCCACACCCAGCGGGACTGGCGCAACCCGCGCGGCCGGGCGATCGCCCGCTATTCGCTCGCGGTCCTGCACGACCCGCAGGAAATCCTGCCGCCGTCGTCGCCGGACACGCTGAGGCATTTCTCGCGGATCGCCGAAAAGCAGTCGGTCGCGGTCGAGCTCATCACCAAGAAACAGCTAGCGGAACTGGCCGAATTCGACGGCCTCTTCATCCGCGCGACGACCTCGATCGACAGCTTCACCTATCGGTTCGCCCAGCGCGCCCGGAGCGAAGGCATGCCGGTCATCGACGACCCGCAATCGATGATCCGGTGCACCAACAAGGTCTATCTGCACGAACTGCTCGAGGCCCATGGCGTTCCCGTGCCCCCGACGGTAATGCTGGCCGAGGACGAAGACCTCATCAAGGCCGAGCGGCTGCTCGGCTGGCCGATGGTGCTCAAGATCCCCGACGGGTCGTTCTCGCGCGGCGTGCACAAGGTCGAGACCGCGCAGGCCCTGAAGGCGCTCTCGGACGAACTGTTCGAGGACACCGACCTCCTGCTGGCGCAGAAGTTCATGCCGACCAAATTCGACTGGCGGGTCGGGGTGCTCGACGGCGAGCCGCTCTTCGTCTGCCAGTACCAGATGGCGCGCGGCCACTGGCAGATTATCAAGCACGGGCCGAACGGCGCCCGGGAGGGCGCATCGAAGACGATTGCCATCGCCGACGCTCCGCCGCGGGTCATCGACGAAGCGCTGAAAGCGGCGCGCGCGATCGGCCTTGGCCTCTATGGCGTCGATATCAAGGAAACCAATGGCGCGATCGTGGTCATCGAGGTCAACGACAACCCGAACCTCGAGCACGGGGTCGAGGACCAGGTGGGCAAGGACGAGGTTTGGACGCGAATCCTCAACTGGTTCATCAAGCGGATCGACGCGTGAGGGGGTCGCCGGGGCCCCCGATTGTGCATTCGGTCAAAGACTGTTAACGGTCGCGGTCGCCAAGAACGGCGGCCGCTAGGCAAGGTTGGGGCGGGCCGTAGTTTTGCGGGGAGCCAGAATGCCGGATATCGCCAAACGCCGACGATTTCTGCTTTTTCTCGTCAAGCCGTCGCATTACGACGACCAGGGCTATGTCATCCAGTGGTGGAAGTCGGCGCTGCCGTCCAATTCGCTCGCGTGCCTCTTCGGCATCGCCCAGAAATGCATGGAAGAGCAGGTCCTTGGCGAGGACGTCGACATCGAGATCTTCCCCGTCGACGAGACCAATACCCGCGTCCGGCCGGACCGCATCATCCGCCAGATCAAGGAGAACGGCGGCTTCGGCATGGTCGGCTTCGTCGGCGTCCAGTCCAATCAGTACCCGCGGGTGTTGGACTGCGCACGCCCGATGAGGGCAGCCGGCGTGCAGGTTTGCATCGGCGGCTTTCATGTTTCCGGGTGCCTGTCGATGCTGCCGGAGCGACCTCAATCGCTCAACGAAGCGCTCGATCTCGGCATTTCGCTCTATGCCGGCGAGGCCGAGGGAAGGTTCGACGAGGTGCTGCGCGACGCTGCCGCCGGCAAGCTGAAGCCGATCTACAACTATCTCCACGATCTTCCCGGGTTGGAGGGGGCCACACCGCCATACATGCCCCCCGAGCGGGTGGGACGCACGCTGGGCATGATCTCGAGCTTCGACGCCGGGCGCGGTTGCCCGTTCCTTTGCTCGTTCTGCACCATCATCAACGTGCAGGGCCGCAAGTCGCGCTATCGCACAGCCGACGACATCGAAGCGCTCGTGCGCGTCAATGTCGCCAACGGCGTCCGCTACTTCTTCATCACCGACGACAATCTGGCCCGCAATCGCAACTGGGAATCGATCTTCGACCGGCTCGCCGCGCTGCGCAAGGAAGGCATCCACTCGCGCTTCATCATCCAGGTCGACACGGCGTGCCACAAGATTCCCCGTTTCATCGAGAAGGCCGTTGCGGCGGGCGTCAAGCGGGTGTTCATCGGGCTTGAGAACATCGATCCCGACAACCTTTCCGCGGCGAAGAAGAAGCAGAACCATATCTCGGACTATCGCGAGCTTCTGCTCGAGTGGCGCAAGCACCGCTGCATCACCTATTGCGGCTATATCATCGGCTTTCCGAACGACACGCCGGAATCGCTGGTCAAGCGCATCCAGATCATCCAGCGCGAGCTGCCGCTCGACATTCTCGAATTCTCGATCCTTACCCCGCTTCCCGGCAGCGAGGATCACGCCAAGGCGGTGGCGAAGGGGGTGGACATCGACCCGGATTTGAACAAGTTCGATCTCGAACATGTCACCACCGACCACCCGCGCATGTCGCGGGAGGAGTGGCAGGAGGCCTATCGCCTCGCTTGGCGCACCTATTACACCCAGGACCACATCAAGACGGTGATCCGCCGCGCCGTCGCCGGCGGTCCGCGCCCCGACACGGTCGCCTATCTCCTCACCTGGTTCTGGGCGAGCTTCCACTTCTACAATATCTATCCGCTGGAGACCGGAATGATCCGCCGGCGGTATCGCCGCGATCGCAGGCCCGGCCTGCCGCTCGAGAACCCGCTCCTCTTCTATACGCGCAACTGGGGCGGACAGGTCGTGACCTACGGCAGGATCCTGGCGATGTTCGCCAAGATTCACCTGTGGACGCGCAGGCTGGAGCGCGATCCGAACGCCAAGAGTTACACCGACGAGGCGCTGAGGACGACCGACGACTACGATCACCAGGAAATGTACCAGCTCTCCGAATCGGCGCGAAAGGCGGCGGATAAAGCGAAGCGCATCGAGGAGCACAAGCACCGCGCCGCTCCTGCCGCACAGGTCGAGTCGGCGACGCCTGCGACGGCGGCGGAATAGGGGCGGACGACGCGTCAGTACACACAAAGCTGATGCGCTCGCTGACTCAAGCAGGCGCCGTCGCGGCCGTCACTTTCGGCGCGAGCCTCGTCGGAATGGCGCTTCAGTGGGCCGTGCCGGCGGATGTGCTGACCGCATCCAAGGGCTCGGTCGGGGCGATGGTCGGGCTCGTCACCCTCCTGCTCGCGCTCGTCCTCGGCCTCCTCGTCTTCACCGCCTTCTCGGTCTTCACCACCCAGCGCGACGAAGCCTATTCGCTCGGCCCGATCGTGGTCGAGATCGATCTCGCCCTCGAACTTTACGGGCCCGAAGCAGCCGGGGGCCGCGCTGGCTTGCGCGCGGCGGTTCAGCGTTCGCGGGTCCGCTTCTTCGGCGACGCGAAGCGCGGGCCGCAGCCTTTCACCTTCGAGGAGATGCGGGCGATATTCTTGAGCCAAGGCAGTTTTTTCGACCGCCTGAAGCCCGCGACCGACGCCCAGCGCGGGCTCGTGGCCACGGCGAAGGATCAGGTGAGAAAGCTCGCCGACACGCAGATGCTGATGGCGCGCCAGCTCGCCAGTCCGTTTCCGCCCCATGTCCTGACGGTGGTGGTTTGCTGGGCTTCGGCGCTCTTTCTCGGCAACGGCCTCGTCGCGGCGCCAAATGCAGTGAGCGTGCTGGCGCATTTCGCCGGCGCGCTCTCTATCGGGATCGCAATCTTTCTCATCCTCGAGTTAAGCTCGCCCTATACTGGCCTAATCCGCCTATCGCCCGCCGGGATCGACCGCGTCCTCGAGATTCTCGGCGACGCCGAGAAGAAGAAACCGGCCGCGGAATAGGGCGGCGGCCATAGCGTAATCCTGGCGCGAGGCCAGTTTGGTCCTGGCGGGGCCCGCAATTGTGCGCGATACGTCGATCGTCAAACCCAGCCCGCGCTGATGGACGAGATTGAGCGATTCGAGCTTCAAATCGACGACCTGCGCGACGCGATCGAGCGCAGCGGGAGGTACGCGCTTGCTGGGCGCGCCGCGGCCGTCGCAGGGCCGGCGTTGCTTATCGGCTTCATGCTCGGGCTCGTGGCCTTCACCCCGGCGCGGATGATCCTGGCGCTTGCGCTCGCCATCGGCGGGCTGGTCCTCACGGGCTCGAGCCAAGCCAGCACGGAAGAACTCAGGCGCTCACTGGCAAGGGTCGAGGCCGAGCGAAACGCAGCGATCGACGCCCTCGAACTCGTCGACCTCGGCGACGGGACAGGCTGACCGAAAGACTTCAGAAATGCTCGACGACCCGTCGCGCGCAAGGCTCTCGCCAATGTCTCAGGTACGCTCTGCCGCCGTGTCCGATCGGACATTGCTAAACTGGAGCGGGCGAAGGGATTCGAACCCTCGACCCCAACCTTGGCAATGTCCCTAGGCGGTTTACGCCACAGCATCTTTGGCTGTCCCAGAACCAGCTAAGACACTACTGGATAAGGAGTTTTCTTGCGGGGCGCCATCCTAGGCCTATCCTCCTTCTACCCAGCGATTTTCGCTCCGGTGCTTCCCCCCTACTTCCCCGACCTCCGCCTGCCAATCGGGGGAAGCAGAATTGGGAACAAGCGTGGAACACGAGAGCAGGAATGGATCATGGCTAAGATTACCAAACGAGCGGTCGATGCGCTGCACCCGGATAAGCGTCGGGATGTGTTCACCTGGGATAGCGAGCTCAGAGGCTTCGGAGTGCGGGTGAAGCCTTCCGGCGTGAAGACCTTTCTCATCCAGTATCGGAATGTCGAAGGGCGGACGAGGCGACTGGTGCTCGGTCAATATGGGGCTCTGACGTCAGAGAATGCGCGTGAGATGGCTCGCGAGAAGCTCGCCGGCGTCGCCAGGGGCGAGGACCCCTCAGCTGAGCGGCATGCGGTCCGAGCGGGGATGTCGGTCAGTGAGGTGTGCAATTGGTATCTGGAGGAAGCAGCAGCTGGCCGGATCCTCGGGCGCAATCGCCGGCCGATCAAGACGTCGACACTTAAGATGGACGGAAGCCGCATAGAGACTCACATCAAGCCGCTCCTGGGCGCTCGGCTCGTCAGCGGTCTCAAGCTCCGGGACATCGAGGGGATGCAGGCTGACATCGCCGCTGGAAAGTCGGCGCGAGGCCGTAAGGTAGGCCGAGGCGGCAATTCGACTGGCGGCCCCGGAGTTGCTAGCCGCACCGTTGGAACGCTGCGCGGCCTTCTCGGCCACGCGGCCCGGCTGAACATCATCGACAATAATCCGGCGGTGGGCGTTCGACAACTTGCCGTCGAACGTCGTCATCGGCGGCTGAGCGATGATGAACTTCAGCATCTGGGACAGGTCATGCGAAGCCTCGCGCTCGAAGGAGAGCACCCGACCGGGCTTGCCGCGATCCGAATGATGCTTCTGTCGGGGTTTCGCCGAATGGAAGTTTTGGCTTTGGAGCGTAGTTGGGTCAGCTGCGGAGACAATTGCGTCCGGTTCCCTGACACAAAGAGCGGTGCTCAGATCAGGGCCCTCGGAGGCGCTGCAATATCGTGTGTCAAAGCCGCGCCGGGACGGAAGGATTCGCGCTTCGCATTCCCAGCCGATGGGGGTGACGGCCATTTCGTTGGTGTGGTCCGGGTACTGGAGCGGGTGTGCGTAAAGTCGGGTCTCAAAGGTGTGACGCCGCATGTACTTCGGCACACGTTTGCCAGTGTCGCGGGGGATCTCGGATTTTCTGAACTCACAATTGCCGGTCTGCTCGGCCACTCAGCCCGCGGTGTGACGCAAGGTTACGTCCATTTGGACGCAGCTTTGGGGGTCGCCGCAGATCGTGTTTCTGCCGAGATAGAGAAAATGCTCGACGGCAGAGGCGCCGCAAAAAATCCGAAGAAAATGATCGAGAGGAGTGCCGCGCCTTCAGTGGCAGCCTAAAGGGGCGGCCGCGCTCGCCGCGCTAGCGCGCGGCCTCCCGGCAGGATGGACGAAGACCAAGAATCTCCAACCGCACGCCGTGCCAGTACCATACCGCCACGGCGTTCGCTTCCCTCCGAAGGCAGAGGCCACAGGTTCGAATCCTGTCGGGCGCGCCAATAATTTCAATGGTTTAATGCAAAAGTCGACCGGTGAGCTGGTTTGCCTAGCAAACCCATAGCAAACAGGAGCAGAGGGCTCGCGTGACCGGAGATGCGGCGCGGGCCAACTTGTCGAAGCGAGCTTAGGCGATCCGGATGCGATCAGATCGATCCCTAATTCTGCGATCGAGGGGCCGCTATAGTCCCGGGCCGACGAGTCGTAAGCCAGAGCGGCCCGGCGCTCGTAGCGACGGGGCTGACCCGGAACGCCGAACGTGCCGCCGCTCTCGGGCAGCTTGTAGCCGAGAAACGCCTCGATCTCGCGATCGACGCTATCGCCGGCCATCGTCCCACCGGGCATCCCCTGAATGGTCGTGGGCCGCCCCGGTCAAACGCGTTTTGCATGTCGCGCGTCTTATCGGTCGGGCCGTCCTGCCCATGCCCGGGCGGCGGTCGAAGCCTGACGATGACGGCCGCCCGCGCGCTTCCGTTCCGCCAGCCTGCAGCGCCACGTCGGATGGAGGTTCAGAGCCAGGCGCGGCTCCGGCGAGAGCCACAGCGATGAGATCCTGCGAATGGCGAAGGCGCGAGGCCCGAGCATGATGGCCGTGCCGATCCCTGCGACGATCGCCAACGTGAGCGCGCCGGCGCTCAACAGCACGCGCTCCGCGCCGCTCACGCCAGCATCCGAAGCTCGGGCGGGCTTTCCCTCGCCTTTTTCGCTTCAACCAGCAACTGCCTTGCCAAGTCCTCGGCTTGAGGTGGAGTTAACAAGAGCCGAATTTCAGTGGAGTTGCCGGGAAAGCCGGGCGCAAATATCGGCAAAGTTGCCACCACGATTTTGTTCTCTGTCATAGCGGACGGGAGCCGCTGAGCGACTATGTCGAACGGTTCACGCCCGTGTACTACGATATGTCCCACGACTTCCCCGACATCTGCAATCGTCCCGCTCCGGCGCCAGATCGAGCGGCTGGCGCTTGGCGGAACGATCACGCCGTGAGCGCCATAGCGTCGCCGGTGATGCGGGCCATCGCGCGGTAAAATGCGTTGGCGTTCGATAATCACAGATTCGACAGGCGGTCTACTCGGTCGCAAGGCGTACGCCGCCCGAGCGCGTGGTTCGTTAATGCTCTTGCAGCCGAACCCTGCCGATCTACATTGCGGCCGTGGTCACGATCTCCATCACCGCCCCGCCTTCGACGCCATCGCCGCGACCCTGCGCTGGGCAGCGTCGGCTTCGAGAACGCGACCAACGAGCGCGGCGAGCGCTATGTCTGGTTAGCGCCCAACGTGGTCGGCCGCCTGACGGCGCTGCGCGGCCCGGGCGAGAGCTACGGCGACGTCATCTCGCGAATTGCCGCTGAAAAGATAGGAGGCGATCCATGACGGCCTACAAGAATTGCAAGGCGGGCGACGCGCAACCGGTGTCCATGGGCGACAGCAACGGCTATGGCTTCAACATCCTCAGCGGGAACAACCGGCCTCTGGTCATGATGGCGTTTGCGACGTGGGGAGACGCCGAGCAAGCGCGGGCCGAGGTCGAGCGAGCGCTCGAAAAGGCGATTGAGGTCACGCCGCACGGTTAAGACGGCGCGTGCGCCCGATAGCTTGGCTCGCCCCCAACGTGGTGAATCGGCTCAGGGCGATGCGCGGGCCGGGCGAGCTACAGCGACGTGATCTTGCGGCCCGCCGCCGAAGCGAGCCTTAGGATGACGTCGCTGTAGCTCGCCCGGCCGCTTGACCTATAAGACGCCTCTGGCGCGACCGGCGGTTTTTCCGGCGTTTCGGGTTCCGTCGCAGCGGGCATCATGCCCGCAACCTTGTCGGGGATCGCGGCGGGGCCGGAGGCGGCTGCAACTCGGAGTAGGGTGCTTGGCGTGCGGCTCGAAGCGCTGCGCGGCCCGGAAAGCACAGGAGAGCAAATGTCCTTCAGCGTTGAAATATCACCTCGAAAGGATACGAAAGGGGCAATCGTTCATGTGGTCACCGTGACCATCAACGGCCACGAGACCATCCTGACTTTTGTGTCGAAGGATGATGCGGAGAAGTTCGCGCAAGAGGAGCATGCCAGGCTCATGGCGAACGAAAAGAATGCCTCGCAGCGGGTTCGTGAAATCGCCTACCGTCTTTGGCAGGAGGAGGGTTGCCCCGAGAGGCACTACGGCATTGGTTTGCCGCCGAGGCCCGTTTCAATTCGGAGGAGGCCGAGCGCGATGAGCGTGGCGGCAAAGCGCAGCCACTGGCCCGTTAATAGCCAATGATCGCTACCTCAATCACCCCGGAGGCCTACGCGGCGATCAGGGCGACGCTGCCGCAGGGCGGCCGCTTCTGATGACCCGCATCGCGATCAGCGAGGCCGCGTTCGCGGCGATAGTCAAGACGATGCCGGTCGGTCCGTCGGCTACGAGAACGCGGTCAACGAGAAGAGCGAGCGCCTGGTCTGGCTCGACCGGGCGGTCGTCGATCGCCTGGGCGCGCTCCGTGGGGGCAGGCGAGAGCTACAGCGACGTGATCCTCCGGCTGGCGCAGGGCGACGGCGATCTCATCTGCAAGTCGCCGCTCTCGTGGCCGCGATGAGCGAGGGGAAACGGCGATCAAGATGCGTTATCGTTGCAGACCCAAGCGCTTTTAACGACACGGCGGACATATCGCCGGTGCGCTCGTTCCGTTGAATCTCAAAATTGACCCTCTGACCCTCCTTGATGTCGCTCATACCGGCGCGTTCGACGGCGGAAATGTCAACGAAGATATTAAAACTGCCGTCGTCGGCATGAATAAATCCATACCCCTTTTGAAGGTTGAACCACCTCACGGTTCCGATCTTCATGACCTGTGCTCGCCTGCCTCCGTGTCAATCTCACCCGCGAATCGCAGCATTTTCTCCCGGTCTAGGGTCTAGATAGTCTGGGGACAGGAGCAGCCGCGGCAATCCTCGGAAACTACTCAAGCGATGGTTGCGGGAGCGGCTTCCAAACGAAAATGGCTGCCGAGCCGCCCCAAAAAAAGCCCCACTCGAGCAGGGCCCGACGCGGGGCAGATTGGCGCGCTTGCGCTGGGGGGCGAGAATAGGCGCGTCGGATAAATCAAACACCACGGATTGTTCCCGTCAAACGGAGACGGCTGGCCGCCAGACTGGGTGGCGGAATCAGCGCCAATGGTGCCAGTTAGCACGTCGCGTGCATCGAGCAGGGCTCGTTTGCGAATCGCACACGCTGCGGCTTCGAGTCGGGAGTGTGGCGTGGTGACGCCAGGCTGAGCATGTGCGTTCCCGCCTCAGCGCCCCTGTCAGCGCGCCAGCGGCGCTCGACCCGCGGGGCAGAAGCATGGAATCAGGTCCCTTGGTCGTGCAGCGCCCGAAACACGCGAAAGAGGACACGCGGGTCGAACTTGCCGTGATAGACGCCTGGCGGCTTTCGGTTCAGTTTGAGCAGTTCATAGACTGCCGTCTGCGCCGAGCGGATCGAATATTCGACCGTGAAGACGACGTCCTCCGGCAGTTCGCAATATTGCCCGATGAACGCGAGATTTTTTGATCCTTTGGGAATCACGTCAGGCCGATCGCCCCTTTCGCGGGGCATGAACTGGCTGGTTATGAATGGCATCATGCAGGGTATGCAGATCGCGCTACTGAGAAGCGTCTCAATCTCCCTCTGAACGCGGAGATGCCCGAGCACCTCGGTCATGATTTCTCGCCCTGAGCAAGCCGACATAGGCTTTTTGACAAAGTCGCCAGGTTTGTCGACGAAGAGGCCGTAGCCCCACAAAACGCTGACATCCGCGGGTTGCCCGATGAAATGCGGTTGGTGCGGAATGACGATCGAGGCGAGCCAGTTCGACTGCGGAAAGGTGACCAACCCGCCTTCGCCTGGTACGTTGCCCGTGAGATCACGAACGATGCGCAGCAAAGTCGGATCGCGCATTGTCGTGGTGAAGGAGACCCATTTCGACTGGTCGGCATGATTCGAGAAGACCCCAGGATTGCCGAATTCCGGATGCCCGGCCGCGATCGCCTCCCACAGGGTCCACGCCCCACCTGCCGCTTTGCCTTTGGTTATCGGCGCAGCATCCATCGAGCCCAGGCTCGAGCCCTCGGTCATCGAACCGAGCGTAACGAAAACGCGGTCGATAGGACGCACCGTGATTTGCCCACTCTGGCCACAGCGCTCAAAGACAATCTGATCAACTGTCTTGACGCCGGCCGTCTCGAGCATGACGAGGTTTGTCACCGTCGTATTCATCGCAAACACGACGCCTCGCTCATCGAGCCATTTGAAAAGCGGCCGCACGAGCGAGTCGTACTGATTGTAGACCGTGCGCATGATCCCTTGCAGACGGTTGAAGCCGCCGACCATATGGGCGAAGCGAACGAGGTAGCGTTGGAACTCGATCGCGCTGTGCCAGGGCTGGAAGGCGAACGTCGTACACCACATCAGCCAGAAGTCGGTCTTGAAGAAGTCCGGATCGAACTGGTCGACGATCCGAGTGCGCCCGAGCATCGCCTCGGGCTCGATGGCCAGACGCTCGATCGTCAATATCTGACTTTCGCTCAGGCCGAACTTGGGCGCGTCCTCGCGATGGCCGTCTCTCATGAGCCGCGATTTCGACGAGGTCTTCAGGGTCTCGTTCCAGGCGAAGATCTCCTGCGTGACGGTTTGGTTTCCTGTCAGCGCCGGAATCGAGGAAAACAGTTCGAAGGTGCAGACGTACTTGCTCTCGAACATACGGCCGCCTCTCAGCACATAGCCTTTCTCGGGCGTGCCGGAGCCGTCGAGGCTGCCGCCAACGACATCGCTCTGTTCAATGATTGTGATATCGCGACCAAGGACGTCGCAGTCACGAATGAGGAAAGCCGCGGCCGCCATCGAGGCGATGCCTCCGCCGACGAGATAAGCTTTCGGGGATTCCTCACCCGACTGCACGCCTTGCGCGTCTGGCCGATCGCCTATGTTGGCTAAGCGTGTCATGGGACCCTCGATGTGAGATGGAGCCGCACAAGCAGCACGTGAAGCGACATTCAAGTCCGCCCCGCGAGGGCTCGCGAGCGAAAGACCTAGCCGACCCGAGCTGACGAGCCAAGCGAGCAGCCTTTTCAGGTTACGGAGATGTCGTTCTCGACGTGTGCGGCTCCAGATGCCGACCAGGCGTTTGTGCTCGCGAGATCACGCGCGTTCCATGACCTGAATCGTGCTTGGATCATAAAACCAAATGCGACACTGGGCGCGCGTAATGTTTTGACTGACATCGTCCGCGTTCCTCGTCGGCTTGATCTCGATCTTATCGGGAACGCCGACGACGCCGATCAGTGTTCGGACGGCCTGCCCGGCGGCTTCCTTCTGGAATTGCCAGTCGACTTCACCGTTGAGCGGGTCAAGGCGCGGATTTGCTGGAAACGCGGGGCTGGGATGACCTTGCCAGCGGCGTGATCGAGTCCTCGTATTCCTGGTCGAGTTCTTTTCTGACGGCGGCGATCTGGCGCAGCTCGAACTCGGTGAAGCGCAGGCCGCGCCAGCGCTCTGCAGCGCGGATGAGCGCGCCGAACATGAGTTTGAGCACCGGCTTTTCGCCGAAGCCGTTGGGGATGATTTTGAGCCTTCGCCGCTCCTCGACGAACAGCCGTTCGAGCAGGTTGGTCGTCCTGGCGAAGCGCCGATGCGTGACCGGCAGGCGCAGGTGGGCGATGCAGGCCCCGAAGTCGTCCTCAAAACAGGCGAACGCGCTCGGAAGGACATCGGCGTAGTCGGCGCGGATGCCCGCCGCCAGTTGGCGTGCGATCGCCCGCGAGGGCGCCTGATAGCAGGCGGCGACCCGCGTCTTGAACTCCGGTCACAGGTCGGTGGGGACCTTGGCCGCGAGGTTGCGCATCCGGTGCGCCAGGCAGCGCTGGCGCGCCGAGCGCGGAAAGCATTCCTCAATCGCCCGGATGATCCCAGGCGCCGCGTCGGAAACGATCAGCAGCGGATCGCCGAGCCCTCGGTTGCGCAGATCCTGGAAGAACGCGCGCGCGGTCTCGACATCCTCCTTGGATCCCGCCATCAACCCCAAGAGGACTTTGTGCGTCCGTCCTCGCCGACACCCCAGGCAGCCAGCACAGCCTCACGCCGCTGGCTTGGCCGCAGCCGCTCGGCGATTCCGTCGACGAACAGGTAGACGACGGCGTGCTCCGAAAGATCGCGTTTGCAGAAATCCTCGTATTCGGCCCACAGCCTTTCGGTGATCTCGCTCACCGCCGCCCGCGACAGAAGCCTTCGGCCCGTCTCGTCGGTGAACGCATCCTCGATGTCGCGCGTCGACAAACCGCGCGCGTAGAGTTCCACCGCCAGCCGCTCGAGTTCCCTCGTGCGTCCCGCCAACGCCGCGCGCACGCTCGAGATGAACGGCTCGGGCGTGTCGCGAACCTGCGGCGCGGCGTATTCGACCGCGCCCTCCGCCGTCTTCACCTTGCCCGTCCGATACCCGTTCCGGTAGCCGGGCTTTCACCCTCGCCGCGTTCGTAGCGCTCGCGGCCGAGAGCGTCGCTGACCTCGCCCTCCGGCGCTTCTTCGACAATCAGCCGCAGCGCCAGGCGGACCAGATCGCCCCGTCCGGCCGCCGTCCCCAAGTCTCCGTTCATCAAGGCGCGAAGCTCCTCGCGCGTGCGCTCGGGCGCGGATCGTCTTTGCATCGGGATGCTCCCTGGGGCCCCCGGCGCCAACCGAAAGCCCGCTTTCCTGTTGCGATTCAGGCAGGTTGCATCCCAACCCCATTTTCCAGCAAGCCTACGCCTTCACCCGGGATCACCATGCGCGTGCTCGGCGACGACGAGCGCGCCCAAACTCGCCGTAATACATTCACGTCGAGTTCAGACGGAAAAAGCATCATCAGCTGGGTAAGCAGGAGGATAACCATGGTCTCACGCATCTTGTCTGGCGGCGCGATCGCCGTCCTTGCCGGCGCGGCGATGCTGGCCCTGTCGAGCGGCCCGTCGTCCGCCTTCATGCTCGCTTCGTCCTCGCTTGAGCGCCCGGTCGCGGCCGCCAACATCGAGCCCGTGTATTGGCATCACTGGGGATGGCATCACTGGGGATGGCATCACTGGGGATGGCATCGCCATTGGCGCCACTGGTACTAGCTTACACCGGTAGCAGATCGAAGCCGGGCGCACTCACACGCGCGACTTCTCCCGGCTTCGTCGTCATGAAGCCTCCGCCGTGCCCTACCGCAGGGTCGACCGACCTGGCGTTCGAGATCGCCGGGCAGGTAGTAATTCTCGAGCAGGATGCGGTTTTTGAGCGTTTGATGCCAGCGCTCGATCTTGCCCTGGGTCTGCGGATGATAGGGCGCTCCACGGACATGCTCGATGTTCTGTTTGTCCAGCCAATCGGCAAGATCGCTCGCGACATATGACGAGCCGTTGTCCGACAAGAGCCGTGGCCGGTGAACCACGGTCATCTGATCGAGCCCGGACGCCGTCAACGCCAGATCGAGCGTGGCGGTGACATCCTGTGCCTTCATAGTCGCGCAGAGCTTCCAGGCGACAATGAAGCGCGAGAAGTCGTCGAGCACGGTCGAGAGATAGTACCAGCCCCACCCCATGATCTTGAGATAGGTGAAGTCGGTCTGCCAGAGCTGGTTGGGCGCCGTGGTCTTGTCCTTGAATTCCTCGGCCGTTTTGATGACGACGTAGGCCGGGCTGGTGATAAGATCGTGCGCTTTTAAGAGCCGATAGACCGAAGCCTCTGAGACAAAGTATTTTTGCTCGTCTGTGAATCGCACCGCCAGCTCCCGCGGGCTCAGCTCCGGCTCTTCCAGCGCCGGGTCGATAATCCGGCCGCGGATCGCCTCCGGGATGCCGTTCCAAACCCGATCCGGCCGTGAAGGGCGATCGGCGAGGCCTTCCGGCCCGCCGGCTGATGCCGATCATACCAGCGGTAAAACGACGATCTGGGAATGCCGAGCCTTTCCAGCGTCCGCCGAGCTGGCCAAGGCGATTGCTCGACCAGCCGGATAATCTCTGTCTTGTCGGATGCATGGTATCTCATGCCTCGTCTCCCCCATCCCCGATCATGCTTTTTTTGAGCAGGCGGTTCTCGAGGGTGAGGTCGGCGACGACCTCCTTCAAGGCTTGCGCCTCGCGACGGAGATTCTTCACCTCGTCGGAGGTCGCGGCCCGCGCCGTGTCGCCAGCAAGCCGCTTCTTGCCGGCCTCCAGAAACTCCTTCGACCAACCATAGTACATCGACGAGGCGATGCCCTCGCGGCGACAGAGCTCGGCTATGCTCTCCTCGCCCCGCAGACCTTCCAACACGACGCGGATCTTCTCCTCGGCCGAAAAGTGCCGACGCGTCGCGCGTCGGATGTCTTTGATGGTGTCTTCCGCCGGTTGCTTCTCCGGCCCGGATTTCTGTCTCATCTTCGCTCCTTGCGGCTACGATGATCCAGAAATCCTCCCTACGTGAAAACCCCGCGATGTCTCAAAGGCGCTGACGGCGGACAGCAAATAACCTCGGTCACCTCGGCCTGCCTGATGACAACCCTCCTGAGACTCGGGACCTTAGGTATGTGCGGTCTTCTGCAGTGCTTCGATCTGCTTTTTCACCGGCTCAAAAGCGGCAGTGAACACGGTGGTGGTCAATTGCGCTATATGGCGGCCATCGCTGACAGCGGCTTCGACGCCCTCTTTGATCAGCTTCTGCTGCAATTCTATGAACTGCGATGGGTTTTTAACGGAAGAAAGCGCCTGAATCGCAGTGGTCAGATTCTTGACGTTCTTTGTCGCCAATTCCTGATACGCCGTGGTCAACTCCTGAATGGCGGCTCTTGAGACGTTGCCGCTGTCGGTCAGAGCAACGGCCGCTGTCGAGGCGTTGCCGGTCTCCGCCAGTGCATCGGCGTTGCCCTTCATGAGCTTCTCTGCTGCCTGGCCGCTCTTGGTTAGCGCCTCGGCGTTGGTTTTGGCCTTCTGAAGGGTGAGGTTGGCCATGGCTGGATCTCCTTCGGAAATGAGAGCTGGATTCGACCCTCCACCGTATGGTCGGAAAATTGACGTCGGCATAGGCTCGGAAAATACCCACGCTCCGCCAGCAAGGACTGACGCGTGGCGTGGAAGACAATGCGAGGCGATAGATTGCGCCGGCCAGCTCGCAGGTCGGCGCTGTCTTCAACCTACGCTTTGACCCGCACATGGCTGCACGGCGAGGATCGTTGCTACGCGATCACCAGTCCGGACGTCCAACTTGCGGGCGCTCGTGGGTAGACAAGATGGGATGGCCGCTGCGCCGGAGAATAGACTATCTCGCGATTTGGCTGCATCCCTTACGCGCCAGGCTTTGTCGCCGGTGTCTTCAACGCAGCCGGAGTGTTCACGATCGGCGGCGACGATTTTGTCGGATCGGCAACCCAATGGAAGAATTTGGAATGGGCATTGTGTTCCTCGAGGAAGTAATTCATCGCGCCCAAAATCCATAGAGGCCAGAAACCTCGAGTAGCAAGAATCGTCGTCCCGGCCGATGCCCGGAGGCGGCTGAGTAGATTCCGACGCTGCCTTGTGGGGTGAGGTCTCAGTATTCTAGGGCGGCGTGGGTTCGGCCTTTCTTTAGAACTGCGATCGGTTGAACGTTTCTCGATGCCGTTGTCAGTCAAGTGACCGATCCGCGCATTGGCGGCGGCGCGAACATAGAGAAACCTCTGGTATGAGTTCTTGAAGCGTTGCATGGCGCGCGCCCTTGGCGCGGCGGAAAGGATCGAGTGAGACACGAAGGGTCAGGCGACAAAGCGGATCCGCCGACGGTCGCCCCAAGCCCAGAGACGGCCGCCGATATCATGACGATCGATATCGCCTCTGTTCCGGTTGGGACCAGCGTGCGCGATGTCGCGCTCCTCCTACTCGAAAAACGCATTAGCGCCGTTCCCGTGCTCGCCGACGACCAGCAACTGGTTGGAATGGTCAGCGAAGGCGATCTGATTGGTCGCAACGTTGCCGATCGGGTTGCGCGGCCCGACTGGTGGTTGACGCTGCTGAAGAATGGTCAGCCCCTGGCCGAGTCTATTGAAGCGCTGGTCGCTCGATCCGTCGAGCAGGTGATGCACGCGCCGGTCATAACCATCGAAGCCCGGGCACCCTTACATGAGATTGCCGAGATGCTCCGCGTCTATGACATAAAACGGCTCCCTGTCATGCGGGGGGGTCGCATCGCGGGGATCGTCAGCCGCTCAGACTTGGTGCGCGCCATGGCGACCATGATTCCGCAGCCGGCAACGGGTCGATCCGTTGGCGGCTTGGCCGCCATGATCGCTGGCATGATGAAAGCGGAGAGACCGCCAGAGGCGTCAGCGTCGCCGCCCTCCTCCGCAGCGCCGTTCGTCGTCCCGCGCGTCATCGCGGCCGCAGCGTTCCTCACGCTCGTGGCAGCCTCGAAGCAAGCTGAGAAGGATGAAGTGATCGCAGCCAAAGCACAGGCGAAACTGGACCACGAACGTCGGATCACGGTCAGGCTGCAGGAACATGTCGACACGCAGGCGTGGACCAAGTTACTCGAGGGTGCTCAAGCCGCTGCGACGCGTGGCGAGAAAAGCTTTGAGCTTATTCGCTTTCCTTGTGACCTCTGTAGCGACGGAGGTCGCAAGATTGGCGTCGCCGAGGCCGACTGGCCTACGACCCTCAGGGGCGAAGCGGCCGAATTCTGCGCGCGGTGGGAGCGTGAATTGCGGGCGGTCGGGTTCGGGCTTGCTGCCCAAATTGCGGACTATCTTGACGGAATTCCGAACAACGTGGCGCTGTTGCTGACCTGGAGCGACTAGGATCGAGCGAAATGAAAAAGTGGAAGCGCAGACACATCTCGAAAAACCTCGCCATTTGAGCGCTTAATCAGTTCATCAGCCATGACGCCTCCTTTGTTGGGCGCTTCGCCATTCATTTCGTCAAGTCCTCCTCGGCGATCGCCTCCGGCGCACGCCCTACCGCACCAATAGACGCCCGCATTTCTGAAGGCGACAACAGACTCGGAATCGAGAACGCCTTGACGCTTGGCCGCAAGTCGACTTTGACGCGTCATCGCAGTCGCGACGCGATCGAGCGGCGCGTCATGGATGGTGAGACGTTGCACTCGATCCGCTGCGCGAAGAGCGGGAAACCGTGACGTTGATCCCTCGCTAATGGCGCGACCTTGCCGGGAAGGGCGGTCGGAAAACCGCGCCTCACCCCTCCATCAGCGCGAGCACATGCGCAGCGGCTGAGCGCGCCAAGCTGTCCAGGTCGTAGCCGCCTTCCAACACCGAGACAACGCGGCCGCTGCAGTGCTTCTTGGCGATTTCCATCAGGCGCCGCGTCACCCAGGCATAGTCAGCCTCGACAAGATTAAGGTTGGCTTGCGAATCGCGGTGGTGGCCGTCGAACCCGGCCGAGACGACGAGAATATTTGGCGAGAACGCTTCGATGCGCGGCAGGATCGCGACTTCCATCGCTTCGCGGAAGGCTTCACCTCCGTCACCGGCGTGCAAGGGAGCGTTGACGATCTGATCGTGCTCGCCGCGCTCCCCAATCGACCCTGTGCCGGGATACTGCGGCATTTCGTGCGTCGAGGCATACATGACGGATCGATCGTCCCAGAAGATCTGTTGCGTGCCATTTCCGTGATGGACGTCGAAATCGAGGATCGCGACGCGCTCCGCGCCGTGGGCCGCCTGAGCATGCCGTGCGGCGATGGCCGCATTGTTGAAGAAGCAAAAACCCATCGGCGTCGCGACTTCGGCGTGATGGCCGGGCGGTCGCGTGGCGACGAAGGCGTTTCTGACCTTTTGGGTCATCACCTCGTCGACTGCGAATATTACGCCCCCTGCCGAGCGAAGGGCGGCCTCGAAGGTGCCCGGCGACATCGAGGTGTCGTCGTCGATGGCCGTGCGCTCCTGCGTCGGCGTCCCCGCGCGGATTGTTTCGATATAGTCGAGCGGATGGACGCGTGCGATCGCCGAAATCTCGGCCCGCGGCGCGACGTCTCGCGCCAGCATTTGGAAGACCTCGCTCTCCAAGGCCCCCTCGATTGCGCGCAAACGATCAGGCTGCTCGGGATGTCCCTCGCCCATGTCATGCGCCAAGCACGCTGGGTGGCTGATGACGAGCGTCGTCACTGGCTAATGTCCTGCTTGCGACTAGCGGTATCGGACGGGACAAACAGCTTGTCCGTCGTGGCCGGTCGAACGTCAACAACTAGCGCGCTGCGCAATTTAGCAGCCAATGTGTAACGAAAACTCGCTCCGCTTTCCGCGGTCGGCGGGGTGAAAAGCCGTCGGTTGTGCGTCGCTTTGGCCGTCCCACGACATCTCCGCGCCGATCAGTTCCGGACCCTTGCCGTTGTCATCAGTCACCCTGAACCACTGCAAGACGAATTTCTCTTCGAGCTGCTTCCAACTCACTCGGATTTGCTCCCATATAAACGCCTCCCGCGCCATGGCTGAGCCCATTCAGGCGCCACGAATTGGGGCATGCAAGAATTGGAATTTACTCATGCGGCCGCGCTTGAGCCGCCCTCACCAACGCCGACAAGATAGACAATCACGATCAATGCAATCAGTGCGCGCACGATGATCAGATCCTGTTTCGCTTAAGTTGCGAAAGACGATAATCGTTTCCGCTTCGGCGAACAGGGATGGAAAATACCTATTCAACAATGCCGCCCGTCGGCGACGGCGCAAATCGCCGCCTTAGCGAGGTCGACTGCGGAAACGAGTTTAGGGCAACCATCGCCATGTTCAACGGCGCGCAGAACGCCACCAGGCTTCAGACTCAATCAAGTCCGGCTGGATGATGATGGCAGCGACGACGACAGCTGCGGCGAAGCTTGGAGCTTCGCCACTCCTCGGCGCGTCAGAACATACGCTCAATGAGATTGCGTGAACCTTCGTTGTGCAATCGCCGCGCGAGCGGCCGACCGCCTGCCCTTCGGCTTCCTTTTTCGAGCCGTTCGCTCCGTATTCGTTTGCTGCCCTACCTCCAGCCGACCGAATAGGACCCTTTCTGGGGGCGAACGAGCGCCGCCGTGTGCTGCGCGATCATCAGCTCTTCGTCGGTGGGTATGATCCAGGCCGAGGGGGCCCAAACTGACCGGGCGGCGATAGGCATAGATCGTTTGGTGGCGAATCCGAAGCGCGATCAAACGAGCCTCCATATTGCGTTGCGGTATCGCCAACCGACCGGAGGCTCAGGATGGGCTCGCCATGGGGAAGAAAGGCACAATCCGCGCGCCGCCGAGACTCCATTTCGCGAGCTAGCGGCGACTGTCAACCAAGCCGCACGTTGACCCTGTGCCGACCTCCGTCATCCAGGAGCGTCACGAGGAGCGGACGTTCGGAGATCTCGACTCCATCGACTTCCGCGAAGGCGACGCCCCGACAGACGCCGTTCGGATTCTCGACGGAAATCGAGTATCGCGCGGTTCGATATTTCACCGTCGCCTCGTATTTGTCCCAAGCCTTGGGAATGCAGGGATCGACAGACAAGAACGCTCCCCGGAGTCGCAGGCCGAGCAGGCTCTCGACCCCCGCGCGCTGCAGCCAGCCTGCTGAGCCCGTGTACCAGGTCCAGCCCCCGCGTCCGACATGCGGAGCTGTCGAGTAGATGTCGGCGCATGCGACATAGGGCTCGACTTTGTAGCGATACGCGTCGGCGCGCGTTCGCGAGTGGTTGATGGGGTTGAGCAATGAGAAAAGCTCCGCCGCCTTGTCGCCCTCGCCGAGCGCGGCGAACGCCATCACGGACCAGGTCGCCGCGTGCGTGTATTGGCCGCCGTTCTCGCGAACGCCAGGCGGATAGCCCTTGATGTACCCCGGATCGTGCGTCGTCTTGTCGAACGGCGGCGCGAACAGGAGCGCCAATCCGTCCTCGCGCCGAATCAACTGTTTATCAAGCGAGGCCATCGCACGGGCGGAGCGATCTTGCGTCGCGGCGCCTGACAAGACTGCCCAGGATTGCGCGATAGAATCAATCCGGCACTCGTCGTCCGCTGCAGAACCGAGCAGCGCGCCGTCATCAAAATAGCCCCTGCGATACCACTCGCCGTCCCAGGCCTCGCGCTCGATGGCGGCTTTCAGCGCGTCCGCGTGAGCCGTCCATGCTTCTGCGCGCCTCGTCTCGTTGCGCGCCAGCGCCAATGGCGCAAAGGCCGTGAGCGCCGCATACAGGAACCATCCGAGCCAGACGCTTTCGCCGTCGCCCTTTTCTCCGACGCGGTTCATGCCGTCGTTCCAGTCGCCTGTGCCAATGAGCGGAAGCCCATGTCGGCCCACGGCCAGACTTGCATCGAGCGCAACGGCGCAATGTTCGAAGAGAGTGGCGCTCGCTCGAGACACCGTCGGCTCAAAAAAACGATCCGTTTCGCCTGCTTCGAGGCGCGCGCCCTCGAGAAAAGAAATCAATTCGTCGAGTACGAGCCCGTCGTTCGTTGTTTCGATATATTGAGCGACCGTGTAAGCCAGCCAGGCACGATCGTCGGATATACGGGTCCGGACGCCTTGACCGGAATGCGGCAGCCACCAGTGCTGCACGTCGCCCTCGGTGAACTGCCGGGCGGCCGCGCGCAGCAGGTGTTCGCGCGTCAGATCGGGGCGGACAGCGGCGAGAGCCATGCCGTCCTGCAATTGGTCACGAAAGCCGTAGGCGCCGCTGGCTTGATAGAAGGCCGACCGCGCCCAAATCCGGCACGAGACTGTCTGGTAGAGCAGCCAGCC